>NZ_JBHTIA010000012.1:0-643028 GCF_042676625.1 Mucilaginibacter lutimaris
GCATCCTGTTGCCAGGTAGCTGCCCGCTGTACCATCCATTGTAGCACGTGTGTAGCCCCGGACGTAAGGGCCATGATGACTTGACGTCGTCCCCTCCTTCCTCTCTATTTGCATAGGCAGTCTGAATAGAGTCCCCACCATTACGTGCTGGCAACTATTCACAGGGGTTGCGCTCGTTGCGGGACTTAACCCAACACCTCACGGCACGAGCTGACGACAGCCATGCAGCACCTAGTTTCGTGTCCCGAAGGACTGAGACGTCTCTGTCTCATTCACTAACTTTCAAGCCCGGGTAAGGTTCCTCGCGTATCATCGAATTAAACCACATGCTCCTCCGCTTGTGCGGGCCCCCGTCAATTCCTTTGAGTTTCACCCTTGCGGGCGTACTCCCCAGGTGGAATACTTAACGCTTTCGCTTAGACGCTGACCGTATATCGCCAACATCGAGTATTCATCGTTTAGGGCGTGGACTACCAGGGTATCTAATCCTGTTTGATCCCCACGCTTTCGTGCCTCAGCGTCAATGACACTTTAGTAAGCTGCCTTCGCAATTGGTGTTCTGTGACATATCTATGCATTTCACCGCTACTTGTCACATTCCGCCTACCTCAAGTGTATTCAAGCCCATCAGTATCAAAGGCACTGCGATAGTTAAGCTACCGTCTTTCACCCCTGACTTAATAGGCCGCCTACGCACCCTTTAAACCCAATAAATCCGGATAACGCTTGGATCCTCCGTATTACCGCGGCTGCTGGCACGGAGTTAGCCGATCCTTATTCTTACCGTACATTCAGCTTCGTATACATACAAAGGTTTATTCCGGTACAAAAGCAGTTTACAACCCGTAGGGCCGTCTTCCTGCACGCGGCATGGCTGGTTCAGGCTTGCGCCCATTGACCAATATTCCTTACTGCTGCCTCCCGTAGGAGTCTGGTCCGTGTCTCAGTACCAGTGTGGGGGGTCATCCTCTCAGATCCCCTAAACATCGTAGCCTTGGTAAGCCGTTACCTTACCAACTAGCTAATGTTCCGCATGCCCATCTTGATCCTATAAATATTTGATTATTATATAATGCTATACAATAATGTTATGCGGTGTTAATCTCTCTTTCGAGAGGCTATCCCCCAGATCAAGGTAGGTTACATACGTGTTACGCACCCGTGCGCCACTCTCATTGGAAGCAAGCTCCCAAATCCCGTTCGACTTGCATGTATTAGGCCTGCCGCTAGCGTTCATCCTGAGCCAGGATCAAACTCTCCATTGTATAATGTGTTGTTCAAATCCAGACCCTATTAACTCAATCAATAGAAATCTGTAAAAAAAATATTCTCTTACATTATCCCATCCCTTAAGTCTCGCTTTAATAACTGTCAACACATCGCTGTGTTGCTGTTACGCTGCATAATTTATTCTCTATCTCTTTTAAGAACTTTTGCGGTCGTCTGTCTCAGACTTCCTATATGTTTTCGGTCAATGCGACACTAAACTTTCATTTTTTCAATTCAGAAATCATTGCGATTTCTGTGTTTTTCAATGCTTTGCTTCGTTGTAGAAGCGGCTGCAAAGATGCGATTATTTTTAATTCGTGTCAAGTGTTATTTTCACTTTTTTTGAACTATTTTTTCTTCGCTGTTTTTCAATTTAACACCCGCAATTCCTTTTGTTGTTGCGGGCTGCAAAGGTGCAAATAATGTTTTGATTTGGCAAGTGAAAAATTCACTTTTTTTTATCCTTTTATTATTCGCTAAACTTCAAAAAACAACGCCCTTTTTATTTGAGCGGCCACAAATGTAAGCAGAAAACCCCTACCCTTACAAGCATTATTTAAAAATAATTAAAACAATTATATAACTCACTGTAAATTAACGCCAAATTAACACACGCGTTATATGGGCTCTGGTGGATCTAGGCCATTAATATGCCAATATGCGTCAGGAAGGCATTATTTATGGCCATAAAAAAATGCGTAAGTTTGATTTAGATATGGAAAATTTCAACTTCCCGCCGCTTTTTTTAGATGATTTGAATGATGAACCGGGCTTTGATCTGCAAAATTTTGTTGATGCGCATCTGTCAGAACCGGCCCCAACATCTATCCGAATCAACCCGTTTAAGCAATCAGAATTAAAAACCGACTCGCAGGTGCCCTGGTGTAACCAAGGTTTTTATTTAAAAGAACGCCCGTCATTTACCTTCGACCCGCTATTTCACGCGGGAGCGTATTATGTACAGGAGGCATCATCCATGTTTATTGGCCATATTTTAAATACAATCCGCCCAAATAAAAATGACGCTATTAAGGTATTGGACCTTTGCGCGGCGCCGGGCGGCAAAACCACCCTGCTAAATTCGGCCCTAAACAGTAGCGACCTGCTGGTTGCAAACGAGATCATCAAAACGCGGGTACCTATATTAAGTGATAACCTAAACCGCTGGGGAACATCAAACACCATAGTTACCAATAACGACCCAAAGGACTTTAACGCCATACATAGTTTTTTTGATGTGGTACTGGTTGATGCGCCATGCTCTGGCTCGGGCATGTTCCGTAAAGACCCGGCGGCCATGAATGAATGGAGCGAGGGCAACGTTAACCTTTGCCACCAGCGCCAGGAGCGCATCCTTGCTGCTATTTATCCGGCATTGAAAGAAGACGGATACCTTATATATAGTACGTGTAGTTATTCGCACCAGGAGAACGAGGATATACTGGATTGGCTTTGCACCGAATTTGGTTTAGAAACCGTACGGATACCTATATATAAGGAGTGGGGAATTGTAGAGACCGAATCACCTTTAAAAAAAGCATGGGGTTACCGCTTTTACCCGGGTAAGGTTAAAGGCGAAGGTTTGTTTGCAGCCTGCCTGCGTAAAAAGGAAAGCAGCGGCGGCCTGTCCAATTATAAAAATAATGGGCAGCAAAAACTACCGGCTAAGGAAATGGATATTGTAAAGAGCTACATTAATAATGCCGAGAGCTTTTACTTTTTTAAAGTGAATGACGACTGGCTGGCCATAAGCCGCGAGCATAAAGAGAGCCTGAATATTTTGCACCGGCATCTATATATTAAGAAATCGGGCGTGAGGATAGGTAAGCTGGCGGGGAATGACTTGATCCCGGACCATGAACTGGCCGTAAGCCTTATTATAAATAAGGATGCTGTTTTATCTACAGAACTAACCAAAGCACAGGCTATCCAATATTTGCGCCGCGATAATATTGATTTGGAAACTACCGGTAAAGGCTGGAGTTTGATGACCTATGAAGGATTGGCTTTAGGATGGGCGAAATTGCTGCCTAACCGTATCAATAATTATTATCCGAAAGAGATAAGGATAATGAGCCAACAGCTGGATTAACCTTCAAACATCCTGTCATTTCGAGGGAAGCGTAGCGACGAGAAATCTTGTTTTTCAAGCAAAGTTTGCTACTAATGCATTTCTAACAGGATTTCTCTCTGTCGTTCGAAATGACATGATGGGGTGCTAACTGGTTAGATATTCTTCCCGTCTACAATCTTAAAAAACTCATCCCTGTAAGTATCGCCCACGGGAATCACTTTATCGCCAATGAATATACGGCTACGCTCAATACTATCTATCTTATTAATAGATACAATATATGATTTATGCACACGGATAAAGTGTTTGGGAGGCAGGGCGTCTTCCATTTTCTTCATGCCTTGCAGAGTGATGATACGCTCGGCAGGGGTAAAGATGGATACGTAATCTTTAAGGCCTTCTATAAATAAAATATCGTGCAGGTAAACCTTTTGAATTTTATGCTCAGTTTTTACGAAGATGAAGTCGCTCATAAAATCGTCCTGCTTAACCAGCTCGGCAGCGGGGGCAGGTTTTACTGATGGCTGTATAATGCCCTGCGCTTTTTGTACCGCTTTAAAAAACCTGTCGAAAGCGATTGGCTTTAATAAATAGTCTACCACGTCGAGCTCATATCCTTCAAGCGCGTATTGAGGGTATGCTGTTGTAAGTATCACTTTTGCTTTGCCGTTGGCTATGCGCAGGAACTGTATGCCGGTTAATTCGGGCATTTGCACATCTAAAAAAACCAGGTCTATGCCGCCATCTTGCACCATAGTGAGCGCCTCGATAGGGTTAGTAGTTGCTTTTACCAACTGTAGTGCAGGCATTTTGGAGATGTAATCTTCAAGTATATTAAGCGCCAAAGGCTCATCATCAACAACAAGGCAGCGTATCATGGCTATAAAACTAAGGATAATTGACAAGTGTATGTATCCGCTTCGTCGCGAATATCTAAATTATATTTACTGGGGTACAACAAATCAAGCCTGCGGCGAACATTTGCAAGCCCTATCCCGCCGGATGAATCGCGGTTATGTGCGTGCTTTTTGTTTTGAATAAAAAAGTTCAAAAGTCCGTCATCCAAGGTTATTTTTAAAACAATTGGCGATAACTCATCATTTGCCACGCCATGCTTAAACGCATTTTCTATAAAAGAGATAAGCAGTAACGGCACAATGAGCTGAGTGGTTACCTCACCCGTTACCTCAAAATTGATGAACGCTTTATTACCAAACCTTATCTTTTGCAGGTCGATGTAGTTTTGCAGGTACTGCAGTTCTTTACCAAGTTCTACTTTATTATCATTACACTCATAAAGCATGTAGCGCATGATCTCCGATAGCTTCAGAATAGCCTCGGGCGTGGTGTCTGATTTTTGGTAGGCCAGTGAATAAATGCTATTTAACGAGTTGAAAAGGAAATGGGGGTTTATCTGCGATTTAAGAAAGGACAGCTCGGCAGTTAAACGCTGGTTTTCCAGGTCGCGCTGTACACGTTCGTTCAGGAACCAATCTACCGTAAACTTAAGTACCGTACTTAAAAACAGGAAGATGGTGGTGATAAAAAGTGTATTGACAAAATAGCGCAGAAACTCCGTTTCCTTCCCTTTTACACGCATTAGTATTTCACTTTTAAAGATGGCGCCAAAACCATATTTAATAAGGCCAAAACCTATCAATATAGCAACAATACTTAAGGCGAAGTACTTGTACTTTTTCTTATCTAAAAACCGGGGGATAAGCACAAGGTAGTTAAGGTAAAATACGCTGATGTTGATAATACCATAAAGCACAAACACAATTAGCACGGCCCGTATATTCATTTTACCGCTGAATCTTGCTATAGAAGCAAAAAACGCGATAAGGCCAAGCCAGATAATTACGTGCCAGAAAATCTGCCAGCTTCTCTTCATTTGCAATTGTATTTAACAGCACCTAAAGTAATATTTATAAGCGGATTTACCTGTGCAATTATATATAGCAACCGGTTGTTTCGATGAACGGGCAAAATAAACCGACGAACCCGTTAAACCGGCTTTTTAACCGTTCATCTACAAATGCTGCCTGTTGGTCTAAATGATTTTTGGGGCTTGATAATTTGATATTCCTTTGTTCTATCAAAATCACACACACAATGAAAAAGTTAGTTTCAAACTCAAATCCATTTATTTTATTACTGGCCCCCGTAGTTTTTGCCATAATAATGGGCGTAAGCTACCAGTTTGAACAGAAACAATTTACTGCCAACAACTCTGCAGTGCATGCTACATCACTATTTATAAAAGGTGTAACCGTAGTTAAAACCGTTGCCTCAATTGCTACCGAAAAATTATGGTAATCCAAACAGAAGGCTTATCATTTAGCTTCGGCAACCAGCAAGTTGTTAAATCGCTTTCCCTGCAAGTTCCGGCAGGGAGTATCTACGGGTTTTTAGGGCCGAATGGCGCCGGTAAAACCACTACCATAAAAATGCTGCTTAACCTGTTAAAAACGGGCCAGGGCAGCATTCGTGTTTTTGGGCTGGAGCTGCAAAGCAACCGCATCGAAATTTTAAAACAAATAGGGTCATTAATAGAACAGCCTGCCATATACCTGCACCTTACCGGCCGCGAGAACCTGATGAACCGCGCAATGCTTTTACAAGTAAGCGATGCAAAGGTTGATGAAATGCTGAAGCTGGTGCAGCTAACCAACGCTGCCGATAAAAAGGCCGGCCAGTACTCACTTGGTATGAAACAACGCCTGGGTATTGCCCTTGCATTACTTAACGACCCCAAACTTCTGATATTAGATGAACCCACCAACGGGCTTGATCCTAACGGTATCATCGAGATACGTGAATTACTTGTACGCCTTGTTGCCACCGGTAAAACCGTTTTTATATCAAGCCACCTACTTGCCGAAATTGAGAAAATGGCCACTCATGTAGGCATAATCAATAACGGCCAGCTGATGTTCCAGGGAACTATTGGCGATCTGCAAAACATTAGCCAGCCACTCATCAGTATAGAAACAGATAATACCGTTGACGCGGCCAATCTTTTAACACGCAATAACTTTATCGTAACAGAAGTTGGACAGGACCACCTTTACGTGCCATTTATATCTAAGCAGCAAATAGGCGAAATAAATAGCTTGCTTGTGCAAAATGGCGTAACCGTATATGGCATCAACAAACAACATAAGGACCTGGAGAGATTATTTTTAGATATTACTACCACAAGCAATTTAATATGAAAGGATTTTTACTATCGTTCCAGTCCGAATTTTATAAGAGCCGCAAAACGCTGGGCTTTTGGAGCGCCGTGCTGTTACCTTTATTAATAAGCTTGCTGGCCTTTACCATATTTTATACAAAAAGCGACAAGTTTGTAAGCACCCCGCCAATGGGTTTATGGATCCAGTTTACCATGGTTGGCCTGGGTGTAATGGGCACATTACTTTTACCTATGTACACCATATTTATAGCATACTCTGTAAATAATGTGGAGCACCGGTCTGATACCTGGAAAACGCTGTTTAGCCTGCCCATATCGCGCTGGTCGGTTTATGGGGCAAAATTCTTTTACGCTGTATTCCTGGTGTTTTTATGCCTGGCCTTGTTCGCCTTATTTACTATAGGCTTTGGTAATTTACTGGGTGCTATAAAACCCGAGCTAAAGTTTAGCGCCTACCATATGGAGATACAATTGATGCAGGTGTACTTTAAGTTATTCCTTTCATCATTAGGCATTCTTGCCATACAATTTTTACTAAGCCTTTTATGGGCCGATTTTTTAAAGCCAATGGGCCTTGGCTTTGTAGCTACCATTGTTGGTGTTACCGTAGCCTCAAAAAATTGGGAATATAGCTACCTGTTCCCATATGCCCACCCAATGGTTGCTATAACGGGAATGGTTAAGCATAACAAAGGCCCTGCACGCGATATTGAAATAGATATGTTTACCAATGACGTTTATGTAAGCCTTGTTATTTGTGTAATAGTATTTATTACCGGGTACTTTATTGTGCAGAAGAAAAGTGTAAAATAGAGGTTAGAGATTACAGTCGGAAATTTGTGATTGCATTTATCTAATTTCAATTTCGTATCTTTAAGTTCAAGCACTATCTATTAAACTTCACGCCATATGAACGGACTGGGAACATTGGAACTGATCATTATTTGTAATATTAGCTTACTTCGCATTAATAACTTTCAGCCTGATAGATGCTGTCCGCTCAACCTTTAGCGATTCGGTAACTAAGCTGATATGGGTGTTATTGATACTATTCGCCCCATTCATCGGTTCTGTACTTTATCTAACTATCGGCAGGAACTCCCGGGTTTAATCTTTTTTACCATTCTCTACCCGTTTCACCTCGTCGCGGCGGTCTTTACTGAAATCGAAATTATTAAAATCATTGGTTTGGGGGATGTCTACCTTAAATCCGTCCAGTTGGTCTACCTCAATGGTTATTTCATCAGCCAGTAAGTCAATAATGTGGCCGCCCGCTTTTTTATCATCACTTAAAAAATGAAAGTGGTAACCGGTAATGTTTGGGCCGTCCATAAATGCCGGGATACGATACCCTACTAGAGTTCCCTTCACATTCTCAAAAGTAAAAAAATGTTGTAGCGGCAGCATATCGGCAAGTGGCTGGTAAGGCTTATTTTTAACCGGCGGGAACGCACGCGTTTTAACAGATCTGAATGTGCCTGTTATTTTTATAGCGTAAATACCATTCTTGTTAACCAATGCGCTATCCAGATAAGCATATAATTTATCCTTTGTAAGGCTAACATTCGGCTTAGTCACTTTATCTGCCTTAAAAAAATTAACTACCGCAAAGGGTGTAAGTTCGGTTGGTTTAACTATAAATGTTTTACCTGTAGCTTGTGTCTGATAGATCTTACCATCCAAGATCAGTACTTCACCGTCGAGCTTATCGGGCGCACCCAAACCAAAATCGCCATGCTTTAACACCTTATTGTATGAGCAAAAGGCATCATATAAACCGCCAATAAAGGCGCTGGCATGGCCTGCTGTATATAGGGTATTATCTTTAGTTTGTGCCAATGCATTACCGTTTACCAATAGGTACAGCACCACCAATAAGGCGTATGTGTTGCGAAATGTCATTGTGTCGGATTAAGTAATTGGGGCTAATATAACTAAACTACCCCGGTTTTTAATTTAATGCCCTGCTAACATTATTTACTTAATTTGGGTAATTAAACATGGCTATGCTAAAACAAATATATTTATTCCTGGCGCTGGTAATTTTATTTAACCCGGTGTATGCTCAGCAAAAATATACCCCGGCCAATATCCATTCCCATAATGATTATTCGCGCCCGAATGCTTTTTACCAGGCGTTTAACGCCGGTGCAGGTGCAATTGAAGCCGATGTGCATTTACGCGATGGCAAATTACTGGTAGCACACGACACACTTGTATCAAAGCAGCCGCGCACTTTAGTGCAGTTATACCTGCAGCCTATACTCAAAGAACTCAATGCCCACCCAAGACCGTTGAATTTGGTGATAGACGTAAAAGGCTCTTACGCATCCATTCTTACAGAGTTATTGAAAGAACTAAAACCATTAAAACATCTGATAAAAAATAACGATCATAACCCGTTAAGAATTATTATAACAGGTAATAGGCCTACACCTGCCGAGTATAAAAATTACCCATTGTACATTACGTTTGACGACGACCTGCAATTGCCGCACACCGCCAATGAATGGAAACGGGTTGCGCAGGTGAGCCTTAATTTCGAAAATTATTCTGCATGGAACGGCCAGGGCGATCTGCCTGTTGTGGAAGAACGCAGGCTTAGGTCGGTCATCAATGCGGTGCATGCCGCGGGTAAAAAAATACGCTTTTGGGCAGCGCCCGATAACCCCGGGGGCTGGCACAAACTCATGCAGTTGCACGCCGATATTTTATCGACCGATAAAATTGAAGACCTGGCTAATGAACTAAAAACAAGTAATATTAATTGACCTTTATAATGGCAATGCCCTTTGGTGCCTGCACAGCAATATTAACCTTCCCGCTAGCAAGCCTGGTATTTTTTATTTTTACGATACCTAAAGGAGTGGGGAACGTACCTTCCACAAACTTCAGGTCGCCAAGGTGGGGTTCAATTTTTAATACTTTGCAACCGGGGGCCATTACATTTACACCTAACACATATTGTGTTAACCAAGGCGTTGGGCCAGATGCCCAGCCATGGCTAAGGCTATGCCTAAACCCTTTGTAGCAAAATGCGCCGTAATCGCCATGTATGTCCTTCTTGCCATCGGGCACCAGTTCATCAATACGCGATGCATTGGACAACCAGTCTATATCAAAGTCTTCCCAAAAAGTGGTAGCGCCTAACGTAAGCATTGGCCCCCAATAGTCGCGTATCGCATCTATCGCCCCCTTATAGTCGCCTGCCTTTGCTTTGGCAAGCAGCATGTAATAACCAAAAAAGGTTGAATAATTGTGCACGCCCCTGTCAGACAATACCGCGTTTGCCCTCGCGGGCGGCATCAGGCCCGATAATGAAAGCAGCGCCGCGGCCTGTTTGGATTTACCCGGATCGGGTACATTCTTTTTTAACCGGGCAACGGCCGCTTTACATTTTGCAGCAGTAACTGGGTCGTGTAAAACGGTTGCCAGATCGGCACCCGCGGTTAAGGTCATGGCAAGCATGCCCTGCAAACCCGCGTGTATAGCTTTAGCATCGGTGCTTGATGGCCAGTCTAAAAAGCGTTGCCCATTTTTAAGATCCTCGCTGTTATTGGCATCAATTTGTTTGATGTATTGGTTTAAAAGCGCAATTAAATAGGTTTGCTGCTGCTTTAAATAATTAAGGTTGCCATTGTGCATATACCAGTCATGATGGATAAGTACCCACCACATCGAGTAAGAGATCATGCCGTTCATATACTCGGGCAGGGGGGTAATATCCCTTGCCAGGTCAAGGCTTTTAGGCACTACATTGCTATTGCCAAAAACCGCGGCAATAGTTGATGTTTCGGGGTGCATATCGCCCACCCAAACCAGGCGGTCGCGTTTAATGCCATCCCATAAATAATCCTGCATGTTAAGGTGTACCGTATAAGCGCCTGTCATCCAAATCTTGTTCAGTAAGGTATCGCTGCTTTTAAATGACCCTAAATACGGGATATCCCTAAAAACGAATATAGCCCGCGCCTCTTTTAATTTTAACTCGGCGTTATCGTCCAGCAAATCTATTCTTACAAATCTAAAGCCGGTATTACCAACCTCCAGTTTACCCAGCCACGGGAGGGCAATCTCAAAATCGCGCATGGCGTGGTCGTTGGTTGCACCTTTAACCGTATCAATATTGCTCATGGCCTCACTTGCCGATTCACCAAAACGGATGCGCACCCTTACCGGCTTCCCCCCGCGAGATTGATCAGTTACCAACTGTAACCCGCCATGCAATTCGCGGCCAAAATCAAGTAATATCCCGGCCTTAACTTTATTGCTATTACGAAGAATACAAAGGTCCTTACCCGACAGGTTGGCCTGTCCGTCGCCCGGTTTTAATAGCCGTTCCGCATTATTAATACTTGCAGCATCCTTAGTGCTTTGCCATAAAATCCTAACCGGCGATAAATACCGCCTTACTGTTTCTTCTTTTTGTACATCCTTTAAATGCGCACCCGCAAAAACAGGAGGCAACTGTGCAGATGCACTTTTAAACACTATTGCTGCAAGCAGCGTTATTATAGTTTTTAGTTTGTTCATCCTTAATATCTGATCACATCAATTTTTACAGGCCCCAATAACCCAGATGGTTGCAGTTCGCCCTTAGGATCGGGACCAAACAGTACAGATGTAGGGCGCGTACCCGCCGGCATCAGGGCATCGCCAATTAACCTGTTCACCCAATTATTTACTACTTTAATTTCAACCTTATTCTCTCCCGGTTTAAGTGCCCTCGTAACATCTACTGTATAGGGTGGTGTCCATGCGCCGCCCATTTCTATACCATTCACAAATACTTTGGCTACAGATTTGGCTATGCCTAAATCTATTATATAGTTTGCACCTTTTTCTAATTTACCGGTTTTAAAAGCAGTGCGGTACCAGGCTACACCCGAATAATACTTTATGCTATCGTTCGCGCTTTTGGCCCAATCTGTCAGTGTTTCGAATTTAACCGGCTGTGCAGGGCCACGCATAGCCTTATCAAAAGTAACCATCCATGGTTGGGTGATATTTATTGTTTTTAATGCCTGCGGATAGTTGGCTTTGGTGCTGTCGCCAATTGTTGACGGATTACGAAATATCACAAATGCGCTCTCTAAAGGTGCAAGCTGCATAGGAACAATCGTTGATGTTGCTGTTTGATGGTAGGATGGTAATTTGCGTATACTACCGTCTATCGCATTCCATAATTCGGGGCTTTTACCCGTATTGCGGAACTCCGCATCAAATTTAACCGGCGTATCTTTTTGGTTAGATATAAAATATATCTCACCTTCCTTTAGCCTGCGATGGATGAAAAGCACCTCGTCCGTTTTAGTTACCTTTAGGTCGGGCTGCACTTTTATCAGGTTAAGCACTTCCTGTAAACTCATACCATTTATTACCATGCCCTTGCCATAATGGTGCGCCTTATTTGTAATACCGTCTGTATTGCCCCAAAGCTCAGCTGCCAGATCGCGCACTTGTTTGTCTGCCATGGGGTAACCCTGCAAACTTGGCGAACGCAATGGTTTAGGCCCCAGTACTACCAACCCCTGTTGCACCATCTCTTTGATCTTCGCCAGTAACTCCGGTCGAATGGTTTCTAATTTAGGTAATACCAACACACTGTAGTTGATACCGTTTGGTAAAGCAAGTGTACCATCTTTCACAAAGGCTTTTTGTTTAATTACTTCGCCATTGATATAATCGAAAGAATAACCCTTCGGCAGTTCAGGATCGGTTATGCCCGTCATTTTGGGGGCATCCTCACCAATAAAATAGGCCACATCGGCCACGTATTGCCCTTGCTGCAACATCATATTACAGCGTTTAATATACTTTAGCAATACATCCATATCGTAAAACCATGTGTTTAGCCTGTTAAACTCCACACCAAACCACGCGGTTAGGCCCGGCCCCTTATCACCGGGTTGCGAAATGTAAACATGCATCAACGTATTATTGATGCCTTCGGTGAAGAACCTGTCGCCGCGCTTTTTGAACATAGCTGGGTAACGGCCAAACGGCGCGCCGGCCGCCGTGAATGATTCTGCCGAAACCTTTATCTTCCCATAAATATGTGCCGATGACGATGCCGCCCGGTTCTCAATATCGCCCAAATCGCCCTCGCTCCAAAACTCGCCGCCAATCTCGTCCGACTGGCCGCCGTACTGTAAAAACTCACCCGGGAAACCCCAGTGCCCGTAATTTTCCAGCCAGGTGGTTAGCCCATTTTTGTGGCTTATCTCGCGCAAACCGCCAACATATTTATAAGACACATTGTCGGCAATTAATCTGCGTAGGTCCCACAAGAACCTGTCAGACATGTCCTGGTTGCCCACCACCCTGCCTTGCAGGGTTGGCAGGTAGGGTACGGGGTCGTAATCGTAAGTTTGCTTAAACTCAGCAATTAGGTTATCTGTCCAGTTTTGGCTGCCGGTTTCATAGCTATCTTCCACTACAACTTTCCATGTTTTACGATCTTCGGGCGGGATACGTTTTAAGATCTGACCCATAAAGGCATCAAAATGCGAGGCGACGTGCTCTACACTCATCTTATCAACCTCAAGCCCGCGGCCTTCGGGCGGCGCAGGCGAATTGGTAACGGTAGTCGGTGCCATTCCTGTACGTTCTATTATCCAGTTGCCCGCAGGGACTTTCCAATTCAACGTCCCATCCGCCGACATATATTTCGATACATCCAAAACTTTTGCCGGTTCAATAGCATATTTCATAACATCGTTTGGTTGCTGTGGCCACTGGTAGGCCGTCCAAAAAGGGTGCGGAGTAGGCCACATTTTAGCAAGCGATTTCTCCAGGTATTTTTCTACCATCGGCACCGGTGATAGCGTTACTTCTGTTAAACCCGAATCTCCGCTCACCTTAGTAAATACTATCCTGAAATTTGTAGCCGATGCAGCCGGGACAGAAATTACAGCCGGGCCATAAGATTTAAACCCCGTATTTAAATTAGGATTGGTACGGTCTATCGAAAAATGATTGAGCGTAACATAACTGCCGTTAACTTTAGCCTGCACATTGCCTTCGAGGTAAACAGGGTGTTTCGCGGTTGAAATAATTACGCTGCTTACCTCATACGGCTTGGTCACATTCACATCAAGCGAAAACGGTTGACCATTTTTTAATTTGATGCCGGTATCCCCGTTGCCATCGAACAAGTTTTCCAATGAACCGACGGTTGGTGATGAATTAAACGTAGGCTTCAACGAATTAATATCGCTATTAAAATCTACAGCAACCGGGTAGGCAATAACCCTTACATCCCGGAAGTCCGCTTGCGGCTTTTCCAATTTTTTATTGAGCGTTAAAGGACCTTTAACCATCAGTTGTGATGAGGCTAAATAGCGCATAGATTGTTGCGGCTTTATCCACGGCCCGCCGGATTGGCTCCAGCCGGGGCTGTTGAAGATTCCTATCTCAATATTTAATCTGGCAGCAACTTTAAGAGCTGTATGCAGGATGTCCCACCACTCTTCTGAGAACATTTTTACTTTGCCGTAAGGCACTTCATCTAACCCAATATTGCCAATGAAAGCGCGGTTGATACCAACCTTTTTCATGGCCTCCAAATCCTTTATAACCCCATCTTTCGAGATATTCCCCGAGATCCAGTACCAGTAGATGCTTGTTTGCACCGAATCGGGTATGGTGGCAAACCCTGTTTCGATAGCTTTAAAGCTTGCCGAATAATACGGGGCGCGGGCGGCAACCTTTGTGGTTTGGCCTTTTGATATAGTTACTGTAACGCACAGCGCTAAAAAGCAAAAGCAGGTGTGTTTTAACGTCATTAAGTATAATGTTAAAAGCCGCCACAAATGCCCGGCTTTATAAATTTAAGATCAGGCGCTTACAGATTCGTTTGCCGAATAATATTTAAGTTCGATAATATCGCTTGGCACCTGTTTACTATTCCACTCTTTATGGATGCACAATGCGGCGCCAACAGCCGACGCCTGCGCCATGGATGCGGCAAAGGTTTCCATTCCTTTAAACGACGTGGCAAGCAGGTGCATATAAATGCTGTTCTTGCTGAACCCACCATCAACAAATATCCTTTTAACGGATGTGCTGTTCAATAAAAGTTGGGTTGATCCTACCTGCAGGTTTACCAGATCCAGCACCAATTGATGGTAAGCCTCCACATCACTTATAAATGCAGATAAATCGCGTGAACCGAACATCGATTGTTTTTGAAAAACGCCGGTAGCCATCTGCGGATGTTGCTTTTTTAGCTTCGCGGTAACTTCAGCATCAAAGGGTAAATTCCTATATTTAATAGAATCCTGATTAAAGTGCGCAGCAATACGTTTAACCTGCTGTTCATGCTCCAGCCCCGAAAACAACCGCGATGCCTTTACGTGTTTACCTTTATACTGAATGTAAAACAGGCAATCTTTATCCAATTCATCTGCTGTTAGCGGCGTTTGATTGAAAGGATTAAGGCTGATGCACCAGGTACCCGTAGAGATCAAAATAAATGGTTCCTGAAAGTTCACCAGATATGGGATCAAAGCCGCCGAACTATCGTGCAGACCAACGCCTACTTTATAATTATTACCGGGGAACAGCGCAGGTAAAGCTTTATCGGCAGCGGCAACTGGTGCAAGCTTTAGGGCAAGGCTTTCGCGCTGGATCCATTCGTGGTAACGGTCGTTATTAAAATCCCACATGGCGGTATGGCAGCCAATGCTTGTCAGATCTGAATAATATTGCCCGGAGAGTAAAAAACTTAAATATTGCGGTAAATGGAGCGAGTATTTTATGCGATGATATAAGCCGGGCTGCTCATGCTTTATGCGGTATAACTGCAACCCCGAGTTTAAGCTACCCAATATTGGCGAAGCCGTTTCGGTACTGAATTTTAATTCTCCGCCATATTCAGCATAAAACCTTTTGCTTAATTCTTCGGGATAGGGTTTAAGGTAATTATATAACGGAGCCAATGCCTGCCCGCTTTCATCCAAGTGAACGAAGCTTGCACCATATGCCGAAAAATTTACCGCCTTTACCTTAAATTCCTTCAATCTGAAGATCTCGCTCAGAGAATCGAATACGGATAGGCGAAGGCTTTGCAAGTTTTCGCATACAAAGCCATCCTCATCAACCGTTTCGGTAAACCGTGCCGATTTCTCAAACACGATCTTGTAATCCTGGTCGAACAGGAAAAGTTTTTTGTTGGTTTTTCCTACATCAAAAACAGCTATGACAGGTATGGCGCTCATACTTACAGGCCGGTGGCAACAGTATTTAGACCACGTTCGCTGATCAGGTTCTCTCTAACTTTCAACTTACGATATGCGTTCACCGGGTCTAATGCGCCGCCGTTNTAATGCGCCGCCGTTTCGCTGGCTTGCTTCGGCTACCAGCGGGCGAACATCGGTACGGTAGGCCTGTTGCAATATTTCTTGTGCCTGTACAACATCATTGTTATTTTGGGCAGCCTTTAAGGCATCCTTATCAATTATTAGTGACTGGGCATACGCTATTTTAATAGCCTGTACCGATTGCAGTAAATCTTCAATCGGGTCTTTAACGTTATGCGATGCATCTATCATCCAGCCTAAACCTGTTGCGTGGTCCATACCGCGGGCATCCATGCCCTCCACTAATTCGTTAAATATCAGGAACAATTGGTACGGGTTGATGCTGCCAACAGTAAGGTCGTCATCGCCGTATTTCGAATCGTTAAAATGAAACCCGGCAAGCTTGTTCTCCATCAAGAGCAGGGATACGATCTGCTCAATATTGGTGCCCTGCAAGTGGTGACCAAGATCTACCAACGTGGCTGCCTTTGGCCCTAATTTAGACGCCAACAGGTACGATTGTCCCCAATCGCCAATGGTAGTGGAGTAAAAGTTTGGCTCGTAGGGTTTGTACTCTACCCAAACTTTCCAGTCCTCGGGCAGGGCTTCATAGATCTCCTGCAAACTCTCTAAAGTATTCTGGAAAGCATTACGGAAGTTCAACTGCCCCGGAAAGTTAGACCCATCTGACAACCAAACCGACAAAGCTTTTGAATTGAGTTGCTGCCCGTATTTTAGCACTTCGATATTGTGTTCAACTGCCTGCCTGCGCACCGCTTTATTGGTATGGTGCAGCGAGCCAAATTTATAGCTGTGCTTTTGATCTTTCTGATCCTGAAAGGTATTAGAGTTTACCGCATCAAAGTGCAAACCATGCCGGGATGCTAACTCTTTAATGGACGCGGCATTTTCAGGAATATCCCAGGGGATATGCAGCGAGATAGAATTACTGGATCTGTTTAAGGCGTGAATAACACCAACATCCTCAATTTTTTCCTCTAAACTGCGTGGTTCGCCACCACCGCTGAAACGGCCGAAACGTGTACCGCCCGTACCCAACGCCCAACTTGGTATGGCTATGTTAAATACGCCAAGCTTTTGCAGCACATCATCAATGTTATTTACATTTGCGGCCACATGCTCAAATCCGCGCTTATGCTTTTTTATATCGGCCTGGTTTAGCTCCTGTAATTTAGCTTGCTCTATCTGCATCTTCTCTCTTATTATAATTTGGCAAGCCGGTGGTTAGCCGGCTTTTATTGGTTTATTTATCGTGCGATTATCTTACAAATGCCGCTGCAACTCCCCCATCCACGTTGATAACGTTGCCTGTTGATTTGCTTAACAAGCCGCCCGTTAAAGCAAAACACGCGTTGGCAATATCTACAGGCAGTATCACCTGATTAAGTAAGGTACGTTTCGCGTAGTAAGCAGGCAACTCCTCAACGGTTACGCCGTAAGCTTTTGCACGGCCTTCGGCCCATCCGCCGGCCCATATATTGCTGTCGCTGATAACTGCATCGGGGTTAATTACGTTTACACGGATGCCATCCGGGCCAAGCTCGGCGGCATTCAATCTGCTCAGATGTAATTGTGCAGCCTTTGCGCTGCCGTAGCCCGCGTTGTTAGGGCCGCTCACCAAGGCGTTTTTACTCACAATATTTATAATATCGCCACCAATAGCTTGTTGCTTCATTACTGCTACGGCTGCCTGTGTTACAAAGAACTGGCCTTTCACCAACACATCATAAAGCAGGGTCCAGTCCTTTTCGGTATGGTCGCCAATGGTTTTGGAGATGGAAAGACCCGCGTTGTTTACTATAAGGTCTACCCCGCCAAAAGCTAAGATGGCGGTAGCCATTGCTTCCTTAATTTGCTCCTCGCTGGTAACATCTAAGGTAGCGGTTACACACGCATCTTTACCAAATTGCTTTACAAATTCATCATAAGCGCCGGCTAAACGCTCGGCATTCATGTCGTTAAGGATAACAACAGCACCTTCCTCAGCAAATTTTTTGGCTATAGCTTTTCCTATACCGCCAGCGCTGCCTGTTACCAATGCCACACGGCCGGATAATGCCTTTGGTTTTGGCATACGTTGCAGTTTGGCCTCTTCAAGCAACCAGTACTCAATATCAAAAGCTTCCTGTCGCGGTAAAGAAGTGTATTCTGATATGGCCTCGGCGCCCTTCATCACATTAATAGCGTTGATATAAAATTCGGCAGCTACCCTCGCGGTTTGTTTATCTTTGGCAAAGGTGAACATACCTACACCAGGGTACAATATTACCACCGGGTTCGCATCGCGTATAGCAGGGCTATTAGGGTGCTTGCAGGTATTATAATAATCCTCGTACATTTTGCGGTATTCCTCAAATGCAGGGGTTAGTTTTTCTTTGATGGCGGCAACATCGCTCAGGTCTTCGCCCGGCGCAAGGGTTAATACCAGCGGACTGATCTTGGTCCTCAAAAAGTGATCGGGGCAACTGGTACCCATTGGGGCTAACCTATCCAGATCGTTAGAGTTGGTAAACTCAAGCACCCTTGCATCATCGGTATAATGGCCTATCATCTGTGTTTTTGACGAGCAAAAACCACGCAGTATAGGTGCCAGTGCAACCGCTTGTTTTTTACGGTCATCTGCCGGCAGGCTTTCTAATTTTAGTCCGCCAAATACGCTGCCGTTTTTGGCGTAGCTTTGCTCTAAAAATTCGGCGCACTTTTCTATTACCTCAAGGGTATTGACGTAGCTTTCGTAAGCGGTATCGCCCCAGGTAAATAACCCGTGCGAACCAAGCATAATACCACGGATGCCCGGGTTATTGTCTAAACATTCTTTAAGCTGCAAACCCAGATCGAAACCCGGGCGCTGCCAGTCTACCCAACCTATGGTGCCTTCAAATAACTCTTCGGTTATCTTTTTACCATCCTTTGCTGCCGCGATGGCTATGGCCGCGTCGGGGTGCAGGTGGTCGATATGTTTAAAGGGCAAAAAGCCGTGTAAAGGTGTATCTATAGATGGCGCTTTAGAGTTTAGATCAAAAATACTGTGGTTGAACAGCTCTACCATTTCATCCTCAAACTCAATACCGCGATAAACATTTTTAAGGCTGCGCAGGCGGTCAACATACAAAGCGGCAAGGCCGCTTTTTTTCAGCGTACCAATATCCCCACCCGACCCTTTGATCCACATTACTTCAGCCTCGTTGCCCGTTAAAGGGTCTTTATCCATCACCTTGCATGATGTGTTACCGCCGCCGTAATTGGTAAGGCGCAGGTCGGCACCCAGTAAGTTAGACCGATATATTAACAGGGCTACCTCGTCGCCGGCCAGTTCTGCGGCGCGGGCGTCATCCCAAAGGTAGCTTACATGTTTAAATTGTGTTGTGTTGACAGACATATACTTGTATTATATTTTAATTTATGAATAAGGTTAACCGCCGCAATATTAATTAACCTTTATTGCCTAACTGTGATACACTGTGTTTACCTGCCTTACGGTTTTATTGAATTACCGTAGCCCACTATCAGCACCGAAACAATAATGGTAACAATACCCGCGAATACCGTAACCAATGCTTTTTTGCTAACGCCCTTCCACTCTTTAAGTACAAGGCCCCAGGTATTAGCTATTAGAATGATGAATGCCATGTGCAATATCCACGAACTTGCACCATTACCCAGGCGGCTCTCGCCCATGCCGTAAAAAAAGAATTGCAGGAACCACGTTGTACCCGCCAATGCCGAAAAGAGGTAATTTGCAGTAAGAGGAGTTTTTTTATTGGTGTAATCGCCAAAGGTTTTATTGCGTGCATTTAACATCATACACCAAATAAAATTGGTGGTTAGACCGCCCCAAAGTATTACTACATAGGTAACATTGTTTTGGAAAAGGAACTCACCACTTGCAGGGTGCAAAGCCTTCCATGCTGTATTGGCCTCGTTAGCCATCACCTTACCGGCATCAATACCAAAAGCAAAACAGGCGCTTAACACGCCTGATACTATGGCCACAAAAATGCCAAGGCCAAATTTGTATTCGGTATTATTTACAGCAACCTCCTGGTCTTTACCTAGCTCGCGCTCTTTCATCATACCGGCGTAGCCGCAAATAATTATCCCCAGTACACAAACCGCAATACCCAGCAAAACCATTTGCCCCCAGTGGTTAGTTGCCAGGGTGGTAATGCTATCTTTACCCTCCTGAGGATAAAAATCGTAATAAACAGATGGTATTAAAGAGCCAAATACCGAGCAAAGGCCCAGAATGATGGTACTGCCTAAGGCAACGCCCAGGTACCGTACGCCTAAACCATAAGTAAGGCCGCCAATGCCCCAAAGAACCCCGAAGAAATAGGTAAGCAGTAAAATTTGCCCGTTGGTATGTTTAATAATATCGGCAAAACCGGGGATGGTAAGCCAGGCGGCTACCGGCGGAACGATAAGCCATGAAAATATACCACCAACTATCCAAAAGCTTTCCCAGGCCCAGCCTTTTACCTTTTTATACGGAATGTAAAAGCTGCCCGAGGCAAACCCACCTATAAAGTGGAATAAGATCCCAAAAATTGCTTGCATGAAATTAGGTTAATTGGTAAATAACTTTGCTAAGCTAATTAACCAAAATTTTATAACTGTTATATACTGTATGGTTGTAGATGGGTTATGCTTTAACCGCATAATGTATATCTTTATACCAATATATAGCTACGCGATGCCCGAATTTTACGAATCGTTTATACACCTTGTTTTTATCGGCATAATTGCCCTGTTCCCGGTTGTTAACCCTATAGGCTCGGCTTTTATGGTGAGCCCATATTTTGAAAACCTGACCCGGGGCGAAAAACGAAAAGCCGTAGGGAACATAACATTTTATGCCCTCCTCATTTGTACCGTTTCGCTTTTTGCAGGGCAATGGATCCTGAGGTTATTTGGTATTTCGATTCCGGTTGTACAACTTGCCGGGGGTATCATGATCTGTAAAATGGGCTGGGATTTCCTGTCATCCGACGAGAAAAAGACCTCTGCCGAAGACCTGGATGGCAAACCAAACGTATCGGCCTTCAGCCAGATAGCAGGTAAACTGTTTTATCCTATTACCTTCCCGGCAACAACGGGGGCGGGCACTATATCGGTACTGTTCACCTTAAGCGCCCAGGGCGATGAAATAGGCAGCGCCCGCTGGTACATGACAACCGGCGCCATCATGGTCTCTATACTGGTGATGTGCTCCATGATCTATTTCTTTTACCTCAACACCAAAACCATTATCCAATACTTAGGCGAGAACGGCGAGAATATCGTAAACCGCATCTCCGCCTTTTTGATATTTTGCGTGGTTTGCAGATAGGGATCAGTGGATTGAAGACGATATTTAAGTTGTAGGGGTAACTAAATTATATTTCAGGGTGTCCCCAATCGATACAGGGCTTAATATATGCCATGTATTTAAAAAAGAGTTTAATAAGCTATTGTGTTGAAGCTATATTCTACCCCTTCATTATCTCCCGCTGTATATCAAACAAAAACTCAAACAGGTTCATTTCCGTTGGAATCTGTAGTTTTTTACGCAGGCGGTAGCGGCTTATCTCCACCCCGCGTACGGATATGGCCATCAGCTGGGCTATCTCCTTGCTGGATAAGTTCATGATAAGGTAGGCGCAAAGCTTTAGCTCCTGTTGGTTAATACTTGGGTAACGGTCTTTTATAACAGTTAAAAAGTTGGAGTGTACCTTATCAAAATGGATAGAGAATTGTTCCCACTCCTCGTTCACCTTGTTCTCCTCGGCAAGCAGGCGCAGTATCTTTTTGATCTCGGCGGTCTCCACCATGTCCCGGCCCGACTTTTGGAGCTGCTGTAATTCATCCTTCACCTTTAATATAAACTCCTTTTTCTGCACCAGGTTTAAAGCAGCTGATGCCAGTTCGGAAGTTTTAAACTCTATTTCGGATTGCAGCTTGTCATTCTTCAGTTTCACTACCTCTTTTTCAGACCGCTCCAGTTCCAGTTGGTGCAGGTAGGCTATTTGCCTCTGCTCTTCCTCGTTCTTTTGCTGCTGTATAAGCAATTGCTTTTGCTGCTTTTTAATGTGGCTTAGCTCCTGCATCTTATATACGTAATATAAGATACCCGCTATTAATACAGCGTAAAGCAGGTACGCCCAAACCGTTTGGTACCATGGCGGGTTAATTACAAAGGCATAAACCGCCACCGCCGACTCATTATTTTGGTGGTTACGTGCCTTTACCTTAAAGGTGTAATTGCCTGCCGGCAGGTTGGTATAATCTTTATCCGGCCGTTTAGACCACTCGGACCATTCCTTGTCGAAACCATCCAGCAGGTAACTGTACTCGGCGTTCGATTGTTCCTCAAATATAGGCGATGAATATTCGAAATGGAGCGAGTTCCAGGTATGTGCCAACGAGGGGGTATTTTCTGCAGCTTGTTTCTTGTCGTCGCTAACGCCGGCAAAGTAGCCGCCATATAGCAGGCTATCGGTACCATAAGTAGCCTTAACCCTGCGGATGTAAACATTAAGCGGCCTGATATTTTGCTTGTACTTTGCGTAATTGATGTGGTAAAAACCATTCTCGCTGCCCACAAATACGTTATTGGCATTAACCGGGTAAATATTCTCGAAACCGCTTAGTATGCGGTTATTCAGTTCGGGGATATTAATAATGGTGGAGGCCGATGAATAATCTGCCACGCCAACGCTTTTACCCTGCACAAACCAGATGTTGCCTGCCCCATCTTCTTTAAGGTATCTCAAACTACGATCGCCAAAAATTTTCCTGAATTGCTCCGATTGCTTAAACCTGTCTGCCGAGAGATCGTATTCGTATATGCCCTTTTCCGTCGCAATTACAATTTGCCCTTTTATTTTAAAAACAAAGTTATTGAGTGTTGAGGGCAGGCCCTGTTCTTTAGTGTAGGTTTTGATCCGGCCGGTGTTGGGGTCGAGTTTGTAAACCCCGCGGTAAGGATGCGATGTCCATATCAGGTTATCCTTATCAACCTGCATAAACCTCGCCGACTCGTAATACTTGCCTACATTCCCTTTATCGATCAAATTGGCACCCTTGTTATCAAACAGGCGCACACCATAGTAATTACCCGCTGCAATCAGTGGCTCGCCGGCTTTATTTTTTAGGGCCTGGAATGTCCAGAAACCGGTGGCGTTATAAATAGGCGAAAGCCTGTCGCCCATAACTTCGAAAAGCCCGTCATCTTTACCGGCAAGCAGGCGGCCGCTTACTTCGGCCATATTCCAGGTTTGGCCTTCGCCGGTTGTTTTAAAGTCGTTTTTAAGATAACTTAAGTCGCTTGTGCCATTAACCGGGAGCTGATAAATACCGTTGGATAAGGCGAAGTATAAATTGTTTTTAAACAAGGCCGCGCCATATCCGCCGCCATCTTTAAATATTAACGGGTTAATATGTTTTACGGCATTGTTATAGGCTATATAATCTATACCATTATCTAACCCCAGCCATACATTATGGTTGGCATCGGTATACATGCAGCGTACGTTAATATTTTGCAGGCCTTCTTTTTTACCTATATTTTCTATAACGTTTCCACTCCCATCAAACTGGTAAATGCCGTTAACATAGGTGCCCACCAGGTAAGTGCCATCGTTTAACGCGGTTGCGCCCGAAAAATGCTGATGATTATCAATGCCGGCGCCACTGAGGTTAAAGTAGTTCAGTTTATTGCCGGTTAGCAAAAACAGGCCATCTTTTGCCGTAGTAACAAGCCCGGTAGTAGTGTTAAACCGAGATATGTGGGTAATGTAAAACCCATTTGGCAGCTCTTGCTTATCAATAAACGGCACCCAGTTACCATTCGCGAATAGCAGCAGGCCCTTTTGCTCGTCATGCGCTATTAACTTATTGCCGTAGGTCCCTAAAAACAACCACGAGCGGGAATGGTAAACCGTTATTTTATTATGGCTATACCTGAATATCTTATCGTGCGTGCGGAAAAATACATCATTACCATAAACGGCAATATCCCAAATATCAGAAAACGCCTGGTCTGCTTTGGGGAGCAGGTCTTTTAAAGACGAGAAAACAAGCAACCCGTTTTTGGCAGGAGCGAAGTACCCTATCTCATCCTGCCCGCCAACGTAAAGCTTTTTATCGGCACCAAACTCCAAAGAGCGCACAATGGTTTTATTAGGCAACGGGTACAGCTGCCAATATGATCCATCAAACACCAACACCCCCTCGTTATTGGCAAAATACATGCGCCCCTGTGCATCCTGGCGTATTTTCCAGTTTTGGGTACCCGCGTTATACTGCCGTTTTTCGTAATTAATGGTTTTGCGCTGCCCAATAAAGGCCTGCGCCATGGCACGCTGCGCCATCACATTAATTAATAAGAAAAGAAGAAGCCTAAAATACAAGGTGTTACGGCGTTTAATCAAAATTATAAGGGTATTAACAATTGGTTTACTAATATCCGTGTTTTTAAATGAATTTTCAATGTTGTGTAGTAGTGATGTAGTGCTAAATTTTGCTTTGGAATACGCGTGCTATACTTTTGATGCCCATAAACCAATTGCTCCGGCAAAGTATAAACCAATTTTTTAACCGTTAACCAATGCTTAAAGCTTAATGTATGGCAGCGCATGCTTATGCGCCAAAATGAGAACGTATGAATAAAAATCTACAACCAATCAACGTCGCCCTAAACGACCTAATTATTTTAACCTAAAAATAAACCTATGCAATTAAAACTCAAGTTTTTTATGGGGATTGCTATGCTTTTCTGTTTAGTTAGCCAGGGCTATGCACAAACCCTGCGCCTAACCGGGAAAGTAACCCAAAAGATGGACGGACAGGCATTGCCCGGCGCATCAGTAACTCTTAAAGGTACAACAACAGGTGTTGTTACCGATGTTAACGGTAATTACACATTAACGCTGCCGCAGGGTGGCGGTACAATTGTGGTATCATTCGTGGGGATGGTATCTGTTGAAAGACAAGTAACACAATCCGGCACGCAAAATTTCACATTAGAAGACAACACTAACAACGCCCTAAACGAGGTGGTTGTTGTTGGTTACGGCACGCAAAAAGTAACCAAGGTATCGGGCGCTATTTCTTCTGTAAAAAGCACCGATATACAAAGGCAAAACCCGGTACGTGCCGAGGAAGCCATTCAAGGCCGTGCCTCCGGTGTTACTGTTATACAAGGTGGCTCTCCCGGGTCGGCACCAACTGTGGCTATCAGGGGTATCCCATCTTTCAGGGGATCGGATCCATTAGTGGTTATCGATGGTGTTCAGCAGTCGCTGGGCGACCTTAACTCTGTTAACCCGATAGACATTGAATCTATAAGCGTATTGAAAGACGCATCGGCAACCGCTATTTACGGTGTTAAAGGTGGTAACGGTGTAATTGTGGTGACCACCAAAACCGGCAGAAAGAACATGAAGCCCGAGCTTACTGCCAACAGCAGTTACGGCGTACAGGAAGTACCCCGCTACATTGGTGTTTTAAACGCAACCGAATACGGCGCTATTGTAAATGAGGGGAGTGTAGCATCGGGCGGCAACGTCATCTTCCCGGATCTTACTACTTTGGGCGTTGGTACCAACTGGCAAAAAGAAGTATTTAAAACCGCGCCGTTACAGCAGCATACCTTGGGTGTACGTGGCGGCAGCGAAAGCGTTAACTATTTCCTATCCGGTGGTTATACCGGCCAGGGTGGTATAGTTGGCGGCATCGATAAATCGAAATTTGAGCGTGGTAACTTCACCGCTAACGTTGATTTCCAGATGACCAAAAACCTAAAGCTTATTTTAAATACAACAGGTGTTATCTTAAGCTCAAAGGGCATCCAAGAAAACTCTTTCAATAGTGTTTTAGGTAGTGCTTTAAACTTCGATCCAACCGTATCTATCTTGAATACCGACCCTAACACAGTTGGTAAATATGGGTACAGTAACACTATTTTATCTGAGGTTTACAACCCGCTTACCAAATTAGATAATACTTACAACACCAGCACCGGCAGCAAATTATACGGTAAACTGGAGCTACAGTATAGCATCTTAAAGGACCTTAAGCTAACCAGCCGTTTTGGTTACACCAAGTACGACAATAACAGCAAAGGCTTTACCCCGCTTGTGTTCTACGGGCCGTTTAACGTGGATAACAGCATGAATGCCGATGGCTCAACTGTTACCGATAAGCACAGCAGCGTAAACCACGATAAAGTAAGCAATTTTAACTACGCGTGGGAGAGTTTTGCCAACTACAACTTTAAGGTTGCAGAAGACCACACTTTTGAAACTGTAGTAGGTTTCTCGTTAGCACGCGAATCTGGCAACGCAGCCGGTGCAAACAGGCAGGATGTACCCTTTAACTCCTGGGAATTTGCTGATTTTAGCGCAGCTACAGGTGCTAATACAGCCACCAACCCAAGCGCGGTAGGTGGTTACTATTACCAGTACTTTAAACGCAACATGTCGTTCTTTGGCAGGTTGAATTATGATTATAAAGAAAAATACCTGGCATCGTTCACTGCGCGCCGCGATGGCTCAACCGCTTTTGGTGCCAATAATAAATTCGCCAACTTTTTCTCGGGTTCGGCTGGCTGGGTTGCAAGTAAAGAGAGTTTCTTTAACGTACCTGCCATTAACTTCCTTAAAATCCGTGGTAGCTATGGTACTGTTGGTAACGACAATACGCCAACGCAAGCTACAACCATTATTACCGGCGGCCCGGATTACGGGCCAACCGCAAACAGCAATGGTTATAACTTCAGCAATGTTTTCTACCCGGGTTCAACCCTCGGCACTACCGAAAACAAACAGTTAGGATGGGAAAGCCAGAAACAGGTTAACGTAGGCTTCGACCTTACTATGTTCAACAACAAACTAAACATTACGGCCGATTATTACGAAAAACGTGTGGGCGGTTTATTATTTCAACCGGCTACAGTGCGCACAGGCGGTACTATACCGGTACCTGATGCAAACATTGGTTCAACCAAAAGCAACGGTGTAGACATTTCTATCGGCTACAACACCAACATTGGCAGCGCCTTTAAATTGGGTAACACCTTTAATATCACTACGGTAAAAAGCATAGTTACCGCAACCAATACCGATGGTACCGCTAAGGTATTTGGCGGCAGCTACTTCAACGGCCAATCGCAGCAGGTAACCGTGTTTGAAAAGGGCCAGGCTCCCGGTTATTTCTACGGTTACAAAACAAACGGCCTGTTCCAAAACACGGCAGAGATAGCAGCTTCGGCAACACAGCCGGGTGCGCAGCCGGGCGATATCCGTTTTGTTGATATGGATGGCAATGGCGTTATAGACGCTAACGACCGCACCAAGATAGGCAACCCATACCCTAATGTTATTTTGGGCTGGACCTTATCAATGAGCTACAAAAGCTTTGATTTTAATGCCTTTACCTACGCCTCTATAGGCAACGATATCTACCGTGCCTACGAGCGAAACGGTAACTATACCAACAAATACCGCGGTGTACTGGCCAGATGGACCGGCGAAGGTACAACCAATGATGCACGTTACCCAAGGTATTCATTTACCGATGCTAACAGCAACATCCGCGCATCAGACAGGTATGTTGAGGATGGTACTTTCGTAAAGATCAAAAACATACAGTTAGGCTATACTTTCCCCCGCTTATTGCAAGGCAAAGTATTTAAAAGTATAAGGCTTTACGCGCAGGTACGCAACGCGCTTACGTTCACCAAGTACTCTGGTTACGATCCGGAGATCTCAAACGGTGGCGTGCTTGAAGTTGGTGTTGACCGCGGCGCTTACCCGCAGCCAAGAACTTACAGCATGGGCCTCGACATTAAATTATAATTCATTAAAAAATATTACAATGAATAAAAGATATATAAAGCTAATCGCGATGGTCCTGTTCCTGACCTCGTTTACAGCATGTAAAAAATGGGTGGAGAGTAACCCGCACGACAGATTCCTGGTTACCGACCTTGATTACCTTAAATCAGAAACAGATTACCGCACTATGGCTATCAGCGTTTACTCGCCGTTGCAGTGGTTAAACCAGGCCGTGGTTGTGGGTGATATAGCATCAGACAACTCGGTAGCGGGCGGCGAAAGCGCGTCGGACGTTTTGGCCTTGCAACAGATTGATGATTTTACACTAACACCTGTAAACTCAACACTTGCCGACTTATGGCAGGTTGCCTATGAAGGTGTTAACCGCGCCAATTACATGACGCAATATAAGGACAAAAACAAAGCCGGCGAAACCGTAAGCTTTAACGGCAAAGACGCGCTATACGGCGAAATTTACTTTTTAAGGGCTTACTACTATTTTACACTTGTAAAAATGTGGGGTGATGTGCCCTTGTTTATTGATAAGCGCCTGGATAACAACGACGCGAGATCATTAACAAGAGCGCCTAAAGCAGAGGTATACGCGCAAATAGAAAAAGATTTAAATGATGCTATTGCTGTTTTACCAACTACGCAAAGCCAAAAAGGCCGTATAACTAAGTATGCCGCGCAAGCTTTGTTAGGTAAGGTTTATTTGTACGAAAACAAATTTACCGAATCAGCATCCGTGTTAGAATCTGTTATTACCTCAGGCGCGTTCAGTTTGGTTAGCGATTATGCTTCTATCTACCTGGCATCAGGTGAGAACGGCCCTGAGTCGGTATTCGAGATCCAGTATACAAATGGTTCGCCATATTATAACTGGGGAGGTGCAACCCGCGGCCAGGGTAACTACGCTGTACAGCAAAACGGCATACGTGGCTTAAACGGTACCGGCGCTTTCCCGTACGCCGCCGGCTGGAGCACCAACCTGCCTACACAAAACCTTGCCGCCGCTTATTCAGCAGGCGACCAGCGTAAAGCGATAACCGCGTTCAATATCGAGGATTACAAAGCAGCACACCCTGAAATGAATATTACTTACCAGGTTGCACCTTACCGTAACACCGGTTTATACAATGGCAAATATCTTCCGCGCAAAGGCGAAACATCAGGCCAGGTTGAATTAAACTACCTCAACAACTTTAGGGTATTAAGATATTCGGAAGTGCTGTTAATGGCTGCCGAAGCAAACAACCGCTCAACCGCGCCAAATGATGTAAAGGCCCAGGGTTACCTTAACCAGGTGCGTCAGCGTGCCTTTGGCGATGCCAACCATAACATTAGTGCTACAGGTACCGCCCTTAAACAAGCTATCTGGGACGAAAGAAGACTGGAACTGGCTATGGACGGCGACCGCTTTTTTGACCTGGTTAGAACAGGGCAGGCCGCTGCCAAGCTTACAGGTTTTGTTGCCGGCAAGCACGAGTTGTTCCCTATACCACAGGAAGAAATTAACGTTACAGGTTTAACTCAAAACCCGGGCTATTAAACCTTAAAAATTTAAGATCATGAATGCAATAAAGTATTTTTTGAGCATAACCCTGATACTGGCTGTTATTACAGGCTGTAAAAAGGAAAAATTTGATGACGTATCGTTCGTCAACAATGTATCAGACCCGGCTAAAATATCCGTGTTGTTTGATATTACACAGGATAATACCGGTTTGGTAACTATTACGCCAAACGGCGAAGGTGCATCAACCTATGACGTTTACTATGGCGATGGCGGCGAAACTTTTGTAAAGGTTGCCGCAGGTCAAAACATCCAGCATAAATATGCCGAAGGTGTTTATACGGTTAAAATTGTAGGCCATGGCATATCGGGCAAAACTGCCGAAATTACCCAGCCGCTTACCGTATCGTTTAAGGCACCTGCAAACCTTAAACCTACCATAACAACAAACGGGCTGGTAGTTACCGTTGGTGCAACTGCCGACTATGAAACCATGTTCCATGTGTATTATGGTGACGAGACTACTGCAAACCCCGAGCCTTACGACACGTTCTTGCAAGAGCAAACCGCCACACACAGTTATGCTAAAGCAGGTACCTATAAAGTAAGGGTTGTGGCTTTAAGCGGAGGCGCGGCAACAACCACTGCAGAACAAACCATTAAAGTTGGTAAACAAATAGATCTTCCACTGGCGTTTGATGACCCTAACTTTGATTACACCACAAGCGATTTCGGCAACAATCAATCGGAATTGGCTATCGACCCTAAAAATAATTCCAACAAGGTGTTAAAAGTTACCAAACCTGCCAGTGCCGAAGTTTGGGCCGGTACTACCTTAGGTACAGCAACAGGTTTTGCAAATAAAGTTCCGGTAAGTGCGCTAAATAATAAAATGACCATGCGCGTTTACTCACCTGCTGCCGGTTTAACCGTTAAGCTTAAATTGGAAGACCACACCAACGATCAAAAATCGGTAGAAACAGACGCTAAAACAACCGTAGCAAATGCATGGGAAACCTTAACGTTTGATTTTAACAATCCATCGCCTACTACAAAGCCGTTAGATGTTTCAACAACTTATGACAAAGCATCTGTATTTTTTGACTTTGGTACACCGGGCAGCGGCAAAGTGTTCTACATGGATGACCTGCAAATGGCTATCCAAATAGCACAGATAAGCCTGCCGGTTACCTTTGATGCGCCAAACACCAACTATACCGTAACGGATTTTGGCAACAACATAACTGTTGATGCCAACGATCCTACCGACGCATCGAACAAAGTTAAAAAAACCACTAAACCGAATGGTGCCGAAACATGGGCGGGTACTACTATAGGTACACCTGCAGGCTTCTCTGCCAAGATCCCGGTAACCGCATCTTATGCTAAAATGAGCATGCGTGTTTACTCGCCGGCTGCAGGCTTACACATCCGTTTAAAAATTGAAGACCATACTAACGGTAATATCTCGGTAGAAACCGAGGCTATTACTACCGTTGCCAATGCATGGGAAACCCTAACGTTTGACTTTACCGCACCTGTTGCCGGTACACCTGCGCTTAACGCGGCAAACACTTACGATAAAGCTTCGGTGTTTTTTGACTTTGGCACATCGGGCAACGGCAAAGTGTTTTATTGGGACGATGTAAAATTTGTGCCTCAGCCATCAGCCATATTAGGTATCCCGCTTGACTTCCAGTCATCAACCCTAAACTACGCCTTTACCGATTTTGAAGGCGGCGTGGTAACGGTAGTGAACAACCCATCGGCTACAGGTATAAACACCAGCAGCAAGGTTGCTAAAATGGTTAAAAATGCAGGCGCTACTTATGGCGGCAGCTACATTACCCTTGCAGGCCCGATAGATTTCACCAAGAAAATACTCAAAATGAAGGTATACTCGCCAAGAGCAGGTACTAAAGTATTGTTAAAGGTAGAGAACCTCACCAACGGCGGTATCAGTTTTGAAAAAGAGGTTACAACTACCAAGGTAAACGAGTGGGAAGAGTTAACCTTTGATTACAGTGCCATCAATACAGCAAATACCTATCAAAAAGTAGTATTGATATTTGATAACGGCACGGCAGGAAACGGTTCTGCAAACTTTACCTGGTATTTTGATGATATCACACTTAATTAATTTATATAAAGATGAAAATTAATATAAAAGCATTATTAACACTCTGCCTTGCAGCTATCATTATAGTGATAGGCTGTAAAAAAGAGAAGTATTCGTTTGGTGACATAGTTAACCCGACGGATGTAACAGTAACCACTGCTATTGATGGCGTAAGCGCGGCTAACCCTGATGGCGGCGGCTCGGGCAAGGTAACCATTACTACGGCCGGTAAAGGCGCCATATCATACAAAGTAGATTATGGCGACGGTATTACCGAGATCGTTCCGGGTGGGGAGAAAGTACACAAATACTCGGCCCCGGGTACTTTTGATTATACCATTACCGTTAGTGCCATTGGCACCGGTGGTGCAACTTCTACAGTAAGTAAAAAGATACGGGTATTTGTATCTTTCGAGATCCCTGCCGCAATTATGCAAAACCTAACCAATGGTACATCCCGAACATGGGTTATTGACCGCCTTGCACCCGGCCACGTAGGTGTTGGCCCGGCAGATGGTTATACCCCAAGCTACTATGCAGCAGAACCTAACCAGCGTGCCGAGTGTTTGTATGATGATGAGATCACCTTCACAAAAGATGGTCTGGGCATCAGCATGGTTATAAATAACAAAGGTCAGTCGTTCTTTATAGCGGGCGCTACTGTATTCTACGGCAAGGCAGGCGGCGATAACTGCTATGATTTTGACGCTACAGGTACTAAAAAGCTTGCTTTTATGGACGCAACATCGGGATCAACATCGGCAAACTCAACCCGTATACAATTTATGGTTCCGGATAAAGGCTTAATTGCGTTTGGTACCGGTGGTAATACGTATGAGATACTGGCACTTACCGAAACAAGCGTTACCTTGCGTAATATTGGCATAGATGGCCTTGCCTGGTATCAAAAATTTAAAGTTAAATAAGTAAAGACATGAAAATATTAAATGCCTTTTTAATGATAGCGCTGGTAGCCTTGTTTACCAATTGCTCAAAAAGTAATGATACCAATGGCAGCGCTAGCACGGGTACACCAACCAACATCAGTATAACGCCAACCGTTGCAACAGATAACAGCGGCACCGTAACTTTTGCTGTAACGGCAGATAACGCGGTTTCATACGAGTTTGATTTTGGTAACGGCGTGTACCAAACCAACACAACAGGCACATTAACTTATAAGTACCCGGTAGCGGGTACTTACACTGTAAAAGTTACGGCCAAAAGTTCAACCGGCAAAACAAGCACCAAAACCGTTTCTGTTAACGTTTCTGCCGCTGAGGCCCTTATCTGGTCTGACGAGTTTAATACCGCAGGCGCGCCCGACCCGGGCAAATGGGGGTATGACCTCGGCAATAACAACGGCTGGGGTAATAACGAGTTAGAGTATTACACCAACCGTACAGATAACGCGGTGGTGTCAAACGGTACGTTGAAGATCAACCTTAAAAAGGAAGCTTACAACGGTTTCAATTACACATCGGCCAGGTTATTAACCAAGGGCAAGTTTGCCTTTAAATACGGCCGTGTAGAGGTTAAAGCTAAACTGCCTACAGGTGTTGGTACCTGGCCCGCCATTTGGGCGCTGGGCGGTAACATCGATACAACCCCATGGCCTGGTTGCGGCGAGATAGATATTATGGAGCATGTGGGTAAACAACAAAACACCATTTTCTCTACCATGCACTACCCGGGCCACTCCGGCGGCGGCGGCGTTGGCGGCACTACGCAAAACCCTACCGCTTCTACAGCGTTCCATGTTTATAGCATGGAGTGGACACCAACCGCCATGAAATTTGCAATTGATGGCGTAGTTTTCTACACGTTTGCAAACAGCCCCGACAAACCGTTTAACCAGGATTTCTTCCTGATATTGAACGTAGCCATGGGTGGTAATTTTGGAGGCCCCGCTGTTGACCCTAACTTTACCGCCGACACCATGGAGGTAGATTACGTTCGCGTTTATAAATAATCAATTAAATACAAAGAGGCCATTTTAAAATGGCCTCTTTTCATATATGCTATCCCCTAATTAATTTTATGCTTTATAAAAAGTGTATTTACCTTGTGGCAATAACAGCCGCGGTAGCTCTTGCTGCGTCGTGTTCGTCTGTAAAACAGGCTCCCGCGGCAAGCAATACAAACGGCAATGTTATCTTCTTTGATGATTTTTCGGAAAATAAGATAGACCGTACCAAATGGAGCCCTATAGTAACCGGCTTTCATGTTAATAATGAGTTACAAGCTTATGTAGATTCATCGGCAACAGCTTATATTGAAAACGGTGCCTTGGTACTAAAGCCGCAATTCTCCACAAATTTTAAAACATTCGATAACCAGCAGTTCGACTTTATATCGGGCAGGCTTGTTACCAAGGGTAAGTTTGACTTTACCTACGGCACTGCCGAAGCACGCATAAAAGTTACTGCCGGCGATGGCCTGTGGCCGGCCTGGTGGATGCTTGGCAATGGTATGTGGCCAAACGATGGCGAAATTGATATTATGGAGTTTATAGGCGAAGCCGACTGGGTAAGCGCAGCAGTACATGGCCCCGGCTATAGCGGCGAAACCCCTTTTGTAAACCGCCTGTATATGGATAAAAGCCATGATGCAACCCAGTGGCACATTTACGGAGTGGAATGGACGCCGGATGCGCTCAACTTTAAATATGATGGCGTGCTGATGTTCCGCGTTACCCGTAAAATGGCCGAGCACTATGGTAAGTGGGTGTTTGATAATAAACAGCACCTTATATTAAACTTCGCGGTAGGCGGCATTTACCCTTTTAAGATAAATCAGATCAAAAAGCCCTATTATGGCTTGTCGGAAGCTTCTTTAAACAAAATAAAAAAAGGTGAAGCAAAAATGTGGGTAGACTGGGTTAAGGTCACTCAAAACAAGTAAAAGTGTGCTCTCCGATACTAAACAAAAAAACCTTTCAGGGCAAATCTGAAAGGTTTTTTTATTTAGTACCTACGTCCGCTGTTAAACGGCCATTGCTTTTTGAGCCGTGCTCTTTATGTTACCAAAATGCGGGCAATTACAATCTTTCTTAAAAAGTCCGCATGATGTTAACCCAACGGTTAGCATTGCTACAGCTAATATGTATTTAACTTTTTTCATGATTTAGCGCGTTACTGGTTATCATAACTCCAAAAATACCCATACACCCACCAATGGCATCAGCTAACAGGTCGTTCCAATCGCCGCTGCGCCATGTAAAAAAGCGCATCTGCAGCATTTCTATCAGTGCCCCAAAGCTTATGAGCACTATTGTATTTTTCATCGCTATCTCTATCCGTATGCTACGCGTATTCCATTTACGGATGCTGCCCGCGCAATACAAAACAGAAAGCACAAAGAACAGCACACAATGCACCATCTTGTCAAAACCCGCGAAAAACAATCCCGGAGGGCCTGGGGTATTGAATGGCACCGCGCATATGATTAAAATAAAGAGGGCCCACAAAATTGCAGGCCCGTAATATTTTAGCGTTTTCTTCATTTAAATTAGTGGCCGATAACGCCTTTGTACGCATCAGCATCCAAAAGGTTCTCCGCATCGGCAGGGTTGGTTAATTTAATTTTCACCATCCAGCCATCGCCGTAAGGGTCGCTGTTTACTAACTCGGGCTGGCTATCCAGTTTGCTATTCACCTCAAGTACAGTACCATCAACCGGCATAAACAGGTCAGATACTGTTTTAACGGCTTCTACCGTACCAAAAACAGATTCTTTAGTTACATCCTGGCCAACAGTATTGATGTCAATGTAAACTATATCGCCTAATTCGCCTTGTGCAAACTCGGTTATACCGATGTAAGCCTCGTCGCCCTCAACCCTGATCCACTCGTGGTCGCTTGTGTATTTTAACTCTGCCGGAAAATTCATATCTGTTAAATTATGTGCCCAAAAATAAATAAAACTTTAAGGTATAACAATAATAACATCAACAAACTATAAGCGCGGATTTTAAAACCAAATAGCGTAATGGTTGTTAATAATTAACTATAAAAACTAAAAATATCTACAAAATGAAAAAATTAAGTTTAGTGGCAATGATGGCTGTTGCAGCCTTATCATTCCAGGCGTGTAACAATGCCGCAAAAGACAGTAAAGAAAGCGCCGACAGTGTAAATGCTGTTAAAGACACAACCACCAATGGCTCTACAGGCATTGCTGTTGACGAGAAAGATGCAAAATTTGCTACCGATGCAGCTAACGCAGGTATGGCAGAAGTTGCCGCCGGTAAATTAGCTTCAGAAAAAGCGGTTAACCCACAGGTTAAAGAATTTGGTTCGATGATGGTGATGGACCACACCAAAGCCAACGAAGAATTAATGGCTATCGCCAAAACAAAAAACATTACTTTACCAACCGAGCCTGATGCTGACCACCAAAAAATGGCGTCTGACCTTGCAGCAAAAACAGGTAAAGATTTTGATAAAGCTTACGTTGACGCCATGGTTGACGGTCACAAAAAAGTAGCATCAATGTTAGAAGATGCTTCTAAGAACTGTAAAGATGCCGACTTAATGGCTTTTGCAACCAAAACTTTGCCAACAGTTAAGGCACATTTAGCTAAAATTGAAGCAATACAATCAAGCATGAAATAAGCTTAAGCTGTTTTATTATAAAAGGGATAGGCTCAGGCTTATCCCTTTTTTTATTTAGATATTTTATGTTGATACATCATATTATGATAAATTTACCATCATGCAAGCACCTATAGTTACGGGCTTAATGGCCTACGGAATGTCGGGCCGTATTTTCCATGCGCCGTTCATCAGCACCAACCCCGCCTTTCAGTTAAAGGCTATTGTAGAGCGTACACATAAAAAGGGCGCCGAAATTTATCCGGATGTTAAAAGTTATGGCTCTATAGACGAGTTGCTGGCCGATGATGAGATAGAACTCATTATTGTAAATACGCCAAGTAACCTGCATTATGAACATACCATGATGGCCCTTAAAGCAGGCAAACATGTATTGCTTGAAAAGCCTGCCGCGGCAACCGTTGCGGAAGTAAAAGAGCTTTTTGATACCGCGCGCAGTTTAAATAAACACCTGATGGTTTACCAAAACCGCAGGTTCGACAGTGGTTTTTTATCTACAAAAGCGGTAATCGAAAGCGGCCGCCTGGGTAACCTGATAGAAGTAACCTTCCGGATGGATAGGTATAAGGCCGCCATTGGCGTAAAAACGTTTAAAGAAACTAAGGGTGTACCTGCGGGTGGCTTGGTTTATGACCTTGGCGCCCATTTGATAGATGGGGCCATAGCGTTATTTGGCAAACCGTTATCGTTCCATAAAACTACGGGTATTTACCGCGATGGATCTGAAGTGCCTGATTACTTCCATTACCATTTAATGTACCCTAACCAGTTGAATGTTTACCTAACCTCGGGTTTGCAGATAGCTGGCGATACACCCGGCTTTTGGGTGAACGGCACATTGGGCAGCTTCATTAAAAACCGTACCGATGTACAGGAAGCCCAGCTGGATAAAGGCCTGATGCCAACCGACCCGGCGTACGGTATTGAACCGCCAAACAACGAAGGGCAGTTAACCACAGTTGGTATTGATAACCAAAAATGTACCGAACTTGTACCATCTGTAAAAGGCGATTACAGCCAAATATTTGACGCCGTGTATCATACAATACGCAATAATGCGTTATACCCCATAACAGAAGAACACATAGCCTGGCAATTAGAACTGCTGGAAGCATAATAGCATGACTATAAAAGAAATGAAAAGAGCTTTATTAATGTTAACCCTGCTTATTGCAGCGGCTTGTACAAGTGCGCAAACTACCCCACCGGTTATTGCCCCTTATAAAATTGTTACTACTAAAGATGTTAACAGCACACCGGCCGATCTTAAAAAGAACCAGCCCGTAATGCTTATATACTTTGCGCCTGATTGCGGCCACTGCCAGAAATTAATAAGCGATATGAAACCCTTTATGAAGGATTTTAGTAAGATACAGGTAGTGATGATAACCTTTACGGATATCCGTATGGTGAAAACCTTTCAGAACGATTATGGGTTGACCGCTTACCCAAATTTCACTTTAGGTACCGAGGGATATACTTACACCGTACAAAAGTACTATCAGCTTAAACACACCCCGTATATCGCCATTTACGACCATAAAGGCAAACTGGTGCAAGCCTACGAGAAACCACCCGAAATGAAAGAATTGATAGCTACGGTGAAGAAAGCTTAGTAATCGGAACAAAATATCTTGAATGCCATCGCTCGGCTCCAGCCGAGTGATCAATATTATAAGGCCTCCGGCCGTCTTAAATTTTTTGCAATTTACATACAGCGGCCGAAGGCCCATTTGATAATCCTCACTCGGTTGGAGCCGAGTGAGTGCATTACCACTTTAAACAACAAAGCCCGGTTGCAAATGCAGCCGGGCTTTTATTTTGTGGTTAATCTTAATAGCAGTTATTCGCCACCAGTGTGGTCATGCGCATGCTCTTCGCGGAATAGTTTGGCGCTAAAGAAATCGTTGTTCATGAACGCGATGTTGTTCAGGGTGATCTCTTTAGGGCACTCTGCCTCGCAGGCGCCCGTATTGGTACAGTTACCAAAACCTTCCTGATCCATTTGTGCAACCATGGCTTGCACACGGCTGTAACGCTCTGTCTGGCCCTGTGGTAACAAACCAAGCTGAGTGATCTTGGCTGAGGTGAACAACATTGCCGATGCATTTTTACATGCAGCAACGCAGGCACCACAACCAATACAGGTAGCCGAGTTAAATGCCTCATCGGCAATTACCTTGGGAATAGGGATAATATTGGCATCAGGCACACCACCTGTATTTACCGATACATAACCACCGGCCTGCTGGATACGGTCAAAAGCAGAACGGTCTGTCGCCAGGTCCTTCACGATAGGGAACGCGGCCGAACGCCAAGGTTCAATAGTGATGGTTTCGCCATCGCTAAAGCTACGCATGTGCAACTGGCAGGTTGTAATAGCTCTTTTAGGGCCATGCGGGTGGCCATTAATATATAACGAACAAGACCCGCAGATACCTTCGCGGCAATCGTGATCAAAATAAATAGGCTCCTCGTTCTTGCGGGTAAGGCTTTCGTTCACCACGTCAAGCATTTCCAGGAACGACATATCCGGCGAAATATTTTCGGCCTTATAGGTCACAAACTTGCCCGGTGTTTGTGTATTTTTTTGGCGCCATACTTTCAGCGTCAGGTTCATGTGTCCACTCATCTTTAATAGATTTGAGATATGAGATGTGAGATTTGAGATAGCCCCTCCTCATCACATAAATTTAATTATTCAATTTGTGCTGGAACGCATAATTCATTTTTTGCAGTTCCTCAATCTTTTTTAATAACTCCGATAACACATCGTTCGTTAACAATCCCAACCTGTTTGATATAACAAGTTGTGTTTGCACTTCGTAAGCCGACCCGTTTGCAATTCCAAGAAAATTGCAAAACTCTTTATTAGAATTTCGCCCTGCTCCTTCTGCTATGTTAGAAGGAACCGACACAGCTGCACGCCTTAACTGGCTGGTTAAACCGAACCGCTCGTCAACCGGAAAATTCGATGTCGCATTATAAACATCAGTAGCAAGATCAATCGCCTTGTTCCAAATCTTAAGCTCGGTTAGGTTATGCATGTTTTTAGTAATTAGATGTTAGACGTGAGAAAAATTCTGTCTCAAATCTCATATCTAACATCTCAAATCTTACTTATAACTACGTTGTGTTAACTTAACATTTTCAAATACCAGCTCTTCTTTGTGCAGCACTTCTTCCTGGTTATCACCAGTGTATTCCCATGCTGATACATACGCGAAGTTCTCGTCGTCGCGAAGGGCCTCACCCTCCTCAGTTTGCGACTCCAAGCGGAAGTGGCCGCCACATGATTCCCTACGGTTTAACGCGTCGGTAACCATTAGTTCGCCTAATTCAATAAAGTCGGCAACGCGGCCTGCTCTTTCCAGGGCAGCGTTCACTTCTTCGTTTTCGCCGGTTACTATAGCGTTCTTCCAAAAATCCGCCTTAAGCTCTTTGATCATGGCTTTGGCTTTGGTCAAACCTTCTTCGGTGCGTGCCATACCGCAGTACTCCCACATGATGTGTCCAAGTTCGCGGTGGTACTCAACAACCGTTTTGTTACCTTTTAAGGCAAGCAATTTGTTGTTGTAAGCAATAACATCCTGTTTGGTTTGCTCGAACGCCGGGTGGCTGGTATCAACCTTTTTAGGGCCGATGGTAGCCAGGTAATCGCCAAGAGTATAAGGAATAACAAAGTACCCGTCTGATAAACCCTGCATTAAAGCAGATGCGCCAAGGCGGTTTGCACCGTGGTCGCTAAAGTTACATTCGCCCATGGCGTAAAGGCCCGGTACGTTTGTACTTAAGTTATAATCAACCCAAAGGCCACCCATGGTATAGTGTACAGCAGGGTAAATACGCATTGGCTGCTTGTATGGGTTCTCGTCGGTAATTTGCAGGTACATGTCAAACAAGTTACCGTATTTGGCGCGTACAGTATCTTCGCCCATACGCTGTATAGCCTCAGCAAAATCAAGATAAACGGCTAAGCCCGTTGTACCCACACCACGGCCCTCGTCAGACATTTCTTTAGCGTTACGTGATGCAACGTCGCGCGGTACAAGGTTACCGAATGATGGATATTTTCTTTCCAGGAAGTAATCGCGGTCTTCTTCTTTTACATCGGCCGCGGTAATTTCTTTTTTGCGTAGTTTTTCAGCTACCTCAACCGTTTTTGGCGCCCAAACCCGGCCATCGTTACGTAACGACTCCGACATTAATGTCAGCTTGCTTTGGTGGTCGCCGGTAACAGGGATACAGGTTGGGTGGATTTGTGTGTAACAAGGGTTGGCAAAGTAAGCGCCGCGTTTGTGCGCGCGCCACGCTGCCGTTACGTTGCTACCAATAGCGTTTGTAGACAGGTAGAACACGTTACCGTAACCGCCTGTTGCCAAAAGCACGGCATGGCCGGCGTGGGTCTCTATCTCACCGGTTTTTAAGTTACGGGTAACAATACCTTTTGCATGGCCGTCAATAACTACCACGTCCAGCATTTCGGTACGGGTGTACATTTTTACTTTACCCAGGTGGATCTGGCGGTTTAATGCCGAGTATGCCCCTAAAAGTAATTGCTGGCCTGTTTGGCCACGTGCGTAAAACGTACGCGATACCTGCGAACCACCGAATGAACGGTTATCCAGCAAACCGCCGTACTCGCGGGCGAATGGTACGCCCTGCGCAACACACTGGTCGATGATATTTACCGATACCTCTGCAAGGCGGTAAACGTTGCCTTCGCGGGCGCGGTAGTCACCACCTTTAATGGTATCGTAGAAAAGGCGATAAACGCTATCGCCATCGTTTTGATAATTTTTTGCGGCGTTAATACCACCCTGTGCAGCAATAGAGTGCGCACGGCGCGGGCTATCCTGAAAACAGAACGATTTAACGTTGTAACCAAGCTCGGCCAGCGAAGCAGCAGCCGAAGCACCCGCCAAACCCGTACCTACAACTATAACATCGTATTTACGCTTGTTAGATGGGTTAACCAGCTTTAAGTTAAATTTATGCTTGCTCCATTTTTCGGCTAATGGGCCTTGCGGAATTTTCGCATCTAAACTCATTTCTTCTTATTTAGTGAGTAGTGAGCGGCTGATTTGGTGAGTGGCTAAAACTATTCTCTAATCACTAATCAACCATTCACTTATTATTAAAGACTTTTTAAATAATATACTATCGGCATTAATGCAAAGCCTACCGGGATGATAACCGCGAACAGCCATGTGCCAAAAAAGTAAATAATTGGCTTGTATTTTTTATGCACCCAGCCTAACGTATGGAACGCGCTCTGGAAACCATGCAGCAAGTGGAATGATACTGCGCCCATTGCAATTACATAAAACACCACGTACCATAAATGGCTAAAGCTTGATGATATACGTGCGTGCAGGTCCTTCACACGAACTATCTCTACATTGTTTTCGGTAGATATTGAACGCTCAAAATCGGCAACCTCGGGTTTGTAGTCAGACACTACAGTTTCGTTTGTTGCCAGATTGGTGCGGTACTCTTTAAAGCCCAGGATGTTGTTGTACTTGTAGGTAAACCAAAAATCGCCCATATGTATAACAATAAACAAAAACAGGATTGAACCTAATAGCCCCATGTTTTTTGACGACCATGACGCGTTAGATTTATTAGGCACCGCGTAGCCTACCGGCCTTGCCCTGCGGTTTTTAATTGTTAATACCAGCGCATAAATACTATGTACTATTATAGCCAGGTATAAAAGGTAAGCAATTACCTCTATAGGAGGAAAATGCGTCAGGAAGTTTGCGTAACTGTTAAATGCAAAACCCTGGTCGTTCTTAAATAGTAAAAGATTACCGCCAAGGTGCACAATTAAAAAAGTACACAAAAACAAGCCAGTTAAAGCCATTATCAGCTTCTTTCCCAGTGATGAGTTAAAGGTTTGTTTAAATTCGCTCATTATTTGATCAGATTTATTTACGCAAAAGTATCAAAAGATAGAAATGGTTTCGACTTAAAGAGGGGATATTGGCTATTTAGAAACAGTCTAAGGAAGTCATTCTATTGTCATTCGATCATTTCAAAAATTTTTTAAACTTTATTTATGGAATTGGTTTCTCTTCCGCATCTCTAAGGAAATGAACCACCACATGAGAAAACTAAATTTTATCCCACTGCTTGTATTGGCGCTGCTGGCATTTCAAATACAAATAACTCGCGCGCAATCTCCACAGCTAACCGTAAATGGTAAAAGCAACAATGGCGTTGTTTTAAAAGAATTGAAAATTGATGTTACCGTTTATGGCAACATCAGCCGCACCAGCTGGCAAATGACTTTTTACAACAACACCCCGCAAATATTAGAGGGTACGCTTACCTTCCCGCTGAAGGATGGCGTAAATGTTAACCGGTACGCGTTGGATATCAACGGCAAAATGCGAGAAGCCGTAGCAGTTGACCGCGGCAAGGGCACATCCGTTTTTGAATCGATAGAGCGCAGGCGGGTAGACCCGGGCCTGCTGGAGAAGGTTGCGGGAAACAGTTTCCGTACGCGAATTTATCCCATTAACCCTAAAAGCACGCGTACCATTATTATTGGGTACGATGAAGAGATCCCGTTAGGGAATGATAGCAGCTTAAAGTTCACACTGCCGCTAAACCTGCAGGATCCCGTGAAAAAATTTCAGCTAAATGCATCGGTAGTACAAAGTGCGGCAGCACCGATAGCAGATAGTAGTACGGGCGACTTGCAATTTGATAAGCACCAGAATACCTTTTCGGCCAGTATCGAGAAGGCTAATTATGTGCCTGGTCATGCCATATCGTTCAGCATCCCAAAACCAAAGGATGCCGCCGAGGTAATGCTGCAAATGCAGGGAAATAAGTATTACTACTTTGTTAATACCACTGTGCCTGCTAAGGTGATCAACAAACCGCTTCCCCGCCGTGTCACTATTTTGTGGGATGCATCGCTCAGCGGCGCAAACCGCGATCTTAAAAAGGAACTCAGCTTATTAGCGCATTATAACGAACAAATTGGCAGTGCCGAGGTAACCCTTGTGACATTCAGCAATAAAGTATTAAATAGTAAGATATATCCGCCAAACAGCTGGAATAAGATGGTTGCTGATATTAAAGACGTTAAATATGACGGCGCTACCGACTTTAGTAAAATTGAACTGAGTAAGCTTAACGCAGATGAAATTCTATTGATGAGCGACGGGCACCAAACCTTTGGTGATAAAGGGTTGAAATTGACTACTGCACCAGTTTATTGCATTAATTCTTCAGCCGCTGCGGACTATAGCAATTTAAAACTCATTGCCCTCAGATCGGGCGGGGATGTGATAGACCTGAACACCACATCTGTAGAAAAAGGTTTGGATATGCTGCTGACCGTACCCCTGCGTTTCCTGGGATTGAAAAGCACAGCTGCAACCGAAGAAAATTATCCATCGCTGCATGTACCGGTTAACGGCGTGTTTTCGCTGGCGGGGGTAACGCGCGATCCAAATCAAAAGATAACACTGCAATATGGTTATGGCAATAAAGTAAGCTTAGAGAAAGAGGTAACGCTCGACCTGCAAAAAAACGCGGTAGATAATATTGATGTGGCTAAACTTTGGGCCCAGAAAAAAATAACCGAACTGGATATTAATTACGATACCAACAGGCAGGCGATAGAGTCGTTAGGTAAACGGTACGGCATTGTTACCCGCAATACCTCGCTTATAGTATTGGAAACGGTTAACGACTATATCCAATATGGTGTTGAACCACCTGCCGAGTTGCGCGCCCAATACGATGCCATTATGAAACAACGCGGCGGCAACAGCACAGCTGAAGCTACCAGCGAAAATGTTTCGACCGCGGGTGATGTGATGCAGCAGCTTACACGCTGGTGGAACCTCGACTATACCGCGGAATCTAAAAAGATCAAAAGACCCGGTAAGCCGAACCGTTTTCCAAATCTTAATGCCCCTATTACAATTGATGAACCGGTAGGCAATGCCGATGTACGACAAGTAGTAGAAGAAAGGGCCGTGGCTGCACAGCAGGCCGCCACCCAAAGGCCTTCGGGAAATGCGTTAAACGAGGTAACGGTTGCATCAAGTAGTACAGTTCAATATAAAAGGTCTTTGTCCGGGTCGGTAACTTCAATCAGTCCCCAAGCGCCGGCGGCTATTCAAGCTTTGGAAGGAAGAGTGGCAGGTGTTAACGTACAACCTGGCGTACCGGCACCGGATGCGCAAGTTTATATAAGGGGCTACAGTAATTTTAGTTCGGATAAAAAGCCGTTATATATTCTCGACGGCAGAGTTGTAAATGATCTATCTAACGTAAACCCCAATAAAATCTCCGCAATTTCTGTGCTAAAAGATTCAGCGGCAACAGCTGTCTATGGCTCCCAGGGCTCTAACGGTGTCATTGTTATTACTACCGGAAATGCCGGTGAAGCAAACAAAGAAATCAAACCAGCTTATAAAAAGGTTGATGAGGATTATCTTAAACAGATCAAAAACACCGATAAGGCTGGCCAATATCAAAAATACCTGGAGCTAAGAAAAGATAACTACAGCAACCCGGTTTATTATTTTGATGTGGCTGGATATTTCATCAGCATCGGCAACAAGGAACTGGGCGTGCGCATACTAAGCAACCTGGCCGAGCTTGACCTGGATAATTACGAACTATTTAGGATGATGGGTTATAAGTTTAAGCAACTGGGTGATTATGAAAGCGCATTGTTCGCCTTTAAAAAGATAACCGAGCTGCGCCCGCTCGACCCGCAAAGTCACCGCGATTATGGCCTGGCGCTCGAAGACGCGGGTAAGCACCAACAGGCACTTGATGTGCTGTATACAGCCATGACCAAAAGCTACAGCGCCGACGCGGATGACATTTATGAAGGCTTGCAGGAAGTGATGCTGCCGGAGATAAACAGGATAATTGCGTTGCATAAGGGAAGCGTCAATACCTCGGCCATCCCCAAAAAATTGATCAAAGCGCTGCCAACCGATATACGCATTGTGATGGACTGGAATATGAACAACACCGATATTGACCTTTGGGTAACCGACCCCAACGGCGAGAAATGCTATTACAGCCATAACCGCACCGAGATTGGCGGCCGGATATCTCACGACATGACACAGGGGTTTGGCCCAGAACAATTTCTATTAAAGAAAGCAATTAAAGGAACTTACAAGGTTGAAATTAATTACTATGGCGACAGGCAAGCAACCCTTGCCGGCCCAACCACCATCATGGCCGAAATGTTTACCTATTACGGCACACCGCAGGAGAAAAAAGAACTGATAGTGCTGCAAATGAAAAAGGGTGCCGATGGCGCCGTTTACATAGGCGACCTCGATTTTAAATAAACCTGATGCTATGCAAAAAGGCTGCTGGTATATCTCAGCGGCCTTTTTGTTTTCAGGTATGGTTGGTTTTGTATATTTTTAAGCTCTGTTATCACAATTAATTTATGAAGCATTTTTACATTTTAGCGGCGCTTGTTCTACTCGTATGTGCGTGCGATACCCAACCCAAATTAAGCCTCAGTTTTAAAACCGGCACTGTTAAAAACGGCACCATCACACTAAGCATGGCTAATGAAACGCTTATTAGTCAGCCTATAAAAGATGGCACCGCTACTATTGATAAGCCTTTAGAAAAACCCGGGTATTATACCATAGCTGTTATAGACAGCGATAAACCGCTGAACACTAAACAAACTTTTGAGTTGTATTTAGAGAATGGCGCATATACCATCGAAACCAAATCTGCCGGGCTTTACCCATCGGTTACGTCGGCATCAAAAATACAGCAGCAACTTAGCGATTATTATAAAACAGAGAACGCGATGGCCGGCTCGTTGAACAATGCTATCAACTCGGGGTTGAATTTTCTGGAATCGAGCGAGGCGCGTAACCAATCCGCAAAAGAACGTTCGGCACTTATCAACAAAACGCGCGGTTACCAGGTACAGCGCCGCGAGCTTGAACCGAAGATTTTGGATGCTTATATAGCCAAACACCCCAATAATGTGGTTGCCGCCCATATTATGGCCCAGCAGTATATGGATGAATTCCCGGCGGAATACAATAAGCTTGCCGCGAAACTAACCGACGAGGCCAAAAAAACTGATGATGGTTTAAAAGTAACCGACAAACTAAGTGTATTGGTTAAATTGTTACCCGGTGCTGATGCGCCTGCAATTAGCGGTGTTACGTCTGATGGTAAACCATTTAACAGGAAATCCATAAAGTTCAAAGCCATATTGGTTGAGTTTTGGGTGTCTAACAGCAAGGCAAGTGAAATGAACCATTCCCGCATACTGAATGGCCTGATCATAGGTGATAGGGATAAGCATAAGTTTGGCGTGGTAAGTGTATCTACTGATACTGACGAGAAGGTTTGGAAACAAACCATAAAACAAAGTAATTTAAATTGGCCGCAAGTGGCCGATTTAAAAGGAAATGCATCGCCTAACGTTAGTAACTGGAAAATAAGCCAGGTGCCAACCTATTTTTTGGTAGACGCCAACTGGAAGATCATTAAACCCAATATTGATATTTTGGATGTGGACGATGTAGTGCACGAATATTTTAACAAGCATTAAAACAAAAGCGCCCTTAAATTTTAAAGGCGCTTTTGTTTTATACAGTTGGCTTTAACACCATTTCAACATGTTCTATCCCGTCTTCATCGTATCGTTCGCCCTCGGCAATAAAACCTAACGATTCATAAAACGGCAAAGCATACGTTTGCGCCCCTATGCGAATGTTTACCGGGCCAAACAACTCGCGGCAGCCGGCTATAGATACCTCCATTAGTTTACGGCCAAGCCCGGTTCCCCTTGCTTCAGGCGAGGTAATGACCCGGCCAATAGAAACTTCGGCATACGATATACCTGCGGGTACCAGCCTGCTGTATGCAGCTAACCTGTTATTATTATAAATTAATACGTGGTGACATTTCTGGTCCTTATTGTCCTGGTCTAAAAACACACAATTTTGTTCAACTACAAACACCTCGCTACGCAGGCGCAATAGTTCATACAATTCGTTTACATCTAATTTAGCGAAGGGTTTTATTCGGTGTGTAATGTTCATGACCTGGGGTTATAATTAGCAAATCTAATTTTTATGATTTAAACAATGTCAAAAGTTCAAATGTGATACACCATCCTTATTTGGATTTGTTTTAAATAAGCTTACATTTGTAGTCTAAAATTTACACACATGACGCTTGAGCAGCTTGGAGTAGGAGAAACAGGAATTGTAAAAGAATTTACCGATTTGGAGATGTCTGTTAAGCTGATGGAAATGGGTTGCCTGCCGGGCGAAACCATTCAGGTATCGCGCATTGCCCCACTCGGCGATCCAATAGCCATCCATGTATCGGGCTACCAACTTAGCCTGCGTAAATTTGAAGCCTCAACCATTATTTTGCAATAGTATTCTCAACACTTGAAAGCCGATATCAAAGTAGCGCTTGTAGGAAATCCAAACACCGGTAAATCCACGCTATTTAATGCATTAACCGGGTTAAATCAAAAAATAGGAAATTTCCCGGGGGTTACGGTTGATAAAAAAATTGGCTACAGTCAACTGCCTGATGGCCGACGTGCCGAAATAATTGACCTCCCGGGCACATACAGCCTCTATCCAAAAAGCCACGACGAATCTATCGTTTTTTCGGTACTGGCAGAAAAGGATACCGAACTTACTCCAGACCTGGTTGTAGTTATACTTGATGCCACAAACCTTAAACGAAACCTGCTGCTTTATACCCAGGTTGCCGATCTGAAGATACCCGTAATAATTGCCCTGAACATGATGGACATGGCAAAAAAAGCAGGCATCAATATTGAAATAAATAAACTGGCAGAAAAACTTGGGGTGCCTGTTATCCCTGTATCGGCACGCAAAACAGAGGGCATCGACGAACTAAAAACCGCAATATCTTACGCCAATAAATTTGCCTTGCAGCAGGTTAGTATTGACGTAAACGCTATAGCACCGGGTATTATCGAGAGCATCAGCAAAGAGCTGAAAACTAATAATGCTTATTTTGCCTTGCAACTGGCGCACCAGCACGAAACGCTTAAGTTTTTAACCCCCACCCAAAGCGACCGTATAGAAGAGCTGGAGAAAGAGCACGGTTTCCATACCCAAAAGGCGCAAGCCAGCGAAACCATTGCCCGTTACAACTATATCAACGACCTCCTTTACGACACTGTTAAAACTCCCGTAACCGCGCACGACGAATCTGTATCTAATAAAATAGATAAGATACTTACGCACCGGGTGTTTGGGTTTATCATATTTATTGGGGTGCTGCTATTCATGTTCCAGTCCATATTTGCGTGGTCGGCTTACCCAATGTCGCTCATAGAAGATCTTTTTGTTTGGATGGAAGGTGGCCTGCGCAATGTATTGCCTGCCGGCCCGCTTGCCAACCTGCTTATTGACGGTGTTGTTGCCGGCCTTAGCGGGGTAATGGTATTTATCCCGCAGATAGCTATCCTTTTCGCTTTCATATCCATACTGGAAGATACGGGCTACATGTCGCGCGTTACGTTTATGATGGATAAGATCATGCGCAAGGTTGGCCTTAACGGCAAATCGGTAGTACCGCTGATTGGAGGTTTTGCCTGTGCGGTTCCATCCATCATGAGCACCCGTACTATCGAGAACTGGAAAGACCGTATGATAACCATTATGGTTACGCCATTGGTGGCATGTTCGGCCCGCTTACCGGTTTATACCTTATTGATAGCACTTGTTGTACCCAATAAAAATGTTTGGTGGATCTTTAACCTGCAGGGCCTTGCCCTAACTGGCATGTACGTGTTAAGCCTGGTATCGGCAGTAATAGTGGCCTATGTAATGAAGTTTGTTTTAAAAGCCCGCGAACGCGGTTACTTTATTATGGAGCTGCCCGTGTACCGCATGCCAAGGTGGAACAATGTACTCTTCAGTATGTATGAGCGTGCCAAGACATTCGTGCTGGAAGCAGGTAAAGTAATTATCGCGGTATCGGTTATCTTGTGGGTATTGTCATCTTACGGCCCCGGCGACAGGTTTGAGAGAATAGAGAAAACCTACAGTCAGCCACAGTACACTAAAACCATGACACCCGATAGCCTTGCACGGGTAATATCTACCGAAAAACTGGAAAATTCTTATGCCGGTGTGTTAGGCCATGTGATAGAGCCGGTCATTAAACCTATCGGTTTCGATTGGAAGATAGGCATAGCGCTTATAACTTCTTTTGCCGCACGCGAAGTATTTGTAGGCACCATGGCCACCATTTACAGTGTAGATGGTGATGCCGATAGGATAGACTCTGTACAGGATAAAATGCGTAATGCCAAAAACCCAAATACAGGCGGCCCGGTATTTACACTTGCCGTAGCCTTTTCGCTCATGATGTTTTACGCGTTTGCCATGCAATGCGCCAGCACAGTAGCTGTTGTATACCGTGAAACTAAAGACTGGCGTTGGCCCGCCGCGCAATTCGCCTACATGACGGTACTTGCCTACAGCGCGGCGTTTTTAGTGTATCATTTGTTGAAGTAGATCAATTAAAACTCGTCTTCCAACTCGGTAATTATTAAACTGGGGTTAGCTTCAGCATACTTTATTCTAATAGAATCACCTATGCCAAGATGATTTGCGTTACTATCCCATCCACCGTCATATAAATATTCTTTACCTTTTGCCTGATATTTAACGGTTACAGAATGACCTTTGTAAGAATGAATTGAGGTGATTATGCCCTTTGCATAGACACCGCTATTGTTAATAGTTTGAAGTCTGTTTTTATTATCCTCATCACTACTTGCCGTTAACCAATAAAGCGCTCCCACGATGATAACTACAATACTTATGATCGTAATAACTACCATTTTCTTCTCGGCAGAGCTACGTGGCTTGTTTTGATTTTGCGAAATCTTATTCATTATTGTGAAAATACAAATCTTACTTCATCATTCGATATTCAAAATTCGGTGTTCGATATTATTTACTTATCTAAATCAACTATCTTTGATACAGAGGTAAAAATTGGATAAAGTAAAAGTATTAGAGCAGTATCTTCCGCCGCAGGCAGCACCGCTTATTGGCCGCTGGATAGATTACTTTAAGTGCGAGTTTAAAATATCGCGCAACCGCGGCACCAAGTTTGGCGATTACCGCGCGCCCTATGCCGGCAAAGGCCACCGCATATCGGTCAACTTCGATCTTAACCCCTACGCTTTTTTGGTAACTACCGTACACGAGTTTGCACACCTGCATACCTGGAACGAGCATAAGCATAAAGCCAAACCCCACGGTACCGAGTGGAAAAACAATTTTAAAAAAATGATGCAGCCTTTTTTTGAGAAGGATGTGTTCCCCCCGGATGTTAAGCAAGCCATAACCAGCTACCTGAATAACCCCGCCGCATCCAGTTGCTCGGATCTTACCCTGTACCGCTCACTCCGCAAATACGACGCGCCGAAGGAATCGATCCACACGGTAGAGAAACTTCCCTTAAAATCGATATTTAAACTTAAAGATGGCCGCGTGTTCCGTAAGGAAGAAAAGCTACGCAAACGCTATAAATGTGTTGAGATAAGCACCCGGCGTGTTTATTTATTTAGCCCTGTTGCAGAGGTGGAGGTGATAGAGGAGAGTTAAAAAAGTTCTTTGTAAAATGGGTGATTTTTATGTTTGGCGTTCAACCAAGCCAGCTTCCCATTATTAAAAATAGCAACTCTTGAACGCTTTGAGCCCGAGTTATCAAAAAGATATACACGGTCAAATAAAGTTATATGCTTAATTAGATTAGCTTTGCTTTTATCGAACCTTCTTATTAAATCTTCCATTTCAACGTTATGCCCCATATTTGTTTTCCGTTCTTAAACGCGGATAATATTATCTAATACGGATTGCAGAGCGACATAATAAAGTATTGTTTCATAACCCGAAGACTTAGCTTTATTTACATCACGTATTTCTGAATTGCCGGAGAATGTAGTTTGAAAGCCAAGTCATTATTTTGATTTATGGATGAAACTCGCCTTTCTAAAGCAACTCTTGCAGCTTTTATATGGAACTGATACCCACCAAAATCATTTAATGCGATGTTGTCGGGATTGATAACATTAGTTTTAATTTTACCTCTTTGTATTAAATGTGAGGTGAGGGTTGTTTTTCCAGATCCGTTAGGTCCTCCAATTACAACAATTGACGGCATTATAATGCGTTTAAAGGCCTGATAATCTCCTCTAACAAGCGAAGGTCAGCTGTTAGTTCTTTTTTTACAATGAATTTCGCTCCGCTGGTATACTCCTTTACGAAAAGATTACCCTCCATAGTTTCAGGATATTGTTCATCACGATAAAATATCGGGATACCTGCTTTTAGCATTTGCTCAGCGCCCCAACCTGCACCCTCATCAATAACTTTCTGGGTGGGGTCTTGCGCGTATACTTCCTCTATAGTTAACATAATACTAAGTTACCTAAAATTTCAACAAAGTATCCATCACTTCCTCTAACCTTGCTTTGGCCATAAACTGGTCTTCCAGTGCTTTATTCATGGGGATGGCGGTATCGAGGCTGGCACAGCGCATTACCGGGGCATCAAGGTATTTAAAGCAGTGTTCGCCTATATAGGCAGCTATCTCGCCACCAAAGCCACTGGTTAAGGTATCTTCGTGCAGCACAAGCACCTTGGATGTTTTCTTCACCGTTTTAATAACAGCCTCTTTATCCCAGGGTTGTAAACTGCGCAAGTCGAGGATCTCTATAGATTGGTCGGGATGATTATCAGCATATTCAATAGCCCAGTGTACGCCCATGCCATAGGTGATGATACTGGCTTTGGTGCCTTCACGCACCACGTCGGCCTTCCCAATTTCTACGTAATAATCCTCATCGGGCACATTACCGCTCATGCTGCGGTATAGGTTTTTATGCTCAAAGTAAATAACCGGGTTAGGGTCATCCACTGCAGCCATCAGCAAACCTTTGGCATCATCCGGGAAGGCCGGGTAAACCACCTTTAAGCCGGGGGTTTTAGTAAACCAGGCCTCGTTGGTTTGCGAGTGGAACGGCCCGGCGCCGCTACCGCCGCCTGCTGGCATACGTATAACTACATTAACCGTTTGGCCCCAGCGGTAATAAGTTTTAGCAAGGTTGTTTACAATTTGGTTAAAGCCGCAGGTAACAAAATCGGCAAACTGCATTTCGACAATAGCTTTATAGCCGTTGATAGCCAAACCCATTGCCGTACCCACAATGCCCGATTCGCATATAGGCGTGTTACGAACGCGCTCTTTTCCAAACTCCTCTACAAAGCCTTGTGTTATTTTGAACGCGCCGCCGTATTCGGCAATGTCCTGGCCCATTATCACCAGATTTTGATACATACGCATGCTCTGGCGCAGGCCATCACTAATAGCATCAATATACCGCTTGTTGGTGCTAACTTCAGATACGGTATGCCTTGGTACACTAACCAGCCGGTACATAGCCTGCTCTTCGGTTTGTACATGCGGTATAATATCGGGTTCGCTAAAAACCTTTTCAACTTCAGCATCTATCAGCTTGGTAAACTCATCCCTTAAATAAGGCACCCATTCTTTGCGCAGCACCCCTTCGTTAAGCAGGTATTCTTCAAAGCGATCCAGCGGGTCTTTCTGCTTCCACTCTTCAAACAACTCCTGCGGTACATATTTGGTGCCCGATGCCTCCTCGTGCCCGCGCATCCTAAAGGTCATACACTCTATAAGTACCGGCCTTGGACTCTCGCGCATTTCTGCAGCAAGTTCGTTTATGGTGTGGTAAACTTCCAGTACATTGTTGCCGTCTATTTTACGGCCTTCCATTCCATAGCCTATGGCTTTATCAACAATAGCAGCGCAGCGATACTGCTCGTTAGTTGGGGTGCTTAAGCCGTAGCCATTATTCTCTACCAAAAATATTACCGGCAGGTCCCAAACCGCGGCAATATTTAAGGCCTCGTGAAAGTCGCCCTCACTGGTGGCGCCTTCGCCGGTGTATACAAGGGTAACTTTTTTGTCGTTCTTTAATTTGTCTGCAAGGGCAATGCCATCTGCCAGAGCCAACTGAGGGCCAAGGTGCGATATCATCCCTATGATCTTAAACTCCTGCGTGCCAAAATGAAAGGAGCGGTCGCGGCCTTTGGTAAAGCCCGATGCCTTGCCCTGCCACTGTGCCATTAAGCGCGAGATCGGGATATTTCTTGATGTAAATACACCTAAATTGCGGTGCATGGGCAGGATATATTCATCGGGGTTTAGCGCCATAGTACTGCCCACTGCAATGGCTTCCTGCCCTATGCCGGAGAACCATTTGCCAATACGGCCCTGCCTGAGCAGAATTAACATTTTCTCTTCAACCAGCCGAGGCAATAACAGTTTCTTATAAAACGTTATCAAACCATCGTTATCTATATTTTTCCGGTCAAATATCATTACGTAAAGCTAAGAAGTTTTTAAAACTTTGTATGTTTGAACAATCCATCTTTTCGCTATGAAGCACTTTTACGTTAAATTCCTCACAATATTCGCGTTTTTAGGTTTGGCATCTTTTATACCCGATCATTTTTTGATGCCCGAAAATTTTTATTTGCACAAAGGCGACAAGTTAAACCTGCACCTGTTATCGGGCGAAAGCCTGGTGAAAGAACGCGAAGTACCATTCGCGGCCAAGCAAACAACCAAATTTATGATCTACGAAGGGTCTAAGAAAACCGACCTTTTGCCCGTTACTAAAAATGATGCTACGCCACTATTAAATTATGGCATCCAAAATAGCGGTTTGGTAATGGTACAACTAAACAGTAACGAGCTGAACGAAATACCCCGCGAAGACTTTTTGCCATACCTTACCGAGCAGGGTTATGATGAAATTGCCGAAAAGCTAAAAAACAGTAATGCCCTAAACTTTACCGAAAAATATAACCGCTACCTAAAAACGCTTGTTACGGTTGACGAGCCAAGCGGCAATACCTACGAAAAGGTATTGAATGATGATTTTGAGATCATCCTGAAAAAGAACCCCTACAAGTTAAATTATGGTGACGATATTACCGCGCAGGTAAACTTTAAAGGTAAACCTTACACCGGGCAGGTAATGCTTTATATCCGTACCGAATCTGGCAACGTTTATCCTCAAAAACTGGCGAGCGATGCGGCAGGCAAGGTTTATTTTAGCGTTAGCCGCGAAGGTGTTTACCTGCTAAGGGCCACCAAGTTTGAAGAGTCGAAGGGAAAAGATGCTGATTACGAATCGTGGGTAGCCAGCTACACTTTCTCGTTCAGCAACCGTAACGATGCGCCTAACACTTATAAAGAGTTTGGCTTTGGTGATAAGCACTAATAACGTTCTTTTTGTTCGGCTAAAGCCGGATAGCTTATTATTTCAACCGTTGGCTAAAGCCAACGGCAATGACCGCCCTTAATAGTGTTGTGACCAACAAGAGCCATGCAGGTCTGATTATTCATCTTAATTTTTGTTGGTGACAACATAATAGCTGCTAAAACGGCAATGAATGCCTTGTTTGTGCTATCACCCAAAACTGCTAAAACAGTATGATTAGCGCGGTACGCATAGCAAACTGTTTATTCGGGCCGCTGGCCATTTTTCCATTGCTTACTAAATGATTGCAGGGGAACCTCGGGCAATTGCCGCTTATCGCCCCACGATCTTCTGAAGAACATTTTCATTAGCCTGTTCTTCATTTTTCCGCCAAAAAAATCGGTGAGGCTGCGTTTAAGCATCCCCTTTTCCCAGATGTTCCACCCCCATTTTTCTTTGGTGGCTACCAACCCTTCCTGTACGGCATCTCGCCTGTTAAGCAGCAGCATTTTATGTATATCTATCTTAACGGGGCAAACCTCGGTGCATTTGCCGCAAAGGGTTGATGCGTAGCTAAGGTGCTTAAACTCCTGCATGCCGCGCATGTGCGGGGATATTACAGAGCCTATAGGCCCGCCATAAGTAGTATCATAAGTATGGCCGCCAATGTTCTGAAAAACCGGGCAAACATTTAAGCAGGCACCGCAGCGGATACAGTACAAGCCCTGGCGCTGATCTTTTTGGGCCAGCAGATTGGTGCGCCCGTTATCCAGCAGTACCACATACATTTCTTCGGGGCCGTCGGTTTCACCAGGTTGGCGCGGGCCGCTTAGTATGGTATTGTAAACGGTTAGGCTTTGCCCTGTACCATGTGTAGCTAACATCGGCCAAAATACATCCAGGTCGGTAATGGATGGTATCATCTTCTCGATGCCCACAACCGCTATGTGGATCTTGGGGAAGCTGGTGGTTAATCTTGCGTTACCTTCATTTTCGGTAATGGAAATGCTGCCTGTATCGGCAATAATAAAGTTGGCGCCGGTAATGCCCACATCTGCCTGTAAATATTTTTCGCGCAGCAGTTCGCGGGCTTTTTGGGTAAGTTGCTCGGGCGTAATATCCAGCGGGGTACCAAATTTTTCATTAAATAGTTTGGCTATATCCTGTAACGACAAGTGCATGGCTGGTGTAACCATGTGGTAAGGTTTTTGGCCAAGCAGTTGTATGATATACTCGCCCAGGTCGCTTTCTAACGATTCGATATGATGCTTTTCCAGGAATTCGTTCAGATGAATTTCTTCCGTAGCCATCGATTTCGATTTGATGACCGTTTTGGCCCCTGCCTTTTGAATAATGTTCAGAATTTCGCGGTTGGCTTCTTCCGCATCGTTCGCCCAAATTACTTTGCCTCCACGTTTCAGGAAGTTAGCTTCAAACTCGGGCAAAAACTTGTCCAGGTTCTCCATTACCCGCCACTTAATGGTATGCCCTTTCTTTTTGGTGTTATCGAGATTTATCATCCGCGACAAACCCCTTTCAAACGCGGCATCATACTTATCAATGCTTTTATTGATAATAGCGCGATGTTCGGGTTCGAAAGCTTTTTCTTGCGAGGCTGCCAGGAATTCTTCGGCGGTGTTTCCCATCTATGCGAAAATAAACAAAGCGATCAAGAGTTTTGCCATGTGTTCAAAAACAGTTATCATAGTTTAGTGACACTTAGAGTTGGTTATAAACAAGAAAAGCGACCTTAAGAGCCGCTTTTCTTGTTATAATGGGTTATTATTATTTTGTTGGTGTAGCCGGTTTTTTATCAACCACCGGGCGGGCATCGCGGTTAGCAAGTTCCCAACCGGTGTAGAATGCAAGTTGCGCACGCTTAACCAGTAACGGGAAGTTAATTTTGCTTACTTCGTCGCCAAGGCCGTGGTAGTCGGCATGTACACCGTTAAAGTAGAAAATGATCGGTACGCCATGCTTAGCAAAGTTGTAATGGTCCGAACGGTAATAGAACTGGTTAGGATCGTTAGGATCATCGTACTTGTAATCCAGTTTCATTTTAGTGTAGTTGTTATTAGCAGCTTCACCAATGTTATGCAGGTCCGTGCTCAGCATTGCCGAACCAATAGAGTATACATAGTTTGCAGAGTCAGGCTTGTTGATATACTCTTCACCAACACGGCCAATCATATCAATATTAAGGTCGGCAATAGTATTTTCTAATGGATAAACCGGATGATCTGTATACCACTCAGAGCCTAACAAACCTTTTTCTTCGCCAACGTTACCTAAGAACAATACGCTGCGGCGCGGGCCTTTACCATCTTTTTGCGCTTTAGAAAATGCACGTGCAATTTCTAGTATACCGGTAGTACCAGAACCATCATCATCGGCACCGTTGTTTACTTTATCTTTCGCGTTAGGATCAGGGTTTAAACCAATGTGATCGTAGTGAGCAGAGAATACCAAAACCTCATTTTTGAGTTTAGCATCTTTACCCGGCATAAAACCTAATACGTCAACCGCTTTAACGTCTTTAGTTGTAGCAGTAATGGTAACATCAGCGGCAGTTTTAACAACCTGCGATTGTTTAGCGGTTTTAGCAGCCTCTTTAAGCTCGGCAAATGTTTTACCAGTTGCTTTTAACGCTGCATCAGCTACAGCGCCGTTTACAATAAATAATGGAGCAGCAGTATTTTTTGCTGCATCGGCACCTGTTTTCTTAATTGATATCTGGCCGCTACCACTTGGGTTTACACCTTTAAAACGTGCAAGCACAGTTGCAACGCCCTCATTAGCCGCTAATATTAACAGAGGCTTTTTTTCCTGCATGGCTTTTACTATAGCCCTGCGGCCTTCTGTCATACGGTAGCTTGTATTTGGCGTTTTACCGGCTTCGGGTTTGTCTTCGTTTATCCAAAGCACAACTTTACCTGTAATATCAACACCTGCAAGCTCGTCAGCAGTACCATACCCAACAAATACGATGTCGGCAGCGTTTACTTTAGCATCAGTAGAACCCTGGTAAACAAAATCTTTCCAGTTGGTAAAAGCCTGGCCACCGATGGTTAAAGGAGTTAGGGTAACAGAGTTTTGGGTTAAGGGTACATCCAAAAAGTACGAGCCGTTTACAGGTGCCTGCAGGCCTAATCTTTTAAACTCGGCAGCGATGTAGTTGGCGGCCTTTTCGGCACCGGGCTTGCCGGTTTCGCGGCCTTCAAACTCGTCTGATGCCAGGATGCTCAGGTGTTTTTTAGCATCCGTAACGTTAATAATGTTACCGTACTTAAGCGCGGTAGGGTTTTGCTGGGCACAGGCCGCGGCGCTGAACGCCAAACCTGTGATCAATACTGATAATTTCTTCATTTAAATTGTTTGTAATAAATTAATGTTGGTTAGCAGCCAATTTTGTTAACGCGGGTGGCATGGCGTCCGCCTTCAAATTCTTCTGTTAAAAAAATCTCTATTATTTGCTTAGCCTCGTCAATAGAAACATGGCGGGCAGGGATACAAAGCACATTAGCATCATTATGGGTGCGGGCAGGAACGGCAACCTCCGGTTTCCAGCACAATGCCGCGCGAATCCCCTGGTGTTTATTAGCCGTCATGGCTACGCCGTTGGCACTGCCGCAAAGCAGGAAACCAAAATCGGCCTCGCCTTTTTCAACAGCGGTGGCAACAAGATGGGCAAAATCGGGGTAATCGGCCGACTCGGATGAGTAAGTGCCAAAATCGTTAAAGGTAATGTCATCAAACATGCCCAGTATGGCCTGCTTGTAATCAAACCCTGCATGGTCGGCACCAATAGCTATAGTCAACCCTTTTTTCATCAGCTCAAATTTAAAATTTAATTGTGTTGCCGAAGGTAAAGATTTTGTTAGAATTCGTAAGGATAGTGTAGGGATTTAATAATATCGAATAATGAATTTCGAATAGCGAATAATGAAGTGGGATTTTAGTCGTGATAACCAAACAGCCCAAACGCAAAATGATGAATGTGAACTTCGGCATCCGAAATTCAACATTCATCACTTGATATCTATTAATAAGTTATAGTGCTGCTTCGCGTGCTGCCCGGCGTTTGTCTACCACGGCTGCAACAAGGATACCTACTTCATAAAGAATAAATAGAGGGATACTTACTACGGTCATGGTCATCATATCAGGCGTTGGGGTTACCACCGCTGCTATAATTAAAATTATAACTACCGCATAACGCCTTGTTTCGCGCATAAATTTCGCATTCAGGATGCCTAATGATGATAGTACGTAAACGATGATCGGCAACTCAAATACTATCCCGGTGGCCAGTGTTAAAGTGGCTACTGATGACAAGTAAGAATCGACGGAAAATTTATTCTCTATCTGCGAACTAACAGTAAAGCCGGAAAGAAAATTTATCGACTCGGGTGTGATAACATAATAGCCAAATAACACACCAAGAAGAAATAAAAAGGACGCATAGATAACAAATCCTGATGCGGCTTTACGTTCCTTTTCGTGCAGGGCCGGTCTTATAAAGCGCCATAGTTCCCAAAGCAGATAAGGGAACCCAAGGGTTATACCAATAAGCAGCGCGGAGTTAATCATAAGTGTAAACTGCCCCGCCATTTCGGTATTCAGCAGGCTTACGTTTATCTTATTGATACAAAAACCGTCGCGGTGCAGATAATCGCCCAGTTTACAGAGCATCCTATAGGTCCAGAAGCTTGGCTTACTTGGGCCCATGATGATGGTATCAAATATAAAATCGTAAAAGTAAAAGGCAGCGCAGGTAAAAATAACAATCGCAATAGCCGCACGTACCAGGTGCCACCGAAGGGCCTCGAGGTGATCGAAGAACGACATTTCGGCCTCCATGGTCTGGCCTTTTTCCTTTATTGCTTTTATCAGTTTGTTATCGCTCATTGCCTTATTACCGCACTATTAACGCCGGAAACCTAATTACGTTGTATTAACCCGCTAAGATTGATTAAATATTAATATTGGAACGTTTCCATGAATTTGGTGGTAAAATTACCCGCACGGAAGTTAGGATCCTGCAATAATTTTAAATGGAAAGGAATGGTAGTTTTAACACCCTCAATAACAAATTCGCTTAATGCACGCTCCATGGTTGCCAAAGCCTCATCGCGGGTTTGGGCCATGCAGATCACCTTAGCGATCATCGAGTCGTAGTTTGGCGGGATAACGTAGCCGCTGTAAACGTGTGTATCAACACGCACGCCATGGCCACCCGGCGAATGGAAGTTTGTTATTTTACCCGGCGACGGGCGGAAGTTATTTGCAGGGTCTTCGGCATTGATACGGCACTCTATGGCATGCATAGTTGGCTCGTAGTTTTTACCCGAGATTGGGATACCTGCTGCAACTTTTATCTGTTCTTTTATAAGGTCGAAGTTGATCACCTCTTCGGTAACCGGGTGCTCTACCTGGATGCGGGTGTTCATTTCCATAAAGTAGAAGTTGCGGTCTTTATCAACCAAAAACTCTACCGTACCGGCACCTTCATATTTAACGGCTTTGGCACCTTTAATAGCAGCCTCGCCCATTTTTTTACGCAGCTTTTCTGTCATAAAAGGCGATGGCGCTTCTTCTACCAGTTTCTGGTGGCGGCGCTGTATAGAGCAATCGCGCTCAGATAAATGGCAAACTTTGCCGTACTGGTCGCCCACTACCTGTATTTCGATGTGGCGCGGGTCCTGTACGTATTTTTCAAGATATAAGCCGTCGTTACCAAATGCCGCGCCCGATTCGGCACGTGCGCTATCCCAGGCGTTCTCAAATTCATCGTCTTTCCAAACAATGCGCATACCACGGCCACCACCACCGGCGGTAGCTTTAAGTATTACGGGGTAACCTACTTTGTTGGCAAGGGTAATGCCTTGTTTAACACTATCAAGCAAACCATCAGAACCGGGCACAATTGGTACGCCGGCCTTTTTCATGGTTTCTTTAGCAGAGGCCTTATCGCCCATTTTATTGATCTGATCTGCAGTAGCGCCAATAAATTTGATACCATACTCGGCACAAATGGCAGAGAACTTTGCATTCTCAGATAAAAAGCCATATCCAGGATGTATCGCATCAGCATTGGTCAATTCTGCAGCTGATATGATGTTGGGGATATTAAGGTATGAGTCGCGGCTTGGTGGGGGGCCTATACAAACAGCTTCATCTGCAAAACGCACATGCAGGCTATCACGATCGGCGGTAGAGTATACAGCTACGGTTTTAATGCCCATTTCTTTACAGGTGCGAATAACTCGCAAGGCAATTTCTCCCCGGTTAGCTATTAATATTTTTTTAAACATGGCGGTTTTAGTTATTAGTTGACCGGTTAATTAGTTGATTAGGTTTTGCGGCTAATCTTATTGGGTTGACCAATCACTAATCAACCAATCACAAATCAACTTATTTCGGTTCTACTAAAAATAAAGGCTGGTCGTATTCAACCGGTGATGCGTTATCTACCAAAACTTTAACAATACGGCCCGATACCTCAGACTCTATCTCGTTAAATAATTTCATGGCTTCGATAATACAAAGTACAGTGCCGGTGCTTATTTCATCGCCCACGTTAACAAACAAAGGTTTGTCTGGAGATGACGAGCGGTAGAAGGTACCGATCATTGGCGACCTTACGGTGATCAGGTTAGAAGCATCTGCAACCGGGGCAGCTTCTGCAGCAGCAGGTGCCGATGGCGCAGCCACAGGCAGGCTTGGTTGCGGCGCAGCAGCCGCAGCAAGTGGCTGTGGTGCCGGTATAGAAGCGTTTACATAGGTAGGCGCTTCGTTGGTTTTTATAGTGATCTTAAAATTTTCCTGCTCGATCGATACTTCGTTTACGCCCGATTTTGAAACAAAGCGTATTAGATCCTGAATCTGTTTAATATCCATAATAAGCGATAATTGGTTTTGGATAAAAGTATTTATAAATATGCAAATATGCGGATGTGCAAATATGCAGATGATTTAAAGTGAATTAGTTATTTAACACGTACAATTTTAAGATGTTTTAATTAAAAATCTGCATATCAGCACATTTAAAATATAAACATCATTAATAAGCCCATTTTAAATAGATAGAGCCCCAGGTAAACCCGCCGCCAAAGGCCGCTAAAATAAGGTTATCCCCTTTTTTAAATTTGCTCTCCCACTCCCATAAACACAGCGGAATTGTGCCGTTTGTTGTGTTGCCGTAACGCTCGATGTTTACAATAACCTTATCAGCAGTTATGCCGGTACGGCTTGCAGTAGCATCAATAATGCGTTTATTGGCCTGGTGAGGTACCAACCATGCAACGTCATCGGCAGTAAGGCTGTTGCGGTCCATTACCTCGGCGGCAACTTCGGCCATATTGGTAACGGCAAATTTAAATACCGCCTGGCCTTCTTGGTAGGCGTAGTGCTCTTTATTGGCAACGGTTTCCTGCGTAGCGGGGCTAACAGAACCACCCGATTTTTGGAACAGATACTGTGCACCTGCGCCGTCGCTCTTTAAAACCGAATCCATAATGCCGTAACCTTCGGTATTAGGTTCAAGCAATGCGCAACCGCAGCCATCGCCAAAGATGATACAAGTGGCACGGTCTTCGTAATTAATAATGGCCGACATCTTATCGCCCCCTACAACCAAAACCTTGGTATGCTTACCGCTCTCGATAAACTGCGCGCCGGTAGCCAGGCCAAAAATAAAGCCCGAGCATGCCGCCTGAAGGTCATACCCCCAGGCATTCTTAGCGCCAATTTTATTTGCAAGTATGTTTGCCGTAGCCGGGAATGGCATATCCGGCGTGGTGGTACAAAAAATGATCAGGTCAATTTCTTCGGCGCTGATGCCGCGCTTTTTAAGCAAGCCTTCTACAGCCGGTACAGCCATATCTGATGTGCCCAGGCCCTGGCCCTTTAGTATTCTGCGCTCTTTGATGCCGGTACGGCTGGTTATCCACTCATCGTTGGTGTCAACCATTGTTTCCAGCTCCTGGTTGGTTAAAACATACTCGGGTACGTAACCATTTACAGCGGTAATAGCAGCATGAATTTTGCTCATTCTATATTTTTTTACTGAAAAGCCAGTTTAATTTTTTCTATCAGATTGGTTTCGATCATGTTTCTTGACAGCAGCACCATGTTCTTGATAGCCTCGGGGCTTGATATGCCGTGGCCTACAACAACAGGCGCATTAACCCCAAGTATAGGGCTTCCGCCGTATTGCTCGTAGTTAAAGCGGTCAAAAAATTCGTCTTTTAATCTTTTCTTAAGGGTAATAACGTAAAAAGATTCGGCAAGTTTAAGAATTACGTTGCCTGTAAAACCGTCGCAAACAACAACATCGTTATTGTCTTCAAACAAATCGCGCCCCTCTACATTACCAACAAAGTTAAACAGTTTGGTATCTTTCATTAAGGGGTACGTAGCCAGCGAAAGCATGTTCCCTTTCTCCTCTTCTTCGCCAATGTTCATCAGCGCAACGCGAGGGTTAGGAATACCGTAAACACTTTCGGCAAGCAGGCTGCCTAAAATACCAAATTGCAAAAGCACATCGGGCTTGCAATCGGCATTGGCGCCAACATCCAAAATAATACCCAAACCACCTTTAAGCTTGGGTACAATGGTTGTCATGGCCGGGCGTATTACGCCTGGTATGGTTTTTACGCTGAACATACTGCCCACCAGCATAGCACCGGTATTGCCGGCTGAAGAAAACGCCTGTATATGGCCGTCCTTCAACATTTTAAACCCAACGGCAATGCTGCTGTCGGGCTTTTGTACAATGGCCTTGGTAGGGTGTTCGCCCATGCCAATAACCTCGGTTGTGTGTACAAACTCGAAGTTATCGGGGCTAAAATTATTTTCCTGAAGAATACTGAGGGCTACTTCCTTGTCGCCAATAAGCACAAGTTTTTGCCCGGCATCTAAAACTTTATAAGCTTCAATTGCCCCTAAAACTGCTGCCTTGGGGGCGAAATCACCGCCCATAATATCTAAGCCAATCTTCATTTTCAGAAAATTAAACTTAAACTGCTACTGCTTTCTCAATAAGGATTTTTCCGTTGAAGTAAACGTTACCATCAACAGTGTAAGCGCGGTGAGGCAAGTGTACCGCACCAGTAGTTTGGCAAGTAGTTAAAGTAGGCGCTTCGGCTTTGTAGTGCGTTCTGCGTTTATCTCTTCTTGATTTTGAAATTTTCCGTTTTGGATGTGCCATAACTTTTAGTTATTATATTATTTTAATTTTTTGAGAGCTTCCCATCTCGGGTCGGTGCTCTCGGTTTGTTCATCATTTGCGGCAAGCTTATTAAGGTTTGCCAGCATTTCCTCGTCACACTGTTTACCATCGCCCTGGTTGCTGCAGTTTGCAATAAACGGCAGGGCAACGTTCACATATTCATATATCAGCCCGGCAATATCAATCTCGTGATCGTTTTTGCCGAGGGTAATTATCTCGTCATCTTCGCCCATTTCCTCTTCGGTAAAGCGGGCTATCTGCTGTTCGTGAATGTTCACGGGTTGCTGGTATTCACTTAAACACCTGTCGCAGGTGGCCGTTACTGTGCCGGTAATGTCAAAGTTCAGTATAAGCATTGTCTCCTGCTTATCCAGCTCCAACTTACAAACAAGGTTGGCTTTCTTCACCAGCGAATACTCAAACTCGGCAAAAAATGCATCGTTTATTTCGTATTCAAAATAATGCTTGCCCAGCTTTAAGCCGGTAAAAGGTATTGAATATGTCTTTAGCGATTTCAATGAGCAACAATTAGCCCGCAAATGTAGGTAAATTTTCTAAATCAGGAAAGTGTTTTTTTTAATTGGATTTTAGGTTATTAACAGGGGAGGTGAAAGCTAAAAGGCGAAAGCTAAAAGGTAAGATTTTAGGCCCGGAAACAACGCAATTCTCTGTTCCCTCCTTGGGGAGGGGCGCGTTGGATGGTGCAATGGCAGGGAGGGGTTTAGGCGCCATATTTTTCTCGCGCAGAAACCCCTCCCTAACCCTCCCCGGGGAGGGGATTAAACTACTGTCGGCTTTTTTTGCGCTTATAAATTGAGCCTGTTGTTAAGCGTTAACTAGGTAAGTTGAGCGGTTGGTGCCTTGCCAAATTTTTTTTTGAACGAGTGCGAGAAGTGCGACAAGCTTTCGAACCCCAGTTCGAGGTAAATGGCCGACGGTTTTTGGTGTTTGTGCTCTATAAGGTGGCGGGCCTCATTCAGCCGTTTGTCTTGCAGCCACTGGCGGGGCGGTACGCCGAAGGCTTTTTGAAAATCGCGCTTAAAGGCTGCCAGGCTGCGCCCGGTGAGCTGTGCAAATTTTTCGACCGGAACGTTGAACCTAAAATTGGTGAGCATAAACTTTTCAAGATCTATCTTATGTGGCTCTGAAAAGCCGAACAGGAAACTGCGAAGCCCCGGCATAGCATTCAGCAATAGCTTTACACCTTCTTTTACTTTCAGCATACCCATCTCCTCGGTTAAAACAGCCGACAAACTCCGTACATACGGAATGATTGATTGAAAGTAACCCCGCAGAAATTCGTTAGTGGGGATGAGTATATTAGGCGGGCCAATGTATTTAAGGCCCGCTTCAATATGTTCCTCTAAGGCTATCTTGCGCAGCAGATCCTCCTGCAGGGATATGATGATGGTTTCATAGTTTCCGCCGGGCAACGGAGTTTTGGTGAGGGTGCCCAGCTGGTTTTTGCCTATCAGCAGCATTTCACCGGCAGTCATGGAAATGGTTTGGCCTGCAGTTTCCATAGTAAACTGCCCCGAAACCTGTAATACAAGGGTATGGTTGTTCCAAAAACACACCTTCTCTTTTCGCTCGGCAGATAGATAACCATAAAATATAACACCCGGAAGAATCTCTGCTGGATTTGTCATTAGCGCTCTAAGTAGGTGCCGCCTAAAATAGCCCCCGGTGCAAAAGTAGTGTTTAGGGTGTTCAACTCGTCGGCCGTAAACGTAATTTCCATAGCTGCCATGTTCTCCGGAAGGCGCGACCTGCGGCTCATACTCACCAACGGCATTATATGATCTCCCTGCGCATTTACCCATGCAATGGCCAGTTGCGTAGGTGTAGCATTCTTATCTTTGGCCAGTTGTTTCAGCACTTCAACCTTCTCTAAGTTTTTAACCAGGTTATCGCCCTGAAAGCGCGAGAAATGGCTGTGATAGTCGTTTGCCGCAAGCGGAGCCTTCATTTCTCCCGTCAGCAAACCTTCGGCGGTATTGGCAAATGCTACAACCGTTATGCCGAGTTCTTTGGCTGCCGGTAAAAGTTTACTCTCTATCTGCCGGTCGGCTAACGAATAACCTATCTCCAACGCGCTGATAGGATGAACGGCATTTGCTTTACGCAGCTTGTCGGCGGTGATCTCTGATACACCAACATAGCGCACCTTGCCTTCTTTTACCAGGTCGGCAACTGTACCAATGATGTCTTCTACCGGCACGCTGTTATCCATGCGGCTGGGTTGATACAGGTCTATCGTTTCGATACCCAAACGGGTGAGCGAGTAATTGATAAAGTTTTTGATGGCGATGGGGCGCAGGTCTAACCCCAGCCACTGGCCGTTATGAAAGATAGCACCAAATTTAACGCTGATAAAAGCATCATCGCGCCGCCCCTTAATGGCCTTACCTATCAGCATTTCGTTATGGCCGGCGCCGTAAAAGTCGCCGGTATTTAAAAAATTGATGCCACTGTCTAAAGCTTGCTGTATGGTTGCGATGCTTTCGTTTTCATCAGGCGTTGGGCCGCCCCATATGGATGACATGCGCATACAACCCAGGCCCAGTTTAGAAACAAGCGGGCCATTTTGGCTTAGTTGAATTTTCTCTATGTTTTTCATAACACAAAGATGAACACTTGCCAGGCTTTAAGGTTTCTTAAGAGGCTCAAATAACTTGCTTGTGCGGTTCAATAATATGGCTTAACTTTTCTATCACATCCCCTCTTCCATCAACAAAATATTAAACTTATGCCCATCAGGGTCTGCGAAACCGCAACCGTAGTAGCCATTATTGTCGCGGCCTGCCGGTTGAAAGATGCTACCGCCTGCGGCTTTAACGTTTTCTTCCCAGCCTTTTACTTCCTGTTCGGTATCTGCCGAAAGGGTAAAAATGATCTCGTTGGTTGAGCCGGCACTTAAGAAATCGTTTATCTGCGAGCCTTTTTCAAAAAAGTGTATAACAAAGTTATCGTCGCCAAAGGCAAAACTTGCCAGTTTTGGGTAATTGTTTGTATTGTTTGGCTTAAAGCCCAGTTGGGTATAAAACTTATTGGTACGTGCAGCGTCTTCTACGCAAAAGTTCGCCCAGATCTTTTTTGCTTTCATTATTCGGGTTGTTGGTTAGTAGCAATACAACAATAGGTTGATTGCTATAGTTTTACTCCCTGCACAACCGCTCCAACAACTTTTCATGCTGCGGGTAGTGCTTCAGCAACTCGTCCTTTCCGGCCATTTCAAATTCGGCGAAGTCGAAGCCGGGGGCTACGGCGCAGCTTACCAGGGTAAAGCCTGTGGCAGCAGGTAGCTCGGCCGCGAACCAGGTATGTGGCGGGATAACGGCTTGCAGGCTGCCGGTATCGGTGTCGCTTAGTTCTATGGTGGTGTGGTTACCCTCGCTGTCCAGCACGTGGATGTGTAGCGGCGCACCTTTGTGAAAGTACCAAAGCTCGTCGGACGCCAGGCGGTGGAAGCCCGAGAAGTCGCTCCCCTCCAGCAGGTAATAAATAGAGGTACAGGCCTGTTTGGGGGCAACAGCCCCGGCACGTGTAACCTCGTTAACCGAACGGAAAACTTCTTTGTAATAACCACCCTCGGGGTGTGGTCGCAGTTGCAGGTGGTTTATCCAGTATTGGGCGTTGGCGGGCATGGCTTTGGTAATTAAGCCCACAATATAAGGCGAAAGCGGGCCGAAAAAAAGTGTAAAGCTACGGCAGGATCAATAGCTAAAACAGGGTGTCCCATTCTGTCCCGTTTTTTGGAAAGTGGGACACCCCTTCTAAAATTAACAATCAATTGAATTAAAGAATATTCTGTATTTTACATCAAGAAATACTTCAATTGAAATTGAAATTTGCAATTTATTAATTATTTGAAAGTCAATGGGTTGTGATTTTAAATGTAGTGTGTCTCATTTAGTGGGACACCCCGGGAATTGTGCTTGGTTAAGCCTGTCGTATCAGATCTTCAGCCTTACGTTTATCTTCTGTAACAGGCCGGTTAGCCACACCATCACAAAGGAAAAGATGATGCATTTGATAAGCCCGCCGGTGCCCTGGTCAAAATATTGGGGGTAACCCAGGTCCGTCATCTGGTAAAGGGGGTAAAACAAAAACGGCAACAGGTAACAGGTAAAGGTATTGGTACCCGCGGGCTCTATCACCTTAAACCAACTAAACTTGTGCTTAAAATCTACCAAAAAGATGAAGAAGGCATACACTACCAGGCTAATCCCGGTGCAGATAAGCACCCATGACGGGGTGTCGCGTGCTTTGGAAATGCCGCCGCTAAAGTATCGCACAATAAAGCCGAGGTTAAATAATATTACCGCCATTAGCACCATGGCTACCCAAAGCATTTTAAGCTGTTTGGTTTCGTTAAGGCGCATATATAGTACCGATACAAAAACCCCGGCCATGGTAAAAGCCTGCATGGCGCCGTTGCCGGCTATCCACATGTATTTTTGAATGGGGCTCAAAAAGTTAAGCATCCCAAAGTGGAAATCGATATTGAAGAACATGAAGAAGATCCACGCCGCGGCCTGGATCCACAGCGCCCCGTTACTATAATAATATATAAACGCACACACCAGGTACGACCACCCTATGAGCCCCAATATGCCCCACCAGGTAAGGTGCAACCAGGGGTGGGCAGGGTCGGTACTTTTATAAACCACACATACGGCTATCAGCAGCGCTATACCAAACCCCTGGAAAAGGTATTGCCGCAGTTTGGAGGTGGTTTTGCTGTAATCTAAAAAAATAAAGAAGAAGCTAAAGGTGGCCAGGCTATCCCAAACGGGTTTTGGCAGCACGGTGGTGGCATCGTTATAGGTTTCCATATTGGCGTGAAAGAAACCGATAAATATAAGTGCGAATGAGCGGGTGATGATGCGCAGCGGGAGTTTTGCATCCTCGTTATAAAGGCGCTTTTTAAACGCGTGTGGTATAGAGAGGCCTACTATAAATAAGAAGGCGGGGAAGATGGTATCGGCAAGTCCTAAAGCGTCGGCATTTATATCTGCATGTTTAAGCCACTCGGGGGTATTTGGCACACCATCCAGATCGTTCACAAAGATCATCAGGAACATGGTAACCGCACGAAACGCATCAATTGACCTGATGCGGTTAATTAAATTACTCATTAAACAGGGAAATGTTTTTTAGCGATAAATGTTTTAATCTAACGGCAATTATTTCAAAACAGTATCTGCCAATTGGCTTATTAATCCCTGTCGCGGCTTAATTTGGCAAACACCAACGGGTTCTCGTTAAGTTCGGCAGTTTCGCGGCGGTGCTTAATTACGTGTATGGCAGTAAACAATGCCTCACGGAAAGATATCTCTGACGCCATGTTCTTCCCGGCAATATCATAAGCGGTACCATGATCGGGCGAGGTACGTACAAAGCTTAACCCTGCAGTGTAATTCACCCCCGATTCAAACGCTATTTGCTTGAACGGAATAAGCCCCTGGTCGTGGTACATGGCCAGTACAGCATCAAATTGCAGGTAAGTACCATTGGCAAAAAAGCCGTCGGCAGCGTATGGGCCAAATGCCAGTACATCGTGGTTGCGGGCTTCTTCTATAGCGGGGATTATGGTAGTTTGCTCTTCGCTGCCAATTAAACCGTTGTCGCTGGCATGGGGGTTTAAGCCCAATACCGCTATTTTGGGTTTACGGATCCAAAAATCGTTCTGCAAGCTTTCGTTCATCAGCTTTAGCTTATGCACAATTTTATCGGTAGTAATGCTTTCCGAAATTTTTGACACCGGGATATGGCCGGTTACCACGCCTACGCGCAGGGTATCGCTCACCAAAAACATTAGCGATTCGGGTTTGCTGTCGCGATGCTGCAAATATTCGGTATGGCCGGGAAAACTAAAGTCGGCACTTTGGATATTATCTTTATTAATAGGTGCGGTAACCAAGCCGTCTATATTGCCGGCAAGCAGGTCGTCCGTAGCGCGTTGCAATGAAATGTAGGCATATTTGCCACCATCGGCAGTTACCTGGCCAGGCTCTATCTTCACATCCTCTTCCCAGCAGTTGATCATGTTGGGTTTTCGGTGCTGCACGTTTGCCGGGTGATCTGTAACGGTAAAGTTAAACTCGCCTATATCGGTAGCGCGGCGGTGGAATGATGCTACCTTGGTATGCCCGTAAACAATGGGTGTGCAGTAATCGTATATTTTAGCATCAGAGAGGGTCTTAAGGATTATCTCTAACCCTATCCCGTTAACATCGCCGATACTTATGCCTATTTTAGGTTTGTTACTCATGATTGTATGATTTCATCGATTATAGTTTGATTCCACGGATTGCTATCTGGCCTGATTGCACCGATTAGGTATTCAAAATGATCGGTTTATGTTATAATTTGCTTTGTGTTCTAAGCCTTTAGCTTATTGCCCAACATGCAAATAAAAAGATTTTAAGTTTATAATTTCCGATTAAAGCACAAATATGCCGTAATTTGCTCAAATAAAAACGGATAATGACATTAGTAAGGGCAAAAAAACATCTGGGGCAACACTTTCTTACTGATAAAAATATCGCGTCGAAAATTGTGGAAAGCCTGCGCCCCGAAGGCCGCTACAAACAGGTACTTGAAGTAGGCCCCGGCATGGGCATCCTGTCAGATTTCCTGTTGCAAAAGCCGGAATATGAAACATTTCTGATAGATATTGATACCGAATCGTACAACTTCCTAAAAAAGAAATACCCTGCCCTTGGCGAGCGTTTGATAAACGACGACTTTTTAGAGCTCGACTTTAAAGGCAAATTTGAGAGCCAGATAGCGGTTATAGGCAACTTCCCTTATAACATTTCCTCACAGATCTTATTCAAGATACTGGATCACCGCGACCAGGTGCATGAGGTGGTAGGCATGTTCCAAAAAGAAGTGGCCGAGCGTTGCGCCGCCAAGCCCGGCAGCAAAGAGTACGGCATCCTGAGCGTTTTCCTGCAAGCTTATTATAAGGTAGAGTATCTATTTACGGTGAAGGCCGGGGTTTTTAATCCGCCACCAAAGGTCCTCTCGGCTGTTATCCGCCTTACCCGTAATGAAACTGCTGATCTGGGTTGCGATGAGAAACTGTTTTGGCAGGTAGTGAAGGCCGGCTTTAACCAGCGCCGTAAAACGTTGCGTAACGCGGTATCATCACTCATCAATAAAGAAAAGATGGTTGACAACCAAACCCTCGACCTGCGTGCCGAGCGCCTGAGCGTTGCCGACTTTGTGAAATTGACTAATGAAATAGCCGTAGCGCGATAACTACATTATGAATAAGGTGAAACAAGTTTTAGCCGATCATCTTGGAGTCAAAAAGACAAATCTTGAATACGTTCAGTTAATTAACGGTTTCGGTTTCTCTGATAAGCTATTTAACGAAATGTCTGAGATCTTGTCTGATAAGCAAATAGAAATTCTTAAAAAGTCTAAATATCAAGTAGGATTAGATCCACTTGATAGCATTTTTATATATAGCTTCACCTTATCGAATAAAAAGCATTTCGCTGTGATATATGATTATTATGAACTTTACCTTCCCAATTTTGTTTGGGATGTTTTTACAGCCTAAATCACAGGTACAACTACTGTCTTATCTACCCGGTTTATTTCCTTTACCTTTTGCGCCATACGTTTTACAAAAATGTAGTTAGCTGTACCACCTATTACCGCGCCTACAACGGGCACTAACCTTTCGGCTGCGCGCACACCAAATGCAAGTAATAGGTTTTCGGCGATGCCTTCCATCATGCTTTTAGTTACGGCTACCCCCGCTTCAATTTTAAATGAGGTGGCAACTAATTGCATAAATTCGTCAAAGCCAATCCTATAGCTTCCTTTGGCATAATACATAATAGCCATGGTAACCCTAAATTGTTGGGTTATGAGGTTAACAAAATCTACCGGCATACCCACCAGCATGGTCATGAAACCGCCGCTGCCCGCTATAGCACCACTGCCTGCCGCTATGTAAGCGCATTGGTTAATAAATTTATCCAATCCCATCTTGTCAACGCTTTTTTTGATGCTGATCTGGTCTATCTGCTCAAAAATTTGTTTAAAACCATCGTGAGATAACTTGTCCACATATTGCTTTATATCGCTGCGGGTATTTTTAAATGGGTTTATCATGTGTTGATGTTATACATAAGGATATTGCCATTTGCGTGCCAAAGATTGAGCGCATATTTTACTCACCCGGTCATTGCTTCGCTAGACCACCCTCTCTTCGCTGCGCGGAAAGAGGGTAAGCTCATTTTTAATTTTATTCCTTACACTCTTTGCACAGCAGAGAGGGTCGACCAGCGAAGCGTAGTGGGGGTGAGTAAATCGTCTCGCGTAAACCACATAATTATCTACCCGTGCCTTCTACTTTCTAAATTTGTAATTTTGCCCTATCAAACCCATACATCTGTGAAAAACCACATACTTATAGTCGACGATCTGCACCCGGCATTTATGGAGCAGGTACAGGCCCATGGCTTTACCTGCGATTACCAGCCCGGCATGAATAAAGAAGAAGCCTTTACCATCATCAAAAATTATGACGGATTAGCTATCCGCTCCAAGTTCCAGGTGGACAAGGAATTTATTGATGGCGCGAACCTGCGTTTCATTTGCCGCGCCGGTGCCGGCATGGATAATATTGATGAAGATTATGCTACGGCCAGGGGCATCGAATTGATCAATGCGCCCGAAGGCAATATGGATGCTGTAGGCGAGCACGCGATGGGTTTGCTGTTATCGCTGATGAACAATATTAACCGTGGCGACGCCGAAATCCGAGATGGTAAGTGGCTGCGCGAGGAGAACCGGGGTTACGAACTTAAGGGGCGCACGGTCGGCATCATTGGCTATGGCCACATGGGCAGCAGCTTTGCCAAAAGGTTATCGGGATTTGGGGTTGATGTTATTGCTTACGATAAATACAAAACCGGCTTTAGCGACAGGTATGCACGCGAGGTAAGCATGGAAGAAATAGTGCGTACCAGCGATGTACTAAGTTTGCATATCCCATTAACTAAGGAAACCAACGGACTGGTTGATGAGGAATACCTTTTCCACTTTAAAAAACCAATATTTTTCCTGAACACGGCGCGTGGTAAAGTGGTAAAAACACAGGCTGTGCTTAATGCTATTAAACAAGGCAAAATTATAGCCGCCGGGTTGGATGTTTTGGAGGTTGAAAAATTCCCCGCGCTGGCCGAGCAGCAATGGTTTGATGAACTGCGCCAAAGCGGCAAGGTAATATTAAGCCCCCACGTAGCCGGGTGGACGTTTGAGAGTTACCGCAAAATTAGCGAGGTGATGGCGGTCAAGCTCGTTACGTTTGGAGTGGTTGGTGAGTAATTGATTGGTGAAGGTTAAATCGCAGAAATCTTAAGCAATCGGTGCAATCATTTTTTAAAAATCGGTGTAACCACAAAAACAAAAAATTTGGATATTAAAACTTAATTATATTATCTTCGTTTTACACTAAACAAGACTATGCAGGTAATACCACGTAGTCTTGTTTGTTTTTAAGGCCGTCACGCTCTTCTATGGAAAAAGTAGGGGAGCGGTTTTTTTTGGCGGCGTTTGTATAAAAATGACTAATTAAAATTGTGTTATGGCAGAGGTATCATACTATACCAAAGAAGGTTTAGAAAAATTAAAAGAAGAATTACAATATCTAAAAACTACCGGCCGCGCTAACATAAGCGCAGCTATAGCAGAGGCGCGCGATAAAGGCGATTTATCAGAAAACGCCGAATATGACGCGGCAAAAGAGGCACAGGGCCTTCATGAAACTAAAATAGCGCAGATGCAGGAAACCCTTGCCAACGCGCGTTTATTAGATGAATCGAAACTTGATACTTCTAAAGTTTTGGCATTGTCAATCGTGAAGATAAAAAACGTGAAAAGCGGCGCTACTATGAGCTACCAGTTGGTATCAGAAAGCGAAGCCGATATGAAAGCAGGCAAGATCTCGGTAACATCACCCATAGCAAAAGGCCTGCTTGGCAGATCGGTAGGCGAGATAGCAGAAATTACTGTTCCCGCCGGTAAAATAGAATTTGAGATTTTAGAAATTAGCAGATAGCGAATGGTTAATTGGGTGAGTGGTTAACAAAACTGCTCATCCAATCAATTACTATAATTACTCACTATTCACATTATCAACCACTCACCAATCATGAGCATCTTTTCGAAAATTATATCAGGCGAAATACCGGCGCATAAAGTTGCCGAAACCAACGAGTTTTTAGCTTTTTTGGATATTAACCCACTGGCAGAGGGCCATGTACTGGTTATCCCCAAAAAAGAGGTTGATTATATTTTTGATATCGACGATGAAACCTACATGGGTTTGCAGATGTTCGCCAAAATTGTAGCTACAGGTATTAAAAAGGCTGTGCCCTGCAAAAAGGTTGGCGTTGCTGTAATAGGTTTAGAAGTGCCCCACGCGCACATCCACCTGATACCTATGAACCGGGTTGATGATATGAATTTTGCACGCCCAAAGCTAACACCAACTCAGGATGAGCTGGCCGCTACCGCTCAAAAAATAGTTGAGGCTTTGAGGGAAGTTACCAACGAATAAAATTCCCACCGTCATGCCGAACTTGTTTCGGCATCTCTCAGGACAAGCCTACACCTGGAATTACGCTTAATATGTGTGAGGCACAAACAAGTTAGGCACGACGTTTTGTTTATATATCCATTATTTCCTTTTTCTTTTTTGTACGCAGGCGTTTTGGTATAAAATCAAGTATCTCATTTTTCAGGGCTTCTATCATGCGCCGTTTTAAAAAATTACGGTGTATGGCAATACTTACTTCGCGGGCAGGTTCGGGGCTTTTAAAATAGCGTACCCGGTCGCGCTGGCGGTCGCTCATATCGGCAAGCGCCAGTTCAGGTAAAATTGTAGCGCCATTGTTCATATCTACCATACGTTTCAAAGTTTCTACACTCCCTGTATTGTACTCAAAATGTTGGAAACCCTTTGTGGCCTTGCGGCGCTGGCATATGTTTAGTACCTGCTCGCGCATACAATGGCCCTCGTTAAGCACCCAAATCTCTTCCATATCAATATCATCGGGCGTAATGGCTTTCTTCTTAAACAGCTTGCTATTTTTAGAGGCGTAGGCTACAAAGTTCTCATAAAAAACAGGTATCTCCGTAATATTGCTCTCGTGGAGGGGGGTAGATAGTATCCCGCAATCCAGTGTACCCATTTTTAATTGCTGCACAATTTGCTCGGTGGTTTGCTCCCATACGATGAGTTTTACGTGCGGATATTTCTCAATAAATCCGTTAATTATCTTAGGTAAAATATAGGGTGCTATCGTGGGGATGATACCCACCTTTAGTTCGCCCGATAACTCTTTTTGCCTGTCGGTTATAATTTCCTTTATCTTTTCACTTTCGGCAAGCAAAACCCTTGCCTGTGCAATTATCTCTTCGCCTATTTCGGTAGGTATAACCGGTTGGTGGCTGCGGTCAAAAAGCTTTACCCCCAAAGTATCTTCCAGTTTTTGTATTTGCATACTCAGCGTGGGCTGGGTAACAAAACATTTATTGGCAGCAGCCACAAAACTACGGTACGTGTCTACCGCAATCACATATTCAAGCTGAGTTATAGTCATTATCAATATAATCTATCTAAAGATAGTAATTATTGATTTTTTCTATCGAAGTTTTTTATAGAAGTTTGATTTTATAAAACCAACAACATGGAACCTACTAAAAAGAGGCTTACTACTGCATCCGGCAAGCCTTATGCAGAAAACGAGAATTCTCAAACCATAGGATCACGCGGCCCCATTTTATTACAGGACTTTATCCTGCACGAAAAAATGGCCCACTTTAATCGCGAGCGCATCCCCGAGCGCGTTGTACACGCAAAAGGATCTGGCGCTTATGGCAAGCTAACCATAACACATGATATAACTAAGTACACCCGGGCAAAAATTTTTAGCCACATTGGTAAAGAAACCCGGGCATTCCTTCGTTTTTCTACCGTTGGCGGCGAAAAAGGTTCGGCCGATACCGAGCGCGACCCGCGTGGTTTTGCCCTTAAATTTTATACCGAGGACGGTAATTGGGACCTTGTTGGAAACAACACCCCGGTTTTTTTCATTAAAGACCCAAAGAAGTTTGGCGATTTTATACATACACAAAAACGCGACCCCTACACCAATTGCAAAAGCGCTACCATGATGTGGGATTTTTGGTCGCTCAACCCCGAAAGCTTACACCAGGTGACTATACTCATGAGCGACCGCGGTACGCCATACGGATACCGCCATATGGATGGTTTTGGCAGCCACACCTTTTCGTTCATTAATAATAACAATGAGCGTTTCTACGTAAAATTCCATTTTAAAACCCAGCAAGGCATTAAAAACTTTACTGATGAAGAAGCGGGAGAAATGCGTGGCAAAAATCCCGATTTTGCACAGCACGACCTGCTAACGCATATAGATAATGGTGATTTCCCGAAATGGGACCTGAAGATACAGGTTATGCCCGAAGCTGAAGCCGCTACTTATCACATCAACCCGTTCGACCTGACCAAGGTTTGGCCACATGGCGATTACCCACTTATTGATGTTGGCGTTTTAGAATTGAATGAGAACCCCGATAATTACTTTGCACATGTAGAGCAGGCCGCCTTTGCCCCGGCACATGTTATAGATGGAATAGGCTACTCGCCAGACAAGATGCTGCAGGGGCGCATACTTTCTTACCCCGATGCTCATCGTTACCGCCTTGGGGCTAATTACGAGCAAATACCGGTGAACCGCTGCCCTTTTATGGTGAACAATTATCAGCGCGATGGCCAGATGCGTATTGACGGGAACGGCGGCAAAAACCCTAACTACTTTCCAAATAGTTTTGATAATATAATTGCTGATGAGCATTACAAAGAACCCGCGTGGGATGTAAATGCCCAAGTAGCAGATTGGTATGACCGCAACGCCGAGGGCGAGAATGACCATTATACCCAACCGGGCAATTTATACCGCCTGATGAACGAGGACAGTAAAAAAGACCTGATCAAAAATATTGTACACTCTATGAGTGGTATTGAAGGCCCTAAAAAGGAGGAAATAACCAACAGGCAGCTTTGCCATTGGTTCCGTGCAGATATTGGTTTGGGAATGGCCATAGCGCAAGGCCTGCAGCTTGACCTTAGCGAGACCATGAAGCATATGCCATCCTAAAGAGGGATTAGTTATTGGAGAATAGAGGTTAGGTTTAAAGAGACGCCCATAATGTGGGTGTCTCTTTTTATTTCTTAGTTTTTCGTTTTGATGATGAAGCTGATTTTATACAGTTAGGCACTTTTTTGCCATTCTTTTTCTTCATTCCGGCAATTTTATAACCTGCCCAACACGGGCCTCTTTTACCACGGTGTGCCATAAAATTATTTTTGGTTTAATTGAATATGGCAAGTATTGTTCCAAGTTTTAAAGATCGGTGGTTGGTGATTAGAGATTAGGCGCAAAAAAAGGCCATAGCATATGCTATTGGCCTTTAAAGTAACCCGAAGACTACTCTTTAATTTCCGATATCTAATCTCTAACTATTACTCAACCGTTACCGATTTAGCCAGGTTACGTGGCTGGTCAACGTTACAACCGCGCATAACCGCTATGTGGTATGATAATAATTGTAAAGGTATGGTGGCCAATAGCGGCACAAAGGTTTCGCCGGTTAAAGGGATCTCGATGGTATAATCGGCCATTTCTTTAACATCGGTATCGCCTTCAGACACTATCGCGATAACGTGTCCGCCACGGGCTTTAACTTCCTGAATGTTGCTGATCACTTTTTCGTACGATGAATTTTTAGTTGCGATAAATACAACCGGCATATCCGCGTCAATCAGCGCTATAGGGCCGTGCTTCATCTCTGCAGCAGGGTAACCTTCGGCATGAATGTACGATATCTCTTTTAGTTTAAGGGCACCCTCAAGCGCTACCGGGAATGAACTGCCACGGCCAAGGAACAGGCAGTTGGCCGAATCTTTAAAACGCTCGGCAATGGCTTTAACCACATCGTTACATTTTAAGGTTTCTTCAACCAAATTAGGTATCTCATCTAACTCCGTAAGGTATTCTACAAATTTATTTTGTGTAATTGTACCCCGTTGCTGGGCAATGTAAAATGCTATAAGCGTTAATACAGTAACCTGCGCGGTAAACGCCTTGGTTGATGCCACACCAATTTCGGGGCCGGCGTGGGTGTAAACACCCGCATGTGTAATACGTGGAATAGATGCACCCACCACATTACAAATACCGAATATAGTTGCGCCTTTTTCTTTTGCAAGTTCTATAGCTGCCATGGTATCGGCAGTTTCGCCCGATTGCGAAATGGCTATCACCAGGTCTTTTGACGTGATGATAGGGTTACGGTACCTAAACTCAGAAGCATATTCAACTTCAACCGGTACACGGGCATATTCTTCTATTAAATACTCGCCCACCAAACCGGCGTGCCATGATGTACCACAGGCTACTATCAATATCCGGTCAACATTTTTGATCTTCTCAATATAATCTTTTATACCGCCAAGCTTAACCAGACCCTGCTCTGGATATATCCGGCCACGCAGACAATCGCGGATAGAACGCGGCTGCTCATATATCTCTTTAAGCATAAAGTGGTCGTAACCGCCTTTTTCCAGCATTTCCAGCTTAAGTTCAAGCTCCTGTATGTATGGGGTTTGTATGGTATTGTCGATGTGCTTTATCAACAGGTCGTCGCGCCTAACGTAAGCAATTTCGTTATCATTCAGGTAAATAACATTTTTAGTATACTCCACTATCGGCGTAGCGTCTGATGCTATAAAGTATTCGCCTTTACCAACGCCAATTACCATTGGGCTGCCTTTACGGGCGGCTATCAGTTCGTCGGGCTCATCATCGCTCATAATAACAATGGCGTAAGCACCAACCACACGGTTAAGGGCAAGCCTAACCGCTTCGCGCAGGCCAAGGCCTGTAACATCTTTTATCTCTTCAATAAGGTGTATTAAAACCTCGGTATCGGTATCGCTTTTAAATTCGTGGCCTTTTGATAAAAGCGCTTCCTTAAGGGTTGCATAATTCTCAATAATACCATTATGAATGATGGTAAGTTTGCTATCGCCCGATGTATGCGGGTGCGAGTTCCTGTCGCTTGGCGCGCCGTGGGTTGCCCAGCGGGTGTGGCCCATACCTACCGAACCTCCAAGGTCATGGCCCTCTACGTGGGCTTCCAGGTCGCTAACCTTTCCGGCCTTTTTAAAAAGTTTTAACCCGTCATTTGCAAGGGCAATACCGGCACTATCGTAACCACGGTATTCGAGTCTGTGAAGTCCTTTTATTACTATTGGATAGGCGTCTCTGAAACCTATATAACCTACTATGCCGCACATAAATAAATAGAATTTATTGTAATTAATAGAATTAGATGTGCGACAAAAGTAAGGAGATAAATAGCATTATCAATATTAAAAATTACATATAAAAAAAAATACCCCATTTGGGGTATTTTTAACATTGCTTTAAAAAGTTTTTTAATTTATAGTTTGGTGTAAATAATATTAAGCTTAATATTATATGGCGATGCTTCTTTGCCTCCAACTATACTTCGTTCGGAATAACTTGCCGCCGGGTTAACATCAATTGCTGTTGTTATAGTAGGGTCAACAGGCGCCAGGTAAGTACCGTAGTCAACCGTTTTACCGGCTATAAGGTCCTGCAAAAAAGCAGTTACTATAAAGTGATACTCGCCTTTGGCAGCATCGTAATTACCACCAAAAACCGAGGCTCTTGGGTCTGTTTGAGATGCATCCTGCAACGTTATACGCTGGTGGGCAATATCGTACTTATATAAGGTTAACCTTTTAGCCGGGGCGTAAGGTATGCCTGTACCCGGCTTTAAGCTAACAACAAGTTCTGCCCTGTTAATTATAACGTTCTTGTTGCCTTCTGCAAACAACGTTTGAAGGTTAGGGAATGATATTTTTGCCCTTAGGCCGGCAAGGCCCTGCAGGTAAACCAGCCCATCGGTTGATGTACCATCTAATGCTGCCTGCACTTTAGCGCTATAGGTATGTTTTATCTCGGTAACGTTGGTGCCAAAAGGCAAAGAGATAGATGAGGTATCAATTGTTGTACCATCGGTTCTTCTGTAATAATAAGTTACCGCGGCCGAATCGAGCCTGAAGAACATATTCCCGCCCGGGCCTGTAGTTTGAGCCTTATCAATAGAAAAGGCAAGGCCTTTAAAAGTATTCTGAAAAACAGCATTATTACCTAGCAAAGCAGGTGAGGCGCCAAAAAACACCGAATACATATACTCAGGATCGAGTGGTACACGCACTTGCGGTTTTACTTTAATCAGGGTGTCGCGGCCACCTTTAACCAGATTGGTGATATATAAACTATCATGCGCCCGCGCTGAAAATGTTTTTGTTCCTATTATAGAATTGATAGTTGCAAAATGCTTGGTATTGTAGTAAGATTTTGATGGTGTTATACGCTCATCAAGCCGGCGAACATCAATTTTAAAACGTGACGCAAGCGAATCGCCATAAAAACCATTGGATGCGTAAGGCAAAACCAGTACAGCCGAGTCGACTGTTATAGTGCCGGTAGGCAATGTGTAGGCCACATTACCAGGTAACGACAATACCGCGGCTATATTAGCTTCGGTGGTGCCAAACTCAGGATCTTTAAAATAAGCCAGCGGCGCGCGGGTTGATAAATTATTGGTAATTATCGAATCTTCATACGCTGTGGCGGCCACAACATTGTTATTCGTTAAAAGGCTACCCTTTATCTCGTTGGTTGGGTCTAAACCTATACCATCCTGCGTTTTACAGCTATTCAAAATAAAAAGACTTATTAACAAGGTTAATAAGCCTAATTTGTAAAATTTCATATATAATTTTAAAGCTTAAGCAACATCCACCAACTGCTCGCTGGTGATTTCTTCGTAAAAATTGTAATAATTTTCGTAATCCGAAGTGGAAACGTATTCCATCACCGATTTATTGCTGTTTTTAACATTATTTAACACATCAGCATCAATATCGGCACTGCCTAAAACAATACCATCGCTATAATGGATAGCACCTGCATACATTGCTGTATTGGTACCCTCTTTATAAACTTCGGTATTAGCTTCTGTCATATCGCCCATCACGGCTTTACGCGCAAAGTCGGCATCCATTTTTTCGGTAAACTCATTTCCGTAAATAGAGTAAACCACTTTAGAGTTTTTGAATGTAGGGTCGTCTTTATATGTCGTTTTTAAGTAAGCGGGTACCAAAGCGCTCATCCAGCCATGGCAGTGGATAACATCCGGCGCCCAGCCAAGTTTTTTAACGGTTTCTAAAGCACCCTTGCAGAAAAAGATCATGCGCTCATCGTTATCGGCATAAAATTTACCGTCTTTATCGTTAAACACATGCTTGCGTTGAAAATACTCTTCATTATCTAAAAAGTAAACCTGCATACGCGCCGCGGGGATAGAAGCTACCTTGATGATCAGCGGATTATCATTATCATTAATAATAATATTCATCCCTGATAAACGGATAACTTCATGTAAACGGTTCCTACGCTCATTAATATTCCCGAAACGTGGCATCAAAATGCGAATCTCGAAACCCTTATCCTGCATGGCCTGCGGAAGTTGGCGCGTAATCTCAGCAATTTTTGTTAATTCGAGAAAGGGAGACATTTCATGAGTTATGAACAGTAGTTTTGATTTACCCATCACTAATCTATTAATAAATGTAAAGAAGTTCAAAAAATTTGAGTTTGCAAATATAAGCATTATTATATGAACTGGCAACCACTTGTGCAATAGCGTTTGGTAGTTTTTAAGTAATTGTACACCTTTGCCAAATTTTTGCAATCTTTATTTGGTTTGAAAACATTTACCACCCGCCGCCAACTCCGCGAATATTTATCTGCCCGGGGTAACGCAACCATTGGCTTTGTGCCTACTATGGGTGCATTGCACAATGGCCACCTATCTCTTATTGCGCAGGCAAAGCAGGGTAACGATATTACCGTTTGCAGCATTTTTGTGAACCCAACCCAGTTTAACGACCCCAAAGACCTGGAAAAATATCCCCGCCCTATAGAAGCCGATATGGCTAAACTGGAGCATGCCGGCTGCGATGTTTTATTTAACCCCGAGGTTAGCGAGATGTATGACACTCATGAGCAATGGCATTTAGATATTGGGCAGCTGGAGCATTTGTTAGAGGGCGAATTTAGGCCCGGGCATTACCAGGGCGTTATGCAAATAGTGTATAAACTACTTGATATTGTTAAGCCAACCAGCCTTTATATGGGGCAAAAAGATTACCAGCAATTTATGGTGGTAAGCCGTATGGTTGAGCTGATGAACATCCCGGTAAAAATGGTGATGTGCCCCATAGAGCGCGAAGCCGATGGCCTTGCAATGAGCTCGCGCAATATCCATTTAACCAACCAGGACAGGCAGCATTCGCTTGTGCTATACCGAACGCTTAAATGGGTAAAAAATAATTTTAACAGCAGCGAAATTGCCTCACTACAGCAACAGGCAATGGATAAATTAACAGCCGAAGATGGCGTAGAGCCGGAATACTTTAGGATCGTTGACGGTAAAACCCTGTTGCCTGCAACTGAAAATACACCAAACATTGTTGCCCTTACCGCCGCGCGCGTTGGTAAAACAAGGCTTATAGATAATGTGTTGATCAAATCATAGTAGTTGATGGTTCATAGATCATATAAACGTCATACATATATTACAAATGCAAAACATTACCATGAACTATCAACTATAAACCATCAACCAATTATTCCTACCTTTGCACCATGATTATTGAGGTATTAAAATCAAAGCTTCATCGCGTTAAGGTTACACAGGCCGAATTAAACTATGTTGGCAGTATAACTATTGATGAAGATCTTATTGAAGCGGCTAATATCATCCCGAACGAAAAGGTGCAGATAGTTAACAATAACAACGGCGCCCGTTTCGAAACCTACGTTATAAAAGGCGAACGTGGCAGTGGTACCGTATGCCTTAACGGCGCTACCGCGAGGCTGGCCCAGGTTGGCGATATTGTGATCATTATGTCGTACGCCTATATGGAGGCCGAAGAAGCCCGCGCTTATGAGCCAATACTTATTTTCCCTGATGCGAATAATAAATTAATTAAATAAATTAGCGGCACCTTAAGTCGCAATTATTTAATGAAATTTCTTCTTACCCTCGCTTTTACATTTCTATTTATAACCTCCGGCTATTCTCAGACTGTTTTTTATCTCAAAAAAAACGGCAAGTATGTGAATGAGGCGGATAGCGCCGATTATACACGCGTTATAAGCAAACCCGATTCGGGCTCAATGCTTTTTAATGTAACCGAATATTATAAAAACGGCAATATCAAACTTATTGGCAAGTCAAACAAAATTGATCCGCCAAACTACGAGGGCCAGCGGGTTACATATTATGGATCGGGCCTAAGGCAAAACCTTTCTACCTTTAGTAAAGGCGATAAGGTTAGCAACAGTTACGAATATTTCCCGAACGGAAAATTATACCGGATTATAAAATACCCGGATATCCCCGTCGAAAAATCCCTGGAAACTGCTTATGAAATCATCGCAAGTTTCGACTCTTTAGGCGTTGAGCACGTAAAAGAAGGCGAAGGCGATTATAAAGGGTATAGCGATGATTTCAAATACGTTGAAGAAACCGGCAAAGTGCATAACGGCAAAAGAGATGGCATTTGGACCGGAGAAAAGAAAAACATTCACTCCACCTTTACCGAAACGTATAATAACGGTGAGCTCATTAGCGGTGTATCTGTCAATGATAAAAACGAAACTTTTAATTATAAGGGCAACCGCGGCACTCCTCCCGCCTTTAAAGGTGGCTACCAGGCATTTGGCCAGTACCTGGGTAATAATATTGTGTACCCTACTTATGCTCGCAAAAACATGATCCAAGGGAGGGTGATCTTGACTTTTGTGGTTGAAAAAGATGGAAAGTTAAGCGATATAAAAGTAGTTAAATCTGTAGACCCGGTTCTTGATACCGAAGCTGTAAGGGTTTTAGAAAAATCCCCTAAATGGCTTCCGGGAATTATTATGGGCCAACCGGTAAGGGTGCAATACAGTGTACCGGTAAATTTTGCTCTTCAATAAGCTTTTAAAGCTGTTTATTAGCAAAGCATAAGTAAGCCTTTCAGCCCAATATTAAATTTGTAAATTTAAATACCCAAATCCCTGCAAATTACTATCTTTGCACCCCGACGCTGAGGTCGGGATTTTTCGCCTTTCAGCGCATAGGATTTTCAAGTCCTTAGTCGGTAGTCTTTAGCCCTTATCGCTTGATTTAAGGCCCTGACTTAAGACTTTGGACATAAGACATAAGACTTAAAAAACTATGCCCAGAGACACTTCCATCAAATCCGTTTTAATTATTGGTTCGGGCCCTATTATTATAGGCCAGGCGTGTGAGTTTGATTATGCCGGTTCGCAGGCTGCCTTATCTTTAAAAGACGAAGGCATCACTGTATCTATCATTAACAGCAACCCCGCCACCATCATGACCGATAAGGTTATTGGCGATCATGTTTACCTGCTTCCGCTTAATGTAGAAAGCCTGGAGAAAATACTTCAGGAACAAAAAATAGACGCTGTATTGCCTACCATGGGTGGCCAAACCGCGTTAAACCTTTGTATCGAGGCCGATGAACAGGGCTTATGGAAAAAGTACGGGGTTAAAATTATTGGGGTTGATATAGCCGCTATAGAAAAAACAGAAAACCGCGAAGCGTTTCGCCAGTTAATGGTGGACATTGGCGTTGGTGTTGCTACCTCTAAAATTGCCAACTCTTTTCTTGAAGGTAAGGAAGCCGCGCAACAAATAGGTTTCCCGCTGGTAATACGCCCAAGCTATACCCTTGGGGGCAAAGGCGCGGGGTTTGTACATAAAAAAGAAGATTTTGACGCTGCTTTAAGCCGCGGCCTGCAGGCATCGCCAACCCACGAGGTGTTGGTAGAACAGGCTGTTTTAGGCTGGAAAGAATACGAGCTTGAGTTATTGAGGGACGGTAACGATAATGTTATTATCATCTGTTCTATCGAAAACTTCGACCCAATGGGTATCCACACCGGCGATTCGATAACCGTGGCCCCGGCCATGACCCTTAGCGACCGCTGCTACCAGGAAATGCGTAACCAGGCTATTAAGATGATGCGTGCCATCGGTAACTTCGCAGGTGGCTGTAACGTTCAGTTCTCGGTTAACCCGGCTAACGAAGAGATCATCGCTATCGAGATCAACCCGCGTGTATCCCGCTCATCAGCCTTAGCATCAAAAGCAACAGGTTACCCAATTGCCAAAATAGCTGCGAAGCTGGCCATTGGTTACAACCTTGATGAAATAGAGAACCAGATCACCAAAACAACCTCGGCTTACTTTGAGCCGACGTTGGATTACGTGATCGTAAAGATCCCTCGCTGGAACTTTGATAAATTTAAAGGTGCTAACCGCGAACTTGGCCTTACCATGAAATCGGTAGGTGAGGTGATGGGGATTGGCCGCAGCTTTATAGAGGCTTTACAAAAGGCTTGCCAAAGCTTGGAAATTGGGCGCGCCGGCCTTGGTGCCGATGGTCGCCAAAGCCGTAACCTCGATGAGATCATGCAAAGCCTGGAGCATCCAAGCTGGGACAGGCTGTTCCATATCTACGATGCCATGAGCCTGGGTGTACCGATCGAATCTATCCGCAAGGTAACTAAGATAGACCGCTGGTTCCTGAACCAGATCCAGGACGTGGTGAACATCGAGACCGAACTTCGCCGCTACTCATTAAATAATATCCCCGAAGACTTCTTCTTCACCCTTAAACAACGTGGTTTCTCTGACACTCAAATTGCCTACGTTTTAGGTAACGTAACCGAAGAGGATGTTTACCAGCGCCGTAAAGCCCTGGGCATAAAACGCGTTTATAAAATGGTGGATACATGCGCGGCCGAGTTTGCTGCCAAAACACCATACTACTATTCAACCTACGAAGGCGAGAACGAATCTGTTGTGTCTGACAGGAAGAAAATTATCGTATTAGGATCGGGCCCTAACCGTATTGGCCAGGGCATTGAGTTTGATTACAGCTGTGTACATGGTTTGTTAGCCGCTAAAGAAAGCGGTTACGAAGCCATTATGGTTAACTGCAACCCCGAGACGGTATCTACCGACTTTAACATGGCCGATAAGCTGTACTTTGAGCCGGTTTTCTGGGAGCATGTACGTGAGATCATAGACCTGGAGAAACCTGAAGGCGTTATCGTTCAGCTTGGTGGCCAAACAGCTCTTAAAATGGCCGAAAAGCTCCACAAGCACGGCATCAAGATCATTGGTACATCATTTAATGATATGGACATAGCGGAAGACCGCGGCCGCTTTAGCGATTTGCTGAAAGACCTGGGCATCCCTTATCCTAAATATGGTGTTGCGGAAAGTGCCGAAGAAGCACTTGAGGTTGCACACGAGGTAGGTTACCCGGTATTGGTGCGCCCAAGCTACGTGCTTGGCGGCCAGGGTATGAGCATCGTAATAAACGATGAAGACCTGGAGAAAGCGGTGGTCAATCTGTTGAAAAATTTACCCGGTAATAGGGTATTAATTGACCACTTCCTTGACCGTGCTGCCGAAACCGAGTCGGATTCTATTCACGACGGTGAGGATGTTCATGTGATTGGCATGATGGAACATATTGAACCGGCGGGCATCCACTCCGGAGATTCATTCGCTGTATTGCCCCCGTTTGACCTGACTGACAGTGTAATAAGCCAGATGGAAGAATATACTGCCAAAATAGCACGTGCTTTAAATGTCAGAGGCTTGTTAAATATTCAGTTTGCGGTTAAAGACGATAAGGTATATGTAATAGAAGCAAACCCACGTGCATCGCGCACGGTGCCTTTTATAGCTAAGGCTTACGACGTACCGTATATTAACATTGCCGCCAAAGTAATGCTTGGCGTTAACAAATTAAAAGATTTTACCATTGAGCGCAAGCTTAAAGGATATGCAATAAAAGAACCTGTATTTTCGTTTGACAAATTCCCGGAAGTAAATAAGGAGTTAGGCCCCGAAATGAAATCTACAGGTGAGGCTATCAGGTTCATACCCGATCTGCAGGACCCATATTTCAGGCATCTGTATAAAGAAAAATCAATGTATTTAAGCAAGTAATTCAAAATCGGCATCGATTTTGAATTAGATCAGGAGCAGTAAGTAATTACTGCTCCTTAATGGTTTAATTTAGTACTATAGTATTGAAAGTTAATTTAAAGAATACGCCGGTCGTTAATTTGAGCAATATCGACCCGGAGGATGTAGAGGAAGTGATGTTAATGATCGAAAGATCGTTCAATATTAGGTTTGAAGGCGATCTTACCCACATTAAAACCTTTGGCGCCCTGTGCGATCTGGTTGTAGATAAGGTTAAAGAAGCACAAAGCGATAGCTGTACCACGCAGCAGGCCTTTTACAAATTGCGCAGTGCAATAAACGCTAAAAAGCCAATTGAAAAATGCGAACTGAAACCACAAACCAAACTTTGCGAGCTTTTTCCGCGTGATAACCGCATTGAGGTTGTTGCCGAGCTGGAGGAAGAACTGGGCTTACACATGAACTTGTTGCATCCCAAACCAGGTGTAGTATGGGCATTTGCCATTGCGCTGATACTCTCTATCACCGTTAGCTTTATGTTTGGTGTTATTGGTTATATAGGTATGGTGATTTCCATCACAGGCTTAATTTTAGCGGGTAAATTTGGCCGCGAACTTAAAGTAAAAACCTTGGGTGATCTGTCGGAAAAAATTGCACGCGAGCATTACCTTAAATGCCGCCGCGATGCACAAACCGTTAACCGCGCCGAAATAGCCGAAAAGATAAAAGAGCTTTTTGCCGATTATCTGCACGTTGAGCCAACAGCTTTACGTAAAGACGCTACATTCGCGTAAGTAATAAGATTTTTTTGAGGTAGCGATTGGTATAAACCCATCGCTATTTCTGTTTTATAAGGACGTGTATAATCGTTTTTATATCAACGTGTCACTACTACTCACCTACCTGTCCACCATTAATCCCCAAACCTCAAAGGTTATCCTTGCTTTGGGGTTAACCTTTTCCCGGTGCTGTTTGGCGCCTGTAACAGTGTCGCCGGCAAAATGCTGGAGATCATCGGCGGTTAAAACACGCTGTGCAACACCTTTTATGATCACCCCCCGCCCTTTTAGCTGCGTTGGCAACATAATGTTGTAATCCTTAAAATGGGCGGCAATTACTTTCCCGTTACCGGCATCCATTTCAAACCAGCCACCTTTTTGTTTAGTAACACGTATTAGTTTACCGGTAAGCGCTGTGGTCTGCCTTATTTTCTTGCCCATCATAGCCTCGATTTTGGTGGCGGCTACAGGTGCAATGCCAATGGGTTTTTCGCCAAAAACCATCCCGTGCGGCAGGTGTACATGCTTTTGGGCAAAGCTTGCAAAACCGCAAAAAATAAAAATGACGAATACTAACTTCTTCATTACCCTATTTTAACACTATTGGTTATAGTTGGTTTGACGTATTTGTAACTTATAGTTTATTTTTTCAACAGTTATGAGTACGATCTACTTATTTTAAGATATTTGTAGTATCCAAAGAACAAATAACGGATGTTATTAGCAAGGTACCAGCACGATTTTATTGAAGCAGGATGTGATGAGGCTGGTCGCGGCTGCCTTGCCGGGCCTGTATTTGCCGCTGCTGTTATCCTCCCGCGCGACTTTGACCACCATTTGCTTAACGACTCTAAACAGCTTACCGAAGAGGTACGCTACCAGCTACGTACCGAGATAGAAGAAAAGGCCATTGCCCACGCCGTTGCCTGGTGCGATAACCATGAGATAGATGAGATCAACATCTTAAACGCGTCTTTCCTGGCCATGCACCGTGCTATTGATAAATTGCTTTGTATCCCTCAGTTTCTGATTATCGATGGTAACCGTTTTAACAAATACCGCGATATGCCGCACCAGTGTATTGTAGAGGGCGATGCCAAATATTTCAGTATAGCGGCGGCCTCTATCCTGGCCAAAACCTACCGGGACGATTACATGAAGCAAATAGCTTTAGAACATCCCGAATACGAATGGCACTCCAACAAAGGCTACCCAACCATTAGTCACCGTAAAATGGTGTTAGAGCGCGGGCATACGCCATATCATCGTAAAACTTTTAAAGTAACGCAGCCGGGCCTTCGTATTTCTGATGAGATAATTGATAAAGCTTAAAGGGTTTAATACCTTTGGCTAACCAATTACGCTTACCTTTTGAGGATATTAATATTAACCCACCGCGCCCCATTCCCACAAAATGGCGGTTACCCCATTGTGGTAGGCAATACCGTAAAAGGCCTGGTAGCGCTTGGGCACGAGGTTACCCTAATGTCTCTCAACGTAAAAAAGAACAGCACCCCGCGCGAACGAGATGAACTGCTCGAAAAAATAAACTATACCGAGTACGATATTGATACCCGTGTAACTATGGTAGAGGCCGTGAGCAACCTGTTTACCACCAACTCCTACAATATTGATAAGTATTATAATGCCGGGTTCGAGAAATTGCTGTTCAGGAACCTTACCGATAATAAGTATGACATTATTCAACTGGAGGGCATTTTTGTAGCGCCTTACCTGGATGTCATCCGCAGAAACTCAAAAGCGAAAGTAATATTCAGGGCGCATAACATTGAGCATCAGGTTTGGCAAAAACTGGCGCAGCAAAAAAGCGACCCTCTTAAACGCTGGTACCTGCAATTGCTTGCCCGCCGCATTAAAAACTACGAGCTGGGCCTCCTGAATAAGTTTGATGGGATAGTGGCTTTTACAGAACAAGACCAAGTCTCCATGCTATCATTCGGCACCAGGATCCCGCTTACCGTTTTACCTATCGGGATAGACCTCTCTTTATATAAACCCGATCATAAAAAAGAAGATTTTCCAAGCCTGTTTTTCCTGGGTTCGCTGGATTGGCTGCCTAACCTCGAAGGGATAGAATGGTTCATAGACAATTTTCATAAAGACATTATCCATGGCGACTTAAAGGCCAAATTTTATGTTGCGGGCCATAATATCCCCGAGCAGTTTGATGATTATGAAGTATTGGGCAAGGTATTTATACATGGCGAGGTTGATGACGCGCTCGAATTTGTGAACAGCAAATCTATCATGATCGTTCCGCTGCTATCGGGCGGGGGCATGCGGGTGAAGATAGTAGAGGGTATGGCCATGGAAAAATGCATTATATCTACATCGCTGGGCGCCGAGGGTATCAATATCCAAAATGGCAAGAACATTATTATCGCCAATAATACCGATGAGTTTTACAGCGCCATGCGCAAATGCATTACCGACGAACATTATTGCCGCCAGATAGGGCGCAGTGCCCGTAAACTGATAGAGCAGCAGCACGATGTAAACACCATTACCCGCCAGCTTGCCGATTTTTATCAATCTATCGCGTAAACTGCCCCGGCAATACAGCTATTTTGCTATTTTTGCCACGATATTAATTTCACCATGAAGAATACAGCTTTAACACAAGTACATACCGATCTGGGTGCCAAAATGGTGCCGTTTGCAGGCTACAACATGCCTGTGCAATACGTTGGCGTAAATGCCGAGCACGATACCGTTCGTAAGGGCGTTGGTGTATTTGATGTAAGCCACATGGGTGAGTTTATTTTAAAGGGCGAAAAGGCGCTTGACCTGATACAACGTGTTACCAGTAATGATGCATCTAAGCTATACAACGGTAAAGTACAATACTCCTGCCTGCCGAATGAAGACGGGGGCATTGTTGATGACCTCTTGGTTTACCGCATTGATGAGAAAACATACATGCTGGTTGTTAACGCCTCTAACATAGAGAAAGACTGGAACTGGATAAGCAAATTTAACACCGAAGGTGTGGATATGAAAGATATATCAGACCGCACCTCGTTACTTGCTGTACAAGGCCCTAAAGCAGCCGAAGCACTGCAAAGCCTAACCGATATAGACCTGGCATCAATGGAATACTATACTTTTACCAAAGGCACTTTTGCAGGTATCGGAAATGTAATCGTATCTGCAACGGGTTATACAGGTGCAGGTGGTTTCGAGATCTATTTTGATAACGAACATGCCGAATTTATTTGGAATGAAATATTCAAAGCGGGCGAGCCATTCGGTATTAAGCCAATAGGTTTAGCCGCGCGCGATACCTTGCGTTTAGAGATGGGCTTTTGCCTTTACGGAAACGATATTGACGATACCACATCGCCATTGGAAGCCGGCCTGGGCTGGGTAACTAAATTCAATAAAACGTTTACCAATTCAGAAGCCCTGCAACAGCAAAAAGCAGCCGGTGTTACGCGTAAGCTTATTGGTTTTGAAATGATAGACCGCGGCATTCCCCGCCACGATTACCAGATAGTTGACGCTGATGGTAACGTGATTGGTAAAGTAACATCGGGCACACAATCGCCATCGCTGCAAAAGGCAATTGGCCTTGGCTACGTAAAGAATGAATTTGCAAAAGAAGGCACCGAGATCTTCATCCTTATCCGCGATAATAAAGTAAAAGCACAGCTTGTAAAGCCACCGTTTTATAAATAACAGGGCTCTGCCCGTCATTGAGTCATTAGGTCATTGCGTCATTTTTTGTGACCGGTGACCTAATGTTTTTTCCAATGACTTAATGACTCTCAATGACCCAATGAAAAAGAACTTAGATGTTTGCCTTACCCCCGCCCTTATCCCGTTATATAACGTGCAGGATTATATTGTGGTGGTGATAGATATTTTCAGGGCTACATCATCTATCTGTTATGGTATTGAAAACGGTGCCGAAGCGATCATCCCGGTATCTGAGGTGGAAGAATGTGCCGCTTACCGCGATAAAGGACTTAATTACCTTATAGCTGCCGAACGCGATGGTAAAGTGGTTGATGGTTTCGACTTTGGCAATTCGCCATTCTCATACAAGGCCGAAAAGGTTGCCGGTAAAACTGTAGTGCTTACCACCACTAATGGCACCCATGCGCTGCATTTGTCTCGCAGTGCAAAAAAGATTGTTATTGGTTCATTTCTTAATTTAACTGCGCTTTGCAACTGGCTAAAAACCCAGCAAGAAAATATCCTGCTGGTGTGCGCCGGATGGAAAAACAACTTTAATCTGGAAGATACGCTTTTTGCAGGCGCAGTTATAGAGCAGTTAAAAAATAGCGGCTACACTTTAGATGATCCCGCCATTGCCGCCAACGACCTTTTCCAGATAGGCAAAAACGACATTAGCCAATACCTCAGCAAAACATCCCACGGCGAACGCCTCAAAAAACTCGGCATCGAGAAAGATATTGAATTTTGCCTGCAGGTGGACATGACGATAGCCATCCCTGTGTTGGATGGGGATAAGTTGGTTAAGCTTGTTTAGCTATTTCAATTTTTCATTATTCTGGTGCCTGTCGGCATCGCGGATGCTTTTCTTTTGAAGGTTTTTCTCCAATGCATCTGTCAGGTCTATCCCTGTTTGGTTGGCCAGGCAAATGAGCACGAACAGCACATCGGCCATTTCATCCGCAAGGTTCACCTCCTTGTCCGATTGTTTAAACGATTGCTCGCCGTATTGCCTTGCCATAATGCGGGCAACCTCGCCAACCTCTTCCATTAACATGGCGGTATTGGTAAGCTCGTTAAAATAACGTATGCCGGTCGTTTTTATCCAATTATCTACCAGATGTTGCGCTTGTTTTATTTCCATAAAGCAATATTACAATAATTAGTAATCGGTTAGCGTATCACCTTGCGGGTTGACTCACCCGGCGGCACTATGTGCGCGACCCTCTCTGCTTCGCAAAGAGGGTGAGAAATTGGCTTTCCCTAACAGAAGGCTTAAGATGCGGTCTCCCCCCCTCTTTGCGAAGCAGAGAGGGGGGGGGCAAACGTAGGTCCTGACTATTGTTGAGAGGTGAGTAACTTATCGCCTTGCAACCATTCACTAATCAACCGTTCTCTATTCACTAATCTCCAAAACCCTTATCTTTGCCCAAATATGAAGATGAGTGCGGGTACCCCTTTCCAATTTTTAGATCAGGATCTTTTACTGTTACCACAAAAAGCAATTTATTGGGCGCAACAGAACGCGCTGATAGTTACCGATGTGCATTTTGGCAAGGTTGGGCATTTCCGCAAAGCAGGTATCGCCATCCCCCGCAACATGGAACAGGACGATTTGGCGATGCTGTCGGATCTTATTTATGAACATCGCCCCGAAAAACTCATTTTCCTGGGCGACCTTTTCCACAGCGACATGAACAACGACTGGGATTGGTTTGTACTTTGGCGCAGCCAGTTCCCTAAGCTGGAGATCATATTGATAAAAGGCAACCACGATATTATTAGCGATAAGCATTATACCAATCTTGGCATTGTGTTACATAAACGTTTGGTGATGGGCCCTTTCCTGATGTTACACCACCCGCTGCCCGATCCGGAGACGAAAGATGAAGATGGTTACGTGCTATGCGGGCACATTCACCCGGGTGTAAGTTTAGTGGGCAGGGGCAGGCAAAAAGTTACGCTACCATGTTTTGCCTTTGGTAAGCACCAGGCCATACTGCCTTCCTTTGGCAAATTTACTGGCAAGGTGGCTATCCTGAGCCGCAAGGCCGATAAAGTTTTTGGCGTATTAACAGATAAAGTGATAGCCATTAGCTGATCATTAGCGATTATTTTTCATATAACTTCTTGTTTTTCTTATAGTTATTTGTAAATTGAGGTCTCCAATAACCTGAATTTATATGAAAAGCGTAAAACACATCCTTGCCCGTAAGGGGAGCAATGTTATTGCTGTACCCGCCAAAACCACCGTATTAGATGTACTGAAGCTAATGTCCGAAAAGAACATTGGCTCGGTAGTGGTAACAGAAAGTGACGAATACATTGGCCTGGTAACCGAGCGCGATTACGCCCGTAAGATCATATTAATGGGTAAACACTCCGACGATACCACCGTTGGCGAAATTATGAGCAATGGCTTCCCGCATATCACCCCCGAATCGAGCGTGGATAGCTGCATGCTTATCATGAGCGAGAACAACATACGCTACCTGCCTGTATTTAATAAAGAAGATAAACTTTGCGGCATAATATCTATTAATGATGTGGTTTACGAAACCATTCACTCCCAAAAGGAAACCATAGAGCAGATGCATAGCTATATACATTCTACTTAAAGCCCACATTAAAACCATTCCTGCTTTAAAAAGTTACTCATTTACGGCGCGTTCATGCCCGGCAAACTATTATGCAGTACACTTTTAAACAGCAGGCAACCCCTATTATGTTTGGTGCCGAGGTTTTTATAGAACCGGGGCAAACCCCACAGGAGATAGACCTTTGGTTTAAACGGCTAAAGGAAGCCGGGATGACGGTTACCCGCATCCGCTTGTTTGAAACCTACATGCACCGGGCCGATGGCACCTGGGATTTTACCTTATTTGATGAGGCCTACAAAGCGGCCGATAAATACGGCATTAAAGTTTACGGCAACCTGTTCCCCGCCACCGCGTTTACCGACCTGGGCGGATTAAAATTTCCGAAGGATGAAGACCACCTGGGCGCTATCGAAAGATATGTAGCTAATGTAGTTAGCCACTTTAAACAGTTCGACTCATGCTACGGCTGGGTGCCCGTTAATGAACCGGGCGTTGGACATTTCCCGCAAGAGCAATTTGCAACCGATAAATTTAAGGAATGGAAAGCAGCGCGGGCGGCAATTGATTACAATAGCGGCGGGTACGACCGTTTCGATTTTGCCGACGAGCGTTTTCACCTGTACTATAACACCTGGTTCCTGCAATGGCTTACAGATGAGATACACAAGCACCATCCCGGGAGCATCATCCATGTAAATAACCACGCTATTTTTACCCACGTAGCCGAATATGATTTTACTGCCTGGCGAAGCTTTTTAACCAGCCTTGGTGGCTCGGCTCATGCAAGCTGGCATTTTGGTTATTTTAACCGCACACAATATGCCCTGGCCATCGCGGCCAACTGCGAAATACTGCGGTCGGGCGCAGGTGATATCCCATGGTTTATGACAGAACTGCAGGGCGGCAACAATACCTACAGTGGTTTTTTAGCGCTGTGCCCTACACAAGAAGAAATTGCCCAATGGCTGTGGATAGCCATTGGTACCGAAAGCAAAGGCGCGATATTCTGGTGCCTCAACCCGCGTTCATCCGGCATTGAGGCAGGCGAATGGGCCATGTTAAATTATCATAACGAACCATCTGACAGGTTGCTGGCCACAACAGAAGTTATCAAGACCCTGAACGAGCATATCACCTTTTTTAAAGATGCCGTTGAAACCGAATCGGGCATCAATATCCTTTACATTCGCGAATCCCTTTGGATAGAAAAAACCCTGCAAATGGGCGGCAAAAGCTATGAAGGGCGGGATGTAGGCGGGGTGATGAAAGCTGCCATCGCCTACTTTGAGGCGTTGAGTGAAGCCGGGATACAAGCTAATTTTAAAGAGATAAGTGAATTTAATTTTGATAAGTCAAACTATAACGGCTCAGTTATCATTCTGGCGCATCAAATTTCTATCCCATCAAAATACTGGCCTGCGCTGGAAAGATTTGTACAAAACGGAGGTAAACTGATTGCTGATGGATTAACAGGTTATTATGATGAGAACGCGGTAGGCACCATGCGCCTGGGCTTCCCGCTGCGCAACCTTTTTGGAGTCGATATTTTGGAGTATAAGGCTATTGATGAAATGGAAGAGCTGGTTGCCGATGGCATTGCCCTGCCTGCTTACCAGTGGCGCGGCGAGTTAAGCCTTACTACAGCAACTCCATTAGCGTATAATGGCGATACAATTACCGCCACACAAAATACATTAGGCAGCGGTAAAGTTTACTGGGTGCCATCACTTGTAGGTTTAGGCAGCAGGATACTGGGCGACTATAATCACCTGAATATGTTTCTCGCCAAAGTGATAGGCCTTCATACACTTGATCTTTCCTTTGTGTTTGAAGAACCTCAAAAGGGCGTAGTAATGAAGGTAATGGGCAGCGGTAAAGAATGGGTAACCATTATCATCAACAAGGCTACTACCCGGCGCGAATTTAAGCTAACGCTTAGCAATCCATCCCTGCAGCCCATTGTTATTTTTGCTAAAAGCGGTGGCAAGGTAGGTGGAAACCATGTGAGTATAGAAGCCGAGGAAACACTGGTCATAAAATGGATGTAGGTAATAATAATTTACTTTAGCGCCTTCTTCATCTTCCTCGCAAGGGCAATAGCCGCTTCTTCTTCTACCCTGAATTTTACTACGCGAGTAATCAAGTCCAGCGGCAAAGGCTCGTCCAAAGGGAATTGAACAGAACCTTTCGCGCCTTTATACACGGATAACTCATCCTTAAAGCTGGCGATGCCGCTTGCACCAGGGTAAAACCCAATATGCTTATCCCAGCCGGCAAAATATACCAGCACACTATTGATTTTGTATCCCGGCATCCCATAGCTTATAACTTCTGTTGCCTGTGGCGCGGCGTTTTTTATTGTACGGCGCAGCTCTTCCATTCTAGCCTGCACCTGTGCGGGGTAGGCTGCTATGTACTCATCCGCATTGTTAGGCTTTTGCATTGTCGTCCTTGCTGTTATTTAACCGTTCATTTTGGCCATATCCATATAAAGCGCGTTCCAGCGGTGGCCATCCGGGTCGGCAAATGCGCAGCCATACATCCAGCCCTGTATTTCGGCAGGCGGGGCAAACAGATCACCGCCAGCGGCAATTACTTTTTCAGCTACTTCTTCCACTTCTTCCCGGCTATCGGCACTGAACGAAAACATCACCTCGGTACCCTTCGAAGTATCGGCGACCGGGTTTTGCGTGGCCGACTTAAACACATCCTCTACAATAAGCATTACAATGGTGTTCTTGTCGCCAATTGCAAGCGGGGCCATTTTATTGTTATTGCCCGGGCCATCTTTAATAGCAAAACCAATGGCGGTAAAAAACTCTTTCGATCTGTTAAGGTCCTTAACAGGCAGGTTCATCCATAATTCCTTTGTCATAATGCTTAGCTTTTAACGGTTTTAATTTAACAAATATAATATGGTATGAACATCGGTGTAGGGGCATAATGCGACCATTAAGGGGTAAATGCCGACATTGAATCTGTTTAAACCTCCCGGCTATTTTATGCAAAATAATTTAACTGATTAATCCCATTTAATTTTTCATATTTGTTTAATATATTGCCTAATACAATACGCCTGCCTGTGAATATTGATCTTACAAACTGCGATAGGGAACCTATCCACATCCCCGGAAAAATACAATCTCATGGTTTTTTATTAGTTATAGATCATGACGGTTACATCCGTTTCGAAAGTGAAAACGCCTCATCTTACCTCAAAAATGTACCTCCCGGCTTGCTGGGCAAACATATAAGTACCGTAGAACCGCTGATAGGTAAAAACGAACCGCCCGATTTTATAAATCGCTTAATTATTTTTGGTAAAGTAAACGGGTTCGAACAAACCAATCCCTTCAATACAGATATTTACGGCCAGCCTTTCCATTTAATTATATCAGCATCTGCCAATTATTATCTGCTCGAGTTTGAGCCGGCACGATCTGACAGCGCTACGGAGATACACAAATTAATTGGCCGCTCCATATCAGAGATGCTTGCAGATAAAAATTTGCAAAATTTATTGAACAACAGCGCCATTCAGGTAAAAAACGTAATTGGGTACGATAGGGTTATGGTATATCGCTTTGCCGCGGATGGGCATGGCGAGGTAATTGCCGAAGCAAGAAACCCCGAATTACCATCGTGGCTTGGTTTGCATTACCCGGCATCAGACATCCCCAAGCAGGCGCGCGAGCTATATAAGGTAAACTTAACCCGTTTAATAGCCGATGTTAATAACCAGCCATCAGCCATATTAACAGAGGCCGGTAACGAAGCTCCATTAGACCTTACTAACTCGCACCTTCGCGCGGTATCGCCTATACACATCCAGTATTTAAAAAATATGGGGGTGCAATCCAGCTTTAGCATCTCGTTGATATATAAAGGCGAACTTTGGGGTTTAATTGCCTGCCATAATTATACACCAAGGTTTATTGATTACCGCTCCCGCGAGTCGGCAAAGTTAATAGGCCAGATCCTTTCTTCGGCGCTTGAGTTCAGGCAGGATGAAGAGAACCAGCAATTGCAAGAACGCTACAAAAGCGCGGTTGACCAGCTCAGCCGCCTGATGCTTAAGGATAACAATATTGAGTACGCCCTTACAGGCCATGCGGTTACATTACTTAACGCGGTTGATGCTACAGGCGCCGTGTTAGTATTTGAAAATAATATAACCAGGTTTGGCACTACGCCTGATAACGCTCAGATAAACAGCCTAATCAGTTGGATAAAAAACAACGTAGCCGAAACCTTTTTTTATACCGAAAAGCTTTCTGAGAAATTTCCGGAGGCTGCGGTGTACCGCAAGATCGCATCGGGTATAATGGTTACCGCCCTGTCGCGTGAGATGGGCGAATATGTAATATGGTTTAAACCCGAGCAATTACAAACCATTACCTGGGCAGGCAACCCCGAAAAACCCGTTACCATTGATACAAGCACCGGCATGGCGCACATATCGCCACGTAACTCTTTCGATGAATGGTCGCAAACGGTTACGGGCACATCGGTAAAATGGAGCAACGAAGAAATTAAATCAGTAGTGCGGTTACGTAGCGAAATAACTTACGCCATTAACCAAAAAGCCGGTGCCATCAGGTTACTTAACGAGAAACTGAAGCAGGCTTATGAGGAGCTGGATACATTTAGCTTTACCATATCGCACGATCTGAAGAATCCCATCTCTACTATAAAAAGCTTTACGCAGATCTTACTGAGAGATGCCGAATTAAAGCCCCAAACTGTTAAAATTTTAGAACGCATTAATAACGGCGCCGATAAAATGAACAGCATGATCAACGAGGTGCTTGATTACTCGCGCATAAACCGCTCCGAACTGGCGAAAAGCGAAATTGACACCGCGCCTATGATACATGATATTGTGCGCGATCTGCTGCTTATCTATAATGTAGATGAAAGCTGTGTGCATATTGGCAATACACCAAAAATACAGGGCGACCCGGTAATGATACCACAGGTATTTGCCAACATCATCAGCAACGCCATAAAATATTCATCAAAATCCAATCCTCCAAAAGTAACTATTGATGGATCTGAAAATGACAGCGAGGTAACCTATACCATTACCGATAACGGGCTGGGTATTGATATTAAACAACTCCCCAAAATATTTGAGTTGTTTAACAGGCTGGATAATGTTGGGGATATTGAAGGATCGGGCGTTGGGCTTGCTATTGTAAAACGCATTATAGAAAAACACAACGGCAAGATTTGGGTAGATAGCGAACTTGGGCAGGGGTCAACCTTTAATATTTCATTTAAGAAATAAAACTGCCTATCTGCAAAGAACTCTATAGATCGGTTTTTGCTTTACGGAAAGACGGTTTTATTTTCTTGCTCCCTTTCCGTTAGAGATGGCTGGGGAGAGGCTTTTGCCTTTTCAAACCATTGGCCAAATTTCAAAAAGGTTTCGTTTGCGGCCGCTATTACAACGGCTTGCTCCGCCAGGTTTTGTGCCTGCCGGTTTAGTATGCCCTTAAAGGTATTCCACATGGGTTCGGTATTATCGCCGTAGCTTCTGAAAAAAGAAAGGCCTTTATTGCCCAGTTGTAATTGCTGCTGCATCATGTTACTGATGATCTTGCCACCAAGCGTCGATCCTTCTATCACATACAAAGCGCCCAGGGCTTCTAAATGGTTGTTTATGCGTGGCAGGTCGTCACCCTCAGCTTTAGCGGGCACATCGCCTCCAAGAAAAGTAATGTCATCGGCAATTGCTTGCGTTTTGCGGCGCTCGGCATTATCGGGCAAAAGATCTTTATCAATAGCCTCATTTATCTTTACTTCCAGTCCCCCAAAATATCCGTAAAAAAGTCTTAATAAATCGGCGTACTCCTGCTGCGAGCGAATGGCCTTTAACTGGCCTACAAGCGCCTTTTCTAATATCTGATGGTTTGTTTTGGTCTCTTCTTTTAATTTATCCGATAGCATACTTTATATTCCACAAAACGTGAGTCGGTAAAAATAGCAAACCTAATTGCTTAAAAGCTTGCTTATTAAAATTATAATATTTAGTATTGTGTACCAATGACACAATGGTTAGGCCATTGTACTGACAACCAATAATTAAACGTATAACCCGGTACTTAATATGAGAAAAAACTACGCGTTGCTGCTTGCGCTGCTCCCTGCTTTTGCATCGGCACAAACCAAATGGACCGAAACTAAAAATGGCGACATCGCTATTGTAATTAACAAAGGCGGCCGCAGCCTGGGCTATTCTACCACATCCGGCATTAAAATACTTACGGTGGATGGCCTGGCTTTTAAAGACCTTAACAAGAACGGCAAACTTGACAAATATGAGGACTGGCGTTTACCCATTGATGCACGCGCCAAAGACCTTGCCTCAAAATTGAGTGTAGAACAAATTGCAGGTTTAATGTTGTACAGCCGCCACCAGATGATCCCGAGCATCCCGGTTGGGCCATTTGCCGGCACGTATGGCGGCAAGCCTTTTAACGAAAGTGGTGCAAAGCCCTACGACCTGTCAGACCAGCAAAAGCAATTCCTTTCTAAAGATAACGTACGCCATGTGCTGGTAACATCGGTACAAAGCCCCGAGGTTGCCGCCCGGTGGAACAATAACGTACAAGCATTTGCAGAGGGCACCGGTATGGGGATACCGGCCAATAACAGTTCAGACCCGCGCCATGGCACTGTTGCTACCGCCGAATATAATGGCGGTGCAGGGGGTACTATCTCTATGTGGCCGGGTTCATTAGGTATGGCAGCCACGTTTAACCCTGCCGAAACGCAAAAGTTTGGCAACATAGCCGCGCAGGAATACCGCGCGCTTGGTATAGCAACCGCACTATCGCCACAGGTAGACATGGCCGGCGACCCACGCTGGAACCGTGTAAGCGGTACTTTTGGCGAAGACCCGAAGCTGGCTGCCGACATGGCAAGGGCTTACATAGATGGTTTCCAAACCTCCACGGGCGATAAAGAACTGGCCAACGGCTGGGGCTACAACAGCGTGAATGCTATGGTGAAACACTGGCCGGGCGGTGGAGCAGGCGAAGGCGGCCGCGACGCGCACTACGGCTTTGGTAAATATGCGGTTTACCCTGGTAACAATTTTAACGAAGCTTTGATACCGTTTACACAAGGTGCTTTTAAGCTTGCCGGTAAAACAGGTATGGCTGCCGCGGTAATGCCCTACTATACCATCAGCTTTAACCAGGATACCAAAAACCACGAGAACGTGGCTAACAATTATAATAAATACATTATTACCGACCTGCTTCGTAACAAATACCATTACGATGGCGTGGTTTGTACCGACTGGCTGGTAACCGGCGATGAAACGGTGATCAATAGCTTCCTGTCGGGAAAATCATGGGGGATGGAAAAAGCCACTATTGCGCAACGCCATTATAAAATATTAATGGCCGGGGTTGACCAGTTTGGCGGCAATAACGATATGGCCCCTGTTTTAGAAGCTTACCAAATGGGTGTTAAAGAACACGGCCAGGCATTTATGCGCGCCCGCTTCGAGCAGTCTGCCGTGCGTTTGTTACGGGGCAGTTTCCGCACCGGCTTATTCGAGAACCCTTATTTGGATGTTGAAACCACCAAGAAAACGGTGGGTAACCCCGGGTTTATGAAAGCCGGCTACGAGGCCCAACTTAAATCTATAGTGATGCTGAAGAACAAAGCCAACGTGCTGCCATTGCAAACCGGCAAAACGGTATATGTGCCTAAAAAATTCACCCCGGCAGGTAAAAACTTTTTGGGAATGCCTTACCCCGAAAAACTGGAGTACCCGGTAAATATGGATATTGTTAAAAAGTACTTCAAGGTAACCGAAAACCCCGATGAGGCCGACTATGCCCTCGTATTTATTGACAGCCCAATTGGGCACGGCGGTTATGACGAAGCGGATGTAAAGGCCGGAGGCAACGGCTATTTACCTATATCGCTGCAATACGGAAAATACACCGCCGAAACAGCCCGTGAGACCAGCCTTGCCGGTGGCGACCCGCTGGAAAAGTTTACCAACCGCAGCTATAAAGGTAAATCAGAAACATCAACCAACGTAACCGACCTTGCGATGGTGAACGATACCTACGCCAAAATGAAGGGCAAACCGGTTATCGTTTCCATCAACATGAGCAACCCTATGGTTTTTGGCGAATTTGAGAAAAATGCCAACGCCATTATTGCCGACTTTGGCGTACAGGGCCAGGCAAGTTTGGATATCATAACCGGCAAGGCTGAACCATCGGCCCTGTTACCATTGCAGATGCCGTTGAATATGCAGGTTGTAGAAGCGCAATACGAAGATGTACCGCATGATATGAAATGCTATACAGATTCCGAAGGCCATGTTTACGATTTCGCTTATGGCTTAAACTGGAAAGGCGTTATCAAAGACGCCCGCACAGCCAAGTATAGTAAACCTGCGGCAAAACCGTAAATTGCATTATAATTAACCACGGAGACAACGGAGATTTTCACAGAGTCACGGAGAATAAAGTCTCTGTGAACTTTGTGTTTTCTTTGTGTCTATGTGGTAAAACCTCAAAACTATGAAACGCATCCTCGCAGTCCTTTTTATGGTAGCGGCAACATCCGCTTTTGCACAAACCACATTTAAGGTTGTTAAAACCAATGCGGGGTTAATTTCAGGAACGGTAAGCGAGGATGAGAGCGTTCATATATTCAAGGGGATCCCATTTGCCGCGCCGCCAGTTGGCGAATTGCGATGGAAAGCGCCGCAACCTGTAAAGCCTTGGGCGGGCGTAAAAGATTGCAGCCGGTTTGCAAAAAGCCCCATGCAGGGCAAGCCTAATGAGTTTGGGGTTTACACCCGCGAGTTCCTGATAAAAGACGAACCGCTAAGCGAAGACTGCCTGTACCTGAACGTTTGGACAGGCGCTAAATCCCCCGCCGAGAGGCGCCCCGTAATGGTGTGGATCTATGGCGGCGGTTTTGTAAGTGGCGGCACCAATGTGCCTATTTATGATGGCGAAGCGCTTGCAAAAAAGGGGATTATTTTAGTAAGCATTCCCTATCGTGTTGGCATATTTGGTTTTTTCGCCCACCCGGAATTAACCAAGGAATCACCTAACCATGCATCGGGTAATTACGGGCTGATGGACCAGCTGGCAGCCTTAAAATGGGTAAAAGCAAATATTGCCGCTTTTGGCGGCGACCCGGGTAATGTTACTATAGCGGGCCAGTCGGCAGGTTCTTATGGCGTTAACTACCTTGTGGCATCGCCACTGGCTAAAGGTTATTTCAACAAAGCCATTGCAGAAAGCGGCGCGCACATGCTGCCGGGCAAAGGCAGTGGCGTATCATTAGCCGAGGCCGAAAAAGGTGGGTTGGCAGCCGCTACAGAACTTCACGCGGCGACACTTACCGACCTGCGTAAGCTGCCTGCTGATGAATTGCTGAAACAAAACAACTTCCGCCCAATTATAGATGGCTACTTGTTACCAATGGTACCCGCAGATATTTTTGCCGCCAATAAAGAAAGCCAGGTACCATTGCTCACCGGCTGGAACGAAGATGATGCCTTTATGGGCAATATTAAAAATGCCGTAGATTATACTGCGGGGATTAATAAACGCTTTGGCGCCAGAGCGGCAGAAGTTTTGAAACTATATCCCGGCACAACAGGTGCCGAAGCAGAAAGGTCGCAGATCAGGATGTCGCGCGATCAGATGTTTGGTGTGCAAAATTACAGTTGGGCAAACCAACAAAGCGCAAAAAACAAAGCAAAAGTTTATTTATACCGCTTTACCCGCCGTCTGCCCGCCACTGCCGATTTTAAAAAATATGGCGCCTTCCACACCGGCGAGGTGGCTTATGTATTCGACAACCTAAAATTCCTGAACCGCCGGTTTGAACCTGTAGACCATGCGCTGGCAAATACCATATCGCAATATTGGGTAAACTTTGTTAAAACAGGCAACCCCAATGGTAACGGGTTGCCCGAGTGGCCTGCTTATAACAGGACAACAGCAAAAACCATGTACCTGGGCGAAAAGCCCGGCGCTAAAACTTTGGCTGATAAGGCTGCTTTAGAATTTACAGTAAGGGACATGACCAAATAAGGTATATAAATCTTTTTTGATGTTCATGGTGACAGTGGTATGCCACCATTTTAAATGATAAATACCTGGCAATAAAGAGTTTGCGAAAAATACACCTGCTTGTGCAATCGTGAACGTGAACATTTTACGTCATTTAAAATGGTTATACCGTTACCTAAGTGTCATAAAAGCCCGTATGCGAAAACCCTGTAGCTTTAAATGGGTTTATACTACAACGTCTTCGCAGAAAAGTAACACACTCATTACATTTATGTTATTCATATCCTGTTTATTTGGCGTTTAATATTATAGCTAAACAGTATCTATTTATTATTAAAAATGTGATATTTACAGCGCGATACTAAATCTACATTCAACATTTTATCACCGGTTCCATGAAAACTACTCCTTCAGCTTTAAAGATCCTTTCAATCGATATCGGTGGCTCAAGCATTAAAGCTACCATCTTAAACAGCAAAGGCGAGCTTACCATGGATTATAAAAAAATTGCCACCCCAAAACCGGCCAATCCGGCCAATGTGGTTAAGGCAATTAATACCTTGGTGAAAGACTTTCCGGCTTTCGATAAAATATCGGTAGGGTTCCCGGGGTATGTACGCAACAGCATTGTAAAAACAGCGCCAAACCTGGGTAACGATTTCTGGAAGGATGTTGATTTTAGAAAAATGCTGCAGACCGATTTGGGCAAGGATGCGCAGGTGGTAAACGATGCCGATATGCAGGGCCTTGGCGTAGTTAGCGGCAAAGGCCTGGAAATGGTAATTACCCTGGGCACAGGCTTTGGCACCGCCCTGTTAATGGACGGGCACTTGCTGCCGCATTTAGAAGTGTCGCACCACCCCATATCAAAAGGCCGCGATTATGACCAGTATATAGGCGATAAGGCCCTTGACGAAATAGGCGAAAAGAAGTGGAACAAGCGCATAAAAAAGGTTTTTGAAATATTAAAAACCGTATTCAACTACGACTACTTATATATAGGCGGCGGCAATTCAGACCTGCTTGATTTTAAGCTGGAAAAAAACATGAAAATAGTAACCAATGCCGATGGCATTAAAGGCGGGGCCAAATTGTGGCAGGAGGATAAGCACCCCGTTACACATACCGCGATGGCAACCCCAACAAAATAATCATCTTTCTCATTTTTACTTACAACAATGGAAAAACAAAACAAAGAACTGGAACAATTAGCAATAGATACCGTTAGGATACTTTCGGCAGATGCAGTACAAAAAGCAAATTCGGGCCACCCGGGCACGGCAATGGCTTTGGCACCAATGGGCCACGTACTTTGGACCAAGTTTTTAAATTATAACCCAAAAAATCCCGATTGGGCTAACCGCGACAGGTTTATACTTTCTGCAGGGCACGCATGTATTTTACAATACAACTTTTTATATTTAACAGGATATGATCTTTCATTAGATGATATCAAACAATTTCGCCAGTTAAACAGCAAAACCGCCGGCCACCCCGAGTATGGTTTGGCACCGGGCGTTGATGTAACTACCGGGCCGCTTGGCCAGGGTTTTGCAAACGGTGTTGGTTTTGCTATAGCCCAAAAACATTTGGCAGCACGTTACAATAAGCCGGGCTTCGACCTTTTCAATTATAACATCTACACCATCTGTAGCGATGGTGATATGATGGAAGGTGTAACTTCTGAGGCGGCTTCATTAGCAGGCCACTTACAGTTAGGTAACCTGATCTATTTATATGACGATAATCACATCTCTATCGAGGGCAGTACTGATATTGCCTTTAACGAAGATGTAAGCGCCCGTTTCCGTGCTTACGGATGGCATGTACAGGAAATCCCTGACGTTAATGATACTCATGCATTAGAACTGGCTTTGATCAACGCTAAAACAGAAACTCAAAAACCATCGTTGATCCGCGTTCGCTCGCTTATCGCTTACGGTAGCCCTAACAAATCGGGTACTGCAGGTTCACACGGCTCGCCACTTGGTGCCGATGAGATCAAGCTGGTGAAAGAGTTCTTTGGTTTCGACCCTGAGAAATCATTCGACGTACCTGCCGAGGTATTGAAATATTATAACGAAAAAGGCGCCCGCGGCATAAAAAAAGAAGAGAAGTGGGATGAGCTGTTCGCTAAATACAAAGAGAAATTCCCTGAGTTAGCTGCCGAATACGAGGCTGCATTTGCAGGCGAATTGCCAAAAGGCTGGGCAGATAAATTGCCAACCTTTAAGGCATCAGATCCTAAAATGGCAACCCGCCAGGCATCTGGCAAAGTGTTAAATGCCGTTGCATCGAGTTTGCCAAACCTTATTGGCGGTGCGGCAGACCTTGCTCCATCAACAGAAACTAACCTTAAAGAATACGATTCGTTCACATCAGAAAACCGTGCCGGCCGTAATTTCCACTTCGGGATCCGCGAGCATGCGATGGGTTCGGCTTTGAACGGTATGGCTTTAACAAAAGGCTTGTTACCGTTTGGCGCAACCTTCCTGCAATTTGCCGATTATATGCGCCCGCCCATCCGTTTGGCGGCTATTATGAAGATAAGCCCGATATTTGTTTACACCCACGATAGTATTGGTTTGGGCGAGGACGGTACAACCCATCAGCCTGTGGAGCATTTATCATCATTACGTGCAATACCAAATGTTACAGTTATCCGCCCTGCGGACGCAAATGAAACCGCTTTCGCGTGGAAAGTTGCCATCGAGAAAAAAGGCGGCCCAACTGTATTGGTGTTCACCCGCCAGGGCTTGCCAATCCTTGACCAGGATAAATACGGCAAAGCAAGCGGTCTTGAAAAAGGCGCTTACGTAGTATCAAAAGAAAGCAAAAACCCCGACCTGATCTTATTGGCGACCGGTTCTGAAGTTGCTTTGGCGATGGATGCACAGGCACAACTGGAAAAAGACGGCATATCTACACGTGTGGTAAGTATGCCATCATGGGAATTGTTTGAAGCGCAGGATGCTACCTATAAAGAAAGCGTATTGCCAAAAGCAAGCCGGAAACGTTTTGCTATAGAAATGGCATCACCAATGGGATGGCATAAATATACTACTGACGAAGGTGATATGCTTGGCATGACCACCTTTGGTGAAAGCGCCCCGGCAGACGACCTGTACAAACACTTCGGCTTTACGGTTGAAAATGTTGTAGCAAAAGCGAAAGCGATTTTGTAGATATGGGATGTTAGATATGAGATTTGAGATAAAAGGCCGGCTTCGGTCTCACGTCTCAAATCCCGTATCTCAAATCTAAATAAATGAGTTTAATCAGTACCCTGCAATGGTCATCAACTATCACCAATCCTGCTGCTAAACAGCGGGTAGCGCAGCAAATTGCCCAAAAGGTAAAGGATGGCGATGTACTCGGTGTTGGGTCGGGTTCTACAGTGTACATGGCATTATTTGCGATAGCTGAAAGGATAAAGGCCGAAGGGTTAAACATTCTGGCTATCCCTACATCGTTGGAAATAACGATGTTTTGCGCGAAGCTGGGTATCCCGTTGACTACCTTGTTTGAGCATACGCCCCATTGGTTATTTGATGGTGCCGATGAGGTCGACCCTAACAACTGGTTGATAAAAGGCCGCGGCGGGGCAATGTTTAAAGAGAAACTATTGATCCGGAGCAGTCCGCTGAATTATATTATTGTGGACGATAGCAAACTGGTACTAAAGTTGGGAACAAACTTCCCGGTACCGGTAGAGGTTTATCCCCAAGCATTATTGCATGTGGAGGAAGAACTGAAAAAAGTTGGTGCTATTGATATCAAATTAAGGCCTGCAAAAGGTAAGGACGGCCCGATAGTAACGGAGAATAATAACCTGATACTGGACTGTTATTTTGACGATATAAATGACAGCCTTGAACAAGATATAAAAGCGATAACCGGGGTGATCGAAAGTGGCCTTTTTATAGGTTATGATCTTCAAATTTTAACAGCGGAAAATAACTGATAATTTGTGACGTAAGCTTAACATAATAAGGAGATTAAGATTACACTATAGGGAACATTAAATGCCACATTTGTGCGGCAAGCGAATTAAATATTAATACAATTAAAAACCACCATACATACATTATCATGGCAAACAACGTAAAACAAATACATGAATTTGGCCAAAGCATTTGGCTTGATTTTATTGACCGCGAGATCATCTCATCTGGTAAATTACAAAAACTGATTGATGAGGATGGTATAAGAGGCGTAACGTCAAACCCCGCGATATTTGAGAAGGCTATTTCAAGCAGTTCTGATTACGATGCTGATATTGCCGAGTTTGGTAAAGAAAACAGCACTACAGAAGAGTTATTCTTCAAATTAGCTATAAAAGATATTCAGGCAGCTGCCGACCTTTTTAATCCCTTATACAACGAAGGCGTTGTTGGCGCAGATGGTTATGTTAGCTTAGAGGTATCTCCGTTTTTAGCATTAGATGCCGAAGGTACCGCCAAACAAGCCGAGTTGCTTTGGAAACAGGTTGACCGTAAAAACGTAATGATCAAAATTCCGGGTACCAAACCGGGGTTGAAAGCCATCCGCGAAACTATTGCAAAAGGCATTAATGTCAACGTTACCTTATTATTTGGCTTAGAGCGTTATGAAGAAGTTACCGAAGCCTATATCTCAGGCCTTGAAGATCACTTAGCCGCCGGCCATAACATCGAGCACATATCATCGGTAGCAAGCTTTTTCCTGAGCCGTATCGATGTGGTTGTTGACCCTTTATTACAGGAAAAAGGCGAGAATGGCCTTGTTGGCGAAGTTGCCATCGCGTCAGCAAAAAAAGCATACGAGATTTACAAACGTGTTTTCAGCACCGAGCGTTGGAAAGCATTGGAAGCAAAAGGTGGTAAACCACAGCGTTTGCTTTGGGCAAGTACAGGCAGCAAAAACCCTGCGTTTAAAGATACCAAGTACGTTGAGGCGCTTATTGGTCCGGATACCGTTGATACCGTTCCGTTAGAAACTATTGATGCATTCCGCGACCATGGTATTGCTGCTGATACTTTGATGTTAGGCTTAGACCAGGCTACCGAAACTTTAGGCAGGTTAAAAGCCTTAGGCATCGACCTTGATAAAATTACCCAGGACCTGGAAGACGAAGGCATAGATAAATTTAACAAGCCATTCGAAAAATTGCTTAAAGCTATTGAGGACCAAAAGGCTAAAGCATAACTTATAAGCTGATGAAAAAATCAGATGTAAAGATCCTTTTTTTTGACGTTGGTGGCATTTTGCTTACCAACGGATGGGGCCACGAATCTCGCCACGAGGCAGCCAAAAAATTTGGGCTGGATTATGACGAGGTGAATGCCCTGCATAACTTCATCTTCAACGTGTACGAAATAGGCAGTATTACGCTGGATGAATACCTTGATACCGTTATTTTTAACGAGCCCCGGGATTTTGTTCGCGAGGATTTTAAGGAGTTCATCTACGCGCAGTCTGTTGAGTTACCCGATATGCTGAAATGGTTAAAAGAATGGAAAAAGGATTGCGGTTTCCGCATCATATCCATCAATAACGAGGGTAAAGAGCTGAATGATTACCGTGTGCAGAAATTTAAGCTGCACGAGTGTTTCGACGCTTTCATTTCATCGTGCGAGGTAAAAATGCGTAAGCCCGACCCGGGTATCTGGCAACTGGCTATGGGTATTGCCCAGGTATCGCCAAGCCAGTGCGTGTATTTCGACGATCGCATCATGTTTGTACGCACTGCCGAGAAACTGGGCATCCGCTCGTTCCAGCATACCGACTTCGAAACAACTAAAAAAATATTAAACGATCTTAAGAAAGAAAACCTCAAATAACATGAGCGCAACAACAGATAAATATGCTTTTGGCATGATAGGCTTAGGCGTAATGGGCCGCAGCTTATTACTCAACATAGCCGACCATGGTTATGCAGCTGCCGGCCACGATAAAGATGCCGGTAAAGTAGCTTCTTTAAATGAAGAGGCAGGCGACAGAAAGGTAAAAGGTTTTGGCGATGTAAAAGAGTTTATACAAAGCCTTAGTACACCACGTGCCATTATGATGCTGGTGCCTGCAGGTAAAATTGTAGACGCCGTAATTGAGGAACTTACCCCGCTTTTAGATAAGGGCGATATTTTAATTGATGGCGGTAACTCGCACTTTACTGATACCAATCGCCGTGTGGACGAACTGGAGGCAAAAGGCCTGCATTTCTTCGGTATGGGCGTATCCGGTGGCGAAGAAGGTGCGCGCCGTGGCCCAAGCATGATGCCGGGCGGCGATAAGGATGCCTACAATGTAATGAAACCAATTTTTGAGGCCATTGCCGCTAAGGTTGATGGCGCGCCATGTGTAACCTATATTGGCCCCGGAGCATCAGGTCACTTTGTTAAAATGGTGCATAATGGTATCGAGTATGGCATTATGCAACTATTAGCAGAAACCTACGAGATCATGAAAAAAGGTTTGAAGCTGGATGGTGATGCCATAGGTAAAATATTTACCGACTGGAACAACGGCCGCCTGCAATCATTCCTTTTAGATATTACAAAAGATATATTTAAGTATAAAGCACCGGGTACTGATCATTTGCTCTTAGATGATATTAAAGACGAGGCCCGTGCAAAAGGTACCGGTAAATGGACATCGCAAAGCGCTATGGACCTGCAGGCACCTATACCAACGGTAGACAGCGCTGTAGAAATGCGCGATCTATCTAAATACAAAGCCCTGCGTACAAAAGCAGCCGGCATCTACAGCAAAGATGAGAACCAAACCATTGATGGTAGCGTAGATGAATTATTAACCGCATTAGAGCAGGCGTTCTACTTCACCATGATCATCAGCTACTCACAAGGTATGCACATGCTGTCACTTGCCTCTGCCGAGTATAAATACGATCTTAAGCTTGATGAGATAGCCAAGATCTGGAGAGGCGGCTGTATCATCCGCTCTAAGTTCCTGGAGAATATTTATGGTGCGTTTGGTAAAGACCAGGGCCTTGAGCACTTACTGTTAGACGGTAATGTTGCCGAGCTGGTAAAAGGTACGCTGCCGGGTATCCGTAAGGTGGTTTCATCGGCAGTTAATGCGGGTATTGCCATACCTGCTTATGCGGCATCTTTAGAGTATTTCGATAATTTCCGCAACGAACGCATGCCATCTAACTTAACCCAGGCACAACGCGATTATTTTGGCGCGCATACCTACGAATTAATAGGTAAAGAAGGCACGTTCCATACGCAATGGGCACCGGTTGACGAAAAATAAAAAGAAACAAGAGATCAGGAGGCAGGGATTAACACACTTAGCCTCCTGTTTAAATTAAAACATACTATCATGAGTAGTAACACAAAATCCGAACCTACCATTTTCATCATATTTGGCGGCACGGGCGACTTAAACTCGCGCAAAATTGCACCGGCATTGTATAACCTGTTCTTAGACGGATGGTTGCCCAAACAATTCTCTATCATAGGTACCGGCCGTACCAAACTAACCGACGAGCAATTCAGGACAAATTTGCATAACGATATTGACCAGTTTTCGCGCAGCGGTAAAGCCGACGCCAAGAAATGGGCCGAATTTGAAAAAAGCATCTACTACCAGGTTTCTGACGCTACGGATGCCGAAACTTACAGAGAGTTTGGTAAACGTATAGATGCCCATAACGCCGAGTGGAAAACTACCGCCAACGTGTTATTTTACCTTGCCGTAGCGCCAAACTTCTTCCCTATCATCGCCTCAAATATATCTAAAGCCAAACTGGCCGAAGATAAGAACAAGGTGAGGATCATCATTGAGAAACCGTTTGGCCACGATCTCGAGACAGCTAAAGAACTGAACGAATTGCTGAAAGGCATTTTTGACGAGTGCCAGATCTACCGGATTGACCACTACCTGGGTAAAGAGACTGTGCAGAACATTATGGCCTTCCGCTTTGCCAACTCTATTATGGAGCCTTTGTGGAACCGTAACTATATAGAACATGTACAGATCTCGGTAACCGAGCAATTGGGCGTGGAAGACCGCGGCGATTATTACGATGGCTCGGGCGCTATGCGCGACATGATCCAAAACCACTTGCTGCAATTGCTTTGTACTATAGCCATGGAACCACCGGTTAGCTTTAACGCCGATGAGGTGCGCGACCGTAAAGTTGACGTACTGAAATCGATGCGCAAATTTACCCCGGAGGATGTTCGTAATTCGGCTGTTAGGGGCCAGTACGGCAGCGGTTGGATGAAAGGCCAGGAAGTGCCCGGCTACCGCGATGAACCAAAGGTTGACCCCCAAAGCAACACCGAAACATTTGCCGCCATTAAATTTTTTGTTGATAACTGGCGCTGGCAGGGTGTACCTTTTTACCTGCGTACAGGTAAACGGATGCACCAATCATCGTCGGTAATTACCATACAGTTTAAGGATGTGCCGCATTTGGTGTTCCCTGCTGAGACTACCGAAAGCTGGCAGCAAAACAGGCTCATTATTAGTATTCAGCCCGAAATGAGCATCCGTTTGCAGGTACAGGCCAAACGCCCGGGTATTGATATGGTACTGAATGCCGTTGATATGGTATTCGATTACAAAGGCACCTACACCAATCAGGCGCCTGAGGCTTACGAAACCCTGATATTGGATACCATGCTGGGCGACCAAACCCTGTTTATGCGTGGCGACCAGGTAGAAGCCGCATGGGAACTGGTAATGCCGATATTGAACACCTGGCAAAACAAAAAGAGCCTGAATTTCCCTAATTACAGCGCAGACTCATGGGGACCTGAATCTGCCGAGGCATTAATAGCCCGCGACGGTTACAACTGGTTCACGCTGCCGGTAAATGGTAAAAAATAAAATTTCGATTTGAAAATGTGCTTATTTGAAAATCAGACCAGCACATTTTCAAATCTTCAAATCATCAAATCTTCAAATTAAGTGATGAAACTGAATATATTTGAAACGGATACCGAAGTGCTGGCCTCGCTGGCCAAATACTTTGCCGATTGCGCTAAAGAGGCCATTGCCGCCCGCGACCGCTTTACCGTGGCGCTTAGCGGTGGCAGTTCGCCTAAGAAACTGCATGAGCTGTTGGCAAGCGAATACCGCGATAGCATTGAGTGGGATAAGGTATATTTCTTTTTTGGTGACGAGCGCGATGTGCCCCTTACCGATTCGCAGAGCAATTACCTGATGGCCAAACAAACCTTGTTTGACCCGCTGGGGATAGATCCATCGCATGTTTACGCGGTGCAAACCCCGCTGGGTGCGGAGGAAGCCGCAAAGGATTATACCCGCCACCTTATCCACTTTTTTGATGGCGGCAGCGCGAGTTTCGACCTCATCATTTTAGGCCTTGGCGATAACTCTCACACCGCGTCACTTTTCCCGCATACTTCTGTATTGACGGACGAGAGCGCATCTGTACAGGCGTTATACATTGATGAGGTGAAGATGAACCGCATCACCTTTACCGCCCCGCTGATCAATAATGCGCAGCACATCGCATTTTTGGTTTACGGCGCAGGCAAGGCCGAAGCCGTTAAACACATCCTCGAAGACCCTAAAGACATTCAGGAATACCCGGCCCAGTTGATTGAAGGCGCCGATCTCCAATGGTTCCTGGACGAACCGGCTGCAAGTAAACTGCAAAACAAATAACCAAAAAGCCTCCTCAATATGCGGAGGCTTTTTGGCTTAAATGGAGCATTATGTTCACGAAAATGTTCACGTTCACGTTTGCACAACCAGGCAACATTTTGCAATATCCTAATAATCAGCATTTCACAATGAAAGTACTGACAAAACGCTGACACCACATCTTTCAGAAATTTTATTAGCACAATTCTCATCAGTTCCCCTCTTGAGAGGGGTTAGGGGTGTGTTTCTGCGCAAACTCAACTCAACATCATAGCGAACGATAGTGTGGCAATCGCACGGAGGCTAACGCAACAGTTCCCCTCTTGAGAGGGGTTAGGGGTGTGTTCTAGCCAAGCCAATCTCACCACCATGTCATTGCGAACGATAGTGTGGCAACCGCAAGGAGAATAGGAATGCAGCAGTTCCCCTCTTGAGAGGGGTTAGGGGTGTGTTCTACGCCTTCAACCTCTTCACCGTTTCGGTTAAATGAGCCAGGTGGTGGTTGCCATGCCAGGCGTAGGTGGCCAGGTTCCTTTTAAGGGGGATGATGCTGCGGCTTTCCGGGTGGGTAAACGTGCGGTCCCACTGGTCTTCGGTAAAGCTTTCGAACAGGGCCACCATGTGCTGATGGATGCCGTCGAGCATTTTTAGCGAGGGCTCTACGGGCAGGCGGTAATCGGGCTGTATGGCCCAGGCAGCTTCCTCGTATGGTTTTATGGTTGGGCTATCTTCGGTAAGGGCCAGCTTAAAGCGGCAAAGAGCGTTCATGTGGCTATCGGCAAGGTGGTGTACAACCTGGCGCAGGGTCCACCCGCCGGTACGGTATTGGGTGTCGAGCTGGTCGTAGTTAAGGCCTATGATGGCTTCGCGCACGCGGCCGGGCAGGGTGGCAATATCGTGGATCCACTGGCGCATGTCCTGATCGGTGTATGATACCGGGGCCACAAATTTGCCTATAGGGTAGCGCATCTGTTCGTCTGTAAGCATAGTATTTGACGTATATGGTATAAAATTTATTGTTAAATATGTATTTGGCCTAAATTAGCGTTTTACAGTTATTTCGCCCTGCCCATGATCAAAAAATTACTGCTGTTGATGCTGTTGCTTAAGTGTTCGGCAGGCTTTGCCGAAACCATCCGTACCGATGTGTTGGTTATTGGCGGCGGGGCAAGCGGGGTTGCAGCAGCTGTACAAAGCGCCCGCAGCAATGTAAAAACCCTGCTGATTGTGCAGGGCAGCCAATTAGGAGGCGGAATAAACGACAGGTTTAACCTTTACAACACCAGCCTTGCGTCGGGCATTTATGCCGAGTTTGGCAGCCGCATCCGCGAGTTTTACAGATCGTGCCCGGGGTATGATAGTAGCCGCAATGTGCCGCTAATGGTTGAGCCGGAAATAGCCACCGCCCTCATCAAAAAAATGACCGACACGGCAAAGAACCTCACGGTTAAATTAAATACCTCTTTTAAGTCTATCAAAAAGGACGGCATAGGGTGGGTGGTTACCGTAACTATCGACGGCCGAACTGCCATCATTAAAGCCAAATTATTGGTTGATGCTACCGAAAAAATCGATGTGGCGGCCGCCGCCGCGAGCCTTACAGATTCGGTTAAGGTAATGGTGCCCTATGATAGGTATATGCCTTATAACCGAGGGTCGCAATTGTACCGCACCGCTATTGCTGTAGGCGATGGGATGCCCGGCGCATCAAAACCATTCCCGGCGCACAGCATCCCGCTGGGGGCGGTGGTGGCTAAAGACCAGGATAACCTGCTGATCACAGGAAAGGTAATGAGTACTAAAGACCCGTCCGTACAGATGTCGATAGGGCAGGGCGTTGGTGCTACCGCCGCCTATTGCATATTTTTTAATACCACCACCAAAAATTTGAAGCCCCGCATTATACAGGGCGAAATACTTGACCATAAAGGGATGCTGCTACCGTTTGCAGATATTAAAATTACCGACCGCGATTACCGCGCCATACAACAGGTGGGCGCAACGGGGCTGCTACACGGCATGCAGAAGGTAAACGGCAACCGCACCGACGTACTGTTTATGCCCGATATCCTGGTACGCACAGCCGAAATAAAGCCTTTTTTGAACGAGATCTATTCCCGCTCGTTTTTGTGGTTTAACAGCGAAAACCCGGGCGAACTATTTACCCTGGCCAACCTGCTTAGTTACATAAGCGAAATAACCCTACGCGACCCTGTCAACCTACAGGACGGCCTCCGGAAGACCTGGAAAACCTACTACCACTTCCCTACCGACTTTAACCCCAACCGCCCCGCCACCCGACGCGAATTTGCCGTACTGGCCAACCGTTTCCTAAACCCTTTTGCCCGTAAGGTTGATATGAGCGGTAGGTTGGTGAATTAATTTTTTTGGAAAGGCAGGTAGAGTGGTGCTTTGGTACCGATAACCGCGCTCCCAATATTTTGGATGTTCATATAGCAAGATTATCTTCGACTTGCTTACGTGCGATTGCCACACTATCGTTCACAATGACAAGTGTAGAGGGAGGCCCGGCGCAAAAACACCCCCCTAACCCCTCTCAAGAGGGGAATTAAATCTTAAATATTTTAAGCTTAAATGTTGGTTGTAAAACTAACATCCTACATTTGCTATTATGGAAACTATCACCTGGAACGATTTTGAAAAGGTAGAACTGCGGGCCGGTACCATTCTGGAAGTGGCCGACTTCCCCGAGGCACGTAAACCCGCGTATAAGCTAACGGTAGATTTTGGTCCGCTGGGTATTAAGGAGAGCAGCGCGCAAATCACAAAACATTACACCAAAGAAGAGTTGCCCGGTAAGCAAATATTGGGGGTGGTAAACTTCCCGAAGAAACAGATAGCCAAATTTATGTCGGAGTTTTTGGTGACCGGCCTTGCCGACGAGAACGGTGAGATCGTGCTTTCCGCTATTGACAAGCCCGTGCCAAACGGCAGCAAACTGATATGATATTTGTAAACTGGATACTGGGGCCGCAACTGTTGGGCGTTATATTCCTGCTGGCAGGGTATATTCAAAAATGCTTCCCGCCAAAAGAGATCAACAGCCTGTATGGTTACCGCACTGCAAGATCCATGCAAGATCAGCAGCATTGGGACGAGGGGAATAAATATTCTACTCAACTCATGCTCAACTGCGGCTGGGTTTTGCTGGTAGCCGGGATAATGTTGAGCATAGCTTTAAATCTTTTCGACATCGACCCTAAGCTAAAAGCATGGATGCAGGTTGCGGTGGTTGTGGCAGGCTCGGTAGTAGTTGTAATGGTGTTGTTCACCAAAACCGAAAAACATTTGAAGGATACGTTTAACGATATATAATGCGATATTACACCTTTGGCGATGAACAGCCCGCCATCTCTCCCGACGATTTTTTTATGAACGAGGCCCTGAAGGAAGCCCGCCAGGCACTTGCTGAGGATGAGATACCTATTGGCGCCGTGGTGGTTTGCAAAGGGCAGATCATCGGCCGCGGCCACAACCTTACCGAGCGCCTTAATGATGTAACTGCCCATGCCGAAATGCAGGCCCTTACCGCTGCCGTTAACTCCATGGGTGGCAAATACCTGCCCGAGTGTACGCTGTATGTTACCATGGAGCCCTGCGTAATGTGCGCCGGCGCCAGCTACTGGTTCCAGATAGGCCGGATAGTTTTTGGCGCTTATGATACCCAACGGGGTTTCGGCAGGCTTAACCAAAGCATCACGCATCCTAAAACGCTTATTACCGGCGGCATCCACGAAAACGAGTGCTCGCAGCTGGTGAAGGATTTTTTTAGATCGAAACGATAGTTTAGTTGATAGGTAATAGTTGATGGTTCATAGTAGCTCCGTTCGTGATTCATGAACTATCAATCATCAACCAAACCGCGCTTAACAAAAACTTGACATTGATATAGAACAAAAACATACCTCAACCCTTATATTTGTTCCATCACACGGAAAACGTTTAACCTTAAATTTTAAATATTATGGCATTTACACTACCGGCGTTACCCTACGCTACCGATGCTCTGGAACCACACATCGATAAAGCTACTATGGAAATTCACCATGGTAAGCACCACCAGGCTTACGTTACCAACTTAAACAAAGCTTTAGAAGGTAAGCCAGAGGCTGATGGTAAAATTGAAGATATCATCAAAAACATATCTAAGTTCCCGCCTGCTGTACGCAACAATGGTGGCGGCCACTATAACCACACTTTATTCTGGACGCTGTTATCACCAAACGGTGGCGGCGAGCCTACAGGCGCCCTGGCCGATGCTATTAAAAGCACTTTCGGTTCATTCGCCGATTTTAAAACCAAAGTATCTGAAGCAGGTGCAACCCGTTTTGGATCAGGTTGGGCATGGTTAATTGTTACCGCCGATAAAAAACTGGCCGTTACATCAACCCCTAACCAGGATAACCCGCTAATGGATATTGCCGAAGTAAAAGGCACCCCTGTTTTAGGCATCGACGTTTGGGAGCACGCCTACTACTTAAAATACCAGAACCGCCGCCCGGATTACTTGGCTGCTATCTGGAATGTAATTAACTGGAACCATGTTTCAGAATTATACGCTAAAGCTATCGCTTAATAGCCTCACCTAAATCCTTGCCTTTATAGAGGATTTAAAATACAAGGCGGCCAATTGGAAACAATTGTGCCGCTTTTTTATTTTTACAGTATGAAAGCCGTCGTCCTCGAATCAGCAGAAAACCCCTTGATTGTAAAAGAAGTTGCCAAACCCACACCCGGCCCGGGCGAAGTGTTGGTACAAATAAAAGCCGCCGCCCTAAACCGCCGCGATTGGTGGATAACAGTAGGTAAATACGCAGGTATAAAATACCCAACCATTCTGGGTGCCGATGGCGCCGGTGTTGTTGCCGAAGCCGATGAAGGCGCAGCCGACTGGCTTAACAAAGAGGTGATCATCAACCCATCGCACAGCTGGGGCGAGCACCCAGAGTTTCAGGGAAAAGAGTTTAAAATATTAGGCCTGCCCGATGATGGCACCATGGCCGAATACGTGCTGGTTAAAGCTGAGTACCTTTATCCTAAACCTGCCCATTTAACATTTGAGCAGGCCGCGGCTTTGCCTTTGGCAGGTATCACCGCCTACCGCGCCTTGTTTACAAAAGCGCACATCAAGAAAGGCGATAAGATGTTGGTAGTAGGCGTTGGCGCAGGCACAGGTTCTATCACATTGCAATTTGCTGTTGCAGCCGGCGCGCAGGTATTTGTAACGTCGGGCACGAGCGAAAAAATAGCGCAGGCCAAGCAACTTGGTGCTTGCGCGGGTGTAAATTACAAGGCGCAAGACTGGGCGCAGGAGCTTAAGCATTTTAGCGGCGGCGGTTTCGATATTGTAGTAGATAGCGCCCTTGGCCCTGATTTTAATAAGATACCCGACTTGTGTAATCCCGGGGGCCGCATAGTATTCTTCGGCGGTACGGCAGGCAATATCCCCGAACTGAATGCAAGGCCTATCTTTTGGAAACAGTTACAGATATTAGGCACCACCATGGGCACGCAGGATGATTTTAAAGCCATGCTTACCTTTGTGAACGAGCATAAAATAGTGCCTGTGGTTGACGAGGTATTCACTCTGGCAGATGCTAAAGCCGCCTTTGAAAAAATGGGGGCGGCTAAGCAGTTTGGGAAGCTGGTATTGAAAGTTTCATAGGTAGGATTTACTCACCCCACGGCACTCCGTGCGCGACCCTCGCTGCTTCGCAAGAGGGTTTTAGCTCCCTCTCCTTCGGAGAGGGCTAGGGAGAGGCTTAGTCACACAACCCTCAAGTTTTAACCCTACGCCACTATTAATTAGGCTTTAACTAATAATCCACTAATTTTGTGGACTTTATTGTAGCATGATCAAAAAACCCATCGCGCTTCTCCTGAAAGAATCGGAAGAAGTAGGAGACAACTCTCTTAAACGTTCGCTTGGCCCTGTTAACCTTATCCTCATCGGGATAGGCATAATCATCGGCGCCGGGTTATTCTCCTTAACGGGCATAGCTGCAGGCCAACACTCGGGCCCGGCGGTTACCATATCTTTTTTAATTGCCGCTTTGGGTTGTACGTTTGCGGCGCTTTGTTATGCCGAGTTTTCTGCCATGATACCTGTTGCAGGCAGTGCTTACACTTATTCATACGCCACCATGGGCGAGCTTTTTGCCTGGATCATCGGCTGGGACCTGATGCTGGAGTACGCCGTTGGCGCGGCCACGGTCGCTATCAGCTGGTCGCAATATCTCACCAAGTTTTTATCCTGGTTTGACCTGTACCTGCCACCGCAACTAATCCTGTCACCATTTGAAACCTCAAAGGCGGCCAATGGCGATGTGGTGCGCGGTATTATTAACCTGCCTGCAGCGCTTATTGTTGTATTGGTTACCAGTATCATCATCCGTGGTACAAAGGGCTCGGCGCTTATCAACGCCATAATTGTGAGTTTAAAAGTTGGGGTGGTACTGGTATTTATCGCAGTGGGCTGGTCATTCATTAACCCGGCAAACTATCACCCCTATATACCGCAAAATACAGGCGTTTGGGGCGATTATGGCTGGTCGGGGATATTGAGAGGCGCCGGGCTGGTTTTCTTTGTATTCATCGGCTTTGATGCCGTATCTACCGCCGCGCAGGAAGCCAGGAATCCGCAGCGCAACATGCCCATAGGCATCATCGGCTCATTAGTTGTATGTACCATCCTGTTTGTGATCTTTGCGCATGTGATGACGGGGATGGCCAATTATAAAGAGTTCATCGGCTCGGGCGCGCCGGTGGCAATCGCTATCGAAAAAACGCATTACCAATGGTTAAGCAAAGCTATTGTACTGGCAATATTAATAGGATATACCTCGGTGATACTGGTTGACCTTTTAGGCCAGTCGCGCGTATTTTTCTCTATGTCTAAAGATGGCCTGCTGCCCAAAGTATTCTCAGAAGTACACCATAAGTTCCGCACGCCGTGGAAGTCCAACATTTTGCTTTGTGTGTTCATATCTATATTCGCGGCTTTTGTGCCTATCCGTGTAGTTGGCGAAATGACCAGCATTGGCACTTTACTTGCTTTTGTAATGGTATGCGCCGGAGTGCTTATATTGCGTAAACAACAACCCGACGTACACCGCCCGTTTAAAACGCCGTTTGTACCTTTGGTGCCGATATTGGGGATCTTAACCTGTTTTGCCATGATGACGTTTTTACCAGGCGATACCTGGTTAAGGCTTATTATTTGGCTGGCAATTGGTTTGGCTATTTACTTTACCTACGGCAAAAAGAACAGCGTAATGCGAAAAGCGATGGCTGCAAAAAAGGAATAATATAAATGGCAGATCTACTGCAATTACGTGTCGACGGAATAAAATGGGAACTGCCGGATACGGCTACCTTTTACCTTGTAAAAGCCATTGGGCATAAACCGGTGTACAAGGCAGGGCAATTTCTTACACTGGTATTTAATCACCACAACCAGGAGATAAGGCGCTCTTACTCGTTAAGCTCATCGCCGGATGATGAGCGGCTTGCCATTACCGTAAAACGCATTACTAATGGCGAGATCTCGCGCTTTTTGCTTACCAAGGTTAATATTGGCGATGTGTTAAACGTGGTAGCGCCGGCCGGTGTATTTACTGTTAATAATTACGAGGACGAGAAGGACCTTGTATTTTTTGCAGCGGGCAGTGGTATCACACCTATATTTTCGCAGATAAAATATGTCCTTAACCGCCCCGGCAAAAGCAAATTGCACCTTATTTACAGTTCCCAAAACAAACAAGGTGTTTTATTTAATAATGAACTGAACGAATTGCTCTCGGCATATCCGGATAGGTTTACCATTACATATTTATTAAGCAGCGAGGCTAACCGCCTAACCAATATCCGGGTAGAGCAGTTGGTGAAAGAGCAATTGAATTTTGACAAAACCCAAGCCGATTTTTACCTGTGCGGGCCGTTTGTATATATGCGCATGATTAGGCTTACCCTTATGTATATGGGCATCCATTCACAACAGATACATAAAGAGAACTTTGTGCTGGAAACCGTACCTGTTACCGGCAGCCAAACCAACTATGCGCCAAAAAACATTCGCATCAATTATGAGGGTGAGGTACATGACCTGGTTCAGGGCGAAAATCAGTCTATACTACAGGCCGCGTTGCAAAACAACATTAGGCTACCTTACAGCTGCCGTAGTGGTATATGCTCGGCTTGTGTGGCATTCTGTAAAACAGGCAAGGTAGAAATGGCCAAAAACGAAGTACTAACAGATGATGACATCGCTAAGGGCTGGATCCTCACCTGTACCGGCCACGCGTTAACGGATGATGTGGAAGTGGAGTACAGATAGTTTCTGTTGGTTGTAAGCAGTGGACAGTTGGCATCAAAAAAAATTGTCATCCTGAGCGATAGCGAAGGAACTATTATTGGGCTGTGCACTTAAAGATGCCTAGCAAGATAAAATGCTTCGCTATCGTCCAGCATGACAAAATGGGTAATATAAAAGGCCACAAAGAATAATCTCTGTGGCCTAAATGCTTATTCCTGGCTTATGTTTAACTTTTAAACGCTCTGCACCGCCCGCCTGTGTGTTTTATGATGCACGGCAACCCGGGCTTTTCCAGTTTTCGATCTATTCTTTTTGCGTTTACCCAGCCAGATGATAAAACCGGTTATAGGTAGGCTGGCACATATTAAGCTGGCCAAAAAAGCGATGATCTTGGTAGTAAGCCCACCAATTTGCCCTACATGAATATCATAATTCATTTCTGTTAGCTTAAGCCCGGGGCTTTTTTTATCGTAGATGTAGGATTTAAGTACTCTCCCGTTATATTTATCAAATTCTAACCCGGTGGCCTTAGCATAATGCAGCGACTTTGGGTAAGCTCCAACGCCTATAGCCCCGGATACGGCAGGATCATTATGGATCAAAAACATTTCGGCATTTGGCGATTGCTGCCTGGCGTGCGCGAAAGCTATATCAACTACAGGCTGCTTTGCAATACCCGATGTTTTAAGAGAATCTGATTTCGGCTCGGTTACTTCATCTTCATACTTAATGCCATTGCCTACATTAGCCATATTATAAATGGCTCTGCTTACAGGTTCAAACGCTATGGCAAGGCCGCTAATAGCCAGTATCATGGCAATAGCTGTAGCGTAAAAACCAAGCACATTATGCAGGTCGTAATTAACCCTGCGCCAGCGGCCGCCCCATTTTATGGTAAAACTGCGCTTGCGGTCGGTTTTACGTTTGGGCCACCAAAGAATGAGGCCCGTAACCATTATGACCATAAAAATAATAACAGATACACCCACTATCCATTTACCAATGGCCGGTGGCAGCAACAGGTAAAGGTGGATGTACTCTACTATAATAAAAAAGTTGGTTTGCGGGGAATCTGTATGAGTAACCTGGCCTGTATATGGGTTCATATACACATATTTTAAGCCCTCTTTGCCCAAGTTGGCCATCACACCCGCGGGGCGGTCTGCACCGTAATAAATAATATAATCGCTTGATGCCTTTGGGTGCTTTTGTGCCACAATATTAATTAGATCGCTTGGCTTCAGGTACGGCTTATTTTGCACCTCAACGTGCCTATAATCATACATGGCATCCTGTATCTCATCTTGAAAGCAGAATATACAGCCTGTAATGCTCACAATAAACACCACAAGCCCGGAAATTAATCCGAGCCAGCGGTGGCAAAAAAGTAATACTTTTTTAAATGGGGTCATGCTTATAGTTTATACGATGCACTTAACACAAACTGACGCAACCTTTGCGGGTTAATTGTTGTATAACCTGTATAATATTCTTTGTTAGCCAAGTTATTAACACTTAAACCAACGCGATATTTCGACCTGTCGTAAAACAGGTTTGCGTTTAACACCGTGTAGGCAGGTAGCTCAAAGCTACCCTGGCTAACACTGTTGATGATTTTGTTTGCGCTGGCATAATTACCGCCAAACCCAATGCCCAAACCTTTAAGTTCTGTTACCGGTAAACGGTAGCTGGCGTAAAAGTTGGCCAGGTAGGGCGAACCTGCCGTATTTGGGCGAAGGCCCTGTACATCTGCATCAGATTTTGTAAATTTTGAATCGTTGTAGGCAAAACCTGCAACTATATTAACAGATGCTATAGGATTGGCTATTACCTCAGCTTCAAACCCTTTGCTCAACTGCGTTCCATCCTGTACCTGTATTGGCTGGCCACCGCCAGAACCAGGCAACGTGCGTAAAACATTTGTAAGGTTTATACGGTAATAGCTTACGGTACCGTTTAGTTTACCATTAAACAGTGCCATCTTAACACCTCCTTCTATTTGGTTAGCGTTTTGAATTTTAGGGGCGATGGTTTGGCCGCCGGCATCGGTATAAGGGCTCAGGTTTTGAAAACCGTTCTGGTAGTTTGCGAACAACGAAAGTGCATCTTTAACCGGCTGGAAGATTAAGCCAAATTTTGGTGAAAATGCCGTTTGATTAAATGGCTTTGATGTTTGAGTTCCAGTAACGCTATAGTTGCCTTTGTTCTCAAAGCGATCTACACGTAAACCTACGGTGGCTATAAATCTGTCAGTGATGTTCACCACGTCAGATGCATAAGCACTGTACGTGTTGGTTTTGTAAATATATGGGTAGGCAACTGCCGGGTTATAAACGTTAGCATCAACTAATGTTTTATTAAACGAGCCATAATCATAATTAGGATCATTTATAGGCGCTATACCGTATGAGCCGCCATAATAAATTTGGTTTGAGTTTTGTCGCTGAAAATCTAAACCAAACACAAAGCGGTGACGGGTTATACCAATATTAAAATCGCCGTTAATGTTTTCTTGTATCTCTATTGCGTTCAGCTTGCTATGATAGGTAGACTGGTCGTTACGGTAAATATAGTTTGCCTGGCCCGGAAGATTGGGATATGGGCTTGTATTTGTAGCCGGATCTGTGGTAAGCGCTATAGCTGTTTCATCAGTGATCAGATAAAAGTAAGGACTTGCACCATTAGAGTAACTGTTTGTTGAAGAAAAAACGGTTTGCGATTTTAACTTGTCTGAAAATTTATAGTTTACAGTAGCAAAATAATTTGTACTGCGGCTAAACGATTGAATATCGTCGTTTACATAAGCGTTCTTATAGTTAATGTTAAGATCGCTCACTTTATTTACGCCCAATGCAAGTGGCGAATCATAAAAGAAAAAGAAAGGTTTAGCTGAATTGCGTCCCACAAATATTTCTGATTCTAAAAGGAATGATAGTTTATCATTTGCTTTAATAGATAAACTTGGAGCAACCGCGAAATTGCGGCCTTTACCATAATTTTGGAAACTTCCTTCATAGTTATGCGCAGCGTTTAAACGAAACGCCACGTTTGACCCAATTGGCGTATTAAGGTCAATAGTGGTACGGTTGAGTTTATAACTACCTACCGATTGGCCAATTTCTAAGCCGAATGCGTCATATGGCTTTTTAGTGACCCTGTTCACCAGGCCGCCGAATGAGGTTAAGGTGCTGCCAAATAATGTAGCCGATGGCCCTTTTATCACTTCAATTTTATCAATGTTAACTGCATCGATACCGCTGGTAACTAAACCTGCAATGCCATTACGTAAACGCGTTTGGGTAACAAAACCACGCAGGGTGAAGTAACCGCCGCCATCGCCTGCGCGGCCGGTAGCATCCCACATCTTTTGTATACCGGGTGCATTTTTAAGTGCGTCTTCAACGTTAAAAACGTTTTGCTCTTTCAAAAGCTCGCTGGTAACAACACTGTAGCTCTGGGCATTTTCAAGGTTGCTCAACGGAATTTTAGCTACATCAGCACTTATTTTACGGGTAAAACGGTTTGCCCTATTAGCTATTACGTTAACCTCTGCTAATTGTGCCTGGCTTGCACGAACAGTTATAGTTGGCACTGTGGTAATTTGTCCGGCTATTACAGTAACAGGCATTTCTACACGTTCTACACCTACATATGAAATTATAATGGTGTATGAGCCTGCCGGCGCTTTAATTGTGAATTCGCCCGACCCTGTAGTGGCGGTTCCGTAACCTGTGCCCTCTAAACCTATAGATACATTATCAGCAGGTTGATTAGCAATGGTTACTACTTTACCTTTTATGGTACCCCTGCTTTGCGCAAACAGGCTAACCGGGAGCATGAGAATGAGCAGCATTAAAGCTGCTGTAAATAGTTTGAAAAAATTAAGGAGTGGTTTATTCATTATATATTGTTTTTAAGGGATATGTTAACGGATGTCATAAGATCAACTCTATTTGGCAAACCTGATCTTATTGATGCCTCCATTCTTATTAAGACTAATTATAAATAATGCCGCAAATATATAAGACATCTATTTGTTATGCAACTTATTTAGAATAATTATAAACAATTTGTGCCCCTATTGGAGTTATATTTGTGTGCAATTGACACACTATGAAAAGAATAGCTATTGATATGGATGAAGTTGTTGCCGATGCCCATTTGCGTTTTGCCGAGTGGTACACACGCGATTACGGCACACAATTTACACCCGAACAACTTCACGCGCACACTTTCGAAGATTTAATAGACCCTGTACATCGTGGTATTTCTAAAAAGTATGTTTTCCACGATGACTTTTTTAAGGACCTTGCCGTTATTCCGGGCTGCAAGGAAGTAATAAAAGACCTGCACGAGAAATACGAAATATTTTTCACCACCGCGGCAATGGAATTCCCCAACTCGTTGCTGCCAAAACTTGCCTGGCTTGGCGAACATTTCCCTTACATCTCGTGGACCAATATTGTGTTTTGCGGCGATAAGAGCATCATTAATGCCGATTACCTGATAGATGATAATGTAAAACATTTTAAACGCTTTATTGGGCAAGGCATTTTATTTACAGCAGCACATAACCATCACGTGGAATGGGATGTACGTGTAAATAACTGGCAGGAAATACGCGCAATGCTATTATAGCTTCTGCTACTTTTTAGGAGCAATACTTACCCGCGATGCATTATCTTTCACAAACGCCTCCCAGCCCGAATGGCTCTTTTTACTGGTAACCTTGCCGCCACGCGCAACCGGTATTTTCTGAAAGGAATGGCATACCGCAACGGCTAAACCATCGGTAGCGTCTAAAAATTCGGGCGTTTCATTAAACTTAAGGATGGTTTGCAGCATGGCTGATACCTGCTCCTTGGTGGCGCTGCCATTCCCGGTGATAGATTGTTTTATTTTGCGGGGAGCATATTCGGTTATCACCACATTGCGTGATAGCGCTGCGGCCATACATACACCCTGCGCGCGGCCAAGCTTTAACATCACCTGGATGTTTTTCCCGTAGAAAGGAGCTTCAATAGCCAAGCAATCGGGTTTGTAATTATCTATCAGGGCTACTGTTTTTTCGAAGATGCGCTGTAATTTAAGCATATGGTCGTCAATCTTATCCATCTTAACCACGCCAAGGCTTATCAGCTCAATTTTAGGCCCTTTCTCCAGCACCAGCCCATAACCCATTACAGATGTACCAGGGTCAATGCCTAATATAATTCGCTCTTTGTGGTTTGCCTGCTCTATCATCTCTGTTTACAAAACTAAGGTTTAACCAACAGAATTACGCAGCATGGCCATATAATCTTCGCGCGGTATCATGCGGGCTCCCATGCTCTCCAAATGTTCAGTGTAAACCTGGCAATCTATCAATTGGTATCGCTGGGTGTTAATCAGCCATATAAGCGCCGCTTTTGAGGCATTGCTAACCAAACTGAACATGCTTTCGCCGCAAAAAACATTACCGGCATTTACACCGTATAAACCGCCAACCAGCTGATCATCATGCCAAACTTCAACTGAGTTGGCATGGCCCTGCCGGTGTAACTCGGCGTACGCGGCTTTCATATCATTGGTTATCCAGGTACCGTCCTGCCCTTCGCGTTTAATGGCAGAGCAGGCTTCAACCACGTCATTAAAGCTGGTATTGGTGGTAATGGCAAACATGCCTGATCGCAATACTTTACCCATCGATTTGGAAACCCTGAGTTCGCCGGGATACAATACAAACCGCTGGTGCGGCGAATACCACAGGATGGGTTCGTCCTCGCTATACCAGGGGAAGATACCGTTCTGGTAGGCTAATAATAACCGCCCGGTAGAAAGATCGCCGCCAACAGCTAAAAGCCCGTCATCTTCGGCAAGTGTGGGGTCCGGGAACAGCAAACGTTCATCAAGCCTGAATATCATCAACGCAAAATTAAGCTTATGTGCGCTTTGTTTCATAATATATTAAACCATAACTTAAACAGGTTGTCATACTTAACCAATGGATAACATAAACAGGATAAAGCATTTATACTGCAGGGGCGGCTTCGGCCTTAGTATATCGGGCCTTGAGCACATTAAAGGCCTGTCGGTTAAACACGCGGTTGAAGATCTTTTTAAATCATCTTCAGGCATACAACCACTCACCGTGATTGACGGCAATGAAACTTATAATGATGCCGCAAAAGCCGACTCGCTCACCAAAAAGATGTTTATGCAGCAACAGCGCCAGTTAGAGAAAGACCTAAACACCGGCTGGATAACACAAATGAGTACCACTGACTCACAACTGCGCGAAAAGATGACCCTGTTTTGGCATAATCATTTTGCCTGCCGTACACAAAATGCTTTTTACGCCCAACAGCTTAATAATATACACCGCACACATGCCCTCGGTAATTTCAAAACATTGTTGTTAGAGGTATCCAAATCACCGGCCATGCTGCAGTTTTTAAATAATCAGCAAAATAAAAAAGGCCATCCTAACGAAAATTTCGCGCGCGAACTTATGGAGCTTTTTACCATTGGCCGTGGCAACTACACCGAGCATGACGTAAAAGAATCGGCACGGGCGTTTACCGGCTGGGGCTTTAATAATAACGGCGCGTTTGTAGAACGCAAGGCTTTACATGACGATGGGGAAAAAGTTTTTTTAGGTAAAAGCGGCGCTTTCACCGGCGAGGATATCATCAACACACTATTAGAAAGAAAAGAAACCGCCCGCTTTATTTGCACCAAACTTTATAAATATCTGGTGAACGATATGCCCGAGGCTAAAAACATAAATGCCATGGCCGATGTATTTTACGGCAGCAGTTATGATATAAGCAAGCTTTTAAAATTTGTGCTTACTGCCGATTGGTTTTATGCCGATAAAAACACCGGTAACCTTATTAAAGCCCCCGTTGATTTTATTGTTGGCCTTAACCGCCAGTTTTACATTAGTTATAAAAATCCCGAGATATTAATGCAGTTTGAACGCGCCCTTGGGCAGGTGCTATTTTACCCGCCAAATGTTGCCGGGTGGCCTGGTGGCAAAAGCTGGATAGATAGTTCATCGCTAATGTTTCGTTTAAAGATCCCCTCAACCGTTTTAAATGATGGCGTAATAGCTTTTAAAGGCAAGGCCGACCCCGAAGATGAAGCCTTTTTGGCCATGAACGTTAGTAAACGTAATGCAGTAAATACCCAAGTACAATCGCAACCAAACTGGGATAAATTTTTGAGTGGGATACCGGCAAATATATCAAAGGCAAGCATAGCGGGTGCACTTTTAGCTCCCGCGCTAAACAGCAATTTAATGGCCATAGTAAACCGCTCTACCGACGTAAGATCTATGGTGATAGAACTGGTATCTACCCCCGAATATCAATTATGCTAATAAATAATTGAATGATGAAAAGAAGAGATTTTTTAAAAAGTACTACGCTTGCATCGGGCGCGTTCCTGATCCCATCGTTTTTGAAACCACTGGAAACTTTGGCTTCGGAGCAGCTAACCGGATATAAAAATCTGGTGATCATCCAGCTATCGGGCGGTAATGATGGGTTAAATACAATTGTGCCTTATGGTAATGATATTTACTACCAGAAGCGCAATACTATTGCCATAAAGCAGCCCGATATTATCAAGCTAAACGATATGCAAGGCCTAAATCCTAATTTGTCGTCGCTTAGAGAAATTTACGACCAGGGGTGGATGAGCATCATCAATTCTGTTGGTTATCCAAATCCCGACAGATCACATTTCCGTTCGATGGATATATGGCAAACGGGTAGCGCATCCGACCAGTTTTTAACCACCGGCTGGATAGGGCGTTACCTGGATGCCAACTGCACTATTAACAAAGACCCTTATACAGCAGTGGAAGTTGACGACACCCTTTCTTTGGCTATGAAAGGCGCTAAAATGAAAGGCATAGCGGTGCAAAACCCGGCAAAACTCTATCAGTCAACCCGCGAACCGTTCTTTAAAGAACTGGTTAACGAGCATGATGCGGCACACCTGAGCGAGGACAACCTTGGTTATTTGTATAAAACTATGATCGAAACCTCATCGTCGGCAAATTATATTCAGCAAACCAGCAAAACGTACAACAGTAATGCGCAATATCCACAGTCGGCTTTTGCCGGGCAGCTTAAAAGCGTGGCTAAGTTTATAAATTCAGGATTAAGAACAAGGGTTTATTATGTATCCTTAAGCGGGTTCGACACGCATACCCAACAACAAAACCAACAAGGCCGACAATTAAAAATTTATGGCGATGCTATGGCCGCGTTTATCAAAGACCTTAAACAAGCCGGCAAACTGAACGATACGCTGGTAATAACATTTTCTGAATTTGGCCGCCGTGTTGAACAAAACGCCAGCAACGGCACCGACCATGGCACAGCAAACAATGTAATGATATTTGGCGGAAAGCTAAATAAGCCGGGGATTTACAATAATGCTCCCAACTTATCTGCCTTAGATAATGGCGATCTTAAATACGAGATAGATTTTAGGGATGTTTACGCTACCCTGCTTGATAAATGGCTTAACGTTAACAATAGCCGGATACTAACTAAAAACTTTACAGGGTTAAACTTCGTATAGTTAACCAGTAACGCTCATATATTATTTATCGCCAATTAATTGTATATTGGGTTACCGTTAATATTACGCGATACCCCATTAATGGAGAACATTTATAAGATAATCCTGGAAGAAACCCTTGCGGGTTATTGGGACTGTTATTTACAGGAAGATGTAGTGATTTTGAGCGCTGCCTTCAAAGCCATGTTTGGCTACCAGGACAACGAGCTGGAGAATACCACAGCCACGTGGGCTAAGCTTATTGTTCCCGAAGATGTAGCCCGCATGGATGCCTGCCTTAAAGAGCATTATGACAGCCGCGGCCTAAAACCCTTTAATATTGATGTACGCTACCGCCATAAAAACGGTTCGGTACTGTGGATAAATACCACGGGCCGTGTAATTGAATGGGATAACAACACGCCTGTACGCATGGTGGGTTGTCACATTGATATCTCCGGAAAAAAACAAACTGAGCAAACGCTGGAGATAAGCGAAAAAACTTTCAGGAACGCTTTTGAATATTCGCCTATTGGCGTGGTGCTGGTTTCTGTAGGGGGTAATTTTTTACAGGTAAACAAGAGCATTTGCGAACTGCTTGGTTACACTGCAGAAGAAATGATGACCAAAACATTTCAGGAAATAACCCACCCGGACGATTTAGAGGCCGATCTTACCCTGTTGCAACGCACCCTCGATAAAGAGATAAACTCTTATAAAATGGAGAAACGCTATCTGAAAAAAGATGGCTCTATCATATGGACTTTACTACATGTGGCTCTTGTACGCGACAAATCAGAAGAACCCTTATACTTTGTATCGCAAATAAAAGATATTACCGAACGTAAACACAACGAACAGTTACTGCGCGAAAGCGAACGCCGCTGGATATTTGCATCAGAGGGATCGGGCGGTGGGATCTGGGACCTCGACCTGGTAAATAACACTATTTTCCACTCCAAACAATGCCTGAGCATGATAGGGCTGGATGAACACGATTTTAGTAATATACCCGGGCAGTGGACCGCTCTTGTACACCCCGACGACAGGGAGAAGTATGTAAATGACGTTAAGGACTACATTGACGGTAAAACAGGTATGTATACCAACCAACACCGGGTTTTATGTAAAGACGGCACTTATAAATGGATATTGGACAGGGGAAAGGTTATTGAATACGATAAGAACAATAAACCCGCGCGCATTATAGGCACCCATACCGACATTACGGAACAGAAACAACAGGAGCAGCAACTGCGCGAAACACTTAATGTAGTAAGCGGTCAAAATAACCGCTTGCTTAACTTCGCGTACATCGTATCGCATAATTTGCGCACCCACGCCAGCAACTTTAAAATGATAATGGATGTGTTGGCCGACCCTGCCACCAGCGAGGAAGAAAAAAAGGAACTATCGGCGCATTTAACGCGGGTGTCTGACCAGTTGAACGAGACCATAACCAACCTTAACGAAGTGGTATCGATACAAACCAATACAGATATACAAAAATCTGAAGTTGACCTGCTAACATACTTTAAACGCGCTATCGCATTATTGAATAATGATATCAGCCTGTATGGTATTGATATTGATAACCGTATACCGGCCGATAAGGCATTAGTTTATAGCCCGGCCTATTTAGAAAGCATTATTTTAAACCTGGTAAGTAATGCTATTAAATACCGCACTGCTACAGGGCAGCCCCAAATAATTATAGATTATTTTGTGGAAAACGGTAAACAAGGCTTTACAGTTACCGATAATGGTATAGGCATAGACCTGAAGAAACACGGGAACGATTTATTTGGTATGTACAAAACCTTTAACGGCAACCGCGATGCCAGGGGCATGGGCCTTTTTATCACCAAAAACCAAATAGAGGCAATGGGCGGCAAAATTGAGGTTGATAGCGAGCCTGGCAGGGGCACAACCTTTAAGGTATATTTAACCTAAACCTACTTCTTAACCCTACGCAAAATATCTTCTGCAGATAATTTTTCCTGTTCGCCGCTTTGCATATCTTTAAAGGTAAGCAAACCACTCTGCATCTCGTCGCTGCCAATAAGTACGGTGTACGGAATTTGCTTGTTATTGGCATACTCCATTTGCTTTTTAATTTTGGCGCCCGCAGGGTAAAGCTCGGCATTGGTATTTTGGTTGCGCAGGCTTTGCAGTAATGGCAAGCCATACTTTTCGCCTTGCTCGTCAAAACAGCAAATAAGCACTTGGGTACTTTGTTCTGCCGATTGCGGGAACAGGTTTAGCTCTTCCAACACATCATAGATCCTATCGGCACCAAAAGAGATGCCCGCCCCGGTAAGTCCCTTTAAGCCAAACATCCCGGTAAGATCGTCATAACGGCCACCGCCGCCTATGCTTCCCATGGCAACCTCGTTGGTTTTCACCTCGAAGATGGCACCGGTATAATAGTTTAATCCACGGGCAAGGGTAATATCCAGTTCCAGCTTAGCGGTTAATGGCTTACATGCGGCAACGTAATCAAACACGGTTTGTATCTCGTCGCAACCTTTAAGGCCTGTTTCTGATGATTGTAAGGCTGTGCGTAGGCTTGCTAATTTCTCATCGTTGCTGCCTTCTAATAGTATAATAGGTTTTATGGTATCAATATCTACCTGACTGAAGCCACGTTCCAAAAGTTCTTTTACAACGCCGTCAAACCCAATTTTATCAAGCTTATCAATAGCCACGGTCATGTCTATAATGCTGTCGTGCTTATCAATAACCTGCGCAATCCCCGACAGGATCTTGCGGTTGTTTATTTTAATGCTGAAATCTTTTAAACCAAGCAGGCTTAAGGCTTCATCATAGATCATAATAAACTCCGCCTCGTTTAATAACGACGGTGAGCCTACAACATCCGCATCGCACTGATAAAACTCGCGGTAGCGGCCTTTTTGTGGCCTATCGGCACGCCATACCGGCTGCACCTGGAAACGCTTGAACGGAAAGGTTATCTCATTCTGATGCTGTACCACGTAACGTGCGAAAGGCACGGTAAGATCATAACGAAGGGCTTTTTCGGATATTGAAGCTGTTGCCTGGTTCGAGTTACGAGTGGCAAGAGCTTGTTCATCAGCCTTAGCTAAAAAATCGCCGCTATTTAATATTTTAAATATCAGCTTATCACCCTCATCACCATATTTGCCTGTAAGGGTGCTCAGGTTTTCCATCGAAGGGGTTTCTATCTGCTGGTAACCGTACTTACGAAATACGCTTTTTATAGTATCGAAAATAAAGTTACGCTTTGCCATTTCGGCGGGAGAAAAATCGCGGGTCCCCTTTGGTACAGATGGTTTGATGGATGCCATGCGGCAAAGGTACAAAAAAGGAGGCCTCACCCAAACCCCATAGAAAGGAGAAGGCTAAGTAAGCACTTAGTGAAATATGCCGCTGCAAGAGTTTACTCACCCGGTCATTGCTTCGCTCGACCACCCTCTCTTCGCCTTCGGCGGAAAGAGGGTTTAACTTTTATCCTCCTCTCCTTTGGAGAGGGCCGGGAGAGGCCATAAAAAAGAAAAGCCCCCCGATGCGTCGGGGGGCTTTTTCCTGATTAACTATTAACTTGTCTTAGTATTAATTAGTGGCTTGTTTTGCCTGGTTTTTCATGGCTTCGTTTGCAACAATAACAATTTCAACCCTGCGGTTTTGGGCACGGCCATCAACAGTATTGTTATCGCCAATTGGTTCGCTTTCGCCTTTACCGCTTGTGCTTAAACGTGAGTTAGTTACGTTGTTTGCTGCAATGTATGATTTTACAGATTCGGCCCTGCGTACACTTAAGTTTTGGTTATACTCGTCGGTACCGGTAGCATCGGTATGGCCCACAATAAGAATGTTGGTTTGCGGGTTGTTTTGTAATGATGTAGCCAGGTTAGCCAGGTTTGTACGTGCAGCCGGCTTTAACTCTGATGAGTTGGTATCAAACAGGATACCCGAATCAAATTTCACTAAAATACCTTCGCCTTCGCGGGTTACAGTTGCACCCGGTACAGTGTTTTTAATTTCGGCAGCCTGCCTGTCCATATTACGGCCAATAAATGCACCTGCGGTACCACCAACGGCACCACCAATAATTGCACCCAATGCGGTATTACCTGCGGCCTTACCAATAAAAGCACCAATGGTTCCACCGGCACCCGCGCCAATTGCGGCACCTTTTTGGGTTTTGGTAAGAGAATCACAGCCCGAAGCTAATATGCCTAACGAAGCCAATGCTATACTGTATGTAGCGATCTTTAATTTTAATGTTTTCATCTTGAATTGTGTGTGTATTTAAATAGGTTATTTGCAAAGCGGATGCCAAAAACCAAAACTGCATATTATTACGCCAATCTCACTATTTTGAAAATAAACCCTTACTATAACAACATATTTTTAAGAGTTGAGAAAATAACATCATTTATAGCATAATATCTAAAATAATATGCTGTGCAACGCTGCCTTTTTTTTAGTACAACGTTTAGTTACCCGGTGATTTACCGGTAACTTTTGAAGGGAATGTTAAGGTGAATTTGCTGCCAACGCCATGGTTGGAGTTTACGGTTATACCAATATGATGAAACGTGGCGATAGACTTTACAATGGGTAGCCCAAGGCCAAAGCTATCCTGCGACAGCGATTGCTTCATTTTTTTAAACCGATTAAATATATAAGGCATTTCCTCATCGGCTATGCCAATGCCCGTATCTGCAACGCTTATGGTGTAATTGCCTTTATCCCACTGCGCGGTTATGGTTATTTCGCCATTGGGCTTGTTATATTTTATAGCGTTATTAACCAAATTGAACAGCAGGTTAAACAGCAGGAACTTGTTTACACCCAAAAGTTCTGCATCATCAATTATATTGGTATTAAGGCTGATGTTTTTGTCCTGCAAACGAATAGAGATCTCCTCATTAACATCTTCTATTAATTCCCTTGCCGTTATCTTATCCTCTTTCAGAAACTGGTCGTTCTCTATCTGCGATATCAGTAATAGCGTTTTGGTGATGCTCTTTAAACGGTTCAGTATCTTCTGCATCTCCATCAGGCGCAGTTTTAGTTCGTCGGCAACATCATCCTGCTCAAACATGTTCTCTATTTTAGATTGAAGGATAGAGATAGGGGTCATCAATTCATGCGATGCATTGGATATAAACTCGCGCTCTTTTTGAAAAGCCGTTTCTATGGTTTCAACCATCCGGTGAATACTCAGGTCGAGCTGCTGAAAATCTACCGTACTTGTCTTAACTTCTTTGTACACCGTAAACTTCGGGAACTTATTGCCGATTAATTTGGTGCGGATAATGATACTTAGCGGGCGGAGGATGTATGTAGAAAAGATTTGATCGGCAAGAATGGTCAACAATATCATCCCCAGCAGGATCTGGAAGGCAATGTTTTGTAGTGGGCCCGTTGTTTCGCCAATGCTTTCGGTGCTTTTACCTACCTCCAGCAGGTAGTTTCGTGTACCTACCTTAAACGTGTGGCTAAGTATCCTGTAATCAATGGTATCACGCTCTACGAGGCGTTGTTCATCTTTAATGGTATCTAAGAAGTATGATGGATCAACCTCGTCAAGGCTTATATATTCCTCCTTTAATGGCAGGTAGCTACCATAATTTTCGCCGTCTTCAATATAAAACTTAATGCCATTTTCCTTTACCCGCTCTAAAAACTTGTCTTTTTGTTTAATCAGGCGGCTATCGGTATAGCTTTGATTGATGTTTTCGATAATGTTGGGCAGGAGCAATATAAACAGGGTTACGATAACCAGTTTAGATATCGCATTAAACAGCGTTAGTTTGGTCCTAAGTTTCAAATATCTAAACGTTTGTTTTTATCCTATAGCCCAGGCCGCGCACGGTTTCCAGCCATTCGGCAGGGGCAAAGGCACTTAATTTTTTCCGGATGTTTTTGATATGGGCGTCAATAAAGTTAGAGTCGTAATCGTCATTAATAAGGCTGCCCCAAATATGTTCGCTTAGCTGTGCGCGTGTAAGCGTGCGGTTTTTGTGCAACAGCATATAAGCTATCAGGTCAAATTCTTTTTTGGTGATAGTATTTACCGGGTTTACATGATACATGATAGTACGGTCGGTAATGTTCACCAAAAAGCCATCAAGGTCAATAATATTTTGCACCACCCCAAATTTCCTGCGAATGATGGCCTGCATACGGCTTTGCAACTCCAGCAACGAGAATGGTTTGGCCAGGTAATCATCGGCACCAAGGTCGAGGCCTTTTACTCTGTCGCTAACCTCGGCACGGGCGGTAAGGATGATGCAGGCAACTTCGGGGTTGGCTTTTTTAGCTTCCTTCAACAGGTCGAGGCCGTCATAATCGGGCAGGCCAAGGTCAAGCAATATAAAGTCGTACAGGTTTACGGCAAGTTTTTCTGATGCGGTTGCGCCGTTATAACATATCTCGCAGATGTAGTTATTTTTTACCAGGAAAAGTTCCAGTTCGTGGGCAAGCGCCTTTTCGTCCTCTACAATAAGTATATTCATCTTAATAAAAGACGTAATAAAAGGTGAAATTAAAAAATGATTCGCGCCTGTTCTTTAACGCCCCCTCCACATTTACCGGTATAGAGTATTTGTATGACGCTTCGAGCGTGTAGTGTGGCATGTTATAAGCCAGCGGGATTTTAAAGCTGTAGTTAAGCATGTTAAACTTAGCATTTGCACGGGCACGGCGGCCGTTCTCGTTTTGCAGGGCTATGTTATCTATCTCGGGGCGAAACTGGTGATCTAATGCGTAACGCTGCACAAAATTTTGCGTACCGAAAATGAGGTTTACCGATGGGTTGATGGAAAGGTAATCCTGATCGTTAAAAATATTAAAGCTGCTCTCAAAATATTTTGAGTTGCTGATGGTGGTAAAAATATCGTATGATTTGCCGAAAAGGTAATCTACTGTAGCGCTGGTTTTAAGGTATTTCCAGTCGTAGGTATTTTTCCAGTTGATATCATTTGATGCGGATGATTTAATGATGTTGGCTTCCTTATTAAATATAAAGCGTGTGTAACTTACCGTACCGGTAAACTTTTTAGATAAGCGGTAGTAATAACCGCCGCCAAGGTCTATCTCATCAACCAGCGGCTTGTAGCCCAAAACTTTTAGTGCCGAGCCGTAAATAAAAAAGCCCGGTTTAGTGTTAAAAATCACATCCGTTGTCATGAACGGGTATTTGATAGGCCCGGTACGGCCAAAAAACAGCGCATCGCTGCCATAAGTTATACCTGCCGATACCGAGTTTTTGCGCACAACGGAGTCTGTATCTGTTACGGCATGGGTATACCTAAATACGGTTAAATCCGGCTTAAGGGAAGCCGCATTTACTGCATTGCATATCATTATAAATATCAGGGCGCTAAGGTATCTCATTAGTCGTTTCTCCTTGGTATTTCTGGTGGGCGCTCTAAACCTTCGGGCCTGCGTTGCCGTTTAGGTTTAACTTTTGCCGGGTCAACTGCTTCTATTTTTTCTGGCTTCGGCATTTTTTTAGCCTTGGCAATCTCCTTAATTTTCTTCTTATCCTCTTCAGATGGGTGTTGCTTACCTTTTGTTACAGTTGTATCACGTTGTTGTAACGCAAAATTGGCGTTAAATGATACATTGTAAAACGCGGATAATGAGTTGCCGCTACAAGCTGAATTGTTTTTAGCGTATGACAAGCGTGGCGCGAATATCATTAAGAGTACAATATACAGAAACCACTTCGTCATTTTTGGAGAAAAGAAACCGCTGAAAGCTTGCAAAGATATGCGGGTAGCATATACTTGCATTCATTTAAAAATAAATTGGTGTAAAGTGCGCAATATATTGGGGGCTTTATCCCTGTTAAATGGCGCGGTAACATTATAATAGGTTATGGCTAATATAAGCAAAAGCTTACATCATTGTATTAATATCTTTTGAAGTATAAACACGGGCCTGGTCGTCAACTATAATGCAGGCTATTTGGTTTAGCTTATTTATTAAGTATAATCCGCTGTTTATGCCCATGGCAGTAACCGGGTTTGCCATGGCATTGGCCATTTCGGCAGTAGGGGTAATAATGCTTACACTCTTAATTTTGCTGATTGGAAAACCATTCGCGGGGTTTATATCGGCAGATCTTTTATGGCTGGTATGTTTATCGGTATTGTAAGAAGTAACTACTGCCATATCGCTTATATTTATATGAGCGTAAGGCTGGTTGGCCAGCAATGGTTCGGCAGCTGCGATGGTCCAGGGGGTATTATCGGGCTGTAAACCCCAGGTAAGCAAATCGCCGCCTGCATTAATAACGCCGCTGCTAACACCCTCCATTTGCAATATGTATTTTGCCCTATCGGCAGCATAGCCACGGCTAACGGCCCCGAAACCAATGCGCATACCTTTGTTTTTAAGAAACACGGTTTGCGCGGATTGATCTAAAACAATGTTTGTATAGTTGGTTGAACTAATTCTCTTTTTTAATGGTTTAACGGCAACGGTTCCGGCATCAGCGCTATAGTCAAGGCTTATGGTGCTTGCTGTAGCATAGGTTATATCAAAAGTGCCATAAGTAAGCGCCGAAATTTGCATGGCCCTGTCAATCAAACGGAAAACCTCCGCATCAACACGCACCGGTTCAATACCCGCGTTGCGGTTTATCTGGTTTAGTATGCTGTCTTCAGGGAAGGCGCTAAGTAATTTCTCTATCCGGCTTATTTCAGCAAAGGCGCTGTCTATACGTTCAAGTGCCGAAATGGTATTGGTAGCTACCACGCTTATTTCGAACCTGTTGCCTATTAAGCGCGCTTCGCGGCTGATAATGGTTGATGCGCCTGTTAAATTTTTTACTGCCAGCATAAATATTAGCGTTACGTACAGTTAAACTTTGTGTATCCATTCATTACGTAACGTAACGACCGAATGCAACTCATAAACGCTAAATTAGTTGGCCATTATGAAAATGACATGAAAACCCATTTTTCACAAATAAAAAAAGCACCGTAAAGGTGCTTTCAATTTTATAATTATAATAATATTAAGCTGCAGTACCTTCTTTTAAGCGCTCGGCATTTTCGGCAAACTGCAGGGCTTCCATTATTTCCTGAAGGTCGCCGTTCATAACGCCTGTCAGGTTGTAAATGGTTAGCCCAATGCGGTGTTCGGTTAAGCGGCCTTGCGGGTAATTGTAAGTACGTACCTTTGCGCTCCTGTCACCTGTAGCAACCATAGTTTTACGCTTTTTAGAAGTTTCTTCGAGATGTTTTTGCAATTCCATCTCGTAAACGCGCGAACGTAATACCTGTAATGCTTTATCGTAGTTCTTCAACTGCGATTTTTGATCCTGGCATTGTGCCACAATACCTGTAGGTATGTGGGTTAAACGCACGGCAGAATACGTAGTATTTACGGATTGCCCACCCGGACCAGACGCACAGAAAAGATCCTTACGGATATCGCTCACCTGCAGGTCAATGTCAAACTCGTCAACCTCGGGCAGTACTACTACAGATGCGGCTGATGTATGCACACGGCCCTGTGTTTCGGTATCGGGCACGCGCTGCACACGGTGTACACCACTTTCATATTTGAAGTTACCGTAAGCATCTTCGGCGTTCACGTTGAAAACTATCTCTTTGTAACCACCGGCAGTACCCTCGGTGTAATCAACCAATTCGGTTTTCCAGCCACGGCGCTCGCAGTAACGCATGTACATACGGTAAAGGTCGCCTGCAAAAAGAGCGGCTTCGTCTCCGCCTGTACCACCACGGATCTCTACGATAGCATTTTTAGAGTCCTCCGGATCTTTTGGTATCAACATCAAACGGATGGCTTCTTCCATCTCATCCTGCTTGATCAACAACTCATCCAGCTCGGTTTTAGCCATCTCGCGAAACTCTTCGTCCTTTTCGGTAGCTAAAATTTCTTTGTTGCTTTCAATGTTGCTCATAACATTTTTGTAAATGTTGTACTGGTCAACAATCTTAGCAAGGTCTTTATATTCCTTATTCAACTGGGCAAAACGCTTCATATCAGCCATAGCTTCAGGGCTGCTTAATTCGCCTTCTACATTTTTCCAGCGTTGGTATATTAACTCTAATTTTTCTAACATCTTCTTTATTGAAAATCAATTGCAGTGATACACTGCAAAAAACATGCAAAAATACGCATTTATCAGCACATTATAAATTCAGGCTATTGTAAAGAGATAAAGCCTCGCCCCGGCCCTCTCCAAAGGAGAGGGAACTAAATGCCCGACATGCTTTTTAAGCCATCTCCTTTGGCGAGGGTTTGGGTGAGGCCTCAAACCATTTTAATTTCAGATCAACCCCGTCAAATACCGCGTAGGTGTTATAATTTACCCATTCGCCAAGGTTAACGTAGCGGCTGTTATCGGGCAGCGATATATCTAATGGAAGGTGCCTGTGCCCGAAAATAAAATAATTAAAATGGCGGTTTTTTAACACTTCGAGCGAGTACGACTCCAGCCACTCCTGCTGGTGCTGCACTTTTTCCGCGTCATTAGCCCCTGCAATACGGCTTTGCCTCGACCACGCATTGGCGATGCCAACACCCAGGTTGGGGTGCAACCTTGCAAAAAGCCATTGACAAACTTTGCTGCGAAAAAACTTTTTCAAAAACTTATAAAACCTATCTCCGGGGCCAAGGCCATCGCCATGGTGCAGGTAAAATTTTTTGCCTCCCCGCTCAATTTCCAGCTCATTGGTTATAATGGTTGCGCCAAATTCCTGTACAAAATAATCAAACATCCACATATCGTGGTTGCCTTTAAACAGGTAAAGCTTTACGCCTGCATCGGTTAATTGGGCAAGCTTGCCTAAAAAGCGGATATAACCTTTTGGCACCACCGTTTTGTATTCAAACCAAAAATCAAACACATCGCCCATTAAAAACAATTCGGCAACATCATCCCTGATCGTATCCAGCCAGCGGATAATACGGTCTTCCCGTTCGCGCGATGAGGCGTAACTATTAGCACCTAAATGAAAATCGGAAGCGAAGTATAAATTTTTACCCGTTGGCATATTGTTTCAAAAGTACGGGAATATTCGGCAGATGGCAAATGGGTGAAGCAAGCTTACTGTTTGTCAGCCTGAGCATGTCGAAGACCTGTACACTATCACCAATCTACTAATGGTTCGACAAGCTCACCATAAACTGTGTTTAAATCACTAATTGTTATAAACTCGCGTTCTCGGGCGGCATGTATTGCAGGCGGCGGGCAAAGTAAATATCCCAGCTGCGCTGTTGCTGCTTATCTGCCATGTGCCGGGTGTCCTCGTCATAGTCAATATTTAGTTGCTTATACTTGGCATCTATCCGGTTAAAAAGGTTCATAGCTTCGTATTGATAGTTCGCCGTAAACCGGGTCCTGTTAATTGCCCTTAATACTTCTTGCTGTTCTAAATAAGCAATAGTGTAATGTCCCTGCTCGTGCTTTAATATTTCGGCAAGCTGCTCATTACTGCTTATCATGGAATGGTCTATCCATGATTTATAATTATTCATGTACAGGCGCACACTGGCGTGCAGAATGTAATTACCATCGTTACGGCTGGCCTGATATTTAAAATCGATAGTGCAGTTGGTATACGCTACAACACCTCTGCCATTTGGCCGGGGCACACCCTGAAAGTCATTTGCCGTTAAAAAACGGTGCGGCTGCGCCACTGCCGGGGTAAACAAAATACATAGCAAGCCTATGGCGCAAACCGCGCGTAAATATTTGAATATCATATAATGCCAATGGTAAAGTGAAACTTTACTTTTTGACTTTATCTGACTGTAAAAGGTTTAAGGCCATCATTTCTTTCATGGTTTGCTGCATACCATCGGTAGATCCATCCAGGAATATAACGTTGCCGTTTGAATTTTCGGCGAAGTGCTTGATAGATTCTGTCCACATGGTGAAGAGGATGACCGAGGTATCCATATTGGCTTCCTGCATTTCTTTTGCAGCGACCGTCATACCCTTGGCTACTTCCTCGCGGAATAACGCAATACCCTGGCCGCGTAGCTGTGCTGCCTGGCGCTCGGCCTCGGCAGAAATTTTGATGGCGTTACCCTCTGCCTCGGCAGCTTTGGTTTTGGTGATCAAAAGTGCCTGACCTTCATTCTCGGCAGCAGCCTTCAGGTTGTTTGATGCCACCACCTGGCTCATCGATTTCATGATGATGTCGTCGAAAGTAATATCATTCAGTTGGAGATCTTGCAAGTGGTAACCCCAACCCTCAAGAATAGTATCTAATTGCTCTTTTACGTGTTCCACAATATCGCGGCGCAATATCAGCACCTCGCTTTGGCGTTTGGTAGCAACGAACGCGCGGATAGACCCCTCTACCGTACGGATCAAGGCCTGCATCAGGTTACGCTCATCCACAAATTTAAATGCTACGTTTTTGATGCTTTCTTCGGACTGATCGAGCACCGAGTAAAGCAGCATTGCTTTGAAATATACATTGGCCTGGTCGTAAGTTACGGCCTGGAACTCCAGTTCTACTGAGCGGTTCTGGATGGATATTTTGGAGTAGATCTGCTCTATGAGCGGGATCTTAAAATTTAAACCAGGGGTAAGTATACGGCGGTATTTTCCGAATACGGTTACCACCGCGATGGTACCCTGCCTTACGGTTACAAATGATGATAGTACAACGATGATAAGGAAGAAAATAACCAAGTAGGTTACAATTGATATTGCTGTCATTTAGGCTTTATATTTTTAATAAATATAGGCTTAATAACAATAGGTGCAAGTAGTTCGTTAATTTATGAAGATGGGGCGTACCTACGGCACGCAGCATTTGATCAAAAAATACTACAAAGCGGTAGTGCCTGACGGCACATAAAATGCATTACGTGAATTTCCTATTAGGATTATATTTAACAGCGCATGGACTTACAAAGGCCTATTTTAAAACAGTTACCGCTCTAAACGATGTGTCAGCTATCACTTAAACATGAAACATGCCCCATCGGGGCTACCGCTTTGTAGATAACAGAAGTTCTTTTTTGCTCCGTAGGAGCTACCCATTAGCCGTTTACTCCGCCGTCCAAACCGCATCCACAAACCAGTTTTTGTTGTCAAAAAACTGGTTTAATGGCTTAAAGCCTGATAATGCCGCCATCTCATTTACCTGCTCTACAGCATACTTTTGAGAGATCTCCATGTAAATGTACTCGTCTTTCAAAAACGTTATGGTTTCTTCGCCGATCTTCACCTTTTGGTCGGCTAGGCTTATGAGGTAACTTTTGCATGAGCCGGTCTCCGGGTCGTAAGTAGCGTAGTGGTCAAACTGGCGGGTGTTAAAGTCGGCGCCGAGTTCACGGTTCATGCGCTCCAATAGGTTTATGTTAAAACGTTTGGTGATCCCTTTGCTATCGTTGTATGCAGCTAAAACGGTAGCCGGGTTTTTCTTCAGGTCTACACCTATCAGCAGCATATCACCTTTAGATAAATTGTTGCGCAACTCCTTACAAAAGGCCTGGGCATCTGCCACCGGCATATTGCCAATGTTCGATCCAAGGAACATCACCACCTTGCGCTTATCAGATATGGCGGCGGCTTTTTTCAGCATATCAAAATACTCGCCGTTAAGCCCTTGTATTCTTATCCCCGGCAGGGTTACCGGTAAGGTGATGTTAAGGTATGATATTACATTTTCAGATATATCTATCGGCAGATATTTAAAATCTGCTTTATTATCTATCAGGTATTTTAACAACTGCGTGGATTTTGTGGCATCGCCCGCTCCAAGCTCTATCAGGTCAAAGGCATCTCCATCAGCAATCAGCGCCTTGCAAAGCTCGGCAGTTTGCGCGGTAAAGATCTCCATTTCGCAGTTGGTGGGGTAGTATTCTTCACAGCCCATCAACTCCTGGAATATCTTATCGCCATGGGCGTCATAAAAATATTTGGAATCGAGGCGTTTTGGCGTGGATGTTAAACCGGCAATAACGTCCTTGTAGAACTGGTCGTCGGTGAGGGCGTTATTTTTTTGTTCGGTTGCTGGGCTGGTAGATGCCATAAGTATTGTTGATGATGTTGTATTAATTATTTTGCCAAACGGATGCCTGTAAATTGCCAGCGCAGTTCGGGTTGAAAGAAATTACGATAAGTAATACGGCTGTGGTTTGGCGAAGTAACTTCTGATGCGCCGCGCAGTACCTTTTGCCCTACCATAAACTTACCATTGTATTCGCCAATGGCGCCGGGAGCTTTAGCAAAACCGGGATAAGGCAGATAAGAGCTTTCTGTCCATTCCCAGCGCAGCCCCCAAGTAAATTGCTTAGCCGCAGCTTCCCACTCAAATTCCGTTGGCAGGCGCATGCCTTTCCATGACGCGTAGGCGTAAGCTTCGTAGTAGCTGATGTGGGTAACCGCATCGTGCATGTGCACGGGTTGCAAACCGTGATAGGTATAATTATGCCATTGCCCGTTAATATTATGCCAGTACATTGGCGCTTCGGCTTTATTGGTGTTCACCCAATCCCAGCCCGCAGCATGCCAGTGGCGGAAATCATGATACCCGCCGGCATTCATAAACTCCAGATACTCCTCGTTAGTTACCAGATCCTGACTTATCTCAAAAGCATTCAGGTAAACCTTATGGCGGTTCAATTCATTATCGAACGAAAAACCTTCACCCTTAAAACCTATCTCATACACGCCCACTTCTAATTTAATAAAAGGCGAGCCTGTTTTTTCTGATCGGGGGGAAACGTAACTATGCGAATATGCAGGGAACAGCGGATTATTCCCCAGTATGAATTTTATATCCGTTAGTAACAATTCCTGGTGCTGCTCCTCGTGGTTAAAGCCGAGGATGAGTAATTCTTTAACATCATCGCTTACATCGCCGCAGGCCAAAAAGTTATACATGGCGTCATCCACATACTTGCGGTAGCGCTTAACATCAATAACCGTTGGGCGGCTTAAGTTACCCCTGTCTGTACGTATAACGCGGTTACCCACCGTTTCATAATAGCTGTTAAAAACATAATTGTAGTTAGGATCAAATTCCTGGTATTCGGCAAAGTAGGGCTTCAGAATAAAAGTTTCGAAAAACCAGGTGGTGTGCCCAATATGCCATTTAGGCGGACTGACATCAACCACAGGTTGTACAACGTAATCTTCGGTTTGAAGGGGCTCGCAAATGGCTTCGGTACGCTGGCGTACTTTCTGGTAACAGTCGGCTAAATCAATCATATTACTTACTATCTAAAAACCTTTTAAGGTCCGAAATTGTTTTGATGTGCAGTTCATTTGCCTGCCCCCGGCGCATCATTAATGCATACGCATTATTAAACCCAATTGGCTTTAGCCATTTTATTTGATAACGTTTTTTAAACTCCTGCTGCACGTAATTATAGGTACTATCTTTACTTACCTGCAACCGTGTTACCATTTGTGACGAGGCCTGTAAAATTGCAAGCAGGCCAGTGCCGGTATACTCGGGGTACATGTCTATCTGGTCGTTCGTCATGGCGTCGAAAACTATTTTGGTACCGCCGAGGCCGGTTTTGGTGGCAACATTATAATTAGTATAGCCTTTGATAAGCATGGTGTACATGCTGGCTAAAATGTATTGTTCACCAAATATTTTTGACCCGATACGCACGACACCCTCGTTACCTCCCCGCGCGAGCTTGTATAATTTCTTTGCCACCAAAAAATCTTTTGCCACACGCTCGGGCGTTTGGTGAAGATAGTCGGTACGGTAATTTAATTCCGTCATTACCGAGTCAGTAATTGTACCTGCCAGTAAATTCAGCGTTTTTTCCAGTTCGGGAAACTTTCTTAATGCATCTTCACGAACAATTGGCGCGGCGTAATATGGCGGGAAGATCTTTTTATCATCATCCAAAACCACCAGGTCGTACGCTTTTAGGCGGCCATCGGTACTGTAGCCGCTTATTACATCCAGTTCCTTTTCCTGGGCTGCCTTATACATCACCGCATCATTAATTACAATGGTGTGGATCTTTAATCCGTACTTGCTTACCAGGCCGAGGTTGCCATCCTGCCGGCCCATAAACTCTGGCGTAAAACCTGCCGTAAGTTTACTACCATAGGCCGATGGGATAAAGTACAGGCAGGATAGTAAAATCAATAACACCGGCGCGATCCTTACCACACCTCTTATCTTTTTAAAATTCAGCTTTTGTAATAGCGACAACAGAAAATCGAACAGAATGGCCAGTACAGCCGCCGGGATAGCCCCTGCCAATATCATATTAGTGTTATTGAGCGAAATGCCCCCAAATATGAACTCGCCTAATCCGCCAGCGGCAATGTAGGATGCCAGTGTTGCCACACCAACGTTGATAACCGTAGCAGTGCGGATGCCCGCCAATATCACCGGCATAGCTAAGGATAGTTCCACCTTGAAAAGCACCTGCCATTTGCTCATGCCCATGGCAACGGCCGCTTCTTTAACAGTCGCGTCGACCCCGGTGATTCCAGTATAGGTGTTGCGGATGATAGGCAACAAAGCATAAAGCAGCAGCGCCACAATGGCGGGCTTAGCGCCTATGCCTAAAACAGGTATCATGAAACCAAGCAGGGCAATGCTGGGAATAGTTTGCAGGATGCCCGCTATACCCAGCACCAAGCCCGAGAGTTGCTTTTTACGGGTGATGTAAATGCCCAAAGGCAAACCTATCAGTACAGCAATAAACAGTGATATAAATGTAAGCCCGATATGCTGCATGGTTTGCACGCCAAGCTTATCCACCTGCTGCTGCATAAATTCCCACAAAGTTTGCTGATGCTCATTCATGGGGCAGGCGGTTTTTATAGTTCGAAAATGCCGACATCAACTGGTCAAACGTTACCGACTTTATTTCTTTGTTTTCCTGGTTGAGGATGTTCAGGTTCTCGCGGGGATAAAACTTAAAGTTTTCCAACGCTACCCAAACTCCCGCCTGGGCGGATAATAATGAGGTGTTTATCTTTTTGCCGTTGTTCGGCAGGTACTCCCAAATATCACTCAGCTTGATGGTTTTAAACTCCAGTTGCAGGTGTTGTTCTTTCAGGAAATCGTTCACAAGATCATTCGCGGGTTTAAACAGCAGATCGTTAGGTGAGCCTATTTGTACAATTTTACCTTTGTCCATCAGGGCAATACGATCGCCCAGTTCAAAGGCTTCCTGTACATCGTGTGTTACCATAATAATGGTTTTGCGTTTCAACTCGTCCAAAGCCAAAAATTCATCATGTATTTTTGACCGGGTAACATTATCCAGCGCGCCGAAGGGTTCGTCCATCAGTAACACGGGCGGGTCTGCAACCAATGCCCTTGCCAGGCCAATGCGCTGCTGCTGCCCACCGCTCAATTCATTAGGGTAAACGTTGAGGTAGTTTTTATCGAGGTGGAGCTTTTCCAGTAATTCCTCAACCCGCTTTTGGGTTTTGGTCTTGTCCCATTTAAGCAGGTTGGGCACTATGGCAATATTTTCAGCCACGGTATAGTGTGGGAACAAGCCGTTGTTTTGCAATACGTAACCAATGCCACGGCGCAGCAGTTCAGCCGGGTGCCCGAGGATGTTTTTACCGTCGATGGATATAGCTCCGCTGTCAGGTTCTATTAACCTGTTAAGCATTTTAAGGGTGGTAGTTTTGCCGCAACCGCTGGTACCTAAAAGCACCAAGTTCTCCCCCTCGTTCACCTCAAAAGAAATATCATTAACAGCTTTTGTTGCACCGAAGGTTTTTACAAGATGCTCAACTTTTATCATCGGGCGTTAGTCCTCCAAACTCATAAATAAATTATTGAGCGATTCGGAATAGGTAGGGTGCGCGAAAACACAATACCTTATCCTATCATAGGTAATGCCACCCTCCATGGCCATTTGCAAAACGCTCATGATCTCGCCGCCCTCGGTACCAATAACGGTTGCGCCCAGTATCTTTTTAGATTCCGGGTCAACAACGGCTTTCATCATGCCACGCGTGTCTCCTGTTTCTATAGCGCGGGCAACGTGGGCCATGGGTAATGTTGCTACTTTATAATTGAGGCCTTGCTCCTTTGCCAGCGCTTCGGTAATGCCTACGCGGCCAAGTTCGGGGTCGGTAAACATGCAATATGGCACGGGCCTGTCGTTAACATTCAGGTTTTGCTTTTCTATAAGGTTACGGTAAACGATAGTGTAATCGTTGTAAGAAATATGCGTGAACGCAGGGCCGCCCTTAACATCACCAAGCGCGTAAATGCCTTTAACATTCGTTTCCAGCTTGTCATTAACTTTAATGTTACCCTTCTCATCCATTTTAACGCCGGTTTTGTCTAAGCCAAGCGTATCCGTTTGCGGCGTACGGCCAATAGCAATTAAAACATGGCTGCATTTAATTTTTTGAGCTTTGCCCCCTACATCAACGGTAGCCACTATTTTGCCTTTGCCCTTTGTTTTAAATTTAGTGGCTTTGGCATTGGTATGAATGGCAATATCTTCCTCTTGTAGTATCCTTGTCATCTCGGCAGATACGTCTTCGTCTTCGCGTGTTAATAACCTGCCCGACCTTTCTAATATGGTAACTTTGCTGCCAAACCTCCGGAACATCTGCCCAAACTCCAGCCCAATATAGTTACCGCCAATTACAAGCAAATGCTCGGGAACTTTTTCCAGGTCGAGGATAGAGGTTGAGGTTAAGTAATCTATCTCGTTTAATCCATCAATGCCATCGGGTATAATAGTTTTAGCGCCGGTATTAATAAATATCAACGGCGCCTTAAACTCCAACACCTGGCCTTTTTTATTGGGCGTTACACTTATGGTTTTTTTATTGATGAATGTAGCATCGCCAAAAACCAGATCGAGGTTTGGCGTTTTCTCTACCGCCGCCTGCCCGCCGTTGCGTGATTTAAGAACAATATCATCCTTATGCTTTTTCACCTGGCGCATATCTACCTTGTAACCCTTTATCGTTACGCCCATTTCGTTGCATTTGCCCGCCAGGTAAGCCACGCGCGCGCTGGCCACCATAGTTTTGGTAGGCGTACAACCATCGTTAACACAGGTGCCGCCAATAAAGCGCTTTTCTACCAACAAGGTTTTTTTACCTGCCATTGCCAGCTTTTTGGCAAGAGGTGTACCTGCCTGGCCCGATCCTATAACAATACAATCATACTCCTTCATTATTCGGTTATTTTAACACCTTTCCAAAAGGCTATGTAATTAGTAATATTTGTTGCCGCAGGCTTGGGGTCGGGGTAATACCAGGCGGCATCAATATTTTTTTGCCCGTCTATCTCAACGGTGTAATATGATGCAACGCCCTTCCATGGGCAAATGGTATGGGTAGCGCTTTCCGTTAAAAATTCGGACTTTACGCTATCCTTCGGAAAATAATGATTGTTTTCAATTACAATGGTGTCATTACTTTCCGCAATGACCTCGTTATTCCAAACGGCTTTCATAAGGCTAAGTGTTTGTATAAAGGTGTTTATAAGTATTGGAATTATAAATAGCCAATAACATTTTTTGTTTGATGTATTCTGAAATGATGTGCGATTATCTGCAGCAGAAACACGGCTAAAAAATCTTTGTGAAATTTTTTACAAAAATATTTTTAATTACTCCAGAAACGTATATCTTTGCATTCCCAAAATAAGGGGAAATAAATCTGAAACATCGGTTTATTACTCTGAAATGGCCCGTTCGTCTAGGGGTTAGGACAGGAGATTTTCATTCTTCAAACAGGGGTTCGATTCCCCTACGGGCTACGGTAAACGTCGATTTCTTACAAGAAGTCGGCGTTTTCTCGTTTATGGGGCGCGTAATAGGTAAAATTTATTTGGAGTTGAATGGCGCGCAATGAAGCTGAAATCTGTTTTATCGTTTTACAAAACTTCATCATCAAAATCCCTCTTTTTATATAGCCTGATAACCTAAACCGCATCTTTAAACCGGGGGTTAATGCCAGGTTTACCTGTCATCTAAAAGGGTAAAATATCATCACCAAAATCACCTGATCGAACATCTGAACAATTAAAAAGGATTTTGAGATAAGCAATTGTTTGAGCGTACCTTCTTCAAAAATGCCAGCCTCAAAAATCTTCATCAAAGAATTTCATCAAACCCATTTGAAGATGGAGATAGCCCTTGATCTTTGAGCTTTGAAGACAAATTTACTTATTTACCATTAGTACCTACTGTAATTCAGGTGGCGTTGTATTATCCACAAGTACTGTAAATAGCATCTACGATAAAACAATTCATGCCTTTCAACCTTTTAACAGGACTCAAACGAAAATGACATATGTCCCATGCCGCTACGGCAACTTAATGGATTTGCTTAAAATGTCAACAGATTGGGTACGTGTCAGTCCAAGCTTTCCATCTAAAAGAGCGGCTTGAAAATCAATTGTAGTTAAAAACAAACTCGGATGGATATACGTGAAATTATTACCATTACTATCGTTTTAGCAGCAGTCTTCGCTTACATCAATCACAGATTTATTCAGTGGCCGCCTACCATTGGCATCATGGCCCTTTCGCTTATCAGTTCGGTAGGATTAGTATTTTTCGGTAACTCCCGTTGGTTACTGTCTGAAAAAGCAGTTCAATTGGCTAATTCAGTCGATTTTCAGGATGTGTTGATGAACTTTATGCTTAGTTTCTTACTATTTGCCGGAGCCATTCATATCGATGCTGATAAATTGAAGAAAGAGCGCTGGCCGGTTTTACTTTTAGCGACCATTGGCATTCTCATATCTACTTTTGTTGTTGGCAGTATTACATGGGTGCTGTTTAACTTGTTCAATATACTTGTACCATTTATCTATTGCCTTCTCTTTGGATCACTTATTTCGCCAACCGACCCCATCGCCGTAATGGGAATTTTGAAACGAGCCAAAATACCGTCATCGCTTGAAGTGAAAATTGCAGGCGAATCTCTTTTTAATGATGGTGTAGCTGTTGTTATCTTTATCAGCATTGCGCAGATTGCACGTTCAGCAGGTGGAAACTTCAGCGCATTAGATGTTGGGCAATTATTTTTGCAGGAAGCAGTAGGCGGTTTGATTTTTGGTGCCTTACTTGGCTATATAGGTTTTTTATCGCTACGCTCCATTGACGATTATAAGGTAGAAGTTCTGATTACTCTTGCTATTGTAATGGGAGGGTACACCTTAGCATCACATCTACACATCTCCGGGCCGCTGGCTATGGTAGTAGCAGGAATCATTACCGGGAACAAGTCTAAAGAATTGGGTATGTCTGCGCAAACGAGGGATTATTTAGGTAAGTTCTGGCATTTGGTGGATGAAATATTAAACGCTGTTCTATTTCTCTTTATTGGACTGGAGATGCTTGTCATCAAGATCAATCCAACGGTCATGCTTATTGGTGCAGTTAGTATTATAATCGTGCTTTTAGCACGTTGGATCTCTGTTATCATACCAGTAAGTCTGTTAAAGTTTAAAATTAAGTTTGAGCGTAATGCGGTTGCCATTCTCACCTGGGGTGGTTTACGAGGCGGAATATCCGTTGCGCTCGCCCTTTCTCTCAGCAGTAATATGTACCGTGATCAATTCGTGCTCATCACCTATATCATTGTGGTGTTTTCCATTTTGGTGCAGGGTTTGACTATCGGTAAACTGGCAAAAAAACTTCAACCTCAGAAATGATGCTTATGAACGAACTTGTAAGAAAACTGCAATACTTTTTTACACACCGTTTTAATCTACAAGAAGATAAGGCCGACGAAGCGGAGATTATAATAAGCATACGGAAGAATATTGATTTTCAGGGAGCCAACCTATGGGCGCTCATTTTCGCCATTTTCATTGCTTCTATCGGGCTCAATGTAAATTCTACCGCAGTAATTATAGGTGCCATGTTAATATCACCCATTATGGGGCCAGTAATGGGTATTGGTTTGGGTATTGGCGTTAATGACCTTTCAATGGTGAAGAAAGGTGGCAAAAATCTGTTGGTTGCAACTCTTGTCAGCATCATAACCTCAAGTATTTATTTTTCCATCACACCGCTTCACGAAGCACAGTCTGAATTGCTTGCCCGTACGTCGCCGTCTATTTGGGATGTATTTATTGCTTTCTTTGGTGGGTTAGCTGGTATGGTTGCAGCATCCCGCAAAGAAAAGAACAATGTGGTGCCGGGTGTAGCGATCGCAACAGCATTGATGCCGCCGCTTTGTACGGCAGGGTTTGGTATATCTACCGGAAATTGGCTATATTTTTTAGGTGCTATCTATCTTTATTTCATCAATAGCGTGTTCATTGCTATTGCCACCTACTTGATGTCGCGGTACTTAAACTTGCAGCGTACGCATTTTGATGATCCTGCCGTTCAAAAAAAGGTAAGCAGGTATCTCATCATTATCGTAGTTGTTACAATTCTTCCAAGCATTTATATGGCTTACCGCATTGTCAATAAAAGTATTTTTGAGAATAATGCCCGCAAGTTTGTTGAAGAGGAATTTCACTTTCATAACACACAGGTAGTTTCTAAAACGTTCAAATACACCGACGCTCAAAAGACTATCGACATTCTGTTGATTGGTTCCGTGTTAGATAGACCGGTCTTAGATTCTCTAAAGCATAGAATGAACACTTACCGTTTGCGTAACGTCAAACTAAACATACGGCAAGGACTTAATGCTAAACAGGAAATCGATTTCTCACAGATCAAAGCAAGTATCCTTGAGGATGTATTTAATAAGCAAACTAAGCCCGACACGATCAGATTAAAGCCAAAAGCAATAAATCAAGATAGCTCGATATTAACAGAATTGAAAATATTATATCCGGCTGTAACCAACTTTGGAGTGAGCAATATCGCGGTTCAACGCCCGGATACTAATTTGGTAGATACCCAGCGCATAGCACTTATTAAGTTCAGCAAGTCACAACCAAAGGCTGATATTCAGAAAATACAGCTTTGGTTGCAAAAGCGCTATCAGTCGCCAAAATTGAGATTGATTACGCAATGATGATTACTTTGTTTTCTAAGGATAATTAGGGTAAAGTATTAAAGAAGCCAAATACCACTCAAATCAGTAGTCTTGACCCTGAATGAAGCCCGAATGTCACAAATCACTATCAATCTTATTCCCCTACGGGCTACAAAGCCGCTTTACTACTAAAGTAGAGCGGCTTTTTTATTTGTGTAAATTACAGTTGCTTGTTTAGTGTAGCGAGGATTACTTCATAAGATGTTTTTTTCTCCCAGCGTGCTATAAGCCAGGCAATAAAGCCCAATGTAAAAATATCATCATTCTCTCCTTCATCTAACAAGTTTAAAACCGCCTTCTTATAAGCTACTTCTAAGATCACATCGGGTTTTAATAAATATTTTTCAACGAGTTTTAAAAACGAGAGAACGCGTTCTTCTGATGTTTTCAGTAAATACTTCTTATAGCGCCGCCTAAAACTTGTTACACGGGACATGGCCAGCTCAATGTTTGAAAACTGGGCATGGATCAATATCTCCATCAAATTTTTGCGGATGGTCCAAAGCATACCCATTCTTTTTTCATACCAGGAATTGGTGCGGTTAAGATAAGTTAACTGTTTCAAGCTTGCCGGTTTGTCACAAAGCGCTAAAAACATAGCGAGGCATATTCTTACATCTTCAACATCTTCTGGTTTATGTTTATACTTTTTATTAAGCAACAATTCTTTCAATAGGATAATTGCGTCTTCAGAAGAACCTGTAAAGAACAGATTAAGCGCCGTGAGTAAAGATTGGCTCAAATAAAACGATGCATAGTAAGTACTATCCGTTTGCATTAAATCCATCATTTGCTTCAGATATGAAGCGCTTTCGTTAAATTTCTTAATACGGAAATGAAAGTTCGCTAAAAAATACAAAATGGATATATGGTAATATAAATATGCCCCTGTCTTATTTTCCTGGCTTTGTATAAAAGCATCCGTTCGTTTAATATAACGCTCTACCAAACCATAGTTTCGCTGTATGGCTGCATATTCATTTGCAATGAAAAGGATTTGGTAAATTGACTTATAAGTCATGAGGTCTTGTACCGAGATCTTGTATTTTCTAAGGGTCTCAATGATCAGCGCTGTCAAATTAACGATATGCCCTTTTAAATGTATATTTTGCAGTTGCTGCCTTAAAAAAGCGTAAGCAATTTGTAGTTTGGCCTCGCGTTGCATATTTAACTGGTTTTCCTGGAATCGTATGGTCAGTTCTTCGAGCAGCTCAGCTCCGGCAAGGTGTGCATATTGAAGCTTCAAGAGTAAAATTTCGTTCAGTAAATTAAATTGCTCTAAATTTCCGGCCACCCGTTCGGCTCTGTTTAAACATTTTAGCCCTATTTTAACCACGTCATTTTCTAACAAAAAACGCCCTACTACAACCATGCGTAATGCATCGTAAGTATCAGAATGATTATTCTCGAAGGCTTTTTGTGATAAAAACAGCAATAAATTATCCTGAAGCCTTTTACGCAGCGCATGATATGCATCATCGTTTTTTTGCGACTTGTAAAGATTATTTAGGCCATTTATATCATCGGTTTCTATTAGTTTAAGTAACTGTAGATTTTTAACGTCGGCCCTTTTATTTTTTTGCCGCAAAAACTGCCTGAATAGCTTATTATCGTTATTACTAAGCAACTTTACAAGTTCACGTATCGAATCCATATCAGTCAATTATTACATTTAAAAATATAAATAAATTAAATTTATATCGTCAGTAATTTTAGAAGATTAGTTTTATTATCGCCGTTTCACACCTGACATTTGTTTCACACAAATAAATAAAACAACATGGAACCGCTACAAAACAGAACAGAAGAAAATTTAACCACTTTAAAATTTGGTAATAAAGTTAGAGAACCTTTTAAACCCACCGGTGCATTTATAGGAGCCTCGTGGTTCGCCTTGTTGTCCGGAGTAACCGGATACTGCATTGGACTATGGAATGCAACTATGCAATTGAATGAAAAGGGGTATTATTTCACCATATTGTTATTTGGCCTATTCGCAGTAATCTCTGTACAAAAGAGCGTAAGGGACAGAGCCGAAGGGCATGCGGTGACAGACCTTTATTATGGCATAAGCTGGTTTGCAACTATTGCCGCAATGGTACTGCTTACAATAGGCCTTTGGAATGCCGACATTACCAGAAGTGAAAAAGGCTTTTATGCCATGGCTTTTTGCCTAAGTATGTTTTCGGCCATCGCCGTACAAAAAAACACCCGCGACTCAAAGATGTTTGAGGATAAAGACTTGTAACTTAGCGGTTGCCCCCGCAGTGTCTTGCCAGGCAGGCCTGCGGGTATTTTTATAGTGATATAAGTATCCTACTAAGACAATTGGGAGAAAAACTTTAATATAAACCGGGCCGGTATGTTTCCATACCGGCCCGGTTGTATCGTTAGTTAGCAATTAATCACCTGCGCAATTATTCTTAGTAGCTATTTTGCCAAATCAGGGTTGTAGAGCTTAATATGCTCCTGATGTAATTTTTCTACCGGCATTTTTATGAATTTTCTATCATAGGTTATAAAACCATTTACCTCGCCTTCCACATCAGTAGTTTGTGTGTAAACAGCAGCCGATAATCCAAGCTTTATCAGTTCCTGCAACCTATTGGTGAAGGTTATATACTTTTTAAGTACATCATCACCGTTTTTGAAATTCTGATAGCCCCAGTTTTTATTAGCCTGCCAGTTATGGCCTTCAACCGGCCAGCCAAGGCCGCCAAACTCACCTAATACCACAGCTCTGGTCTTGCCAAAAATATCCGGACTTGGCATAGCCGGAGCGGGGTAATTATGCAGGTCAACAATATGGCCGGTGGAGTAAAAATTACCGCCGCTGGCGCTGTTAATTAATCGCGAAGGGTCATTTCCCATCGTCCACTCGGTTATTTCAACCGTTTTAAACTGGCCCCATGCCTCATTAAACGGCGTCCAAACTACAATGCATGGGTAATTATGCAGGGCTTTCATAATAGCAGCCCACTCTTTGCGGTAATAACCTTCAGATTCGGGCGTGCGGGCCTTATCTGTAGCACGGTCTAAAACACCGGGGCGGTTTTCCCATCCGTTGCCAAGGTCGCCGCTTGGCATATCCTGCCAAAGCAACATACCCATTTTATCGCAGTAGGCGTAATAACGGGCGGGCTCAACCTTTATGTGTTTACGTATCATGTTAAAACCCATCGCCTTTAGCTGATCAATATCGTACACCATAGCCTCTTCAGTAGGTGCGGTATATAAACCATCTGGCCACCAGCCCTGATCAAGCGGGCCGTACTGAAACACAAATTCGTTATTCAGCAGCATTCGCTGGATGCCGTGCGAATCAGGCCCCAATGATATTTTACGCATTGCAAAGTAGCTTTTTACTTCATCTACAGCTTTTCCATTGCGTATAACAGATACTTTAAGATCATACAGGAACGGACTGGTAGTTGACCATAGCTTCTGATCTTTAATATTCAATACTGCTGTAGCATTCGCATCAACAATTTTCTCATCAACAACGGTCTTACCATCCAGGGCAGTTACTTTTAGCTTATCGCCCGGTTGGCTGTTAGCTACATCGGCAGATATGGTTAGCGTCTTATCGTCAATATTGGGGGTTTGTTTGGTAGCCTCAATATGCGTTTTGGCCACGCCTTCTAACCAAACCGTTTGCCATATGCCTGTAACCGGTGTATACCAAATACCTTCGGGGGTTTTAACCTGCTTGCCGCGTGGCTGCGGGCCATCATCGGTAGGGTCCCAAACGGTTACCTTAATTTCTTGCTTGCCGCTTTTTAGGTACGGAGTGATGTTGAACGAGAACGGATCAAACCCGCCCTCATGCACACCAGCACTTTTACCGTTCACAAAAACCTCGGCACGCCAGTCTACCGCGCCAAAGTGCAATAGCACATCTTTACCCTTAAGCCCCTTATTAATGGTTACAGTGGTTTTATAATACAGCAGGCTATCTTTACCTACAGTTTTCCCTACGCCCGATACAGCCGACTCTACCGCAAACGGAACAAGTATCTTACCCGCATAGGCAGTAGGCTGTTTGTCTGTTTTGGGGCCGATGGCGTAATCCCATAACCCATTCAAATTTTGCCAGTTACCTCTCACCATTTGCGGGCGCGGATACTCAGGCAGCGGCGCTTTAGGGTTTACCTTTTCGGCCCATGGCGTGGTTATATGGGTTTTAATTAGGTGCCATTGGTTTTGCTGGGCATGTGCGGTTATGGCAAAAAATGCCAGGGAAAGGCTGATCGCAAGTCTTTTCATATAAAGCAGATATAAATAAAAAATGGGCCACATAAGTGGCCCAGAGAATTTAGTAAGAAACTTTTACCAACGGCGAGAAGACCAGATCTTCTACACCCGAAATTTTGATGCCTACACGTGCAAACACATAGTTTTGAGTAGGTGTAATGGTTGGGATATTTGCCGATAGCGTAATGTTGTTAAGGCTTGCGATATCAGCGCCGTTAATTTCAGCGGTGCCTATCTGATCGGCACCTGATACGAATTGAGTTTTATTGATAAATAACGTAACTTTCTCTATATCTCTTGCATTCGCGTCGGTTATAACTTTCTCGATGTTAAATGTGGCGTTTACTTTGCCGCCAGCGGCGGTTATAGCCGCGTTACGAACCATGTAATATGGCGTAACCTCTATATCAAGTGTTTGGTCGCCGCTTACTTTTATTGCTAATGTATCGCGTTTTCCCGCACTTAGTTCCTTCCAGCGGAACGGTCCTTGGTTGGCAGGAATAGTAAATTTATAATCTCCCGCGAAAAGCAGTGTTGAGTAAGAGCCATCCTGCCCAAACGCGCCGTTAATAGGACCTGTTTTACCATAGCCCGGTTGATAAAGCTCAAAGGGAACCCTGTTGTACTCTACATTAACCGGTTCGCCATTATATATCAACCTGCCTTTTAAGCTAACCGATGGCGCGTCATAATTATCCTTTTTACAGCCATAGGATGCAAAAAGTGTTAATATTAATATGATGTATTGAAATTTTATTTTCATGACGTGTATGTTTACTATTGATTAGGTTGCTTTACAATTAATGGGTTAGCAGATAAAATATCGTTACCTATTTGTGAGTAATAATTACCAAACTGGAAGCTATTTGCACCTGTTACCGGCCCCGGTAATACAATTTTAAATAACCATTTGTTATTATTAGCATTCCCCGGGTTATAATATTTGTACGGCCATAATCCGTAAGGTTGGGTGTTGCGCTTGGTTGCTTTCCCAATATTGCTTAATAAGTCGGCTACGGTCATCTTATTACCATCCCAAACAATGTGCGCCAGTCTCCAGCGTTTCATATCAAACAGGGTATGGCCCTCAAACACCAGTTCTACCCGGCGCTCGTGCACAATACGGTCAAAGTTCAGGTCGGCTGTAGTTAAGGGCGTAGTTAAACCCGCGCGTGAACGCACTTGATTAATGTATCCTACTGCAACACCGGTTTGGCCAAGTTCAAATGCAGCTTCGGCAGCGTTAAGCAATACCTCGGCATACCTGTAACGAATAAATGCTACATCGCTACCCCTGCCCCTGCGTCCCGAACCCACTGTTGGGTCAAGATATTTGCGAATATAAAAGCCTGTTTGTGTTCTGAACTCCTGTCCGCTTATAACACCGTCTTTACCTGTAACCTGTACCGGTGTGGTTGTGCCGGGCAGCGGTTTTAAACTACCGGCGTCGTTACTGGTTAAAATGCTTCCGTCGGCCAGTTGATAACCGGCCCAAACGTCGGTACGCTTACCTTTAAATAAGCCATTAGGCAATAAAACAGTACCTGCAAGCCTTGCATCACGGCCGGCAAACAGATCAAGCTGATCATCATAATAGATCGGGTCGCCTGAGCCGTTGGTAATAGGCAATGGCGCGTAAGTGTTATCCAATTTTTCAAATGATTCGACCAGGTTTAATGATGGATTTAAACGGCCAGCATCCAACCCCTCGTCAGATATAGAAAAGGGCTGATTGTTGGTTGTAAAACCATGTGTTTTGCCACCATTTACCTTAAAATCCTCAATAAATATAGCCTCCTGGTTTACAGAGCTCTTATCAAGAAATATTGCGGCAAAGTTATCGCTCAGATCAGGCAGTACCTTGTAAAGCTGGTAATTGCCTGCTGTTTGTGTTATAATGGCTTGCGCTGCTGTAAGCGCTTTAGTGTAATAATCATTGGCCATGCTTGCCGGGATACCCACCTCGTTGCCAGGCAATGAAACCTGAGGGGTAGTAGCGCCATATTTAGCTATTGAACCTGCATATAATGCGGCTCTTGCTTCCATAGCCAATGCCGCAGCTTTAGATGCTCTCGACTTTGTATTTACATCTGCCGGAAGATCATTTTTTACAGCCTCGGCTTCGCTTATTACAAAATCGTATATATCCGACTCTTTAGAACGCGGCTTTTGCAATGGCGTTACATTGCCGGTATAATCATACTCTAACGGCTCGGTTATTAATGGTACGCCGCCCATCCTCTTTACAATTTCGAAGTAATATTGGGCCCTTAAAAACCTTGCCTCGGCAATAAAGCGTTTTTTATCGCCATCGGTAAGTTTGGTAGCAGCAGTTGCACGCTGAATAAACAGGTTTAAATCGCGCACGTAGCCGTAATCCCAGGTACTCCATTCTCCAAAACCCCAGCCTGTTCTTTGTACAAAGAAATTGCTGCCATTCTCTGACGGGAAGGCTTCACTAAAATCTACAAAGGACGCCCAGCCATTATCGAGGCCCGAAAAATCAAGCACCCTGTTGTATAGGTCTCCTAAAACTGAAAGTACCAGCGCGGGGTCAGAAAATACCAGTTCGGTAGGCAAAACCTGCTTGGGTGGTATATCTAAAAACTCGCTGTCTTTTTTGCACGACTCGCCAATAAGCAAGCCGGCAACTATCATTAATAAAAATTTCTTTTTCATAGAATTTAAACTTAAGGGTCAATTAAAAGGATAAATTAACGCCTATGTTAACAACTTTACTTTGTGGTATCTGCAACCCGTTATCATCGGTTGTCTCCGGATCCACAGCGTATTGTTTAAGGTTATCGAACGAGAACAGGTTATACCCGTTTACGTAGAACCTTGCCTTCTTGATCTTGGCTTTAGCCAGAATACCTGCCGGCAGGGTGTACCCAAGTTCTATAGTACGTGCACGAAGGTATTTAACGCTGTGTAACCAAAAGGTTGAGTTGCGCTGCCCATCGCCGTTATACCCATCGTTGTTCCTGTCTGCCGCGTAGCTTGCCCCGCCAAAGCCCGGGTTAACCCTGTTTGCGGGATATTTGCCCGGTATCCATTGGCTGTTAACATCGTATGGATCTGCACGGTGCCACCTGTCTTCAAATATTGTATTAAAGTTACCGTTGTTTTGAAAGGCCCACCGGGTCTCGTAATTCTGGAACCAGGTATATCCTGCACCACCCGAGAAATCGGCATGGAAGTCGAACCCTTTGTAAGCCAGCCCTAACGAGAAACCAAAGTTGATGTTGGGCTGTGTACCATAGCCAAAACCTATCGGTCGTTCATCATAAATATCGATCTTACCGTCGCCATTCTGATCTTTGTAGATCAAATCGCCGGGAAGCAGCGTACGGTTACCCTGCTGATCTATATTGACCGGATAGTTGTTGATCTGCTCGGCAGAAGTGAACTGTCCCGTAACTTCATACCCCCAGTCGATATGTGAGTACCTGTTTTCGGTAGAGTTACGGTACTGATCCCAGGAGTTGAAGAACAGCGGGTTATAACTTTGCAGATTTTTTTGCCTGCTATAGGAGAAATTACCGGCAATGTTATACCGCACATCCCCTATGTTGGAGTTGTATGACAGGGCAATATCCACGCCAGATTGTGCATCGCTGCTGGCATTCTCCTGCGGTAACGAGTAACCAACCTCGGTAGGAATAATTACATCGTTACGGTTACCCAGTAAACCGGTTCGTTTACGGTAGAAGTACTCAACCGAGCCCGATAATTTGCTTTTTAACAAAGTGAAGTCTAAACCTACGTTTGTTATACGGCTTTTTAACCAGGATACACGGGTGACCGGAATACCCTTATCCCGCGATACAATTATGGAGTTACCGTCTAAAATAGCTGTACCGTTCTGGTTATAGTTATAACCGGTTAAGTAGGCATAAGGTGCAACAATTGAAGCGTTAGGATCGTTCGGGTTCCTGGCATCCCCGAGTATACCGTATGATCCCCTGATCTTTAAATCGTTGATGAAGCTGTTGTCGCCAAGTAGCTTTTTCATGAAGCCCTCTTCGGTAATTCTCCAACCGGCAGATACACCGGGGAAATAACCTACACGTTTATCGGGCGCAAACAGGTACGATGCATCGCGCCTGCCCGATAATTGCAGGTAATATTTATTGTTATAGTTGTAATCGATCTGCGCAATATAACCCAATCTCGATTCTTTGTCATCCCTGTCCTGGTATTGGTCTGCAGTTGGAAAATAGATCAAAGGCAGGTTATTTGATATTGGCGAAGCATGTATCCAGTTACGAAGGTGCTGCAATTCTATACGCTCGGCCACTAATGTACCGGCTATAGTATGCTTACCAAAAGTGTTGTTGTAGTTTAACTGTAACTGGGTAGTTTTGTTAAACTCTTTTATTTGCTCGCGCTCGCGCCATGGGTTGGTACTACCACCTGTTACATCATAAGTATTGGTGGCCGGGCGATAAGTATACGCGTTGTAGGTGTACTCCTGGTTGTTAAGCAAAAAGTCCTCAACGTAATAAGAATACAAGCCTTTTAAAGTTAATCCCTTAACACCGGGGATGTCATATTCGGCACCAAAGTTAGCCTGTAACACGCGCCTGTCGCTATGGAAAACGCCCGATAGTTTTTTGTTCAGGAACGCGTAGTTGGTTTCAGTGTGCCCAATATCGTTCAGGTAATCCGGGTTATCGTTCGCGTAAGGACGCTCTAAAGGTGTGTTTCTTAATACGGCAAATTTAGCCAGCCCGTAGTCATCAAGTCCAGGTACCCCGGGGTTTTCAATGGTTTCCACACGGCCGTTTATGTTAACGTTGGCCCTTAAACCATTTGCCAGTTTTACAGCAATATTTGATTGTATGTTTGACCGTCTGAATTCATACTCTTTACCCAACTGAGAGTTTTGATATAAGTTGGTTGCCGATACATAATAGTTTACCCTGTCGCTGGCGCCCGAGAAATTAGCGTTTACCGAATTTAACGGTGCGTTATTGTTTGCCTTTAGGATGTAATCCCTCCAGTTAAAGCTTTTATAACCGGGCTCGGTGCCTGCTTTATATTTTTCAAGTTCGGCCGGTGTGATAGTTGTAGAGCCGTTGCTGTTCACCTGCGCTTCGGCCAGGTAACGCATATAGTCGTAAGCATTGGTAGCCACATTTGGGAAACGGTAAAAATTCTGGAAACCGGTGTAAGCATCCACATTAATGCGCGCCTCGCCCGATCCTTTTTTGGTTGTTACAACCACTACACCATTCGCCGCCTGCACACCATAAATAGCTGCCGACGCGTCCTTTAACACCGTTACGCTTGCAATATCATTTGTTGCCAGGTTGTTAAAAGCATTCACGTTTTGCTGCACACCATCAATTACATACAATGGGCTACCCATGTTACGTATTTGGATGTTAGCTGCTGCCCCCGGGCGGCCTTCAGACTGTCTGAAAGTTACACCTGCTATTTTACCGGCAAGGGCGGTACTAACGGTTGATCCCGCGTGTACCCTCTCAATATCCTTACTTGTTGTACTGGCGATAGAACCTGTAATAGATTCCCTGCGCTGCGAGGTGAAACCTGTTACCACCACCTCTTGTAATGACGAACGGTTACCCTTAAGCCTAATGGCTACATTGGTTTGACCGTTCAATGGAACTTCCTGGGTAGTAAAGCCTATGTAACTAAACACCAGTACAGCGTTTGCATCAGGCACAGTAAGCGAGAATTTTCCGTTAACATCGGTTGCTGCACCGGTTTGGGTTCCGCGTACTCTTACGGCTACGCCAATAAGCGCTGTGTTTGTAGTGTCTGATACGGTACCCGTCACTTTTACCCCCTGGGCAATTGCCGTGTCCGTAAAAAACATGCAAATTAATACAGTGCTAATAATAAATAATGTTTTAGGATAGCGCAGGCCGTACAACCAGTGTTTACGGACATACCCCTCCTGTCTGAGCGGTAGAGATTTTCTCATAAGGTTAATTTATTATTGGTTTATTTGGTCATTTGAAGGCACGGAGATGTGACTATCAAATTTAAATGTAAAGTAAACAGTTTTAAATTCCGGCGATTAACCAAATCATATCAAAAATTAGTCGAAAAGTATCATTGTTAATTTTAGAGCAAACACGTAAGCTTAATTTTTATATTTGTTTAAGGCTTAGTTATATTGAAACCTATCTATTCTGTTATAATATTATTGTTGCTTCCTGCGTTGTGCGGTGCCCAAACTTATTATTTTAAGCACTACCAGGTAGAACAGGGCTTGTCTAATAACACCGTTTACGCCTGTTTACAAGATAAAAAAGGCTTTTTGTGGCTGGGCACTAAAGATGGCCTAAACCGTTTTGATGGCTATACCTTTAAGGTTTTCAGGCATAACCCGCGCGATAAGCGCACCCTTTCAAACAACATGGTGCATGCGCTCAGCCTTGATAAGGATGGTACCATGTGGGTTGGCACAGATGAGGGCATTGAACATTACGACCCCGATACCGAAACCTTTACCCCATTAAACATTGCCGGACACGATGGGGTGAGATGTATATTACAGGATGATTATGATAATTGCTGGTTTATAGCGGGCCCCGCTATCATGAAATATGATAAAAAAAGCAAAAAGATCACTAACTATAACCCTTATCAGCACTTCGAAGCTACATCTTTGGCATTGGTAAATGGCGCGTTGTGGGTATCTACCACAAAGGGTACCATTGAAAGATTAAATCCCGCAAGCCGTACCTTCAGTAGCTACAATTTGTTTGACAGATCGCCCCGTGTGGCATCAAATTATATTCAAACCATTTTATACGCCGGTAACAACAAAATTTTTGTGGGCACTACCAACCAGGGCTTTAAAGAGTTTGACTGCCTTACTGGAACCTATGCCGACAGGCTTACCTACAACGCCGATAAAACCGAAATTTACGTACGCGATTTTGTTAAGTATAACGATAATGAGTTTTGGATAGCTACCGAATCGGGGCTGTTTATGTACAATATAAGTAAAGGCACATTTAACCATGTAAAGAAACGCTATAATGACCCGTACTCGCTATCAGACAACGCCATATATACCTTATATAAGGATATAGAAGGCGGGGTATGGGCAGGCACCTATTTTGGCGGCATCAATTATTATCCCAGCCAGCATTCGTTATTTAACAAATATTATCCGGCCGAAAAAAACACCCTGCAAGGCAATGTGGTTCGCGAAATATGTAAAGATAAGTTTGGCAACTTTTGGCTTGGCACCGAGGATAACGGATTGAACAAACTCTCTCCAGATAAAAGTACCTGGACACATTATTACCCTGGTGTATCAAACGGTATATCAAATTCCAATATACACGGGCTGTTAGCCGTCGGCAATTATTTATACATAGGCACATTTGAACGGGGCCTTAACATATTTAATATATTAACCGGTAAGGTTGAGCAGGTATTTATAGCCGGCGCCGCTAAAAATGCGCTAAAAAGTAACTTTATAGTAACATTTCTTAAAACCCGTGAAGGCGTTATACTGGTTGGTACCACACATGGCCTTTATCGTTACAACCCGGATAAAAAAGATTTTACATTAATAGATAACATCCCCGCCAAAGATTTTATTTATTCGATGATAGAGGACCATAACGGCAAGATATGGATAGGGACGGTTAGAGATGGCATTTACGTTTACGATATTAAAAACGAGAGGGGGGCTAAGCTCCCTTACAATTATCCTGTTAAAGATGCGCTGAATATATCCATAGTGAACGGGGTGTTTGAAGACAGTAATAACAATATTTGGTTTGCTACTGATGGTTTAGGCCTTTGGTTTTACGATACCGACCAGCATACCTTTAAATATTTTGATACCGAAAACGGCCTGCCAAGTAATTATATATTTAGGGTACTGGAAGATAATAACAAGCATATATGGGTGAGCACCTCACGCGGGCTTATATCATTGAGCCTCCGTGATAACGAGATCAATATCTTCACCAAAGCCAACGGCTTGTTAAGCGACCAATTTAATTATAATTCGGCTTATAAGGATACTGACGGCAGCTTGTATTTTGGCTGCGTTAAAGGGATGATCAGCTTTAATCCCGCCCTGTTTACCAAGAACCAGTTTGTAGCGCCTGTTTACATTACGGGTTTCCAGGTTCATAATAAGGAGATCTCGGTGAAGGAGAAAGACTCGTTACTTAAGCGATCTATCATCTGCACCAAAAAGATCAAACTAAATTACGACCAGTCCTCATTCAGTATCGATTTCGCTTCGTTAAGCTTCTCGGCGCCTGAGATGACGAAATATGAGTACATCATGAAGGGTTTAGACCGTGGGTGGACATCGCTAAAAACTAATCGTAAGGTTTACTTTACACAACTGCCGCCGGGTCACTATACCTTTACTGTTAAGGCTGCAAATAACAATGGCAACTGGACCAATAAGGAAACCGCTATTGAAATAGAGATCCGCCCTCCTTTTTGGAAAAGCAACTGGGCATACATTGTTTATGTATTGATATTTTTAATATCGGTTTATTACTTGTTGCGGCAGTATCATAAAAACATACGCCAAAATAATGAGCGCCTGATACAAAAGCTGGAAAATGCCCAGGAAAAAGAGTTGTACAATGCTAAAATAGAGTTCTTTACAAATGTTGCGCATGAGATAAGGACCCCCTTAACCCTCATAAAAGCGCCAATGGAAAAGGTAATGAAACGGGCGGCAGAGGTACCCGAAATACAGGGTAACCTGAAGATAATGGAACGCAATACAGACAGGCTGCTGGACCTTACCAACCAACTGCTTGATTTCAGGAAAACGGAGACCAGTGGTTTTAGCCTTAACTTTGTTAAAACCGACATTAACGCTTTAGTTACAGCCACCTTCCTGGAATTTAAAGCGATGGCTGAGCAAAAAAACCTAAGCTATGAGCTTACATGCACGGGCAATATAATTTACGCGTTCATAGATATCGACGCGTTTAAAAAGATCATCAGCAACCTAATTAATAACGCTGTAAAGTATGCTTCGGCTACAGTGCAAGTAATCGTTTTTGAGCCCGCATCTAACGACCCATCATTTACCATTGTGGTAAAAAATGATGGCTATCTTATCCCTTTTGAACTACGCGACAGGATATTTGAACCTTTCTTTAGAATGAAGGAATCTGAGAAACAAACAGGCACAGGCATAGGCCTGTCGTTATCCCGCTCGTTAAGCGAGCTACATAAAGGTTCACTTTTTTTAAGTAATTCGGTTGATAATTTTAATATCTTCACGCTGGTGTTACCAATTCACCAGGACAAAGAGTTCGATCTTCATAACACACCGGATGGTTATGAAAATACGGGCGTCATTAACCGAAAAGAAAAACTTGACCTTATGAAACCCCTGATACTTTTGGTCGACGATAATCCGGAGATACTGGATTTTCTTGAAAATGAACTTATAGAAAAATATGCCGTGATACGAGCTTTAAACGGCCGTGAAGCGCTTGATAAGATAGAGGCGGAGAACGTTCAGCTTGTAATTTGTGATGTGATGATGCCGGTTATAGATGGTTTTGAATTTTGCAAAAAAGTGAAAACTAATTTTGAGCATAGCCATATACCTATTATACTTTTAACCGCGCGCAATACCCTGCAAAGTAAGATAGAGGGTTTAGAGGTTGGTGCCGATGCGTATATCGAAAAACCATTTTCGCCCGAGCATTTGCAGGTGCAGATAGCCAACCTGCTCATTAACCGCAATAAGATAAAAGATTATTTTGCGAGCTCGCCATTGGCAAATATCAAAACCATGGCATACAGTAAGCCCGATGAAAGCTTCCTGGATAAACTAAATTCGGTGATCTACAGGAACATGCAAAATGCTGATTTAGATGTTGAACATATTGCCAACCTCATGAATATGAGTAAGCCTACCTTATACCGCAAGGTAAAGGCAATATCAAACCTTACCATAAACGAGTTAATAAACATTACCCGTTTAAAAGCTGCTGCAAAACTGCTGGAACAGGGCGACTATAAAATATATGAGGTAGCAAACCTGGTAGGTTATAGTTCGCAATCGCACCTGGGCCGCAATTTTTTAAAACAGTTTGGCACTACTCCCACCGAGTATCAGCACAGTAAAAGAGCAGATAAAATAAAAACGGAATAGCTTACTTGCGGGTTTTTAACTTAGATAACCCGAAACGCCCGATGCTTTCGCCTTCGGTTATACCGTTAACAATTGATGGCATGTAATGTATGCCCCCGTAAAATCGGCTTACAGATGCTTCTGCAGCCGCGGCTTTAAACGATTTAAAGGTGCGGGCGGGCAGGTCAAAAGCGGTTTCTGTAGAATCCGTAAAGGCGAAGTTATCTCCAAACGTTTTACTTAACACTATTGCCGATGCATTCGATACTACACTATGCCCGCTGGTATATTCAGGAAAAGGCGGTGTTTGCAGTAAAGGCATCCAGCTTTGATCTATATATTCATTAATATAAGTTTCGGGCCTGATTACTTTGCTTTTATACTTCTCGTCCCAACAATTGATAAAGCTATCGGCAATAACAGCGGCCAAACAGGCATAAGTTTCGGCAGTGCGTATATAATCGGCTTTAGCCTTGCGACAAGCCTGGCCCGCAATATTGATCCAATGCCCTCCGGGCGAGATCTTTTTTATGGCAAACATGGTATGCCCGTTGGTATTTACTTTAAACGGGTTATCGTCCCAGTAACTGGCAATTAAGGTTTGCTCGGGCGTTAAATGCGATCCTGCATCTTTTACAGCTAAGGCAAGTTTATAAAAATAACTATCGGGTTTTGAGGAAAAATCTACCGCTTTAGCCGGCTTAAACTGCTGTGCCGAATCTAACAGGAACGGCCGGATATCATTCCAATGCGGCTCTACACCTTTCATGTAAGCCGGCGGGGTTGGCTTCCAGGTGGCATCATCAGTTTGCACATCGTATTTAGCTAACGAGCGGGTTTGTTTGTAATTATCCTTACCTGCCCATTTCAATATTCCATCGGCTATCAGCTTGCCATATTCTATTGAGTTTTGGTAAACTTCATCAGGCATCCCGGTTCCTTTAAATTCCTGCATTAGTTGCTCGTGGAAACTCTCTATCCGCCCCTCAGACATTACCAGGATCTTACCAACCACCAATATAGCGTGCGACGCGGCAAGTGTATAACAGTACTCTTTGCCGGGTATAGGTTTAGGCATTTGCCCAAGCCCATTTAACTGCCCGGCTAATGAAATGTAATGCTTATCGCCGTTACGTGCAGCCTCATAGCCAGCCACAGTTATATAAGCGTAAATACGGCTTGCCACAGGCGGCGAATAAATATCATGAAGCATTACATCTGTTACCTCCCTAACCGACCGATGTATATAGTTAGGGTTTTGCGCCGCTTTCTTCCATTTGCCGTTAGGCCCGCACGAGGCAAAGGAAACTATAGCTAATACTAATACGCAAACTTTCTTCATATGGATAATACCGGTTTAACTACAACAGGGCGTTGCTTCCTCAAAACTATATTTTAATATATATTCTCAAAATATCATTAACCAGCGCGATACATTTCTACCAAATTTTGAGATTATTTTACTAATTAACTATTTTTAAATGCATTTTCTTTACCCTAATTATCAAATTTTACCTGCAGGTTTAAGCGCCAACCAACGCATAAACCCTTGTTTAAAGGGCCTGCAGTACGCTATTTATAAATTTTCGCCAATTATAATATGTTTAACCGCATACAAAAAAAGTATAGCTTATTAGTAGGGGCCGCGCTTTGTTTATTAACCGCCTGCACAAAAAAAGATAGCGGGCCAACACTTTTTAAGTTATTAGACCCGTCATCTACCGGTATAAACTTTAAAAATACCATTGTAGAAAGCGATAGCATCAATATCCTAAATCACCCTTATTTATATAACGGCGCGGGAGTAGGCATAGGCGATTTTAACCATGACGGCTTAGCCGATGTTTATTTTGCGGGCAATATGGTGCCGAGCAAACTTTTTTTAAACAAAGGAAGCTTAAAGTTTGATGATATTACGGCTGTTGCCGGCGTAAATGGCGGCGGCAGGTGGTGCACGGGGGTTTCGGTTATTGATATCAATAACGATGGATGGCTGGATATTTATGTATGCGCATCGTTTAAGAAAGACCCTGCCGAACGTAAAAACTTGTTATATGTAAACCAGGGTGTTAATAAAGCGGGCGTCCCAACCTTTAAAGAGTCGGCAGAAGCTTATGGCCTGCAGGATACCGGCTTTACTACCCAGGCCATATTTTTTGATTATGACCGCGATGGTGACCTTGATGTTTACCTGCTTACCAACGTGCTTGGCAAAAGCACACCGGTAGCTTACCGCCCAAAACAAAATAACGGCACAGCCGAAAACAACGACCGCCTTTACCGCAACAACGGTAACAACACCTTTACTAATGTTACGCGCGAAGCCGGTATTTTATTAGAGGGCTTTGGCAACTCGGTTGCGATTAATGATATTAATAATGACGGCTGGCCGGACATTTATGTGGGTAACGATTTTATTTCTAATGACGCGCTGTACATCAATAACAAGAACGGCACATTTACTAACCGCTCGGCAGAATATTTTAAACACACAGGCTGGTCTGTAATGGGCTCTGATATTGTCGACCTTAACAACGATGGCCTAATGGACCTTGTATCGCTGGAAATGCTCCCTGAGGAGAACCTGCGTAAAAAGACCATGCTGATGGGCGACAATTACATCACCTACATTAATAACAAAAAGTTTAATTACGAGCACCAATACATCCGTAATGTGCTTCAGATGAACCAGGGCCAATTGCCCAACGGTAAACCACAATTTAGCGAAATAGCTTTCATGGCGGGTATTTACCAAACCGACTGGAGCTGGACGCCCTTAGTTGCCGACTATGATAACGACGGCTATAGGGATATGGTAATAACGAATGGCTACCCGCGCGATGTTACCGACCTTGACCATGCGCTTTACACAAACGGCCAGGGCCGCACGGTAAAAGAGAACACTACACTTGCCGCTGCAGATTCGTTCCCGGTGGTAAAAACGGCGAGTTATGCTTTTAGGAACCGTGGCGGATACCAGTTTAACGATGAGTCTAAAAACTGGGGTATTGTTAAGCCTACTTTTTCTACCGGTGGCGTTTATACCGACCTGGATAACGACGGCGACATGGACCTTATCATAAACAATATTGATGATGATGCTTTTGTATACGAAAACACCCTGAATACTAAAGCCAAATTAAACCCTGCCGGCCATTACCTGAATGTTAAACTAATTGGCGATGCTAAAAACACAGGTGCTATAGGCGCCACCATCCGTATTTACTATAGTGGCAAACAACAGGTTTACGACCAGCAGCCCTGCCGTGGTTATATGAGCACTGTAGATGCACTTGCACATTTTGGCCTGGGCAGCACAAACACTGTAGATTCGTTACGCATACGTTGGGCCGATGGCAAAACGCAGCTTTTAACAAATATTAAGGCCAACCAGGGTATTACTTTAAATTATAAAAATGGCGGGGGCAGCATCCCCGCGGGCATACTTCAAAAAACGGCGCCCGTATTTAAATCGGTTGCAGATCAATCGGGTATTAAATATCTGCATACAGAGAAAGATGCTATTGACTATAATATCCAACCCACTCTGCCTCATAAACTTAGCCAGTATGGGCCGGCAATAGCGATTGGGGATATTGACAATAATGGGTTCGACGATATGTATGTAGGTGGCGCGGCAGGAACAAAAGGGGTGTTTTTTATGCAAAACAAAAACGGCGGCTTTGCTATAGATAACAGCCGCTTTTTGCACGAAGATTATAAGGACGAGGAAGACATGGGCGCGCTGATATTTGACGCCAATGGCGATGGCTGGCCAGACCTTTATGTAGTAAGCGGCAGTTACGAGTTCCCGAAGAACCACACCACCGCCCAGGACAGGCTTTACATCAATAATAAAAAAGGGCGGTTTGAGCGTGATTACTCGGCAGTGCCGGTAGAATATGACAATGGGTCGTGTGTACGTGCCGCGGATTATGACGGCGACGGCGACCTTGACCTTTTTGTCGGCGGGCGCTCGGTATCGGGAGCATACCCGTCATCGCCGGTAAGCCACATTTTCCGTAACGACGGCGGAAAGTTTACAGATGTTACTGCCGAAATTTGCACCGATCTGGTACACGGTGGCATGATAACCGATGCTCTATGGAGTGATTTTGATAACGACGGGCACCCCGACCTGGTTGTAGTTGGCGAATGGATGCCGGTTACTTTTTATAAGAACAATGGCAGTAACTTCACCAAAATAAATAACACGACAGGCATTGCCCGGCAAGTAGGCTGGTGGAACAGCCTTGTAGCCGGCGACTTTAATAATGACGGTAAAACAGACTACATAGCCGGCAACTTAGGCCAAAATTCAAATTATAAAGCGTCGGCCACACACCCCATGACCATCCTGGGTAAAGACATGGATAACAATGGCTCATTCGATGCGATGATATTTTGTTACATGAAAGCCGAAGATGGCTCTCAAAGACAGTTCCCGATGCATACGCGCGATGATCTGATAAGCCAGGTAATTGGTATCCGTAAAAAATACCCAACCTACAATGGATTTGGCCGCGCCACCATGCAGGACCTATGGAATGACGAAGACCGCAAGAACGCCATACAACTTACCGCCACCAATATGAATACATGCTTTATTGAGAACAAAGGCGGTGGCAAATTCAATATAACCGCGTTACCATTAGCGGCACAAACCGCGCCCGTTTATGGCATGGTAGCTAAGGATGTTGATCTTGATGGTAGCCTCGACCTGCTAATGGCCGGTAACGATTTTGGGATGGAGCCATTCACCGGCAGGCATGATGCTTTTATGGGCCTATATTTAAAAGGAAACGGCAAAGGTGGCTTTACAGATATTAAAATGCCACAAAGCGGCTTATGTATAAGCGGCGACGCAAAGGGGCTGGCATCTATACAGTGTGGCAATAAAGAATTGCTTGTTGCAACCCAAAACCAGGATAGCATTAGAGTTTACCAGCAAACAAACATCAGGCCTTACAAATGGCTCAAATTAAACCCTACCGATTTCTACGCGGAGCTCACCACCAAAAAGGGCACCAAACAAAAAGTAGAATTTTATTATGGATCAACCTATCTGTCGCAATCCTCTCGCGGGATAAAGGTAGATGGCAATGTTGCAAGCGTGGTTATTTTTGATTACTCGGGAAGAAAAAGGCAAATAAAAATTTAGGCGGTTACCCGCAATTTGATTTTAATTATCAAATTTAGGCTTTGGTCATGCATAAGACAAATGGCTTATACAATTAATTTTTTGAAATGCTAACAATCGAAAATTATCTTGACAGTCATTATATTCATAAAAGTAATTGGCTGCGAGCTGCCGTTTTAGGGGCGAATGATGGTATCATTTCTATATCAAGCCTTGCTATTGGGGTTGCTGCCGCCAGCAGCACGCGTGAGCCGGTCATTTTGGCTACTGTTGCCGGCCTTGTTGCGGGTGCACTGTCTATGGCAGCAGGTGAATATGTATCGGTAAGTTCCCAGACGGATACAGAAAAGGCAGACATTGAGCGCGAAAAGATAGAATTAAGAGAGATGCCCGAGGCGGAACTACACATCCTGGCGGAGATATACGAAAAGCGTGGATTACAAAAAGAAACGGCTATGCAGGTAGCCAAAGAGCTTATGGAAGCGGATGCATTAGGGGCACATATACGTGATGAACTAGGGATCAATGAGATCAGCCAGGCTAAGCCCATACAGGCTGCATTGGCTTCCGGCTTGTCTTTTACGGCCGGCGGCGTTTTGCCGCTGTTGGTAATATTATTTTCCCCTATAACGCAAATAGAATACTTCCTTTACGGGTTCACAATTTTATTTCTGATCCTTTTAGGTGCTATAGCCGCAAAAACGGGGGGATCGAGCATTCAGAAGGCTATTTTAAGGATTACCGTTTGGGGTACGCTGGCCATGGGTCTGTCAGCTCTTGTAGGGCTCTTATTTGGCGTCAAAGTTTAATTACTGCCCGTGCTGGTATTGATCCAATTATCAGGCCCGGAAGAATATCGCCTCCCGACCGTCTCCAAGCAGCCTGATAAATTATAGCGTTTGGACAACGTTAAGGCCATAAATAAATTTAAGCCGGGCTGTAATAAGCAGCCTTAGCTTACCTGATGAATGCCACACTGCGGCACACTTTATTTATGTGTAATATCTGAAGAAGGATTTTCCGACACCTTATAACTTTCCAGTGTTTCATACAATTGTTTTTTGATCTGTTTAACTATTATCCTTGGAGAAAGCACACGGATTTTTGATCCAAAACCTAATAGCTCGCGCTCCAATTCAAAATTCATAATTACGCGTATGCTAAAATTTTGCCTGATCCGTCCTCGCTTATTAGCTTTTGCGTATGATGTAAAGGTTTGGTTATTACATTCTATCCACTCCAATCCTTTCAGATTATCGTTTTTCTCAAAGTCGACAACAGGTGCGCTTTGTGTTGTTTGCGTATAGATCTTGTCCCCAAGCTTACTCACAATTTCGTTCAAGTCGTTAAAATGACTAAAATGCTTTAGTAAACCAGATACCTCTCTTAGTACCTGCATATCCTGTTGGTTAAGCGGCGGCTTACACCGGTATCAATCCCCTGGTATTCATAAATGGCATCGCTATAAGCTTCTATCAGGCCATCAAAAGTCCATTTCTTAAACCGGTTTAACATTCTTTATCGGATCAACTATTTCGCATGGTCACATCCAGTCAATAAGCGGAACAGCCAGTAAAATCAGTTATTTTAATGATCTTATTTCCAATTAATTTATATTTTTGAGAAGAAGAATCCTATAATGCCTTATCAACCCGGTCTACATATTTTAGCTGAATTTTCTGCGGCCGATATCGGTTCGCTCTCTTCTTCGGCAGCATGCAAAATATTTTTTAATAAAATTATTGCCCGGTATTCGTTGGAAAAAGTAGGCGAGGTTTACCATGATTTTGATGGCGCGGGTTTTACGGCCGTAGTTTGCTTAACAGAATCCCATTTATCAATACACACCTGGCCGGAATTTAACCTGGCAACTTTTGATATCTTTTTATCAAACTATCAAAAGGATAATACTGAAAAAGTAAGGCTCATTTATACTGACGTCCTAAACTTTTTTGAGGGCGTCGAGATCAAAAAAACTGAACTGGTAAGGTAATATGGCTACAATTAACTTAAAGTCTTTCCCTTATTCAGAAGATGTTAGCTGCCCGAAATGCAAGTACATCATTACCCTTTACGACCCCGAAGGAAGTGAGTTTTGTGTATGCCCGGCCTGCCATTCGTTCATCCGTTTTGCAAATGGCAGTAACCCCGTTATACAAAAGAACGCGCCGCCTATATCGCAACAGCCGGTATTAAAGCTTGGTAATGTGGGGAACATATATGGTTACGACTTTAAGGTTATTGGTTATATAGAAAAAAAGGAACAGGCTACAAGATATGCCTGGCGCGAATACATACTTTATAATTATGAAAAAGGCTACGCCAACTTTGCCGAATATGACGGCCACTGGACGTTTGTTGCCGGTAAAGCCTTTTATCCAAACCTTGATAATTTAAGTGACCGTAGCTGGGATTTTATTAATTACGAGGAAAACGAATATAACCTGTTCAATAAATATACCGCCGTAACTACAGCGCTAATAGGCGAGTTTGACTGGGATATACTAACCGAAAAAGCCAAAACAGCTGAGTTTGTTTCACCGCCAAACATTATTTACAAAGAACAGGACAAACCGGGATCAAAAACTGCCGATTTTTATCTGGGGCGATACACCGAGCCTGAATTAATTGCTGAAGCTTTTAAAACCGATCTTAAACTTTTTCCTGATAAGATAGGGATAGGTGCAAACCAGCCTTCGCTGCATGCTAAAAGATGGTTTGCTGTATATAAACTGGTGCCGGTGTTGATATTACTTGTAGCTGTTATCGGTCTGTTGGCATCGTATCTTAATCCGCAATATACGGTGATGGATAAAGACTTTTTTATTACCAGCGATAGTACTAAGGTTAACGAGTTTAAGCCTTTTGTTACGCCGCCATTCACCTTAAATAAACAATCATCGCTGGAGTTTTTGATAAGGGCTAATATGGATAATAACTGGCTGGAAGCAACAGTTGTGCTGGTAAACGAAGCCGATAACCAAAGCTGGGAAGTTACGGAAAGTGTAGAGTACTATCATGGTTACGAAGACGGGGAATCGTGGTCTGAGGGGTCTCAGGAGGCAAATGTGTTGTTATCGGCAATCCCGGCAGGTAAATACCATTTAAACATCTATCCCGCCTCGGGCGATGTTACTGCCAACAATTTACACATAAGCATTGACGCCAACCCGGTCATATGGCGTAATGTATGGGTTACCATTTTGCTGCTTTGCCTGTATCCAATCTACGCATGGGCAAGGATGAGGAATTACGAAAAGAAACGCTGGATGAGCAGCGATTATTCACCTTACGAAACAGACGATTAATGAAAACTATAAAAGCGGGGAATATTTACCTGGTGCTGGCCATATTAATCATAGGTTACTACGCGTATTCGGCATTAAACGGAATTGCTTTTTGGGAAAGCAGCAGCGTAACCCGTAATACTCAATACAATAGCAATAGCCGCGTTAGGGGCGCACATGCATTTTATCACAAATAAAACCATCATATTATGAGCTTACACGATCTGATCAACATTAAATACATTATCGCATCGGTATTGTATTCGGCTATAGGCATCATTATTCTGCTGATCTCTTACTGGATAATTGAAAAATTAACTCCCGAGAATTTATGGAAGGAAATTGTAGAGAAGCATAACATTGCACTTGCTATTGTTTGCGCCTCTTTCATGATAGCGGTTGCTATAATCATCAGTTCGGCTATTCACGGGTAAAATTACATGAATAAAAAACTGCACGCCCTGCTGCTTATCTCGGTATTTGTAGTAGCAACCTGCGGCCTTATCTATGAACTTATTGCCGGCACGCTGGCCAGCTATCTGCTTGGCGACTCGGTAACGCAATTTAGTACCATCATTGGTGTGTACCTGTTCTCGATGGGGCTGGGTTCATGGGTGTCTAAATATTTCGAAAAAAATATCATCTCTTGGTTTATACAGCTGGAGATATTGGTAGGCATAGTTGGCGGAACAAGCTCTACTATTTTGTTTTTAGTGTTCGAGAGCGTAGCCTCATTCCGCATTATTTTATACGGTTTGGTGGGCATCACCGGCATCTTGGTTGGCCTGGAGATACCCTTGCTTATGCGAATATTAAAAGACCGCTATGAGTTTAAAGATCTTGTATCAAAGGTTTTTACGTTTGATTACATCGGCGCTTTATTAGCGTCACTCATTTTTCCTCTGCTACTTATACCCTACCTGGGGCTTATCAAAACATCCTACATGGTTGGGATACTGAATGTAGGTGTAGCTCTTATAGTTTGTATCAATTTCAGGAAAGAAATAAAGGCGGCAGCTTACCTGCAAACCAGCGCTATTATTAGCATTTTAGCTTTACTTGTTGGTTTTGTTTACGCAGGCGTGATCACCAATTTTTCGGAAAGCCTTACGTATGCAGATACTATTATTTATTCAAAAAGCACACCTTATCAACGCATCATCTTAACCAAAAAAGGTAAGGTGCTGCGCTTGTTCCTTAACGGTAATTTACAGTTTAGCTCGGATGATGAGTATCGCTATCACGAAGCGTTGGTGCATCCCGGCCTGCAAGCTTTACCAAACGCTAAAGATATTTTGGTAATGGGCGGCGGCGACGGACTGGCTGTACGCGAAATACTGAAATACCCAAATGTGCAAACCGTTACGCTGGTTGACCTGGATAAGGGCATGACAAACTTATTCAAATCAAACCGGATGCTGCTTAACCTCAATAAAAGCTCACTGCTATCTCCTAAAGTAAATGTGATAAACGCCGATGCTTTTACCTGGCTCCGCCAAAACAAAAGGAAGTTTGATTTTATGGTGATAGATTTTCCTGACCCTTCGAATTACTCGGTAGGAAAACTATATACCAACTCCTTTTATCAGCTGGCAAAAACTGTTTTAACGCCGGGAGGCATTATGGTTATACAGGCTACATCACCATACGTGGCACCAAAATCATTTTGGACGGTTGATACCACGCTGCGGTCGGTGGGATTACATACCATTCCATATCATAACAATGTGCCGTCGTTTGGCGAGTGGGGTTACATTATGGCAACCGAAAGCTCAATTTATAAAAAGCCAACCACGTTTTTACCCGGCATGCGGTTCATGACCAAAGAAAGCCTCGACCTGATGTTTTACTTCCCTAAGGATATGGCGAAGGTTAAAACAGAAGTAAACAAGCTAAATAACCAGGTTCTTGTAAAATATTTTGAAGATGAGTGGTCATCCGTTTTATAAGCGCCGGGGCTTTATAAACGGTTTAAGCCGCCGTTCATTTTTGCTTAAAGCAGGGCTGGTTACTACAGGTATTTTGTTAAACAGCTGCATCCGTAAGGTAAAACCCGGCAGCCAATACAAAAATATTAAGGGTAGTATTAAAGGCCCCAATGCCAAGGCAGGCCATATCCTGCGCGATAAATTACCTTTGCCGGTTCCAGGCTCTACCCGGCGGGTAAAAACTTTAATAATAGGTGGGGGGATCTCAGGGCTATCGGCAGCGCGCTGGTTAAAAAAACAAGGTTACACGGATTTTGAATTGCTGGAACTGGAGGATCATGTTGGTGGCAACTCTCATTCGCGCAAAAATGATATTTCGGCATATCCTTTAGGCGCACATTACATTACCATTGTAAACAATGAAGATAAATTGATAACCGAATTTTTGCAGGATTGCAATGTAATTACCGGTTTTGAAAACAACCTGCCCGTTTACAACGAATACTACCTGTGTTTTGACCCCGAAGAACGCCTGCTTATTAATGGCCAATGGCAGGAAGGCATAGTGCCTGATTTTAGCTTAACCCCGAGTGACAAAGCAGAGGTGAAAAAATTTTTCGCCCTTATTGATGCGTTTAAAAAAGCCAAAGGCAGCGATGGCAAGTATGGGTTTGATATCCCTGTAGATAATAGCAGTGCCGATGAAAATTTCAGGGTGTTGGATGGTATAACGTTTAAGGAATATTTGCAACAGCAACAATTTACTTCTAAATATTTACTGTGGTATTTAAATTACTGTTGCAAGGATGATTATGGGCAAAAAATAGATAAAGTATCTGCCTGGGCAGGTATCCATTATTTTGCGTCGCGCAGGGGCAAGGCCGCCAATGCAGAAAGTAACGCGGTGCTTACATGGCCCGAAGGAAATGGCTGGCTTACTAACAGACTGAGCGAAACTGTTGCCGGTCATATCCGTAAGGGTAGTATGTGTTACAACGTTAGTTACGATGAGCAAGGCCGGGTTGTAGCTAACATATACAACATTGCCAATAATACTACAAGCACTATTGTTGCTGATAACGTTATTATGGCAACACCGCAATTTGTAAACCAAAGATTATTTAAAGAAACCATAACCCGCCCCATAGACTACCAGGCGCTTAATTATTCCTCATGGTTTGTAGCAAATATAACGGTAAAACGCTTACCCCAAACAAAAGGGGCTGGTTTGTGCTGGGATAATGTAGCGTTTGATACGCCATCGGTAGGCTACGTAAACGCGGGCCAGCAGGCCGTTAGCCAAAGTAACGAGAAAAAAGTTTTAACCTGGTACCTACCCCTTTGCGACCACGAACCACGTATTGCCCGTTTGGCAGCATACACCCGAACGTACGAGCAATGGATGGATATAATGATGCCTGAATTGGAATACATGCACCCCCGCATTACTGATGCTATTGAAAACGTAGAATGTTGGATTTGGGGCCATGGGATGATATACCCGGCCGTAAACTACATTTGGGGCAAAAACAGGAAAGCGGCACAACAACCGGTTAAAAACAACGTGTTTTTTGCGCATACAGATCTTAGCGGGATATCTATATTTGAAGAGGCGTTTCACCAGGGCGTACGAGCAGCCAGCCAGCTTTTAGCAATTTATGATAAGCAAGCAAACACATAAACAGCCATGGCTTCACTCACCTGTAATTGATGGAATTTTTATCCTATCGCCGCCGTTTGTAGCCTTACTGCTTGTTGCCTGTTTCCCAACGCAGTTTCAGGCGGCATCAACTATCCCGGTTTATTACTGGCTTTTTCTGGTTGTTTTTATTGATGTTGCGCATGTCTACAGCACCCTGTACCGCACCTATTTTATACAGGGCGCATATAAAAAAGATGCATTCCTGATCATTATCCCAATAGCCTGTTACATTGTTGGTGTGTTGCTTCATACTTATGACGGTATGCTTTTTTGGCGTGTGTTGGCTTATCTGGCGGTGTTTCATTTTGTAAGGCAACAGTATGGTTTTATGCGGCTCTACTCAAGGCAGGAAAAAGTTAACTCCACCTTCAGGTTTATAGATAATATTGCTATCTATACAGCTACCATCTACCCGCTATTTTATTGGCATTTTGACGGCAATAGGGATTTCAGCTGGTTCGTAGAGAATGACATCGTTTCTTTTCATTCACCGTTGTTATTGAACATCGGGCTTGGTGCCTATCTGCTTATTATAACAGCTTATATTGTTAAGGAACTTATATATGTAGCGAGAACAAAGAAGGTTAACCTGCCCCGTAATCTATTGATAGGGGGTACGTTCTTGTCATGGTATTTTGGCATCGTTTATTATAACGGCGATATGGCCTTTACCACTCTAAATGTTATCTCTCATGGTATCCCATACATGGCTTTAATATGGATCTTTGAAAAAAGGAGACAAGGCGCAAGTGCGAACGAAAACGTTATTGTTAAGTACACTTTTAATAAATATGGTGGGGTACTGTACTTTGTACTGCTGCTGGCTCTATTTGCTTACGTTGAAGAGGGATTGTGGGATGGGATGATATGGAAGGAACATGGAAGCGTTTTTACTATATTTTCCGGTTTGCCCCAAATAAGTAATCAGCAATTGTTAGCGCTACTGGTACCTCTTCTTGCTCTACCCCAATCTGCTCATTACATCTTGGACGGCTTTATTTGGAAATTTAAAAAGACAACTTAATATTGCTCTTGTTTAATTTTTGGTGGATATTAGATTGATACGTAAAAGATGTTAATTTGGTATGCTCTGAAAATGAAAACCCCTTAAATGAGGTCATTTAAGGGGTTTTTAATATTTAATATTCAAAAGCGGAATGGACGGGACTCGAACCCGCGACCTCCTGCGTGACAGGCAGGCATTCTAACCAGCTGAACTACCACTCCGTTTGGGACTGCAAATATACGCACCTTTTTGTTTTACACAACTCTTTTTTAAAATTTCTCATATTTATTGTTTTGCCTTAATTCACGTCATGCAGACACTTTATCAAAAATTACATTAAATTCGTTTTTAAATACCAATTATTAAAGGCTCCTGTAACCTCAAAATTCAAAAAAGCATGCTGCTATTAGGCATCGATATAGGCACTTCATCGGTAAAAGCATGCGTTGTTAATGCTGATAACCAAAGCGTTATAGCATCCGCCCAATACCCTGATGAAGAATCGCCAATCATTTCGCCGCGAAGCGGCTGGGCCGAGCAGTCGCCCGAGATGTGGTGGCAGCAAACGCAGCAGGCCCTGGCACTGTGCATAAAAAAAGGTGGTTTCGAGGCTAAAAATATTTCTGCAATTGGTATCGCTTACCAGATGCATGGCCTTGTTTTGGTGGATAAAGATCAAAATTTACTTCGCGACAGTATCATTTGGTGCGATAGCAGGGCTGTAGAAATTGGTGATAATGCATTTAACGGCATCGGTAAAGAAACTTGTTTGTCGCGCTTGCTCAACTCACCGGGTAATTTTACAGCTTCAAAACTGGCATGGGTAAAGCAAAACGAGCCGGATGTATATCATAAGATAGACAAGATCATGCTACCCGGCGATTATATAGCCATGAAATTAACGGGCGAGATCACCACCTCGGCATCAGCATTATCCGAAGGCATTTTTTTCGATTTTCAGGCTAACGAACTCTCTAAAGATGTTACAGAATACTTTGGCTTTAGCGATAAATTGTTCCCTGAGGTTAAACCTGTATTTTCACCACATGGAAGTGTAAGGGATGACGTGGCCCAACAATTAGGTATTACTCCCGGCATCCCGGTTACCTACAAGGCCGGCGACCAGCCCAACAACGCCTTATCTCTAAACGTGCTTAAACCTGGTGAGGTAGCCGCAACGGCAGGTACATCAGGCGTTATATACGGCGTAAGCGACCTGTTGGCATATGACCCACAGTCGCGCGTAAATACATTTGCGCACGTTAATTATACCAGCGAGCTTAAACGCCTTGGTGTTTTGCTTTGCATTAACGGAACCGGCAGTTTATACCGATGGATAAAAAACGCCTTTGGCGTTGGCCTTACTTATGAGCAAATGAATGCCGAAGCAGCAAAAGCACCAATCGGAAGTGATGGCCTGCGTATCTTGCCATTCGGCAATGGTGCCGAGCGGATGCTTAACAACAAACGGGTTGGCGCGCATTTGCATAACATAGATTTGAATGTGCATACCACGGCCCATATTTTCAGGGCAGCGCAGGAGGGTATTGCCTGCGCGTTCCGGTACGGATTAGATATTATGCGCGGGAATGGCATGAACCCAACCGTTATACGCGCCGGTAAAACCAATATGTTCCTCAGCAACCTTTTCACCCAAACGTTTGTAAATGCAACAGGTGTACCGGTAGAGCTTTACAATAATGATGGCAGCCTGGGCGCGGCTTTAGGTGCGGGCATTGGTGCCGGGATCTATTCTTCGCAAGCGGATGCGTTTAGCAAAGCCGGGCGCGTGGACTACATCGAACCAAATAATTATAAAGCCTTTGAGGCTATTTATCAGGATTGGAAAGCTATATTAGAAAAGCATTTGGAAGACATGCAGGATGACAAGAGTAAGGAAAAGGACAGCGTAAATCACTAATTCAATAAAATCACTAAATAATCCCATGGGAATACTAACAGGAGAAAAGGAGTTTTTTAAAGGCATAGGCCAGGTTAAGTACGAAGGGCAGCAATCAGACAACCCGCTGGCCTTTCGCTGGTATGATGCTGATAAGGTTGTGGCCGGCAAAACCATGAAGGATCATCTGCGCTTTGCATGTGCCTACTGGCATTCGTTCAACGGTACCGGTGCAGATCCTTTTGGCGGCGCTACGCACGTTTTCCCATGGGATGCCAAGGCAGATGCCATTGAGCGTGCTAAGGGCAAAATGGACGCCGCTTTTGAATTCATCACCAAAATGAATTTGCCTTACTACTGCTTCCATGATGTGGATGTGGTAGACTATACCAATGACCTAAACGAAAATGACCGCCGCCTGCAAACTATGGTTGAGTATGCCAAACAAAAGCAGGCCGATAGCGGCGTTAAGCTACTTTGGGGTACCGCCAATGTGTTCAGCCATTCACGCTATATGAACGGGGCATCAACCAACCCCGATTTTCACGCGCTGGCGCATGCGGGGGCACAGGTAAAAGCCGCTATCGACGCCACCATTGCCCTCGGCGGCGAAAACTACGTTTTCTGGGGCGGGCGCGAGGGCTATATGACCCTGCTCAACACAAATATGAAACGTGAGCAGGAGCATCTTGCCCGGTTTTTACACACTGCAAAGGATTACGCCCGCAAGCAAGGTTTTAAGGGCACATTCTTTATAGAACCCAAACCCTGCGAACCCACCAAACACCAGTACGATTATGACGCGGCCACCGTACTTGGCTTTTTACAGAAGTACGATCTTCTAAACGATTTTAAACTGAACCTTGAGGTTAACCATGCCACACTTGCCGGCCATACTTTTCAGCACGAGTTGCAGGTTGCTGCAGATGCCGGCCTGTTAGGCTCCATAGACGCTAATCGTGGCGATGAACAAAACGGCTGGGACACCGATCAGTTCCCTACCAACGTGGCCGAGGTTACCGAATATATGCTTATAATTTTGCAGGCGGGTGGCTTTGCGGGCGGGGGCATAAACTTTGATGCCAAGATCCGTCGGAACTCTACCGATCCTGCCGACCTGTTTTACGCCCACATTGGTGGTATGGACGTTTTTGCAAGGGCGTTAATAGCTGCCGATAATATTCTCCAAAAATCTGATTACAAAAAGATCCGTGCCGATAGGTATGCGTCTTTTGACAGCGGCGCAGGTGCCGACTTTGAGGCTGGCAAACTTTCGTTAGAAGACCTGCGCAAATATGCCGGCGAAAATGGCGAGCCCGCGGTTACCAGTGGCAAACAAGAATACCTCGAGAATTTGATTAACCGATATATATAACTAATATTAAGCCCCAATTATAAACCAATTTAACATAAGTCCTTAATGAAGACCCTATCGAACGGCGATTATGCCGTGTTTTTTATCTACTTTATAATTGTATCCTTATACGGATACTGGATATACAGGCGCAAGCATAATGCCGATGCTACTTCTAAAGATTACTTTTTAGCTGAGGGCTCTCTTACCTGGTGGGCAATCGGCGCATCGCTTATCGCATCAAATATCTCTGCGGAGCAATTCATTGGCACAAGCGGGTCGGCATTTAAAATGGGGTTGGCCATATCTACCTATGAGTGGATGGCAGCCGCTACGCTCATCATCGTAGCCATCTTCTTTATCCCCATATATTTAAAGAACAAGATCTTTACGATGCCGCAATTCCTCAACCAGCGGTATAACGGTACAGTGGCTATGGTTATGGCTATATTTTGGCTGTTGCTTTACATTGTGGTAAACTTAATGTCTATCCTTTACCTGGGTGCATTAGCAATAAGCGGTATCTCGGGTATCGACATTACTGTTTGTATTACTTTGCTTGCTGTTTTCGCGGTCTTTATTACCCTCGGTGGCATGAAAGTTATCGGCTACACCGATGTTATACAGGTATTTGTACTGATACTGGGAGGTTTGGTGGCTACCTATTTAGCGCTGAATTTAATCAGCGAAAAATCGGGCACTACAGGCGTTTGGAATGGCCTTAGTATTATGCGTAAAGAAGCTGCCGGCCACTTCCACATGATATTTGATAAGAGCAACCCCAACTACATGGAAATGCCGGGGCTATCGGTACTTATTGGTGGTATGATCATCGTTAACCTAAACTATTGGGGCTGTAACCAATACATTACCCAGCGCGCTTTAGGTGCCGACCTTAAGACCGCGCGCGCAGGTATCCTGTTCGCGGCATTTCTTAAATTGCTGATGCCAATAATTGTGGTGCTGCCCGGTATTGCCGCTTATTTACTTTACCAGAAAGGCATGTTCCACCAGGAAATGATGAGCTCTAAAGGTATCATGGACCCTAATAAAGCATATCCATCACTTTTAAACCTGCTGCCAACATACTTAAAAGGCTTATCTTTTGCGGCGCTTACAGCAGCAATAGTGGCCTCGCTTGCGGGTAAGGCAAACAGTATTGCAACCATATTTACATTGGATATCTACAAAAAGGCTATCAATCCCGAAGCTACTGATAAAAGCCTGGTTAAACTTGGTAAATGGTCTGTAGTGGTAGCCATGGCACTTGGCGTTATCATGTCCTTATTAATTGGCGAGCAATTAATGGGCGAGGGCAAACAGGGCTTCCAGTACATACAGGAATATACCGGCTTTGTATCGCCGGGTATCTTCGCCATGTTCATTTTAGGTTTCTTTTGGAAAAAAGCAACTTCAAATGGTGCATTATTCGCCACTATCGGTGGGTTTTGCTTCTCGGTATTCTTTAAATTTTTGCCGAGGTTTGCCAACCTGGAGTGGCTTAACCAGTTCGGTTTCTCTAAACTGAATGACAAAGGTGTTTACGAGATCCCGTTCATCGACAGGATGGGATTTGTATTCCTGCTTTGTGTAATAGGCATGTGGATAATCTCTAAAATCGATCTTGCAAAAGGTGTTAAAACCAACGGATTGGAAATTGATGCCGCCATGTTTAAACCATCGCGCGCTTTTACTGCCGGCGCTTTAATTGTGGGCGGTATTATTGTAGCGCTTTATTCTTTCTTTTGGTAATATCATCAGCTCATATACTAAAGCGGCCTTTTACAAGGCCGCTTTTTTTGTTGCCTATTTAACCAAACAAGGCTGTAAAATATGCTGTTATATGTTAAAATAACGTGCCATGGATAACGCTGCTGATTATATACCACCACAAACAGAGGGTAAACACAACGATTTTATTCACTTTGTTGATTGCGCAACCGTAGATGAAGCTCACGATTTATTTCTGTTAGCAAAAGACCGATTAAAGGATATTTCTCAATGGCATAAACTAAGCGGGCCACACTCAGCAAAGTTTGCAGTTACCGATTCCCAAGGCAATGAAATTTATAAGATAGCCGAAAAAGGCGACCTGTTTTATATAAACCTTCCGCTGCCAACTCCGGGACCATTAGCGGGCGACGGAAAAGAATGGGTACGTATTGAGACGATGGAAGAGGCCGGAGACATTACAACCGAGAGTGAGTTTATAATTATGACGGTTAGGCCTGTGGCAAACCCAAGGCACCCCGAAAAGTCAATAGCTCATTTTTTTTCTCATGACTCTACCAATACTTTTATTATTGAGCGCTATTTGAACCATGTAAGTACCGCGGCCTGTGGGCGTAACGAAAAACCTAATAATAAAGACACCGGTTTATTTGATACCGTGCGCAACACAATTATAGCGCTGGGGGCACGCAACGGCCTGTCTGGCCCGCAATGGAACCCGCTGATGAAAGGTATTTTAGAAAAATAATAAATGTATATATTGGCTTTTATTTTAAACTAATAGCTAAGTTTATAGTCTATTACGATTAAGAATTAAACCCTACCCAAATTGAAAAAGTCATACTTATTAACAGGGGCGGCCCTATTATTGGGCGCATCAAACATTTTTGCACAGGCTTCGGCCAAGCAAACATCTTCAACATTTTTGTTTCCTGAATTTACATCGGGTACTGTGTTTCAAAAAAATGGCGCAACCCTTGATGCCACACTTGATTATAACACAGTAACACAGGAGATGATGTTTGCGCAGGAAGGGAAAAACCTCATCCTAAATGATGTAAGCAACATTGATAGTGTGGTTATAAACGGCGTAGTACTTGTACCCGCCCGGAATGTTTTTTTTGAAAAACTGACCAAAACACCTATCGCACTATATGCCCAGTATAAAGGCAAAATAGTACAGGGCGACCCACTTGGCGGGCGTATTGGCACCTCAAACTCAACACTTAACGGCCAGCTAAATGGCAGAAAGGCCAATAATGACAAGCCGGGCAATTACGATCTTAAACTGGCAGATGGCTACACTATGGATGTCCAAACAATTTACTGGTTAAAGAAAGGCAATGAATACACCCAGGTATCAACACTTAAGGCCTTTACAAAGCAATTCCCCGGTAAAGAAGCTCAAATAGATGCTTTTGTGAAAGAAAACAATATTAGTATAGTCAAAATTCAGGATATGATCAGGCTAACGGAGTTTGTGAATAAATAAGCCTGTTACTTACGCAAACTCTTGATAGTTAAAGCTGCTACTAATCCGCCAAAGGTGTACCAGGCCACTGTTAGTGCTTTTGTTGTATTGGTACGGGTTACAGGGGCATCGCTTAACCCCATCGGCTTGGTTAGCTTTAAGGCCCCAAAGCCCGCCGATAACCCAACCCCCAAGCCGGTTATAACCAAATGTTTCTTTTTAGCTGCACCAATAGCACTATAGTACATGGCGTTGCTAATTACATCACCGGCGAGTGTAGTTAAGTAAAGCGTATCACCGGTTGGATGCTCAGTGCCTGCCGCATTTGATATTTTTGTTACAGCTTCTTCGCCTATTAATTCAACCCTTGGCGCGTCATGATAAATACGCCTAACGATTTCATGTAATATGTTTAACGCAATGGCACCGGCAAGGCCGCCTGCAAAGTTTTTCAACAGCTTCATATCTTTATAAGGCATTGTTAATATTTTTGTTTCAAAAAGATAAAAACAAGAAGGCCGCTCTTTTGAGCGGCCTTCACAATTTAAAGTCAGCCAAACTTAGTGGCCCCTGCCGTGGCCATGGCCGTTACCATGCCCATTGCCGTGGTTGCCATTGTTGCCTTTGTATTTAACAACCTTTTTATGTTCTGTAACACGGGTAGGGCGCCCGTTACCTTTCCAATGGTTTACATATTTAACATCGCGGCTATCGCGAATAATGGTTTGCCCGGTACGGCCCTTATAGTTAGCATATTTGGTGCGATACACGGTAGCGTTTCTCCAGGGCCTTGGTTCGTTAACAACTACCTTATAACCGTTGTATAGGTTGTAATTGCTATACCTTGGGGGTAAACTTGCCCTGCGTACCCAGTTGTTATTTTCGAGGTAAACATATTGATGGGCAGGCACATCGTAGTAGGTATCAATATCCGGCATGTAGTAATAGTCGGCATGGTCATAACCTACAGGGCCCCACTCGGGCTGGCTACCTATGTTAATACTTAAACTAATTTGCGCGTTGGCAGATTTGTATGCTATACAGCTAAAAAATATAGCTGCAGTGATTATTATCTTTTTCATAGTGTTGTTTTTTGTTTTATGCATGTATGACAGCTACGCGTAGCTATAGTTTAAACAAACGGTGGTTATAACAACGATGTTACAAGAAGAAGGAGGAAGCTAAAAGTAAATAGGTTTGAAATAACAAAGGCGAAAAGAAAACCTTTCGCCTTTAATCTCGAAGCTTTCGCTTCACTAATCGTTATCTTTTTCTTCTTTTTTACCGGCCATAGCCAATACAGGCTTGCCAATAGTTTTATAATCGCCCACACCTTTAAGTATGGATGCCAACTGGGTTTTGTCCTGCATTATTTTAACGGCCTCGGCCAGTTCCTTATCGTACTTAAAGTTAGCCTCATAGCGGCCTTTTTCATAGCCATAGCGCGATGCGATTTCGTTCTCCAACACCTGTTTGATCTCTGCCTTATGCAATTGCAGGTCGTTCCTTTTACTTGCTGCCATTTTAGCTTTAAGGGCATCGTACTCGGCCTGTATCTCGGCAAATTGCTTTTCCTTTGTAGCTTCGGTTTTTAAGCCGGCAAGCATTTTTTCTGATATGGTGTTATACGTATAGTTTTTGCCCTCAAGATATTTGGTAAAATCGGCATAATCCTCATCTGTTAAAGTAAATGATCTTGGGTCTATTGGCTGCGGGTGGGCATTACGGTATTTGGTGGCGTAATCAAAAACAAACAATTTACTTACAAGTGTTTGTGTGATATTAGCAAACCTCTCTTGTTTAATAAAAACATCAGGATAAATGCCACTGCCATCATAAACCGAGCGGCCATTACGGGTTTTAAACTCATGGATAGATGAATCGGCAACCTTAATAACGCTTCCGTCAGTTTTACGATGGGCATAATCAAGCTCCTGTACGCACCTGCCCGACGGCACATAGTATTTAGCAACCGTTACTTTAACCAAACTGTTGTATGGCAGGTTAAAAGTTTGTTGTACCAAACCTTTACCATAGCTGCGCTGCCCTATAATAATAGCCCTGTCCAGATCTTGCAAGGCCCCCGCTACAATTTCTGATGCTGATGCGGAGCGGCTGTTCACCAGCACTACCAGCGGCAAATTTTGCTCTAACGGGGTTGATACCGTATTATATGTAAAATTTTTCTCCTTGATCTTCCCGCGCTGCGATACCACCATCACGTCTTTTTGTACAAACAGGTTCACAATTTTAACGGCTTCCTGCAAAATACCGCCACCGTTAGACCGCAAGTCGAGTATGATACCGTTGGGGTTATTTTTTTTAAGGCCTATAAGCGCATCTGTAACCTCCTGGGCAGAATTCTCTAAAAACTTATTCAGCTTAATGTAGCCCATGTTGTTGGCAACCATACCGCTGTAAACAACATTCGGCTGTTTTATCTCGTCGCGGGTTAGGGTTTTTACCACCGGGGCATCCGCATCGCGTTTCATTAACAGTTTAATAACCGCTCCTTTAGATCCCTTAAGCAGTTGGCTTACCTGGTCGTTGGTTTTACCGGCAAGTTCAACATCGTTTATCTTAAGCATCTGGTCGCCCTGGCGAATGTCTGCCTTTTGGGCCGGGAAGCCAGCAAACACATCAGATACATATATTTTATTATCGCGTAAAAAGATGCTTGCGCCTATACCGCCGTATTGGGTGCTTACATAGTGCAGTTTATAATCTTCAATTTCAGATTCAGGAACAAATTCGGTATAGGGGTCAAGGCCTTCAAGCATGGCATCAACACCGGTTTTAACCAACTTGGCCGAGTTTATATCATCAACATAATTAATGTTAACCTCTTTATATACCGATGCAAAAACATCCAGGTTTTTAGATATCTGGAAAAGATCGTCCTGAAAGCTCCATAACCCTATAGCAACTGCAAGCCCGCCAATATATAACGCCGGCTTCCTGTACCTGCTCAACATCCTGTTTTCCATGATCCTTAACCTCTTGAATATAAATATATAAAAGCCAAACGGCTTTTTATAATAAACTGTTTTTACAGCCGGTTATTATCAATATTTACCAAAGCTTTTGTTAGGGTAAACACTACATATTTGCGGTCGCGGTTTACCAGTTCCATCAGGCGGGTAATAAGCGTTTCTTCCTGGCCTTCGGTGTACTGTAATTGCTCGTCGGTAAGGTGGTTATATTTGCGCTGAACCTTAATTTTTATGCGCTCCCAATCCTTGTTACTGATCGTTATTTCTGCCATACAATAAAATATTTAAGCAAAAATATAAAAAATACCCTGCTGCAAGCGTTTAATATGCGGCAGAGGGTTAAACTTTTAACAATCATGCGGTTCTAAACGTTTTATAAACCAACAATTAGTAATAACTATCATGAGATTATTTATAAAACAAAAACACGCATGATAGCTTTATTACACTTAAAAATTTACAGCTATGAAAAAATGTTTGTTAAGCGTTGCCATTATATTTATGGCAGCAATAAGCGCAAGGGCACAGTTCTCGCTGGGCGCTAAGGCGGGCGTAAACTTCTCTAAGATCAGTACCGATAACGTAAGCGAATCTACCGTTGCGGGGTACCAGGCGGGTTTGTTTGCCCGTTTTGGCAGCAGCCTTTACTTACAGCCAGAGCTTTATGTAGCCAGCAGCGGCGGTAAGTTCGATTTTAATAATAACGGCGGTACCGTAACAACTAATGGCAAAGTGCGGTTCACCAGCTTAAACGTGCCTTTATTAATTGGCAAAGGCTTTGGTGGCGACAATCTGAACATTAGGGTTATGGCCGGCCCTGTTTACAGCTACCTGATGGATAAGAACCAAAATTTTGGCGATAATGTAAGCGGCGCTGATAACGATTTTGGCAACTACAAAAAAAGCACACTGGGTTACCAGGTAGGTGGCGGCATTGATGTTGGCCATATTACTGCCGACCTGCGTTACGAAGGCGGGCTAACCAAAATAAACGAAAACTATGGCCAGCGCCAAAATATTTGGGCGTTAAGCGTAGGCTTCAAGTTCTTTTAAGTGATATAATAAATTCAAACCAATGCGAAGATCCCGGTGAACAGCCGGGATTTTTTTATAGTTATTTTTTTAGCGGTTTTTGGTGACACAACAGCGTCAGTAAATTTAACATCAAACGTTTAAATATCAACCATTTACAAAAACGACTGGCACATGCGCAAACGTGAACGTGAACATTTTCGGCGTAAAAAAGATGGATTCTGATCAAATAAAAACCCTATTATACAAGTAAAGCCCCTGATGGGCAGGGGCCTTTACTAACCAATTATAAACCTAAATTATGAGAAGAGCTGTAGGAGAAGGGGTCGAACCTTCAAAGAGTGGTTATTCTTATTGCTAAGAGTTTCCCATAATCTCCGCCACCGCGACAAGGAGGTGTGTCTGCCAAAATTTCACCATCCTACAGGATATAAGTCAAAAGTTTAAAGTCGTAAGTTCAAAGTCTTTCAACTTTTCACCTTTAACTTTCTACATTAAGAACTTGCTGTTGGGGAAGGGTTCGAACCTTCACAGAGTGGTTAGCCCGCTTCGGGTTTCCCATAATCTCCGCCACCGGGACAAGGAGGTGTGTCTGCCAAAAATTTCACCACCCAACAATGTTTGTTTTTAAAAGAACGATAGAGCAATTGTCATTTGCTTTATACAAATCTAACAGAGTTGTTAGTTTCTTGCAAATATTTCAACAAAATATTTTTATTTTTACTTTTATTATAATTATACTTGTATTTGAATACTGATATTTAAAATTATGCCTCACAGGAAACCTCAAAATTTAGAAATTGATAATCTGGATATACAGATTTTATCAATATTGATGAAAAATGCGACCACCCCTTACACCGAAATCGCAAAAGAATTGATCGTTTCTGGCGGTACCATACACGTGCGGATGAAAAAGTTGGAGGAGATGGGTGTAATTAAAGGTGCCAGCCTGGAAGTAAACCCGCAAAAGCTGGGTTATGATGTAACCGCTTTCCTGGGCATTTTCCTGGAAAAAGGGTCGCAGTATAATGATGCTGTAAAACAACTTAAGGCCGTGCCCGAAATTGTAGAGCTGCATTACACCACCGGCAGCTACAGTATTTTTGCAAAAATTGTGTGCCACGATACCAACCACCTGCGTGAGGTTTTAAACGAAAATATCCAGAGCGTAAAAGGGATACAACGTACCGAAACATTTATTTCCCTTGAAGAAAGCATCAAAAGGCAAATAACCTTAGATTAACTTTAATTAGGTTTCCTGCCAAAGCATAACGCTTTAATATACGCGGCAAAGCAATTTCTAAACTATGTGTAAACATAGATTTTGGAGATTGCTTTGTTGTTTAAACTAAACGATCATTGTGGGTAACGGCATAATACTATTTACCAAACCCTGCATAACAGCCCCTTCAAGTATTCCCCTTCCGGAAAAGATGCCCTAACGGGGTGATCTTCGGGTTGGTGGAACTGGTAAATAAATTGCACCTGCTTACCGGCATCTAAGGCGGCCCAGGCCAGTACCTGCTTAAAGGTTTCCATATCCATAGCTCCCGAGCAGGAGAAGGTTGCCAGCAGGCCGCCGCTATTCAACAACTGCATACCTAAACGGTTAAGGTCTTTATAGGCGCGCGAGGCTCTGTCTAACGCCGACCGAGACGGGGCGTACTTTGGCGGGTCGAGTACAATGATGTCGAATTTAGCGCCATCTTCTTTAAATTTACGCAACTGCACATTCACGTCAGATTTGATGGCGGCGTGTTCCGCTCCGTCAAATTTGTTCAGGCGGATATTCTCTTCTAAAGTTTCTAATGCAAGTGCCGAGCTATCTACACTGGTAACAGATGCCGCGCCATTCTTTAAGGCATTAAGGGTAAAGCCGCCCGTATAGCTAAAGCAATCCAGCATTGTTTTCCCTTTAGCATAATTTGCCAATGCCTGACGGTTATAGCGCTGATCGCAATAAAAGCCGGATTTTTGGCCTTCGGCAATGTTGATGCCATAGCTGATGCCGTTCTCTTTCACCATCACCAGTTCGGGTGGATGGTTCCCTGACAATAATACATTAGTGGTTTCTAAGCCCTCGTGCGAACGGGAGGTTGCATCGCTTTTATCAAAAATGCTTTGAGGTTTTAACAGGGTGTTAAGTTCATCAATAATAACAGGCATAGCGTTTTGCATGCCGGATGTAAGTACCTGAACAGCCAGATGATCGGCATATTTATCTACGATGAGGCCCGGAAGATAATCAGATTCGCTAAAGATCAAGCGGCAGGTGTCTGTTGTGCCATCCTCTAAAATGTGGGCACGCCCGGCAACGGCTTCACGTACTTTAGTTCGAAACCAGGCTTCATCAACCATTACTTCCTCATTCCATTCCAATAGCCTTACCGCCACGCGCGATTGATCGTTGTAAAAACCATAAGCCAGAAAATCTTTTTTGTTGCCCAGCAGGCGGATAATTTCGCCATTAACCGGCTTACCCTTTACATTTTCTATAGCGCCAGAAAATACCCAGGGGTGTTTATGCAATACTGCTTTCTCTTTGCCTTTCTTTAATACAACATCAATCATACCGCAAAGGTAATAATATCGGCGCCAATGTTATTCCCTGCCGGGGATAGGTGTATTATTTAAAGCCTTAGCTACTGCCACAACATTAGCGGCTGCTGCTTTGGCCGTCTCTATCGACCATTCTTTACGGTAGTCGCTTTCCAGATAATTATCGCCGGGGCCGGGGCCATTGTTCCAATAGGTGTATGATTGTGGCGCGATGGTAAAACCAACGTCCATTAGCGCGCCTGCAATCTCCGATACCACATGCCTTGCGCCATCTTCGGCGCCGGTTACAACAAAGCCGGCCACCTTATTAAATGTTATCGGTCGGTTTTGCGCGTCGCGTTTTGGATAGAGGCCGTTTATACGTTCCAGCACTTTCAGCGCTTCACTGCTCATGGTGCCCATCCATGTTGGGGTAGCCATGATCAGTATGTCTGATGCTAAAAGTTCTTCCAAAATAGCGGGCCAGGCGTCGCCCTCTCCCAAGTCAGATTTTATGCCCGTTATGATATGATGGTCTGCAACACGGATAACATTTGTATCAACGCCTAATCTTTTCAGTTCCGCCACAAACTCATTAGCTAACGCTTCGGTATTTGATGCGGCCGGCGATGGCTTAAGCGTACAATTCAATATCAGGGCTTTCATTTCTTAGTCTTGGGTAATTAGCTCATGGTGCGCATGGCAGGCTTCAGCACACTGGCGGCAAGCATCGGCACATTTCTGGCAATGGTCATGCTGATGCATACCACACTCATCGGCACACATGCGGCAAATTTCTTCGCACAATAACAAGTACTGGTGGGCTATTTCAGATTTACGTTGCAGCAGCCGTGCAGCCTGTGTGCAGATATCTGCGCAATCTCTGTCGAGGCTAATGCATCTTACCATAGGCTTCACATCAACTTCATTCAAACAAGCTGTTGCACAATTTTCGCAAGCGGCAACGCATGCCAATAGTTTTCCTATTAACGCGGTATGATCATGATTTTCCATAGCAGTATATTTAATTATATAAATACAATTCTCTACAATAGAAAATGTTTCAATAAATGTAAATTCCAACTTTAAGAAAACAGAAAAGGCGGATGCTTTTCCGCACCCGCCTTTCAATAGTTATTTTAAACGTCTATTAGTTGTTGTCTTCAGGCTCGTCTGTTGCCAGGCCTACAACTTTATAAACTTTGTTGTTATCCGCGTCGCGTGTTTCCTGGAAATAGGTCCCGTCAGGCGCAACAAATAGTTTCTCACCGTTAACTTTAATTTTACGGCTATCCTGAGGCAAACTGGTTAACACATCACCAATTTGATAAGGCTGGTCGTACTCACCACCGTCGCCACTATCTCCGGTATTCAATTCACCATCTTTACCGGCCACTTCATAAACAACTGTATCGTCATCTTTAGTAACCGCGCGGTAGTAAACACCGTTACTTTCGTAGTACTGCTCGCCATTGATAGTAATAGCCTCGGCTTTTGATGGTAACGAATTTACCTGCGCGCCAATCGGTGGTTCCACTACAGTATATTGGTTATTATATTGTTGATAGTATAAACCATCGCTATAGTAATACTGGTAATCGCCCCAGTAGAATGGGTAGTAACCATAAGGCAATACGCCTATGCTAAAACCAATACGTGGTAAATAATATGAGTTGTAATAGCCCCGGTAGTTATAAAAACCACGGTTAAAATAACGCGGACCATAGTAACCACGGTTGTAGCCATAGCCATAACGGCCATAGTTACCACCGCGGTAACCGCCACGGTAATTACCGTAAGTACCACGGCTGTAAGCACCATAAGTGCCTCGGGTACCGGCAATAGATGTGCCGCCACGACCGCCAAATCCATTGGCACGGCCCTGGAATGATCCACGGTTACCTAAAACACCTGTACTGTTAGGGCGACTAAAGCCAGTTGACGGACGGTTAAAACCACCTGAAGGGCGGCTTATGCCTACATCGCCACGGCTAAAACCGCCAGACGGGCGACTGAAGCCACCGCTGGCACCTGCCGACGGTCGGCTGAAACCACCGCTACCGCCTGCTGATGGACGACTAAAGCCGCCGCCACCACCTGATGGACGGCTGAAACCGCCACCACCGCCGCCGCTAAATCCACCAGATGAACGGCCGCCGCCACCACCACCACTAAATCCACCGCCGCCGCCTCTGCCGCCGCGTTGCGCGTTAGCATCCGGGCCAAAAGACAAGAGCAACGCTCCGCTTAAGGCAATACTTAATAATTTTTTATATCCTGTTTTCATTTTGAAATTTATAATCGCTCGGCTTAATTGACGCCGAAGTATGTATAAGACTGTAAATTACACCAACGGTTTAATTGGTGTTTAATTATTTTATACAAAAAATGCGCCGCTAATTTTCCTATTTGTCAGGCTTATATCCTTATCACACCTCTTCGGCAATGAACAGGAAACCGCCATCAAAATCAATGCTAAAAAATCCATCGGCAACAGTGGTAAAATTTCCGTTGCCACTATCTGCTAACCCGCTGGTTCGCAGGTTTAAATATAATGATAATATACGGATACTTTCACCAGCCGGCTTCCATTTGCTAAACCCGGGATTAATAGCGTATATTTTTTTATCGGCACTATAAACTACAATGTTTATTTGAGGAACAAACACAGTCAGTTCTTCGATGTCAATCTCATCGGCAACAATGTTTACCGCTTTGTACTCGTTTTTAATAAGATAGTTTAGGGCTGCATGTAATGGCGACGTACCGGCCGGGGAGATCTGTTTAATATCCGATTGCAGGTTTTGGTCTATCTCATCGGCTATAATGACGTCTATCTTTATCTCTACGCTATCTAACTGCTCGGCAACCTGCGGGGTGGTAATAACCGTTGGGCTCCATTCCAGTAGCTGGCCTAATAATTCGTCAGAGAAATTATCGAGGCTAAGCAGCAGCAGCGCCGGTTCCTGTTTTTCGCGCACAATGTGATGAGACGACATTATATTATATACAGTTGAGTAATTTTGCCAAAGGTACGGTAAATTGACCTCAACCCAACCTCAACGGAGGTAAAGGAAGTTTAATATCTTAGATAACGTGGCAGAAGGTGAAGTTCAAATACGGCGGAAGATTATCCATATTGATATGGACGCATTTTACGCGTCGGTAGAGCAGCGCGATTTTCCGGAATATAGGGGTGTGCCATTGGTAGTAGGGGGCATGCCCGAGGGGCGGGGCGGTGTAGTGGCTACCGCGAGTTACGAGGCGCGTAAATTTGGCGTGCGTTCGGCCATGCCATCAAAACAGGCGCTGCAGCTTTGCCCGCACGCTATATTTGTAAAACCAAGGTTCGCGGCATATAAAGAGGTATCGCAAAAAATAAGGGAGATCTTTAGCCGGTACACTGATCTGATAGAGCCACTTTCGCTCGACGAGGCCTACCTGGATGTCACACACGATAAACTTAACATCGGTTCTGCTATAGAAATAGCTCAGCAGATAAAACAGGCTATAAAAGATGAATTGAACCTCACGGCTTCCGCAGGGGTGTCTATCAACAAGTTTGTAGCAAAAATAGCGTCGGATATTAAAAAGCCGGACGGGCTAACATTTATAGGCCCGTCATATATTGAAGGCTTTATGGAAAACCTGCCGGTAGAGAAATTTTACGGCGTTGGCAAAGTAACTGCCGGGAAAATGAAAAAGCAGGGCTTATTTACCGGCGCGGACCTTAAGAAGTTGTCTGAACGAGAAATGACAGACCGCTTTGGTAAGGCTGGAAGCTTTTACTATAACATCGTGCGCGGTATAGATAACCGTGAGGTACAGCCACACCGCGAAACAAAATCAATGGGTGCCGAGGATACTTTTGCTTATGATCTGACTACGGAAGGCGAAATGCACTCAGAGTTAGAGAAGATAGCTAAAACTGTTCATGAACGTTTATTAAAATATCAGCTTAAGGGGCGTACCATTACACTTAAAATAAAATATAACGACTTCAGGCAGATAACCCGCAGCCTGTCTATCCCTAAAAATATTAATGATACTGCTACTATATTAAATACCACTAAAAAGTTATTAGCTACAACTGATGTAGAAAATAGCAAGATAAGGTTACTGGGAATTACCCTTTCTAACTTTTTGCCTGTAGAGACGAAAGCAAAACTAAAAACCGATCAACTTTCGCTATTTGAGATTTAAAACAATCCAATATTTCGCTTCTATTTCCAATCAAATTTAATTTTAGACGTATTTAAGGAACCTCCATTCTTTAAATGTAGCAGTATAAATACATTTACACCCCCAATTAACCATTTACTGGCAATATTTAAATTGATTTTTCATTTTTTACATTAGATTTTAAGAAAATTTATAAAAAAATGTAAATATTATTGACAATATGGTTTTTATATTGTTATTTTAGCATATGCAATTGACGAAATTTAAATATATTTTGATAATAAATGGCTTTTTCAAGTCAATATTCAATTTACTCTTTAGTGATTTTATATTTTCATCAATTTTAAAGAACACATACTTCGGCATATCCTCAAATAATAAAGCTAAAAAGGAGAAAACATCATCAATTTTAGATTTTAATTTCTCAATAGAGGAAAAATCAAACAATAATTCTTGCTTTTTCTTAAAAAGCAGCCGCAAAAACGCAATAAAAACCGCGACAGTTTATATAAATAGCTCTAATTCTGATTTTTTTACACCGGCATCAGCTTACAGGTTGCACCCTGGGCTGATGCTGTTTCCACGGCGAACAAACAAAGCAAATTTTTGATCTGCCGAGTTAAACCAAGATACTGACCTCTAAATAATACTGACTAATTAATTAACTAAACTTATCCACTTAAACTAAAACAATGAAAAAAATTGTACCCTTTGGAATCCTCGTTATTGTAGTTATCCTGGCACTTATGTTTCCGGGTAACGTAGCGGCTGCCAAACCGGCCGAATTTAACGCGGCTGATGTAACATGGTTACTTATCTCTACCGCGCTTGTGTTATTAATGACACCGGGCCTTGCCTTCTTTTATGGTGGTATGGTGCGCAAAAAGAACGTTATATCTACCATGCTGCAAAGCTTTGTTTGTATGGGCCTTATCACTATCATCTGGGTAGTGTTTGGTTTTAGTATGGCTTTTGGTGAAGATGTTGGCGGTATGGGCTTAATTGGTAACCCTAAATCATTCTTTATGATGCAAAACACTTTGGGTGTTGCATGGGGTACTATCCCGGTTATTCTTTTCGCTATGTTCCAGCTAAAATTCGCGGTTATTACGCCGGCGCTAATTACAGGTGCATTTGCAGAACGTATCCGTTTCAATTCGTACTTAATTTTCATCACACTTTTCATCATCATCATTTATATTCCTTTGGCTCACGCTACCTGGCACCCACAAGGTATATTCTTTAAATATGGCGTGTTAGACTTTGCGGGCGGTACCGTTGTACACATGTCTGCAGGTTGGGCTGCGCTTGCATCGGCATTATATCTTAAAAAGCGTACCGGCGCCGAAGAGGCACACACCCCGGCACGTATCAGCTACGTTATATTAGGTACCGGTTTACTATGGTTCGGCTGGTTTGGTTTTAACGCAGGGTCGGCATTAGGTTCAGGTGAACTTGCTGCTACTGCATTGGCAACTACCACTACCGCATCTGCTGCTGCTGCCATGTCATGGATATTCTTTGATATCCTGAGAGGTAAAAAACCATCGGCAATGGGCGCTTGTATCGGTGCTGTTGTAGGTTTGGTTGCTGTAACACCTGCTGCAGGTTTTGTAACAGTATCAAGCTCATTGATCATCGGTATAGTTGCCGCGGTTGTAAGTAACCTGGTAGTTATATGGAGAAGCAAAACTAACATTGATGATACGCTTGACGTATTCCCTTGCCACGGTGTAGGCGGTATGGTAGGTATGTTAATGACAGGTATATTTGCTACCAAAGCTGTTAACAGCGCAGGTGCCGAAGGCTTAGCTTACGGTGAAACCGGCCTGTTCATTAAACACGTTGTTGCACTGGTTGCAGTATCGGTATTTGCTTTTGTAGGTGCATTTATCCTGCTAAAAGTTACCGACCTGATAAGCCCGCTACGTGTTACTCCTGAAGAAGAAATTGCCGGTTTGGATGTTACCCAACACGACGAAGAACTATAAGAACTTAACTATAACTGACTAAACTAACTAACAATGGAAGAGGGGTGCGCAAGCGCCCCTTTTTTGGTTTAAAGGCTTTTTTAGGCGATAAATTAACCACAGAGATTTCGGAGATTTGCAAATTTATTAGCGCAGAGGGCACAAAGACTTGCTTATCTCCGCGCGCCTCTGTGAAAAACTCTGTGCCCTCTGTGGTTAAGTTTTAAACTTCAATCCCAGCCCCACCTCATTATTCAATACCCATTTACCATTTTCAAAATCAGGCATATGATATGGATTATTAGTAGTAAGCAGCGGCCCGTCCAGGTCGGCCCAGTCGCATTGCGGGGCGAGGGCGGCGGCGGCAAGGGTAGCGCAACTGGTTTCACTCATACATCCTATCAGAACCTTCAGCCCAAGTTGGCGTGCCCTGTCAATCATTTCTTTTGCCTCAAACATACCTGCCGATTTCATGAGTTTTACGTTGATGCCGTGGTAAATATCCTGGGCAGCGTTTACGTCTGCCAGGCGCTGCACGGCTTCATCGCCGATAATTGGGACGGGGCTATGTTCGGTAAGCCAGGCATTGCCGTCGATATCTGTTTTAGCCATCGGTTGCTCTATTAACTGAACGCCCTGATCATACAACCAATAGATCATATCGAGGCTTTGTTTTCGGTCTGTCCAGCCCTGGTTGGCATCTACATAAAGCGGCACATTGGTTACCGAGCGGATGGTTTGGATCAGTTCCTTATCGCTATAGCGGCCAAGCTTTACTTTTATTACCTTAAGGCCTTCGGCCTCTTTAACTTTTTGCAGGATAATGTCTTTGGTGTCGATGCCGATGGTGTAACTGGTCACCGGCATTTTAGATGGGGCGCTTCCTAAAAGTTCCCAGCAGGGTCTTTCCTGCAATTTCCCCTGCAGATCATGCAGTGCAATATCTATCGCGGCCTTTATTGCGGGTTGACCGGGGGCAATGCTGTCTAAATAATTGATAATAGCGGCAAAGTCGAACGGAAATTTAAATTGGCTTACATCTACCTTGCTTAAAAACTCCGCCGCGGTTTTATGGCTTTCGCCCATGTAGGGCACCATAGACGCTTCACCATAGCCGGTTTGGCCTTCGTGGCTTATTTGCACCAGCATCAACGGCGTGCTTGTTCGCGAAAATTTGGCGATGGTAAAAGTGTGCTTTAGTTGGAGTTCGAAAGGTTGGTAAGTAAGCTGCATGTCAATAATGCCAAAGCTAAAATTTTAGTGATAAAATCCTGCTTATCTTTGCGGCCATGCCGGCACAAATTTACGCACCATTCGAACGTTTTAACTTTAGCAACCGCAACTGCTTCTTAACAGGCAGCCCACTGCAAAGTGAGGAAGAAAAGATCCAGGTATTTCCGCAGTGGCTCATGAGCCTTTACAACCTGGAAGACCAGCCTTTTAAGCTGCTTGATGAGAGCATCGCTACCTACAAAGATCTAAAGATTCCATGTTCGGCAGCGGCTAATGATGAATTTTTAGAACCGTTGGAAAATGAAATTGCCGCCGCGTTTGCAGATGGTTACGAGGGCGTAAAGGCATTGGACGAGCTGAAACTTTTCCAATGGACCAGCAAACTATTGTACGGCATCATCTTTAACGAGATACAATCGGGCATAAAAATGATGCACGCGCAGGGCGAGGAATTTAGCATCTCGCAGGCCATCATCCATAAATTTAGCTACCTGCACTTAATGCTGCAAAGCATTAACCTGCCTATACATTTTGAAGAGTTTAAGCCCTTTAGCTTATTTTTGTTTAAAGTGGATAATAAACCCGAGGAGTTTGGCTACCGCGACGAGATAAATACCCAAACCTTCGCGTTGCGGATAAAAGATTTTGGATTGGTGATTTGCTTGCAGGATAACAATGCCAACTTTGGTTACCATTACAAAATTTATAGCCAGATAAAGGATGACGTACTGCACCCCATCCAATTCGAAGAATTTAGCGGGCGGGTATTTTACAGCAACTACCTTTTTAACCGCCTGCCGGAGTACAATATTTTACCCGTGGGCGAGGACGTTTACATTGAGGATATGCCGCTGCGTGGCATTAGCAGCAAACCTTTATTTGACGAATGGATCAACAAAACCTACGGGCAAGTACTGGAAAACTTCTGGAAGAATTGGGGGTTTTTGTTGCTGGAGATCATCAAAAACCCCAATGAACCCATGAGCTTTTTATTTGACGCTGATGGCAACAAAGTAAGCCGCGAAAGTATAAGCCTGCCTAATTAAACTGCTGTATAAACTCGTTAATAATATTGTGATGCAACGCGAAGGTGATCACAATACCACTAACCGCGCCATAAAAGTGAGCATCATGGTTAATGTTATCGCGCGCGTGTTTAGATGCGAAATGGCAATAAATGAGGTACAACCCTCCAAATACCCAGGCAGGCATAGGGATAGGTAAAATAAGCAGTCGCATTTCGGCCAGAGGGTTAAACAGTATGGCGCTAAATATCACAGCGCTAATAGCACCCGATGCGCCAAGGCTATTGTACCATATATCGTCTTTATGTCTTTGGATGGATGGCAGGTCGCTTAGTATTAAACTCAAAACATATAGCAACCCAAACTGCCAATGCCCAAATTGCATTTCTAACTGAAAAGCAAAGAAATAATATGAAAGCATATTAAAGAACAGGTGGTTCCAGTCTTTATGGATCAGCCCGCTGGTTATAACGGTATATACCTTATGCCCGCGCGATACATTGTAGGGGTTAAGTATAAATTCGCCGTAGATATTCTCATTGGAGAAAGCCCAAAGAGAGGTAGCTAAAGTAAGTACAAATATGATTGACGCCACGGGTGCCGCCAGGAAAATTTCCATCATTGCAGATCGAGTTTGGTATTGGTTAGCAACCTGCCCACCGGGTAGCGCAGATATGTTTTTTCGAAATAAGGCGAGTTGCGGTAAACCCAGTTTAACTGCGCGCCGGCGCTTGCAGCAAGTTTTGAGTCGGCAGCTTTAGCATCCTCCAGCTTTTTGCGAAGGCCGGGATCGGTTTTTAACATTTGAGCGGCGACATCCTCAAACACGTAATCAGAAAAATATTCCTTTTGCCCGAGGATACTATCAAAAAAGTTCCATGCGAAAAAGGAATCTACACCCTGCGGTTCCAGTGTTTCTACAATGTAGCGGTTAATGGGTTGGTTTACATACACCACATAGTCTCCCTCATAAAATTTCACTTTGGCATCAACAGGGTTCAGGCTCACATTGGTGTGGATGTAATGACCTTCGTACGGCCTTGTACCGGATTTGTAATCGCCGATGTAATACATCTGCAAACTCAAAGTTGTATCATGTGAGAGACGCTTCATGGCAACCTTGTTTAACCTAAACAAATCGATAACCTTACCCCAAGCCTGCGGGATAATGTAGGCAACTGGTTTGTCGGCCGTTGCACTTGCTTGATACGTATTATAAAACTTTACTGTTTTGGTGTAAGGTTTTTCGCGGTCGTAATAAAGTCTTTTCAGGCCGCTTACATCGCTTATTTTGTACCCGGCGGCATAGCCTTTGAAGGTTATGGTATCAACTTTGCTTTCATCAAGCTTCCAGTTCAAGGCAAATGTTTTTTGTTTGCTCACTTGGTCATCTACCTGCTTTTTCATGTCGCCCAATATATTGGCGTCCCGCTGGCAAATGCTTATAAGGTTTTGCATAAATGCATAGGTTGCCCAAACACGCTTGTCAAACGGCTTCAACATATGCGTTTCGGTCATGTAACTGATGATGTTGTGCTGAGCAGCAAAGCCGGTGGAAAAACGCGGATACTCCATAAAGCTAACAATCCCGCTATCTGGCAGGCCCTGTTCGCCGGCACCGTACGGAATCATCTCAAACCCGCTTTTTTTCATTCCTTTATAGAGGTCGGGCGTAAGCGTTTTATCCGTATATGCGGCTAAAAACGGGTTTTGCTTATCCTTTTGAGTTTCTATCAGTGTCATTACATACTGATAATCCGCGCCATCGCTGGTATGGTTATCTAACAGGACTTCGGGCTGCCAGGCGCTTAATACTTGAGTAAACGCTAAAGCATTTTTACTATCGGCCTTAATAAAATCGCGGTTAAGATCGAGGTTACGGTAATTGCCCCTGAAGCCGTAAGCGCCTGGCCCGTTCTGGTTAACGCGCGATAACCCGCGGTTCTTATTACCATCAATATTATACAGCGCAATAAAACAAAGCACTACATCTTTTGGCAACTGATTCTTCTTTAGCAGATCGCGCACCAGCATCATGCTGGCATCAATGCCTTCGGGCTCACCGGGGTGTATCCCGTTATTGATCAGCAATACCCGCTTATTCTGCTTTTTGATCTGCGATGGGTCAAAAACCTTGTCCTTTGATAACACTATTAGTGTTAACGGCTTGCCAATATCTGTAGAACCATAATTAAACAGGCGCATTTGCGGCTGTGTTTTGGCCAGCTTTGTATAGTAGCTAATAACTTCGGTATAGGTTGCCGTGTAATTTTTATCCTTACTCTGTTCAAACGGTGTTAACTGGGCGTATACGTGCAGGCAGCAACAAAGGGAAATAAGCAAAAGGATGTTTCTTTTCATAATTAGTTACCTGCAATTTCGGCCTGCAATTTTTTGGTTAAACTTGCAAACACCAGTTCATAAGAGTGATCTATCATCTTGCGGATCTGCTTATTGGTGAGAGCGCCGTCGGTATGCACCGTGTTCCAGTGCTTTTTATTCATATGATAGCCGGGCTGTACTTCGCTATACTGTTCGCGCAGCTCAACCGCGCGTTCGGGATCACACTTTACGTTAAAACTTGGCGAATCCAGTCCGGTGAGCATAAAAACCTTATCGGCCACTTTAAAAACGAGTGTATCCTCACCAAACGGGAAACTCTCTGTAACGCCGGGCTTGGCCAGGCAGTAATCGCGTAGTTCTTCTATATTCAATTTAGTACCCTCTAATTTCTTTATCGTATGAGTTTTGGCCGCCAAAGTTCACCTTAATACCAACAGTTATTTGCCTGTATTGGTCAAGCGCATTGTTTTTAAAGTTTGTTGATGGGTCGGCATAACCATCAAGCCCTTCGCCAAAAGTAAGGTTATGCTGGTAACCAATATCCAAGCGTATGTTTGGCTGGTCGTACGCGTTATAAAACTTAAACTCGTAACCAAACCGCAGGGGTACAATTAAGTTAACGCTGCTGTTGGTGCCCGGGAAAGTGTAAGTGGGGTCTAAAACGCTGGTGCGCTGGGTTTCCACACTGTTTGATATACCGCCGATGCCCGCGCCAGCATAAAAGTTTTTCAATACATTTAATATTGTGCTGCCCTGGTAATCCATTAACTCTCCCGCCTGCACATCCATATGCAATATAAGCGCTTTGTAATTATTTAGGTATTGGCGCCCGTCCTTATCAACCTTCAGATCTGTGTTGCTGCCACCCGATAATTTACCAAACTGAAACTCCAGCCCTATTGGCACATAAGGCGTGAAAAAATAATTGAAAGTAACCGCGTATGATTTATTACTGTCCTGCTTTTTAAGATCGGCATAGGCTTTGTTTAAACTCGCACTAACGCCTATACCATAAGTAGCATAGTTTAAACTGCCTTGTGCTTTCGCGTTAATAAATGCCAATGTTAAGGCAATAAATAAAAGATACTTTTTCAATTGATTTTATGTTTGATATTTACAAATTAGCTGCTAGTACAGTAAACCCCGGCAATCAAATTTGCTACTAATATAAGCTTTATATGGATTTTAACACCCCGTTTAGTTACACTGCGACTGATAGATTTTTAAGATATGTGCAGATAGATACCCAATCTGACCCCACTTCGCCAACAATACCATCTACCGAAAAGCAAAAAGACCTGGGCCGGTTGCTGGTTACCGAACTATTAGAGATGGGTATCGGCGATGCACATCTTGACGAATACGGCTATGTGTATGCAAGCATCCCTGCCAATACCAACAAACCCAATGTTCCTGTTATATGCTTTTGCTCGCATATGGATACAGCGCCGGATTGCAGCGGAAAGGGCGTAAAGCCAATTGTACATCATAACTATAACGGAGAAGACCTGGTTTTACCGGACGACCATTCGCAAATAATAAAATTAGCCGAACACCCCGACCTGAAAAATCAGATAGGTAACGATATCATAACCGCATCGGGCACAACTTTATTAGGGGCTGATAATAAAGCCGGTGTTGCGGAAATTATGGATGCATGTTATCAATTAATGCAACATCCTGAAATAAAACATGGCACCATAAAAATTTTATTTACACCCGATGAAGAAATTGGCCGCGGAGTAGATAAAGCCGACATTGCTAAAATAGGCGCTTTTGCCTGTTATACCATGGATGGCGAAAGTGCAGGCAATATGGAAAACGAAACCTTTAGCGCCGATGGTGTCAAACTTACCATAAATGGTGTAAGCAGTCACCCTGGCTTTGCCCAGGGTAAAATGGAAAGCGCTATAAAAATCGCTGGCAAAATTATCGCAGCATTGCCCGATGGGCTTTCCCCCGAGCACACTTCGGGAATGCAGGGCTTTGTGCACCCGGTTGATATGAGCGGGCATGTGGAAACCGCTGTTATTGATTTCATCATCCGCGACTTTGACGATAGCAAACTACCTGAACACGCTGATACCATTCGCCGCGTGGCAGATAACGTGATGAAAGGTTATCCCAACTCTACCTACATACTGGAAACGCATGAACAATACCGTAACATGAAGAACGTACTTGCTCAACATCCTCAAATTGTTGACTATGGGATGGAAGCCATGCGCCGGGCAGGGTTACAGCCAAAACTTTGCAGCATTCGCGGAGGTACCGATGGTTCGCGATTATCATTTATGGGACTGCCCACGCCAAATATTTTTGCCGGCGAGCACGCGTTTCACAGCAAGCAGGAGTGGGTATCGGTACAGGATATGCAAAAAGCGGTTGATACCATTTTGCATTTGTGCATGGTTTGGGAAGAGAAGGGCCTCACCTAAATCCTCTCCAAAGGAGAGGACTTGGGAAGCAATTTTTTTGCTCTCTCCTGTGGAGAGGCTGGGAAAGGCTCCTAATACAACAAGTTATCATACGGGTACCTTTCGGTATGCACTTTCTTTACATATTCGTAAAGCAGTTCCCTAAACTCGTCCACGTTTTCTTTTTGGGTGGCCGAGATGAATATGGCGGGGCTGTTGTTTTTAGCCATCCAGCTGTGTTTAAAATCATCAAGGGTAAGTGGCTCCTGGGTAACATCAACATGGTGCTGCTCAGGCACAAAGGCATCTATCTTGTTAAATACCGTTATCATGGTTTTATCGATAGCGCCCAGGTCTTTCAGCGTTTCGTTCACCGTGCGGATCTGGTCCTCAAAGTTAGGGTGCGATACGTCCACAACGTGGATTAGGATATCTGCTTCGCGAACTTCGTCAAGCGTAGATTTAAAACACTCTACCAAATGGTGAGGCAGCTTGCGGATGAAACCAACCGTGTCTGACAGTAAAAACGGCACGTTCTCAATCACTACTTTACGCACCGTGGTATCCAGCGTTGCAAACAGCTTATTCTCGGCAAACACGTCAGATTTCGACAGCATGTTCATGATGGTAGATTTACCAACGTTGGTATATCCAACTAATGCCACACGTATCAATTGCTGGCGGTTTTTGCGCTGCGTTTCGTTCTGGCGGTCTATCAGTTTAAGGCGTTCTTTTAATAGCGAGATCTTATTGAGGATTAAACGCCTGTCTGTCTCAATTTGCGACTCGCCCGGTCCGCGCATACCAATACCACCCTTTTGTCGCTCCAGGTGTGTCCAAAGGCGCGTAAGGCGTGGCAGTAAATATTGCAGCTGTGCAAGCTCTACCTGGGTTTTAGCCTGAGCCGTTTGGGCACGACCGGCGAAAATATCCAGGATAAGGTTACTCCTGTCAAGGATCTTAACGTTCAGTTCACGTTCAATATTACGCAATTGTGACGGGGTAAGCTCGTCGTCAAAAACCACAATATCTATCTCTTCGGCAATTACATATTCTTTTATCTCATCGAGTTTACCAGTACCCACATAGGTAGAACGCTCGGGGCGTTGCAACTTTTGGGTAAAGCTTTTAACGGTGAGGCCGCCTGCCGTAGCGACCAAAAATTCTAATTCCTCTAAATATTCTTTTTCCTGGGCTTCGGTCTCATTGGGCGTTATTACCCCAACCAAAACCACTTTTTCCTGCTTCACAGCAGTATCATAAAATTTCTGTTTCATTCAAAAAAATGATTAACATTTAAACATAAAAGTAAACGTATTTACCTACTATAACTCACATACTGGTGGTTATGTTCACATAGCACAAAATTGTTTGTATCAATAAATTACTTCGCGATAATATATCCTGAAGCATTAAAAAGGTGAGTGTTACCAACAAGCAAGCCGGTAACAAAGGCTTTCGCGCGAAATCCGTAATTGGTTTGGCTGAAAAGCGCGTGGAGGTTACTATATAAGAATCAACATGATGACGCAAAGATACCGATTTACTGATTAATTACAAACCTTTCACAAATTGGCGCATGGCAGCACCGGGGTCTTGCTGTTTCATAAAATTTTCTCCAATTAAAAACCCGTTGAAACCTGCTGCCTTTAGTTGTTTGATAGTTTCAGTATCGCTGATAGCACTTTCCGATATCTTCATAAACTCGTTAGGTATATGTTCTGCCAGTTTAAAAGAGTTTTCTACAGTTACGGTAAAATCGGCCAGGTTTCGGTTGTTTACACCGATGGCATCAAGATTACTGTCGATGCTGCGTTCAAGTTCTTCGAGGTTATGCACTTCTAAAAGCACATTCAGATCGAGGCTTTTGGCAAGGGCCGCCAGGTTCCTGATCTCAGCTGGCGTTAAAATGGCTGCTATCAGCAGGATAATATCTGCACCTATGGCTTTTGCTTCAATAACCTGGTACTCGTCTATCATAAAATCTTTACGGAGTACCGGGATGTTTACCGCGCGTCGGGCACGGGTAACATCCATTTTGCGGCCCATAAAAAAGCCATAATCAGTCAATACCGAACATGCAGAAGCACCCGCGGCGGCGTAATCTTTAGTAACATCTTTTACCAGCGCGTCATCGTTAATGATACCCTTTGATGGCGACTTGCGTTTAAACTCGGCAATGATGCCGGTACGTTCCGGCGACAGCAAAAAGTCCTTAAAAGAATAAGTTTCGCGCTGAAAGTATTCAGATTCCTCTAACTGCGTGTAAGTGGTGCGTACCTTATCTCGCGCAACTTCCTTCTTTTTATGGGCAACTATTTTATCGAGTATTGTCATTGTCTTCAAATCTATATAAACCATGTCATTTCGAACGAGGTACGAGGAGAAATCTTGTTAGATACGCAAAGCGGCCATGCAGAGCTAACAGGATTTCTCACTATCGTTCGAAATGACAGTTGAGGATTACGCTTTTAACCAGTTCTGCATCATTTCTTTGCCGTATTCGGTCAACACCGATTCGGGGTGGAACTGTACGCCACGCACGTTATATTCCTTATGTCTTAAAGCCATTACCGAACCATCTTCTTCATCTATTGCGGTAATTTCCAAAACTTTAGGAAGGTCTTTTTCTACCACCCAGGAATGGTAGCGGCCCACTTTAAACTCATTTGGCAGATCGGTAAAAAGCGGCTCATTGGCATCCGTCACTTTTATTGGCGTGGCAATGCCGTGCATCGGTTGCGGCAAGTTATAAAGCTTCCCGCCAAATACCTCTGCTATAGCCTGCTGACCAAGGCATACGCCGAATATACTTTTCGTAGGTGCATATTTTTCTATCACCTGCAAAAGTAAACCTGCTTCTGATGGGATGCCCGGCCCGGGCGACAGGATGATGTGGCTAAACTCGTCTACATCTTCCAGTTTAAACTGATCGTTCCGCCAAACCTCGCACTGCAAACCTAATTCGTTTACCAGATGCACCAGGTTATAGGTGAAAGAATCGTAATTATCTATGATTAATATTTTCATTTTACACACCCCTAACCCCTCTCAAGAGGGGAACTAAATTCATTTTAACTAATCTCTAATATCCGGCCACTGATCTCTAACTACAACTCCTCCGCCAATTCAATCGCTTTCCTTAGCGCGGCTATCTTGTTATCTACTTCCTTCAATTCGCTTTCCGCTACCGAACCAGCTACTATGCCCGCCCCTGCCTGATAATGCAGCGTGTTGTTTTTGCTGAGGAACGAGCGGATCATAATAGCGTGGTTAAAATCGCCGTTAAAGCCAAAAAATCCTATCGCCCCGCTGTAAAAGCTGCGTTTGCTTTTTTCGTTCTCGTCTATAATTTCCATAGCGCGGTATTTTGGCGCGCCGCTTAGCGTACCTGCCGGGAAGGTATCGGCCACGATTTTAAATGACGTAGTGCCGGGCTTAAGCGTACCACTCACATGCGACACCAGGTGAATAAGGTGCGAATAGTATTGTACTTCTTTAAACGCCTTAACGCTCACATTTTCGCAATGGCGGCTCAAATCGTTACGGGCAAGGTCAACCAGCATTACGTGCTCCGCAGATTCTTTTGGATCAGCCTCCAACTGGCGGGCAATCTCAGCATCCTTCTCGTCATCGCCGCTACGTTTAAAGGTTCCTGCAATTGGGAAGATGCTTGCTACATTATTTTTAATGGTGATCTGTGCCTCGGGCGATGAACCGAAGATCCTGAAATCGCCGTAATCAAAATAAAACAAGTAAGGCGACGGGTTGATAGATCGCAGCGCACGATAAACATTAAACTCATCACCCAAAAACGTACGCGAGAACGCCCTTGACGGAACGATCTGAAACACATCACCACGGTAAATATGCTGCTTCATTTTTTCAACTATCCCGATGAACTCCTCATTGGTAAGGTTAGATCGTTCGGCGTCGTTGCTTTTAAAGCTATACTCAGGAAAATTTTTGTTTTTGATAAGGTCCTCTATCTTCTCCAATCCGGCTGTTTGCGGCTGGCCCTCTACCTGGTTATGGAAAATATAAAGCTCGTTCTTAAAATGATCTATAGCGATGATAAAGCTGTAAATATGGTACTGCATCACCGGGATCTTACGGGCGGTATCGGCGCTCTCTTTTAAACGGATGGTTTCGAAATGTTCAACCGCCTCATGTGTAAAATAACCGAACAAGCCGTTCGATAATATTTTGGAGTTGTTGGTCTCCACCTCAAAGCGATTAGTAAAATTGTTTATCTCGTTGGTGATGTCAAATTCGCCCGGTTTGCTTATCTCTTCGCTACCGTCGGGGAATTTCTTTTTAAGCGTTTTGTTATCTAAAATTAACCCGCTAAAGGGTGCGCAACATACAAAGCTAAGGCTGTTCTCGCGGCTATGGTAGTCGGAGCTTTCCAATAGCAACGAGTTTGGGAAAACGTCTCTTAAGCGCAGGTATATACTCACCGGCGTAGTGGTATCTGCAAGCAGCTTTTTATGGGTGGTGGTAATTTTATATTTTGTCATTGGAATTATCTCAGAGCGCATTAAACAAAAAAACCCGGCGAATTGAGCGTTCGCCGGGTTTCAAATTAGGTTTACATTTGATTAGTACAGTATATCAAAAACTATCCGGCTGCCATGTTTTCGCATAGTGCCACCAATTGGTATTAAGGTTAGTTTTTTTCATATCGTGGCAACAAATTTATACAAAAAATTGAATTAACAAATTTTTTGTCGACTTTTTTAGTGGGACATTCCAAAAAAGGTGCGGCCGGGAACGTCTTTGGTCATTAACACAATGGCAACCACTATAATAGCGAAGGCTATGGTATAAAAAACGGCGATGGCTTTGTGCTTAGCTTCCGGCAATACAGCCTTTTTAGATTTGCTATGTCCGATGGTGATCAATATCATAGCGATAAGCATCATGGTGATATGCTCTACCGTCCAATAACGGGCTGTAGCATCTTTCATGACACCTCCGCCAAACCTTACGTTGGGGCTTAAAAAATAAAGTACAAGGCCCAGTAAAATTTGGGTATGTACGGATATCATGGTAAACAAGTTGAATTTGCGGTTGCCTTCGCTGTAGACCTTTTTGCCGGTCCAATAGGCAAATGCCCTTATAATAGCAATTACCAGCATTACAAAAACAACATACCTTAAACCTGAGTGAAATTCGAGAAAGAATTTATAAGCGTTCATGAGCGTAAATTTTGTTCGAATATAAGGAAATATTTGCAGGTTGGAATTTTACTCACCCGGTCGTTGCTTCGCTCGACCACCCTCTCTCCGCACGCAAAAAGAAGGTCATAAAAAAACCTTAAAAGGGAAAACTAAACTTCCCCATCAACACTGCTGGATTATAGCCAATCTTCATCGGCTCGCCGCAAAGAGCCTCGTTGCCCAACAGGGCGAAGAGTATGGCTTCTTTCGCATCGCCATTTATACCCAACTCATCAGTATTAAGGATGGTAGCATTGGGAAGTGCGTAGGTCAGGTAATCGATCACAAATGGATTTCTCGCTCCGCCGCCGCTCACAAATATTTTAAGCCCCGGTACATCAAAATTACCTTTAATAAAATTGCTTATACTGCGTCCTGTGAACGCGCTTAAGGTTGCCACCAGGTCGGCTTTGTTAATGTTGAATAATCTTACCGCCTGTTGCGCATCGGCCACAAATTCGAGATTGAATAACTCCGGCCCTGTGGTTTTTGGCGCGGCCTCCCTAAAAAAGGGATGATCCAACAAAGCATCCAGCAAAACATCATTGACCTTTCCCGAATTGGCTATCGCCGAATCCTCATCATAGGATCTATCAAAATATTCGCGGCAGGCAGCGTCTATTAACGTGTTTCCGGGGCCGATATCGGTGCATAAAACTTCTGTATCAGCATCCGCAGGTATAAAAGTAAGATTGGCTATGCCGCCAATGTTCAGCAAAACACGGTTCTCGCCGGGTTTGCTGCCTAATATCACATCGCCATACAAGGCCAGGGGGGCGCCTTCACCGCCGGCGGCAATATGTTTCTGGCGGAAATCGCTAATAGTTAGTATCCCCGTTTTTACAGCTATATGGTCGGCATCGCCTATTTGCAGGGTTGCATTGCCATAACCGGGTTGGTTATGCAAGCGCTTTGGCGCATGATAAATGGTTTGGCCGTGGCTGGCAATAAAATCTACAGTTCCTGGGTTAACATCCCAATCTTTTAAAGCTTGCAATATCAGTTCGGCATGAAATGTACCGATGTAAGCATTCAGCAAGGTTACCTTCTCCAGGCTAACCTGCTTCTTTGCGAACACATCCTGCACCTCGTGCTTAAACTTTTCATCGTAAGGAATGGTGGTAAAATTGAGCAGTTCGAACTTCGTTTCAACACCGTGCCCGCTAAACTTACAAAGCGCGATGTCTAAACCATCCAGCGAGGTGCCCGACATCAACCCAATACCCAATTTTTCTTCTTTTTGGGCGATGGTAACAAGATTTTGCAGGTTTTTGTTGAGTGCGGGCATTCGCTAATTTACTTGTTTTGGCGGCAGCCACAAAAGATAAATTAAAACGGCCTGTATGTAAATATCCTATATATTTGTTTAGCAGCATTGTAAACCAATTACAACCCTAAGCCCATGGCCAGATTAAATTTATTAGAAGAAACCAGGTACGAAAAACTTCCCGTTACCGTCTATTCCGACCAAAACGCGGCATCCGTAGCGGTTGCCAAACGCATTGCCGACCTGATCCGCAAGAAAGCCGAAGCGGGCGAGCAGGCGATACTTGGTCTTGCAACGGGTGTTACGCCTATTAAAGTTTACAACGAACTTGTGCGTTTACACAAAGAAGAAGGTTTATCATTTAAAAATGTGATCACCTTTAACCTAGATGAATATTATCCTATGAAGCCCGACGCGGTGCAAAGCTACGTTACCTTCATGAACGAGAATTTATTTGACCATATAGATATCGACAAATCGTTGGTGCACATTCCCGACGGTACTTTACCGCAGGATGAAGTGGCCGCGTTTTGTTTAGAATATGAAAGGCAGATAGAAGAGCTTGGTGGCCTTGACCTGCAAATTTTAGGTATTGGCCGTACGGGCCACATTGGCTTTAACGAACCGGGTTCGGCACCTAACTCGGGTACCCGCCTGGTTACGCTTGACGACCTTACCCGCCGCGATGCTTCGCGCGATTTTGGTGGGAAACAAAACGTACCTGCCAAGGCCATAACCATGGGTGTGGGCACCATTTTTAAAGCGCGCGAAATTATCCTGATGGCATGGAGCGCCAAAAAAGCGCCTATTGTACGCAAAGCCGTTGAGGGCGAAATTTCGGGAGAAGTACCGGCCACATTCCTGCAACTTTCAGATAGTGTAGAGTTTGTTTTGGATGTGGACGCCGCGTCGGACCTTACGCGTTTTGATACGCCATGGCTGGTTAAGGATTGTGTTTGGGAGCCGATGCTTATTAAAAAGGCCGTTATATGGCTATCAGGCGAGGTGGGCAAACCTATCCTTAAACTTACAGAAGAAGATTATAACAGCAATGGTATGGCACAACTTGCCGTTGAGCAGGGCCCGGTTTACCAGATCAACATCGATATTTTTAATCAGCTACAACATACTATTACCGGATGGCCGGGTGGCAAGCCTGGGGCAGATGACAGCCAGCGCCCGGAACGTGCCGAGCCCGCCCGCAAGCGTTCTATCGTGTTCTCCCCGCACCCCGATGATGATGTAATATCGATGGGTGGTACGTTCATCCGTTTGGTAGACCAGGGGCATGATGTACATGTTGCTTACCAAACATCGGGCAATACCGCCGTTTGGGATGACGACGTGCTGCGCTTTGTTGAATTCGCGATAGACTTTAAAAACAGTGTAGGTGAGGATAGTTCTAAAATGCAGGGAATTTATGAGGACATGCGGCAGTTTATGGCCGTTAAACAGCCTAACCAGATAGACTCGCCCGAGATAAGGGATGTAAAAGGTTTTATCCGTAAAACTGAGGCTATTGCCGGCGCACGTTATGCGGGGGTGCCTGATAGTAATATTCATTTCCAGGCTTTGCCGTTTTATGAAACCGGTAAAACGCAAAAAAACTCCGTGGGCGAGGAAGATATCAGGCTTACTATGGAGTTGCTGCAAAACGTAAAACCGCAGCAAGTTTTCACCGCCGGCGACTTTGCAGACCCACATGGAACACACATCGTATGTTTTAATATTATCATAGAATCTTTACGCCGCCTGCGCAAAACTGAAGACTGGGTGAATGATTGCTGGGTGTGGATGTACCGCGGTGCATGGCAGGAGTTCCCAACTTACGAGATTGAAATGGCTGTGCCGCTTTCGCCTGCCGAGGTGTTGCGCAAACGCAACGCCATATTCAAACATCAGTCGCAAAAAGACAGGCCGGTTTTCCCGGGGGATGACGCGCGTGAATTTTGGGTACGTGCCGAAGACCGCAACCGCGAAACCGCCCAAAACTACGACCGCTTAGGTATGGCCGAATACGCGGCTATGGAAGCTTTTGTGAGATATAAATTTTAAACAACCAATCCATGAAATACAAATTCTTATTCATCGCATTAATAATATGCGGCGCGGTTAAAGCGCAAACACCGGCAATTACCCCATCGCACTTAAAAGCTGCCGAAGATGTACTTTTAGCCGCAGGTGCAGGGACTCAATTAAAAGAAAATATGACAGCCATGATCGCTCAGGCAAGTGCCAACATCCCTGCAGATAAAAAGCCAAAATTTATAGAGGTCATGAACGCCTTTATGGGCAAATACATGAACTGGGATCTGATGAAAGATCAGATGGCGGCCATCTACGCGCAAGAATTCAGCGAAAAAGAGTTAAAAGACCTTGCCGTTTTTTACCGCTCGCCACTGGGCATCAAGATCAATCAGAAACAACCGGCCATCTTTCAAAAATCGGCATTACTTGGTCAGCAGGCCGTGCAAAGCCACCAGGCCGAGCTACAGCAAATGATGCAGGAAGCATTTAAAACACCGTAAACAATTTGTAACTAAGATATTCGTTTAGCATCTTAGTAAAATATTCCTTTTAATTTAAATCATGAACATTAACAGAACTTTATCTGTAGCCGCGCTGGCTTTACTTATCGCATCGGGCAGCGTAAACGCGCAGGTAAAACGCAAGCCAACCCCATCTCCGCGCAACAAGCCAACAGCGGCAGCTGTTGCACCACCAAATGTATTACCGGTTGATAAAGATGTTATAATTGGTAAACTGCCCAACGGTTTAACCTATTACATTCGCCATAACGAACAGCCACAAAAGCGCGCCGAACTATACCTGGTTAACAAGGCGGGTTCTGTTTTAGAAACCGATGCCCAGCAAGGCCTCGCCCACTTTACCGAGCACATGGCATTTAACGGCACGCGCGATTTCCCGAAGAACGCATTGGTTAACTATTTGCAAAAATCGGGGGTTAAGTTTGGGGCCGATCTAAACGCTTACACTTCTTTTGACGAAACCGTTTACCAGTTGCCGCTGCCTACAGATAGCGCCACTGTATTTGAAAATGGTTTTAAAATATTAGCTAACTGGGCAGGATACGTGAGTTTTGACCAGGCAGAAATAGAAAAAGAGCGTGGTGTTGTTTTGGAAGAAGCACGCCTGCGGGGCAAGAACGCGCAAGAGCGTTTAAGCCTGCAAACACTGCCGGTGCTGTTAAATAACTCCAGGTACGCGACACGTTTGCCAATTGGCCAGGAAACCGTCCTTAAAAACTTTGATGCCGCAACTATCAAAAGTTTCTACAGCGATTGGTACAGGCCCGATCTGCAAGCGGTAATTGTTGTTGGCGATTTTGATGTTAAAAGGGTTGAGGCGCTTATTAAAGCCAACTTCTCGGGCTTAAAAAATCCGGCAGTAAAAAAACCACGCCCTGATTATAACGTTGCACCTACGCCCGGTACGGTTGTAAAGGTTGTTACTGATAAGGAATTCCCCTACACCCTTGCACAAATAATAGTTAAGCACCCGCATAACGTTATACGCACCACTACCGGTTACATGCAAAGCATGCGCATATCTTTGTTTAATTATATGCTAAACCAAAGGCTTGGCGAATTACAGCAAAAGCCCGAGCCGCCATTCCTTTACGCGCGCACAAGCTATGCCCCGCTAATTGGCAAACAAGATGCATTCTCATCTATTGTGGTATCAAAACCCGATGGACTGGAAACCGCTGTTAAGGCCGCCGTTGCCGAAACCGAACGCGCGCGCAAATTTGGCTTTACATTAACAGAGCTGGAGCGCGCCAAACAACAGGCCCTGGTAGGCATCCAAAATGCTTTCTATGAAAGAAACAAAACCAACTCTGTTAATTATGTAAGAGAGTACACTCAAAACTTCTTAACGGGCGAAGCAATGCCGGGTATCGATTTTGAATATAACTTTTATGTAAGTAATATCAGTAAAATTTCTCTTGCCGAAATGAATGCCCTTGCAGGGCAATTCATAAGCGACCAGAACCGTGTGATAATTGTGGAAGGGCCGGATAAGGATAAAGACAAACTGCCAAATGAAAAAACTATCCTTAACTGGATAAGTACCGCAGGTAACGGTATTACAGCTTATGTAGATAATGTTACCAGCAAACCGTTGATGGAGAAGGAGCCGCAGGGCTCTAAAATAGTATCCGAGGTAAAAGATGATGCCATTGGTATAACAACCTTAACGTTTGAGAACGGGCTTAAGGCCATATTAAAACCAACCGAGTTTAAGAACGACCAGATCCTTATAAACGGGTCGAGCTTTGGGGGTACCTCTTTAGCGAGCGACGCCGATTATACTTCTGCAAGCTTTGCAGGTTCAATTGTGGGAAGCAGCGGCATTTCTGAATTTAACCAGGGCCAGTTAGATAAGATGCTTGCCGGCAAAGATGTTAACGTATCGCCATACATCAGCGAATTAACCCAGGGCATCAGGGGCAGCTCATCTCCGCGCGATTTTATAACCGCCCTGCAACTTATTTACCTGTACTTTACCCAACCGCGTATGGACGCCGATATTTGGAAAGGCACCATGCTGCAAACCAAAGCCCTGCTGGCCAATAGGGGTCTCGATCCACAGAGTGTTTTCCAGGATACGCTTTCGGCTGTGTTAAGCAACAACAACTTCCGTTTTGGGGCCACTACCTTAGACCGTTTAAACACTGCCGACCAGGATAAATCATTCAAATTTTATAAAGATAGGTTTGCTGATGCAAGCGGCTTTACCTTTGTTGTAGTTGGTAATTTTAATGTAGAGCTTATTAAGCCATTCCTTGCCACTTACCTTGGCGGCTTGCCGTCAACAAATAAAAAGGAAACCTTTAGGAACCTTAAAATGTACCCTGCGCCGGGGCAGATCACCAAAACAGTTTATAAGGGTATTGATGATAAAGCCAGTGTACAAATGATATACAGCGGCCCTTATGTATTTAACGAAGCCAATAACATGCAGTTAGACGCGCTTGAAGAAATACTGAACATTAAACTGGTGGAGCGTTTACGCGAGCAGGAAAGCGGTATATACGCGCCGGGCATCAGGGCAAGCTATACTAAAAACCCGGAAGGCCGTTATACGGTAACCATTGCGTTTACCTGCGCGGCAGCAAACGTTGATAAACTGGTAGCCGCTACGCTTGACGAGATCAGCAAGATTAAGCAAACCGGCGCGCTACCGGCAGATATTGAAAAATTTGCAGCAGAAGAGGCGCGTTCAACTCAGGTACAGCTTAAACAGAATGTATCGTGGGCCGGCTACCTTGCCGGAGCGGTACAAAACGACCAAAACCCGGATGACATTCTTAGCCATGTTAAAAACCTGGAGAATGTTACCGTACAAAGCACAAAGGAAACGGCCAATAAATATTTAAATAATGCCAACCTGGCTAAAGTTATTTTGATGCCTGAGAAAAAATAAATTAAGTTATCTGCATCAATAACAAAAGAGCCCCGTTAAAATTAATGGGGCTCTTCTTATTTAAGTTGTTTTAAGGTTGAGAAAAAAGGTAAATAAGTAGATGCCGCCTCACGGCCCGGCTCATGTACAGTTATACCTGAAATGATGCCTTTGCTATCAACATCGAATGCAAGGCCTGCTTTTACATCATCATATAGGGTAAGCTCTTTACCTTTATCTGTAAATATCGCTGTCTTTTTTAATTGATAGGTTTGTTTAATGTTATTAAAAGGGGTACCCGTGTAAACTTTGCCGCTTAATTTAAACGATGGTGATGTAACCCTGATCTGTTTAACCCGTTTCACCTCGTCGTCTCCCTGCCCGCGCGAAAAATACATTTGGGTTACGTAGCCTGTGCTGTCGTGATTAGCGTACCATATTGATATGCTTTTACCCATAGCCGCGTCGCCGCCATCCGGTGATCCTAGCTTTTTATGTACGTTCTCGCTGCTTTCGTTAATAGCTGTCTGGCCTATACTAATGCCGGGCACTATCAGTTGCGCCAGTGGTACAGGTTTATCGCCGGGCATATCAACGGTTGTGGTATCGGCTGCTTTAGTGTTTGCAACCGTATCAGCTTTGTCAATTGTATCTGTAGATTTAGGCGCTGTGTTTTGCCTGCACGCTGTTACTGCTACTGCAAGTATCGGCACAATTAAATATTTTGGAATGTTCATGGTTGTAACAATTTGTTTAATTTACAGTTGATATATAAACCTGCAAATGCAGGTTTTGTTGGCAAAAACAATGGTATCCAAAGGGCAAAAGGTAATACAGGAGTGGTATAAACAAAAAAATTGGAAGCAGTTCCCGTTTCAAAAAGAAATGGAATCGGCTTACTTGTCGGGCTTCTCAGGCTTGCTTAATGCGCCCACCGGCAGCGGTAAAACTTTTGCCTTGTTCCTGCCTTTTTTAGCCGACTACATTAATAAATATCCCGATACCTACACCACGCAAAAGAATAACGGCTTACTGATGCTTTGGATAACGCCCTTGCGCGCGCTCACCAACGATATCCGCAAAGCGATGCAGGAAGTATGTGACGATATTGGCCTGCCCTGGCGCATCATGACCCGCACAGGTGATACATCCGCAGCCGAAAAGGCGGCTTTAAAACGCAAACTGCCCGAAGTGCTCCTCACTACCCCCGAAAGCCTGCACCTGATGCTGGCCCAAAAGGAATACGATAAAGTTTTTAAGGGCCTGCAGGTGATGGTATGCGACGAATGGCACGAACTCCTCGGCACCAAACGGGGAGTACAGGTGGAGTTGGGGCTGAGCAGATTAAAAGCCCTAAGCCTCGAGTCGAAAGTCGAAAGTGAAGAAAACGACTTAAGACTTCAAACTCAAGACTCAACACTTAGAATCTGGGGAATCTCGGCAACTATCGGCAACCTTGAACAAGCCGCCGAGGTTTTATTAGGGAACGACTTCCCGCCCGGGCAAATTAAAATGGTGCGGGCCAATATAGATAAGCGGCTGGTGATAGAATCGGTCATTCCGGAAAATATCGAAAACTATAGTTGGGCTGGCCACATCGGAGTAAAGTTGTTGCCGCAGGTGATGGATATAGTTGCTAAAAGTAAAACAACATTAATTTTTACCAATACACGGTCGCAAAGCGAGATCTGGTACCATGCCATTATAGATAATTACCCCGAATATGCCGGCATTATGGCCATGCACCACGGCTCATTGGATAACGAGTTACGTAACTGGGTGGAACAAGCCCTGCATGCCGAAGCTTTAAAGGTTGTAGTTTGTACTTCCAGTCTTGATTTAGGTGTAGATTTCAGGCCTGTAGACACCGTGGTACAAGTAGGCAGCCCTAAAGGTGTTGCCCGGTTTATGCAACGCGCCGGAAGGAGCGGACACCACCCGGGTGCAATTTCAAAAGCATACTTTGTACCTACGCACTCTTTGGAATTGCTGGAAGGCGCGGCCTTAAAAAGCGCTATTAAAAAAGGAGTGTTCGAAAGCCGAGACCCTATGCTGCTTACTTTTGATGTGCTTATCCAATATATGGTAACGCTGGCTGTGTCTGACGGGTTTAGGGCCGATGATCTGTACAATGAGATAAAAAGCACCTTTGCCTTTGCAGATATGCGCCGTGACGAATTTAACCAGCTTTTAGAATTTATAACCAACGGTGGTAAAACGCTTGCACAATATGATGAATTTTTAAAGGTGGAGATAGAGAACGGACTATTTAAAGTAAACAGTCGCCGTGTAGCTATGCGCCACCGTTTAAGCATCGGCACCATAACCAGCGAATTAAGCATCCGCGTAAAATGGTTAAGTGGCGGCAGCCTGGGCACTTTAGAAGAGGGGTTTATATCAAAACTAAAGCCCGGAGATACTTTTTGGTTTGCAGGCCGCAGCCTCGAATTTGTAAAGGTTAAAGAAATGACCGCTTATGTTAAAAAATCAACCAAAACTAAAGGGCTGATACCAAGCTGGGCGGGTGGGCGTATGCCACTATCGTCACAATTATCTGCCGTATTTCGCGACAAACTGGACGAGGTTGCTCACGGTATAGAAACCGATATAGAAGTAAAAGCCCTTAAACCGTTGTTTGAGTTGCAGGCCAATCTATCGCACTTGCCGCAAAGCCACGAGTTTTTGATAGAGTCTTTTAAATCGCGCGAGGGTCACCACTTATTATTCTATCCTTTTGAGGGCCGCCTGGTGCATGAAGGTATGGCAAGCTTACTGGCCTACCGTATCTCAAAGATAAAACCTGCCAGCTTTTCCATCGCCATGAACGATTATGGCTTTGAGCTATTGGCCGACGAGGATATCCCTATCGAAGAAGCTTTGGAAGACGCCGATTTCTTCTCTATCAATAACCTGATAGACGATATTCAAAACAGCTTAAATTCAAATGAAATGGCCCGCCGCCGTTTCCGCGACATAGCGCACATTGGTGGGTTGGTATTTACAGGGTATCCGGGTCAGCAAGTTAAAAACAAGCATTTGCAGGCTTCTACGTCGTTATTGTTCGAGGTGTTTAATGAGTACGAACCCGATAACCTTTTGGTGAGGCAAGCCTATAACGAGGCATTGGCTTTTCAGTTAGAGGAATTTCGGTTACGGGCAGCATTGCAGCGTATCCAAACGCAAAGCATCGTACTAAAAGTTATTGAACGGCCAACGCCATTCGCCTTCCCGATATTGGTAGACAGCCTTGGCCGCGAACGCCTCACAACCGAAACCATGGAAGAGCGCATCGCCAAAATGGCCCGCCGCTATGGCGCCGATGAGGATGCTGATAAGCCATCAGCTAAGAGCAGGAAACCGGGGGTAACGAGGAAGAGGGGGTTTTAGCTATCCGTCATGCCGAACTTGTTTCAGGATGACGGGGGTAAACAAAAAAGGACAGCTGATAGCCGTCCTTTTCAATATCAAATATTAGCTGTTAAGCTAATTTACGTTTTACTTCAACGTTTTCGTATGCTTCAACAATGTCGCCTACTTCAATGTTGTTGTAGTTGGCGATGTTCAAACCACACTCGTAGTTTGTACCAACTTCTTTGACATCATCTTTAAAGCGTTTTAGTGAGGCCAGTTCGCCTGTATGGATCACCACACCATCACGTATGATACGGATCTTGCTGTTACGGGTAATTTTACCATCTAACACCATACAACCTGCAATGGTACCAACTTTGCTGATCTTGAAGGTCTCGCGTATCTCTACGTTAGCCACAATTTTCTCTTCAAACGTTGGTGCAAGCATGCCTTCCATCGCCGCTTTTATCTCGTTGATAGCATCGTAGATGATTGAGTATAACCTGATATCGATCTGCTCTGCTTCAGCAAGTTTACGAGCACTGCCCGACGGACGTACCTGGAAACCGATGATGATAGCATCTGATGCAGAAGCCAGCAATACGTCTGATTCGGAGATCTGACCAACTGCTTTCGAGATGATGTTCACCTGGATCTGTTCGGTAGATAGTTTCAATAACGAATCTGATAACGCTTCGATAGAACCATCCACGTCACCCTTAACAATAATATTAAGTTCCTTAAAGTTACCAACTGCCAAACGGCGGCCAATCTCGTCAAGTGTAATATGTTTTTGGGTACGTAAACCTTGCTCGCGTTGTAACTGCAAACGTTTGTTTGCAATTTCGCGTGCTTCGGGCTCGCTGTCTAACGCATTAAATTTATCGCCCGCTGTAGGTGCGCCCTGCATACCCAACACCTGTACGGGTGTAGATGGCCCTGCAGACTCAACCCTTTGGCCGCGCTCGTTAGTTAAGGCTTTAACACGCCCGCTGTAACAACCTGCCAGTATCGGGTCGCCAACTTTTAAGCGGCCTGCCTGTACCAATATAGTGGTAACAATACCGCGGCCTTTATCTAAGGCTGCTTCTATTACTGTACCCACAGCACGTTTGTTAGGGTTAGCTTTAAGCTCAAGTAATTCGGCCTCAAGCAACACCTTCTCTAACAACAGGTCCACATTTAAACCTGTTTTAGCCGAGATCTCTTGAGTTTGGTATTTACCGCCCCATTCTTCAACCAAAATATTCATGGCAGATAGTTGCTCACGTACCTTATCGGCATTAGCACCCGGCCTGTCAATTTTATTGAATGCAAAGATGATAGGAGCACCTGCAGCCTGCGCGTGGTTTATGGCCTCGCGTGTTTGCGGCATCACGCTGTCATCAGCAGCAATTACGATGATAACAATATCTGTTACCTGTGCACCCCTTGCACGCATGGCGGTAAACGCCTCGTGGCCCGGTGTATCCAGGAAGGTGATTTTTCCTTTATTATCCGGCAAGGTAACTTCGTAAGCGCCAATGTGCTGGGTAATACCTCCGGCCTCGCCGCCAATTACGTTTGTTTTGCGGATAAAATCCAGTAATGATGTTTTACCGTGGTCAACGTGGCCCATTATGGTCACAATTGGCGCACGAGGAACAAGATCGGCAGGATCATCAGGCTGGTCAAGGTTTGCTTCTTCATCCTGTGGTTTCACAAACTCTACCTGGTAGCCAAACTCATCGGCAACAATGCTTAGGGTTTCGGCATCCAAACGCTGGTTGATAGACACAAACATACCCAGGCTCATACAAGTCGAGATGATTTGTGTTACCGATACGTCCATCATCAAAGCCAGCTCGTTTGCCGTAACAAACTCGGTAACTTTAATAACTTTAGACATCGCGTCCTGCTCCATTGCCAGTTCTTCGGCAGTTGCGGCAACGTCATCACGTTTTTGACGACGGAATTTAGCACGTTGCGCAAACTTACCCGACTTACCCGCGCCGCTTAAGCGTGCAAGTGTAGCCTTGATCTGGTCTTGTATATCCTTTTCTGTAGGTTCTTCTTTAGGGCCTCCGCCTGGGGCTGGTCTTCCTCCTCTAAAATCGGGGCGATTACCGCCACCACCAGGTGCGCCCGGCGGACGGTTCCTGAAATCTGGACGGTTTGGATTAATGGTGCCGCTTGGCGGGGCTTGCTGCCCTGTACCGCTACCACCTTGCTGATCTTTACGCTTACGTTTGCGTTTTTGATCTGCCGAGTTACCTGCCGCGCTTGATGAAGATGCAACAGGGCCGCCGCGTTTAGGCTGGTTAACAGGGAGTTGTATCTTCCCAATAATTTTTGGCCCGCTAAGGCGTTCTGCGCTGGCGCGTATAACATCGTCACCTTCGCCCTCTGCGGGCGTAGCTGCTTCAGGGGCTGCATCTGCAACAGGTGCTTCCGCAGCAACGGGTGCAGGCTTTTCTGCAACAGGCTCGGTTGCTTTTGGCGCTTCAACAGCAGGAGCAGGTGTTTCTGCGGCAGGCTCAGGCGCTTTTGGCGCTTCAACCGACGCTGGTTTCTCTGCAACCGGTTCGGCTGCTTTGGGTGCTTCTACCACTGGCGCAGGTTTTTCTGCAACCGGCTCGGGCGCTTTTGGTGCCTCAACCGGTGCGGACTTTTGTTCAACCGGTGGTTTAGCATTAAGGTTATTAAGGTCTATTTTACCAATCACCTTTACACCCGGTAATCCTTCGTTGCTGCGTTCCTCCGGTTTGCCCTGTGCAGGCTCGGCAGGTTTTGGCTTTTCAGCCGGCGGCGAAGTAAAATGGCCGGTGTTTTTGATCAGGATCTCTTCGTTCTCGAAATCTCGGGAACGACGCGGCTGCTCAGCAGGTTTTTCGGGCGTTTGAATGCCTTCTTCCTTGCGGATGTTGCCTATCTTGATCTGCTTGGCCTCCTCCTTAATAATTTTATCTACAGCAAATTCCTTTAACAGGGTTGTGTACATATCGTTATCCAGCTTAGCCATAGGTTGCTTCTCAACCTTATAGCCTTTGGTAGCTAAAAAATCGACAATGGTACCCATACCAATGTTCAGTTCTTTTACTGCTTTTATTAATTTTATGGATTTGTCTTCTGACATTTATTAAATTTTCTCTCTAATTATCGCAAAAATACGATTTTTTATTCGTGTTCTGTTGTTTATTCAAATTCTGCCTGCAGAACTGATAAAACGTCTTTTATTGTTTCCTCTTCAAGGTCGGTACGCTTAACCAATTCACCCACAGATAGTGCCAATACAGATTTAGCGGTATCGAGCCCAATGCGTTTAAATTCGTCTAAGATCCAGCTATCGATCTCGTCAGAGAACTCTTCAATGTCCACATCCTCATCGTGCTCATCAGCCTCGCGGTAAACATCAATTTCGTAACCTGTCAATTTACCTGCCAGTTTTATATTATGGCCACCGCGGCCAATAGCTAACGATACCTGATCGGGCTTTAAGTAAACTGCTGCCGTTTTTTTCTCATCATCTAATTTAATAGAAGTTATCTTGGCAGGAGATAGCGCACGCTGTATGTATAACTGGATATTATTGGTAAAGTTTATCACATCGATATTCTCGTTCTTCAACTCGCGAACGATACCATGGATACGAGAACCCTTCATACCAACACAAGCACCAACCGGGTCAATACGGTCGTCGTAAGACTCAACAGCAACCTTTGCCCTTTCGCCAGGCTCGCGTACAATTTTCTTGATGGTGATCAACCCGTCGAAGATCTCCGGAACCTCCATCTCGAACAAGCGCTGCAAAAACTCCGGCGCGGTACGCGAAATAATAATTTTAGGGTTGCTATTCATCATATCAACCTTGCTGATTATCGCCCTAACGCTATCGCCTTTTTTAAAGTAATCTGCAGGGATCTGTTCGGTTTTTGGTAATAAAAGCTCGTTGCCTTCATCATCCAGCACCAAAGTTTCTTTTTTCCAAACCTGGTAAACCTCGCCGGTAACAATTTCGCCAACTCGGTCTTTGTATTTTTTAAAGATCTCGTCTTTCTCCAGTTCTAAAATTTTAGATACCAGGGTTTGGCGGGCAGCAAGTATTGCCCTGCGGCCAAAGCTTTCTAATGTGATCAGTTCTACGTAATCGTCACCTATTTCCAGATCCGGGTCTATCTTTTTTGCCTCGGCCAGTTCTATCTCCAGATCATCGTCTTCACTAAACTCATCCTCAACAACAACACGTGTACGCCAGATCTCTAAGTCACCATTATCCGTATTAACGATAACGTCACAATTTTCATCTGTGCCATATTTTTTCCTGATCATGCTTCTGAAAACGTCTTCCAGAACGCTCATCATGGTTGGGCGGTCAATGTTCTTGAAATCTTTAAATTCCTGAAAAGAATCAATTAAATTAATATTGCTCATCTTCTACTTGAATGATATTAAAACTTTTGTTTCTGTTATTTTATCTGTCGGGATAGTGCTTTCAACAGTTACAGCTTTTTTCCCTTTTTCCTTTATTACTTCGTCAATTATAATTTGCTCGTCGCCGGCTTCTTTTAGTATGCCCTCGCGTTTTGCGCCATCATCCATCTTTATAGCCAACGTGCGGCCTATGTTTTTAGCATATTGCCTCTTTAACGTGAGCGGCGTGTCTATCCCCGGCGATGATACTTCCAGGTTGTAGGGTGTGTCTATCACGTTTTCCTCTTCCAGGTGGAAACCTACATGCCTGCTAATGGCAACACAATCGGCAATCCCTATCCCATTATCCCCATCAACCAGTACAATCAGCTTGCCGTTGCTGTGCATTTTAACATCTACCAAAAACAGGTTTGGCATATCGGCAATCTTTTCTTCTACCAGTTCAGTTGTTCTTTTTTCAATATTCATTATCGTATGTTTTTACCGCATAACCCTGATAGATACATGGCGGTTGATAATTTGATTGATAAAATAAAAGAGGGGACAAATGCCCCCTCTTCTTTATTCAAATGCAAATATAGTAAGTTTTTTTGGTTAAAGCAAGCTTATTGCTTAAAAATCAAATCGATAAAATGCACTTTCCCGGGTTGGGAGCGCCCCTTAACGTAATCTGCCAATGTAGCGCCTTCGCCAAGGCGAAAGTTTCTTACGAAGTAAGTTTGCCCTTTTACAAAAGGGGTATCGGGCGTAAAAACCAATGCGCTATCTTTAAGTACATATTGGCCGGGTTGCACAGGCTGGTAATTCTTGAGATCTGTATCTGCCGGCATGCGAAAAACAGGCACCAGGTTTTGCCAAACGTTCTTATCGCTATCGCGGGCTATATCCTGCATGAGCACGTTATCTAATCCTTTAAATTGAATAGACCTCCCCTGGTTTATTAAGGCTATTTGCACTTGCGCCGGGTGTTTTGGCTGTGTGCAGGCAGCAATAAAAAGTAAAATAAGGATGGATAGTTTTTTCATGCCCTAAGCCAGCGGCAAAGTAAAGTAAAACGTGCTGCCTTTTCCGGCGTTACTCTCTGCCCATATCCCGCCACCGTGGCCTTTAATGATCTCGGAACAAAGATACAAGCCAATCCCGAAACCTGATATATGCTTGTTTTCGTTGCCGCCAACACGGTAGTAACGCTCAAACAGCCGTGGAAGGTCTTCTTCGCTGATACCGATGCCTTCGTCAGATACACTTACCTTGGCTAAACTATTTTCCTGAACGCATTGTATATGAATATTGGTACCGGGATGCGAATATTTTACAGCGTTGCTTATCAGGTTGTTCATCACCTGACTTATTTTGTCGCGGTCGGCGTTTACAGAAAGCGTGCAACCGGTATCAAAGGTTAAATGATGACTTAAGATAGACGCCACAGCCTCATCTTCTACTTCTTGCAACAGCAAAGCCATATCAAACCGCTGGCGATCTATATGGATCTTACCCGATTCGAGCCGAGAAAGGTTCAGGAAGCCGTTGATCATTTTGGTCATTTTACCCAGCTGCTTAACTGCGCGTTCCAGCATACCGGCAGTAGCCTGGTCTTGGTACTTTAATGCTTTTTTTTGAGATACCTGCACATAGCTAATGGCTGATGTAAGCGGCGTTTTTAGCTCATGGCTTACCATGCTTATAAAGTCGTTTTTACGCTGCTCGTTCTCTTTAACTTCGGTAATATCGATGGTAGAGCTGATGTAGCCCGCAAAAGTACCATCCGTTCGGAAACGTGGGTTACCACGCGTAAGCAACCACCTGTATGCGCCCTTTTTATCGGGCATGCGAAACTCCAGGTGCAATTGTTTTTTAGCCTTCAATGCTGTATCGCCGGCACTTATTATATGTTCTCTATCCTCTGGATGTATAAGATCCACCCACCCTCTTTTTTGTAATTCCGCGGCGCTAAGGCCGGTTAACTCTGTCCAGGCTTCATTAAAATAAGTAGCCTTGCCATGTTCATCGCTTACGGCTATCATTACTTCGGTACTTTCTGCCATGGTGCGGAAGCGGGCCTCACTTTCAAATATGGCTGTTTCGGCGTTTCGTATATCCGTAATATCACGTGTGGTACCGGCAACAGCTTCTACCTCGCCGTATTCGTTTAGTACCGGATTCAAAATATAATCGTATATACGCCTGCCAAGGGTTGCATGCGGGAATGACACCTCGCCCCGTACCTGCTCTTTAGTTTTTTTTATATGGTCTATCTCGCGCTCATGCATTTCGGCATGCCACGGTTCGTAACCATTCTCGAGCAGGCTTTTGCCAACGGCAGTATCCCAAGTTTTGCCCCACATATTCAGCAAGGCGGCGTTGGCATAAGTGAACCTATAATCTAAACCAAATACATACATCAGATCGGGCGTGCTGCCGGTAATGGTTTCATAAACCCGGCGTTGCTGTTCTGATTGTTCTTTTGCTTCGTCAACGGCCCCTTCGGCACGTTTACGTTCGGTAATATCACTTGCCGCGCCAAACCATTCTAAAATTTCGCCTTCAGCGTTTAAAATAGGTACGGCGCGTGAAAAAGCCCAGCCAATTGAGCCATCGGCCTGCATCACCCGCAGTTCTAACTGGAAAATCTTTTTGTGTTTTATAGCCTCTTCAACCGCGGCCCTTACTTTTGCCTGGTCGCCGGGATAGATGTATTGCCCTATCCAATCTTTTATTGGCTCCCGCGCATCCTTTAATACGCCCCGGCCATCAAGCTCCCTTAATTCGTTCCAATCGGGGCTCATGCTATAAACCATATCTGATGTAGCCGTTACCAGCGCGCGAAAACGCTCCTCATTTGATGCAATTGCTTTATCTGCAAGATTTGTGTTGGTAGATGATATAGCCATGGATCAGAAAAAAAGCGAATTAATTGAAACGAAAACAGCAAAAAACTGCAATTTGTTTTGGTCTCTTCTTCTATAGTATTAGGAAATCTTTACACTTACTTTTTCAAGGTTTCCTCAAAAAGCTTAAAGATGCGTTTGTACTCATCTGTCCAGCTGCTTGGCTGCACAAAACCATGGTCTTCTACCGGATAAGGGGCCAGCTCCCAGTTCTCTTTATGCAACTCTATCAACCGTTGGCTTAGCCTTACAATATCCTGAAAGTTCACATTCTGATCTACCATACCGTGCAGCATCAGCAGGCGGCCTTTTAAACCGTCGGCAAAGTAAATGGGCGAGCTTTGGCGGTAGGCCTTTTCATCATTAAAGGGTTCGTTTAAGATGTTTGAGGTGTAACCGTGGTTGTAATGCGCCCAATCGGTAACCGAACGCAGGGCCGCGCCGGATGCAAATATGTCCTGCTGGGTAAACATAGCCATCAGCGTTATAAACCCACCGTATGAGCCACCGTATAACCCAACATGTTTTAGGTTAACGCCATATTTTTCAACCAGTAATTTCACCCCGTCAACCTGGTCGGTCAAATCGGCACCACCCATGTGGCGGTAAATGCCGGTACGGATATCGCGCCCGTAGCCCGAGCTGGCGGTATAATCTATATCCAAAACGGTATAGCCATTATCAACCAGCATGTTGTTGAACATATATTCGCGGAAGTAGCTGCTCCACCAGTAATGCACGTTTTGCAGATAGCCCGCCCCATGCACAAATACCACCGCCGGCTTTGCCGGATCAGGGTTTTTGGGTTGATACAAACGAGCGTAGATATCTTTGCCATATCTGTTTTTGAAGCTGATCACCTTAGGCTCCCTCCACGGATATGACTTAAATTCGGGCGTTACAGAATTTGTTACCTGTACAGCCTTAGCGCCGGGTTTGTTGGGCTGTACAAATAATTCCCAGGGCTTATTGGAGTATGAATAACGGATAGCGAGCCATTTTTCATCGGGTGACAGGTCGATCTCGTTACCCCCCTTCATAGAGGTTATTTTAACAAGTGTGCCCCCTGTTACAGGGATACGGTAAAAATGTGTAATGCCCGGATGCTCTATATTGCCGGTAAAATAGAATGTCTTTTTATCGTTTGAAAGGTGAAGGGTTTGCACTTCCCATTTGCCACTGGTAAGTTGCTTTTTTTCGCCGCTTAACACATCGGCCATGTATATGTGCGAGTAGCCGCTGGCCTCGCTTTGAAAATAAAAATGAGTATTGTCCGCCCATCCCAGGCTGCCATCGGCAAAAAAGCCACCGGTACCTGGGCCACCAATCCAAGCATCATCATGCTGGCGGTCAAGCAGGGTTAGTTTTCCTGTAGAAGCATCCAGCTTCATTAACCAGCGGTCCTTATTATCCTGCGACTCTACATTTACTACCGCGTATTTACCATCGGGGCTCCAATATGGAGCGGCTATATCCACCTTGCGGTCTGCATTTGCTTTTCTTAGCTTTTCTAATTCTTTTGGATACTCGCTGTAAAATGCCGGGATATCTTTTATACCCGGGATATCTTTGGTAACCATGGCGTAAACACTATCCCGCTGTGTGTCAAAAATAAAACTTTCGGATGTCAACTGCGGAGCCCCTACCTTGGTACGGTTAGGAATATCTTCGGTATAGCCCGATGAGGTTACATAATTTGGCACAATGCCAGCCCGCGCGCCATCTGCCGCTTGTATCAAACGGTATGTTATGTACCTGCCATCCGGGCTAAGCTGCACGCCGTTCAGGCGCTTATCGCCAAATGCAATTTCTTTTAATTTAACAGGTTTATCCAGCGCCCGCTCTGCCGAATCCAGCTTACGGTCTTTCTCGTTCACTTTAACAATTTCGAACAAATCTAATTGTTGCTTTTTTAGCCAGCGTGCCTGCTCGGTGTCTTTAGCGGATTTCTTTTCGCCGGTGGCGGATTTTACAAAGTTGGTTAGCTGGGTAAGTTCGCCTTTACTTAGCTTAATTTGGTAAAGGTTATTATCATACGTGTAAACAACGCTCCTTTCGTCGCCTGTAAAGGTTGGGTTGCTTTCACGGCCTGCAGTGCGGGTTAGCGGTACCGTTTTGCCGCTGCCTGCCTGCCATAAATAAATGTCGCCATCTTCTTCATAAGTTTTAAGGGTGCGGGCTTTATTCCACTTGCCATTCTCTGGTACTATGTCGCGGCGCTCGGTAGCAGTTACCTTGTGTGGTTTGGTGTTGTTTGGAGTGATAAAAAAAAGCTCGTCGCGCTCGGTCTTATCGGGGTTCCAGTTAAAGTAGATCTTTTTACTGTCGTCGCTCCAGCGGATGTTACCGGGCGATACGCCCATCCATTTTGGGTCGCGCATAATTTTTTCTACGGTTAACGGACAAAGAGTTTGGGCAATTGCACCAGTTGAAGCAAATATTAGTAATAAAGAGTAAAGTTTTTTCATGACAATAGCTTAGCTGCCGCAAGTTAGCAGTTTAGCTTATATTATCATTCATACGAGCGCATTGTTACATTGCCGCTAATAGATCTTCCGGTAAATTTCTTTCACCATTCCGCCCGGATCAGGCGAGAGGTTAACTGCCGATGATACCGCAATGCCATATACACCGGTTTGCATTAACAGCTCCACATCGTTTAATTGCACGCCGCCAACGGCAATTACCGGGATCTCTATCAGCTGGCGTTCCAACTGTCGATAGCCTTCGTAGCCTAATAATGGTTTATCGTTTGCTTTAGTAGTGGTATGGGCAAAAGGGCCGTAGCCGCAATAATCGACCACTGCACTGTTTTGAAGCGCTAATAACCCATCTATATTGGTGGCCGACGCGCCTAATGTTTTCTCATCGGTTATCGCTTCGCGGATGGCGGCCAGATCGGCATTTAAATCTTCGATGTGCACACCTTGCGCGTCAACTTTATCAAGCAGATGATAATGGTTGGCAAGGATCAGTGTAGCACCCCAATCATCGCAGATGGAGGCTATGTGGTGCAATTCAGCTATCATCTCCTCATCGCTCTTACTCATGCAACGGTATTGCACCCAATTAGCACCCGCCTCGCAGGCAATTTGTACCTGCTCGGCATGGCTGCGGTTGGGCAGATCCTGCGTAAGGTAATGGAATTTGGAGATGTATTTTTTCATTTATTTAATTTAATAACAAACGGCCGGTAGTTAAAAAACGACGACTTATGTTCACGTTCACGTTCGCACAACTAGGATTTATTTTACAAAACACTAAAAATCAATTCATTATGAGAAATTTATTGACATGATTGCGCCACCAACATTTATACAAAATTTCATACACATGCAGTTGTCATGATAAGCTTGTCGGACCATTAGTCGCTATGATAATCTTCGACAAGCTCACACTGCCTGTGTTTATGCTCAGCGAGCTTTTTTACTCACCCCGACATCGCTACGCTGGTCGACCCTCTCTTCGTTGCGCGGAAAGAGGGCGAAATTTAATTAGCGTTATCCTAATCTTTAATCTCCAGTCTCTATCCCTTTTTTCCTTATTTCAACACCTCGCCAATGGCGGTACCTACGTTGCCGTTGGGTGCCTGAATATGTAATAGCTGCGATACGGTTGGGGCAATATCTGTCATATGGGTTTCGCGGGTTAGGCTGCCATGTTTAATACCCCAACCCATAAATACCAGCGGGATATGCGCGTCGTATGGGTTCCAGGTGCCGTGGGTAGTGCCTGTTTGCCCCCCGCTAAACCATCCCGGTTTTAATACTATCTGGATAACGCCGCTGCGTTCGGCATTGTACCCGTTTTGAATACGTACACGCAATTCATCAGGTATGGTGGCCAGCTGCACGCGCTGCATATCTACAGCATAGGCAATTTGAGGTTCCTGCTGTAAAAACTGGATGCAATCAAATTTCAGCGCGTCATTATTCAGGTTTTCTTTTTTAATGGCGGCGTTGTTAAAGCTTAGCTGATAGTTATCGAAGCTTGTAACCAGGTCTTTAACCTTATACTTATCTTCAAGCATTTTGTTTATACGCGTGCGCAGGCTGCTGCTGCTCCAAACACCTGCGGGGATGTTATGGTCGATCAGGAAATTGGGGTTGTGCGCGGCCCCATGATCGGCACTCAGGAAAACGGTATAATTACCTTTGCCCAGTTTACTATCTAAGTATGTAAAGAATGCGGCCAGGTCTTTATCTAAACGCAGGTAGGTGTCTTCGGCCTCTACCGAGTTGGGCCCAAACTGGTGCCCTACATAGTCTGTTGAGGAAAGGCTTACGGCCAGGAAATCGGTAACCGGACCCGCGCCTAATTTCTCGTTTTCAACCGCGGCCTTTGCCAGGTCAAGCGTCATGCTGTTTCCGTATGGGGTAGAGCGGATCATACCTGCTTTACCTTTATATAACTCCGATGTTTTTATAGGGAAGGTTGGGGCTTCAGCACCGCTAAATTTACCCTCGTAACGCGGACTGTTATCAGGCGCGCTTTGTACATAGGTATTTATAGGGTAAAGCGTATTCCAATCTTTTTTCAAATATTGTTCTGCTGGCTTTGTCGCATTGTAGTTTTTAACCCAGGCAGGCAGTTCGGTCATATAATACGTACTGCTTATCCAGGCGCCATTAGCATCATCAAACCAGTAAGCCGCGTTAGCCGCATGGCCTGCCGGTAATATCCCGCCCCTGTCTTTTAGTGCTATGCCAATAACTTTTGAACGGAAGTTTGTAGCCAGCCTTAACTCATCTGTTACCGTACTCACCAGCAAATTGCGTGGCGACATTTTACCAGCCCTTGAATCGCTGCCAACTGAGGTTACCGTACTGTCATCGGTACAATACATGGTTTTACCCGTTGCCTGAATAATGAAATCGTTTCCAGCAATACCATGTATAGCAGGCACCGAACCTGTATAGATAGAGGAATGCCCAATTGCGGTTACAGTGGGGATATAGGGTATAAGAGTATTTTCACAAGTAAAGCCTTCGTTAAGCATCCGTTTAAAGCCACCTGTTTGGTAACGATCGTAATAACGGTACAGGTAATCCCAGCGCATCTGGTCTACCACTAAACCTACCACCAGTTTCGGGCGGGGTAAGGTTGTTGAAACGGTGGAAACGGCTTTTTTTGTTTGTGCCGATAAACTAAATACAGCGGTTGCAAACGTAAGGGTAAGCAGTACTTTTATCTTCATTGGATGTGGACGTTAAACGGCAAATATCATAATTGGTATTTATATCCAATGTGATATTTGCGTTACCTTATAATTAAACCAAGCTAAACTTAATCTAAAAATGTAAGCAAACTATGTTGGCTCGCGGTATGCAGGTCTCGCCAAACCCGGTTAATCTCTGTATCGGGCGATGCTGCCAGCAAGCCACAATACGGGAATAATTCATCAACCGTTTCGCGGGCTATTTTAGCCAGCATGCGGCTGGAATTACTCACTGCCTTTAATAACGCCTCACTTTTCGGATTGTTCCACGATGCCTCGACCGCTTCAAAAAAAGATTCGCGTGCCTGGTTGAGCAGGGCGGTTGCCGATTGCAGGGCTTCATTCATCACTAATACATTCACGGCATTAACCCGGCGAATGTTAGTCGCTTTAAAATCGAAAGCGGGCTTACAAAGGTCTATAAAATGTACCGCCAGGCCGGATATGTTGGCGGCCAGGGTGGCCTCGGCCAATTGCATAAATGGGTAGGTATAAAGTTGCGAGTCTACTATTGCGGCAGCGGGATCAATTTCAAAACAGCGATTTTTATCTACGTATAAATTATCTACAGCATATGCATCGCTGCCGGTGGCTATCATTCCAATGTATTTCCACCCGGAAATAAGCCGTACATCTGCCCTATCTAAAACAAAGGGTAATATCAACTGACCACCTTTTGCGTCCAATACAGGCCTATCACCATCTATAATATTACAATTTACGGTAATGTACGTGGCGTGGTGCACACCGCTGGCGTATTTCCAGCTGCCGTTAATGATGTAACCATCGCCGATAATGGTGGCTGTGCCGGTAGGCGCTCCGCTCCCCGCAAGGCAGGCTTGTTTATCTCTGTAAATTTGTTGTGCTATGCCGGGGTCTATGAAGCCGCCGAACCAGCCTGCGCCGCAACACAAAGTTACCACCCAACCCAGGCTGCCATCGGCCCAGGCCAAAGCCTCTTCCATTTTTATAAGGTCTGGTAGTGGTGTTCCCAACCCGCCATATTCTTTGGGCGAGAGCAGGTTAAACCATTGCTGATCGTAAACCAGCTCCAGTTGCTCAGGGTGTAGCTTGCCCAGCGTTTCGGCCTCGGGCGCGTGCCGGCGGATAAGCTCAACCCATTCGGGTTTTAATAATGTTGACGGATGATTTAAACTATTTGGCATTTATGGCCTCCTTCCTGATTATTCGCCTCCAGTCATAATAACCAAATATGGCCACAATAAATAGTATCAGCGTAAGCACCGCAAACATAGCCAGGTTTTTATGATATAACAGCGGTATAGCGAACAGGTTGCTTACATTTAGTAATACCCAGTTCTCAATTTTTCGCCGTGCTAACAGCCACATACCCGCCCACGCTGTTGATGATACCCATGCATCCCAAACCGGCACTGTAGATGGGGTGAATTTAACAAGTATAAAATATAAAATACCCCAGCCTGCAAATACGATCAATAAAGTAATTATCCATTCCTGCCGACTGGCATAGGTAACTTTTACAGGCGGTTCATTTTTCTTTTTTATCCAGTAATACCAGCCATAAAAGCTCATCACAACATAATAACCATTTAATAGACACTCTGCGTAAAGGCCAAAATTAAGCAGCAGGTATATAGATATTAAAGTAGCGGCTATACCCGTTGGGTATAGCCACACTTTATTTGCTTTTGCCAGCAGCACTTCGGCCACACCTAAAATAACAGCCGCCCACTCCAGCCAGGTAGTTGCCTTAAACTGGTTTATAAACAGATCTATCCAGCTTTGCATAACTTAAAAGCTTAAGCTAACGGATGCTAAAAAGTTGCGCGTTGCCTGGGGGAAATAATAGTTATAGTTAACCAGCACACCGCTATCTACCTCGGGGTAGGTGGCGCCGTTGGCTTCGTACTTTTTGCTGAATACATTATTTACCAGCAAACCCAAACCAATGTTTTTAATGGCTTTGGTGTGGATGTTATAGCTCAGCCTTACATCGTTTACAAAATACGCTTTTAGTAACCTGTTAACCGCGTAAGGATTATTAGCCACATCCGGCGAGGTGCTGTAACCCGTAGGGTTAACGTTACCCGTATTATCTAAAAATTGCCTGCTTACATATTTGCTCACAAAAGCGATGCTGCCGTTTGGTACGGGCGAGTAAGCGATCTCGCTCCCTACAATTAGCGACGGCGAGTAAGCAATGTCTGTTTTTTTGAATGTTTGTGTTACCGGGGTAAGCGGATTGTAGTCGTCATCGTAACTGGCCAGGGTGCGGGTCAGGTTTTTAATTTTATTGGTACTAACGGTTGCGTTTGCGGCCCAGCTTAATTGTTTGGTAATTTTTAAACGGCCGTCAACCTCAATACCCGCTCGGTAACTATCATCCACATTGATACGTGTTGCCGAGCCTACATCATTAAGCGCGCCGGTAAGTATCAACTGGTTTTTGTACAGCATATAAAACAGGTTTATCCCTCCTTTAAATGCATCGGTACTGATACGGTAACCGGCTTCAAAATCTTTTAGGTTCTCAGGTTTGGGCCTGCTGGCAGGGGTAGAGTTGGTGTAATCGTCCCGGTTTGGCTCGTGGTTACCTACGGCGAATGACGCGTAAACATTGTTGTGCTCATCTATCTCATAAGTTACACCCGCTTTAGGGTTAAAAAAGTTAAGCCTGGCCTCCTGCTGCACATTATTCAAATTCCTGTCGAAACCAAGGAACGAATAATCGATCCGGCGGTATTGCAGATCGGCAAATAGGGTTACATCACCCAATTTGTATTCGCCGCGGCCAAAAATGTTAAAGTCGGTTTTACGCGCATTATCACGGTAGTACTCGTAATTAGGGGTTATGCCCGCGCTTTGCGCGGTATAAATAATGTTACCATAATGCGCGCCTGTGTAGCGGTTGTAGGCGCCACCTAACGTAAAGTTAAGGTTGCTTTGCGCTTGGTATTTTAAGGCATAGGTTATGCCGTAAAAATCGTTATTTAGCCACAAGCGGCGGACAAGATCTGTATTGGTGATAGGTGTACCACCTAAAACAACCGGGGTTAAGCCATATTTGGTAACCGCCTGGTCTCTCTTAAATTCCTCGTAATATCCATAACCTTTTGTATAATGCAGCGCGCCGCTAAAGGCCAGCTTATCGGTAAGCTTTCTATCATACAATAGCTGGTAATGGTTCTGCTGGTAGTTATCTACCTGGTCTTTATAATAAGTACTATCGGGCATCAGGCCAAGCTCATTATAGGTGCGGTTATCTTTGCGGGTTGGGTCGCCAATAACATAATCGGGCACACCATTCCATGCCTGGTAAGTGCGTTCAATACCCGAAAATACATTAAGCCTTAACGTGCTGTTTTTATCATAATAAGCGCCGCTCAGAAAGAATGAACGCAGGTTTGACGACGCGCGGTCGATGTACCCGTCAGACCGAATCCTCGACAATCTGCCATCAAAGCTAAAGTGCCCGTTCAATAAACCCGTACCCAAGCTTACGGTATTTTTAACCGTACCGTATGAACCTACGGTGTTATTAATATCGGCATAACCGGTGTCTCTGCGGGTATTTGTTTGTATGTTGATGCTACCGCCAAAAGCGCCCGCGCCATTGGTGGATGTACCTACACCACGCTGTACCTGTATATTGTTGACAGAAGAGGTTAGATCGGGCAGGTTCACAAAAAACGAACCCTGGCTTTCTGCGTCATTTAACGGGATACCGTTAACAGTTACGTTGATACGTGTACCGTCGCTTCCGCGGATGCGGATGCCGGTATAGCCAATGCCCGTGCCCGCATCAGAACTTACTACTGCCGATGGTGTTTGTGCCAGCATATACGGCAGATCCTGCCCAAAGTTGTTTTTCTGGATCTCCTTTTTGCTGAGATTGGTAAACGCCGTTGGCGAGTTACGGCCCGCGCGGGTTGCTGTTATGGTTACTTCCTCGGCACTAAAAACACTATTAATAAGCGAGAAATTTATAACCTGGCTGGCGGTGAAATTAATAGTTTGTAAGGTTGTTTGGTAGCCAATGTAACTGGCTTTAATGGTGTAGCTACCCGCCGGCAGATCGCTTAATTGATAGTTACCTTTAACATCTGTTTGAGTGTTGGTGGCAGGGCTGGTAATAGTTACCGTAGCGCCGGGCAAGGCCTCGCCCGCTTGGTTGGTGATCTTTCCGCTGATGGAAAACTGGGCCGATGCCAGGACAGGCAGCAGCAGGGCGATAAGCGCCGCAAATAAATTTTTCAAATTGTTAAACAATAAAATGAGTTAAACCATCTGCTCACCAGGGTATAATGGCAGTACACTTAACTTGTTACCTCTCCCTACGCCGGCATTACCCGGATCAGGTGCATGTTTCTATTTTAGTCGGGAGTATGAAGTTTAAGTCTTAAGCGTGCACACTTTTGACTTGTTACTTTTAACTTTTGACCTCAAAAAACAATGGGTTTGATCTCAGCCTGTCTTTCAGTTTGATTGCTCAAAGCAAGGCACCCCTTGAGAATTATGTGGCAAATATAGTTTTTGATTTTAAAAGCAACGACTATAAATCAATCTTTCCTAAATGTAGGCCGGTATACGTAATAGTGAAGGTGTTAACATGTATTTTTTGTAAAAGAAATATTTATTTACTTTTATACTTAAGCCTTTCATTCACAATGGATAATCAAAACGCTACAGCCAGTTACAAAAGCAACTGGTTCTTAAAATTCACCGAATGTTCTTTTGCAGCATTAGCAGTAACTAATACAATCGCTATCCTTTTCGAGATCTTGCCCCGTTCGGTATTGATGAGGCTTGGTAATGCCTTTTTCAGCTATGTTTTCATTGGCCAGGTAGTTATAGCCCTTATTATTGGATTCGCTTATTCTATTTACTGGCATTTTAAAGAAAATCGTAAAACCATTAATTCGGGTTTGCTGCATGCCTGGTTCCGCGGCATGTTGCGGTATTGGCTGGCATTCGATATAGCAACCTATGGCTTTGCAAAAGTTCTTAAAACGCAATTTGGCCAATCTTTTCACCGGGAAGATACCCTTGCGGGCAGCCTTAATGGCTTTAACCTCACCTGGAATTACTTTGCGCACTCATACCCCATGGTATTAATTATTGCGCTTTGTCAGATAATGGGTGCAATACTCTTACTATTCAGGCGAACAACCTTACTGGGCGTTATTATCCTGATCCCCGTTATGGCAAACATTGTGCTTATTAATATATTTTATGACATAGCTGTAGGGGCATTTCTTAATTCGGTGATATTTACTCTTGGCTTGGTATACCTGTTGATCTTGCGCTGGCCCGATCTAAAACCTATCTTATTTCATCCGGCATCACATTTACCGGAAGCAGGCCATAAATGGTTCAGATACTTTTTAAAATTCGCGTCAATAATTGCTGCTTTTGCCTTTATATGGTATTTAGCAACCGTGGATGCCAAACCTGAGATTATTGGTAAGTGGCGTATAAGTCAAATGATCCGCAATAAAGACACTGTTAGGTCTGATGCATGGATGAAAGATTCCCTCGCATGGACTACCGTTTACATAGAATCGCACAATAATCTTATTTTATGCCCCAACCCCTATTACTACGACAAAGACCGATCAACAAATGTTGAATACAAGTATAATAAAGCCAGGCAAACCTTACAGCTCAGCTTTTTAAAAGATTACAACCCTACAGACAGCGCTACCGCTGCAATTAGTAAATATACAGGTACCCGCATGCAGCTCAACACCGTTCGTAAGGGCGATAGCCTACAAATTACAATGATCAAGATAAAATAATGCGTCTGGCAATACCCTGCATCAATTAATATCCATTGTAATGTTGTGCTGAATTCTTAGGACCAATTTGCTTTCCCTTTTAGCTTTTACCTTTCGCCTCAAAACAGTACTTTTGCTCACTTTTAAAAGAAGGAATTATGCTTAGAACACATACCTGCGGGCAATTAAATATCAGCAATTTAGGTGAAACGGTAACCCTCTGCGGCTGGGTTCAAAAATCGCGCGACTTAGGCGGCACCACATTTATTGATGTGCGCGACCGTTATGGTTTAACCCAACTGGTTTTAAATACCGATACCGATGCCGAGCTGCGCGAAGCCGGTAAGCAGCTGGGCCGCGAGTTTGTAATTAAGGTTACAGGCACCGTGGTAGAGCGTTCTAATAAAAACACCAAGATACCTACAGGTGAGGTTGAAATTGCCGTAACCGAACTGGAAATATTAAACGCGGCGAAGATCCCTCCATTCTTAATAGAAGATGAAACTGACGGCGGCGAAGAACTGCGCGCTAAGTACCGTTATTTAGATCTGCGCCGTAACCCTATACGCAACAACCTTGTTTTGCGCCACAAAATGGCACAGGAGATCCGTCGTTATTTGTCTGATATCGACTTCATCGAGGTAGAGACCCCGGTACTGATCAAATCGACACCGGAGGGTGCACGCGACTTTGTGGTACCAAGCCGCATGAACCCGGGCGAATTTTACGCCCTGCCGCAATCGCCGCAAACTTTTAAACAGTTATTGATGGTAAGCGGGTTTGACCGCTATTTCCAGATCGTGAAATGTTTTAGGGATGAGGACCTGCGTGCCGACAGGCAGCCGGAGTTTACGCAAATAGACTGCGAAATGTCGTTCATCACCCAGGAAGATATCCTGAATATATTTGAGGGCTTAACCCGCCACCTGTTCCGTACTGTTAAAGGCTTGGAGCTTGGCGATTTCCCTCGTATGCAATATGCCGATGCGATGCGCCTATACGGTTCAGACAAACCCGACACCCGTTTTGGGATGCAGTTTGTAGAACTGAACGATGTAGTTAAAGGCAAAGGCTTCAGCATTTTTGATAATGCCGAACTGGTTGTTGGCATCAACGCCAAAGGCTGCGCAAACTATACCCGCAAGCAAATTGATGAATTAACAGAGTGGATGAAACGCCCGCAAATTGGCGCTACCGGTTTAATTTATGCCCGCCATAACGAGGACGGTATGCTGAAATCATCGGTAGATAAATTTTATAATGAAGAAGAACTGGCCAAATGGAGCGCCGCCTTTGAAACCGAAAAGGGCGACTTGATCCTGATACTAGCCGGTGAAACTGATAAAGTGCGCAAGCAACTAAACGAGTTGCGTTTAGAAGTTGGCGGCCGCTTAGGCCTGCGCGATAAGAATAAATTCGCGCCGCTTTGGGTGTTAGATTTTCCGCTGTTGGAGTGGGATGAAGAGACAGAACGTTACCATGCAATGCACCACCCGTTCACATCGCCCAAGCCGGAGGACATTGCCTTGCTTGATACCGACCCTAAAAACGTTCGTGCAAATGCCTACGACCTGGTTATAAACGGCACCGAAATTGGCGGTGGCTCTATCCGTATCCACGACCGCGAGTTACAGTCCCTGATGTTTAAGCACCTTGGTTTTTCTAAAGAAGAAGCCCAAAAACAATTTGGCTTTTTAATGGATGCTTTTGAGTACGGCGCACCTCCGCATGGTGGTATAGCGTTCGGGTTTGACAGGTTGGCCTCTATCTTCGCTGGTTTGGATTCTATCCGCGATGTGATCGCGTTCCCTAAAAACAACTCGGGCCGCGATGTGATGATAGATTCGCCATCAACCATTGCTGATGCGCAACTTAATGAACTAAAAATTAAAACTACTGTATCACCCGCGTAATTTTCTGCGTTATTAGTAACATGAAAAAAACTATACTGATACTAAGCTTATTTATTGCTGCCTTCGCGTCATGCAAAAAGGACGACAAAACTGATAATGGTGCCCAGGCCGCCAAGGATGAAGCCGCAATACAGGCTTACCTCACAGCCAATCCAAATATTAAAGCAACTAAGGATGCAAACGGTATTTATTACCAGATCATTACCGAGGGTACGGGCAAAGGTGTTAACTCAACAAGTATTATTAGTGTTAATTATGTTGGTAAATTGCTTAACGGTACTCAGTTTGACGCCCGCACAGGTTATGCTGCCGATATGCAGGGTGGCATTATTCAGGGTTGGAAGTATGGATTAACGCACGCTAGCGCGGGCAGCCGTATATTACTTATTATTCCATCGGCTTTAGGTTATGGCACAAGCCCTACCGGCAGTATACCTGCAAACTCGGTACTGGTATTTACTGTTGATGTATTAAGCGTTCAATAAATTTTAGTAAATTTAAAAATCATGAAAAAATACTTACTTATTCTTAGTGTGCTGGTTGTTGGATTAGCCTCATGCTCAAAAGAAAAAACACAACCGGTGCCCGTTGTAGATGTTGCCGCGCAGGCAAAAATAGACAATGACCTGATCCTTGCTTATTTAAACGGCCATCCCAATATCCTGGCAACCAAAGATGAAACTTCTGGTGTATATTACCAGGTGCTTGATGCCGGCACTGGTGAAGCAATAACCCCAAGCTCTAAACTTATTGTTAATTACGAGGGCAAGGATTTAAAAGATGTAGTTTTTGAAGCAAAAGATAATCTGTCTTTTACGCTTCCGCAAGTTATAGCGGGCTGGCAAATTGGCTTGCCTAAAATTAAAAATGGTGGTAAAATATTATTGATTATCCCTTCAAATTACGGTTACGGCCCTTACGTAAACGGTCCGATACCAGCTAATTCAGTACTTATATTTACCATTACTGTAAAATCTGTTGACGGCAAAACACCTGCTGTAGGTTAACACCAAGCACTTTTTATTTCAGGGTTAAAAGTTTATCTTACTGCACTAAACTGTAGCAATGAAAAAACTTTTAACCCTTCTTTTTTGCCTTCCCTTTTTAAGTGGATTGGCTCAAAACGCTTCATCCAAAAAGGTTATTAGCGCCAAAGCAGATGCGCTGGAAAGTAAAATAATTGCCTGGAGGCGCGACTTCCACGAGCACCCGGAGTTGGGTAACCGCGAGGTACGCACATCAGGCATCATCGCCAAACATCTGCAATCGTTAGGTATTGAAGTGCAAACGGGGGTTGCTACTACCGGTGTTGTTGGCACACTTAAAGGTGGCTTCCCCGGCCCGGTGGTTGCCTTGCGTGCCGATATGGATGGCCTGCCCGTTACTGAACGGGTAAACCTGCCCTTCGCTTCAAAAGTAAAAACGCAATATAACGGGCAGGAAGTTGGCGCCATGCATGCCTGTGGCCACGATTCGCACATGGCCATATTGATGGGCGTGGCCGAAATACTGTCATCCATGAAGAAAGACCTGCACGGCACGGTTAAATTTATTTTTCAACCCGCCGAAGAAGGTGCGCCGGTTGGCGAAAAGGGCGGCGCCGAAGAAATGGTGAAACAGGGTGTAATGGAAAACCCGAAGGTCGACGTGATATTTGGCCTGCACATTAATTCACAAACCGAGGTTGGCAAAATAGTTTATCGCCCGGGCGGCACCATGGCAGGGGTAAAGGATCTGCAGATCATCGTAAAAGGTCGTTCGGCACATGGCGCATACCCATGGAGCAGTGTCGACCCGGTTGTCGTATCGGCACAGATCATCACCGGCCTGCAAACCATTGTTAGCCGCAACATTAACGTTACCGAAAACCCCGCTGTAGTTACCATAGGTTTGATACAGGGCGGCTCGCGCTTCAATATCATACCCGAAAGCGTAAAAATGCAGGGCACCGTACGTTACTTTACTGATGGCGACGAGAAACTCATCACCGAGAACGTTAAACGTATTGCAAGCAAAACAGCCGAAGCCAACGGCGCCACAGCCGAAGTACAGATCCCATATAGTAACAAATATCCTGTTACTTTTAATGATATTGCCCTAACCGCCAAAATGCTGCCTACGTTGGAGGCAACCGCCGGTAAGGAAAACGTATTGCTGCGCCCACCCGTTACAGGGGCCGAAGATTTTAGCTTTTACCAACAAAAGGTGCCCGGCATATTTTTCTTTTTGGGTGGGATGCCAAAAGGCGGCAACAGCCTTACAGCTCCATCGCACCACACGCCAGATTTTTACCTGGACGAAGGTGGGTTTACTCTCGGTGTAAAAGCGCTTTGCAATTTAACGTTGGATTATATGGCGGGAAAGGGGAAGTAAGATGGAACACTTCATAACCTATAAAAAATTTAACGATATAGCATTGGCTCAGGAACTTGCCGATGTTTTAAACAGGCATGAAATTCCGTATGAGATTAATGAAGAATCTACTTTGTTTAATCCTACGTTTTATGCGGACGAAACGGCTAAAGATTATGCAGTTAAGATAAATGCCAATGATTTTATAAAGGTTAATGAGATTTTGAAGGTAGAAGAAAGCAAAAGCATTGATACCGCTGAAGTTGACCACTATCTCTATGATTTTACTAATGAAGAACTCTTAGACTTAATTTCTAAACCTGATGAGTGGAGCCAATATGACAACCTGCTGGCAGTAAAAATATTGAAAGAACGAGGCGTAAATGTTACGGAAAATTTTTAACCGAGTTAAATAATAACAGGATAGAGCGCTTAAAACAACCCGAAAAATCGCAGGGAACCTGGATTTTCTTTGGATATTTTTTCGCGATACTCGGCGGAGCGCTGGGTGCATTTATAGGATGGCACCTTTTCACTCATAAAAAAACGCTTCCAAACGGAGAGCAATTATATAGCTATAACGAAAACGACAGAGCGCACGGAAGAATAATTTTTTATTTATCTATAATGATACTTATTGCAAGTGTTGTAATTCGAATTCTATTGGTAAGCTAAGTAAGTATGCCAAACCTCCTCTTCATTTGCAGTAAAAACCAATGGCGAAGCCCAACGGCCGAGTTATTGTTTAGAGGCCATCAATTGCACCAATCCCGCAGTGCAGGCAACAGCGACAAGGCACGGGTGAAGCTCAACCAAAAAATGTTGGATTGGGCAGATGTTGTTTTTGTAATGGAAAACAAGCACCGCGATATTATTAAACAACAGTTCGATGCACGTCATAAACAAATACAAGTACTCAACATCCCAGACGAATATCAGTATAATGATCCAGAGTTGATTGAGATATTAAAAGCGGCGTTGGCTGATTAGCTGTAGTTTCATACTTGTCATTTCAAACAATAGTGACAAATTTTCTGCTATTAATAAGTAGCAATATGCCCTTGTAGAGATTTCTATTGGGTTATTACTTATCCACCTTTTTAAAATCATAGGAATTGTACTCTACAAAATCAGCTAGTTTAACACGTACGCCGGTTACCTTACCATCTACAACTGTAAAAGGGAATATAGCCTTGCCCAATACCGGGTCGGAGAAGGTTACGTAAAACCTGTTACCGCCCAGTGGCTGTAAACGGGCAAACATCTTTGGATGGTGCTCAAAGCGAATCTCCAGGTCGTTGCCAACATCTCCCGGGGTAACTTCGAGGTTCCCGTAAAGGTCGTTCACATATTTACCGGTGTATTTACCGGTAGATAGCTGCGGCTTAAGGTTAAGCATCGTACTGTCGCGCATTTTTTTATCAATTGCCTGGAAGTTAGCTGTATTAGCCTTATTGTACCCCAGGTAGGTATCGTTATAATGATTGTTCTTGTTTTTAAAAAACACGTCTAAAATATCCCAGCGCATAGCCTCATAAAACGAATTCTGATCCGTATTGGTTAAGATCACTATGCCCAGGTTTTCTTTAGGCACCAATGTAACGGAAGATACATAACCATTAACGCCACCATCGTGCATTACCAGGCGGCGGCCGCTATAGTCTTGCAGGAACCAGCCAAGGCCATAAAGTTCAAAGCCGGTTTCGCCATTCAAATGGTTTACGGGGCTTACATAATCCTGCGGCTGGCGTGTAGCAGCAATCGCGGCGGCTGGTATTACCTGCTTGTTGCCCACTTTGCCATTATCAAGCAAAGCCATAACCCACTTACCCATGTCTGCCGCCGACGAGCTGATGCTGCCTGCAGGCGCCAGCCCATCAATATTACAGTAAGGTATGGCAGATAGGCGGCCATCTATCAACGTATGCGGAACGGTACGGTTAAGCGCTTTTGGCATTTCGGCAGTAAGCGCCAGGGTGCTTGTCATGCCCAGCGGGGCAAAAATGCTTTCTTTTAAATATGTTTCCCATTGTTTGCCTGTAACGCGTGGTATTATCTCTCCGGCAGTTAAAAATGCCGAGTTGGTGTAACCCCATGTGGTACGGAAGGGGTAAGTGGCTTTCATTTTACCCAACTTTTCTATCACCTCGTGGCGGCTTAAGTTGGTGTTGTAAAAAGTAAAATCTCCCTGAAAGGTACGGAAACCTAAACGGTGGCTCAACAGATCTTTTACAATCGCCATTTCGCCCGCGGGCCTGTTCTCCAGTTTAAACTCGGGGATGTATTTGGTTACCTTTTCATCAAGCGATAACTTCTTTTCGGCCTGCAGCATCGCTAATGCTGTTGCTGTAAAGGCCTTGGTATTGCTGCCGATCATAAACAAGGTGTTTTGATCTACCTTGCCCGGCAGTCCAAGTTCTTTTATGCCATAACCCTTCATCAACACAATTTTGCCATCCTTAACAATACAAACCGCTGCCCCGGGTATGCGCCAGTTGGTAAGTGCTTTGTTAATATACAAATCGATACTGTCTTTTATAAATTTGCTTCTGTCGGCGTTTTGGGCGTTAACGGCAGTAAAGCCTATAAGGGCGATAATAAGTAGCGATATTTTTTTCATGCGGATGATTTCACGGGCTTTAAACCGCTAATTTAACGCAATATTTAAAGCAGTAATATCTATTTAAATAAAATAGCCTTGATAAATGGCGGGATATTTTCAATATCCAAATTATCACGCAAAATAAAGCCCCGCGGCAATACCGCAGGGCTGATATATAATATGCTTATAATTGGTTAAAAAGGAAGGTCGTCCGCATCGTTGTTACGGTATCCATCAGTATCTGATGTTTTAAGGGCCGGTTTTGCGGGAGCGTCGTTCTCAAAATCGGTTTTGCGGCCAAGCATGGTAAAGTTTTCGGCCACCACTTCTGTAGTATACTTTTTTATACCTTCTTTATCTTCGAATGAACGGGTGCGTAATTTTCCTTCTATATATACCAGTTTACCTTTTTGTAAAAACTTAGCTGCTACATCGGCAAGGCCGCGCCACATAACTATGTTATGCCACTCGGTTTGCTCTACCTTGCGGCCATCTTTATTAAATGTTTCAGATGTTGCTAACGGGAAGCTGGCTACGGCAACGCCACCTTCTAAATGCCTAACTTCAGGGTCCTTTCCTAAATGCCCAACCAGTATAACTTTATTAATTCCAGACATGCCATAAATTAACGGAGAATTATTTAGAAATTAAAAAAATATTTTATAAATATAAAAATAGGCTTGGGCAACGCTAAATTCTCTAAGTCGTTTACATCGGCATAAAACCAATTTACAGGTATTTCTTCGGGCAGATCTTTTAATACAAAAAAACGTATAAATAAATGCTGATGCGTAAGTATGTGTTTAATTATAGCGGAATTATCTTTCAAGGTAATGTTTCTGCCAAACACATTCATCTGCGGCAAGTGTAAAACTTCAACCGGATCTAATAAAGATGGCGTTTCAATTAAAGGCAGATCGTACATATTTGCCCAGATATCGCCCTCTCCGCGTTTGTTCATCAGCATTTTTTGCCCGTCAGAAATTAACATATAGTTAAAAAATCGTTTCCGGATTTTAACCGTCTTTAACTTAACAGGCAACCAGGCGGTAGCGTTTGTTTTAAAAGCAACACAACCTATACGCACCGGGCAAATTCCGCATGCCGGGTTTTTTGGCTTACAAAGCATAGCGCCAAACTCCATCATGGCCTGGTTATGCACCGCAGGCTGCTCTTTATTGAGCATTTGGTTGGCCATTTGCTGAAATATTTTTTTGCCCTTAGGAGAATTTATGGGTTCATCGATACCAAAATACCGTGCAAGCACCCGGTAAACATTGCCATCAACAACAGCCCTGGGTTCGTTAGCAGAGAACGATGAAATTGCCGCGGCTGTATATTCGCCAACACCCTTCAGTTTAATCAGCTCATCATATTTAACAGGGAACACACCGTTGTATTTCTCCTGCACCAGCTGCGCCGTTTTTAACATATTACGGCCTCGCGAGTAATAACCCAGCCCTTGCCATAATCGCAGTACTTCATCCTCGTTGGCTGCTGCAAAGGCAGTTACGGTTGGGTATCTTTCTGCAAAACGATAAAAATAGGGCATGCCCTGCTCTACGCGCGTTTGTTGTAAAATAATTTCCGACAGCCATATAATATATGCATCGGTAGTATTGCGCCATGGCAGATCGCGCTTATTATTATGGTACCAGTTTATCAATTCGGTCGAAAAATCCATCTTATACAAAGTAACGCCTTATCATCTGAGTATCATAATTAACGGGCAAAAATGCCCATTATGCCCTCTCCGAAAAAAAATCTGCTATTTATTTTATTCTTTAATTTTAAAGCGATACTTTTGCAACCCCAAAACAGTTAAGTATTTATACATTTAAATAAAAGAAAACAGGATATGACCAAGGCAGAAATTATAGCTGAAATCTCATCTAAAACAGGAATAGAAAAAGTGGACGTGCAGGAAACTGTTGAGGCGTTTTTCAAGGTAGTTAAAACCTCAATGGTTGGTGGCGAAAACGTATATGTAAGAGGTTTCGGTAGCTTTGTAGTTAAAAAGAGAGCTAAAAAAACAGCCCGTAATATTTCAAAAAACACTGCCATTATTATCCCGGAACACTTTGTACCAAGCTTTAAACCGGCTAAAACTTTTGTTGAGAAAGTAAGAAGCGGTAACAAAACAGCTAAAGCAGCCAAATAATTAGGTTATGAAAGTTAAACAAATAGTTGTAGGCGTAGCAGTAGTTGCTATTATGGGCTATTTGTATTCATTACCGGTTAAGGGTTTGTCGCAAACTAAAGAAGCAACCCGTGGCCAGGCGGCCGCAGGCGCTGCGCCTATGGTTAAGGCAAATGCTAATATAAATGTGGCTACAGTATCTGCATCGGCTAAGGTAAATATAGATGCTTCTGTTGCACAGCAAATAACCACACTTGAAAACAAGCTGAAAACAGCAAGCGATGCTGATAAAGCTACCCTGCAAAGGCAAATAGCCAAACTGTGGGATAGCGTTGCACAGCCAGCCCCGGCGGCCTTCTACTACCTTGATATTGCTAAACAAAGCAATGCCATGGCCGATTGGTTGGATGCCGGTAAAGATTTTAATGCTGCTTACAAGTTGTCGCAGGATACATCGGCACAGGGTACCTATATAGTGAATGCAGTTGACGCATTTAAAAATGCTACCAAACTTCAGCCTGCCAGCCTTGAAGCAAAAACAGGTTTAGGTGTTGCTTATGTAAACGGCGGCGCTATGCCAATGCAGGGTATCGCGCTTTTGCTTGATGTAGTTAAACAGGACCCTAAAAACCACGATGCACTGCTGAACTTAGGCATGTTTGCCATGAAGAGCGGCCAGTACGAAAAAGCGGTTGACAGGTTTAAGACGCTTATTGCGCAAAAAGAAGAGCTTGAACCATATTTTTATTTAGCAGAAAGCTACAAGCAGCTGGGTAAAAAGAAAGAAGCGATTGCAGCTTATGAAAAATGCAAAGATATAATGGGCGACCCTTCTGCAGGCGCGCGCATTGACGAGTTTATAAAGGAATTAAAGAAATAAATAATCACATTTAAACATTATTACTATGCCAAGCGGTAAAAAACGTAAGAGACATAAAATGGCTACCCACAAACGCAAAAAGCGTTTAAGAAAAAACAGACATAAGAAAAAATAAGCTACCTTAAGTAGTTTATTACCCCGGCCTGTGCCGGGGTTTTTATGTGAGTTTTTTTACCCACTTATTAACTCGCGGTGCAGTTTTGTACCGCTTTAAGAAATGGAGTAGCAATTGATAAAAGAATTAATTATCGATTCATCCCCCAATGGGGCTACTATTGCATTATTACAGGACAAACAACTTGTAGAACTCCACAAAGAACAGATCACTAACAACTATACTGTTGGGGATATTTATTTAGGCCGCATTAAAAAAATTATGCCGAGCCTGAATGCTGCGTTTGTGGATGTAGGTTATGAGAAGGATGCCTTTTTGCATTACCTTGATTTGGGGCCGCAGGTACAAAGCCTGCTTAAGCTTACAAAACAAGTACGTAGCGGCGGGTATCAATCGAAGCTTTTAGATAATTTTAAGCCGGAAGCTGATATTAACAAAGGGGGCAAGATCTCTGATGTTTTATCAAAAGGCGTGCTTGTACCGGTACAAATAGCCAAGGAGCCAATTTCTACAAAAGGCCCGCGCTTAAGTTCCGACCTGTCAATAGCAGGGCGGTATGTTGTATTGGTGCCTTTTTCTGAGGTAATATCTATCTCAAAAAAGATCAAGAGCAATACAGAACGCACCCGCCTGCGCAAGGTGGTTGAAAGCATTAAACCAAAGCATTTCGGCGTTATCATCCGTACTGTATCTGAGGGTAAAGGCGTGCAGGAATTACAAAAGGACCTGCTTGACCTGATATCGAAATGGGAAACATTTGTTACCAAGCTGCATGGCACCGAGCCTTCTAAAAAGGTACTGGGTGAAATTGGCCGTACATCTACCATCCTGCGTGATATCCTGAACCCCGATTTTCAGCACATTTATGTGAACGAGCAGGGTATGTATGACGAGGTTAGATCTTATATACATGAGATCTCGCCCGATCTGGAAGGTATTGTGCGTTTACACAAACACAAGGATGCTATTTTTGAGCACCACGGTGTAGATAAGCAGATCAAATCTACCTTTGGCAAAACGGTGAACCTTGCCGGTGGCGCATACCTGGTTATTGAGCATACCGAAGCCCTGCACGTTATTGACGTAAACAGCGGTAACCGTACTGCCAATAAAGAGAATCAGGAAGAGAACGCCTACCAGGTAAACAAGGAAGCCGCCAAAGAGATTGCCCGCCAGCTGCGCCTGCGCGATATGGGTGGTATAGTGGTTGTGGATTTTATTGACATGCACAAGCCAACCAACCGTAAAGAGCTTTTTGACTACCTGAAAGCCCAAATGGCGGATGACCGTGCCAAGCACACCATTTTGCCACCGAGCAAATTTGGACTGATACAAATTACACGCCAGCGTGTAAGGCCCGAAATGAATATTGTTACAAGCGAGGTTTGCCCTGCTTGTGGCGGTACCGGAACAATAAGGCCAACCGTATTGCTGATAGATGATATTGAAACAAACTTCAATTACATACTTACCGAGCAAAACGAGAAAAATATTACGCTTTGTGTACACCCCTACATTGAGGCATACATAAAAAAAGGCTTATTTAACCGCCAGATGAAATGGTACTTTAAATATGGCCAGTGGATAAAAGTGAAAAGCAACCCGGCTTACCAGATCACCGAATTTAAATTCTTCTCAAGTAAAGACGAAGAGATAAAATTGTAGATGGGGGGATCACAGATGTGCAATATGCATATAAAAAAGAGCAGTCATTTTGGAATGGCTGCTCTTTTTTGTTTAAAGTTAAATTGTGGCGTATTGAATTACTTTATTAATAACCGTAAAGTATTTAAATGAGTCATATTGATAAGGTGTATCGAAATGTGCTTCGAGCGTAAACATTAATTCATCTTTATTCACTTCTACCTCTATAGCAGTCAAAAAAAACATCATTTCTATTTCTTCATAGGAGAATTCCGAATAAGCGTCCTCTAAATATGAATAAAACATATACATATAAAATTCATAATCCGAAGGAATGCTTTTGACAAGATCAACTTGATTTACATTAGGTTCAGCATCATTGCGTGTGTTAATCACCAAATCAATTTTGTCTGTACCAATTGTATCAACGCGTCCCATCCAAAAACGCTCTTTAGGCCAAATGTTATAGTATAATTCTCCTATATCTTGAATTGTAAATACTCTTTTTGCTACCCCTTTATTTTTCTTAAATGCAAACATGTGAATTGATTATAAATTTAAATGTAATAAAATAAAAGAATTTAAAAGCTAAATTTATTAGCAAATCGTTCGGTTTTGATTAGCTTTGTCTATCTGCATATTTGCACATCTGTAATCTGCACATTTGAACAATGGCTAAAACTAAAATCGCTTATTTCTGCCAGAGCTGTGGCTACGAATCGCCTAAGTGGCTGGGTAAATGCCCAAGCTGCCAGCAGTGGAATACTTTTGTTGAGGAAATTTTAGAGAAGCCGTCTGCTTCTATCCCTACCTGGAAGGCAAGCCCCGTGTCATCGCAACGCGCCAACAAACCTGTAGAGGTGGGCGAAATTACTTTTAGGGAGGAACACCGCCTGCTTACCCCCGATAAAGAATTTAACCGCGTTTTGGGTGGCGGTATTGTTGCCGGTTCATTGGTGCTTATTGGCGGCGAGCCCGGCATCGGCAAATCAACCCTTATGCTGCAACTGGCTTTAAACATGCCCAATGTAAAAGTACTTTATGTATCCGGCGAGGAAAGCGACCATCAAATAAAAATGCGGGCAGAACGCCTTGCTGCAGTAGGCAGTGAGCAGTTTGAAGCGAGCAGTTCAAAATCCGAAATTGAAAACGGCGAGGCCCTCAACGAAGTTAATCCGAAATCCGAAATTAACAAAGGGTGCTTCATCCTAACAGAAACATCTACCCAAAACATCTTTAAGCAGATAGAAGAGCTACAGCCGGATATATTGGTGATCGATTCTATACAGACGCTTCATTCATCGCATGTGGAATCAACGCCTGGAAGCGTGTCTCAGGTGCGCGAATGTACCGCCGAATTGTTGCGCTTTGCCAAAGAAACATCAACGCCGGTATTCTTAATTGGTCATATCACCAAAGATGGGATGATAGCCGGGCCAAAAATATTGGAGCACATGGTAGATACCGTGCTGCAATTTGAAGGCGACCGCCACCATGTTTACCGCATATTACGCACCATCAAAAACCGCTTCGGCTCATCATCAGAGTTGGGGATATATGAAATGCTGGGGGAGGGGCTGCGCGAGGTATCAAACCCGTCAGAGATACTGTTATCGCAACGCGACGAGCCGTTAAGCGGCATCACCATATCGGCCACATTAGAAGGCATGAGGCCAATGCTGATAGAAACCCAGGCATTAGTGAGCACATCGGCCTACGGAACGCCACAACGAACCGCTACTGGCTTCGACACCAAACGCATGAGCATGCTATTGGCGGTACTGGAAAAGCGCTGCGGCTTTAAGCTTGGCGCTAAAGATGTGTTCCTGAATATTACAGGTGGGATCCGTGTAGAAGATCCGGCTATAGACCTGGGCTTGGCGGCCGCCATTATCTCCTCTCACGAGGATATACCTATCCCTGCAAAAACATGTTTCGCGGGAGAGATAGGATTATCGGGCGAGATCCGAGCGGTTAACCGTGTAGAGCAACGCATTGCAGAAGCACAAAAGCTTGGTTTCGAGCAGATCTTTATCTCTAAGTACAACATGCCAACCGCGGCCAAGGATAAAAAACGGCTCGACCTGTCACGTTACACCATTGATGTAAAAGTAGTGGGCAGGATAGAGGAGGTGTTTGGGTTATTGTTTGGGTAGGGGGATTCACACCCGGCCATCGCTTCGCTCGACCACCCTCTCTTTGCTACGCGGAAAGAGGAGAAAGAATTGCTTTTTCACCCTCTTCTCGAAGTAGAGAGGGTCGCGCACGAAGTGCCGCGGGGCGAGTAGATCTGTCTTACGACATCCTCAGCGTAAGCAGCGTTATATCATCAATAGGCTTGCCTTTTACAACGTCGCTAATGTGGTTCATGAGGGCCGCGTTAAATTTATCGGGAGAAAGATCTCCGTTAGCTATAACAAACTCCAGCAGCCTTTCTTCTCCCCATACTTTCGGGTTTTGCGATTCATAATCCATCAGCCCATCGGTGTAGTTAAACAGTAGGCTGCCCGGTTCAAGATCAATCTCTCCCTCGTTTAAAAAGGGCAGTTCATCAAAGGCACCTATCATGGTGGTACCCAGCTTTAATGGAATAACCTCTCCGTCCGAATATAAGATAGTAGGGTTGTGGCCTGCGTTAATGTAATTAAGCTTACGGGTGCGCTCGTTATATTTAGCCAGAAACAACGTAATAAAACGCTCGCCTTTGGTATTACGTATCACTATTTTATTTAACCGCTCAACAACCGTGGTAAGGTCCTCTTCAATAGCCGCCAAACCGTGCAGACTGGCCTGGAAGTTGGCCATTAGCAAGGCTGCCGAAATTCCCTTGCCCGATACATCGGCAACACACCATAAAAACTCCGCTTCGTTAAGCCTAAAAAAATCAAAATAATCGCCGCCAATATCCTGGTGCGGCTGGTATCGAGCGTCAACTTCTACACCATCCTCTTTATGCTCGCGTAGCGGGATCAGCATGTTTTGCACTTCAACCGCAAGCTCCATTTCGCGCTTAAAACGTTCGGCCTGCAGGCGCTCACGAAAAAGCTTCTTATTCTCTAACGCCACTACAATAACATTAATTAACGTCTGTATAAAGTTCAGATCGTTATTTAACATATCGCCCGAGGTATTAAAATCACCTATCAAGGCAAAAGCAAGCGCTTTGTTTTTATGGTATATAGGTATAAAATAATCGTATTTGCTTAGCACCGCATCCGCATGGCCGGTAAGCCGGGCAGGCGATTTAATTTTGTTTAAATGACCCCAGGTATGGTTAAGTGTTACAGCAGTTTCGATGTTACCGCCATATTTAGATATGCAGCTGTAAGCACCCTCCTTTTCTACCAGGAAGCGAAACTTACCTATTTGTAAATAATTTTTAAGGATAACCTCCAGCATTTGTATCAACGTTGGGGTTGGGGTATTCTTATTTATAGCCCTGGTTACTTCCAAAAGGGAATTTAACTCCGACTGCCTTTTTAGCAGCAGCCCAATCAATTCATCTTCGCCAGAACTATCGTTGTTATTTTGCATTATACTTTAGGCAGACTAAAATAGCGAAATATTCCTTTTTAAAAGGATGACGCAAGGGTTTTTTTACCCTAACCAAAAATGACCTTTGTTATTTTACAATACGCCCCTTCCACGCGTACTTGCGGGTATTGCCAATAAGGCCAACATACACAAAATAAATAATATGGATAGGCCCTAACAATATAAGCAGGCTTACCAAATTAACCCTTTTAAAAAATGCGGTTATAGGCAAAAGAAAAGCTACCTCAATTAAATATTTTAAGAGAAACTGTATCAAAAAAAGCTTTAAATATACCAGGCTATAAAAGCCCAACAGCCCATTCACCAAAAGCGACAGGTTAAAAAGCCAGATACAAACGGCAAGCGCAACCACCTTTTTATCTTTATACCGGGTAGATTTGGATGCCCATCTGCGCCTTTGCTGCAAAAATTCCTGTAGGGTGTGCTTGGCATGGGTGTACACAACGGCATTATGGTTTTTAAAGAAACCTATCTGATGCGGATATACCTCAGCTACCTTTTGCAGCAGTAACTCATCATCGCCGGATGCAAGGTCATCTATGCCTTTAAAACCTCCCACTTCATAGAAAACATCTTTACGATAGGCAAAATTGGCCCCGTTACAGGTTGATGCTCGCCCATTGCCTATAAATGCCGCCCCAATACCTATCAGGTAAGAGAACTCCAGCGTTTGTAAACGCTCAAACAAGCTTGTCTCTTCAAAGTACGTCACCGGCGATGAGATCATCACCGGCTGGTATGTTTCGTAATAACCAACAATAGATGACAGCCACCTGGTGCCCATACGGCAATCAGCGTCGGTACAAACCATCAGCTCGCCATGCGATAGCGCAATGGCCTCGGCAATAGCCTTTTTCTTATACGAATTAAGTGGCTTGTCCTCGTTTAACTGCAGCAGCCTTACACCATAATTGGCGTAACTGCGAATTATATCGGCGGTGCCATCGGTAGAGTGGTCGTCTACAATAATAATCTCGGTTAGCTCTTTAGGATAATCCTGCGCAATAATATCGTCAATGGTATAACTAATGCGGTCGGCTTCGTTACGCGCGGCAATAAGAATGGTTACTTTGGTAGTAAACCCGGTTGTATTGACAGGCGGGCGTTTTAATGCCGCCCAGCCTTTTATAAGGTAAGCGACAACCAAAAGGTATAAACCCGTTAGCGATAAAGCGATAATACTATACAGTGCGATCAAAGAATCTCATTTTAAAAACAAATACTGAACCTATAACGGCCGGGATGATGAGGTTTATTAACCAAATGCATGATACCGCTGCAATTATAGCTATTTGCTGGTTGGTTATATATAAAAACAGGTGCATGGCAGTAAAACTGCGCACGCCAATATCCAAAAGATCCAGCGAAGGCATGGCCGATTGTATAAACAGAAAAACAAATACAGTTAGCATCATTTCTAAAAACGGAATGTTGGGTAACAGTAAATGAATAATTAAATAGTACTGGAACGAGAATACAATGAACCGCGCAAGGCTGTAGCCAATCACCACCATCAGTTCGGTTAAATTGTACCGGCCCATTATCTCAAAAAAGCGGTGGTACTTTTTCAGAAATCTGATCTTGTCGAGCAAAAACACCAGCCATTTTATGTTAAAATAAAACACCAGAAATAGGCCTAAAAACAACGCGGAAAGACCCAAAAGCGCCGCGTAAAGCCAGGTGTTAATATTTAAAAAGTAATATATGAACCAAAGCGAAGCGGTAACCCCCACTACGTTGGTAATTACATTTTGAGCGAATGCGCCAACGGCCATGGCAAACACCCCATGGATGCGCTTACGGTTGGGGAGAAACATTACGCGCCCGCCATATTCGCCAATACGGTTGGGGGTAAAAATAGCCCAGGTAAGCCCGCAAAATACCGCCTCAATAGCAACCCAAATAGATATACCCGTTAACTTTTTAGCCAGATATTGCCACTTTAAACTTTCTAAAAACCAGTTGATTATCATTAACAATACAACACCGGATATAGTATAGATAACTTCGTTGCGGTTTATTACGGATATTAGTTCTTTAAACTGCTTAAGGCTATCATTTTTACCTAAAAACTTGTTGTATATAAACAGGGATGCTAAAACAAGTATGGTTGCTTTAATAAAGTACGAGAATATTTTTTTTGCGGCGGCTGTCAAACTTAAACTTTGTGCAATGTTACAAAAAGGGATGCTATAAGCAGGGGCTAACGGATGCTAATTTTGTACTTGCTTTTAAATTGTGATAATATTGTGTTAATACAAAATGGCTGCTGGTTTTGTTTGCCCTGCCCACCTCATAAAGATTTTATATATTGCACCTGCCTTACCCCTAAAGGTATTTTATTTGTTACCAACGCTTATCATGTAAAACCAAATGCGCGTTTACATGGTAATATCCTTAAAACTATATTTTTATGATGCCTAAAAAAGCTTTACTTATAATGGGCCTTTCTGCTATAGTATCTGTCGGTTATGCTGCCGAAACCCGGGATACTACGCTTGCACCGGTAGAAACTCAAAGCCCAAACACTAATTATAAACCTGCGTTTCGCGGGCAAACGCGTATTGGCGGTATAAAAACTAAAACCCCTTATACAGCAACAGTTATTAACAGTACACTTAAAAATCCCTGGGGGATACATGTTTTGCCCGATGGCCGCTTTTTGGTGACCGAAAAGGGTGGCACTATGCGTCTATTAAAAGCAAACGGCGAGTTTGATAAGCAAATTGCAGGCCTACCGGCGGTTGTATTTAAGGGCCAGGGCGGTTTGCTGGATGTAACTATCGACCCGGCATTCGCCACCAACCGTATGATTTATTGGGGTTATGCCGAACAGGCCGAAGGCGGTTCCTTACTGGCCATTGCCAAAGGGAAACTATCTGCCGATGAAAGTAAGGTAGAAAATACAGAAGTGATTTATCGCGCTACGCCTGCTTACAGGGGCACTTTACAATACGGCTGCCGCATTGTGTTTGACAAGCAAGGCAACCTCTTCATTAGCACCGGCGAACGCAGTGGTAACGATATCAGGATGAAAGCTCAGGACCTTAGTGCCGGCATCGGTAAGATCATTCACATTACCAAAACCGGCAAGGCGGTTGCTGGCGGACCATTTGCCGGTAAAGCCAACGCCCTCCCCGAGGTTTACGCATACGGTATCCGCAACCCCGATGGCCTTGCCTGGAACCCGGCAACCGGCGAACTGTGGGAAGCGGAATTTGGGCCCCGCGGCGGCGACGAGATCAACATTATAAAACCCGGCCGTAACTTTGGGTGGCCGGTGGTTACTTACGGTATAGAATATAGCGGCGAAAAGGTTGGTGACGGCATCCAGCAAAAAGAAGGCGTTACACAGCCCATTTATTATTGGGACCCTACCATATCTCCGGGCGGCATCACCTTTTACACAGGGAACATTGCCGAGTGGAAAAATAACCTGTTTGTTGGCGGCTTAAGCGGCCAGCATATTGCAAGGCTGGTTATACGAGCTAATAAAGTGGTTGGCGAGGAGCGCTTACTAAAAGATAAGAACGAACGCTGGCGTGCCGTGGTAACCGGCAAGGATGGCGCTTTGTACGGATTGACTGATAGCGGGAAGCTTTACAGGATAGCTAAGAAATAATTTAAATAAGAGAAGGGCTGATGTTAACATCAGCCTTTTTTGTTGGCACATAACTTTTTAAAAAAATCCCCGGGGAGGAGCGCGTTAGCTTGGGAAATGGCATGGATGGGTTTTTAGGTGCGTTAAATAATCGCGGTAACAAGGCGTAGAAACACCTCCCTAACCATCCCGAGGGAGGGAGTTACTCATATAATTATTACGTTATGATATGGTGTCGCAACATTGTCACCACTTTAATGACAAAGCCATTGATTGTTAGACGCTTACAAAAAACAGGCTGCATGTGCAAACGTGAACGTGAACATTTTCTTCCTGATTTGCAAGTATGGCTATCCCAATATCTCCTTAATATCATCAGCCGTAAGCGACTTAATAAAGCTGTCTTCGGTAGTGATAAGCGCGCGCGACAGGCTTAGCTTGCGTTGCTGCAGGGCCAGTATCTTTTCTTCCACCGTATCTTTGGTGATGAATTTATAAATGAACACATTTTTGGTTTGCCCAATGCGGTGTGTGCGGTCAATAGCCTGCTGCTCTACAGCCGGGTTCCACCATGGGTCGAGGATAAAAACGTAATCGGCTTCGGTAAGGTTAAGGCCCACACCACCGGCCTTTATCGAGATTAAAAACACCCTTGTTTTTTTATCTTCCTGGAACTGTTTTACCACATCGCCGCGGTTTTGCGTGCCGCCATCCAGGTAAACATACGGGATACCTTCTTTGTCGAAATGGTTGCGGTATATGGAAAGCTGCTTCACAAATTGCGAAAACACTAACACCTTGTGCCCCCCATCTAAAACATTTGCCAGGGTATGCACCACGTTTTCAAATTTGCCGCTATCGCCCTCATATTCTTCATCTATCATAGATGGGTGGTTGGCTATCTGACGTAGCTTAATTAAGCCCTGTAATACCTGGATCTGGGTTTTGGCATAGGTGCCATCTTCGATACTGCGCAGCAACTCGTTGCGGTATTCTGATTTTATAGTGTCGTACACCTCAGCCTGTTCTTCGCTCATTTCGCAATAGAAAAGGGTTTCGGTTTTGGGCGGCAGCTCGGTGGCTACCTGTTCTTTAGTGCGGCGCAGCACAAAGGGTTTAATGATAGCCTGCAGCTTGCGGGCTTTATCCTCATCCTTCTTTTTCTCGATAGGTGTCACAAATTCATTCTGAAAAAATTGCTGTGACCCCAACAAGCCGGGGTTGATGAATGACATTTGCGTCCATAGGTCGTTAACGGAGTTTTCTACCGGTGTACCGCTCAATATCAGCTTAAACCTCGATTTTAATTGCCTTACCGACTGGAATGATTTTGACGACGGGTTTTTGATGTTCTGGCTTTCATCCAATATCACGTAGTCAAAAAAATAGGCCTTAAACATTTCTATATCTATACGGCTGATGCCATAGGTGGTTATCACCACGTCGTAATTGGCAAACACCTCTGCCGACTTATAGCGGAATGCCCCGGTATGCACCATCAGCCGCAGTTGCGGCGCGAATTTTTTGGCTTCGTTAAGCCAGTTATATATCAGCGAGGTAGGCATGATAACCAGCGATGTGGCCTTGCTGCCTGTAGCTTCCGTATCTTCTTTATGTTTTTGCAGTAGCGCAAGCGTCTGGATGGTTTTACCAAGGCCCATATCATCGGCCAAGCAGCCGCCAAAATGGTAATCCTTTAAAAAATGGAACCAGTTGTACCCCGCCTTTTGATAGGGCCGTAAACTGCCCGCGAAATTAACCGGCATAGCCACATCTTCGGTTTCCTCAAAATCGGATAGTTTTTGCAGTTTACGGGTCATAGCTACTTCGGCCATCTCACCATCGCTTAGGTCGTTAACCAGGCCTATATGGTGCCTGCGCAGTTTCAATTCGTCGCCGCCCTCGCTAAAGTGCAGCAAGTTGCCGTATTGAGAGAACCAGCTTTCGGGTATCACCGCAATTTCTCCGGAAGGCAGTGTAAATTCCTTTTTATGGCTAAGGATGTGGTTCTTTAGTTGGATGAACGGTATACGGTACGGGCCAAAATAAACCACGGCGTTTATATCAAACCAATCGTTGTTCTCGCTTATTTCCAAGTCGATCTTGGTGTTACCAAATACATAGCGTTTTTGTCCGTCCGGCTGTTCAATTTCAAAGCCTTTTTCAATCAGTTCGTCGTGATGCTGATTAAGCCATTCAAACACCGGGAACGAGCGGTCGCCCTCTTCATGATGATGATTAGCCACCTCGAGGTTCTGGAACAACGATGACACTGTTTTTAAACCCATGGCTTCCAACTGGGCCAGCTTACCTTTCTCCCAGGTTACAGACCGTTTGATCCGATGAAAAAGGTAATCATCGCCTGTTTTCTCCATGCGGACGGAAACCGTCCTGCCATCCCCGTAGGGGAAAATATAGCCTGCATATTTAAAATACAGTTGCAGCTGCGATGTGCCGCCCTCTACATATATTGGTTTTAGGAATGCCGTTGCATCATACTTTTCGGTATTGATGGTAAAGCCCTCGGCGTATACGTTATGTTTTTCTATCAGCGGGGCGACAAACTTTTCAAAGTAAGATTGCTCTGACGATTTGGGGATAGATATAAAGCGTTTATTAAGAAACGGCTGCAGCTTTTTACCCTCTATCTCCTTGTCAAAATAATATAAGGTATCGTCAAGCAGCATCCACGCGGGGTGGTTACAAATTACCTCAGCATCTTTAAACATAAACTCGATGCGCATGCCCTGATACTTGATGGTAGGAAAATAGCGGATCTCCTCTTCGTTACGCCTGAAGTGGAACAGTACCGATGCCGGCTCATCTGCAATGTGCACTTTGCGACCCGCAGGGTAGCCCTCTTTGCTCATGACGTAAATTTGCTTCTGGCTGCTTCCTAAAAGTGATAGGGCCTCTACCAGCTTCTTTTCTATTTTGGGCCGTATGGTGTCAAAAAGCTGATCGGTAAAGATCTTGGCAAAAAACTCGAACGGGCGGATGGGCTTTTTATAGTATTTTTTAATAACGTTACCCTGCTCAATATCCTCTAAAACCTTAATAAGCTTACGGTCGGTTTCATCAATGCAACTCGCAAACTCTTCAGCTGTATTGGAGAACAGGCGCTGGTGGGTAAAAGAAAATTCGCCGTTGGGGTTTAGCTGTACAACATGCGGTTCTATAACGTACGACAGGTAATCGTGCCGGGCAATGGCATAAATAAGTTGGCAGGGCTTAGTACTGTCTACACGTAACATTAACTCTTCTTAGGTAAAAAAATTAATGAAAGCTACGCTGAGAAAAAATTCAAACGTAAATAGAATTTACATCAACTAAAAGTTTTTAGCTGTAAAAATTTGTTAACAGGAGTTATTAACCGCATTTTGTCATAGTGAACTTGTCAAACCATTAGCAAATTAGGGAGTTTTCGACCGGCTCAGACTGACGTCAATTTACAATTCTATCGTTCCCTCAAAAACCAATTCTGCCGGCCCTTCTAAAAAGATATTGCTGAATTTTTCACCGTCGTAATTAAAACGGATGTTAAGGTCGCCGCCTAAAACTTTAATGGGGGTTGTTATTGCCCCTGTTTGATGGTTGTTTTTGGCCATGGCCAGTGCTACTGCGGTTACACCTGTACCGCAGGCGTAGGTTTCGTTCTCCACACCGCGTTCAAAGGTGCGTACAAAGTAGCTATCGTCGCTGGTCTTTTCTACAAAGTTTACGTTAATGCCTTCCTGCTTGTAAGTAGGATTATTACGGATGGCATAACCCTCGTTATAAACATCTTTAACCTTTAGGTTGGTGGCTAATTTAACATAATGTGGCGATCCTGTATTTAACACGTACGCTTCTCCATCTTGGTTAATATCGCTAACATCTATCATTTGCAGGCTAACCCAATTACCCGTTTCTGAAATTTTGGCATGATGCACACCATCTGTAGCAAGAAATTTTGTCGTATCGTTTATAACCCCCAAATGTTTGGCAAAAGCCACTATACAACGGCCACCATTACCGCACATGCTGCCTTCGTTACCATCGGCGTTATAATAAACCATCCTGAAATCAAAACCCGGCTCATTCTCCAACAGCATCAGGCCATCGCCACCAATACCAAAACGCCTGTCGCACAACCGCTCAACAGCCTGTTTATCAATATCTTTGAGGTCGCCTTCGCGGTTGTCAATTAATACAAAATCGTTGCCGGCGCCCTGGTATTTATAAAATTTTATTTGCACAATGGTTGCGTGTATTGGTCGTTAAATACATGAGTATAGCAATACGTAACAAATATAGCTTGCCAGTACTCTTAATTTAACAAATTTTAACAATATTACATATACCTTATTATTGATAATATCGTCTATATGGTATTAAATTTGAAACCCATATTAAAAAAGCAAAAGATTAATTGAAGATAATATGAAAAAAATTGGTTTAACATTATTAACCGCCTTTGCAGGCGGTGCTATGGCGTTAGGCGTATATAAACTTGTAGAAAACAAGTATGCCGACAACATGAGCATAGAGGATAAACAAAAGGTTTACTTTGCGAGCAATCGCCCTAACGCGCCGGTGGTATCATCGGCCGGTTCGGTAGATTTTACGCAGGCAGCTGCTGATGTAACCCCGGCTGTAGTATATATCCGTACAACTTATTCAGATAGAAGCAACGGCCGACAAGATCAGTTCGAAGAAATGTTTGGGCAGATGTTTGGCCAGCGTATGCGCCCTCAGGGCCCTCAAATGGCATCAGGTTCCGGCGTTATTATTTCTCCTGACGGGTACATTGTTACTAACAACCACGTAGTGGCAAAGGCAGAGAAGATCCAGATCGTTACTAACGACCACCGCCAGTTTGAGGCTAAAATTATTGGTACCGATCCTAACACCGACCTTGCCCTGATTAAAATTGAGGGCAACAACCTGCCTATTGTGAAATTAGGCAACTCTGATGCTGTACGTGTAGGTGAGTGGGTATTAGCCGTTGGTAACCCTTTTAAACTTAATTCAACCGTTACTGCGGGGATTGTTAGTGCTAAAGGCCGCCAAATTAATATTATTGGGCATGATGACGACGAGAACCAGTTCCCTGTAAGGCAACAGGAAACCCCTACACTTAGAAAAGGTATCGAGTCGTTCATCCAAACAGATGCGGCTATTAACCCTGGTAACAGCGGTGGCGCATTGGTAAATACTGCCGGTGAGCTAATTGGTATTAACGCTGCTATAGCATCGCATACCGGCTCTTACGAAGGCTATGGCTTTGCTATCCCTATCAACCTGGCTAAAAAGGTACTGAACGATATTAAAAAATACGGTACAGTTAAGCGTGGTTATGTTGGTATTGGATTTGCCGACTTGAGCGACCCTGAGCAAGCTAAACAAGTTGGTAGCGATAAAACAAACGGTTTATATGTAACCAGCCTGATAACAGGTGGCGGTGCCGAACAGGCTGGTGTTAAAACAGGAGATATCATCACCAAGGTTGAAGGCAACCCTGTTTACGAATCATCTGACCTGCAGGAGCGTGTTGCACGTTTACAGCCGGGCGATAAGATCAACATAACTGTATTGCGTAACGGCAGCGAAAAAACATTCAACATTTCGCTTAAGGCAGAAGCACCTACAAATAAAACCGCAGCTGTTTCTAAATCAGCAGCTGAGTTGTTTAACAAGCTTGGAGCAAGTTTCCAACCGTTAAATGCAGCGCAAAAATCTAAGTTCCGCGTTAATAGTGGTGTATTGGTAACCCAGGTACGCCCGGGCGGTATTTTTGATGATACCGAGATCCCTGTAGGTTCGGTTATTACTTCCATCAACAAGCAGCCTATTAACAGCGTTGCCGATATGGACAAAGTAATTACCAGCTTAAAAAATGGCCGATTGATCATCACCGGTTATTACCCTGATGGCGGCAGCTTCAGCAATGTTTTTGAGGTTCAATGATTTATAAAAAATTAGTATTATGTAAAAGGCCCGGTTGGTATGACCGGGCCTTTTTTATGGAAGTTGACTCACCCCCAACCCCTCTCTGCTACGCAAAGAGGGGAGCAAAAGAATGGTTTTTTCACCCTCTTTGCAGAGAAGAGAGGGTCGACCAGCGAAGCGAAGTCGGGGTGAGTAAACTCTTAACTATTCCCTCACCTTCGTATCAATTGTTATGGTTACCGGTCCATCGTTTACCAGGCTTACTTTCATATCGGCGCCAAAGATGCCGGTTTGTATTTTTTTGCCGGTGATGGTTTCCAGCGTCTTTATCATTCGCTCATACATAGGTATTGCCTTATCCGGCCTTGCCGCACGGATGAACGATGGGCGGTTACCCTTTTTTGTAGCCGCAAAAAGCGTGAACTGCGAGATGAGCAGTATCTCGCCATCAACATCGGCCAGGGCTTTATTCATTAGTCCGTTCTCGTCGCTAAACACGCGCAGCCCGGCTATTTTTGGGGCCAGCCATTGCAGGTCCTCGTCCGTATCAGCATCCTCAATGCCCAGTAAAATCATAAACCCAATGCCAATTTGCCCGGTAATGCTACCATCTACCTTGCATGATGCTTCTGAAACCCGTTGTATTACTGCACGCATATTTGAATAGATTCAGGAAGTCAAGACACAGGAGTCAAGACCTCATTTTAAGTTGCTAATTTTTTTGTCTTGATTCTTGATTCTAAATTCTTAACTCTTCCACTAAGCCCTCGTATCATTCCCATGATAAATACTCAAATAGCTATCGTAACGCGATGATGCAATCTCTCCATTTTCTAATGCATCCAGCACGGCGCAACCCGGCTCGTTTATATGGCGACAGTTATTGAAGCGGCAATCGTGCATACGCTCGCGCATTTCTGGGAAGAAATGGCTTAGCACTTCTTTCTCAATATCTATCACGCCCAACTCGCGGATGCCCGGGGTATCGATAATGTATCCGCCTTGGGGGAGTTCGAACATTTCGGCAAAGGTGGTGGTATGCATGCCTTTGTCGCTCCATTCAGATACCATGTGCGTGCGCAAATCAAGGTCGGGCAGCAGGCGGTTTATCAGGCTGGACTTACCCACGCCCGAGTGGCCCGAGAATAGCGTCACCTTATCTTTTAGCAAATCCTGTACTTCATCAATATTAGTACCTTCTAACGCAGAAACAGAATAGCATGGATAGCCTATATTCTTGTAAATGGATTGATATTCGGCCAGTATCTCCAAACCTTCATCGCTAAAAAGATCCAGTTTGTTAAATATTAAACAAGCGGGAATGTCATAAGCTTCGGCTGTAACCAAAAATCGGTCGATAAAACCAAGCGAGGTTCGGGGCGAAGCAAGGGTAACCACTAAAAGCGCCCTGTCCAGGTTGGCAGCAATGATCTGCGCCTGCTTAGAAAGATTAATAGCCTTACGTATAATATAGTTTTTACGCTGATGCAAATTGGTGATAACACCTGTACCCTGTTCGGGCTCCATATCAAAATCAACCACGTCGCCAACCGCAAGCGGGTTAGTGGTAGTAATACCCTTGATCCGGAATTTACCCTTGATGCGGCAGTCGAAGGTTTCGTCGCCGCTTCTTACCTGGTACCAGCTCCCGGTCGATTTTGTTATCAGTCCCTGCATAAGTGCGCAATTTAGGAAAGATAAAAGGCATTGAAAAAATAAAACACGTTTACATTTGGTATTTAAAATAAAATCTACTTACTTTACCGACATAATATATATGACAATTAACAACACCACAATTATTACCATTATTACCACCGGGATAAATTTCGGAGGAAGATAATCGTATGGTGTAAAAATATAAACAAACCAAATGAAAGCCTTCCTCCGCAAAGAGGAAGGCTTTTTTATTATCACGAAAATGAAGATTTTAAAATTCGGTGGCACTTCGGTAGGTTCAGTAAACAGTATCAAAACCCTGCTTGATATTTTAAAGGATGAGGATAAACCCAATAGTCGCCCGGTGGTAGTCTTATCGGCAATGGGTGGGGTAACCAACCTGCTGGTATCAATGGCTGAGGATGCTGCAAATGGCAAAGAGTTTACCGCGCAGCTTGCAGAGCTCGAAAAACGCCACTTCGATGCCGTGAAAGCCCTGCTTGATGTACAGAACCAGAACCCTGCGTACACCCGTTTAAAGATCCACTTCAACCAGCTTGAAGAATTACTGCAGGGCGTACTTACCTTGCGCGAACTTACGCCTAAAACCCGCGACCAGATCTTAAGCTATGGCGAGCGTTGCTCGGCATTAATGGTGAGCAAAATTGCTGCGCAGCATTTTAAAAATGTACTTTTCGTAGATGCGTCAGAGCTGATCAAAACCGATAGCTCGTTCGGCAACGCCAAGGTAAACAGTGAGCTGACCGAACTGTTGATAAAAACTTTTTACCGGGAAAACAGCGACAAGCTGCTGATCGTGACCGGATTTATTGCGGGCAACGACGCCGGGCAGATAACCACCCTTGGCCGTGGCGGCAGCGATTATACCGCGGCCATCTTTGGTTCGGCGCTTAACGCGGAAGAGATCCAGATCTGGACGGATGTAAACGGCATGATGACCGCCGACCCGCGCATGGTGCAAAAAGCCTTCCCGCTGGAAGAGCTAACTTATACCGAAGCAATGGAGCTTTCGTACTTCGGTGCCAAGGTGATATATCCGCCAACAATGATTCCCGCGTTCCTGAAAAAGATCCCTATAGTGATCAAAAACACCTTTGACCCGGCATTTGCAGGTACGGTTATCCGTCACGATTGTAAGGCATCCACTTTGCCTATCAAGGGCATTTCGTCTATCAATAACATCAGCATCCTCAATTTAGAGGGTAGCGGAATGGTAGGTAAATCGGGCTTTAGCGGCAGGTTATTCTCATTGCTGGCGAGGGAGCAGATCAATATTATCCTCATCACCCAATCATCATCTGAGCACAGCATAACTTTTGCCGTGCAGCCAAACGAGGTTGAAAAAGCCAAGCTGTTAATAGAGCAAGAGTTTGAACTGGAACTTTTAGCCAACAAGCTTGAGCCATTGGTAATAGAAAAAGACCAGGCCATACTTGCGGTGGTAGGCGAAAACATGAAGCAAACCCCTGGCATGAGTGGCAAGTTATTCCACGCGCTGGGCCGTAACGGTGTAAATGTTAGGGCTATTGCGCAGGGCTCATCGGAATACAATATATCGGTAATAATCTCAGCACATGATCTGGCCAAAGCCTTGAACGCGGTACATGACGCCTTCTTTATAGAGCTCACAAAAACGCTGCATGCATTCTGTTTAGGCACCGGCAATATCGGTAAAACGCTGTTTAACCAGCTTAACGCCCATAAAGACTTTCTACAGAAGAACAACGGAATCCAGGTGAAGATAGTGGGTATCAGCAACACCCGTAAAATGGTTTTCAATGCCGATGGACTGTCGCTCGATACCTGGCAGGACGACCTGCAGACTTCTGACCATGCTGCGGACCTGGCTGGTTTTGTGGCTAAGATGAAGGAACTAAACCTGCCTAACTGCGTGTTTATTGATAACACCGCCAGCCCGGCGCCCATCGCATTTTACGAGGAAGCTTTTAAATCGAATGTTTCGGTTGTAACCTGTAATAAGATCGGTAACTCGGCGTCGTTCGCGCAGTATAAAACCTTTAGGGATACCGCGCGCCGCCATGGGGTCGATTTCTTTTACGAAACCAATGTAGGTGCAGGTCTGCCCATCATCCGCACTTTAAAAGATTTGATGAGCAGCGGCGACCGCATCCAGCGGATAGAAGCTATTTTATCGGGCACTATCTCATTCATCTTTAATCATTTTAAGGGTGATGCTAATTTCCACGACGTAGTAAAAGAAGCGCAGGAAAAAGGCTATACCGAACCTGATCCGCGCGATGACCTGAGTGGTAAAGATTTTATGCGCAAGATATTGATCCTTGCCCGTGATGCAGGCCACGAAATGGAAGAGGCCGATGTGCAGATAGAAAGCGTATTGCCCAAAGCTTGTTTAGAAGCCCAAACTGTAGAAGATTTTTATGCCGCCCTTAAAGCAGAGGACGCATTCTTTACTAACTTAAAACAACAAGCAGAAAAAGATAAAAAGGTGTTACGCTACATAGGGAAGCTGGAAAACGGCAGGGCCTCCATCACCCTGCAAATGGTTGATGAGAACCATCCGTTCTACATGCTCAGCGGCAGCGATAATATTATATCTTTTACGACCGACAGATACAAAGAACGCCCGTTGGTTGTAAAAGGCCCCGGCGCAGGTGCAGAAGTAACCGCTGCCGGTGTATTTGCCGATCTGATAAATGTAGGAGCGAATTGAGCCCTAAGAGATAAGAATCAAGAGACAAGATGAAAAGTGCAGCGCCGGATTCCTTCTAAAGAGGGGGCAGGAGCGTGTTAATGAATAGCAATTAATATGAGTAACGATATACAAGATTTAAAACAGCCTGCGAAAGTGGGCAATAAGGTAGCAGATAGCATCCACGTATTTGCCCCGGCTACCGTTGCCAACGTAGTATGCGGGTTTGATGTGCTGGGCTTCGCGGTGAACGAACCCGGCGACGAGGTAATTATGCGCATTACCAACAAACCCGGTATTACCATTAGCAAAATTACCGGCGACGATGGGAGGCTACCGCTTAACCCTTCTAAAAATACAGTAAGCGTAAGTGTGGAACATTACCTGCGCAGTATCAGCAGGCTGGATATCGGCCTCGATATAGAGCTGCATAAAAAAATGCCGATAGGTAGTGGTTTAGGTTCCAGCTCGGCCAGTACGGTTGCGGGATTATTTGCCATCAAAACCTTATTAGGTGATGACACCGATCCATCAACCCTGTTGCCTTTCGCCATGAAGGGCGAGGAAATGGCTTGTGGCCATGGTCACGCGGATAATGTGGCGCCGGCGTTACTTGGTGGCTTTGTATTGATCCGTAGTTATGAGCCATTGGATGTGGTTAGGTTACCACACCCTAAAAACTTGTGGTGTGCCGTAGTTTTCCCGGATGTGGATGTGCCTACGCGCGAAGCCCGGCAGATCATCCGTAAGAACATCCAGATGAAGGATGCGGTAACCCAGTGGGGGAATATTGCAGGCCTGGTAAGCGGCTTATTTATGCAGGATATTGACCTGATTGGCCGAAGCATGCAGGATGTTTTAGTAGAGCCAGTACGTAGTATGCTCATCCCCGATTTTTATGAGATGCGCCAGATGGCTATGGACCTGGGCGCAGTAAGTTTTGGCATTTCGGGTTCGGGCCCATCAGTATTCGCGTTTACCCGCGATGAGGACGCGGCAAAACGCATTACCCATAAATTGCAGAAACATTTAACCAATATAAAAATAGGCTCTAACGGTTATGTATCAACCATAAATGATGCAGGGCCGAGGGTTTTGGGATAAGAAGCCCCACCCAAACCCTCCCCGAGAAGGAGGGCTTTATGAAAGAAGCGGGAACAAAAGAAAATATTTAAACACATAAAAATTTAAAGTCTCCCCTTTCGGGGGAGATTTAGAGGGGGCTTATGAAATTCTACAGCACTAACAATACAGATTTAAGAGTTGGCTTCAAAGAGGCAGTTTTTAACAGCATGCCGCAGGATAAAGGTTTATACATGCCGGTGCAGATCCCACGGCTTGAAGATAAATTCCTGAATAACCTCGATCAATATACTTTACCCGAGATTGCGTTCCACGTGGCACAAAACCTCTTGGGCGATGACATCCCTGCGGATGACCTGAAAGCTATTATCCATGATGCTATTAACTTTTACGCGCCCGTTGTTAAATTGGAAGATAACGTGTACGTTCTGGAGCTTTTCCACGGCCCGTCGCTGGCATTCAAAGATTTTGGGGCGCGTTTTATGAGCCGCGTAATGAGCTACTTTTTAGAAGAGGGCGAAAAGCAACTGGACGTACTGGTGGCTACATCGGGCGATACGGGCGGTGCCGTTGCGCTTGGTTTTTTAGGCGTACCCAACACAAGGGTTACCATTCTTTACCCGAAAGGCAAGGTGAGCCAGATCCAGGAATTGCAGTTAACAACCAACGGCCAGAACATTCGCGCATTAGAAATTGATGGCACCTTTGATGACTGCCAGGCATTGGTTAAACAAGCCTTTACAGATAAGGAATTGAATGAGCATTTCCGCCTTACATCGGCAAATTCTATCAATATCGCGCGACTTATTCCCCAAACGTTTTACTATTTTAATGCCTATGCCCAATTGCTTCGCGAGGGCATCAGCAAAGTTGTATTTGCGGTGCCAAGCGGTAACTTTGGCAATATTGGCGCTGGTTTATTAGCATGGAAGATGGGCTTGCCTGTAGAACAATTTATAGCGGCAACTAACGCTAATGATACGGTGCCTGCATTTTTAAAGACCGGCGTTTATCAGCCTAAACCATCAGTGGCAACCCTTTCAAACGCTATGGATGTAGGCAACCCAAGCAACTGGGTGCGCATTGCAGATATGTTTAAAGAAGATCCCGCGGCGCTAAAGAAACTTATAGTGGGTTATACATATAGCGATGAGGATACATTGCGAGCAATAGAGGCCATATCTAAGCAGTACAATTATATAGCCTGCCCGCATACCGCTATTGCATGGAAAGCGTTGAATGCCTATCAACAACAAAATGAAGCTAAGGGTGCCACCGGTGTATTTTTATCAACCGCGCACCCGTGCAAGTTCCCGGATGTGTTTACACCGGAGCAAGCAGATAAGATTAACATACCCGAACAGGTGACCGCCCTGGAGAAAAAAGCACATCAGGCAACAAGTTTAGGTACAAGCTTTGAAGAATTTAAAGGATATTTGCTAAATAATGCTTAGCAATATTACCATGTTCAAAAGTGCTGTTTTAAAAGTTTTTACTGTTATTTTATTTTTTGTGGCCCTAACCGGCTGCGACGTAAAAAAAGAAAAATTTACCACCCAAGGTTGGGATGATGGCGATGGCCTCACATTCCCAAGGCGAGAAGGCATGCTTGACGACCTGCTGGCTACACATAAGCTTAAGGGACTAACGTTTAAACAAGCGGTGGGCTTGTTAAAATACCCGCAGCGCAACGGCTTTACCGAAAAGAAATTTGAATACGAAATAATACGCAAGATGGACGGCATAGATACCGTTTATGCCAAAAGCCTGGTTTTATATCTTAATAAAGATTCGGTTGTAAGCGATTACAAGATCATTGAAAAAGACAATAAGGAAAAGCTAAACGAAAAACACGAGAAGCAGAAGGCCGATAAAAAATGATCGATACTATCATATTTGACCTGGGTGCGGTTCTTATAGATTGGAACCCGCGTTACCTCTACAGTAAAATCTTTTCCAGTGAAGAAGAAATGGCAGCGTTTCTGGCTAACATTGCCACACCCGATTGGAACGAAGAGCAGGATGCCGGGCGGCCCTTACAGGAGGGAACAGATCTACTGGTTGCCCAACACCCACACCACGAAACAAATATACGGGCCTTTTATACCCGGTGGGATGAAATGCTTGGCGACGCAATTGAGGGCACAGTAGAAATCTTAAAAAAATTAAAAGATAGCGGCAAATACAAAATTTACGCGCTCACCAATTGGTCGGCAGAGACATTTCCGGTTGCATTAGAGCGCTACCATTTCTTAAGCTGGTTTGACGGCATTGTGGTATCAGGAACAGAGAAAATGCGTAAACCGGCCCCTGCTTTTTATCGGCTGTTATTAGACAGGTATAAGGTTACGCCCAAAAAGGCTTTGTTTATTGATGATAACCTCCGTAATGTACTGGCGGCAGAAAAACTGGGCATCAAATCCATCCACTTCACTTCGCCGGAAAGTTTGAAGAGAGATCTGGAAATTCTAGGGATCAACCGATCTCATTAAAAAGCGAAAGCCCGGTAACTACTCCGGGCCTTCTTTCTAACTAAACTAACTATACTTATTTATTGGTTCCAAAGGGTATATAAACCCCAAAGGTTATGTTACGGCCCATATTGTAAACCCCGTAGGTTGGGTCTTCCTGGCTGTAGCGGCCCGGCCTTAGGCGGCTTAAGGCATCGTAATATGCTTTATTGGTAAGGTTGGTGCCCGATACATAAAGCTTAAAAGGCTGCTTACCAATATTAAAAGTTGCGCCTACACCGGCATTAAGCAAAGTATAACCATCGGTTGGTGTTTCAAAGGTGGCGTCTATACGGTTCTGTTTAAAAAAGTTATCTATCCCGGCATAAAAATAAAAATCTTTAATTCCTTTTACCTTGGGTTCAAAGCGCAGGGTATTGTGCAATGTACCGGCTGGTATCAACGGCAATGGCCTGTCGAATGATGTGTTTTGCGCGCGGGTATAACTAAAGGTATTCTCGAAATGAATGAACGATACAGGGTGCAAGGTTAGGTTACCTTCAAAACCATATAGGTTAGCGTTTACTTGTCCGTAACGATAAGTGTCAAACTCCCTCGGCAAACCGGTTCCTTCATCAATAACCGTTGTTTGCTCCTTATTGGTGTTTGAGGCATAAATGAAGTTATGGATATAGTTTTCATAGATGCCAAGGCTACCGGTTACAACGCCCGATCCATACTCTAATGTGGCATCTGCCTGGTAGCTTCTTTCGGGGCTAAGGTTGGCATCGCCAATTTCGTAACGGCTTGTGCCCTCGTGTACACCATTGCTACCTAACTCGGCCGGGTTTGGCGCACGGAAGGCGGAACCGGCGTTAGCCTTAAAGCTTAACACATCGTTAAAGATGTGGGTGTATCCCAAAGCTGCGCTTACGTTAGAAAACTTATTATCGAACCCAACAAATATCGGGTCGCCGGCATCATCATTTTGAGCTTTGCCTTTATTTTTAACATAGTCGAAACGGGCGCCCGCGCTGAATGTATTTTGGCCCCATACTTTTTTGGCATACACAAACGCCCCGGTGCTATACTCGTCATAAGCGGGTATCAATAACTCTTCTCCCAGGTTAACACTGTGGCTCAGGCTACTACTCAGGCCTATTACCGGGTGCCATCCGTTACTTTCGCGCAGGTAATATTTCGCGTCAAGCGAGTAGGTGTTCATATCAAAGAACAGGTTGGGCGTAGGGTTTTCCTCCAGCTCGCGTCGCTGATTTTTTTGATAACCCAGATCTAATTTTAACGAACTCCCCCCAAACTGAAAATTATTATTTAACGCAATTTTATAATGGCGTATGTCCTGGCGTGGGTAGTCTATTGTGCGGCTTTTGTTGTCGTTGTAAAGCGGGTCGCCCGGTTCGGCATCATAAAAGCCTATGTTATCTTTAAAATAAGAGAAGTTTAGATGCGAGTACCCCCATGATTTATTTAAGCCCAGCATACCGCTTACATTGGTTTGGTTAAAACCACTGTTAATGTAACGGCCGGCCGGCGTATTAAATGAGTAAGCATTTTGATAAGTTCCGCGGCCCCTCCAAACAAAACCGTTTTGGTTACCGCTTAGCATAACTGATGTGTTGCTTAAACCATTATTGGTAGAGTAGTTGGTTAAAAACTCGCCGGCGATGTTGCCTTCAGATGGCGTTGGCGGATCAATAACATTGATAACACCGCCTAACGCGTCAGACCCATATTGCAAAGATGCCGCACCACGCAAAACCTCTACACGGCCTGCGGCAAACTGGTCCATCTCTATACCGTGCTCATCTCCCCATTGCTGGCCTTGCTGTTTAACACCATCGTTTAGGGTAACCACGCGGTTATAGCTTAACCCGCGTATTACAGGTTTTGATATGGCCTGGCTGGTGGTTATCTGGCTTACGCCAGGCACCTGCCTTGCCAACGCATCAATTAAATTGGTTGATGATACCTGTAATTGTTCTTTAGTAACAACCGATGCCGACGTACTATTGCTGCGACTGCCCGATGTAATAGGTGTACCGGTAATGACCACCTCGCGCGATTCGATAACGCTAGGCTGCAATGCAAACACTAATGGCGCGTTCGATGAAAAATCTACCGTTTGTGTTAACGTTTTATAGCTCAGGTATTGTACCTGTACCACAAAGCGGCCTTTTGCCGGTATGGATTTAAATGAAAACTCACCATTGATATTAGTGGCCACAGAAAGGCGCAGATCGGGGATGCTAACGGTGGCGCCAATAAGCGGTTCGTTACTTTTGGCATCAACAACCTTCCCCTTAAAATCTATAACATCTGCAAATGCAGAAAATTGAACGAACAAAAATATAAAGCAATATAAAAGCTTAAGTTTCATAATAGTAATTTAAATAATACTGAAAAATACTGCGAAAGCAGCGTTTGAAAACAGGTATAGTATTATGAAACTACTGGCGGGGCGCGTCCCTGAGATAGCACCAGGGACATACTTTTAAAATCGTACTCGAAAGTAACGAAAACGTGGTTAGACGGGGAAAAGGCAGTGTACTGAATATCGCCGGGCATTACCATATCAGTATGGTGCATGCTATCGCAAAGCTGGCATTTCTCTTTAAACTCCTGCTTTGATGAATTGTGGCAATCCGTACAATTCTTGGCGTGTATAGTTTTAATGATGTTGTGTTGATGGGCAAATACCATATACTGCCCTGTTATAAAACAGAGCATCAGCGCCCAGGCGCAAAAAATATTGTAAGTGCTTTTCTTCAAAACAAGTTTGTACTAATAATACACGGCAAAAGTAATTAATAATATATCAATCAAATTTAAAATAAGTAACAATCTTGTTAATTGGCAGGCCATATAAATGCTGATAACCGGGCTACATCAGTATATTTGCCTTAATGAAACCTGCCGAGATAAATTTGAAATGGGCCGCCCTGCAAGACAAGATCGCTTCCGAGTTTGATAACGAGAAACCGGATATTAAGGTGGTTTTATTTTTAATTGGCGTGCAGGAACTTGGGCAAGGCCCTCGTAAATTCAGCAAAAGGCAAAAGGAAGAGTTGATGCACATTGCTAATTGTAAACTTTTCAGCAAGATGGGCTTTTACGAGTTAGAGGGATTGGACCAGGATGGCTGGCCACACTGGAAATTGGTAAAGGTAGTGCCTAACTATACCTTGCTTGAACAGGAGATGTTAATTAAATCGCTGATAATTGACTATTTTAAGTCGGAAATGGAATGGATATTTTGATATAAACCTTAAAATGAAGAAACTTTTTACACTTTGTTTGCTGCTGCTTACCCTAAGCATCGCCTATGCCAAACCGCCAAAAAACCAATATGTACGTATTAAAACAAGCTACGGCAATGTAATCATTCGCCTGTATAACGAAACGCCTAAACATCGCGACAATTTTATTAAGCTTACAAAAGAGGGTTTCTACAATGGCACGTTTTTTCACAGGGTTATCCAAAACTTTATGATCCAGGGGGGTGACCCGGATTCGCGCGATACCGCGAAAAACAAACCCGGGGTTGAGCTGGGTAACGGCGATCTGAAATATACCGTGCCGGCCGAGTTTCGCGACAGCCTTTTCCATAAACGCGGCGTATTGGCCGCCGCACGTGATGATAACCCTGCAAAGGCATCAAGCGCATGCCAGTTTTACATTGTAGAAGGCAAACGCTGGACCAATGGAAAGCTGGATACATTAGAAATGACCCGCCTTAAAGGGCGCAAGATACCGGCATGGCAGCGCGATATTTATACCACCGTTGGCGGTGTGCCGCATCTCGATCAAAATTACACTGTTTATGGCGAGGTGGTAACGGGCATTGACATGGTTGATCAGATAGCGGCTGTTAAAAAAGATGCCCGCGACAGGCCCGATACCAATATCCCCATGACTGTAGAACTTTTAAGCAAAAAGGAATGCAAACAAATGGATGAATTGTTATGGCCCAGGGCAAAATAATGACGTCCTGTGTTCACGTTCACGTTTGCACAACCAGCCGTTAATTTGCAACCACCTCATAATCAACTATTCTAAGTTCAATATGGTGACAGTGTATTGTCACCACTTCTAAATAAAAAAATAAATAGGCACAACGCCTGCAACTATGAAGATCATAACCTATAATGTTAACGGTATCCGTTCGGCAATAAATAAAGACTGGCTTGCATGGTTGCAGGCTACCAATGCCGATGTAGTATGCCTGCAGGAGATTAAGGCCACACCCGATGTTATTAAAGAACTTGGCCTTGTTGATGCCTTAGGTTATAAACACTATTGGTTCCCGGCCGAAAAGAAAGGCTATAGTGGTACGGCTATTTTTAGTAAAATAAACCCAAACCACATCGAATACGGCTGTGGCATCCCCGACTTTGACCGCGAAGGGCGTTGTATCCGTGTAGACTTTGATGAGGTATCGGTAATGAGCGCCTATTTTCCATCGGGCTCCAGCGGCGATGAAAGGCAGATCTTTAAATACCGCTTCCTCGACGAATTTGGCAAGTACCTTACCTTACTAAAGGTGGAACACCCTAAACTGGTTATTTGCGGCGATTATAATATATGCCACAAACCCATAGATATCCATAACCCAAAATCAAACGCGAATTCATCCGGCTTTTTACCCGAGGAGCGCGAATGGATGGAGAACTTTATAGAATCGGGCTTTATAGATACATTCCGCCATGTAAATAAAGAGCCACATAATTACACCTGGTGGAGTTTCCGCTCGGGCGCGCGCAGTAAAAACCTGGGCTGGCGTATCGATTATGCCATGGCAAGCAAGGAACTTGAAGATAACATTAAGCGTTGCGCAATATTACCTGAGGCTAAGCACTCGGACCATTGCCCCGTATTATTGGAGCTGGAGTTTTAAAAGCTATAGGTTAATTTAATTTGGATGATAGGGCAGGGATTACCGGCCTCGGCCTGTTTGTATCTCTAATTAAAAAATTTGCTTTTTTTAAAACTTATTTATAGCTTCACCCCTCTACTTACCCATGAACGACAAACCAAAAAAGATTATCATTTTTGATGATGATGAAGACATTCTTTCTATCTGCAGTTACATTTTAGAGGAACAGGGCTGGGAGGTTCATACCTTTACAGATTGTAACGATATTACCGAAAAAGTTAGCGGTATATTGCCCGATGTTATCTTAATGGACAACTGGATACCTGACGCGGGCGGCATTATAGCCACTCAAACCTTAAAGAAAGATGAAGAACTGAAAAATATCCCGGTGGTATATTTTTCGGCCAACAGCGATATACAATTGCTTGCCGACCACGCCGGCGCCGAAACATACCTTGCAAAACCTTTTGACCTGGAAGAACTGGAAAGGGTTATTAACTCGGTACTGATTAAAAACTAAAACATTAAAGCATAAAAAACCCATCCGGTAACCGGATGGGTTTTTTGTTTCTATCAATTTAGAACGAGCCACCGCCCGGAGGAGGGCCGCCCATTCCACCGCCCATGCCACCCTGGCGTCCGCCGCCATCGCCGCCCCTAAAGCCCCTATCCGGGTTAGACGGGGTTTTGCCCGAAAACTTTTGCAGGCGGAATGTAAAGGTTAACAATACATAACGGCCCAACCTGTTTACGTTAGTTTGTGTAACAGTGCTGCCATTGGTAACGGTAGAAAAACCTGTATTCTCATTAAACAGATCGTAAGCCGCCAATCGCAGGGTTCCTCTGTGGTCTTTTAAAAACCTGCGCTCTAAATAGGCATTTAAAATATTGGGGTTTTTAATATTTACCGCCTGGTCGTATCCATAATTTAATGTTTTGGTATAATCGTAGCTAATGGTCCAATCTTTCCAAACATAGTTTTTGCCGTTTAATCCTAATTCGAGCGAACGAATATTGGTGTTTTGATTACCAAGCGTGGTTAACGAATTATCTGTTTTGCTTATACTGTATCTACCATATAGCTCCGCATCAATAATATCAGTAATGTTAGTTCTGAAACTTAAACGGGGGCTCAGGGTAAGTGTTTTGGCGATGTTTTTCTCTATCGGCGTAGTAACATTGTTCTCATTTACGCTCTGTGAAAAACCAATATTATTGGTATAGTTTACATTACCGTTAAACGTTAAAGTATATCGGCGCTCTTTCCATGGCTTAGAGTAAATAATATTACCACCCGCAGAGTAATAGCCGCTTGTATTCAGATATTTAATGAGGGTCGCATTCCTAAAATTAATAAGACTTGGGTCGGCGGCCAATGCTGCGGCAGTAAAGTCCGACGCGTAATTCACCGTGTTTTGAACGATCTTATTATCTGTTTGGGTGAAATTCAGCCCTACTAAAAATATGTTGCCTGTTTGAAAGCTAAATGCATTATAGCGTAACGACAGGTTATTCGTAAATTCGGGGTTCAGGTTAGGGTTACCTTGTACCGGGTACAACGCGTTAGAAAAATCCAGAACGGGTTGTAACTGGTTAAACGCAGGCTGGTTACTGCTACCATTATAGTTAAAGCGTAAAGCCTGGCTCCTGCTAAAGTTATAATTAAAGCTTGCTGCAGGTATTATGTTAAAGGTTGATACACTTGTAGAAACATTGTTGGTAAGGTTGATCCCATCAAGTTTGGCGGGCTGGGCACCCACACCCAATGTTAAATTGTATTTCTTTTCTACAACACGATAGTTTAAGCCAAACCTGTTTGTAGTGAACGTATAGTTATAGTTGTTACTTAACAAGGCGTAATTATGATACAGATCGGGATTGGTGGTATAAAGCGTATCCGTTTCTTTATCGCTCGATGTAAAATTGTGATTGAACGCGTAGTTAAGCTCCAGGAAAGATACCCTTCCAATAGGCTCCTGGTAAGATACGTTAGCGCCATAAGTATTGGTGCGGCTATCGGTATAAATAACCTGGTTTGCAGGTGTTGTACCCGCCCCTATGGTGTAGGTGTTCACCGGGTTGTCAAACTGCGAATTCTTATTGGTGCTCGCGTTAAAGCCTATTAATATATTACGTTTGCTATTTTTAAAACGGTGATTGAAAAACCCGGTTAAACCATAGCTTGGCGCAGTTGAGTTGCTTATTGAATTAGATGTATAAGCAAGCCTTGTGGTATCCCTCCTAACCAATTTTTGATCGTCAAAACTATTTACATCGGTTGCATTGTAGGAAAAGGATGGGGTAACCTTTAAATAATTAAGGGTATCCGGTTTCCATTCCAGGTTAAAATTAAACCGGTGATTGGTTGGCTGGCTTGTTTCCTGGCTAACCTGGGTACTTTGGCTTGGGTTGTTACCAAAATTGTTTTGCAGCGTGGTTGAGTTGGTATAGGTAGTATTGTTACTAAAACTATAACTGCCGTATACTGATAGGGTTTTTCCCCACTGGTCTCTAAAGTTTAAACCAATAGAGCGCGCATTAGTAATACCGTTCGCATTGGTTGTAGAGCCGCTTGAACCACGTGCGGCGTTACCACGGCCGCCACCACCGCCGCCGCCAAAGCCCCCGCCACCTGCAGCACCACCTGTTGCAGAGCCATAACTAAAGGTGTTTACGTTGGTATTATTCAAACTCCCCAAAACCGAGATCTGCTGATCGCCTTTGAATTTGAAAAAATTTAAGAGGCCGACGTAACGGTTCTCATTTTTAATATCTGCATTATCTTGTTTGGGTAACCAGTCGCGTCCATCGCCCGCAGTAGCCTGGCCAAAGTAGCCGTAGTTTTTATCCTTGCGAATAGTGAAGTTCAGGATCTTGTTTGGTTCGCCGGTTTTAACGCCCGTAAGATTTGCCTGGTCGCCGTAGTCATCAACTATCTGTACGCTTTCAATAACATCGGCAGGCAGGTTTTTGGTAGCGCTTTGTACATCGCCGCCAAAAAAGTCTTTACCGTTTACACGTACTTTTGTTATCTGTTTTCCCTGCGATGATACTGTACCATCTTTAGCCACATCAACCCCCGGTATCTTTTTCAGCACGTCTTCAATAGGGGCATTCTCGCGCACCTTGTAGGCCGATACCGAATACTGGACCGTGTCCTCTTTAAAAACAACAGGGTTAACGCCCACAATGGTAACCTGGCCAAGCTGCCTGATAGACGATTTTAACACGATCGGATCAAGCACAACGGCTTTACCATCGGCAGGTAGGGTATAGTGCTTTATAAGCCCTTCGAAACCTATTGAACTTATCAAAAGGGTAATTTTAGAACCCTTTACTGATGGGAAGGAAAATTTGCCGTTTACATCGGCTATGGTTATAGTGCTATCGCCAAGTTCGTTTTTTAGCTTAATGTTACTGCCGGGAAGGGATAGCTTGGTAGAATCGATGATAGTTCCGCTTATTGACCTTTGCTGCGCAGACGCGTTGAAAGTATTAAAGCAAACTAATGCTAATATTAAATAAAGGTATTTCATAATCTTTTACACGTAAGGGGCTGTTAAAGTATCGTATAGACACATTTATTATGCAAATGTTCACTTTATTCGGTTCATATATTTAATAATCATAGCATTGTTACATATTTTAATACACTCACAATAAATTTGTTACAGTACAAAATATAAAAGCCCCGCTATAGCGGGGCTTTGTACAAACTTTTAAATATATACTGTATAAATTTATATACAGCTGAAGTATAGGCTATTGCAATCTGAATATAGACGCTACCTGGTTAAAATTCCTCACGTTTAACCCCGGGTGTGTGGTTGATAATGTGGTTAAAGAAGTACCTGCAAGTACTACAACCCTAAAGTCTAACCCGCTTGCCGTAAAGTTTGCTTTTACATCTACAAAGCCAACGCCGTAATTAGATACGCTCAGGGTACGGTCGGCCTCACTGTATGGCAGGGCGTAATAACCTGTTCCCGATCCGCTAACCCTAAAATATACAAGTACTAAACCCTGGTCAACTACCGATTGAGTAATTGCGGGCACGTTTAACCTTGTTAAACCTGTTAACGTTACCGATTTGCTTGGCAATAAGAAACTTTGCACATTGGCGTTGCCATCTTTACCATCTTGCCCGGCCGCACCGGTTTGGCCTGTAGCGCCGGTTGCACCTGTTGGCCCCGTTGGGCCTTGCGCGCCTGTGGCACCGGTTGCACCTGTTGGGCCGGTTGCGCCTGTTGCGCCGGCAGGCCCGGTTGCGCCGGTTTCTCCCTTTTCACCTTGCGGGCCTTGTGGTCCCTGCGGTCCTGTCGCACCGGTTGGGCCAACTGGTCCGCCTGCAGGGCCTGCGGGGCCTTGTGGTCCGGCGGGGCCGGCAGGGCCTGTTGCACCTGTAGCTCCGGTAGCACCAGTAGCACCTGTTGCGCCGGTAGCACCAGTAGGGCCTTGTGGCCCTTGCGCCCCCGTTGCACCGGTAGCGCCGGTAGCACCTGTTTCACCTTTAGGGCCGGCAGGGCCCGGAGTTGTTGATTTTTTACATGCGCCCGCGGTTAAAAGGCTAAGCGCTATAGTTACTAACAAAAGTCTGTTTCTTTTCATAATTATCTTGTGAGTGTAGGGTCTTCTACGGGGTTATTAACATTTGGTTTCAAAATTTTGCAGGTGTTGAATAAAAAATTCCCGAAATGCCGCCAATTATGTTATTGATATCCACAGCAATACTCAACCTTTGTTAAAAAGTATTTCGAATCAACTATAACCTTCGGCACAGTTTTTCGTTAAAGATTAAAAACATTTAACCTATGGATAATTTCAAAGGGTCTTTGCACAATAAAGTGCACAAATGGATGGATGCATTCGGGTTCAGGCTAAATACCTCCCAAACGAGTGGCAAAACCAACATTACTACTAATCATTATTTTTTTGAAACCTTTAACTTTTTTGAAAAGTGGAAAGATAATGATCATTCAAAAGCCAAATTTTTGTGCTTTGACACCTACGGTGAAAAGGTAAATGTAAAAACACTGCTCGACCTCCAAACCGCCTTTTTTGAAAATATAAGCCAGCTTAAATAGTATTGGGCCTGCCATATAAAAGCAAAGCCCCCGTCAATAAACGGGGGCTTTGCTTTTATTATATGTTAGGTTATTTGGTTTGCGGCCAGCAGCTATTATTTGCAGGTGCAACCTCGTCTGTTAAACGGCCCGGTGAGCCACCGCCAACGTTTACAATCGGGCGTGTTGGGTTCAGCGCCTCTTTAATGCGTAAACGAAGGTCGGCATAGTGCGCGGCTGTTAAAGCATCGCCCCCTTTTGGCAGGGCCGCGCTAATTTTTGCAAGCTCTACACGCACCATTGGGCGGATATCTGATAGCGCAATGTTAATAGGCGTTAACCCAATACTTGCCAGCTGTGCAGATGTAGCACCCGGGAAACTTTGACTTGCATCATCATTCAGCATTGTTTTTAAACGGTCTACATAACCACGTTGCAGGTTGCGCTTAAACTCATCAGGTGTGCCTTTAGCAAAAATGCCCGTACGCAAATCGTTAAACATATCTGCAACGGTGTAAGCAGATGCACCATTTTTTGATTGATTATCAAACATACGCGCCATACGCGATGGGTTAATAACATTGTTAACCGCGTTTACCTGTACAGATTTGATACGGCCGATAATTACGCCGTTATCAAATTTGGCTAACTCGGCATTGTTAATTAACCAGCGCGGTGTAGTAAATACCTGTTGGTTTAAAAATACTACTGCATCATGCTGCAGGTTCTTGTTCACAAAACCATAAACCGCGCCTTTTTGATCGTAAGTTTTATAATTCTCGTTCATGCCGCCAATATTCATGGTAACATGTCCTATGTAGCGGTTGTACTGACCAATAACCTCATTATATAAAGTTACCAGGTCATCATAATCTTCGCCCTTTTGATAGGTCCATTTTTCGATGTTTGGCAGGATGCGTTTTAAATTGGCAATACCATAAGTACTTGCTTTCATCGCGTTATCTCCCAAATCCTCATTCTGCAGGCGTGGGTCGATAGAGGTGCCCTGGCGGCCAAAGTAATAGAGCGGGTTACCTGCTTTTTCTTTGGTCCAAACATCAAGCATCTCTTTTTCCTGCACGGCTGTTTTCTTGCCGGGGAAGTACGTGTATCCCCATTTAACCGACCACAGGTCGTATTCGCCAATTTGAGGGTATAAGTGCGTTACACCATCGCCCGGCTGTGCTATGTAGTTAAAGCGGGCATAATCCATAATTGATGGCGCTGTACCATGCTTATCAGTAAAAGATTTTGAGCGTAACGAATCTACCGGGTAAGCGTAGCTCGAACCAAAGTTGTGTGGCAGGCCTAAGGTATGCCCAATTTCGTGCGATGATACAAAACGGATCAGTTCGCCCATTTGCGCGTCGGTAAATTTAGCCATACGTACATTAGGGTTAACGGCCGCGGTTTGTATAAAGAACCAGTTACGCAATAAGCTCATTACGTTATGGTACCAACCTACGTGGCTTTCCAATATTTCGCCACTGCGAGGGTCGGAAATATGCGGCCCGTATGCGTTTTGCACATCTGATGCGAAATACCGCAATACGCTATAACGCGCATCCTCAGTACTAAACTCGGGGTCTTCTTTTTTAGTTGGCGCTTCTTTACCAACAATGGCGTTTTTAAAACCTGCTGCTTCAAAAGCTTTGTTCCAGTCGTTAACGCCGGCAATAAGGTATGGCACCCATTTTTTAGGCGTGGCCGGGTCTATGTAATAAACTATTTGTTTTTTAGGCTCAACCAGTTCGCCACGGGCGTAAGCGGCTTCGTCTTTAGGCTCAAGCTTCCAGCGGTGTATGTAAGCCGTGGCTTCTGCTTTTTGGGCATCGGTACCATAGTCTGTTTGGCCCTGGCCAAAAAAGCCAACTCGCGAGTCCATTATACGCGCTTTCATAGGCGTTTTAGGCAGCAACAACATAGATGTGTTCAGCTCAAAAGTAACCGCACCATTTGTATTATCTGTTGGTGATTCGGCAGCCCTATAAGTTTTCAGTGTCCGGGTTTCAATATTGATCGGGAAGCTCCTTACAGTGTCTATATACGAGCGCGTATTATCTAACGCGCTAATCTTATACATCTTTTTGATATTATCGGGCAGGCCAATGGCTGCAACGTCGCCGTTGTACAAGTCGGTCACATCTATTAAAACACCGGTAGTATCTTTGTTATATGCTTTAACATCAAAAGCGGCAAGCACAGCATCAAGGTTTGAATTTTTTACCGATTGATACATGTCGCTTGTGCTATCGGCCCTTACCGAGTAGCTTGGCACGCGTATAAAAACCTGCTTATCGTGGCGTTCCCATTTCCAAACCTGGTTGTTTACCTCTTCGCCGCCATATTGCTGGCCAAAAGATTTTAACCCCGTTGGCGTTTTTACAAAACGGGTAACTACCAGCATTTCGCGGCTTACCAGGCTGTCTGGTATCTCAAAGTAGTATTTACCATCAACTTTGTAGGTGTTAAAGAGGCCGGTATCTGCTTTTGCTTTTCCAATAAGATCGCTAAATTTTTTAATGCCTTCTTTTTTGCCGGCACCAATTGTTGCTGTGGCGGTGGAGCCGCCCGGGGTGGTTGTGGTTTTAAGCGTAACCGTACGGTCTGCCGCTTTTTTGGTGGCGCATGAACTTGCAATTGTTGCCATAGCAAAAAAAGCAACGCCCAGGTAAGTATTTACCCGTAAAGGTGTATTCATTTGTTTAGTTAATTAGTAAAGGCTAAAAATATGGAATAATTTTTTTAGAAACCTATCGCAACAGGTTAGTTACATGCAAATTATATGCGGCGGCGCAGATTAATAATAACGCGGTCGAATTTTTTATCATGATAAATCTCTAAAAGCAGGCTCCGTTCTGATGTTTTAAAATAAGAGTCTATCTCCTCGGGACTCATTTTTGATACGGGCTTAAAGTTTATAGAAGTTATTTCGTCGTCCTTTATCAACCCGATCTCATCGGCCGGAGAACCCGGCGCTACACGGCCAATGATGAGGTGCGAATAATTTTCGCCGGCCATAAAATACTCTATCCCGCTCATGTCATGCTCAAACGGCAGCCCGAACTTTTCATTCGATTTTACATATAGCAGCCCGTTTGAATAATCGAAAGCGAGGTTAAACTTTTTGAGTATCCCTATGCCTAAGTTACCATCCCGCGGTACGTTTAAAGTTCGCTGAACGTAATCTTCATCAGGAAAGGACGTAATGATATTTTTGACCTTATACCCTCCAATCTCAATATCCTTAACCCGGCTTAGGTAGCCGCTGATGGGGCCGTTAAGCCCAACGCCTAAGTTTGCCTGGATTGCTTTTTTGGGCAAGCCATGCTTTTGCACCATGTTCTCTATAGAAAGCGGGTGGCCCGCCCCTAGATCTATCACAAATTTGTTAACAGCCTTTGTACCATCGGGGAAACTAACATTGGTTTCCATATAGGGCTTTTTATCCTCAATTGTAATAGGGATCTTTTGGCTCTTTTTAAAGGGTTTAAGATACCTTGGGCGACAAACATTCATTGTGGTATCACTAAAATTTATTTTTACCGCCAGCGAATTAAAAAACTCGTATCCCAGCAAACCATGTATAGGCACCCCAACATAACCTGAAAGATTAAAATAATCGGTCTTTAAAATAGCAGCAGATACATTTTCGCTTACCAGCCCGGGAATACCAATGTTAAGAACCGGGGTAACATATGCTTCAAACGCATCCCCCTCACCAAGGCCTACTAATTTTATGGTACGTTTAGATGCTATACCTATCGAATCAACCAGCTTTGGTTCGGTGATGATCATCAGCCCAACACCTGTATCCAATACAAAATTGAATGGGCCACATCCGTTTATTTTAAGCTTAACGATCATCATGTTGCGCACAAGCTTAAAAGGGATATCTACATATTTGTGTGTGCTGTCAACATCAAAAGATTGGGCGCTTGCCGATAAGAAAAGGCAATTTATGATGACGAAGAGCCATACACGCTTAAACGTTGAATATTTTAGGGCGGTTAACACCTGGTTTGGATTGGAAGTTAAAGCTACAGTTTATTTTTATAAAAAATAACACAATAGTTTAACCCCCAAACACAGGGTTTTAGCAGCCATCGGGCTTTTTGCCGCCCTTATCATCGTCGCACTTTAGCGCGCCATGCAACTCGGGATTTTGAAGGGGCATTGTCTGCAGTTTCCTTTCCACCTCGGTTTGCTGCACCACTACAGCATAATCGGCCGGCTCAATATGGCTGCCCTGCGCCTCGGCATAAACCTGGGTAAACTCGGCACCTATATACAAAATTGCAGCCGTGTAATATATCCATACCAAAATCACGATAATAGACCCGGCGGTGCCGTAAGCAGAACCCTGGGCGGTATATTGGATATAAAGGCTAATAATATACTGGCCAATTATAAATAATACAGCTGTAAAAATGGCTCCCGAGCGTACGTCCTTCCACTTGATCTTAACATCGGGCAGCACCTTAAATATAACTCCGAAAAGTACGGAGATCACTAAAAGCGTTATACCAAAGTTTACCGCGAATATGAAGGTAGTACCAACAAGACCGGCAATTTTGGCGCCTAAAATGTGCGGTAAAAAGGCTACTATTTTGTCGCTTATGGCACTGATAATAATATTAACCAATAACGAAGCAAGCAGTAAAAAGCCAAGACTAACGATCAATGAAAAAGAAAGAAATCTGTTCTTCAGCATTTGAACCCAGCCACGTTTTGGCTTTGCTTTAACACGCCATATGATATTAAGTGAATCCTGAATTTCGAGAAAGATGCTACTGGCACCAATAAGCAGTGTTACTATACTAATAGCCAATCCTAAGCCGCTTTTACCTGTAATATCCTGTGAGTTGATAGTGCTTTGCAGCTGTTGGGTGCCATCGCGGCCTATATAGTGCTGTATCTGATTATAAAAGTCCTGGCGGTAACTATCGTCCTTTAAAAATATCCCGGCAAGTGATAGTATTAGTAATAGTAGCGGCGCTAACGAAAAAATAGTATAGTAAGCCAGCGAAGCGCTAAGTTTTAAGCCGTTGTCTGACCCAAAACCGCTAAAAGTGGCCAATAAAACTTTCCATAGCTGCTTTAAATATTCTTTGCTAAAAAATTTCATATCAAAAACCGAATATATTTGTTTGTACCTTGTGTTCTAAAACAGATAACACCATTTTATGAAAATTGTAATGATGCCTGCCAAATTTTTAAGGCTACTGTTTATTTGTTTATTGCTAAGCAATTTTAGTGCCTCGGCACAAAAAACTACTATATGGATAGCTCGCCATGCCGAAAAGGCAATTAATATTAAGCAGGATGAAGACCCCGTGCTAAGCGCAGCCGGCACTAAACGCGCCGAAGCCCTGGCTAAAGAACTAAAAGGCGAACACATAAAAGCTATATATGTAACCCGTTATAAACGCACCGGCCTAACGGCGCGGCCCCTTGCTTATAAAGCTAAGCTATTACCCCGTATATATGTTGATACCGCACTTAATGTGTTTGCCAAAACTATTATTAAAAATTTTAGAGGTGATAATGTTTTAATTATTGGGCACTCTAACACCGTAATGAAACTTTTAGAAGCTTTTGGTGCGGACGTGCCGTTCCCTTCATCGTTAGATGAGCAAGATTACGATATGCTTTTTAAGGTTACCATAAAAGAAAATGGAAAAAGGGAGTTAGCTATTGATTATTATGGCGATAAGCACCACACCAATGAGATCCCTGAAAAATACCAGCCGGAAATTAACCACCCCGAGGCAGTAAGGCCGTTTACTAATTATTGATAACACACAGGACTTAGGAGATCAAGGGTCAGGATTGGCAAGATGCTGTTTTTCTTTCATCCTGAATTTTATTGCTTACTTCTATTAATGATTAGATACCACCAGCAGATCAAGATCCTTACAAGGAATGTTAAAACGCTCGCCCATGTGTTTGTTGGTAAGGTGCCCCTGGTAAATATATACCGCTTTGCGGATGCCCGCCTTTTGCCAGATCACGTTTTTAAGCCCGCCCATTTCTCCGATGTCCAGCAGGATAGGCGCAAAGATATTTGTTAGCGCATAGGTGGCAGTGCGTGCCACACGCGACGCGATGTTTGGTACACAATAATGTATTACATCATACTTGCGGAAAACCGGATGGGTATGGTTAGTGACTTCTGATGTTTCAAAACAGCCGCCCTGGTCTATACTCACATCAATAATAACGGAGTTTGGTTTCATTTTACTAACTGTTGCCTCAGATACAATTTGCGGGCTCCGCCCATCGTCGGCCCTTATGGCGCCAATGGCTACATCGCAGGTAGTAATGGCTTTTTCTAATACTATTGGCTGCACTACAGATGTAAACACCCGTGTACCTATGTTATTTTGCAAGCGTCGAAGCTTGTAAATAGACTGATCAAAAACCTTTACCTGGGCCCCTAAAGATATGGCGGTACGTGCGGCGTATTCACCAACGGTACCGGCGCCAAGTATTACAATTTCTGTTGGGGGCACACCTGTAATACCACCTAACATCAACCCCTTGCCTTCAAAAATATTGCTCAGGTATTCGGCGGCTATCAGCACCGATGTGGCGCCTACAATTTCGCTCATGGCCCTTACAACAGTCAGCGAACCACCTTCGTCCTCTAAATGCTCAAAACATAGCGCGGTGATCTTTTTCTTCATCAACGCGTGCAGGCAATCTGCCTTTAGGGTAGCCAGCTGTAGGGTTGATATAAGCAATTGTCCGGGTTTCATCATTTCAATTTCCTCTTTGGTGGGCGGGGCAATTTTAATGATGATATCGGCTTCGTAAACCTTCTGGGTATCGTAAACTATCTGGGCGCCTTGTTCGCTGTAGTTATTATCGGTAAAGTTGGCGGCCTGGCCAGCGTTGCTTTCCAGCATAACCTCGTGGCCGTTGTTGATAAGCAGCGCTACCGATAGCGGCGTAAGCGGGATACGGTTTTCCTGAAAGGAAATCTCCTTGGGGATGCCTATATAAAGCTTGTCTTTTTTGCTCTTAACTTCCAGCATCGACTCCTGTGGCTGCATCATTGCCTGCCTGGCAACGTCTGAAAACCCGCTGTATTTCCCTGTACTCATGATACGTTATTTTCCGGCTGATGAAGATAAGAAAAAAACAGGATTGCTTATGAAATGTTTTCAACCGTAATTTGCCTGCCGGTAGCATCTATTACTCGGATGCGTATACCGGTGTAACTATCCGGAATAAGGTTAGCGATCTTTTCGGGCCATTCTATAAAACAATAATTACCTGAATAAAAGTATTCTTCATAACCCATGTCCAGCGCCTCGTTCTGGTCTTTCAACCTATAAAAATCAAAGTGGTAAACCGGTCCGTCCTGCCCTTTGTACTGATTAACGATAGAAAACGTAGGGCTGGTGGCCGCATCTAAAACACCAAGTTGGGCGCAAAGCGCTTTAATAATCGTGGTTTTACCCGCGCCCATATCGCCGTAGAATAGGAAAATGCGGGTATCACCGGCACATTCCAATATCTCCGATGCTACCTGTGGTAGCTCTGCGGTAGAAGTAATGTGTAAGTCCATGGTTATATTTATGCAAATATAAAACAGTGTCATCCTATGCAAACATAAGATGACAGTTTGGAGAGTATATAATTTCTATTTTGGCCCGTAGGTAACTATCGGGATGATCATTTCTTCTAACGAGATTCCCCCATGCTGAAAGGTTTCGTTATAGAAATTAACAAAATGGTTGTAGTTGTTAGGGTACACAAAGTAGCTATCGCCCTTGGCAAACACAAAGCTACTGCTTACGTGCAATTTAGGCAACATGGCATCGTGCGGGTTACGTATGTGGAAAACCTCTTTAGCGTTATAATTTAGGTTTTTGCCTTGTTTGTAACGCAGGTTGGTGTTGGTGTTACGGTCGCCTATGATCTTGCTTGGGTTTTTAACACGTATGGTACCATGGTCGGTAGTTATTACTACCCTTACCTGTTTGGATGCCAGGAACTTCAGGAGGTCAAATAAGGGCGAATGCTCAAACCACGAGAGGGTTAACGAGCGGTAAGCCGCGTCGTCGCTTGCCAGTTCGCGTATCATCTGCATATCTGTACGGGCATGGCTAAGCATATCCACAAAGTTGTAAACAACCACGTTCAACTCGTTATTCATCAGGTTATTTACCGATTCATTCAGGGCGCGGCCTTCGTCAATGTTCAAGATCTTGTGATAAGAGTGCTTAACATCGCGGCGTAAAACACGCTTTAGTTGATCGGCAACAAAATCTGCTTCAAAAAGGTTTTTGCCACCCTCATCCTCATCATTTTGCCACATTTCGGGATAGCGCCTTTCCATCTCTAAAGGCATTAGGCCCGAAAAAATGGCGTTACGCGCGTATTGTGTAGCTGTGGGCAGGATGCTGTAATAAGTGTCCTCTTCCTCTAATCTAAAATACTCTGATATTATGGGGTTAATGATCTTAAACTGATCATAACGCAAATTATCGATCAGTATAAAAAATACCGGCCCGTTGCCGTCCAGCTTAGGGAATACCTTTTTCTTGAATAATTGCGGAGATGATGTAGGCCCGTTCTCCGGGTCTTTTATCCACCCTAAATAGTTACGCTCAACAAATTTGCAAAACTGCACGTTGGCCTCGGCCTTTTGCAGTGTAAGGATCTCGTGCATACCGGCGTCTTCCAAAGTCTCTAACTCAAGCTCCCAGTAGATGAGCTTTTTGTAAACATCTACCCATTCCTGGTAGCTTAAGTTATCGTTAAGGGTCATGCCCAGGTTACGGAAATCCTGCTGGTAGGCCATAGTTGTTTTAGCGCCAACAAGCTTTTTGTTTTCGGTAAGTTTTTTTATGGTAAGCAATATCTGCTTAGGATGTACCGGTTTTATCAGGTAATCATCAATTTTAGAGCCTATGGCATCCTCCATTAAATACTCTTCCTCATTTTTTGTGATAAGTACGATGGGCACATCGTTATTAATGTTCTTTATTTGTTGCAGGGTTTCTAATCCGGTAAGGCCGGGCATGTTCTCATCCAGGAAAACCAGGTCGAAATACTGCTTCTTAAATTCTTCAATAGCATCGTTACCATTGGTAACGGTTATTACATTATAACCCTTTTCGCCTAAAAACAGAACGTGTGGTTTCAGCAGATCAATTTCGTCATCGGCCCATAATATAGTGGTATCCTGCATAATATATTTAATTTTACCCACCTATAACCTTAAGGCGGCATATTTTGTTGTAAAAATATGCAAGGATTAACATAAATTAACAAATAGACGGTGCTTGTTTTGTCATAATTCAACACTTTTGTATTCTTAAAAGCTACCTTGAACAAAAAGAAGATCATAAACGACCCGGTTTACGGGTTCATCAGCATACCAACCGATTTGGTGTATGACCTGATAGACCACCCCCACTTTCAGCGCCTGCGTTACATTAAACAATTGGGCATGACCCACCTGGTGTACCCGGGGGCTTTACATACCCGTTTCCACCATGCTTTAGGCGCTATGCATTTAATGAGCCTGGCAATAGAAACCCTTTGCAACAAAGGCGCGGAGATCTCGCCCGAAGAAAAAGAAGGGCTGATGATAGCTATTTTACTGCATGATATCGGGCACGGGCCATTCTCACACGCATTAGAACACACTATTGTAGATGAGATAGACCATGAGGATATTTCTATACTGTTAATGAATAAGCTAAACCATGAATTTGGCGGCAAGCTTTCATTAGCCATAAGCATATTTAAGGGCGAATACCACAAGCACTTTTTACATCAATTGGTATCCAGCCAGCTGGATATGGACCGGATGGACTACCTGAACAGGGATAGTTACTTTACAGGCGTATCTGAAGGGGTTATTAGTTCGGACCGCATCATTAAAATGCTTATTGTTAAGGGTGACAGCATAGCTGTTGAGGAAAAAGGAATCTATTCTATAGAAAAATTCCTGATCGCACGCAGGTTGATGTACTGGCAGGTATATCTACATAAAACCGTTATAGCTGCCGAGCAACTGCTTTGTAAAATATTTACACGCAGCCGCGAGCTGGCTTTGCAGGGTACGCATTTTCCGCTAACGCCGGCCTTAAGCTACTTCCTGGAGAACTTTATTACCAAGGACGAATTTATGGCGAGCGATGTGCACTTAAAAACCTTTGCGTTGCTGGATGATACAGATGTGATGGCGGCCGTTAAAATATGGGCTAACAGCCCGGACTTTGTACTATCCAAGCTTTGCCACAATTTTATTAACCGCAGGCTTTACCATGTAGATATAACCGGCGAAGCGCCAAACGAGGCATTGGTTAAGCAACTTAAAGCCAAAGCAGTAAAAGAATACGGCATAAGCGAGCATGAGGCTTCTTATTTTGTATTTACCGATGATATTCGCAATAACGCATACAACAAGGGCGATGGCAATATCCATATTTTGAGAAAGAACGGCGACATAAGGGATATAACCCTGGCAAGCGACAACTCTAACCTGGAGGCTTTATCAAAAACTGTAAAAAAATATATACTTTGTTATGCCAAGGAGTTGTTATAAGGTAGTGAATGGTTTAGTGATGGTGATTGCAAGCAGCCATCAATCCACAAAACTGCACTCATTATTAATAATTTGTTGCTATGGTTTTAACATTTAAATTTGTACGATGCAATTTACCGCAAAGGATATAGCCTTTATGCTAAACGGGACAGTTGAAGGCGATCCGCTTGTGGAGGCTAATCACCTGGCTAAAATAGAGGAAGGCGGCAACGGTTCATTATCATTTTTAGCTAACCCTAAATATGAGCAATACCTTTATACAACAAATGCCTCGGTAGTTATAGTAAACAACAGCCTGCAACTAACTTCCCCGGTAAAAGCAACCCTTATCAGGGTAGAAAACGCGTATTCGTCTTTTACACTGCTCCTTGAACAATACAATACAATTAAGCTAAATAAATCCGGCGTAGAAGAACCGCACTTTATACATAAATCGGCTAAAATTGGTGCGACACCTTATATTGGTGCATTTAGCTATATAGGTCAGGATGTAACAATGGGCGATAACTGTAAAATATATCCCGGTTGCTACATTGCCGACAACGTAAAATTGGGTAATAATGTAACTTTGTTCCCCGGCGTAAAGGTATATTTTGATTGCATCATTGGCGATAACGTGGTGATACATTCGGGTGCAGTAATAGGCAGCGATGGCTTCGGCTTTGCCCCAAACCCCGACGGCACATACACTAAAGTGGCCCAAATAGGCAATGTTGTTATTGAAGATGACGTTGAAATAGGTGCCAATACAACTATAGACCGTGCAACTATGGGTTCTACCTATGTGCGCAAAGGTGTTAAGATAGATAACCTGGTACAAATAGCCCACAATGTTGATATTGGGCAAAATACGGTAATTGCCGCGCAGGCCGGTATTGCAGGCAGCACCAAACTTGGCGAAAATGTTATGCTGGGCGGGCAGGTTGGCGTTGTTGGGCATATAACCATTGCCAGGGGCACGCAAGTGCAGGCACAATCTGGTGTAAGCCGTAAAATTACCGAAGAGGGTAAAAGGTGGGCTGGTTCGCCTGCAATTAGCTATACCGCAGATATGCGATCGAATGTGGTTGTGAGCCGCTTGCCTGAGCTGGAAAAGAGAGTTAACGAACTGGAAAAAATAATAAAAGAGTTAAAAGATAGAGATGTTCATTAGTTCAATTGATCATTTAGTTTATCAGGCTTGCATGCCATATCATAAACTATTACCAATGAACCATTGAACCGATGAACCAATGAACATCATAATATGAATGTAAAACAAAGAACTATTAAAGAGCCTGTATCAGTATCGGGCACGGGTTTACACACAGGGCAAAGCGTTACCATGACCTTTAACCCCGCACCTGAGAAACACGGTTATAAATTCCGCAGGATTGATTTGCCGGGCCAACCCATCATTGATGCCGATGTGGATAATGTTACTGATACCTCAAGAGGTACAACAATAACTCAAAATGGCGCGAGTGTTAGTACCGTTGAGCACGTGTTGGCCGCTTTAGTAGGCTTAGAGATAGACAACGTACTGATTGATATGGACGGGCCTGAAACACCGATAATGGATGGCAGTTCGATACAGTTTATTGATGTTATTGAAAAAGCCGGCTTTGAAGAACAGGCTGCCGACAGGGAATATTACCATATCCCATATAATATTCATTACTCTGAGGCCGACCGCAAGGTTGATATGGTAGCCATGCCGTTAGATGACGACTACCGTTTTACTTGTATGGTTGATTATAACTCACAAGTATTGGGTAGCCAACACGCAACCATTTCAAGCCTTCGCGAGTTTAAAAAAGAGATCGCGTCAAGTCGTACTTTTTGCTTTTTACATGAACTGGAAATGCTGGTTAAACACGATCTAATAAAAGGCGGAGACCTCAATAATGCCATTGTGGTTGTTGATAAAGAGGTTGACGAAGAAGAGCTTTCTCATTTAGCCAAGTTGTTTAACCGTAAAGATATTAATGTTGCACCACAAGGGATATTAAACAACATCGAGCTTCGCCACCAGAACGAGCCGGCACGCCACAAACTGCTGGACATGATTGGCGACCTTGCTTTAGTTGGCGTCCCGCTTAAGGGCCATATTATGGCTGCAAGGCCGGGCCATGCGGCAAACGTTGCCTTCGCTAAAAAAATTAAAGCGCTTATTAAAAAAGAGCGCAGCCGCAAGCATGTAAAGGTTTACGATCCTAACATGACCCCGGTTTACGATACTGTTCAGATCATGAACATATTGCCGCACCGCCCGCCTCTATTACTGGTTGATAAGATACTTGAACTTACCAAAACACATGTTGTAGGCCTAAAGGCGGTAACTATGAATGAGCCATTCTTTGTGGGCCACTTCCCCGGCGCACCTGTAATGCCGGGCGTTTTACAGATAGAAGCTATGGCCCAAACTGGCGGTATCCTGGTATTAAATACTGTGCCCGATCCTGAAAATTGGTTAACGCTGTTCCTAAAAATTGAAAACGCGAGGTTTAAGGACAAGGTTTTACCGGGCGATACGTTAATATTCCGTTGCGACCTTATTGCGCCTATCCGCCGTGGTATTGCGCAAATGAAAGGCATTGGCATGGTTGGCGAAAAAATTGTAGTAGAGGCCGAGCTAATGGCGCAAATAGTTAAATATAAATAAGCATGATACAGCCCTTAGCATATATACACCCACAGGCAAAAATTGCCGACAATGTGGTAATAGAACCCTTTGTTACCATACACAAAGATGTTGAAATTGGCGAGGGTACCTGGGTAGGTTCAAACTCTGTTATAATGGATGGGGCGCGTATAGGTAAAAACTGTCGTATTTTCCCGGGTGCTGTTGTATCTGCCCCGCCTCAAGATCTGAAATACAAAGGAGAGGCCAGTACTGTTACAATTGGAGATAATACCGTTATCCGCGAGTGTGTAACGCTTAACCGTGGCACCGCACTCGATAAAAACACAACCACAATTGGCAGTAACTGCTTGTTAATGGCCTATACGCACGTAGCACATGATTGTGTTATTGGCGATAACGTGATCATAGCCAACGGTGTGCAGCTTGCCGGTCATATCAATGTTTACGATCACGCTTTTATTGGTGGTACCTCTGCGGTCCACCAGTTTGTAGAGATAGGCGCCCACGCCATGATCTCCGGCGGGTCATTAGTACGTAAGGATGTCCCCCCATACACAAAAGCCGGCCGCGAGCCGTTATCATACATCGGCATTAACTCTGTAGGCTTACGCCGCAGGGGCTTCAGCGCCGAAACTATAAACGAGATCCAGGAGATCTACCGGATAATCTTCCTGAAGAAATACAACATCACAAAGGCGCTCGATATTATTGAGGCTGAATTCAACCCAACCGTAGAGCGGGACGAGATCATCAACTTTGTACAGAACTCGCAACGAGGCATCATGAAGGGGTTTGGAGCCAGTTAGTGTTTAGCTTATGGCTGATGGTTCATAGATCACGGTAATCCCGTATTGCTATGAACCATTAACGATGAACCATCAACTAAAAAATGAACATTTCCCTCCAAAACATCGGCCGACGCTTTAACCGTGAATGGATCTTCAGGGGGATTGATTATACCTTTAAAAACGCGGGCAAATACGCTGTGCTGGGCGCCAATGGGTCTGGCAAGTCAACATTACTGCAAGTACTTAACGGTAGCTTAGCCCCCTCTGTTGGCGTACTTAAATATGAGGATTTCGGTAAAGACATTGAGCACGGCGAAATTTTCAATCTCCTCAGTTTAGCAGCCCCTTACCTGGAGGTTATTGAAGATTTTTCATTGAACGAGATGATAGACTTTCACTTTAAATTTAAAAAGTTTAAAGTCGGGATGGATAAAAACGCCGTTGCCGATATTTTGAGTTTAGATGGCAGCCGTAATAAGCTTGTTAAATACTTCTCTTCGGGTATGAAACAACGCCTGAAACTTGCCCTTGCATTTTGTGCCGATACCCCTATATTAATGCTGGATGAGCCAACCTCTAACCTGGATACGCAAGGTATAGACTGGTATCTTAGCCTTGTAGAAAAGTTTAGCGAGAACCGCCTTACTATTGTTTGTTCGAACCAGGAACACGAATACAGTTTTTGCCCAAACAGGTTACGCATAGCCGACTATAAGAGTTAAAGGATGCAAAATCTTACATCTCATTTCTCACATCTCAAATCTATTACATAATTTTGCAGGCTCAATTATAAATTTATGGCTAAAGCATCTGATGTTAAGAATGGTAACGTGCTTCGCTTTAACGGCGAGCTGGTACAGGTAGAAGAGTTTTTACACCGTACGCCGGGTAACCTGCGCGCGTTCTACCAGGCACGCATGCGCAATGTAAAAACCGGCAAATTGGTAGAGTACCGTTTCCGTACCGATGAAGAGGTAGAAATTGCACGCGTTGAAACAAGTAATTACCAATACATATATGAGGATGGCGAATCTTTGGTGATCATGGATACCGAAACCTTTGAACAGCACAATGTACCCAAACTGCTTTTTGGTGCTCCTGTAAAATTTTTAAAAGAGGGGATGAACGTAATTGTAGCGTTTGAAAGCGGAGAGCCAATTATGGGATCGATACCAAACGCGGTAGAACTGGAAATAACTTATACTGAGCCTGCTGTAAAAGGTGATACCTCTACCAGTGCCTTAAAAAATGCCACCGTTGAAACAGGTGCCGTAATTAAAGTGCCTTTGTTTATTAATATTGGCGATAAGGTGAAAGTAGATACAGCATCGGGCGGTTACATAGAGCGTGTAAAGGGTTAAATCTCTGCTCCCACGAAGGGTAGTAGGATTTAAAAAGGCCACCTATGTATCGATGGCCTTTTCTTATTATTTATCCTGCCCAGCCTTCCCTATCTAAACTTCTAAAATGGATGGCTTCTGCGAGGTGTTCTAACAATATCTCTTCGCTGCCTGCAAGGTCGGCAATGGTGCGGGCTACTTTAAGGATGCGGTCGTACGCACGGGCCGAAAGGCCAAGCTTCTCCATGGCCTTTTTTAACAGCGTTTGCCCGGCGGTTGTTATCTTACAAATATCGCGTACCATTTGCGGGCTCATCTGGGCATTGGCATGCAGATCCGGCCTGGCTCCAAAACGTTCAATTTGTATCTCACGGGCTTTAATCACACGGTCGCGGATAAGTTCGCTCTTTTCGGCCAGCCTGTCTGATGACAGCTCACTAAAATTAACCGGCGTAACCTCTACGTGCAAGTCTATGCGATCTAACAACGGGCCCGAGATCTTGCTTAAGTATTTTTGCACAGTACCCGGCGGGCATATACATTCCTTCTCAGGATGGTTATAGTATCCGCAAGGGCAGGGGTTCATACTGGCAACGAGCATAAAGCTGCTTGGGTAATCAACAGTAAACTTTGCGCGCGATATGGTAACCCGCCGCTCCTCTAAGGGCTGGCGCATAACCTCAAGCGCGCTGCGTTTAAACTCGGGTAGTTCATCTAAAAATAAAACGCCATTATGCGCCAGGGAGATCTCGCCCGGTTGGGGGTTACTGCCACCGCCAACCAAGGCAACATCGGATATGGTGTGGTGCGGCGACCTGAAAGGTCTTGTGGTAACCAACGCATCCGCAGCAGAAAGCTTCCCCGCTACCGAATGGATCTTGGTAGTTTCTAACGATTCGTGCAAGCTCAGCGGAGGCAATATAGATGGCAGCCTGCGTGCAAGCATGGTTTTACCGGCACCCGGCGGACCAATCAATATCACATTATGGCCCCCGGCTGCTGCAATCTCTAAAGCGCGTTTTATATTCTCTTGCCCGCGCACTTCGCTAAAGTCGCTGTCGTAATTGGTTAGGCTATTATAAAATTCATCGCGGGTATTCACTACTTCTGGCTCCAGAGGTGCGGTTCCATTGAAAAAGTCGGCAACCTGCTTAATGTTTTCCACACCATATACTTCAAGATTATCTACAATAGCGGCCTCCCGGCAATTTTGTTTTGGCAGGATAAATCCTTTATAACCTTCCTTGCGCGCCGGAATGGCAATCGGCAATGCGCCTTTAATAGGCTGCAAGCCGCCATCTAACGATAGCTCGCCCATGATAAGGTATTTGTCCAGGTTTTCGGCTTCTATCTGGCCCGACGCTGCTAAAACCCCGGTTGCAATAGTAAGGTCGTATGCCGAGCCTTCTTTCCTTATATCTGCCGGGGCCATATTTACCACCACCTGTTGCCGTGGCATTCTATAACCGCAATTCTTCAGGGCTGATTCTATCCTGAAATAACTTTCTTTAACGGCTATATCGGGCAGGCCAACTATAAAATATTTGGTACCCGCCGCAATATTCACTTCAACTGTAATGGTAATAGCCTGTATACCATAAACCGCACTTCCAAAGGTCTTAACTAACACTTGATAGGATTTTTGTTAACCGAAAGATATAGAATTTATTTAAGAGGAGAAAAAGGATTATTAGCTTGCCGGTTAGCTAACAAAGCATCCAGATTAATATTACTGTAAAAACTCATAACCAGCCCATTACAAGTTTAAACACGCAACTTTTTTATAGTGTATTTGTAACACTCAGCCTCAAACATCCGTCATATTAATACCAAACTTTAGTACAATGACATCTATCATAAACTTAATACAGCGTAACCAGGCCGAATACAGGGAGGTATCTGGAATACAGATGAGCGTTATCCTGAGCACTGAATGTAGTGGCGGCACCCTCACTATTTTAGAAAAAGAAGTAAGTGTTGGCGCAGGCTCGCCCACGCATACCTGCGAACACGAAGATAAGGTTATCCTGATCACCGAAGGCAATTTTACACTTTACGCGAATGGCGAAAGTTACGAAGCAGAAAAAGGCGCGAATATTTTTATACCCCGGGGCACCCTGCATAGTATTATTAACACAGGTACACAAACGGGTAAATTATTGATTACCCTTACCCCGGCCGGTCACGAGAACTTTTGCAAAGACCTAAGTATAAACGTTAAAGTTTTTAGTAAAAAGCGTATGGTATTGCAGGATGTAGCCAGTAACTATAACGTGGTGATGGCGTAAAGCCGTAGAGGGGAGCCAAACTTATAAAGAAAAGTTTGAGCTAAATACAAAAGGGAAAATAAGAGGCTTTGCATTCTTATTTTCCCTTTTGTATTAATAATTATCTAATGAAACAAAGGCCGCAGGCAAATAATACATTTACCAGCAGCACAACCGAAAACAGGTTTTTATTATGAGCGCCAATAGTTGCAAGGCGCATATTTAAACGCTTGAACACGCGGTTATTAAGCAGTATAAAATGATTGATGATCAGAAAGCCCATCGCGCCAAATAATATGGCTACGTATGCCGACATGTTAATTGTTAACAAATTGGTATTAACCATTAGTTTAGTAAAAAGCATGGCATTTGTTAACACCACTACTAACAAAAAGCTAACGTTAAACAACGATTTAAACTGGGGTAATGAGCCCTGACCGAAATTTTTAAAGCTCCACCTGTAAAACATTACATAAATGGATTGATACGCTTTTGCCATGGTGTTAAATTTTAGTGAACATTCTGTTAATTCTCATATCGGGCTCAATTGGCCTGTTATATAATTCAATTATACGAAAAACATTTAAAAAAAGATATAATGTTTTGATTTTTATTAATAATCAAAATTATATAGTGCAAAATTACAAATATCGAAACTAAATTATATTGCGTTTAAGCAGTAATCGCCCTTTAAATATTTAATTCGACTTTGTTTTGATACTAAGGTTTATTGACGGTATCAAATGTAGCCAACAAATTTACATCCGGATCTATCTTGATACGGGGTGTTACAGAGGCTGCCGGTACAGTGATGGTAGTTGAGCTGCCGCTGATATCCGATCTGTACAGCTTGCCGTCAACCGTAAATTCAACTTCGAGTTGATAAGGTTTAGCCTGTAATTGGGTTATGTGAACAGCAAGCGTCTTGTCGGCATCATTATAATTCCATGTAAATTTTAATTGCGGGTGCCCGGCTTCGCGCAGCCATTGGGTAAAAAAGGGTTTAAGGTTTATGCCGCTTACCTTTTCCATTATAACCCGCAGGTCATCGGTATGGGCATTGCTTCCGTTGTATTGTTTATAGTAAGCCTGTACGCCTTTCCAAAAAGCATCGTCGCCAATCTTGCGTCGAAGCATATGTAATACCCAGCCGCCTTTCTGGTACGCGTTGGCGTTAAGCATGCCAATCATTTCGCCCTTATAGGCCGAATCAACTACCGGCGCATTATATTTCTTTTCAAAACCAAATATCAAATCGCGATCGGCAGCAAGCCTGCTTTTTAGGGTATCAACCCCGTAGGTGCCTTCCATATATAAGTTGGTCATGTATGTGGCAAAGCCTTCGCTTAGCCAAACGTGCCACCAGCTTTTTTCGCTAATGGCATCGCCAAACCATTGGTGCGCTATTTCGTGAGCCATCAAAGGCTCTATACCCTGGCTATCGTTAACCGATCTTTCATAGTAAAATATCGCGCCGGCATTTTCCATTCCACCAAAAATTGTTTTTGACTGTACATTAGCCAGCTTTTTATACGGGAATGCACCAATGCGCTTTACAAACCAAGGTAATATTTTTGTTGCTACCGAATAGTTCTTTAATCCCTCCGCCTTATCCTCGTGGAATACGTAACTATATACGGGTGTGCCACCGGGGTTACCCGGGCTATCGGTAGCAAACTCGGCCACACCAATAACCATTACCTTGGTTGGCAGCTGCGCGGTTTCGCTCCAATGCGTCAGCTTTTGATTTGGGGGCACATTTTTTTCGAGTACTTTTAAGCCATTGGCTACTACCTTGTATTTAGCAGGTGCGGTTACCAAAAACTCTACAGAGGCTTTATCGGCAGGGTTATCTATACAGGGCAACCAGTAACGCGCACGTATAGCCCAGTTGTCGCCAAAAAAAGTGCGGTGCTTGTATTGGTTTGTAGATATGATCAACCCATCTGCAGGGACGCCTGCGTAAGTAACATTATATTTATGGATAGTGCCTTTGGCAGCTTTTGTATTTAAAATAAGTTTATCGCTATCCTGCTTAAATTTTACCGGCAGGCTATTTTCTTTAACGGCTATTACCAGCATTCCTTTGCCATCCTTGTTCTTTTTGAAAAGATCAAGAGTTAGTATGGTAGCTGGCTTAACAAATTTAGCTGTTATGGTTGCCTGCCCATCTATTGAGTTATTGGCATCGTTAAGTGTAATGGCAAAGCGGTAATGTTTAATATCAACATTTGCCCCGGGTACCTGGGCATTAACATATAATGCTCCCATTAGTGGCGCAATAAGCAATAGATATATTTTTTTACGCATACGGTAATATTACAAATTTTAGTTTTGTTATTACAGTGGCGCCTTGCTGCAATTACTTTTATCCTTTATGGTGTTTCCTCAGGCTTTGAAAATCGATATAATAAAGCACTTTTAAAGAGAAATTATTGTTTTGTGGCTGGTTAAAGGTGTCATTTAAATTACGCAAATACCCAAAGTAAGCTTGGTTGGTATTGGTAAAAGTAGAGTTCTTCCAGGCCAGGCTAAGTTCGCTGCCTGGCGTAAACTGCCACACGTATATCATATCTACATTCCAGATATTAACGTTTTGGTTATTATCGTGATTAAAATCGGTTGAGGTAAGGGTAGTTAATTCGCCGCCGGGTGCAAGGTTAAAAAATTCCTTATTGTTTAGCTTGCTCCAGTAATGCCTTAATCTTAAGTTTAATCCCATAATGCCGCTGAACGTATATTTCAGGTTGAAGATATTTTCAACCGTGTGCACATTGCGTAGGGCAAAAATCGGCGCGCCGGTAGTGTTATCCATGGTAGAAAACCCCGTGTAATTATTCCGCGGACTAATAGTGATATCCTCGCCGAACGAGAACTTGTTGCTGAGGCGCACATTGTAAAATAATTCCAGATCGTTACCGTGCCCGCCAAAACTATTGTTCACCCAGGTATCAGAATACCAGAACCCGCCAGACAGGGTTTTCGCCCGGTTGGTGCTCAGGTTCCAGTTCAGCATAAAATTTTGCGGGGCATTGTAAACCAGCCCCTGCACACGCGGCTCATAAAAATCTTTGCCGGCAAAGCGGTAATGTCCGTTGATATTTACCTGCCAAAAGTTTTTGAATGTGCCAAAGCCGCCAAAATTTTGATTGAAGTATTGATATGCCGATGGGTTAACCCTGCGCGAGTAATAAGTGTTTGTCCATACGCCCCATTGGGTAAATATGTGTTTTGGTTTGTAGTTATTGTACTGCAGGTTAACGTTATGGTCTAAAAAATTGTTATTAAACAAAATGCCCAGGTCGTTATGATCATATATGGCATCAACCCTGTCCTGATAAACATTCCAGGTAAAATTACCGGACGATTTACCGCCCCCTATTTCGTAATTGAACCCTGTTTGGGTAGGCGTTCCTGCACCATATTTATTACTCATCATGGCATAGCCACTTAGGTTGTAGGTGTTCTTTTTATTGTTAAGGTTCCATACAAACCCGCCCACATCTGCAGAATAATCTTTACCAAAACGATTAACATTGGTATTGATAAATGTAACGGCCGAATTATTCTTCAGGTTCTGGTCAAACACCAGGATGTTGTAGTTAGCCAGCGGGCTTGTTTGCACCTGCCTGCGGTTGCCTTGCTCGTCTTCTATAGTGGCGTAGGCTGTATTGGTTATAGCGTTAAATACGCCTATGCCCAAGCCCTTTGCAGTGCGGCCGGATACCTTTATCGCGTTGATTAGTTTGGTTTCTGTAGGGTTGCTGATTACTTCTTCGCCGGGCTTTAAGTCATTGTAGGCATTATTGTAATTAATAGGCGTACCGCCAACACGGCGAGAGTAAAACAGATTTCCTTTGTTAAACAGCTCGGTTCCCTCGGTAAAAAACGGGCGGTTCTCGTTATACTTCACCTCAAAAGGTGTTAGGTTCAGGATCTTATTGTCTGATTGTACCTGCCCAAAATCGGGTATCAGGGTTAAATCCAGCGTAAAGCTTTCGTTTATGCCATATTTAACATCCATCCCGCCATTAAAGCTGCCTTTTGTGTTGGGCACGCCGGGGGTGTTATATGGGTAGTGGTTTACATAGGTGGACAGATACGGATAAAAAGCCAGGCGTACAGGCGGCTCCAGCTTTTCCAGGCCAGTTAAAATGCCTTCCTGATTGATGAGGCCATTCATTTTGGGGTCAATTTCATTCCACCAGAGCTGCTGCTGTACGTTCTGGCGTTTGCGAATAAGGTTCATACCCCAGGTTTGCACATCCTTTTTTGCAAAACGTAGTGCAGAGTAGGGTATACGCATTTCGCAGGTCCAACCGTGGTCGTCAATTTTTACTTTGCTTGTCCATACGGCATTCCAGTTTGGGTCTTCGGTGTTTCCGTTTGGGTTGGGTGCATACTTGGCATCAAACTGGCTGTTGGCCGATGTTACAAAAAAGCCGCTGCCGTTTATCCCGTCTTTATAGGTGTCAAATATCACCCCAATAAAATCCGCGTTACCCACATTATCGCGGGTGGCAATTTCCCTGGCCACTTTATCTGATGATGTCTCATACATTCGGGCACCAATGTATATGGCCGAATTATCGTAAATGATCTTTACCTCTGTACGCTCCTGAGGTTTTTCATGGTTACCTGCGCTGGGTTGCAATTCAACAAAATCGGTTGCTATGGGTACGTTTTGCCAAATGGCATCGTCGAGGGCGCCATCCATTTTAGGTGGAGTGATTGTTTTAACCGCAACCAGAGTTTTCTTTTCTTTTTGTGCAAACGCGGTGAGGGTTACAGCAGATAATAATAGGGCAAGTAAAAAAACTTTCATTCAGTTGGTTAATAGTATCTATAAGATGTGCTAAATTGTAGAAACGTTACAAGGTTAAATGTTAAATGTTGGTTAATGAGTGTTAAAGTTTGGTAATGAATAATTTGCAGAGCGATATTTATTTTAACGAGGGTAATGTGCAGGTTATAAAATTTGCCGCCTCATTTTCAGATATATTATCCAAATCGCTTCAAAATCTTACCTTTGTGTCCTCAAAAATTAGGAATAAGTAATGTTTGAAAATTTATCGGATAAACTCGACAGGGCGTTTAAAGTCCTGAAGGGCCAGGGATCAATTACAGAGATAAACGTGGCCGAAACCATGAAAGAGATTCGTAAAGCTCTTTTGGATGCCGACGTTAACTATAAAACCGCCAAAACCTTTACAGATGATGTAAGGACCAAGGCGTTGGGCGAAAACGTACTTACATCCATTTCGCCGGGCCAGCTTTTAACCAAGCTGATGAACGATGAGCTTACGGCCTTAATGGGCGGTTCTACAGCCGAGCTTGAGCTTAAAGCATCGCCAACTATTATATTAATAGCCGGCTTGAACGGTGCGGGTAAAACAACCTTTACCGGTAAGCTTGCTAACTACCTAAAAACGCAAAAAGGCAAAAAGCCATTATTGGTTGCCGATGATATTTACCGCCCGGCGGCTATCACGCAGCTACAGGTATTGGGCGAGCAAATAGGTATACCGGTTTACGCCAACCCGGAGTCTAAAGACCCTATTGCCATTGCGCGCGACGGTATAGCCCAGGCTAAGCAAAACGGTAATAATGTTGTTATTATTGATACCGCGGGCCGCCTGTCTATAGATGAGGCCATGATGGTGGAGATAGAGCAGGTTAAGGCCGCAGTTAACCCCCACGAGATACTGTTTGTGGTTGATGCCATGACCGGGCAAGATGCCGTGAACACCGCCAAGGTGTTTAACGACCGCCTTGACTTTACCGGCGTTGTATTAACCAAATTAGATGGTGATACCCGCGGTGGTGCCGCCCTATCAATTAAATCGGTTGTTAGCAAACCTATTAAGTTTATTGGTACGGGAGAAAAAATGGAAGCGCTTGACGTTTTCCATCCCGACCGCATGGCATCCCGCATATTGGGCATGGGCGACGTAGTTTCGTTGGTTGAGCGCGCACAACAACAGTTTGACGAGAAAGAAGCTGCCGAATTACAGAAGAAGATCCGCAAAAACAAATTCGACTTTAACGATTTTTACAGCCAGATACAGCAGATCAAAAAAATGGGTAACATGAAAGACCTGATGGGCATGATACCGGGGGTTGGCAAAATGATGAAGGATGTGGAGGTAAGCGATGATGCTTTTAAAGGTATCGAAGCTATTATTAACTCCATGACGCCGAAAGAAAAGGAAAACCCGGATCTAATAAATCCAAGTCGCCGCAACCGCATTGCAAAAGGATCGGGTACAGACATTCAGGAGGTTAATCGCCTGATGAAACAGTTCGACGATATGCGCAAGGTGATGAAACAAATGAGTAACCCCGCCGCCATGGCCAACATGATGCGTAGAATGCCGAAGATGTAAGTTCTCTTTCGCAATAAAAAAACAGAAAGCCCCCTATAAACTGGTGGCTTTTTTTATATTCAATAAATTATTATTGAATCCTAAATTCGCAATCTATGTTTAATAAGCCGCTTTCTACCAAACAAATCACCGCCCTTTCGTTCGTAATTTCGCTATTGGCGATAGTTACATCGTTTGTAAACTACGGCGAGAGCGAATACATCGGTTGGCCCAAGCGCTTGCTTCGCCCTTTTTATTTTGAATGGCCGGGTGGTGAAAATACCCTTCTAAACGGCACCTTTAATATTTTTCATTTCCAGTTGTTTTTTGCAGCCCTGTTTTTTATTGGCGCAATGCAGTACGCAACGTCAAAACAAAAGCATTCACGTTTGCTACGATTCGGATTTTCACTTGTATTGCTGCAAGTTCGTTAAACGTGCTTTTTTCTATATTAAACATTGTGGTGTTGCGCCAGATAGAATATCCAAATGTTAAATCTGTAATGGTATCCCTGCTTTTTTTGACTGTAGATGTCCTTTATTTTTATATCTCTTTACGAGTCCTAAACCATTTTAATAATATTATTAAAATACAGGTTGTGGCATACGGCAGCGATGAAACCTACGGCACCTATATTGTAGCCGCAAATAAATGGCAGCGGGCCCTAAATAAAATTTTGGACGGATATATTGGCCTGCTTGCATTTACACCGTTTATACAGGGACTAATACATTTGAAAAAATCAAACGCTTTTATTATGTCGCTACAGGAGGCCTGCGGCGAGCGTGTGGCTTTTTATCTGTTTGTGGTGTGTTATTCGATTATATATTATCTTATAGTGGAAGGGTTTTTAGGAGCCAGCCCTGCAAAATATATAACAGGTACACGAGTAGCTGCCGACGATGATCAAAGTCCCTCATTCGGTCGAATTTTTCGTCGTACCTTATTACGGATAGTACCATTAGAGTTCGTTACCTTCTTGGTATCAACCGGCTGGCACGATTTATATTCAGGTACGGTTGTGGCTAAAGAAGAAAGTACGCAAGAAGAACTTGTATAACCGCGATAGTTTAAGGAATACACATTGCCAGCACACTCATATTACGAAGCTTATACAATATCTCCCACACCAAGCCCCATTAGCTTGTGCGCTAACCACAAAATTAAAAGAGAACGCCCCGATGATAGTTGGGGCGTTTTTTGTTTCCTGTATTTTCGATTATATTTATTGAATGAAGCGCCTGCTTTTTTCACTTGTAGTATTTACCACACTTGCCGGTAATGCACAAACCAAAAAGGTTACCCATTCTGATTTTAAAACATCTTTCAAAGAAGTTTATTACGCTTTAAAATCGAATGATAAAATTCGTGAAGGAGAATATAAGGCTTATAACACCGTTGCCTCATCTTCGTCACTACTGGTGCAAGGATATTATCATGAAAATCAAAAAGACAGTGTCTGGACATATTATTCTGCAAGCAAAGTAGTTGCACAAGGTCAATATAAAGACGGAAAAAAGGTTGGTGTGTGGATAGGATACACGCGGGGATTTTCACGCCTTGAATACAATTTCGATACTAACGAATTAGCTAACTATGTACCGACAATGCTGGATTCGGCTCAACAATTTAACGTTATTAAACCGGCTGGGTTAGATACGGTTTTAGACCGGGCTCCAATTTACATCAATGGAATAGCTACACTAAATCGCGTTATACAGGAAACTATACGCTATCTATCTCTTGCGCTAAGTGAACGTAAACAAGGTGAGGTAATTGTTACATTCACGATTGACGAAAATGGCTCTCCTGGCAATTACACTGTTAAAAAGAAAGTGGGTTTTGGTATGGACGACGCCGCATTAAACGCTGTTCAAAAGGTTAATGGGGAATGGGTGCCAGCGGTAATAAAGGGGAAACGCGTGGCTGTGGAATGTGAAATACCGATATTATTTGCTATGTCTACCGGCGAAACGATTTACGCACGAGCCAATCAAATTGTTATTTTGGTGATGGGCATTACAAGCGTTAAATATTAGTAACATCATCATGGAAACTTATACAGCACACCTAAAGCCAGTCCCTCTGTTGCCTGTATGCCCGATGTAGATTTTTTATCGTAAAGCAATGTTCCGTTAATAGACACATTAATAAGGCGGTTTACCTTAGCTGCCAGTATCGCGTCGATACGGTGGCGGGTAAAGCTCAGATCCTCTCCGTAGGGAACAAACATATCATAACGGGCGTTAAGGTGCATGTTTTTGGCGATATCCTTATCAAAAATAGCTACCATCTGGAATGCTATATCTGTACGGATGCTTTTCCCTTTTTTTACCCCGTATAATTCGTCCTGCCCTTCGGCAAGGCTGTTAAATACTTTATCATCCAATACAAAGGTTTGCCTGGCTGTACCGGTACCCAAACGTAGGTCGAAATAGCTTGTTGGTTTGTATTCAAAACCTATCGACTCTGTTAAATAGCCCGGCGCCATAAAGTTAGAGATCAATATCGGGGGGTTAACATTATTGCCATCATACTGGTAACCCTTATCAAATTGCGACTCGAGTGTTAACGACCCAAAGAAGAACCAGTGCTTGGACATCTGCGTAGCAATCTTGTTATCAAAAAAGATCCTGTCGTTGCTCTTGCGCGATGACTGGCCCTTGTTTTTTGATTTACCGTATAACAGGTTCAATTCTGATGTATAGCTGAATGGCGCTTTATTATAAACAACCCTATAGATAAAATTAGACGTTAAAGCTACCGATGTTACACCACCGGCTGCATAGTTATCGCTAAAAGCGGCCTGGCTAAAGTTGAGGCCAAAGGTTATGTATTTTCGCCAGTAGCTTACCTTATAATCAAGCATGGTAACCGGTATTAACTCCTCCTTTATTTGTATGGGGGTTGCGGGTACCGGTATGGCATTTTTTTTTGTTTGAATGCGGTATTTGTTGAGGATCGCGGTATCAATTTTTACCGTATCTCTCTTTACGGTATCGGTAGTTTGCGCGTTTGCGCTAAGCGCCGCTGTAAACATCAGTAGGGAGAATAGTCTGGTACCGGTTTTCAACATAGCCACAAATAAAATGTAAAATTCTGTTATTTCGATGGTTTAATTAAAAATAGCTCGCCCAGGCAAACCATTTACGGTGCTTAAGATATAGCATCGCTTGCTCTTTAGCATAGGCCTCCCGCTCAAAAACTATGTTGAGATAAGCTTTATTATGTTGGTGATATATAGCAAGGTTAACCAGGTAATTTAACAGGTACAAAATGTAAAATGGCAAAACCAGCAACTCTGCCTGCTGCCGCAGGTGTATTCGCTCGTGGTTTATTACAACAGCATTATTCAACAGCTCTTTTTTATTTACAAGAATAAACGGGTACAAGGCCATACCGGTAACCTTTAAAAAAGGCACAACAATTATTTGGTATCGGGCTCCCATGTAACAGGTGGTAAAGGTGCAAGTTCATATGCATTGGGGCGGCGCTGGTACCTTTTCAAATTTTTGCGGATGTAATCAATAAATTCATAATCGCTTGCTGTGGTAACTAAGTAATAGCCCGGGCGGTACTTATGCATAAAGTCGGTAAGTTTGGGTTCTTCCAGGTGGGTTATACCCTGCACAAATGCTTTGTTAAAACGATAATCAATAACATTCTGCCGGTATTCGGCATCAATAATTCCCCGTAATTTCTCGGCATTTTGCCCGCTTTTGCTAAAAGCATTATACAATGCATCTATACTAAACCCTATACCACCAGAACCAACGTTTAACAGATCGGGGTTGTACCGTGAGCCGTAGATCTTACTATACTCACTTTGGGTATTGGCCAGCCGCCTTTGCGGGCTTAAAAAACTATCCCTGATGGTTACCTCGCGCAGTGCAATGGCATTTGGCTTTAAATAAATTGCCAGGGCTGTATAATTCTTTATTTTAATGGTATCGCTATAATGGTCGGGTTTAGAAAATACTAAAATATCTCCCGGCCGGGCATCCACACTAAATTCGCCTTTAAAATTATTATAAACCGCTTTTCCAGAGTTTACATTAAGCACATTTACCCTTGCCAGCCTTGCCTTGCTATCTTTATCAAACACAATACCGCTTACCTCTTTGGTTTGTGCAAAGGTATTAACGTATAAAAAGCTTAATAAAAGGGCCGGCCAAAACTTCATTACAAAGTTTAAAGCTACACGTTTGGGGAGGGATAATTTATACTTTAACAATCTTTAACACACTATTTCACTACAACAAGCTTTTGCCCAAGCTTAATACCATAGTCAGATAACTTGTTCAGCGCTTTCAATTCATCAACGGTTATACCAAAACGTTTAGAGATGTTGTATAGTGTATCACCTTGTTTTACAGTGTATATTTTATCGTCGGGTGCTGTTTTGGTAATACTATCCTGCTGTGGCTGATTTATGGATTGATTGATCTCGCCCAGCACACGGTCTTCACGCTTAATTTTGGCAAGTTCCCCTTCAGGGCGGTCATATTGGTCAAGCTGGTACTTAGTAATAATATTTAACAGCAACTGGGGGTACTTAGGGTTTGTTGCATACCCGCAGGCCTTAAGGCCATACGCCCATCCTCTAAAATCGTTCTTGTCTAATTCAAAAAGCCGCGCGTAATTTTTCTTCTTCAAAAATTCGGAATGGTCTCTAAAAGACTCTTCGGGGTTGTTGTAAACTCTAAAACAGTCGTTTACATTATCATCATCCTTGTAGTAGCTCTCTCCTGCCCAGGTGCTGCCGCATTTTATGCCGAAATGGTTGTTGGCTATAACTGCCAGGTCGCTGTTGCCGCTGCCGCTCTCAAACAGGCCTTGTGCAAGGGTAATACTTGCGGGTATACCATAAGTATTCATTTCTTGTATGGCAATGGCCTTAAAGCGCTCAATATATTCAAGCGAGGTATAATCACGGTGCCCGGTAATGGATGCCCGGTTACGTTTCTGGATGGTTTTGTTATTTTTAGACGCTTTACTGCTGCTAACTACGCTCTTATGGGCCGAGCATGAAGTAAATAACAATACCGCAATTAATAATGTATATATTCTACGCATGTAGTTTTAGCTTTTAGCCCAAACTTAAGGTTAAAAATATAATTATTACTGGTTATTAGCTATTTCTCTTTTTGTACTGTCTGCTACAGCATCGTCATCAAAATCGTTAAGGTCGTATTTATTAATGATACCTAAAACCTGGGCCGACCATTTTCTGCTGCTTGCATAACCACTGCGCTGTATGCCTTTAGCCCAACCCTTATAATCGGTAGTAGAAAACTTTTCCAAAAGGTGGCTAAATTGCTTACGCTCGGTCATGATGCGGGCAAAATCCTTGAACGAATCCATAACGCTGTCGTATCTTTTGTAAGACGATCTTACTTTTTTGTTGCCTTTATAGTACACAGCGCCACCGCCGCCTTTAACACCAAACTGGTTGTTTAAATTCTTAGCTATAGCACTTTTTCCGCTTGCGCTCTCGTGCATGGCCACGCCTAAAATGATACTTGCCGGTACGCCGGTTTCATGCATTATACGAATGGCATTATCTTTGAACTTCTGTATATAAGATTGTGCTGCGCTTTGGGCTAATGCTGCTGATGTTGAGGCAAAGAATGCCGAAACTGAAAGAAGTGTAATAGTTAAGAGTTTCTTCATAATTATTTTTTTCTGATGATCAATAGGCCATCACGCACGGGCAGTATAAATTTCTCGACCTGTGTGTTAACAGCTATCTGTTCATTTAGTTTGCGGATATTCTCAGTATCGGCATCTTTTTCGGTGCCAAACACCTTTCCTTTCCACAAAACGTTATCAATTATTATTAAGCCTCCTGGCCTTACTTTATCAATTATTAACTCAAAGTACTTAAAATTATTTCGTTTGTCCGCGTCAATAAATACCAAATCAAATATAGTATCCTCAAAATCAGCTATTATAGCCTCTGCAGGCCCAATATGAAGCTTAATTTTTTTATCCACATTTGTTGACGCAAAGTGTGAATTAAGCATTTCTTCAAACTCTCCGTTAACTTCAATGGTATGTAAAATGCCTCCTTCGGCCAATCCTTCAGCCAAACAAATAGCCGAGTAACCGGTAAAAGTTCCTATTTCTAAAATAAGCTTTGGTTGTATCATTTTGCTGAGCATACTCAGCACACGGCCCTGGTAATGGCCAGATAGCATGTGCGGTTTAAGCACCTTCAGGTAAGTATCCCGGTTTATTTTTTGCAACGCCTCGGGTTCCGGGTCGCAATGGTTATCAAGGTAAGCCTGTAAGGCCGGATCAAGGATTTCCATGCCGCAAATGTACGGAATTAATTTATAAGGCGATTTCTAGCTTATTTTAGAAGCTCTTACTCATCCAGCTTTGCAAAAGTATCACTGCCGATATCGTATCTACCAATTCCTTGTTTTGCCTCGCCTTTTTGCCCATGCCGCTTTGGGCAATGGTTGCCGATGCCATTTTTGAGGTAAAGCGCTCGTCAAACATTTCTACCGGTATCTCGGGGAAGTTTTTTTTCAGCAGGTTGGCAAAGCCCTTTACATGCATGGCCGATTGCGAAGGTGTATTATCCATCTGCTTAGGTTCGCCAAGCACAAAGCGCTCTACAGTTTCAGTCTGCAGATACTTTTTTAGAAAATCTATGATCTTTAGCGGGTGTATCGTATCAAGCCCTGTCGCTATGATCTGCATCGGGTCGGTAACGGCAATGCCAATACGCTTTGTACCGTAGTCAAAAGCCATTATTCTCATAGCTTCGCAGATTTGAGATGTGAGGTATGAGATGTGAGAACTTTTATCATTTCAACATTAAAACTTCTCAAATATACAGCAAACCCGCTGGTGTCTCAAATCTCATATCCCAAATCTCATTTCTAATTTTTACCTTGCACCAAATGCAGTTTAAGGATATTATAGGGCAGGAGGCAATTAAGCAACGGTTGATCAAATCGGTAAACGAGAACAGGGTAAGCCACGCGCAACTGTTTTTAGGGCCCGAAGGGGCGGGTGGTTTGGCATTAGCGGTTGCATACGCGCAGTATTTATCGTGCGAGGATAAGCAGCCCATTGATTCTTGCGGGGAATGTTCGTCGTGCCGTAAGTATCAAAAATTAATGCACCCCGATCTGCATTTTTCTTACCCCTTTTTCGCGAAGCATAAAGATGATACCGCCCTTACTTTTATTGAGCAATGGCGCGATGCTTTCACAGCACAGCCTTACCTAAGCCTTGATATTTGGCGTGGTTATTTAGAAGCCGAGAACAAACAGGCTAATATCAATATTGCTGAATGCCATCAAATCATCAAAAAACTAAGCTTTAAGCCATTTGAATCTGCATACAAGATACTTATACTTTGGTTGCCCGAGTATTTAGATAAAGAGGGTAATGCCCTGCTCAAAATGATAGAAGAACCACAGCCCAATACGCTGTTCATCCTTGTTGCCCAAAACCAGGACCAGATACTGAACACTATTTTATCGCGAACGCAGCTCATTAAAATACCTTGTTTAGATTATGAGGATATTAAGAGCGAGTTGATGACCAGGCATCACCAAACAGAAACCGCTGCATCGCAAATAGCCTATTTAAGTAATGGCAACATGACCGAGGCTTTGGCCATGTTGCAACACGATACTAAAAGTTACCACGAGCTATTTGTGCAATGGCTGCGCTTATGCTTTGGCAATAAGGTGCCCGATATATTAAGTTTTGTTGACCAAATGGCCAAAATGGGCCGAGAGAACCAAAAAAATTTTTTACGTTACGGCACAAGTTTTATCAGGGAATGTACGCTGCTGCGTGCCGGTGCCCAACGCATTGTAAAGCTGCCTGAACAGGAAATGGAAACGGCTAAAAAAATGTCAGCGGTGATCAATAATGCCCAGTCACAAGCCATAATAACCGAGCTGGAAAAGGCTCATTATCATATAGAACGTAATGCTAACCCTAAAATCTTGTTTTTAGACGTATCTTTACAAATTATAAAAGTTTTAAATTTGAAAACTGTCCCTGCGGGGAATCATTATATACCGAATTAATTATGGGATGCGGAAGTTGCTCAACAGGCGGCGGTTGTTCGCCTGCAGGCTGCAAAAGTAATGGCTCTTGCCTTACAAATGGTTGCAGCAAATTAGATGTACACGATTGGCTATCGCACATGGATATGCCAACTAACTATAAGCCTTACTCAATTGTCGAAGTAAAATTTAAAGGATCGCGTAAGGAGTTTTATCATAATAACGATAACATTTACCTGGAAGCCGGCGATCTGGTTGCCGTAGAAACCACTACGGGGGGGTATGATATTGGCCACGTTTCTATCACCGGTGAACTGGTGCGTATGCAAATGACCAAGCGCCACGTAAAAGAAGCCGATGTAGTAAAAAAGATTTACCGCCGTGCTACCGTTGCCGATGTTGATAAATGGAAACTTGCCAAGGATATGGAATGGGAAACCATGCATAAATCGCGCACGCTGGCATTGGAGCTAAACTTATCTATGAAGATAAGCGATGTAGATTACCAGGGCGATAAAACAAAGGCTACCTTTTATTATACCGCGGAAGGCCGCGTAGATTTTAGGGAGCTGATCAAAAAAATGGCGGAGAGTTTCCGCATCCGCATCGAAATGCGCCAGATTGGTATGCGCCAGGAAGCAAGCCGCCTTGGTGGCATTGGCTCCTGTGGGCGCGAGCTATGCTGCAGCACCTGGTTAACCGATTTTAAAACCGTTTCTACCGCTGCGGCGCGTTACCAAAACTTATCATTAAACACGCTTAAACTTGCCGGCCAATGCGGCAAACTAAAGTGCTGTTTAAATTATGAGTTGGATACTTATATGGATGCGCTGAAACACATCCCCGATAATGTAAACATACTTAGGACTGAAAAAGGTGACGCCAGACTACAAAAAACCGACATTTTCAAAAAGATAATGTGGTTTAGTTACCCACGCGAAGAAGCCTGGGTACCTATGCCTATTGCTAAGGTTAAAGAAATTCAACAGCAAAACCGCGAGGGCATTATCCCCGCCGATCTGGGAGAAATGGTTGAGGTTGAGAATACACCGGCAAAAGCCCTGGATTACGAAAATGTTGTTGGCCAGGATAGCTTAACCCGCCTGGACGATCGCCGTAACCAAAACCGCAACAAGAATAATAATAATAATGGCCGTAACCGCAACCGCCAGGGCGACGGGCGACGCGATGGCCAGCAGGCAGGCGAGAAACGGGCGGAGGGCAATCGCCCGCAAGGCAACAGGCCCGAGGGGCAAAGGACTGAAAATAATAAGCCGCAAGGCAACCGCCAGCAACCCCAACAGGGTGGTAACAAGCCCGAAGGGCAACCAAGGCCCGATGCCGCAAATCGCCAGCAGGGTAACAGGCCCCAGGGCAACCGCCAGCAGCATCAGCAAGGAGGCAACCGCCTTGATGGGCAACAAACCGGCGGACAAAGGGCTGAAGGCGAGAACAGGCCACAGGGTAACCGCAACAACAGGCGCAACCGCCCAAGGCCAAATAACCCAAACAACAACCAACCACGCACCAATAACCCGGGCGGCGGCAGTGCAGAATAAATGAATACTTTAAGATATCTTTTCGGTAGTATAATGATCCTTGTGCTTTTTACAGCACAGGGGTGTACCGACCCTAACATGGTTATTGATCAGAATACGGAGATAGCTAATCATAACTGGTCGTACGTTAACAGGGTTAAGTATAATGTTAAGATAGATGATATAAGTGTACCGTACAACCTGTATTTTAACCTGCGTGTTAGCGGCAGTTATAAATACTCCAATATGTTTGCGTTGTTGTTTCAGACTTCGCCGGGCAAAAAAACACATACTACCCGCTATGAGTTTAAACTGGCTACTAAAGATGGCGAGTGGCTGGGCAGCGGCAGCGGTAATTTATACAGCTACCAACTGCCTTTGCGAACCAATTATAAGTTCCCGGTTAAAGGTGTCTACCATTTTGAGGTTGAACAAAACATGCGCGATAATCCCCTTCATGAGGTTATTGATGCCGGCCTAAGGGTAGAAAAGGTAAAGTAGTCCTGCTATCAAATAATTAAAACCTGTAATAACTCTGTTTGTAGTTAAGTAAAACCAATACACTTAATTATGAAAAGGTTATTTGTCTATTTATTCGCTTCGGTGGCATTAAGTTTATCGGCCTGTACAGGTAATAATAAAACCGGCGGTGAACAGGCCGATTCAGGCGCGACTAATGTAGGCAGCTCAGGCGCCGCAGATACAACTATACGATCCAGCGCACCCGCGCAAACAGGCACCGGTGGTACAGATACCAGCGGCAACGGAAAGGGTACAACCAACCCAACAGCCGACACCCTTAAAAACAATCCAAAGTAATCATGAAAAAGCTTTTTATATACTTGTCAGTAACCATTGCTATTTGCATGGTTTCTTGTAAAGGAAGTAGCACAAACAACAACGCCGATTCTTCAAAGACAGACTCGGGACAGGCACATGTGGGTGGTTCGACAGCTGCCGATAGCTCCAAGTTACCCGTGACACCTGTTGAAACCGGTGGCCAGGATACATCTGCGGATGGAACAACTAACACCAACCCTGCAAAGGATACGGTTAACACGAGGCCTTAATTACTAACTATTTTATTTTAATACTAAAATTACTACATTCGTTTTGCTAATATTTTTATCAAAATGGATGTTTTAATTTTAGGTGCCACTATAATTATATTGATTATTGCCGTAGTTATTTTTTTGAAGCGCCCTGCTTCAATAGGCATTTCTACGGATGAATTTTCTAAATTAAAAATAGAAAACGAAGGACTGAAAATAGCGGTAGCGCAGGCCGAACAAAAATCCGCCGGGCTATTATCTGAAAAAGATAATATAACCCGCCTTTTAAAGGATGAGCAGAACCGTTTGCTTGATGAACTTTTATATGAACGCGCACAATTAGCGCAGACAAATCAATCTTTAGAGTCATCCCGATCGTACTTTAAAGCGCAGCAGGAAAAACTTGCCGAACAGAAAGAGGATATAGAAAATACCCGAAAGCATTTTCAGCGCGAGTTTGAGAATGTAGCTGAGAAGTTATTAAAAGAAAAATCGCGAGAGTTTACGGATGTAAACAAAATAAGTATTGATACCATCCTTAACCCTCTTAAAGAAAACATTAAGGCTTTTGAGGAAAAAGTGGATAAGGTTTACAATATGGAAGCTGCCGAGCGTAACACGCTTAAAGGTGTTATTACCCAGTTAATGGAACTGAACCAAACCATTAGCACCGAAGCATCAAACCTTACTAAAGCCTTAAAAGGCGATAATAAAAAGCAGGGCAACTGGGGCGAAGTGATATTAGAAAAAGTATTGGAGCGCAGCGGTCTCGTTCGAGACAGGGAATACAGGATACAGGTCAGTTTAAACCATACGGATGGCAGCAGGTTGCAACCAGATGTTATAATTGACCTTCCGGATGATAAGCATTTAATAATTGATTCTAAGGTGTCGTTGATAGCTTACGAGCGCCTGATAAATTGCGAAACAGAAGAAGAGCGAAAACTTTACTCCAAAGCGCACCTTGAATCTATACGGAACCACGTGCATGGCTTATCGTCTAAAAGCTACCATGATCTGTACCAGGTAAACTCTCCGGATTTTGTGCTGCTTTTTGTGCCTATAGAATCCTCATTCAGTTTTGCCGTACAATTAGACGCTGATCTGTTTAGCGATGCCTGGGATAAACGGGTAGTAATTGTAAGCCCAAGTACCTTGCTGGCCACCTTACGCACTATTGCCAGCATATGGAAACAGGAACGCCAAAACCGCAATGTATTAGAGATAGCCCGCCTAAGCGGCGAGATGTATGATAAATTTGTTGGGTTTGTTACCGACATGGAAGGCATCGGCAAAAACATTAAACAAACACAGGATAGCTACGATAAAGCCTTAAACAAGCTAACCGATGGCCGCGGTAATTTAACCATTACAGCAGATAAAATTAAAAAACTTGGGGCTAAGGCAAATAAGCAACTGGATAGGAAGTATTCGGATGGAGAATAAGTTTTGCTAATTAAAACTATCAGTATTAGGCGTGGCAATCTTCGATTATATGTTGTGCACTTTTCTATCGAAGATTACCACGTCGCTATCGCTCCTCGTAATGACGTTATTTAAACATCTTACTGCCCGTTTTTAAACGCATTCCAACCCTGTGCTTTTAACTCGTGCAGGTTTCCTGATTTTGTGATAAGGCTGCACCCCTCATTCGGCTCGGTTATATAGCCGATAATAGAGAAATCCATTTTGTGTTTGATCTTGTCGTAGTCGGCTTGTTTTACGGTGAATAGGAGCTCGTAATCCTCGCCGCCACTAAGGGCACAAACCGTTGGGTCCAGGCCAAACTCTCGGGCTGTTTCGTAGGTCATGGGGTCGATAGGAATTTTTTCCTCGTATAACTTACAACCTTTATTGCTTTGCTTACATATATGCAAAATTTCTGACGCTAAACCATCAGATACATCTATCATTGAAGTTGGTTTAACGTTCAGTTCTTTTAACAGGTCGATAATATCTTTACGGGCCTCGGGTTTTAACTGGCGCTCTACTATGTAATCTTTACCTTCCAGATCAGGCTGGATGTTGGGGTTCTCTATATAAACCAGTTTCTCGCGTTCTAACAATTGCAGGCCGGTATAAGCACCACCCAAATCGCCCGATACGCAGATCAGATCGCCTTCTTCGGCGGTGTTGCGGTACACCACATCCTTTTCGTCTGCATAACCAATAGATGTAATACTGATTACCAAACCTTGCTTAGACGCGCTTGTATCGCCTCCTACAATATCTACATTGTAGTTACCACATGCCAGGTAAATACCCTCATATAACTCTTCAACAGCCTCTAAAGGAAATTTGCTGCTCATACCTATAGAAACCGTTATCTGGCTGGCAGTACCATTCATGGCGTAAATATCGCTCAGGTTTACCTGTACGGCTTTGTAGCCTAAATGTTTAAGCGGGGTGTAAGCCAGATCGAAATGGATGCCTTCTAAAAGCAGATCAGTAGATATCAGGGTTTTCTTTCCTTCGAAATCTAAAACCGCAGCATCGTCACCTACACCTTTGGTAGTACTTTTTTGGGTAAGGGTTATATTTTTAGTCAGGTGGCTTATCAGGCCAAACTCACCAAGGCTTTCTATATTGGTTTTCTCTTCGTTCTCAAACATACTTTTACGATTTCACAGAATTTGTTTTAATTACACCGATCAGTGTAATCCAAAGTACAAAAATACAAAAGCTTAATACAATAACCTTAAGCTAATCACTTATCAATTTACAGTTAGGGAGTTTGTAATATTTATCATACAAATAAGTATTTAACAATTGGTTAATACTAACCATATACTTTTGCTTTACTAAATACATTTACATGAAAATCAGAAAATTACTTATTTATTTGGCGCTTGTACTTGCCATAGCAAGTTGTAAAAAAGACAATACCCCAACTCAACCAACAGAGCCACCGGTAGTTGTTACACCAGAAGCCCCAAAGCCTTACACTATTACCGAAGATTTTGAAACCGGTAGTAAAACAGCCTATGCCAAAGCGGATGTACAGCTAAACACAGGGTTATGGAGTTTTAATGATGGTTTGATTGGAAACCTTGCTGCCGATGTTAAAGACGGTTTAAAATCTGTTCGTTTACGTACGGGGGATATTACCATGCAATTTGATATTAACGGACTTGAACAAATAAGTATTAAACACGCGAAATATGGTAACGATGCAGCATCCACCTGGCAGTTAATGATATCTGATGACGGGGGTAAAACATTTACCCAATTAGGTACCGATATATCTGAAACCAGCACAACATTTGTGGAAGATGCATTCAAAATTACTACCACTAAACCCGTTCGTTTCCGTATCCAAAAAACAGGCACTACGCGCATCAATATTGATGACATCATATTTAAGGGTAAAGGTGATGCCGGAATAATTGTTGGACCGCCGGATACAGGTGGTGACGGCGATGGCAGTACCGACCCCGGTACAAGTACACCGGCTGCCGAACGCGGCGTTACTGTTGGCGCTGATGCGCCCCCCGGAACAGGCGATAACAGCAACTTGTTATTTGGAAACCCTTCAGGCGCCCAACCTGCCATTGTTATGGTTGACAATTACCTTATTGACCAGGGTTATTACGTAGAATCTTATAGTAGCACCCGCGGTACACCAAACTGGGTGAGCTGGCATTTAGATGCTACTAATATTACCAATGCATCTCCCCGCAGAGATGATTTTGCAGGATTTATAGGTTTATCAAATACATTTTATCATGTAGAAAGTAACAGTTACTCAGGCTCGGGTTTTGACAGGGGGCATAACTGCCCATCTGCCGACAGAACAAGTTCGGCAGATGCAAATTCGGCTACTTTTTTAATGACCAATATGATACCACAGGCGCCAAACAACAACCAGCAAACCTGGGCTAATATGGAAAATTACCTGCGTGCACAGGTGGTTGCAGGTAACGAAGTATATATCATTATGGGTAATTACGGAACAGGCGGAACCGGATCAAAAGGCACTGTTAACAAAATAAATAACGACCATATTACTGTACCAAGTAACGTTTGGAAAGTTGCCGTTATAGTACCTAAAGGTGATGGGGATTTAAGCCGCGTGGCAAGCAACACCCGTGTAATTGCGGTTAATACTCCAAACATCAACACTACTAACAGCGATTGGAAACAATACAGGGTTACTGTACGCGATATTGAAAATGCTACAGGCTATAACTTGCTTTCGAACCTGCCGCAGAGTGTGCAAGATGCAGTAGAGACAAAAAAGGATAACCTTTAATGTATAAAACAGTAAGACCGGTTAGCTTTCTAACCGGTCTTTATAAATCATCAGATGAAAAATATAAATTTATTAATCATAGCCTTTTTATTTATCTCGTCAACGGCTGCCTTTTCACAAAGCAAAACAGAGGAGGATACCATTGACTACAACCAACTTTATCTTACCAGTAAAAAAAGCAACATTAAATTTGCTGACCTTAAAACATCAACCGTTACAAAATTACTGGGCAACCCTACTAAAATTAAAAAAGAAAAGTGGGAAACCAATAATGCTGACGTAGTTGAAACCTATGTATATACTAACGGTGATATTGTATTTGAAGACAATGTATTAAGTTTTATTGATGTTAACAGGTCCGGCTGGGCTTTTACCTTTAAAATTAAAAATAAGTTTACACGTGCCTTTACAGTTGGAAGCAAGGTAGATGAACTCAAACAGTTATTTCCTAACTCCTGGGCAAATCATAAGTCCAATATCGTAAGAGTGCAAATAGGCACATCAGATACTGCTATCGTATTTTCAATTTCAGGATCAATAATAACCCAGGTTTCTCTTTTCACCGACGAATCGTAACCTTTATAATCCTAAACTTGCCGAGATTTCCAGCATTCTTTCAATTGGCTTTACAGCTTTTTCAATAATATGGCTCGGAACTTCAATTTCCGGCATTTCATTTTTTAAACACAGGTAAAGTTTCTCCAGCGTGTTACGTTTCATGTGCGGGCAATCGTTGCAGGCGCAGGTGTTATTTGGTGGCGCAGGGATAAAGGTCTTGTCCGGATTATCCTTTTGCATCTGGTGTAGAATACCAGCTTCGGTAGCTACAATAAATTCCCTTTCGGGGCTATTAGTAGCGTATTTTAAGATCCCGGTGGTAGATCCTATATAATCAGCCATCTGCAATATAATCTCCTCACATTCAGGGTGTGCGAGTATCTTAGCATTTGGATATCGTTCCTTTAGCTTGGTTATTTTTTCGCGGCTAAATATCTCGTGAACCATACAGGCACCATTCCATAATACCAGGTCCCTGCCTGTTTTTTTAGCTACCCATGCACCAAGGTTCCTGTCCGGGCCAAATATTATCTTTTGCTCCTTTGGTAAACTTTCTACAATCTGCACCGCGTTGCTCGATGTACAAACAATGTCGCTTAGAGCTTTTAATTCTGCCGTACAATTCACGTAGGTTATCACCAAATGGTCGGGATAATTTTCTTTGAACTTTTTAAACAGGTGAGGAGGGCAGCTGTCGGCTAAAGAGCAACCGGCTTTCAGATCCGGTAAAAGTACTTTCTTGTTTGGTGATAATATTTTTGCTGTTTCGGCCATGAAGTGTACTCCGGCAAAAACAATAATGTCTGCGTCAGTTTTGGCGGCCTGCTGAGATAGGCCGAGGCTGTCGCCAATATAATCTGCAATATCCTGAATATCTCCTTCCTGATAATAGTGGGCCAGTATAACGGCATTTTTCTCTTTTTTAAGTCTTTCTATTTCCGCGAAAAGATCAAGCGACGGATCGATGTACTCGTCGGCAAAACCTTTCACTTTTATTTCTTCGAAGATATCCATTCCACAAATCAATTAATAATAACTCTTTTTATATATATAAATAAACCTATTGTTATTAAGGTGTTAGTTATGTGTAAAAGTTGTAATACTATTTTAGCTTAAAGTTGTTTTTCCAATTTTACTAACATTTATAAACAACTTTTTATTTTTTATAATATTGATTTTAAGATGAGTATAATAACCAAGTATTATCTTAAAAACTTATTTGTTAATAAATGCTTGCTTAATAAAATGTTAGTTACGTTGTAAAATCGTCTTACAAATTGCTCAAAAGTAAACGTAAAAACTGTAATTTTCAGACTTATCAACGCTCTGCATATTTTGTACTTTTTTACTTACACAAAGTTAACAGGTTTTATACTGCTTATTAACATAAGTGCTAATTTTACACAATACATATACTAAACATGACCAGAACTGTTGATTTCCTTGTTGTAGGATCGGGTATAGCCGGATTAAGTTTTGCACTAAAAGCTGCAAAGCATGGTAAGGTTCTGATAGTTACAAAGGCTAATGAAGATGAAAGCAACACTAAGTATGCCCAGGGCGGTGTTGCTGTAGTTGTTGATAAAAAAGAAGATTCGTTTGAAAAGCATATAAATGACACCTTAATTGCCGGCGATGGCCTTTGCGACCCTGCAGTTGTGGAAGCCGTTGTTAAAGAAGGCCCGGACCGCATACGAGAGATAATAGATTACGGAACCAATTTTGACAAGACAAACGAGGGTATTTATGACCTTGCTAAAGAGGGTGGGCATAGCGAATTTCGTGTATTGCATTATAAGGATATTACAGGTTTTGAAATAGAGCGCTCACTATTAGAAGAGATTCACCGCGAACCTAATATTGAAATATTAACACATTATTTTGCGGTAGATCTGATAACCCAACACCATTTGGGTGAGTTTGTAGATAAATCATCTGATAATATAAAGTGTTATGGTATTTATGCCTTTAATACCGAAACCAGCCAGGTAGAAAAGATAGAATCTAAAATTACGGTGATGGCATCCGGTGGTGCCGGGCATATCTATTCGGTTACTACTAACCCGGTAATTGCTACCGGTGATGGTGTGGCCATGGTTTACCGCGCTAAAGGTAAGGTGCGTAACATGGAGTTTATACAATTTCATCCTACGGCTTTATATAATCCGGGTGAGTATCCTTCATTCCTTATTTCGGAAGCTGTACGTGGTATGGGAGGTGTGTTAAAGCGAACAAACGGAGAGGAGTTTATGCAGGAATATGACCCGCGTAAATCATTGGCACCAAGAGATATAGTTGCGAGAGCTATTGATGCGGAGATCAAAAAATCGGGTGAGGATTTCGTCTATCTGGATATACGCCATAAAAAGAAGAAAGAAATTTTAGAGCATTTCCCAAATATCTATGCAAAATGTTTAGAGATAGGGATTGATATGACCCGCGATATGATACCTGTAGCACCTGCCTGCCATTATATGTGTGGTGGAGTGATGGTAGACCATCAAGGGCGGTCATCTATAAACCGTTTATATGCTTGCGGCGAATGTTCATCAACTGGTTTACATGGGGCTAATAGGTTAGCATCAAACTCATTGTTAGAGGCATTAGTGTTTGCGCATCGCATATATAAAGATGCTATTGTAGATTTTGCCAGTTTAGAGATACCAGTTAATATTCCCGACTGGGATGAACATGGCGTGCAGCTATCAAATGAAGATATATTGGTTACCCACAATATTCGGGAGATGCAAAAGTTGATGAATGACTATGTAGGTATTGTGCGGTCTGATTTTAGGTTAGAACGCGCTATGCGCAGGCTGCGTTTATTGTATGAGGAAACAGAGGATTTTTATAAGAAAACCAAACTATCTGTAAAGCTTTGCGAATTGCGTAACCTTATACAGGTAAGTTACCTGGTAGTAAAATCGGCAACTGCAAGGCACGAGAGCAGGGGTTTACATTTTACAACAGATTACCCGGATCATCAGGAAATTTTAGAGGATACGGTGTTTTAAATGAGCGGAAAACGGGATTCGAACCCGCGGCCTTCAGTTTGGGAAACTGATGCTCTACCAACTGAGCTATTTCCGCTTATTAATAGCCAAACATAGCAAAAGTAAATCAATCACTACATCAATAATTAAATTATGCCTGTTATATTACCAGTAAAAGATAAATTACCCACATGGGGAAACGATTGTTTTATTGCCGAAAATGCCACAATTGTTGGTGATGTGGTTATGGGCAATAATTGCTCTGTATGGTTTAATGCGGTTATAAGGGGTGATGTACATTATATTAAAATAGGAGATAATTCTAACATTCAGGATGGTGCAGTTATCCATGCTACTTATCTTAAGGCGCCAACTAATATTGGTAACAATGTCTCCATTGGTCATAATGCTATTGTACATGGCTGTACGCTACAGGATCATGTTTTAATAGGCATGGGCGCCATTGTAATGGATGATGCCGTAGTACAGCAATATGTAATTATAGGGGCAGGATCTGTTGTGTTAGAACGTACTGTTTGCGAAAGTGGCTACTTGTATGCAGGTAGTCCGGCAAAGAAAATAAAGCCTCTTACCGACGATCAAAAGGCTTTATTAAATAAGCTGCCGCAAAACTATATCATGTATTCCGGCTGGTTTAAAGATTAATTTGCTCCCTGGGTATATCAACCGGTTCTTCGGCTTCCCAATTCGCTCTAAGGGTTATTTCCTTTTCATACAGCCAAATATTTTCCGGCTGTACTTTTTGTTTAACATTCCCGCTATCCCAACGCCCGTTTTTATTGGTATCATAAATAACCCGCACTTTATATTTACCGGTTAAATAGTTTTTATAAATTATCGATCCGCTTTTTGAAACAGGGTCTGAATGTACCACGTTCTTTTGTTCATCCAATAACTCAATAATGTATCTTTTACTACTATCCGGAACACTAACTTTGAGCGTAAGTTGGCTGTAATTATCCGGCTTATCGGCTTCAAAGTTAATACCTGCCCGTTTGTTCCTGGTACCATATATGTCTGTTATGGCCCCATCATTTAGTATGATCTGGTACCTGCCACCTGCTCTCCATCTGTTCTTTACAATAAATGCGCGTTTGTTGGCAGTGTCTTTTTGAATAGTAACGTTTGATACATTAGCCGAATCGAGTGTAAGTGTAATTAAGCCCGGTTCAATACTTTCAATAGGTAAGTTAGTAGTTATTCTAAGGTCAGTATTCGGTTTTAATCTATTGTCTCTATTTATTCCATATTTAAATGTAATAGCGCGTGTAAAGGTCTCTTTACGCCCTTTGAGCTGATAAATGGTATCGATAGGTTTGTTGTTGTCATAAATAGCTACACGTAATGAATCAAAGTCCATATTGCGCATAAATACCAATGCGGTATCGCGGGTTTTGCTGATGTCAACGATCTTTTGGGCGTCCAGAGCCTGTGGGTATATAATTTTAAGCGAAGGATTATTCAACTGTTTGTTAAAGACAAGCGAGAGCACACCTTCATTAGTTAGTTTCTTTTCGGCTACCCTAAACTTCTGTGGAATTTGTTGGAATAGGGATAAGCGGATACCCGACGTATCCTTATTTAAATTAATGGTGCGGTTAGAAAATGCAATCAGTTCCTTATCATTATCAAATATCTTATTTGGGCTGGGTTCTTTTAACGCATAGATCTTGTATTCTCCGTCATGCAAATTATTAAGAGAAAAATTGCCCGCTGAATCTGTTGTAGCAAAAATGGTAGGTTTCTTTTTTCCAAATAATAACGAATCCTGTTTTACAGGGAAAATCATTACAGTCGCGTCCTTTTCTTTTTCCTGGGTAATGCTGTTTATTACAAAGCCAGACATGCTTAAAGAATCGATGTGCGGACCGGTTGAGAACACGTAGGTAAAATTTTGCAAAACGTTGCTCTCATTAACGTCTTGTATGGCTTTACCAAAGTTGATAACGTAGGTTGTATTTTTTTGTAGTGTGTCTTTAAAATCAATGATGAGGTTACGCTTGCTGATTTTATAATCAGGCTGTTTCTCCATTGCAGGGCTAATGGTAATTTCCTGGTATTGGTTGCTCAGTTTATAAAACTCATCAAACTCCAGTCTGATCTCTTTTGCCGTAAAATTACGGGTCATATTTTCTGGCGTAGCTTTTAATAATTTTGGTGGGGTAAGGTCACGGGGCCCACCCATTGGCTTTTGGATGCTTGCGCAGCCAAATATGACCAAGCAAAGCAAAACGTAGAACAAAATTTTACCGGATACAGCTGATTTTGGATTTAACATTGTTTTTATGCCCTATAAACGATTTTTGCTTTTTTATGAATTGTGATATTAAAAATCAAAAAAAATGTCTTATAAACGATATTGTATATTTAACTGTAAATCAATAACTTATAGTTTATCTTGATACATGTACCATTAAAACTGATACATCTGATGGCGAAACGCCCGAAATTCTTGAAGCCTGACCCAAAGTACGTGGTTTTATTCTCATTAATTTTTCGCGAGCTTCTTTAGAAAGAGAAATGAGTTGATGATAGTCAAACTCAGGGTTAATTTCCCGGTCCTCCATTTTTTTCATCCGCTCAACAATTTCCATTTCTTTTATAAAGTAACTCTCGTATTTGATTTTTATTTCAGCTTGTTCAATAGTTTCTTTATCATAACCCGATAACTTATCTTGTAATGAGCTGTCTACGCGTTTTAATTCATTAAAACCTATTTGTGGCCGGGTTAACAAATTGAATAATTTTGCGGCCTGATTAATAGGAGAGGTTCCCTGTTCTTCTAAAAGTGTATTTACTTCACCTGGTGCGATACTCTTATTTCTGGTAAAAGCTACTATTTCATCAGAATCTCTGATCTTACGGTTCACCTTATCTAAACGTTCATCGCTTATTAGACCAAGTTCATGACCCATTGGGCTTAAGCGAATGTCCGCGTTATCCTGGCGTAACAATAAGCGGTGTTCGGCCCTTGATGTAAACATGCGGTAAGGCTCTTCTGTACCTTTGGTAACCAGATCATCAATTAGCACGCCTATGTATGATTCCGATCGTTTTAAGATCAACTCATGCTTGTCGTTAATTTTTTGATGCGCGTTGATTCCTGCTATGAAACCCTGCGACGCCGCTTCTTCATATCCGGTTGTTCCATTAATTTGCCCGGCAAAGAAGAGATTGCTTATCTGTTTTGTTTCAAGAGTTAAACTCAATTGAGTAGGGGGAAAGAAATCGTACTCTATGGCATAGCCCGGGCGGAACATCTTTGCGGTTTCAAATCCAGCGATTTGAGTCAGTGCTTTATATTGCACGTCTTCCGGTAACGAGGTTGAAAATCCGTTTACATAAATCTCGCATGTATTCCACCCTTCGGGTTCCACAAATATTTGGTGACGATCTCGCTCAGCAAAGCGGTTGATCTTATCTTCGATAGATGGGCAATATCTTGGGCCTAATCCTTTAATCCTTCCTGTAAACATTGGCGATCTTTCAAACCCTTCTTTAAGCGTGTCGTGTACTTTACTGTTGGTGTACGTTATCCAGCAACAGCGTTGATCATTCGCTAGTTCTACATTGGCATAAGAGAACCGGCCACGTTCTTCGTCGCCCCATTGTTCTTCCATCAGCGAATAATTCAGACTCCGACCATCAACACGGGGAGGCGTTCCTGTTTTCATTCTGCCCGATTCAAACCCGAGGGTAACCAATTGTTCAGTTAACCCCGTAGCGGCTTTTTCACCTGTTCTGCCACCACCAAATTTCTTTTCACCTATATGTATTACACCATTAAGGAAAGTCCCGTTTGTTAGTACAACCGCGTCAGCTTCAATCTCCACACCTATTGATGTCTTTACTCCGGCAACGCTATTGCCTTTAATTAATAAAGAAGTAACGGTGTCCTGCCAAAAATCAACATTAGGTATTTTTTCTAAAGCTATTCTCCATTCTTCAGCAAACCTAACACGGTCACTTTGTGCCCTTGGGCTCCACATAGCCGGGCCTTTAGAGCGGTTAAGCATTCTAAACTGCAACGAAGTTTTATCGGTAATTATACCCGAATATCCGCCGAGAGCGTCAATTTCGCGCACTATTTGACCCTTGGCTACGCCACCCATTGCAGGATTACAACTCATTTGCGCTATTGTGCCCATATTCATAGTTATCAACAACACAGATGATCCTAAGTTGGCCGCCGCTGCCGCAGCTTCACAGCCTGCGTGCCCAGCACCAACAACTACTACATTATATTTCTTAAACATATATCCTCCATGTTCCACGTGGAACATTATGTGATTTACTTAGATGTTCCACGTGGAACATTCAAAAATGAGTAAAGCGCAAATGCGCCCCAAACGCCTTCTAATACTACGAATGGGTAAAAATCTATTAAATATGACGAGAAACAGCATATACCAGCACCTAAAAAATTCATAGCGGTATATATCCTTCCTTGTGCCGAAATTTTTTTATACATGTTCAGCAGAAATGCTATCAGCAATATGATAACCCCAACAGATGCAATTATGTCTGATGCTTTCATGATGTTTTATGCTTCTTTTAATTCACCTAACTCAATCCAGCGTGCTGTTTTAGCATCCAATTGTTTATTTAAGTACGCTATTTTATCAGTGAGCTTAATTAATTCTTTTGGCTCTATATTAATAGTATTCAGAGCATCTGTAGTTTCCTTTATCTTAGTTTCAATATCAGCTATCTCCTTTTCTAACCCCTCAAACTCTTTTTCCTCTTTAAAGCTAAGTTTAGCTTTTTTAGGCGTCTCTGTTTTTATTTGCGGAGGGGCAGAAGAAGGCCTTTTATTTGATTGCTTTGCTTCTTCAAGCTCTACACGATACGATGTATAGTTACCATTATATATAAGGACTTTGCCTTCTCCTTCCATTATAAATAATTGGTCGGTAAGTTTATCAAGTAGATACCTGTCATGCGATACCATGATAAGGATGCCCGGGAAATTAGTAAGAAACTCTTCTAATACGTTTAGCGTATCAATGTCCAGATCGTTAGTAGGCTCATCTAAAATTAAAAAGTTTGGGTTTTTAATTAAGATGCTCATCAGATGCAAGCGCTTCTTTTCTCCACCACTTAGTTTTGATACCATGCCATATTGTTTGGCAGGGGGGAAGAGGAATAAAGTAAGTAACGCAGATGCAGAAATAAGTTTACCATCGGCCATAGTAATAAACTCCGCTACGTTTTTTACTATATCAATAACGCGTTCATCTTCCTTAAAGCTTAGGCCGGCCTGATTAAAGTATCCAATCACGGTTGTTTCACCTTTAACAATCTCACCGCTATCTGGCATTAAGCCACCGGTTATCATATTAAGTAGTGTTGATTTACCACTACCATTCTTGCCTGCAAGGCCAATACGGTCGCCTTTTTTAAACGTATAACTAAACTCTTTTATGTATGCGTGGCCACTAAAGCTTTTGCTTATATGATGCATCTCCATGATCTTGTTGCCCTGACGGGAAACCTTAACACTTAATTCAACATTATCTTTACCCCCACGATCTTTAGTTTTGGCTTCAAGATCATAAAATGCATCTACTCTCGACTTAGATTTTGTACCCCGTGCTTTGGGTTGCCTGCGCATCCACTCCAGCTCTTTCCGTAAAAGGTTGGAGTTTTTTTGAAATGTGGCTTCATCAGAGGCTTCGCGTTCGGCCTTCTTCTCTAAGTAATAGCCATAATTTCCTACATACGGAATGATCTTACCCCGGTCTATTTCCAATATTTCGTTACAAACGTTATCCAGGAAGTACCTGTCATGTGTAACCATTAAAATGGTTTTGCTTCCTTCGGTAAGCAGTTTTTCCAACCATTCAATTGTATCAATATCAAGGTGATTGGTAGGCTCATCTAAAATATATATATCAGGGTCTTCAATTAATAGTTTAGCTAAAGCTAAACGTTTCTTTTGCCCTCCAGATAGCGTATTAATGTGCTGGTTAAGGTGATGTATATCAAGTCTTCCTAAAATAGTTTTTATCTTATATTCATATTCCCAGGCATCAATCTCACTCATCTCCTCCATCACTTTATCCATCTCCTTCATATTATCCGGGTCGTTTTCCAACAACTCTTCGTAGCGGCGTATTAACTGCTGTTGAATATTATCAGCATGAAATATATAATCGCTTATGGTAACCGCATTTTTAAAAAAAGGGTCTTGCTCCAGGTAGCCTACATTAAGGTCTCGTGCTTGCGCAACTTTACCTTCGGTAGGCTTTAATGAACCGGATAAAATTTTTAATAATGTTGATTTACCCGCGCCATTAACACCAACAAGCGCAACCCTGCGGCTGCGATTAATGCCAATAGTAAGGTTTTTAAACAACCAGTGATCATGAAAGGAGTGGCCTAAATTTTCGGCCGAGATATAAGTGCTCACTAAATAGTATGTATTTTGTCTGATGTATATATAAACGTGCCGGTGGCACGCTCTAATGATTTTTTGTACATGGCATAAGCCACGGTGCTTCCTTTAATGCTTCTGTACTTTTTTAAGCTGCCAATAAGTAGCGGATCTATTAATTTAAAAAATATGGTAGCCATGCCCTCTAAAACGTTTCGCCTCTTTCGGTCACCAATTAGCATAGATGGTTGATATATGTGAAGTGTTTTTAACTCCATGTTTTGCAATTTATCTTCCAGTTCGCCCTTCAATTTTATATAAAAGGTTGATGAATATTTGTTGGCGCCAATAGCGGTAACAACATGAAACTGTTCAACGCCGTTTTGCTTTGCTAATTGTGCCAACTGTACAGGATAATTATAGTCTATCTTACGATATTCATTTTTATCTGGCGTCTGGCTGTTGGTAGTTCCCAGGCAGCTAAAAATAGCATGCCCTTTAATAGCAGCAGAATGTTTAACAAGGTCATCAAAATTGATAACAAGTTGGACCAACTTTTTATGCTGTACAGGTAATTCTTTCCTAATCAAAATCAAAACCTCATCATACTCGGGAGCCTCCAGTAATATGTTTAACAAATTACTGCCAATTAGGCCGCTCGCGCCCACTATAATTGCCTTATATGTCATTATGTTAGGATAAAGCGCAAATTTACATATAATAAAATTGTGGAATAAACATTGTATGTTTAAACATATATTTAATTACCTAAGTAAAGTATAAACAAAATGAAACAATACATCACGCAGCAAGCGACAGAGGATACAATGATATAGGCTGGTTAAAAGCTAACTTTTCTTTCAGTTTTGGGCCATTTCGAGATGATAACAAGACGAATTTCGGCGCCTTAAGAGTGCTGAATGATGACTTTATTGCCCGGGGTAATGGCTTTGGCCTTCACCCTCACGATAATATGGAGATCACTACTATAGTATTGGAGGGTGCCTTAGAACATCAGGACAGTATGGGTAATAAAGGTATTATTAAAGCCGGTGATGTGCAGGTAATGTCGGCCGGTACCGGTGTGTTCCATTCAGAGTATAACCCATCTGAAACTGAAGATACTTTGTCGTTACAAATTTGGGTATTCCCGAAAGTGAGAAATATTGATCCGAGATACGATCAAATGAATTTTACCGACAAGTTCATAAAAAATCAATTTACCACATTAATATCGCCTGTAAAAAGCGGACACACGCTTTGGTTAAACCAGAATACCACTTTTTCACGTGGAAGTTTCGACGCCGGACAAAAGATAAATTATACCATTAAAACACCCGGAAACGGTGCATATGTATTTATTTTAGAGGGAGATGTATCCATAGCAAGCCAGGCTTTAAACAAAAGGGATGCCATTGGCGTTTACGATACAGAAAGCTTCGCGATAGAAACGAGCAGCGAAAGCCAGATTTTGATAATAGAAGTACCGATGATGTAAGCTGCCCCCATATAAAATTTCGGTAGCCAAAACATTCGGCAAATAAATTGTTTATAACAGGCGAGTAATAAATAACTTATGGCAGAACAGGCAATAACCGGGTATAAAAAATGGCTGGAAGGCATTGGAGAACAGGGCGTATTCTTCAAAAGCTTTTTGCGCAATATTTTTAAGGGCGGTTTTGAGTGGTCGGAGTTTGTGCGCCAGTGTTATGAAATAGGTTATCGCTCAATGGTTTTAGTTGGGATTACCTCGTTTATTATGGGGCTGGTTCTTATACTCCAGCTTAGGCCATCTATGTTAGAGATGGGGGCCGAAAGCATCCTTCCTAAAACACTGGCCGTAGCTTTTATTCGCGAGGTAGGCCCTGTAATAATAGCCATCATTTGCGCCGGTAAGGTAGCGTCCGGTATTGGCGCCGAATTAGGTAGCATGAAGGTTACCGAGCAAATAGATGCTATGGAAGTATCGGGTGCTAACCCATTACAATACCTTGTTGTAACACGTATAATAGCAACCAGTATCATGGTTCCGCTTTTAACCATTATAGGCGATGCCATTGGTTTATTTGGCGGTTATTTAGCATTGAATTTTACCGATGATGTGAGCTTTGCGTTATATTTTCATAAGTGTATTTCATCGCTGGAGTTCATAGATCTTTTTCCGGCATTAATTAAAACCATCTTTTTTGGTTTTGCAATTGGTTTTGTGGGATGTTATAAAGGATATAATTCAAACAAAGGTACCGAAAGCGTAGGCATAGCGGCTAATTCTGCTGTTGTGACCGCATCGCTATGGATCTTTGTGATTGACGCTATCGCCGTACAGATAACCAGCTTATTATTTTACAGGTAACCATGGAAGAGATAAAAGAAAGCACCCCCGAAATGGTCAAACCTAACAACGAAGTTGTCGTAGATATTGATCATATTTCAAAATCGTTTGGAGAGAAAGATGTACTGAAAGATATTAACCTGCAACTAAAACGAGGGGAAAATATAGTGGTGCTTGGTAAATCGGGGCAAGGTAAATCGGTAACTATACAATGTATTGTAGGCCTGCTTACCCCCGATAGCGGGACTGTAAAGGTATTTGGCGAGGATGTTGCCCAAATGGATGATGAAAAACTAAAGGAACTGAGAACCAAGGTTGGTTTCCTTTTTCAGAGTGGGGCATTGTACGATTCGATGACCGTTAGGGAAAATCTGGAGTTCCCGCTTACGCGCATATTGAAAATAACCGATCAGGCCGAACTTGATAAGCGGGTTGAAGAAGCACTGGATGGCGTAGGACTTATAGACGCTATAGATAAGTTGCCGTCGGACTTATCGGGAGGGATGCGTAAACGTGCCGGCCTTGCAAGAACGATGATCGTGAGGCCGGAGATCATGTTATATGACGAGCCTACAACAGGCTTAGACCCTATAACATCACGCGAAATTAGCGAACTGATATTGAGTATGCAGAAAAAAAATAAAACATCTGCCATCATTATAACTCACGATATGGAATGCGCTAAAATAACAGCAGACCGTGTTGTGATCATGAATGAGGGTACCTATATAGCCGAGGGTACTTTTGACGAACTGAAAAACTCGGACGAGGAATTGATAAGGTCATTTTTTAACCAAACAACATGAAAACCACATCATCACAAAAAATAAAGATCGGGACATTTACGGTAATAGGCCTGGTTATATTGTTCCTGGCCATATTTTACATTGGTAATCAGAAAAGCCTGTTCAGCTCTACCTTTAAGGTGTATGGAATGTTCAAAAATGTGAGCGGGCTTACCGTTGGCAACAATGTACGCTTTGCGGGGATAAATGTAGGCGTTGTAGAGGCAATTAATATTGTAACAGACAGCTCGGTAAGGGTTGATCTTACTTTGAACAATTCCGTTAAAAAGTTCATCAAAACCGATTCTAAAATGAGCATTGGCAGCGATGGTTTAATGGGCGATAAGCTTATAGTAATTGCCCCCGGTGGTATTAAAAGCCAAACCGAAGTGCAGGAGGGTAACGAATTGGGGTCGGTTAACCCGGTTGATGTAGATAAAATCATTACCAAACTCACCAAGGTGGCCGATAATGCCGAAAGCCTAACAAGTGATCTGTCAGAAATTGTTGCAAAAGTAAACAGCGGTAAAGGCAGTATAGGGCGCCTTTTAAATGACGATAAAATTGCCAGGGAACTGGAAGGTACCGTTAAGCAGGCTAAAACCACCATGAAAGGGGTTCATGCAACTACAGCAACCTTAAATGAGGATTTAAAGGCCGCGCAGCATAACTTTTTATTACGCGGCTTTTTTAAAAAGAAGGAAAGAGCCAAACAAGATTCACTTAAAAAGATAAGGGAAGCCAAAGAAAAAGCCCAGGAAGCTAAAGAAAAAGCAGCAAAAGATGCTGCTAAAAAAGCAAGTAATTAAAATATAGGAGTGATAAAAAAGGGGGGCCATTGGCTTCCCTTTTTTATCACAATTCTTTTGTTATCTCGTCAGATAGTGGTTTAGTAGTTGAACGGTAACGATGTATTAGCTTACCATTCTCATCTATCAGGAATTTCTCAAAGTTCCATTTAATTTCACCGGTAAAATCGGGGTTAGGCTCGGTGGTTAAGTATTTAAACAGCGGATCTATATCATCGCCTTTAACGCTCACCTTTGCGCTTAGCGGGAAAGTAACTCCAAAGTTTTTCTGGCAAAATTCTTTAACATCCGCATTGGTACCCGGTTCCTGGCCACCAAAATTATTAGCGGGGAAACCAACAACAACAAGCTTATCTTTATACTGGTCGGCAAGTTTTTGCAGCTCTGCATATTGCGGGGTAAAACCACATTTAGATGCGGTGTTAACAATAAGTAGTTTTTTGCCTTTGTATTTAGCCAGTGAGAATGCCTTGCCATCAATGGTTTTTAGTTTAAAAGTATAAACTGTTGACGGGGCCGATGTAATAAACATCATGGCGCATATTAACGTTAGTAATTTCATGTTAAAGTATTAGATGAATGATTTACGAAAGAGGTTGATTTACAAATGTAAAATTAGGTATTAAAAACCTCTTTTATCCAAATACAAATCTTCTTTCTGCGTCATTTTTTTCTTATCAGTCGCCGATTTATCTAAATAGCCTAATAAGTGTAGGGTGCCATGTATAATAACGCGGTGCAGTTCATGCTCGGTTGTAACACCAAATTTGGCGGCATTTTCGCGGATACGCTCAATAGAAATAAAAATATCACCTGCAATCACTCCCTCTTCTTCCGAATTATCAAAAGTGATAATATCTGTATAGGTGTCATGATCAAGATATTCCTGGTTTATCTTAAGCAGGTACTCGTCGGTACAAAAAATATAGGTAAGCTCGCTCAGTTTATAACCTTCGGCTGTTATAGTGTCTGTTATCCATTTACGAACGGCCGTTTTGTTCTTTAGCTTATAGCTGATGTCTTCCTCGTGGAAAGTAATAGCGGGCATTTATATTTTAAAATGTAATTCAACCTCGTTACCGCTCGCGTTAAATATGCATTGATCGGCCAGGTGTTTTAAAATGAAAACGCCGCGGCCGGTAAGTTCTTCGAGGCGGTCGGGAGCAGTTGGGTCGGCAAGGTTATTATAGTCGAACCCGGTGCCTTCATCTGCCACGGTCCAAATAATCCGTTTATGATCAACCTCAACGTTTACAAAAACAGTTTTATCGGGGTTTAATTTATTACCGTGTATGATAGCATTAATAACCGCCTCGTTAAGGCATGTCATCATGTTGGCAAACACATCTTCGGTTACGTTATGTTTATCCGCTACTTCCTCTATTAAGGCCTCCAGCTGTGTTATGCTTTCGTGTTTCGACGGAAGTTGCAATGTGTAATGTTCCGTTTGAACATTTGCCTGTGCCATATCATTTTCCATTAAGTTGATCAAAGTATTTTTTAATTTTTTGCCTGTAATACAAATTAAGCGCAGCCGGCACTGTTTTTATTTGTTCCGTTTGCTTTGTCTTAACCTGCTCATAGTCCTGCAAAGCTTTAATATACCCCGGCGGCATATTACTTGCCGCCCGGCTCTCCCTTTTTTGGTCCTGTTCTCTCTCTTGCTCCGCTTTTTCGGCTTCCAGCAAACGTGTTTTTATTTGCTCTTGCCTCTTTAACGCTTCGTTTGTAATTTTCTTGTTTACGAGATCGTTCTCAGTTTGTTCCATTTCTTTTGAAATTTTATCCAAATTTCCCAAACCGTTAGTACCGTCTTTATTGTTTTCTTTATTTATTTGTTGCAGCGCCTGTCGTATCATTTGCTGTTCGCGCGCCATTTTGGCAAACTGCTCGCTCATGCTCTGCTGCCCGGTTTTGCCTGCTCCCTGCTGCGGGTTTCCCATATTTTGCATTTGCTCGCGCGCTTTTTGCATATTTTGGTTTAGCTGCTGCTGCATTTTACTCAATTGCGATAACGAGGGCTGTCTACCCTTGCCTTTGCCACTTTTGCTTTGCTGTTTTTGCAATTGGTCAAGCGCTTCACTCAACATCAGTGCCAAATTGTTCATACTGGTCATGGCAAACTGCTGGTTGCGCATAGCCTCGGCCGTTTTTCTCTCGCCTAAATTATCTAAAGACTGGTCAATTTGTTTATTAATACCGGCAATTTCTTTATTAACAGTTGATTGAATTTGCGGTATCCTGCGGCTAAGCGAATATAAACTATCCTCTGCGGTTTTTAAATTATCCTTAACATCTTTTTGTTTTTGAGCTAACATAATATATGCCGGGTCGGTAGGGCTGGTGTTGCGTAATTGCTGCATTATTTTTTCCTGGGTGAATGAACTGTTCACCAAAGATTTTAATAATTCGCGCAGTTGGCGGGCATCTATAGCGTTATCACTCTCCTGGCCTTCGGCTTCATCATTTTGCAGCTTATTAGCAAGCTGCTTTATTTCTTTAGCAGCCTGCTGTTGCGAATTTGAAGCCTGCGGACGGCTATTTCTTTTAAGAGCGTCCAAACTTTTGTTCATCTGCTCATCAATCGACTTCTTTTCGGCCTCCGGGTTTTTAAAATCCTGTTTGCCGCCGTTCTTTTCATTTTCTTTTTGAAGGTCGTCCAGTTGTTTTTTTACGTTATCAAACTGTTCGTTCAACTTTTGTTGCTGCTGAAGGTCATTATCGTTATTGCCCGCTTTTTGTGTCTGCTCGGCCAGTTTTTGCTGGTCTTGCGCCAGTTGGTTTAACTGGTTTATGTTTTGATTGAGTTTTTGCTCAAAATCCAGCTTCTTGTATAATTCCAGTATCCGGTCCAGCTCTTTTTTTAAAGCTTTGTTATCCATCTGCATTTTAGAGAGTTCATCGCGGGTGCTATCCTTCTGGCTTTCCTGCAACATCTGTTGCAATCTCTCCAGCATCTGTTTGGTTTTGTCGTCTAGCACATTGTTAAACAGGTTTTCTATCTGTTTTTGCATGTCCATCAACTCATGAGTTTGCTGCTGGTTTTCCTGCCGGTTGTAAAGGTTCTTTTTGTTATCGGCCTGTATATCTTTTACCAATTCGTCCAGGTCCTTGCGTTTTTGAAGCAGTTCCTCCACCTGTTTTTTTTCGTCAAACGAGAGAGCGTTTTTATCCAGTAGAGATTGGTTGAGCTTTTGCGCGCTTCTTTCTATCTGTGCGGCCAGCTTAACTGCCGACTGCATTTTTTCTTTTACCGCGTTGGTGCCTTTGTTCAATTCTTCGGCCAGTTGGGCGGCATCGGGCACATTTAAGGTTTTTTCAGGAGTGCGTGCTTTTTTAGGCCCCAGTACACCGTCGTTATCGGCCACTTCAAAGTAGTAAACAATATTATCGCCCGGGCGTATGCCTAATTCTTTCAAATCCCATAAATAAAAAAAAGCTGATTGTGTAGCAGAAAGGTCGGCCTTAACGGGTTTACTTATGGATCGCTCCTTGCCCTTCTCACCAATTTTGTAATGAAACGTCAGGGATGAAAACCCATGATCATCCTGTATGCGGCCGTTAAAGTAAAAAGCTTTCATACTAATAGAATCGGGCTTTTCCTGAACTTCAATAGCGGGGGACTCGTCTGCAATCACGTTAATGCGGTAACCGGCCGAATCGCTGCTACGCACATCGTTATTTTGCGGGCTTATGTTATAAGTGGTGTTTTTTAATATACGCTCTCGATGCTCATACAAATTATTGGTTTGCTGCTTTATAGATTTATTCTCGCCATCTATTTTAAACAAAAGCGATGAAGCATTTTGCGTATAGAACTTCCAGCTCACTACAGTGCCCGCCGGCAAGGTAAGGTCGCCGGCATTGGCAATGGTTTCGTTTTTTTTATGCAGATAAGCGGGGTAAATTAAACTGGCGTCAAAGTGTAACAACACGGGTTTAAGGTTAACCTTTATTTCGTAAGGGGCAGACTTAAACCCATTGCCAATAAGCTTAAACGAGGTATTTTGCTGCAGGTTGGTAAAAAGATAATGGAAACGGCTGATGTTTTCTTTATCGAGCTTAAAAGTAGCATTAGCTGTTTCTACATAAATATCATTGGGCAGTTTATCGCCTGTAAGCTTAATGTCGAGTTTGTAATCTTCACCCTGCACGGCAGATAAGTTTTTGTTCATTAGCATAAACTGGAATGGCGCCACGGGCGCGAAATATTCGTTATGGCGAATGAGCCTTTTGGTGCTTTCTGTTAAAACAGATGGCGCTGCAAATGCTATGATGCAGATGACCGCCGCGGGGGGGATAAGCCATTTTAAATATTTACTATTCTCGCGGATGTTTACAGCCGATGGAAAGCTAACCGGTTTAAGGGTTTCAATTTTTTGATTGATGCTGGCCTCGATCAGTTCGCGGTGTTCGGCATTTTCTAATGCTTGCTTTTTTAACTGCAAGGTGTTAAGCAATTTGTCGTGCACATCATTAAAATGTTGCCCAATAATTTCGGCTGCCTGGTCGTGCGTTAATGTTTTTCCTAATTTTAAACGGGCCAATAGAGGGGGCATTACCAGCCAGATAATCAGGCCTGCATTCAGCAGGATAAAAAAGTAGAAAAGGATGGTGCGTAAGGTTGTATTAAAATTACCAAAGTACTCCAGAAGTGTTATTACAACATAAGCAGAAAATATGCCCGCGCCCAAAAATATCAGCCCGCGCAGCAGGTTGTTATAATGATACTTACGAATAAAGATGTTGATCCTACCGATCAACAGATCATAGTTTTCAGCCGAGGTCATACTTTGGATAAGCTACCAACATACGCAATAAACGAAAATAAGGTATTAATTGATATGTAGGTTATATTTTGCGTTCATTACACATTCCAGTAATTTAATTATTACATAACCGGCCGGAAACAATTAGTTGCCAAAAGTTGTCGTTGAATTAGTATACAAATGAACATCACTACTTTCAACGCATTTCGCAGCCGTAATTATCGTTTATATTTCGCAGGTCAATCCGTATCGCTTATTGGTACATGGATGCAAAAAACAGCCGTAAGCTGGGTAATATATTCACTTACACATTCCACATTTATGCTGGGTGTTACGCTTTTCGCCAGCCAGTTTCCATCTTTTTTATTATCGCTTTTTGGCGGGGTGGTATCTGACAGGTATAACAGGTTCCGTGTTTTACTTGGCACCCAAATAGCTTCAATGATACAGGCTGTTATTTTGGCTGTACTGGTATTGCTAAAACAGTACGAGGTTTGGGAAATATTAACCCTCAGCGTTGTTTTGGGGGTAATAAATGCGTTCGATGTTCCTGCAAGGCAATCGTTGGTGTATGAAATGATAGAGGACAAAAAGGACCTGCCTAACGCTCTGGCCCTAAATTCATCAATGGTAAATTTGTCGCGGTTGATTGGGCCGGGAATAGCCGGGTTTATATTAGAGTACTGGGGCGATGGCTTTTGTTTTGCACTTAACGCAAGCAGCTTTATAGCAGTTATAGGCTCTCTTTTACTTATGCGCTTACCAAAATATGTTAAAACAGAACATAAGAAAAATGTATTTGGGGAGCTTCGCGAAGGCTTCGCTTATCTTAAAGCTACGCCATCAATCTCATTTGTAATTTTAATGCTGGGGTTAATAAGCCTGTTGGTATTGCCCTTTAGCACCTTAATACCTTATTACGCGCGCGAAGTTTTTAAAGGCAATGCCACAACTTTCGGCGTTATAGATAGCGTGATTGGCCTTGGGGCATTTAGCGGGGCAATATTCCTGGCGTCGCTTAAGGAAGGAAGTAATTTGAAAAAGATATTGAGTATAAATACCCTGGTGTTTGGCGTAGGGCTGTTGCTGTTTTCGCATGAAAGCATCTATTGGCTGGCGTTGGTGTTTGCAACCATAGCCGGCTTTGGTATGATGTCGCAGATCACCATCAGCAACACCCTTATACAAACAACAGTTGAACCCGGTATGCGTGGCCGGGTGATCAGCTTTTATGCAATGGCCTTTTTTGGCCTACAGCCGATTGGCGGTTTGCTTGTTGGTGCAGTATCCCGTTGGATAGGCGCTCCCAACACTATTTTGTTAGAAGGGATAGCCGCCCTGCTTATTGGCGTGCTGCATTTTCGTTATCAGCGTAAAGAAAAGCTCAAACAGCAGCACAATGTAATGGCTGTTGATGAGCATCATATACAAGCAGCCGTTTAACCCCCTAAAATACCGTGATTTGACGGGTTGTTTCCATTGTTTAAACATGTATTTTAGGGCATGCTTAACAAAGTAAATCTGCCTAAACAGGTTATCCCCAAAATAGAAGAATACGCCGCAACATTTAATTTACTGCCATGCGCTGTAATTATACACGATCTGAAAGATTGGTCGGTTGTATACATGTCTAAACGCGGGCTTAACGGCTTGCAAACATCTATCGAAGATATTACCTCAATTACTGCCGAAGAGTATTACAGGAGGTACTTTAACCAGGAAGATGCGCAGGATTACGTACCCAAAATACTGGGAATGCTGGAGAATAATAATAACGAGGAGATAGTAACTTACTTTCAGCAGGTAAGGTTTCCGGGCAACAATGATTGGACCTGGCACATGGCAAGCACCAAGATATTTATGAGGGATGATGCCGGAAAGCCCAGCATGACAATTACCATAGCCGTACCGCTGGATGCAATGCACCACATGAATGCAAAAGCTGATAGGCTGCTTGCAGAAAATAACTTTTTGCGAAAGAACTTTAAACAATATTCGCAGTTAACCCGGCGGGAGAAGGAGGTGCTTGCCCGCGTTGCCCTTGGTAAAAGCGCCGCCGAAATTGCCAATGAGCTATTTATATCTGTTACCACCGCCGAAACACACCGAAAGAATATTAAAAAGAAACTGAATGCCGGCACTTACGAACTGATGCAATACGCCCGGGCATTCGACCTGATCTAAAGGGCGCAATCGGCACATGTTTTTGATAGCTCTTGTTCTATCATTTCTGCAAAATGCTCATAGCTACGCGCGCCCATGATAAGGTTATCGTTAATAATTATAGCAGGTGTTCCCTTGAGCCCGGCCATAGTTGCCTCTTGCATATCCTTTTCAACCCTGCTTTTGTAAGTGTGATTAATGATGCACCCGTTAAATTGCGCCAGATTTAAACGTTTCTTGCTTGCCCAGGTGAAAATTAAACTACTGTCTAATTTGCTTTGATTATTAAACAGATAATCGTGCAGATCCCAAAATTGGCCCTGCTCCTGTGCACATGCCGAAGCTTCGGCTGCCATTAAAGCGTTTTTGTGAAACTCGAGCGGTAAGTGCCTGAAGTTAACTTTAACCAATCCTTTATCTACGTAACGCTTTTTTAATTGAGGAAAGATTGTAGTGGCAAAAACCTTGCAAAAACCACATTCAAAATCCGAGAAAATGGTCATGGTAACCGTAGCTTTTTCGGACCCAACCGCCGGCGATAAGCTATCTGCCTTAACAGAAACCCTTTCGGGTGTTTTTTTGACCGGGAGATCTACGCCTGCAAGTTTCTTATCAATGGTTTTAAGCCTCTTGTTTAAATTAAGAACATAGCTAATCAAAAAAATGATCAGCACAAGCTGTATGGCACCAATAAGATGCGTTAAGACCGCATCAGACAGTTTATTTATTTTCAAAATAGCAATAAAAAAGCCAGGCGCATGCGCCTGGCTGTAAGTGACTAATTACAATAACCACAGGCAGCAACGCCCGGCTCTTTCAAATCATTATACTGGGCGCAAACGGCCTGTACCTGGTTGTTAGAAAGAGATTTGCCGTCAAGGCATCGGTAGGCGTAGGCTGCACCACAAAATGCATCAAGCTGGGCATCACTTATGTGTTTGTAATCTTTAGAACATACCGCATCCAACTCTTCTATCAGGTCGTCTTCGTCATCTTCCTTTTCGCATGCCACAAATGTTGTTGTTGCTGCTAACAGTACTGTAAGCAATAGTAGTTTTAATCGCATAAGATTGTGTTTAGTTTAAGTGTTTGATATTCAAAAGTATATTTATGACATTATTGGTACAATACCCGAAAGTGGGTAAGTTTTGTAAACCCGATTGCGAAAATATGTTCACATTATTATATTTGTTGCCAGTATTTTCGGGATGTAGCGTAGCCCGGTATCGCGCCAGCATGGGGTGCTGGAGGTCGTAGGTTCAAATCCTGCCATCCCGACAAAAGCGACACCACACTCAGTTAAAAGCCTTCTAAATTAGTATTTAGAGGGCTTTTTTATGGGTTTTGAAAAGGCTAATGTTAGGTTAGCCTGGTTTATATTTACGATGTAATGGAGGCTGTTTTATTGGTGCTGGTAATCAGAATTATCGCGGATTAGAAAATTAGGCCATACAGGTAGCTTTATCTTCTTTCGATTATATAAATGAAATTACTATTACAATAAAATAGAAAGGCCCGCTCTTTTGAGCGGACCTTTCTATTTAAAACATCTTCGGCTTATTGTTTTGCCGGGGCTGTTTCCGGCGCTTTACCTATCAGGTCCATGAACTGATCCAGTTTAGGGGTGATAATAATTTGTGTTCGCCTGTTTTGGGCTTTGCCGGCCGCAGTGCTGTTATCTGCAATTGGGTTGTACTCGCCACGGCCACCTGCTGTTAAGCGCTTAGGGTCTACCTGGTAAGTGGTTTGCAGGGCCTGCACAACAGATGATGCCCTTAAGGCACTCAGATCCCAGTTGTTACGAATATTTTTCATGGTAATAGGCACATTATCGGTATTGCCTTCTATCAGCACATCGTAATTTGAATAATCTTTAATGATTTTAGCAATTTTACTTAGCGTAGTGCCGGCTTTATCAGTAAGGTCATAACTACCCGATTTGTAAAGCATATTGTCCGAAAGCGAGATGTAAACAACGCCTTTCAGCACTTTTACATCTACGTCCTGAGTCTCTGTTCCGCTTAATGATCGGGTGAGGTTAGTAGTTAATACCAGGTTAAGCGAGTCGCTTTTGTTTTTGGCATTAACCAGTTGTTGTATGTATTTATTAGACGCGTTTATCTCATCAACCAATTTAGAAATGTTAAGGTTCCCCTGTCCGCTTGATGTCAAACACTTGTCAAGGGCCGATTGCAATTGCTTGTTATTAGCACGCTCGGACGCTAACTGTTCATCAAGGCTTTTAACGCGTTCGGTTGTCAGGCCAAGGTTCCTTTCGGTAAGCAGGTACCGGCCTTTCATTTCGCGGGTATTGCTGTCAAGCTTATCATAGCTGGCTTGCAATTCCTTGTACTTTTTGTTGCTCACACAACTTGAGGCTACAACCGCCATCATAAATAGCGAGGGTATCAATATTCGGAGTTTCATAAATATTAAATTAGTGAAAAAATTAATTATCTAACGGTAAACCAATTAGGCGTAATAAAGTTTTTAAATGTAGCTGTTTGAGGCCAAACTGAAGTAACATTGTCGCTAAAAATTTGCGGATGCATAGGCTTGTTAATACCTTGCCGGCCTATAATAAAATGATGGCTATCAGTACAACCATAACAGGACAATCCAGAATCATAAATTTAGAATGCCCGGCTTGCGGCGCGCAGTATGATGCCTCAAAACCGAATACATTTTGTATTACCGATGGATGCAACAGCACGCTTTTTGCGCAATATGATCTGAGCAGGCCACTTGATAAGACCATCCTTAAAGATCGCCCGGCAAGTATGTGGCGCTACCGCGAGTTGCTGCCCGTTATAAACGCCGAAAGTATTGTAACTATGGGAGAGGGCTTTACACCCATTATTCCTATAAAAAACCTTGTCAAGGATACCGGTGGCAACAAGGTGTTTTGGAAAAACGAAGCGGGTAACCCAACCGGCTCTTTTAAAGCAAGGGGCATAGGAATGGCCGTATCAAAGGCAAAAGAATTGGGTATTACCAGCATTGCTACACCAACCGCGGGTAATGCGGGCGGTGCATTGGCGGCCTATGCTGCACGGGGCGCAGTAAAAGCTATTGTTTACATGCCCCGGTTAACACCGCAGGTATTTAAAGATGAATGCCGGTTGTACGGCGCCGAATTGGTTGAAGTGGATGGCAATATTGCAGACTGCGGCAAACTGGTTGCCGAAGGCGCTGAAGAACACGGCTGGTTCCAGATCTCCACGTTAAAAGAACCGTACAGGCTGGAAGGAAAAAAAACAATGGGCTTTGAAATTGCCGAACAGTTTAATTGGGATCTGCCCGATGTGATATTTTACCCAACAGGAGGCGGAACAGGGCTTATTGGTATTTGGAAAGCATTTGATGAATTAGAGCAGTTAGGGTGGATTGGCAGCAAACGCCCGCGCATGGTTGCCGTACAATCTGAAAGTTGCGATGGAATTGTAACCGCGTTTAACAGCGGGCATAGTAGTGCCGAATTTGTGGATGGCGGTTTTACTATTGCTAATGGGCTGCGTGTACCAAAATCATTTGCCGATAAGCTGATACTAAAAGTGCTTAGAGATAGCAAAGGCACCGCCATAACCGTTAGTGACATGGAAATGAATGCCGGTATTAAAGAAATTGCCAGCCACGAGGGTATGCTGATAGCGCCCGAAGGGGCCGCGTTATGGCAGGCCTATAAAAAGCTAAAATCCTCCGGCTGGATCAACGCGGGGGAAACGGTGGTGTTAGTAAATACCGGAAGTGGCTATAAATACCTGGAAAATATTTAGTTAATCATTTATAAAACGTCTTAAACCGCCTTCAATTCGTCGCGTTTTGCCTTCCTTTGTTAATTTATTGGCCGCATCTTTGTAAAGATCCAATAATCAATAAAACAAAGTCATGTTAAAAGATTCAAAAGCGTTTAGTGGGTTTTCGGTAAATGATATCGATGCTGCCTATCAGTTTTACAGCGGAATATTAGGCTTGCAGGTAGATAAGACCGACGAGATGGGTGGAATGCTCACCATTCATATTAACGGGAATGCTAACAACATCCTGGTGTACAATAAGCCAGATCATACACCTGCAACTTACACTATCTTAAACTTTCCGGTGAAAGACGTTGAGGGTACGGTTAAGCAGCTGACATCACGCGGTGTAAAATTCGAGATATACGATAGCGAATATCTCAAGACGGATGAAAAGGGAATATCTAAAGGGAACGGCGGCCCTACAATTGCCTGGTTTAAAGACCCTGCGGGCAATTTTCTTTCTGTTCTCGATCCCGAGTCCGGCAGTTAGATTAATTAGTAATTAATTTCTTTTCAAAACCATTTGTTGTAAACACCTGTTTATCTACTAACTAAATATAAACGTTATGGATAGCAAACAAAATGTAGGCAGCCCCGATAGGGACAGGATCAACGTAAACGAAGATTACGAGTTACAATACTGGAGCGAAAAGTTTAATGTAAGCCGCAATCGCTTGAAAGAAGCCGTACAGGCGGTTGGTACCTCCGTTAAAGATGTACAGGAATATTTGAACAAATAAATTGTACCGCCATGAGCCTGGAGAAATACGTTGAAAAGAGGGATTTTACAAAAACCTCTGAACCTAAAGCCGGTAGAAGTAAGGATAAGGACAAATTGATGTTTGTGATACAAAAACACGATGCATCGCGCCTGCACTACGATTTTAGGCTTGAAATGGAAGGCGTACTCAAAAGCTGGGCGGTGCCTAAAGGCCCTTCAACAGACCCTAAGAACAAAAGGTTGGCTATGATGGTAGAAGACCACCCGTTCGACTACCGCAATTTTGAAGGCATTATACCCCAGGGCGAATATGGGGGCGGTACCGTTATTGTATGGGACGAAGGCACCTATGAACCAATAGAAGAAATTAAGGGCGGAAAAAAAGCCCAGGAAAAACACCTGCTTAAGCAGCTTAAAGCAGGCTCGTTAAAAATTAAACTTCATGGCGAAAAGCTGGAAGGGGAGTATGCGCTGGTAAAAACCCAGGGTATGGGCGAGAACGGGTGGCTGCTTATTAAGCACAAGGATGAGTTTGCATCTGCGGCCGATATCACTAAAAAAGATAAATCGGTGCTATCCGGCAAGACTATTGAGAAGATGGAAAAAACCAGCGAGAAAGTTTGGAAGGATGGAGGTGAGCAGGATGTAGAGGAGGAGAAGCCCAAAAAGAAAACCGCATCAAAAAAAAAACTGCATGACCCGGTAGAAGATCTGGCTGATAAAGCCGGAATAACACCGGAAGATAAAAAGCCGGATGCAAAAGCTATATTAAAAAAAGCGCCGAAAGGAAAGATGCCAACGGGCATTAAACCTATGCTCGCAACCCTTGTTAACGAGCCATTTGATGACCCTGACTGGGAGTACGAGGTAAAGTGGGATGGGTACCGCACCCTTGGTTTCATTAATAAGGGAGAGGTTCAGCTGCTATCGCGCAATAACAAAGATTTTAATGAGAAATATTACCCACTAAAAAAGCAGCTGGAAACCTGGGACATAAACGCTGTGATTGATGGTGAGATAGTGGTAATGAATGAGGATGGGGTATCCAATTTCGGCGCCCTGCAAAACTGGCGCAGCGAGGCTGACGGCGAATTGATGCTGTATATATTTGATATTTTATGGTATGATGGTAAGAACCTGATGGACCTGCCCCTTATTGAACGCCAGGCCGTATTAAAAGAGGTTATCCCAACAGATGATGACCGGATAAGAATAAGCCAGACCTTTAAAGTTAACGGCATTGAGTTTTTTGAAGCCGCTGAAAAGGCCGGGCTGGAAGGTATAATGGCCAAACGCAGCAACAGCACTTACGTTGCCGATAACCGCTCTAAAGATTGGCTTAAAGTAAAAATAAACAAGCGCCAGGAAGTTGTAATTGGCGGCTTTACCAAAAACGAAGGTACGGCCAAGCAATTTAGTTCACTTTTATTGGGCGTTTATGAAGGGGGCAAATTCCAGTACGTTGGCAAGGTAGGTACCGGCTTTTCTGATAAGCTGCAAAAAGAAATGATGGCCATGTTTAAGCCATTGATTGTAGACAAAGTGCCGTTTACCAGCGAACCCGATGTAAACAAACCATCGCGCTTTAGGCCAAATCCGCCCAAGGCAAAGGCTACCTGGTTAAAGCCGGAGTTGGTTTGCGAAGTTAGCTTTGCCGAAGTAACGAGCGACGGCGTATTCCGCCACCCTTCTTTTGAGGGTATGAGGGTAGATAAAAAAGCCCGGGATGTTGTGCGTGAAACAGAGGCGGATACAACCGATATAGTTGAGGATGCGCAGCAACAAACAGAACCTAAAAAAGAGCCAAAACACAAACTGGTGGCAGCGCCTAAAGAATCTGTTAAACGTACCCTATTAAACCCCAAGGAAGAAACGCAGGTTAAAAAGATCTGCGGGCACGACCTTAAGTTTACCCACCTCAGCAAAGTTTACTGGCCGGAAGATGGTATCACCAAGCGGGATATGTTTAATTACTATTACCAGGTTGCGGAGTACATCTTACCATATCTTAAAGACCGGCCGCAATCGTTAAACCGTTTTCCTAACGGGATACACGGGCCAAGCTTTTACCAGAAAGACGTACGCGGTAAATCGCCTGATTGGGTGAGGACATTCCCGTATACTACAAGTGATGGCGAGGATAAAGATTACCTTGTTGGGCATGATGAAGCTACCCTGCTTTGGATGGCATCATTGGGCTGCATTGAAATGAACCCCTGGTTTAGCCGCATTCAGTCACCTGACAACCCTGATTATTGCATTATTGACCTCGACCCAGATAAAAACACCTTCGACCAGGTGATAGAAGCTGCGCAGGAGGTAAAAAAAGTATTGGATGCACTGGATGTTCCAAGCTATTGCAAAACATCGGGCTCTACAGGGATGCACATTTACATCCCTTTGGGCGCTAAGTATGATTATGACCAGTCGCAGATGTTTGCGCGGTTAATTGTAAACATTGTTCACGACCAGATCCCGGAGTATACCTCGCTGGAAAGGATGATCAAAAACCGGGGGGGTAAAATGTATCTCGATTTTTTGCAAAACCGACCGGGCGCTACTATTGCCGGGCCGTATTCCCTTCGCCCAAAACCGGGCGCAACCGTTTCCATGCCGCTGCACTGGGACGAGGTAAAACCCGGCCTTACCATGAAACATTTTACCATTCATAATTCTGTTGCACGGCTTAAAAAAGAAGGGGACCTTTTCAATGGTGTTCTTGGCGAAGGCATTGACCTCGAAAAAACCATTAAAAAGGCGCAAAGCATATTTAAATAATCCTAACTAAATGGCGTATATACTTTGGTTAGCATAAGCTACCCGGGCAAGTAGCGCGATTTAATCCATAAATGTTCACGTTCACGATCACACATTCAGGGTGTTTTTTGTTATCGGCTGTATATCAGCATTTTAAAATCGAAATGGTGTCAAAACACCGCCACCACTTTGTATAAAATAATTACTATACGTACCCATTCTTTAATACCCGCTTTCCATCCACAGTGAATTAGGCAGTACAGCATTGCAAATTGGAGGTATTGTTCCTATTTATGCCAGTGCTTTATAGCGTAAAAATTAATTAACTAACAATCAATAGTTTATGATTGTATCTAAAGAAATACTAATGGATTAGTTGCAATACTAATGCATTAGTATTAAACTTGTTTAAAATTTAAATTTTTATGCAAAAGCTGGCAAAGCGCGAAGAACAAATAATGCAGGTATTTTGGAAACTGGGTAAGGCTTTTATTAAAGAGGTGATCCCCGAAATGCCCGACCCTAAACCGCATTACAATTCGGTTGCTACCATGGTGAAAATATTGGAGGAGAAGGGCTTTTTAGACCATGACACCATTGGGAATATTTACCACTATTACCCTAAAGTAACCCGCGAGGACTATCAGAAACACGCCATGAAGGATATTGTGAGCCAGTATTTCGACGACTCCTATCCAAGTATGCTGGCCTTTTTTGCCAAAGAACAAAAAATTAGCGAAAAGGAACTGGAAGATATTTTGAACCTCATTAAATCTAACAAGAAATGATACCCTACATTTTGCATGTTGCATTGCTCATAAGCGTTTGCTTTTTGTTTTACAAATTGCTGTTACAAAATGAAACGTTTCATCACCTTAACAGATGGGTGTTGCTCGCTTGCCTGGCTTTAACCTTTGTATTGCCAACATTGCACGTTCCACAGCAATGGGCTTTAAGGAAGGCGCCCGAACCAATAGTTAGCGCCCCAATACAAGTAAATGCCAATTCTGTAACAAAAAACCCTGTACGATCTACCGATCTGCCAACTACCAAGACTGGTGTAATAACACAACCGTCTACAGCAAAGTCGTTTACCGAAAGCGCGGCGTTATACACGCCTCAGCTTTTAAAATGGGCTTTATGGCTTTACTGGTGTGGTGTTGCTGCCTTTGGCTTTAACTTTTTACTGCAGGTGTTTGTGCTGGTACGCCAGGCGTATAAAAGCCCTTCCATTCAAGATGGGCAGTATAGGATAGTGGAGATAGATACCGATAAAGCCCCATGCTCATTCGGCAATTACATTTTTATAAACCCGGCAAAATACGATTGGGAAACCTACAGCCAGATCTTACTGCACGAAAAGATTCACGTTAAGCAAGGCCATAGTGCCGACCTGCTATTGTCTGAACTGATGATCGTTTTTCAGTGGTTTAATCCGTTTGCCTGGCTTTACCGCAAAGAGGTGGAAAACAACCTGGAATTTTTAACCGACAGCGATGTATTAAATAATAATGAAGTAGAGAGAGAAATGTACCAGATGAGTTTGCTAAAGGTATCGGTACCTAACCTGTCGCTTCGGATAACAACCAACTATAATCAATCACTCCTTAAAAAACGAATTGTTATGATGAACGCGAAACGATCAAACATCCACACTACCTGGAAGTACTTTTTCCTGCTGCCGCTGATGGCATTCTTAATGTGTGCTTTTAACAAACCTATGGCAAGCCGCCAGCCGGTGTTACAAACAACGGTTAACAGGCTGAACGATACTAATATGGATGATGAAGGCACCTGGACAGCGACTATAAAAGATGAGAAAATCGACATACAATTCGACAGCAACGGTAACCGCAACCACATGAGCAACAGCAATTTTTTGTTGTCTGAGTTCTCGCCACTGCCAACCAAATCTGAAGGCGACTTTAAGTTGGTACGAGAGGCCGGCACCATGAACTTTACCGGTAAATTTAATGGATACAAGGGTAGCGGCCGTTATAAGTTTGTACCCAACCGGGAGTTTATTAAATATCTGGAAGGTGAAGGGATAAGCGGTATTGAAAAAGGTGATGAGCTGGCTTTTTTTATTGTTAATATTAAAAAGAGCTATGTAACCATGATGCACCGCCAGGGGTACAAAAACCTATCAAAAAGCGACCTGATCGCTACAGCGGCTTTAGGTGTGGATGAGCCATATATTGTATCATTAAAACAAAATGGCTTCCCTGATATTAGTGCACAGGACCTGATAACCGGCAAAGCAATGGGCATCAGCGGCCCATACATCAGCGAGATCCGGAAGGCGGGGTATCCTAAAGTATCTTTTGAAAAGCTGGTTAGTTTTAAAGCACAAGGCATAAATGGCGAATACATTCGCAAATTTAAAACTGCAAAGGCATCTAAGCCGGCCCGGGAAACGGCGGCAGTTAACAATGATGACGAAGATAATGCCGATGATATGATAGCCTATAAAGCCTTAAATGTTGATGCTGATTTTGTGAACCAATTTAAAAAGGCCGCCTACACTAACCTAAGCAGCAGCGACCTTATAGGTATGAAAGCAGCGGGCGTTACCCCACAGTTTGCGGAGAGCTTTAAAGCGGCTGGTTACAGCAATGTATCGCATGACGATTTGATGTCTATGAAAGCCCTGGGCATAAGGCCCGAATATCTTAACAGCTTTAAAAATGCGGGGTTTAAAAATATTAATCCCGGTAAAGCCGCGGGTTTAAAGGCGCTTGGGGTAACAGCCGATTATATTAAAAGCTTTAAAAACATTGGCTTTAACGATGTTTCTTTAGATGATGCAACCGCACTTAAAGCGATGGGCATAACACCCGAATATATTACGCAAATGCGCGAGAAAGGCTTTAAATCTAACGATATAAACAAGTATATTACCATGAAGGCTACATTTTAGTTGCCGGTTAAGAAGTACAAAAAAGCCGGGCTTGATAAGGTCCGGCTTTTTAGTTGAGATCGTAACTGTTATGCAGCTAATTGCACTTCAACTTTATTAATAAGCGCGGTCATATCAAAGGGTTTATGCAAAATATCATCAGGCGCGCCATCCTGGGCCAGGGTAGCATCAATATCATCTTCTGCAGAGCAAATAATTACCGGCGTGCGCATGGTCTCCTTATTTAATTTTAAGATCTTGCAAATATCGCGTCCGTCCATGCCGGGCATATTGGCATCTAATATCAACAGATCGGGACGGGTGTTCTGCACCTCCTCAATAACATGTTCGCCGTTTGCTAACGAAGAAACCTCATAGCCGCTGTTGATAAGTATGTAGCTCATCACTTCTACTATCAGTTCGTTATCGTCTACTATTAATATCTTTTTGCACATAATATTAAGGCATATGCAAAGGACGTGCCGTTGTTAATTATAGGTTTAATTTTATAGAAAATTTAATTGCGTGGGGTGTAAAATTAAAAAGCACGATAAAAAAGGATTATCGTGCTTTCGGTAAATGTAGCTATTATAACTACAGCAGAGGCGTTAAATGTGTATGAAGAATTCGCTGGCAGGGCGGCGAACTTTTGCCGCGTTGGCAGTTGCATCATCTGCGGCCCTGTAACCAATGGTTGCAATAACGGTTGCTGTCAGGCCTTTTTCTTTCAACCCCAATACTTCATCAAAACCGGCAGGGTCAAAGCCTTCCATGGGGCAAATGTCCACATCCTGTTCTGCTGCTGCTGTTACTAAAACACCAAGGCCAATGTAAGCTTGTTTTTGCGCCCAAATTAAAAGCTGTTCGGGTGTTCGGCCGTTAATGGCACCCAATACCATGCCCTCAAACCCAGCCAATGCTTCGCGAGGGATGTTGCGGGTGGCGGCAACGTTATCTATATATTTTTTACCGAACTCTTCGTTAATGTTGGTTTCGGCTGCAAAAACAATAAGTTGTGATGCATCTGTTATTTGTGACTGGCCATAACCTACAGCCTTTAGTTTTTCGCGGGTATCGGCATCCTCAATCACCAATACACGGTAATGTTGCAATCCTATCGATGAGGGAGCTAACTGAACGGCATCTAAAATAGCCTGCAATTTATCGGCAGCTATCTTCTTTGTGCTGTCGAATTTTTTGGTGGCATAGCGCCATTTTAATTTATCTACGAGTGACATGTTTCTTCTGTTTAATTGTGTGCCACAAAAGTAGATGTTTAAACATTTAATTTAGTCATTCAGAAGTAAATAATCAAGCAGATTAGAATTCGTCGGCGGTAGAACGGAGGTCGCCATAATCTTCTCCTGTAAAATATGCCGCGTTAAAAGATGGATTAAGCTCAAAGTTCCAGTAAGAGTGCTGGTTATTTAAGTTGTTGACTATGGCAGAACAGCTGAAGGTAAGCTGTAGTTTATAATTGATACGCATGCGTCCTTTAAGTGTGGCAGCATCAAAGCGCTTTATTTCAAACGTCAAATCTTCAAATTCAGATGAGCCGTACTTATCCTTATTCTCTTCTGTTAAGGCCTTAATTAACATGGCGTATGCTTCCGTCCCCCGGGTAAAAAGGGTTTCAACGGTGTGCTTTATACTTTCTGCACTATCTGGTACCTTAAACCCTGCAGGTAAGGGTGTGTTGAATTCTTCCTGCATGGTTAAGGCATCCGGTCCTTCAGTTCTTTTACCTTTTCTTTGCCCTCATCTTTCAGGCGGTTCTTTTCGGCCTTAATTTCTTTTTTGGTACGGCCCGCGGTATCTACATTATCAACCTTAAGTTTGTACTCGGCTTTCACCTTTTCTATTTCCTGTTTAAGGCGTGCCTTTATAGCGTCGTTAGTTTCTTCTATCTTCTTTTCCATTTTGGCTTCAGTGGTATCTTTTTTACCAAATAAGCGCTGAAAGAAGTTAGGCTTTTTAGGTTCTTCAAAAACCGGCGCGGCAACCCCGACACCGCCGCCGCCATCATCTTCGGTCTGATGCATCAGGCTATCGGCAACCGCCGTATCAATTGGTGCTATTGTTTTGCGTAAACCTTCGCGCAGGCGCACACTATAAAAACCATAAGCATTAGAATCTGGTTCTGTTAAGCCCTTTTTAGCCATTAACCGCCCTATAAGGTTAAAGTACCCATGAAGCCCCTGCCTAAGGCTGCCATCGGGTTGAAACGCGTACAAACCGGCTTTGGGATTAGGCACAATACTGGCCAGGTAAATACTTTCGCCAATGGTCAGCTCAGAGGGCGATTTGCCAAAATAATATCTCGAGGCTTCGCCAATACCATAAATGCCGCGGCCCCATTCAATAATGTTAAAGTAAACCTCCAGCATGCGGTTCTTGCTCATGATGCGGTTGTTCTCTATCAGCCATACGATCAGGATCTCCTCTATCTTGCGCGATAATGTTTTATTGCGGTTAAGAAAAGCATTTTTAATAAGCTGCATAGAAATGGTACTGCCCCCCCTTTTAAATCTTTTCTCCTTAATATCTGTTATGATAGATTTACGGATCGACTCATCAACAAAACCACGGTTGGTGTAAAAAGACGGGTCTTCAGCCGTCATCACCGCGTTGCGCAGGTTGGGCGAAATTTGTTCTAAAGGCGTAAAGTTTGGTGCGCCGGGGCCTATGGTATGCGGGGGCATTGGTTTGCCTTTTTCATATGGGGTATAAACAAAGGTGTTATTAAGTTTACCCAGGTCAGCGCGGCCATATTTAAGTATTTTAAAATCGTTATCCTTTTGCAGGCGCGAATCAAACACCATGTCATCAAGATGCGCACGGTTCAGGAACATTTTTAGGCTGTAATTAAGCTTGCCTGTAACCTTAATACCCTCTAATGATTCGAACATCCCGGTAGGGAACGAATCAAAAACATCCTGCGCGTTTACCCACCCGGTGTTAATTTTTGCCTCGTATATTTTTACAGGGTTTAAGGTGTATTTTAAATATGGGTTAGCGATTAACTTTTTTAGATGGATAACCGATGAGCTATCTAACGAAACATAATTACTGCCAACAAAAATGTTGGCGTCAATAGAGCCATACGGCACAACAATATCGCTTACGGATAGCCCCGGGTGATTAAGCAACAGGTTGCGTACACTCCATGAACTGTATATTTTAGTTTCGCCACTGTGGTTTTTCACATTGCTTAACTTAGTGCTAATGGTATCAAAGTTTAGCTTCAGCTTAAATTTTTTTTCAATGAAGGGAAGCTCTACCTTTTTGCCCTCGGCATATAAATGCACATCAATGTCTTTGTCAGAGGGTACCATTTTGCCATCAATATGCCAGGTTGCGGCACCGTCATTTACATTAATGGTTGATGCCAGTTTACCATCTTTAATAATAGCTGTTTGCGCCAGCATTTTTACTTTGGTGCTATCATCTACAAAACCCATGCGGAAGTTATGTAATGATAAGTTATCCGGTATTTTATAAAGCACCTCGTTTATGAGGTTGTTGGATAGTTCGGACAGGTCTACCTTGTTGCCGGTGCTGGTGGTGTCTTTTTTCTTCCTAAAAAGGAAATCGAAGTTTTTTACGCCCTTAATGCTGGTAAGGTTTAGGAAACCATTTTGCAGTACTACATCGGCCAGTTTAATATTGCCAAATATTAACGGGAGGATCTTAACACTAACGCTAAAGTTTTTAATGGACAGGAGACTGTCGCGTTGAAACGGTACAACGCTTATGTCCGTAAAGGCAACTGTGCTGAGACCGGTAAATGTAGCGGAGCCTATTTTTACATCTAAATTATATTCCCTTTTTGCTTTTGATTTAGCTTTGTAGATAGCTTTTTGAAGCAGCACCTCGCGTTTAGAATAGGCAATATATCCGCCTATCAGCATAATAACTACTAAAGCAAGAACGGTTATACCTGCAATACGGATATATTTGGGGTTGATACGGCGCATATAGGACTTTTGCTTCAAAACTAAACAATACAATGTGTGCAAACGGTTGCAAACTGCAAATTGTTTTTCATAACAAACGCATGCCGGCACCTGTTTTCGTATTTTTGCGATGAAATAAATATGGAATTTACTAAAGAACAAGTTTTACAAGCCCTTGGGAATGTTGAAGAACCCGATCTTAAAAAAGACCTGGTTACCCTAAACATGATACAGGATATTCATATCGATGGCAACAAGTTAAGCTTTTCGGTTGTGCTCACTACGCCGGCCTGCCCGCTTAAGGCGTTAATTGAAAATGCATGCCGCAATGCCATCGCCCACTTCATCAGCAAAGAGATAGAGGTTACGGTGAACATGACCTCGCGCGTTACTACCCAGCTAAACACCGGTGTACCGGGAGTGAAGAACATCATCGCGGTAGCATCGGGAAAGGGTGGGGTAGGTAAATCTACCGTATCAGTTAACCTGGCCTTGTCGCTTGCTAAAGCAGGCGCTAAAGTTGGTTTAATTGATGCCGATATTTACGGCCCGTCTATCCCTATCATGTTTGGTTTGGAAGGCGTGCGCCCGAAGGCAACGCAGGAGAACGGAAAAACACGCATAGAGCCTATTGAGAAATACGGCATTAAATTATTATCGATAGGTTTCTTTACCGATCCTAACCAGCCTGTGCCGTGGCGCGGGCCAATGGTATCAACCGCGGTTAAACAACTGTTTAATGACGCCGACTGGGGCGAGCTGGATTATTTAGTAATAGACCTGCCACCGGGCACGGGCGATATCCACATTACGGTTACACAAAGCTTCCCGGTTACAGGAGCGGTAATTGTTACCACCCCGCAAAACGTCGCTTTGGCAGATGCGAAGAAAGGGATAGGCATGTTTTTGATGCCGGCCATAAACGTGCCTATTATGGGCGTAGTAGAAAACATGGCCTACTTTACCCCCGAAGAATTACCAAACAACAAATACTACATTTTTGGACAAGGCGGTGGCAAAAAGTTAGCCCAAACGCTTGATGTGCCGTTTTTGGGCGAGATCCCGCTGATAAAGGGTATTAGCGACTCCGGTGACGCAGGCAGGCCTATTGTGATGGATGACGATGGCGTAATGACAACGGCATTTATGGAAATGGCCAGGCGTGTTGCCCAACAGGTTTCGATATGTAACGCGCAAAAGGCTGGTAACTTAAATGTGGTAAATAATTAATAACTTTACTTTATAATTTAAAGATAATGAGTTTAACAGATCAGGTGGAAGCAGCGTTGAATACCATCAGGCCTTATTTAGAGGCTGATGGCGGTAACGTTTCTATTGAAGAAATTACTCCTGAAAAAGTGGTAAGGCTTAAGCTACTGGGTTCATGCGGCTCGTGCCCTATGAGCATCATGACGCTGAAGGCGGGAATTGAACAAGCCATTTTAAAGGCCGTGCCGGAAATTGCCGGAATTGAAGCAGTGAACCTAACCGACATTGATGACCCCAATGCCGTGCTTCCCGAAAATTTACGATAGTGTTAAGAAGTGTTAAATACCTTATTGATACCCATCAATGATGTATTTTTACCTTTGTGTTTAACGTTAGTAAAACATGGCAGGTAAATTGTGCTAAAGCAATAAATGAAAAGATTAATAGGCATACTGTTTTTACTTACATCTTTATCAGCGTTCTCGCAGCAAAAAGAGAAGCCACTGGTACAGTTTACCGGTGTGGTATATAATGCCGATAGTGCCGGTGTGGTTGTGCCTTATGTAACAGTTACTAACAAAAGCAGCCGCAATACTGTTAATATCACCAACTATAAAGGTTACTTTTCTTTTGTAGCCCACGAGCAGGATTCCCTGCAGTTTACCGCTATTGGTTTTGCGCCGGTAACAGTTGTTATCCCCGAGAATGTAAAAAGCAAAAGCTACACCGTGCAGGTGATGATAAAGCAGCAAATGATAAATCTGCCAATGGTAAGGGTTTTCCCGTGGGCAACAACAGATGAGTTCCGTAAAGATTTTGTAAACGCGAAGATCGCTGATGATGACCTGGAGATCGCACGAAAAAACATCAGCCGCACATCTATAGTAGCCATGACCAATAGCCTGCCGCGCGATGGGCAGGAGATACAGTCTGCAAATGCGCAGTACATGCACCAGGATATTGTTAACCAACACTCGCGCACCAACCCCTTGCTTAACCCACTTGCCTGGGGCAGCTTAGTTAAATCTATTACGGATAGGGATAGTAAGTAAGGAGGAGAGAGTCAAGAAGTCAAGATATAAGAGTCAAGACCGTAAAAATATATAGCTCAAAGAAAAAGGCTTCGGTAATTCGAAGCCTTTTTCTTTGAGTACATTAGTGGTTATCTCGATTCTTGACGCTATAGTCTTGAATCTTTCTACCGACCCTTTTTGGCGGCCGGGAATTTCATGCGGTAATCTACATCAACGGCACCTTTAGAGATGTCGTTAAGGCGTTTTTCTATCAGGCGTTTGCGTAATGGGCTTAGCTTATCGGTAAATAATTTACCCTCTATGTGGTCGTACTCGTGTTGTATAACGCGCGCAGCCATGCCGCTTATGGTTTCTTCGTGGTGTTTCCAATCTTCATCATAATATGATATCCGAATAGTTGGCTTGCGGCTTACATCTTCGCGGATATCTGGGATGCTCAGGCAGCCTTCGTTAAATGACCATTCTTCGCCGCTTTCTTCAAGTATGGTAGCGTTAATAAATACTTTTTTGAAATCCTTAAGCGCAGGCTCCTCGTCATCAAACGGGGTAACATCAACTACAAACAAACGCATAGACATGCCAACTTGTGGTGCTGCCAAACCAACACCGCGCGCGCCGTACATGGTCTCGAACATATTACCCACCAATTCTTTGATGTTCGGGTATTCATCTGGCTCAATAGATGTGGCCTTTTTCCTTAGTACAGGGTCGCCGTATGCTATTATAGGATATTTCATAGTGCAAAGGTAAAAGTTTTATTATTTAGGCTCAAATAATAAGGTTATCATACGATCATTATCGAATATTTCGTTGCTTATCTCCAACAGTTCTTCGGCTGTAACCGCGTTTATTTTAGCGAAAATATCTTCCAGCGAATCTATCCGTCCAAAATCCATCAGGCTCTTAGCCATAGATATAATGAGGCTCATCCGGCTTTCTTCGGCAAGGGCTATCTGGCCAATAAATTTCTCTTTGGCTTGTTTAAGCTGCACAGTACCAAGCTTGTTTTCGCGGAGCTTTTTTAGTTCTTTATGCACCAGCTTCAAAGCTTTATCGGCCTTCCCGGCGTCGGTACCAAAATAGATAGAGAAGATGCCGGTATCGGTTAACGAGGTATAATTAGATTCGATGGTGTAAGCGATGCCGTGTTTCTCGCGGATCTCGAGATTTAAACGGTTGCTCATGCCCATACCACCCAAAACGTTGTTTAGCAGCAGCAAGCCATATTTGTTTTGATGTGCCGACGGATACGCCCGCCCGCCAATGATGCAATGCGTTTGCGAAATAGGCTTTTTTAACGTATAAATGCCGCGGCCTATCGGCTTGGGCGCAATGCGTTGCTTTTGATTAGTGTTCTCGGGCACCGGGCCAAAATACTTTTCGCAAAGCTTAACCAGCTTTTTAAAATCGTAATCGCCATAAACGGCGAAGATCATCTGGTGGGTGTTGTTGTTTGCGCTAATGAACTGTTTGATATCCGCACCATTCAATACACCAACACTTTCGGGCGTGCCTAAAATGTTGTTGCCGATGGGGTGGCCTTTAAAAACGTATTCCTCAAAATCGTCCTGTATGGCTTCTTCGGGCTGGTCCAGGTATGAGGAGATCTCGTCCAGTATCACACCGCGCTCTTTTTCCATCTCATCTTCGGGGAAGGTAGAGTGGAACAGGATATCTTCGAAAAGGTCAACCGCCCTTTCGAGATGCTGGTTTAACAGCGAGGCATGGATGCAGGTATATTCTTTGGTGGTATATGCGTTCAGGTCGGCGCCAACCAGTTCAAGGTGGTTAAGTATCTGGTTGGTGTTGCGCCTGTGGGTTTCTTTAAACAGCAGGTGTTCAATAAAATGCGCCAGGCCTTCTTTTTGGGGCAATTCATCGCGCGAGCCTGCGTTTAATACGAAACAACAATGCGTGATGGGTGAAGGCGAATGTTTAAATAATATGCGGATGCCGTTTGGCAGCGTATGAACCTGGTGATCTGTCATAAAAGGTTCAAAGATAGCGTTTAAACCTCCAAATTGTTTGGTATTGTTTATGTTTACAGTATGAAATTACAAATTGCCGACCTTGAATTTGAGCCTTTGTTCGCGCACGAGGCTATTCAGCAGCGTGTTGCCGAACTTGCGCAGGACATAAATAACGACTTTGAGGGCCGCCAGCCTATATTTGTTGGCATACTTAACGGTAGTTTCATGTTCGCGTCAGACTTGCTTAAAGAAATTGTTGTGCCATGCGAGGTTACCTTTACCAAGCTGGCATCTTACTTTGGCGGCCTGTCAAGCACCCGTACCATTCGCGATGATTTCGACCTGCATGTAAATATTACCGGCAAGGATGTGATCCTGCTTGAAGACATTATAGATAGTGGCAACACCATCAAATATCTTATCGAAAAGCTGCAGGTGCGCAACCCTGCATCCATCACCGTTTGCACGCTGCTCTACAAACCCGATTCGGTTGAGCACAGCATCGAAGAGTTAAAGTATGTAGCCTTTCAGATCCCTAATAAATTTGTGGTAGGCTACGGCTTAGATTACCGCGAGCTGGGCAGGAATTTGAGGGGGATTTACAAGAAGATTTAATATCTTTATGATACCAAAACGACCTTGTTACCCACATGAGAATTTCATCATCTCTTAAACACCTGTTACTGTTAATTGTCTTTTCTTTTATAACTAACATTGTTGCCGCCCAGCTAAAGGATAGCACTATTTTCTTCTTTAAAAGAACAGGGTTGTATGGCAAACTTGTCCCATCGTTAGATAGCGCGGATTTCTTCAGGATAGTACCACCCTACAAACTCATCGACCCTACTGTTGAAATAAGAGATTTTTATAAAGACGGTAAATTAATGTTTGCCGGGAACGGTATACCGCCAACATTGAACTTAACCGATGGCGGCTGCAAATTTGAAGGTATATGTATCAACTATGCGCCAACGGGTAAAAGAGTAAGGATAGTAAATTACAGTAAAGGGTTAAAAAGCGGACCGGAGTACCAGTTTTATCCCGATGGCTCGATACGTGTGACCATGAAAAACGAGATCGATAAACAATATCATATCAAGTCGTATAGTAAAGTGATGGATTACTATGATAAAACAGGCAAGCAAATATGCAAAGACGGGACAGGGAAGGTTATTATATATAATGACGATTATACGGCCGTCATCTCTGGTGAGTTAAAAAACAGCAGGATGAATGGCGCTTGGGAAGGTTGGGCTCAAGAAATGGAGGATGTAAAATATAAACTGATTTTTAAGGATAACGAAATGCAATCAGGTATGGCTTATCAAACTTCTACCGGTAAATCATATCCTTTTAAAGAAATATATGAAAGCGCTACCTGCGAAAAAGGTGCGGTAACATTTATATCAAAACTTCGCAAGAAAATAAAAACGCCGGCAGGGTCAGCTATCACAAAGAGTATTGTTGATTCGGCCAAAATTTACTTCCAGGTTGAAGCTGATGGGAGCGTAACACACATAGAAACGGTAGAGCCGGTTCCTGAAGAGTTGCTATCAATAATAAAAACCGCGTTTGTTGAAGGGCCAAAATGGTCGCCGTCTAAAATGTATGGTATACCCCTGCAAACCCAGGTTGTACTATCACTAAAGTTTGTGGAAACTATCAATTTTAGAACATTATATAACGTAAAAGGAGTGGAGAATTACCAGGTTTCGCTTTATAGGGGGATTCCCTTGGGTGATTTGCCAGCCTTGCCCAAAAGTATAGAATAGATCAACATTACACTCCAACCACCGTCATCTCGCTCAACACTTCCAGCGCTTCGTCGATATTAGCGATGCGCTCAATACTTAACCGTAGGGTATTTTTTACTTCTTTAAGATTGGTGCGGCGTGGGTTGCGTTGTACAAAGTTCAGCACCTCTTTAAATGCGTCCGTTTCAAAGTAAGGCGATTGCTGGTTGGTGATGAAATAACCGCGCAACACATTCTTTTTAAGCGAAACTTTCTCAAAGCCGATGGCTTTGCCCAGCCATTGCAGGCGCATGGAGTTCAGCAGGTCATGAACCTGGGCCGGGATGGGGCCAAACCTGTCGTGTAGTTGTTGCTTAAAGGCTTCAAGCTCGGTTTCGTTTTCCAGTTTGCTTAGCTCGGTGTACAGGTTATAGCGTTCGCCAATATTGGTTACGTATTCATCCGGGATTAGGATCTCCTGGTCGGTATCTATCTGGGTAAAGTTGATGTAAGGCTTCGGCTTTTCATCAGGGAATACGCCTTTAAACTCGTCTTCTTTTAATTCCTGTATGGCCTCATCCAATATCTTGTGATACATGTCAAAACCTATTTCGGCTATAAAACCGCTTTGCTCGGCACCCAATAAGTTCCCGCTGCCGCGGATGTCAAGGTCGCGCATGGCAACATTAAAGCCGCTGCCCAGGTCGCTAAATTCTTCTATAGCGCTTAGCCGTTTACGTGCCTCGTTGGTGAGCGTGCTTAACGGCGGACTAAGCAAATAACAAAACGCTTTTTTGTTACTCCGGCCAACACGGCCACGCATCTGGTGCAAGTCGCTTAGGCCAAACATGTGTGCATGGTTAATGATGATAGTGTTGGCGTTGGGGATATCCAAACCGGCCTCGATAATGGTTGTGGCTACCAGTACATCATACTCGTGGCTTACAAATTTCAGCATTACATCTTCTAGCGCGTCGCCTTCTAACTGGCCGTGGGCAATACCCACCCTGGCTTTGGGAACCAGCTTGTGGATCATGGCGCCAAGCTGCGGCAAGTCGGCAACACGGTTATGGATAAAGAATACCTGCCCGTCGCGGTCTATCTCATGCTGCACCGCCTCTTTAATCAGCGTATCGTTAAACACATGCAGCTCGGTAACTACGGGCTGGCGGTTTGGTGGTGGTGTAGATATAATAGAAAGGTCGCGCGCACCCATCAGCGAGAAATGCAGCGTGCGCGGGATAGGCGTTGCCGTAAGCGTCAGCGTATCTACATTGGCACGCATTTGCTTTAGCTTCTCCTTTACGGTTACGCCAAACTTTTGCTCCTCGTCAATTATCATCAAGCCCAGGTCTTTAAACTTTACGTCCTTGCTCACCAGGCGGTGTGTGCCTATGATGATATCTACCTTGCCCTCTTTCAAGCCTGCAAGCGTATCTTTAATTTGCTTGGTGGTTTTAAAACGGTTTACATAATCAATGTTTACCGGGAAGCCTTTAAGTCGGTCGCTGAATGTTTTGTAGTGTTGAGCGGCAAGGATGGTTGTAGGCACCAATATGGCCACCTGTTTACTATCGGCCACGGCCTTAAAAGCGGCACGTACGGCTATCTCGGTTTTGCCAAAGCCCACATCGCCGCAAATAAGGCGGTCCATCGGATGTGGCGATTCCATGTCCTTTTTGAAATCTACCGTGGCTTTTTCCTGGTCAGGGGTATCCTCGTAAAGGAAAGATGCTTCCAGCTCCGTTTGCAAATAACTATCGGGAGAAAAGGCATTACCATCCTGTGCCTTACGCACGGCATAAAGCTTTATAAGGTCGCGGGCGATGTCCTTAACTTTTTTTTTTGTGGTTTTTTTGAGGCGTTCCCAGGTGTCGGTGCCCAACTTGTTCATGCGTGGCTCCGTACCTTCTTTGCCGCTGTATTTGCTTATACGGTTAAGCGAGTTGATGTTTACATATAGCAGATCGTTATCGGCATATACCAAACGGATCATCTCCTGTGTTTTGCCATTTACCTCTACTTTTTCCAGCCCGGCGTATTTGCCAATACCGTGATCTATATGGGTTACAAAATCGCCCGGCTTAAGGTCTCGCAATTCTTTAAGCGTTATAGCCTGCGAGCGCTGGTAGCCCTTTTTAAGCTTGTATTTGTAATAACGGTCAAATATCTGGTGGTCGGTATAACACGCAAGCTTTTGCTCACGGTCTATAAACCCCTCGCGGATACTGATACTAATGGGAGTGAATTTTACGGTCTTATCCAGATCTTCCAGGATAGCGTAAAGCCGCTCCACCTGCCTTGCCGAATCGGTAAGGATGTAGTTCTCTATCTTCTCGGCCTCGTTGTTTTTAAAGTTATGTATCAGCAGGCTAAAGTCCTTATTGAACGATGGCTGCGGTCGCATGTCGAAATTTATCTGCGCGGCATCGTTGTAAAAGAACTGCTTGCCAAATTCCACCAAAGCAAAATCATGCAACTGGTCGGCAATCAATTTTTCATCGGTAAAGCTGAATTTCGGATCTATCCAATCCGAGTTTTGGTTTTTATCCTCGGCAGATAAGGCCTTCCATAATTGGGTAGCTTTTTTATGCCCTGTTTGGATGATATCCAGCGTAAACTGCACATCCTTTATCCAGATCTGCGTATCGGGTTCCACATACTCCAACAGGGAAATATTATTTTCGGTAAGGAATTTGGATTGTACGTTAGGTACAATGGTGATCTGTTTTACCTGCTCAACCGACAGCTGGCTCTCAATTTCAAACGTGCGGATCGATTCGATAATATCGCCAAAGAACTCCACCCGGTAGGGCAGGTCGTGCGAGAAAGAGAAAATATCTACAATACCGCCGCGTACCGAAAATTGCCCCGGCTCGTAAACAAACTCAACCCGGTCAAAATCATACTCCACCAAAAACTCGGTAATAAAATCGATATTCAGCTTGTTGTTAACAGAAATTTCGAGCGTGTTTTTTTCAAGGGATGCGCGGTCAATCACCTTTTCGGCTAACGCTTCCGGGTAAGTTACAATCAATTGGCCGTATTCGGTAGAATGGTTAAGCTCATTCAATACTTCTGCCCGGGCTAAAACATTGGCGCTATCGGGCTGTGTAAATTCAAATGGTTTGCGGTATGATGAAGGAAAAAGCAGGGCCTCTTTACCGGTGAGGTTTTCCAGGTCGGCCAAAAAATAAGAGGCCTCTTCGCGCTCGGGCAGTACAAACACCATGTGCTTATGCTGCAAAAAATACAATGCTGCCGCCATGGCCGCATCACCTGATCCGACTAAACCACGCAGCTGTACCCTTGGATTTTTACCGGCATTTAAGGCTTGCGCCAAGGCCTTTATCCGTTCGTCGGCTTTGTATCTTTCTAATATATCACGGATGTTCAAAACAGTGTAAATATAGGTAAAAAAGGCTTTTTAACAGGCCTAACTACGCATTGATTAAAATTAAAGCAAACAATTTGCGCTTATGTTTACTTTTAAATGATATTTCGAAACCACAACAAAGTACCAAACTTTATACAACATGAAAAACTCAGTGATATTTGGATTATTAATAGGTGTTTTAAGCTTAGTATGGCTTTTTGTTATGCGACAAACAGGTTATAATTTAACAGACAGTAAAGCAAACCCCATCGAATATGTATCGGTATTGATACCGGCCATAGGCTTATTTTTTGGTGTAAAAAACTTTAGGGATGGCGAGTTGAAAGGCCAGATGGGTTTTTTAGAAGCGCTGATACAAAGCTTTAAAATTTTACTTGTAGGAGGTGTATTATCTGTTTTCGCATGCATCATATTTATTAACTGGGGCGGGGGCGATAGCAATGATACCAGTTTCCAGAGCTTTAGCGGCCGTATTTTTGGCGCCCTGCTTGTTGGTGTAATAGAGGCTTTTGCAGTATCTTTATTGCTTACCACCAAAAGCAACCGTGTCGATTAGGAAAATATTTAACCGGTATTTTGAATTAACATTCTGGATTGTGGCTTTGGCCTGCCTGGCGTTTACCGACCCGGCCGGCCAAAGCCACTTTAGTTTATGCCCTTTAAAGTTGCTTGGCATTACCTGGTGCCCGGGCTGCGGCCTTGGCCATGCAATATCTTATTTGTTTAGGGGCGATGTTAGAAGTTCGTTTCATGCGCACTGGCTTGGTATACCTGTATTTTTGCTGTTGTTTTACCGCATATACATGCTTGTTTTAAACAAACGGTATAGGTTTACCATTCCCCGTCGGTAAAAACATTTCTCCCTTATTTCGCCGAATAAATTACCACGCTTACCGATGCTTTATAACAGGCTGCCTAATAGCCATAGGCTAATTTGCCATTCGGCAGTAGTTTTACATCATCAAATCACACCAAAAAATTAAAAAGATGAACACTTACAATCCTTATATGTCGCTGCCGGGCATCACAACAGAGGAAATGGCAGTATTACATCAGGCAACTAACGACTTGACAGACGCGCAAAAACAAAGCTTTTATATGATCTACTCAAGTAAAAGGCGTAGCCCACAGGATATTTTGATATTTACGCTGCTTGGCTTTGTTCTGGTAGCGGGTATCCAAAGGTTTATGGTTGGGCAGGTTATGATGGGGTTACTTTACATTTTTACAGGCGGTTTTTGCCTTATCGGTACTATAGTCGACCTTGTTAATCACCAAAGTTTAGCCAACGAGTATAACCAGAAAATGGCATTCGAAAGTTTCCAGATAGCTAAAATGGGCATGTATAACCAACAATATTAAACCTTAACCTTATCACATATAAATCCTTAACCGTAAATGATCATGAAAAATTCAAAAAAATCTGCAACTCATAAATTAGTATCACGCTTCGACAAAGAACTGATGAGCATTTTAATGAACGACCTTAAAACGCTTAAAGCGCGTAACCTGAAACATAGCGCATAAGCATCAGAAAAGTATTTAACAATAAAAAAGAATCAAAACGCGGTGAGCGTTGGCAAACTAATAAACGGTTAGCGCCAAAGAAAATATCACCTGTACGTTTTGATTTTTTTGTGGAATAAATTTTTATAAACCATAGCTGCTAATTCACTCACCCTGACTTCGCTTCGCTGGTCGACCCTCTCTCCGCAAGCGGAAAGAGGGTGAAACGCCAATATTCCCCACCCTTTGCTATGCATATAGGGTCGCGCAAGTGGTGCCGTGGGTGGAGTAAGATTGTAAAGCAGCCGACTTGAAAAATCTCGCCTAACAGAAAGAGATTTTCAAACACCTAAATTTCCAAACCTCGCCCCGCGTTACTACCTTAGTAAACTATGAAACTTTCTCAACTAACCGCTTACCTGGAAAGCCTTGCCCCATTGGCTCTTCAGGAAGATTATGATAACAGCGGCCTTATTGTAGGCCAGTCCAACATGGAGATTAGCCAAGCACTGATCTCGCTGGATTGTACCGAGGCCGTGGTTGATGAGGCGATTGCCACCGGCTGCCAGGTAATTATATCGCACCATCCCATTGTATTTAAAGGGCTAAAGAAGTTTAATAGCAAAACCTATGTGGAGCGTGTGGTAGAAAAAGCCATTCGCAACAACGTGGCTATTTATGCCATTCATACTAACCTGGATAACATTATGACGGGGGTTAACGCCCGCATTTGCGAAACGTTAGGCCTTACCAATACCCGCATACTGGCGCCTAAACAAAACCTGCTAAAAAAACTGGTGACCTATGTGCCCGTTGCACAGGCCGAGCAGGTACGCAAGGCATTGTTTCACGCAGGCGCGGGCCATATTGGCGAGTATAGCGAAAGTAGTTTCAACGTAGAGGGAACAGGCACCTTTAAAGGCAGCGAGAATAGCAACCCATATGTTGGCGAGCCCGGCATCCGCCACCACGAGGAGGAGATGCGAATAGAAACCGTTTACCCGGCCAACCTGGAGAGCAAGATCATTATGGCGCTGGTACTGGCGCACCCATACGAGGAAGTTGCCTACGACTTATACAACCTAACTAACCAGCACCAGCAAATCGGCAGCGGCATGATAGGCGAACTGGAGGTACCCATGGACGAAGCCGAATTTTTAGGCGAAGTTAAGGCCGCCATGGATTGCACCGTAATAAGGCATACCGCTTTTACCGGTAAAAGAGTTAAGAAAGTAGCGGTTTGCGGCGGCTCGGGCGGGTTTTTATTGAAGCACGCCATAGCTGCCGGCGCCGATGTTTTTATTACCGCCGATTATAAATATCACGAGTTTTTTGATGCCGAAGGAAAAATAGTGATCGCAGACATCGGACATTTTGAAAGTGAGCAATTTACGCAACAATTATTGTGCGAAATTATTCAAGAAAAATTTGTTAACTTTGCCATCCGTTTAACAAAAGTGAATACAAACCCCGTCAAATATTTTATTTAATGGAACAGACCATAGAACAAAAGCTTAAAGCTTTATACGACCTGCAACTCATCCACACCAAAATCGACAAAATACGCCAGGTAAGAGGTGAACTGCCTATGGAAGTTGCTGATTTAGAAGATGATGTTGCCGGCCTTGAAACCCGCATACAAAAAATTAAAAATGAGCTTGATGATCTTGAGGACGAAATTGTAACCCGCAAGAACCTGATCAAAGAGGCTCAGGCTAACATAAAAAAATACGAAACGCAGCTTAACGAGGTTAAAAACAACCGCGAGTATGATGCTATTTCGAAAGAAATTGAGATACAAGGCTTAGATATACAAGTAAGCGAGAAAAAAATCCGTGAGTTTGGTTTTGAGATCTCTTCAAAAACCGCCATTTACGAAAAAGCGCTTGCCGACCTTGAAGCACGCCGCAGCGACCTTGATGCGAAAAAAGATGAGTTAGGCACCATTACTGCCGAAACTGAAAAAGATGAGACCGAATTAACCGCTCAGGCAGAAAAAGCTACAGGTACAATTGATGAGCGTTTACTTATTGCTTATAACCGTTTGCGCAAAAACGCTAAAAATGGTTTGGCGGTAGTAACCATTCAGCGCGATTCATGTTCTGGTTGCTTTAACCAGATCCCGCCTCAGCGCCAGTCCGACATTCGCCAACGCAAAAAGATCATCGTTTGCGAGCATTGCGGCCGCATTTTGGTTGACGAGATAATGGCTCTTGAAGAAGAGAACGCATAACCTGCAACCACGTTCATAAAATTATATTTAAAAGGCCTCGTTTACGAGGCTTTTTTTGTGGCCTCACCTCCCGCCCTCACACAATGATATTTGAGAGTTTTTTTCAAATAAAATTCAAATCCCGGCGTTAAGGGTTAACTTTACCACCGAGAAGATTTGAGATATGGGATTACCGCTAAGGATTACTTTTAATGATAAGGACTACGTTTACCAGATTGTAAACAGCCGCCTGATCAATCAAAACACTACTGAACTTGAACTGCTGCTAAATGGCGAAAAGTTGCAGCTGATAAAACAAAACACCATCTGGATCCAAAAAGAGGGCGAACACCACACCCTCGACCCTCAATTTGTGCAGGCCCTGGGCAGGTCGGTATCGTTAAGATTGAGGATGTAGGTAATAAAGTGTTTCTACTTTATGCAGTATAATAGGCGCTAAATGTTCACGTTCACGTTTGCACAAGTGCAGGCACTTTTTACAATGGCTTAATTATCAGCATTTTTACTTTTAAATTGGTGGCAATGTTGTGACACCATATTATCCAAATAAAATGTTATTGCCTTAAACCTTTAAAACATACTTGTTTGTTTCCCTCCTTTGGGTGTAAACAAAGTCATGTCATATCCCGGCATTTCGCGGCCGGCCAGGAAACGTACGCAGGCCATACGGTAAAGCTGATGGATAGATTGGGCAACGTGACCCTCACCGCTCATACGGCGGCCAAAGTCGCTGTCGTTAAGCTTACCATCGTGGCAGGCTTTAATCATATTTAACACTTTATCGGCCCTGTATGGAAATGCCTTATGCACCCAATCGGTAAAAATTTCGGCAATGGAGCCGTTGAGGCGCACAATGGTAAAGCCTGCATCAACCGCGCCCCGGTCGGCAGCGGCTTTTATGATATCTGGGATCTCATTGCTGTTCAATCCCGGTATTATTGGTGCGACCATCACCCTGCATGGGATGCCTTTTTCGGTAAGCTTTTGAATTACCGCCAGCCTGCTCATCCCGGTAACGGTACGTGGTTCTAACGTTTGCCTAAGCGATTCGCTTAGCGTAGTGATAGAAACGTTTACATGCGCCAGCCGCAAGGCGGCCAGCTCACTTAAAATATCCATATCGCGCAGTACCACATTGTTTTTTGTAATGATGCTTACCGGGTGCTTATATTTTAAAAACACTTCTAATAAACCGCGGGTAATTTTAAGCTTACGCTCTATAGGCTGGTAACAATCTGTATTGCCCGATAGTATAATGGGGACGGGTTCGTAGCCCTTTTTATTCAGATATTTTTCAAGCAATTCAGGCGCGTTGCGTTTCACAATTATTTTGCGCTCAAAATCCAGCCCGGCACTAAAACCAAAGTATTCATGACTATTGCGGGCGTAGCAGTAAATGCACCCATGCTCGCACCCCTGATATGGGTTTATGGAATGGAAGTGACTAAGATCGGGGCTGTTGGATATACTTACGATCTTTTTGGGCGTCTCTTCAAACAATTGAGTATGCGTATTTTCAAGCAGCTGTTCGTCCAGGCCCTCAATATGGTCCAGTACGTACTTGTTCTTCAGAAATTTGTTGTGGGTGTTTACCTGTGCCCCTCTACCTTTAAAAAATTCATCATTCTCCGCGTGCGACATAGAAGCAAATTTGCTAATAATTTTAGCAAATCACAATTCTATCATGTTATTTTTTATGGCGTATAAAACCAGGCCTACACGGCTTTTTATGTTTAATTTTTCGAAAAGCTGGTCGCGGTAACCATCTACGGTACGTGCGCTTATACACATCTGGTCAGCAATTTCTTTGTAAGTTAACTCGGTGCCGGCAAGTTTCAGGAACTCTATCTCGCGGCTGTTTAGCTTAACCTGTTCGGTATGCTTATTAAAGTTATGTACCAGGTGACGTGTAACAAACTCGGGGTAGTATAATTCTCCTTCCGATACTTTTTTTAATGCCTGCTCAAATTCGTTCGGCTCGGCATCTTTAAGCAAGTAGCCTTTAACACCCATTTTAACCATGGTAAGCACCTTTTCGGCATCTTCAAACATAGATAGGATAATAACGCAGATGTCGGGATATTTTTCTCGCAGCCATTGCGCGGTGCTTATACCGTCCATAACAGGCATGTTAATATCCAATAAAATAATATCGGGTTTAAATTTAGGGGATAGCTTTCGTGTAAGCTCCTCGCCGTTGGCGGCCTCAAACAAAATTTTATACCCTGTAAAGCTGTTTATTAACGATACTATCCCGCTTCTAAACAAGCGGTGGTCGTCAACTAAAGCTATGGTGGTTTCCGTTAGCATCTGGGTTTTGTGTAAGGGGGTCAATAGCTATTTTAATGCAACAACCCTTGCCTGGCGCGCTGTCTATAACAGCAACGGCACCAATTAAGGCAGCCCTGTTCACAATGTTTCTTAAGCCCGAGCCGCTTTTAAGCTGCTCGCCGGCCAAAAAACCCTTCCCGTTGTCGTGGATGGTTAAGTTAAATAAATGCTCAAAATAATCCAAACTTACTTTAAGCTTATTGGCGCCCGAGTGCTTAAGCGCGTTATTAAGTCCTTCCTGAAAAATGCGGAATAATACCAGTTCCCTTTCTTCGCCAAGGTTATGGGCATCGCCGCCAACGGCAAGTTCAATATCAATAATGCCGCTTTTATTTATACGCCCAACCTCTATTTCCATAGTTTGCACCAGGCCAAGCTGCAGAATATGCTCGTAACTTAAACTTTTAGACAGGTCGCGCAGGTCATTTATTACCTGGGCAACCAGGTCGCGGCTTTCGCTTATTTTTTGCTCTGCCAGTTCTGGTGATGTTTTGGCAGAAATGGCCAGGTTTAATTTTACAAAAGACAGTACCTGTGTAACGTTGTCATGTATCTCGCGGCTAATATGATTTAGCGTTTGCTCCTGCATCTCAACCTGCGTTTTAAGAAGCTCCTGTTGGAATTGTGCTTGCAGTAACTTTTTTTCTTCGATATGCCGCTTTTTACGTTGGTTATACATATTTACATAAAGCACCAGAAACGTTGGCGCCAACAAAAAGATAACGGTGGCAATAAGTATTATTTCTTTAATATCGACGTTTGCCATTTTTTGCAGATAAACGAATAGCTCCAGCAGCCATACAAAATGATGTTTAACCCGATATAAATATAAGTAGTTAAATACACCTTAGAATGCAGTAACATAACCGATAGCTTGCTATAGAATAAACTGGATATTACAGTTCCGAATCCAAAAAATAACATTCCGGTTACCCACCAAAAACCAGCTGAATATTTTAGGTCGATGTATCTGTCATCTTTTAATAAATTATAATAATAATATAAGCTATAACTTATAAACTGTACAGATAAAACAGTAAATGTTAGGTTATTGAACACAAAAAAGCCGTGGTCGTAAAGTTCGTAAATGTAAAGTGACCCGGTTAAAGCAAGCCCGATATAGATAAGGGGCTTGCTGTTTTTAAACTTACCAATCAAATAGTTAAAATGCAGGCTAATAAACAATGCCTGAAAAATAAGAAGAAGATTATATAACCATGAATTTGATTGATTATGAACCCTGTCTTGAAGATAAATTGTTTTTAAATACTTTCCCCCAATCTCGGTTAAGCAAATTATAAAAAGAAACGGTATCATACTTAACCAGGATCTGCCGGCACTTTTTTTCAGCGAAACCAATGCAGTTAACAGGCATATAAATTCTACTGTTATATTAAGGGTTATATATTTTAACATTTTGCTATTATGGTTGCGGTGGCCAGGTTACGCCGTTACAATTGGTAGGGCACTGCTCGCCGTTATCTACCCGTATAATTGGTGAGCTGCAGGTATAATAGTCTTCGTGAATATTTTTATTGGCGGCAGACGGCCGGGTGGTTACTATAACAAAGCCATGTGTTTTATCAGCATCAATTTTTCTTGCATAATAAATACGTATTCCATCGGCAACTGCATTAGTTTCAAGTTCATTCATCAAATGGCTTAGTAAGCCGATGTCAAACCATTCGCTTGTGGTTGCAATTTTATCATTGGTAAAATTCCTTACCCTTTCTCCTGCCTCGCTGCATTTAAGATAATGATTATACGATATGTTGCAATTATCATCATCAGGGCACTTCATGTTTGGGTCATATAATGTAGCGCCGTATTTACCAGTGTAATCTACAACCCCTTTTGCTTCGGCTGTTTGTAGAAATGGATCGGTATGCTCAAAGTAATCTCTGTGTGTATCCCTTTCGCCGGTTTTACGTGTTGAAGCAAGGATAATATTATGGCCATTATTAAACTTAGCAAAATAAATACGTATGCCATCTGCGCCTTCTTTCTCAAGCAATTGCTTAAGCTTAGTTAAATAGTTTTTGCTGAACCAGATGTTTGTAGGGCTTTTGTAAATGCTGCTATTGCTGATAAAATCCATTACCAGGCGGTCTGCATCATTTAATAATATCCCATTCAATGTAATAAGCGTGGGCAATGCAGTGCGTGTTGTGCTTACTTTAGCTGTAGCCGATGCTGTACTTTCGGCATTCGAATCGGGAGCATCTTTGTTGGTTTTGCCTTTGCAGGCTGCAAGTAACAAGGGGATGCAGCCTAATAGTAATAGTTTTTTCATTTTAATAAGAGTTTGGTTTATGCTAAAATACATTTTAAGATGTAAACTAAATGTTGTGACACAGCATTTTATACTATTTTAAATCTCACCTTTTAAAATAAGCTGTGCGGTGCCCGTCATCGTCGGTTAACGATAATACCAATTCACTGCTTGTAATTTTGTCAACATTGGCCACGTTAGTTTCGCCGTTAGATATGATGGTTAATTTATTGCCCGATAAGCTCCATTTAGCATTATCATTATCCATGCTATCGTAAGCGGTACCATCCTCATTAAACTGTAGGTACTCGCCATCGCTAAAAGTATCGGTATCGCCATCCTCAACAATTTTAACATAAAACCACTTGCCGGTGATCTCGCTTTTAGATACCGAAGATGGGTTTTCGCCGCTTTTTTTACAGCCTGTAAAAGCAACTGTGCAAGCGGTAATCAGTAATACGATTAATAGTAATTTTTTCATGAGTTTTAAATTTTTGTGTGATTGATCCTTTATTCCGGGAGCTAAGTTATGGCGGGAGGTGAGGCCGGCTTACCGTGAAAACACGGTATTTGCCCCGCCTAAACACAGGCTAATTAAGGTGTTATGCGCATTGATGCGCGCCCGCCGCAGACAGAAATTTGTGTTAAGCAATTACCAATAATTGTGGCCGGGAAAGCCGAAAACGGATCAGAGTAGGCAGCACTAATTAATAACAATGAAAAACCTTAACCTTTCCAGATTACTTTTTATCCCGCTATTATGCGCGGGCTTTGCTGCCAATGCACAAAACAGCAGCCTTACAAGCGGTGCAGAGCCAATTACTACCAGTGGTATTATAGCCGCCGCCAAGCACGGGACTATCAGCCAGCCGGCAAACCAAAAAGACCTTTTTGAGCAAAAAAACGCGCTTAAAAACACCATGTTCGCAGATGGGTCAGCTTCTACGTTTAGCCTTGGGTTAGAACCGGAGGTATTATTGCCATTGGGCGATTTTAAAAATTCATCATCAGTTGGTGTGGGTATTAATTTAAAAGGCCTTTACCACCTGAACGATGCCGGCGCGGTAACCGCGACAGTTGGGTATAATTACTTTGTATCTAAAGAGGATGTAGATTATAAGTATTCGGGCATTCCGTTTAAAATTGGTTATCTGGCTAAGCTTGGCGATATGTTTTTTTTAGAGCCTCAGGTTGGCCTTTACAGCTTGCGTACCTCACTTGATGACGGCGGCGGTTCTGTTACCAACACCAATCTGTTATTAGCCGCTAAACTGGGCATCAATATCGGCGATAAGTCAAACCTTGGCGTAGGTTACAACTACGTAAAAGTTACAGGTGGCTCTTATTCATTTGCAGGCCTTAGTTACCTGTTCTCTTTTTAACATACATAATCTTTCAAACAATAAAATATCATGAAAACTATTAAGAGAAATATCTTTATAAAAAGCGTACTGCTGATGTTGGTAGTATCATTTTTAGGCAGCTGTAAAAAAGACAGCGATAATGGCGACGGCGACCTTGGCTCGGGTAAAGGCTCGTTTACGCTTAAAGGCACAACCTATAGCGGCGTTTGCCAATCAATCCCCGCTACAAGTGGTGTTAGTGGCAATATCGATGTAATTATTGCAACTACAAGCGGCGCGTCATTTACTGTTTATAACATGCCAACCGGCAGCGGCGGTACAAGCAACGTGGTAAATTTTGATGAAGCTACCGGCTTCTCATCAAAGTTATATGCCATATGCGTACCCAATACCAATAATGCGGGTTACGCATCAACCGGGGGCACCGTTACCAAAACAGGGTCGAGTTCGTATAAATTTTCCATTAACATGATCGATCTTACAACCGATGAGCGCGTTACAATAACCGGCTCGGGCGAATATTAAAATACCTAAACCCACACAAATAGCAACGGCGCATGTTTACACCACATGCGCCGTTTTTTGCAAAAGCTACTTTATAAACCGGTATCACGCCTCGCCGATAAATTTTCATCACGCCCCAACAAGGCGCGGGTTAACAAGGCCTTAAACGCGCTATACAAAAGTATCATTACAAATCCCGGTAAAAAGGGGCTGGTTATTCCGTTTGATGTTCATAAAAATAAATTCATCATCCTATCAGACCAGCATAAAGGCGCCCGCGACGGTGCGGATATATTTGCGAGATCGGCTAAGAATTACCTGTCAGCGCTCGACCATTATTATAAGGACGATTTTATTTACATAAACCTTGGCGATAGCGAAGAGCTTTGGGAAAACCTGTTTGTTACTGTTAAAAGGCACAATAAAGCAACCTTTGAAAAGGAAAAAAAATTTATCCCCGTAGACAGGTTTGTGAAAATTTTTGGTAACCACGACCTATATTGGGGGAATGACCCACTGGCTGCAGTAAGTTTATTACAGATATATGGGCAAGCCATCCGTGTTTATGAAGGCGCTGTTTTACAAACTACAGTAAATAATAAACCCCTCGAAATTTTTATGACCCACGGCCACCAGGGCGATCTGCAAAGCGACGGTAATTGGTTTAGCAAATGGTTTGTGTCTGATGTGTGGGGGCCATTGCAGGGCTTCCTGCGCATTAACCCGAATACCCCGGCATATAATAATCAGTTAAAAACCGACCATAACCGTATTATGTATGAGTGGAGTAGCGAGCGTAAAAATATGCTGCTGATAACAGGGCACACTCACCAGCCGGTTTTTAAATCGTTAACCCAGCTGGAAATACTTTATATAGGATTAGAGAACGCCAGGAAAGCAAGTGATACAGTTAAGGTTGCCGAGATTGAAAAGAAGATAACCGCAATGCACCTGCAGGGCAACACCCAGCCCGATTTTAACGGCTACCTTGATACTTATTTTAACACAGGCTGCTGCTGTTTTAACGATGGTGACATTACCGGTATAGAAATTGCCGACGGTTGCATACGCCTAATAAAGTGGGCGTACCATAAAAAAATTAGCCAACGGATAGTTTTGGAAGAAAGCAAGTTGGAGGATTTAAAAATAAGTCGTTAGTAAAAAGTAAGCTTAGATAAAAATGGGATTGAGCTTAAGGCTTAAACTGTGGTTTAGTTATCCATCCAATAAAAACACAAATAATTCTTTAGGGCCGTGGGCGCCGAGCACCAGGGTTTTCTCAATATCGGCAGTGCGGCTTGGGCCGGTAACGTGGGTTATCATGGTTGGTAGTTGGTTCCCATATCTATCTTTCATGAGCTTAAAGCCATCCTTAATATCAAGCACAAGCTGCGAGGTATAGGCCAGTACAATGTGTACAGGCGGGTAAATACTTAGCCTGCGGCCGGCTGCATTGCCGTTAGATAACAAGATGGTGCCGTTACGGGCAATTAAAGCTTCGCAAAGGGTAAAACCCACTTCGGCATGTTCAAAGTCCTTATCGGTTTCAAAAAAGGGATATTCGTAGGTATTAAGAATTTCCTGCAGTTTGGGTTCCCAACAGTAAATTTTGTGCCATTTGCGCTCTTCGGCAAGTTCCAGCAGGTTTTCTATAAATTGTACATCGTCTTCACAAAAAACAAACTGGCCGCTAACTGCTGTAAATTCCTGGGCAAATAAAACCTCCAGCATCTCCTCGTTTTGGGGGTACATGGGCAAATCTTCCAGGTTAGGGTAGGGGTTGTCACGTTTCTCTAATAAGGCTTTGCGTACCTTTTTTAAAAGTTTTTCTTTTGATGTCGTGATATCTCTCATTAGTATTCAAAAGTAATAAGCATCAAACAAAAAATCGCAAGCCCGGTCCACAAATGCGGATCAAAGACTTGCGATTTAAATAAGAAACCTTAATTATTATTTTTCTGATGCCGGATCTTCCGGTACATCTACCATAGATAGCTCGGGATTGATCAATTTATCTGGAATGGCATTATTGTCCTGTACAAGTTCGGGCTCACCGTTTACAAACTTATCATAAGCGGTACGGTGCTCGAAAGGGCGTTTACCCAGTATCTCTTCAAGATCTGATTGGAACAACACTTCTTTCTCTAATAATTTCATGGCTACGTTCTCAAGGCCTTCGCGGTGTTTATTCAGCAGGTCTTTAGTACGTGCATAAACAGATTCAATTAGGTTACGCACCTCGGCATCTATTAACTCAGCCGTAGCGTCAGAATATGGTTTAACAAACTGGCTATCGCCCTGTGGGTCATAGAATGATAAATTACCAACCTTATCGTTCATGCCATATATTTTAACCATGCCGTATGCAAGGCGGGTAATACGTTCCAGGTCACTTAAAGCGCCGGTTGTGATCTTACCAAAAATAATATCCTCGGCAACCCTGCCACCCATCGAAAGGGTCATGTCGTCAATCAATTCTTCCTTGGCAACCAGGAAACGTTCGTTTGGTAAATATTGCGCGTAACCTAACGCAGCCACACCACGTGGAACAATAGACACTTTAACCAATGGATCGGTATGCTCAAGGAACCAGCCTGCAATAGCGTGCCCTGCTTCGTGGTAGGCAACAACGCGTTTTTCTTCAGGAGAAATAAGCGTGTTTTTCTTTTCAAGACCACCAATAACACGGTCAATAGCGTCCTGAAAATCTTTCATATCAACCGCCTCTTTATTTTGACGTGCAGCTATCAACGCGGCCTCATTACAAACATTGGCGATCTCTGCACCAGCAAAGCCTGGTGTTTGGGCCGATAGTTTTTTAGGGTCAACACCTTCGGCCAGTTTAATCGGCTTTAAGTGTACTTTAAAGATCTGCTCACGGCCATTCAAATCGGGCTTATCTATAGATACCTGCCTGTCGAAACGCCCCGGTCGCATTAGCGCGCTATCCAATACATCGGGGCGGTTGGTAGCTGCAAGTATGATAATACCGGAATCGGTACCGAAGCCATCCATCTCCACCAATAACTGGTTCAGGGTGTTTTCGCGCTCATCATTACCGCCCATCATATTATTTTTACCACGGGCACGGCCAATAGCATCAATCTCGTCAATAAAAATGATACATGGGGCTTTATCTTTTGCCTGTTTAAAGAGATCACGCACACGTGATGCACCTACACCCACAAACATCTCCACAAAATCCGAACCCGAAAGCGAGAAAAATGGCACTTGCGCCTCGCCGGCTACAGCTTTGGCCAATAATGTTTTACCTGTACCCGGCGAACCAACCAGCAACGCGCCTTTAGGTATTTTACCACCCAGATTGGTATATTTCTTTGGGTTTTTAAGAAAATCTACAATTTCCATAACCTCCTGTTTGGCTTCTTCGAGGCCGGCGACATCATTAAAGGTTACCGATACCTGCGATTCTTTATCAAACAGGGTAGCTTTTGACTTACCAATGTTAAATATCTGGCCGCCTGCGCCGCCACCAGCACCGCCACCCATACGGCGCATAATAAACAACCATACGCCAACAAGTAGTATAGCCATAATTACGCATTGTACAAGCCAATTGCTTAACAGGTTCTCTTTGCCCTGCTGAAACTCGATGGATATTTTATTAGCATCGGGTATATCCTTTTGCGCTGCCGCTACAGATTGCTTTAAACTTTCATAAGATGCATCGGTAAAATTATATTGAGGCTCTTTAGCCGAGATACCCAGGCTGCGCTGGCCTTTGTTGGCATCGGCGTATTCAGATTTACCAATACTGCCTTGTTTTAAAAAAACTTCGGCAGTTACCAGGTCGCCATTTTTATAGGCTACAATTTTTTCAACATCGCCGTTGCGCAGCATCTGGCTGCTAAATCTTTGAAAATCTATGGTTTTACCGCTGTTTCCACTCATTAAAGTAGGTACAACCAGTATACCTATAATAGCAATGGCGTAAAGCCACATCAGGTTAAACTTAGGCGGCTTTGGCGAGGGTTTTTTATTAGGTACCTTACGTAAAGGTTTTTGAGATTCTTTCTTATCGTTAATTTCCATGTTCTACAAGCTCAACTTATCAATAATGTATTAATTAGGGTGTTGGTTAAGCGCTTTTATAGCTTTTTACTTCAGCATCACCCCAAAGGTCCTCAACACCATAAAACTCACGTTTATCGGTCCTGAAGATGTGTACGACAACGTCTATATAATCCAGCAGTATCCATTCGCCATGCTCAAGGCCCTCTTTTCTCCAGGGATCCTGTTGCATAACTTTATAAATTTCTTCCTCAACACTGTTTGCTATTGCTTTTACCTGTGTGGTTGAATCGGCGTGGCATATTACAAAGTAGTCTGCTACCGAGCTGTTGATATTACGGAGATCGAGCCTTACCAGATCATTACCTTTTTTTTCCTGCATACCATGAATGGCCAGCTCAGAAATATAGGTAGATTCATTTATCACTTTACTTTTTACCATTAAAAAGATTTAGTTTTGAACGATTTTGGGTTTAATAATATTATACGTTGCAAAATAACATATTTTCAGGACTATTTGTTGGACAAAATTTAGTGTCACTCAAAGAAGTTGACTCTACAAATACATTCCTTAAAAATATCCTGTCAAATTCCAAGCCAGTACCCGAAGGAACAGTCATTATGGCAGAAGACCAGTTTGCCGGCCGAGGGCAGCGGGATAACACATGGTATGCCGAACCCGGCAAAAACTTAACTTTCAGCATTCTTTTAAATCCCACCTTTTTATCGGCACAGCAGCAGTTTGATCTTACGCGCGCCATTAGCATGGGTGTATATGACGCTTTATACCCCCTGTTGCGTGACAACCTAAAAATAAAATGGCCAAATGATATTTATCACGGCGATGCGAAACTTGGAGGGATGTTGATAGAGAACATCTTACAGGGCAACCATATTAAGCATAGTATTATAGGCATAGGCTTGAATGTAAATCAGAAGAGCTTTCCGCCGGGGGCAGTTAATGCTACCTCTATAAAGAAGATATTACAAAGGGATTATGAATTAAAAAATATATTAGCTGAAATTTGTAACCATATCGAGGCTTATTACCTGCATTTGAAGGCCGGCCGCATAGATTTTGTAAGGAATTTATATTTAAGCCGGCTATATTGGTTAAACGAACAGCGTAGATTTAAGTCGAACGGAGACATTTTTAAAGGCGTTATTAAAAATGTTGAGCCCGCAGGGATGCTGGTTATTAACAAAAGCGGCCTTGAAGAAAGATATAATTTAAAGGAAATAGAATTTTTAAATAAGTAATATGAAGAGATTATTTTTAGCGGTTGTCGCATTAGTATTATCAGTAGGGGCTAAAGCGCAGGTAGAGTCACATGTAAGATGGGCCTACGCAGCCAAAAAGACCAGCCCAACAGAGGCGGTTGTTTTAATAAAGGCTACTATTGACCCGGGATGGCACATTTATTCGCAAACGGTTAAAGAAGGCGGCCCAATTAAAACCAGTTTTACTTTTGCCCCCTCGAAAGAATACGTTTTAGTTGGAAAGCCTGTCGAACCACAGCCTGTAATTAAATACGAAAAAACCTTTGGCATGAACGTCGGTTATTTTGAAAACTCAGTTGTATTTCAACAAAAAATTAAACTAAAATCGGCCAAAGCTTCTGCTGTTAAAGGCAAACTTGAGTTTATGACCTGTAGTGATTCCAGATGTCTTCAACCAGACGAGGTTGAGTTTTCTATCCCGTTAGGTAAATAATATTTAAGGCAACACAAAATGACATCAGCTACCTCGCGCAGCTCCTTTAAGCACGCTTTTCTATTTTTCGTTTTCCTGTTTTTTCTTTCCACGTTAGTACCTCAACAGCTTAAGGCGCAAACCGCCGACACCGTATCTACCAACGATGTTGAATTTACCGATGTGCCATCAGCCTCGCAGCAAATTATTGCCAACAAGAAGAAGGTAGATTCGCTGGCTAAAGTAAAAGCGGATTCGGTTAAGGCCGCGGTTGTTAATGCAAAAGCTAAGTTTAAAAATGCCGGTGCAGCGGATGCATCTGAAAGCCTTTGGCAATTATTTATAATTGGCTTTTTGGGCGGCTTTGCAGCATTTTTACTGCCATGTGTTTACCCTATGCTGCCGTTAACCGTGAGCTTTTTTACTAAGCGAGGTGGAAGCAGGGCCAATGCCATATGGCAGTCTTGTTTATACGGGCTGTCTATCATATTTATTTACGTGGTATTTGGCTTGCTGATCACCATTATATTTGGGCCGGCGGCACTTAATGGACTGGCTACAAACGGCGTCTTTAACTTCTTTTTCTTTTTGATGCTGATCGTGTTCGGGGCTTCATTCCTGGGCGCGTTTGAAATAACATTGCCTAGCTCGTTAGCTAACAAGTTGGATGCTAATTCTGATAAGGGGGGCCTTGCAGGGATCTTCTTTATGGCAGCTACTTTAGTTGTGGTTTCGTTTTCCTGTACTGGGCCTGCTATTGGCGCGGTACTTTCAAGTGCCTTTACAAAAGGCGACAGGCTTGGGCCTGCGGTAGTAATGTTTGGCTTTTCGTTAGCCATAGCATTGCCGTTCACCATATTTGCCATGTTCCCTTCTGCGCTTAAAAGCCTGCCAAAATCCGGCGGCTGGTTAAACAGCGTCAAGGTTATTTTAGGATTTATAGAGATTGCCTTCGCTTTAAAATTCTTGTCAAATGTCGATCTTGCTTACCACTGGAACTTAATAGACCGCGAAGTGGTATTATCGCTTTGGATAGCTATTGGTATATTAATGAGTTTATACCTTATCGGCAAGATCAAATTCTCGCACGATAGTGATGTGCAACACTTAACAGTAACCCGCACATTTATTGCCATGGGTATGTTTGCTTTTACGGTTTATATGATCCCCGGCCTTTGGGGAGCGCCTTTAAAAGCTATTAGCGCGTTACTGCCTCCGCTAAGCACGCAGGATTTTGATATATCCGGCGGTGGCGCTGCACCCGTTGCAACACCGACCAATACATCATCCATAAAAACAAAAAAATACGAAGAGCTTTTTAAACGCTTGCCAAAGGTAAAGGGGCTTGACGAATGGTATGATTATGATCAGGCTATACAGCTTTCAAAAGAATTGCATAAACCTGTTTTGATTGATTTTACAGGTTGGAACTGCGTTAACTGCCGAGAAATGGAGCAGAACGTATTACCCAATCCAGAGGTGCTTAAACGCCTGCAAAACGACTTTGTAATATTGCAGATGGTAATAGATGATAAAACAGAATTGCCAAAAGCGGAACAGTATGTATCTCCAGTGCAAAAAAGGGAAATAACAACTATTGGAGGCAAGTGGCTAGACCTTGAGATTAGTAAATTTAATTCCAATGCGCAACCATACTATGTGATTATTAATGAAAAGGGCGAAGTACTTGTAGAGCCTACTGGATCTACAAAAAATATTAAATCCTTTATTTCTTACCTGGATAGCGGGATAGCAGCATATAAAATTAATAGTAAGCAGTAATTTTATTAATTCAATCACAATTGCCTAATATTGTTATATTTGAATACTTAAAAACCATTTATTAAAATTCTATGAAAAATTTTGGAACCCCTCTTTCAAGGGGAGAAATGAAGAATGTTATGGGCGGATTAGCTGCTAATTGTACTACACACAGCAATTGTTCAGGTAGCACACCGATATGTGTGCTGATTTCTGGAGATTATGGACCAAATGCACTAGGTATGTGCTGTAGCGCACAACAATTACATGACAAAAACCACGCTTGTGGCGGAGCGATGTTACAGAACTAATCGTCATAAATAGGGTTTAGCTGTAATTGATTTACGAATATTTGAAGAGTATTTACTGATATTAATATGTTAAGGCGTATTATTCTTGGTTATTATGGGAATAAATATTCTAACTCTATAAAAGATCTTTCGAGATATAATCAGTGTAACCTATTAAAATTAGTGTAAATTCGCGGAACTTTACGAAAACGATGTAGCATGCTGCATAGCTTTTGTAGAGTTCTTTTTTGTTTACACTTACAAAGCGACAGCGCCCTTTTACAAATGACGCAGATCAAAAACATTGGAGTTTTTACATCTGGTGGTGATGCACCGGGTATGAACGCCGCCATCAGGGCGGTTGTACGCTCCGCAATCTATTATGGTATTGAAGTTACCGGTATCCGCAGGGGATACGAGGGAATGATAAATGGTGAATTTTTTGCCATGGACAGGAAATCTGTTTCTAATATCATTCAGCGTGGGGGTACCATTCTTAAAACTGCCCGCAGCGAACAATTCCGCACAGCCGAGGGCCGTAAATTAGCTTACGAACAGTTAAAAAAACATGGTGTTGATGCACTTGTTGCCATTGGTGGCGACGGTACCTTTACCGGTGCACGTATTTTTGGGGAAGAGTACGATTTCCCGATTGTAGGATTACCGGGCACTATAGATAACGACCTTTTAGGTACCGATTTTACCATTGGCTACGATACTGCCATTAACACTGTTATTGACGCCGTTGATAAAATCCGCGATACTGCAGAATCTCATGACCGGGTATTCATTGTTGAGGTAATGGGCCGCGACTCGGGCCTTATTGCTTTACGTACAGGTATAGCATCCGGCGCGGAAGCCATTGTAATACCCGAAAGTAAAACCAATATTGATGCCCTGTGCGAACGCCTTGAACACGGCCGTAAGGACAAGCTATCAAAAATCGTGATTGTTGCCGAAGGCGACGATGCCGGTGGCGCATTTGAGATTGGCCGCCATGTAAAAGAGCGTTTCCCGCATTATGATACCCGTGTTTCTATCCTTGGTCACATTCAGCGTGGTGGCCGCCCGTCATGCCAGGACAGGGTGTTGGCAAGCCGCGTTGGTGTAGCTGCTGTTGAGGCTTTAAGAGACGGGCACCGCAACGAAATGATAGGTGTTATACATAACGAAATATCTTACACTCCGTTTGAGCATGCCTGCAAACATAATGTGGAAATAAACCCCAAATTTTTAAAGATAGTAGAGATACTGGCGATATAAGTTTGATAATAGCATAATGAAAGAGCCGCTCAATTGAGCGGCTCTTTCATTGTATTCAAATCCGTCATCCTATGCAAACATAGGATGATGATTGGTTGCTTACTTACTCCGCTTTGGGCGTAATATCAACCACTTTTTCTTCGCCTTCGCGTTGCAGCTTTTTCAGCATTTCCGAGCCTATCAGGGCGTCTATCATGCCGTTACCGCCGCCGTTTTGGCCATTAACCAAAATCTCTGGTACCAGTTTAATACCGGCGTTAGCCAAAGCTTCGGCCACGCGGACAATGGCATATTGTTCGGTACCCATTGCTTCAGTTTTTTGTTTGGTAACCTCGGCTTCGGCTAAACCTATCGCTTTAATTTTACCTGCCTCAGCGCTACCGTTTACTTCTGTTGCATTAGCATCCGCTTTAGCGTTAATGGTTTTAGCTTCGGCATCGGCACGGGCAATAATAGTTTTGTTCTCGGCATCCGCTTTAGCGTTGATCACCCGCGATTCGGCATCACCTTTAGCGGCAGCAACTTTAGATGCAGCCATTTGCGTGTTTATCTCAACCTGGCGGGTAGATTTTACCACCTCGGGCTGCATGTCGGCACCGGCTTTGGCGCTTTCAAATTCTTTACGCTCTATCTGCGCGCTTTTTTGAATTTCGTAAGTGACGCGTTCCTGTTCGGCTATTTTACGGTCGGTAAGGGTTTTCATCAGCGCTTCGGGTGGCACAATGTCACCTATCAGCGTATCAACGCCCTCTACGTTATACTCATTCAATACCTTACTTATTTGCATACGGGCATCCTCCTGCCTTTGCGAACGAGCGGTAAGGAACTCGATAACACCACTCTTTTGCGCCGAGTTACGGAAGTAGTTAGCGATAGTAGGCTCGAGCACTTGCGATACCAGGTTCTTCATGTTACCGAAACGGGCGATAACCTTAGGCGCTTCGTTACGCGGTATGTGGATGATCTGCGAAACATCGAGGTTGAATGTAAAACCATCGGATGAACGTACGCTTATAGTACACAGGTTTTTATCAAGTTCGTGGCTTTCGGTACGGCTGTTGGCCCAGTTCAATACAATGTTGGTTGTTGGTACAATTTCTACAGTATGGGTGTAAATATTTACGGGGTGTTTGCCCGGGTCGAGCGGCTCGTCCCAAACACCTTTTTCGTATTTCTTAACGATGTTACCATGCGTAAAGCCTATACCGCTGGTATCCTTACCTTCGGGGCCTACGAAGGAGTTTACCACACCCACAAAGCCGATGTGAATATGCACCATCTCTACCTGTTCCACAATGGCAAACCACGGGTTTAGATAATAGGTGCCGGCCAGTATCACATCTTCCTGCAAGCCCTTTTTACCACCGGCTTTTATAAAAGCCATTGGGTCCTGGTAATTACGGTGGCCTTCAACCGAGCCGCCGGCAATTTCACCCTTATCAAGCGGCTCACCATCAAGTGTGGTAACTATACCAACCTTGTTTTCGTGTATGTTGGTAATAGGCACCATTACAATCTCGAACAGGAAAGTATTGATACGATAATTACCCGGCGTTAAGAATGCTGCCTGCGGGCCTTTTTGCCCGTTGTTTTCAAGAAAGGCTTGCGCATCCTGGAATTTATCGCAATCTACCGGTTTACCCAGCACACGGCCGGTATCCATCGGCGCGCCATCCTTGGCTTTTACCAGGCCCAGCCTGTCTTGCGGAACAATAGTAAATTGCTCCATAGTGATCATATATTGCCATGGCCACATGCGCCAGTAAAGGCCCGGCGCAAGGGGTTTTGCCTGCATACCGGCTTCGCCATGTATGGCAATTATGCGGCCATCGGGCAGCCGCTTATCGCCATAAAGCGTAAACTTTTTAACCACCAGCCCAATACGGTTATCGGGAACGATGATCATACCAAAAAACACCCGAAGTACAAATTTGTACATCAGAACAGCACCCACCAGCGGAAATACCCACCAGAACTGGATCAATAAATTTTGAGACATTTTGTTTAAGTGATTTTAATTAACGGAACCCTTAAGGTGCGGGCTCCTCACAATAACTTATAGCTTTATGAGACCTTGGCTATATAGCGATATTATGATTCAGATGTGATTTGCTTGTTACAAAAAATAGCGAAAATATTTTTGACAGAATAGTACATAGTTATTCATTTAGTTATAAGCCTTTTATATTAAGATAAATTTATTTACCTTTGCGTCCCCGCAGAAAGAACTCCGGGGATAATGTTGAATACATAAAAATTAAAGAATGGCAACTAAGATCAGACTGCAAAGACACGGTAAAAAAGGCAAACCTTTTTATTACATCGTAGTAGCAGATGCCCGTGCTCCAAGAGACGGTCGTTTTATTGAGCGTGTAGGTTCATACAACCCTAACACCAACCCGGCTACAATTGATATCAATTTTGATAAAACTCTTGAGTGGGTAAACAACGGCGCACAGCCAACAGACACTTGCCGTGCAATACTGTCTTACAAAGGCGTATTATACAAAAAACACTTACAGGGCGGTGTTAAAAAAGGTGCTTTAACCCAAGAGCAGGCAGATACTAAATTTGCTGAGTGGTTAGACCAAAAAGACAGCAAAATAACAGGCAAAAAATCAAACCTTAACGCTGCTAAAGACGAAGCCCGTAAATTGGCTTTAATTGCTGAAGCGAAAAAGAAAGAAGATAAAGCTGCGGCTATCGCTGCTAAAAACGCTCCTGTTGCCGAAGAAGTAGAAGAAGAAGCAACCGAGGCCCCTGCCGAAGAAGCCGCTGCTGATACTGAAGCAGAAAGCGCTGAGTAATTAGAGATAGGAGATTAGAGACGAGAGATTAAACTATTGTCGCTATCCTTAACTCAAAAACACAATAATGGCGAAGGACAATGTTCTTCGCCATTATTATTTAAAGAAACATACATGACCAATACAGCAGAATATTTTAGACTGGGCAGCATACTAAAAACAAAGGGTCTTAAAGGGGAAATGCAAGTTTACATTGATTTTGACGGCGCCGAAACCATCAAGATCAAATCGCTTTTTGTGGATGTTGCCGGTAAACTGGTGCCTTACTTTGTAAGTTCTATCAAATTTTTGCAAAAAAGCCAGGCCTACCTTAACCTGGAGGATATAGATACCATTGAGAAGGCAGCCATGCTGGTTAAAAAGGATATCTACCTCCCCAACAAGGTAAAACCTAAAAAGAAGAAGGAAGAGTTTACCCTTAAAGATGTTAAAGGCTTTATTGCGGTTGATGAAACCCATGGAGAACTGGGCGAGATACTGGACGTGATCGAATATCCGCAGCAACTCATCGCGTCTGTTAACTTTAAAAATAAAGAAGTATTATTTCCGCTTAATGTGGAGATCATTAAAGGAATTGATGTTGAAGGCGGAGAAATTTATATTGACCTGCCCGACGGTTTGCTGGATGTATACTTGGAGGGGTAAACATTAGCCCGAAATTATTTAGCATAAAAAGCGCCCGGTTTTGGGAGCTTTTGTTTTTTAAAACTAACTTTAACCATGGCAACAACATTTGCACCTATGCTTATCATCCCCAACGGGTTAACTGATGTTAGCTTTTACACTAAAGCTTTCGGCGCTGTGGAATTAAGGCGTTTTAATAATGATGATGGCACCATCCACGTGGTGGAGTTTGATCTGGACGGTTCGGTATTTCACCTGCACGAGCAATGGGAGATCAAATTGGTAAGCCCCGAGAAGGCCAGGGCAAGCACCGTATCTGTAAATATTTTTGTGGATGATGTAGATGCCGTTGTTGATCGGGCCGTTGCCGCGGGCGCCAAGGTTACCTCACCCGTTCAGGATTTTGATTACGGCTACCGGCAGGCCGATCTTATAGATATTTACGGACATTGCTGGCAAATCCAGAAAAAGATTTGAGAGGATCAAGATAAAACTAATCTCCATTCTCCAATCACTAATCACTAAATTTGCCCCATGCGTTTCGATATCATATCCGTTTTGCCAGGCCTGCTGGAAAGCCCGTTTGCCCACTCAATTTTACAACGCGCTCAAAAGAAAGGGGTTGCTGAAATTGTAGTGCATAACCTTCGCGATTACTCAACTGCGAAACAAAAAAGCGTTGACGATTATCCTTATGGTGGTGGGAGTGGCATGGTAATGACCATCCAACCCTTTGCCGATTGTATCGAAAAGCTCAAAAGCGAACGCGAGTACGACGAGATCATCTTTATGTCGCCCGATGGCGAAACGCTGAACCAGGGGATAGCCAACCAGCTTTCTATTAAACAAAATATCATCATACTTTGTGGCCATTATAAAGGGATAGATCAACGAATAAGGGATATTTATGTTACCCGCGAGATCTCGATAGGCGACTATGTACTATCTGGCGGCGAACTGCCGGCAGCTGTACTGGTAGATGCCGTGGTGAGGCTGATACCCGGCGTATTAAGCGACGAAACATCGGCATTGTCCGATTCCTTTCAGGATGATATGCTGGATGCCCCGGTTTATACGCGCCCGGCCGATTGGAACGGGCATAAGGTCCCGGACATACTATTAAGCGGCAATACACCCGAAGTTGAAAAGTGGCGTTTTGAGCAAGCGCTGGAACGGACTAAACAACGCCGACCCGATCTTTTGGAATAATCAAGTGTATAAACGGGATCGGTTAACATTCTTAAAACCATTTACATACTCAAGGCAATCAACTAAAAACCCACGCCATGTGTGGACAAAACACAATTTGTGGAAATTTTTAAAATAGGTTTTATTATTTCAAAAAATATCCCTATTATTGCACTCCGATTTTTACGGGTTAAAAATCGCTTTAAGAGCTAAAAATCATGGATTTAGTAAAATTTGTAGAAGAGCAATCAGTAGTTAAAAATACCTTCCCGTCATTTAAGGCTGGTGACACTGTTAGCGTGCATTATAAAATCAGAGAAGGTAATAAAGAACGTATCCAGGTTTACCAGGGTGTTGTTTTACAACGCAACAGCGTTGGTAACAGCGAAACCTTTACCGTACGTAAAGTGTCTAACGGTATTGGTGTTGAGCGTATCTTCCCTTACAACTCTCCAAACATCGATAAAGTAGAAGTTAACAGCGTTGGTAAAGTACGTCGCGCAAAACTTTACTACCTGCGTGCCCTTACCGGTAAAGCAGCCCGTATCAAATCAAAAAGGGTTTAATTATCTTTCGCCGCAAGGCGGATACAATATAAAAGTGTACCAAACCTGCCCGTTAAACGGGCGGGTTTTTTTGCGTTGATTGGTTTTTATTTGATTGTAATGCGCAGCGATTAATAATCATTTCACGTCATTGGTAGCACAGCGGCAATCTCCTCGTTTAAAAGGCTATGAGGCACTGGTTTTGAGATTGCCACGTCGCTATCGCTCCTCGCTATGAAACATTTAAAACAAGGCCCCGGTGTGAAACACACCGGGGCCTTGTTTTATTCAGACCAGAAATTATTTTTTATCGTCCTTTTTAGGAGTTGCTTTTGGTTTTGCAGGAGTTTTTGCTGCGGCAGGTTTTTTGGCAGGTGCAGCTGCTTTGGCAACCGGGGTAGCAGGCAGCTTTTCTTTTTCAAGATCGTGCTCAATTACTAAAGTTTCTTCACCGTGCTCGTCAGATAACGGCGTTTCTACATCGGGGATATGGGTGTTTTCAATAACGTCTGATGTTATCTCTGTTGCTGGCGCTGTGCCGACTAGTTCTGCTAATACCGTGCGACCACCTTTAACAACCTGATTAAGCTCTACGTTGATCTTGGTGCCAAGCGGGAGGAAAAGGTCTACCCTCGACCCAAATTTAATAAAGCCAAATTGCTGGCCCTGTTCAACTACATCCCCTTCTTTAACGTACCATACAATGCGGCGGGCAAGTGCGCCTGCTATTTGGCGGAACAACACTTGTACGCCCTGGCTATTTTCAGTTACAACGGTTGTACGTTCGTTCTCGGTTGATGATTTAGGGTGCCATGCCACCAGGTATTTGCCGGGGTGGTATTTAAAATATTTAACAACACCACTTATAGGGTTACGGTTTACGTGTACGTTAACCGGCGACATAAATACAGAAAGCTGGATCCTGCGGTCTTTTAAAAACTCGGTTTCATCCGCTTCTTCAATTACAACTACTTTACCATCCGCAGGGCATAAAACATGATTCTCACTGGTGGTAATAGCAAATTTAGGGTTGCGGAAAAACTGTACGATGGTTACAAAAAGCAAAAACGATAGGATGTAAACTATCCATTTTACTACGTGGGCATCGGGGAAATAAAAAGATATTAAGGCGTTCACTACAAAAATGAACAGAACGGTTAAGGCAAGTGATGTATATCCTTCTTTATGGAAAGTCATTATAATTGGGTATGTGTTTCTACAAAATTAAAAATTTACAACAAAGTACAAGTATGTATAAACAATAGGCGCGGCCATTAGCAATCCGTCAAACCTATCTAACAGGCCACCATGGCCGGGCAATATAGTGCCCGAGTCTTTAATGTTGATGCTGCGTTTAAACATCGATTCTACCAGATCGCCAAGTGTACCAAAGCACGAGATCAGTATCCCAACCGATACCCACTGCTTCCAGTCGAGCTCGGGAAAGTACAGGCTGATGATGTAGCCAACCCCGGCGCTTATTACCACACCGCCGATAAAACCTTCCCAGGTTTTTTTAGGGGAATGGCGTTCAAATAACTTGGTGCGGCCCATACTCATGCCTACGAGGTAAGCCCCGGTATCGTTAGCCCAAAGCATCAGTAAAAAGCCAAGAGGTATATGGGGACTAAAATCTTTATTGATATAAGCCAGGGCATGGAAAAAGGTAAAAGGCACTACTACAAAAACCAGCCCCATGATGGTAAATGCGATATTGGCGAAAGGCGCTACCGATATTTTAAACAGCTCCATTATAAAAACTAAGCTAATGCCGAATACAAATAAAAAGAGCAGTATATAAGCTGCGCTATGAATATTGAATGCAGGTGCGGCAAATGCGCCCGCATAGTTTAGCAATGCAATTCCACTATACAGCAATACGGCGCTAATTATACCCGCAATAATGTTAGGGGATGCTGTATCTTTTTTTATAAGCGAATAAAACTCATAAAGGCCAAAACAGCTTAGCAGTAAATAAAATGCCGAAAACACCTGGTAACCAAGTAAAAACGACCCGATCATCACTATTATAAAAAAGAAGCCTGTAATGGCGCGTGTTTTCATAAACTTATCTGGTTCAATATCATTATTTCTATAGCACTGCTAAAGTTTTCCTGGTGAACGTAAACTTCAATATCTCCAAACGCCTGGTGCGATGATGCCTGCTTATTAAGCAATACGGCATCTATCCGGTAATCGGTAAGCACCTGTTTCACAATTTCTGATTGATAAAAGTTTGATGAGGTAAAAATCTTAACCCAGTTCTTCTCCATTTAATAGGGGCTTTTGACTGCCCTGCGCTACTTTTTTGTACACTAACAGCAAAATTATAATAATTATCGCGCTAAATACATAACCCATGTAACTAAATAAGTGCGAATCATTAGGATTTAGTTGTATGTGCTTTTTTTGATAGAGAAAGGTGCCCACAACAGCTGTTGCATTATTTAAAAAGTGCCCCCAAACCGCAGGCCATATACTGCCGCTATAAGCAACAAAATAACCGAACAGCGCGCCTAATAATGTACGGGGTAAGAAGCCATAAAACTCCATGTGGAACGCGCTAAAAAGTGCCGCCGTTACCCAAATGGCAGCATGTGTGTTTTTTGTTAATTTTTGAAAGATGGTTTGCAACACCCCTCTAAACATAATTTCTTCGGCAACGGCAGTTAAAAAACCTATCAGGAATACATTTTTTAAGCAATCCCAAACAGAATCCATGTTGAGTATAGCTTCGGTAATGCGCCGGGCGTTTTCTTCGCTGTTTTTCATCCACTGTTCTAAACCACTTAGCCATCCGGGTAAAACCATTTGCTGGTTTATGTTGCTTAAAACCTCTATTAACGGCATAGATACCAGCATCACAAAAAAAGTAATAACAAGCAATAACCAGGGAAAACGGAAGCCCGGTTTAATGTAATTGGCTGTGTCTCTTAAGATCCATTTTGCAAATACAACCGGCGCTAAAAAAATTGGGGCAGTCATGGTAGCTATTTGTAAAATATAAAGCGCAGTTATACTTTGCGGGTTGCTAAGGTTTAGGCGGCCAATATCCATTAGCATACCCATGCCGTAAAAAGCAGCTATCATAGCGAAGCCCAAAAGGTTGCCGACTAAAAATATCCCACCAAAAACAGCTATAAAAAGCAATAATTGTTTTGCCGGGGACATTTGATTTACAGGGCCTTTTATCATATTGCTTAAATTTCGTAATTTTGCAGGGTTAAATATAAGCATGTCCGTACAAATAGGAAATATTGATTTAGGGGAGTTTCCGCTGTTACTTGCACCTATGGAGGACGTGAGCGATCCGCCGTTCCGTTATGTGTGTAAGCAAAACGGCGCGGATATGATGTACACGGAATTTATCTCATCTGAAGGGTTGATCCGAGATGCCGCCAAGAGCCGCCAGAAACTGGATATATTTGAATACGAACGCCCTATAGGCATCCAGATCTTTGGGAGCGACATTGACCACATGCGCGAGGCTACCGAAATAGCATCACTTGCCGGCCCCGATTTGATGGACATTAACTATGGCTGCCCTGTTAAACAAGTGGCATGCCGCGGAGCAGGCGCAAGCCTTTTGCAAGATATTGACAAGATGGTAGCCATGACCAAGGCTGTTGTAAACGCTACCCACCTGCCTGTTACCGTTAAAACACGCCTGGGGTGGGATGATAACACCAAAAACGTTTATGAGGTTGCCGAACGGCTGCAGGATGTAGGTATAAAAGCGTTAACCATTCATGGCCGTACCCGTTCGCAAATGTATAAAGGCGTTGCTGACTGGACGCTGATACATCAGATAAAGAAAAACCCGCGTATCAAGATCCCGATTTTTGGAAATGGTGATATAGATTCGCCGGAGAAAGCTGCTGAATGGCGTACGCAGTTTGAGGTTGATGGCATGATGATCGGTCGGGCCGCTATAGGATATCCCTGGATCTTCCGCGAAATAAAACATTATTTTAAAACAGGCGAACACCTGGATAAACCAACCATTGCCGAGCGGATAGACGTTTGCAAAACCCATCTGCAAAAATCAATAGAGTGGAAAGGACCTAGAACCGGCATATTTGAAATGCGCCGCCATTACAGCAATTATTTTAAAGGTGTGCCAGATTTTAAGGAGTATCGAATGAAACTTGTTACCGCCGCAACCGTAGAAGAAATTATGGATATACTGGATCAGGTAGACAGAAAATATGCTTTTGAAATGGCGTAATATTTGTTTGCATCCTATATATTTGAAATTACAAGACAATAAACAATGGCCACTATCATAACTGAAGGTGTTAAGGTTTCAGTGGAAACAATTTACCAGCCCGAATATTCTAACCCGATGAACGACCACTTTATGTTTGCCTACAGGGTAAGCATCGAGAATATGGGCAACTATGCCGTGCGCCTGGTAAGCCGCCACTGGTACATTTTCGACTCTAACGGAGCCAAGCGAGAAGTTGAAGGCGAGGGGGTAGTAGGCCAACAGCCTATTATAGAGCCGGGTAACTCACACGAATATGTTAGTGGATGTAATCTTAAAACAGATATGGGCAGCATGAAAGGCGAATACCAGATGGAGCGCCTGCTGGATAACTCCCTGTTTAATGTACAGATCCCCGAGTTTTATTTGATAGCACCTTACAGGTTAAATTAAAGAGCAGGAAATAATTTAGATACCGCCCCTACAGAAATGTTGGGGCTTTTTTATTTAAAAAACAAAAGGCTGCCCTAAGGCAGCCTTTCTAAACAACAATCAAACTATCAGATTATTCTGCCTTTTTAAGAAGCTGGCCGGCTATCTTGCGGAGGCATATGCAATACATTGTAATGCAAAATCAATAGAACGATCAATTGCATTACGCAGGCATTGTTGTTAGCGCTACACATCGATCTGATTTATTTTTTATGGCAAACTTAAAGAAGCGCCGCGCCGCAAAATTTACAAAAGGTGGCATCGCTTTCATGCCCTTCGCGGCCGCAGGATGGGCACGATTCCGTGAGTTCTTTTCTGTTTTTAGCGGCTATGGCCAAATCATGCGTAAGAATGCCGGTTGGTACAGCTATGATAGCATAGCCAATAAGCATCACAATAGATGCTACAAACTTACCTAAGGGTGTAACCGGAGATATATCGCCATAACCAACCGTAGTTATGGTAACAATAGCCCAATAAATGCTTTCGGGGATGTTGCTGAAACCGTTCTCGCGTTTCTCTACCAGGTACATTATGGACCCCAATATTACGGTGAGCGATAAAACGGTGAGTAAAAATATACTGATCTTGCGCAGGCTGCCTTTTATGGCAACTGTTAAAAAATTGATCTCTGTTAAAAAAGCCGTTAGTTTAAAGATCCTGAAAACCCGCAACAAACGCAGCGCCCTAAACACCAATAACGATTGCGCACCCATAAAGAATATACTGAGGTAAGATGGTATCAGCGCGATGAGATCAATTATACCCAGAAAGCTAAATACATAACTTATTGAGCGTTTGATACTGATAAGCCTAAGAATATATTCAATAGTGAATAGCGCGGTATAGCCCCATTCAATGTATTTAAACAGGTTGCCGTAATGCTGATGTATGCTTTCCACACTATCCAGCATCACTACAACAATGCTGGTAAAAATGGCTATCAGCAACCCTACATCAAAAGCCTTGCCTGCACGCGTGTTAGATTCATAAATGATCTCGTGCAGCCTGAAACGCCAGTCTTTACCTGTTTGGGTTGATGCCATTTTTAAATAACACAATATAAAAGGTATTGTGTGCGGACCTGATTCAGCTATAAGTGGATGTAAACAAAAAGGCCACCTTAAGGTAGCCTTTAAACACTAAACTAATTAAACTAAAAAACTATTTTTCACCGGCAATGATGTCTTCGCCGGGTAGTTTATTGTAAGCATATTCGCTTACTACAATTTCATTGGTTGCAGCATCATGGCTTAGTTTTATCCAGCCAAAATGTGGTTCGCCGTTCATTTTAATGGCAAAGCCAAGGTATTTATCTGTTTTGTTTGCCCAAAGTCCGTCTACACTTGTTTGCGATCCTGTTGATATTACGCTCAAGATAGATGCCTTTTGCTGCGGTGCTGTCAGGGTAACCTGGTTCGCATCTGTCGGCTCAATGCGTTCATCTTTAGCAAAAGGATATGCCCAAAGGCTACCGTTAACCAAACCATCGCCTTTTTTTACAAATAGTTTGTTACCACTGCTTGTTTTTCCATAGGCCGAAAGGTATAAATGCTGTTTGCCATCGCGCATAATTAATACGCTCGAAAAGCTTATATCAGTCGAGCCATCAGCATTGGCATCTAAAAATATGTTTTTGTTATACCCAACCTTCATGTTTAAGGTACGGTACACAATATGTTGAGATGATGGCTGTGTGTCGCCGGTAACCGGCGCTGTTTCTACCGGGTCGGTTGGTATTATTGGGTCGGTTTCAATCTTATCTTTTTTACATGCCTGTAGCGTAAATGCTAAGCCCAGGCAAATCCATATATATTTTTTCATAACAATATACATGACGGTAGCGTAAAGCAAAGTGTTACATCAGGGCAAAAAAAATCGCCGCGAGATATTCGTGGCGATTTTTACCAGGATATAAATTTAAAGTCTCCGAATTTAGTCCCTTCTGTTAAAAAGGAATGAAGCGTAATAAACAAGCGTAGCTAATGCGCTTAATGCTGCAACCACATATGTCATTGCGGCCCACCAAAGCGCATCTTTTGCCTGCTCATGCTCCTGACGGGTTTGCATAATAGCATAGTTATTATTTAACCAGGCCAAAGCGCGGTTGCTGGCATCAAACTCAACAGGTAAAGTAATAAAGCTAAATAGGGTAACCAATGCCAGTGCACCTACGCCAATGGCCAATACTAAAGGGTTATGCGTAAAAAACAGCAGCATAATACCAATCATCAACGTCCATTGTGTAAGGGTGGATGCCACGTTAACAACCGGCACCATTGCCGAGCGAAAGCTTAACCAGCTATATGCTTTAGCATGCTGTACGGCATGCCCGCACTCGTGCGCTGCAACAGCAGCGGCAGCAATACTGCGGCTGTGGTATACATCGGGGCTAAGGTTAACCGTTTTATCTTCGGGGTTATAGTGGTCGGTTAACTGGCCTTCTACCGAAATTATTTTTACGTCGTATATGCCGTTGTCTTTAAGCATCTGCTCGGCCACATCCCTACCGGAGAGGCCTGACAACAGCGGTACTTCTGAGTACTGCCTGAATTTGCTTTTAAAGCGCCATTGTACAATAAAGCTCACCAGCGCAATCACTATCATAAGCAGTATTGCCGAATTATAGGATATGAATAACAGGTTCATCATTTTCAATAGATTTTATTGTTAGCTATTTCAAAAAGCATTCCATGTTGGCAACAGGCAATTTCAAAACTCAAAAATGTACTTTTGGGTTAATGGATAATAACTTCTCTTACTGGGAGCGCACCGCCTATATTGATGATACCGACGTTATCATTATTGGTAGTGGCATTGTTGGCCTGAGTGCCGCACTTCATCTTAAAACGCGCGAACCGGGTTTAAAAGTATTGGTTTTAGAGCGCGGCTTTTTGCCCAGTGGCGCAAGTACAAAAAATGCGGGTTTTGCCTGTTTCGGCACAGCTTCTGAGCAGTTAGAAGCGCTAAAACATACATCAGAAGAAGAAGTTGCAAAACTTGCAAGCTATAAGTGGCATGGGTTGCAGCGCCTTCGTCAAAACCTTGGCGACGATAATATTAATTACCATCAGCATGGCGGTTATGAGTTGTTTATGAATGGTGAGGAACACCGGGCCGAGGAGGCTTTAGATCATTTACCACGCTTGAATGATTTATTAAAAGCCGCTATAGGAGGGCATGACATTTATTCAGTTGCTGATGCTAAAATTGCAGGTTTTGGTTTTAACGGCGTTAGCCGGATGATCTACAATCCCTTTGAGGGGCAGATACATACCGGTAAAATGATGAGGGCGTTATTGAATAAGTGTTATCTAAAAGATGTATTGGTATTGAACGGCTGCGAGATCTCATCAATCCACAATTATGGCGACTATATCTGCGTTAAATCTCAGCATGGCGATTTCAAGGCCCGGAAAGTTATTATGGCTACTAATGCATTTGCCCGGCAGCTCTATCCCGAATTGCATGTTAGGCCGGGCCGTGGGCAGGTGCTGGTTACCAAACCCATTCCCGGTTTAAAATTAAAGGGGACATACCACTTTCAAAGCGGGTACTACTATTTTAGGAATATTGATGGCCGTGTGCTTTTTGGCGGCGGCCGTAACCTTGATTTCGCTGCGGAAGAAACCCCGGAATTTGGACATACCGATGCCGTAAAGCAAAAGCTGACTGCCTATCTCAATGAGGTGATACTGCCCGGGCAGGGCGCCGAAATAGATTATTGGTGGAGCGGCATTATGGGCTTTGGAGAAGAACTAAGCCCAATTGTAAAACAGCTGGAACCAAATATATTTTGTGCCGTGCGCTGCAACGGTATGGGCGTAGCAATGGGTAGTTTGGTAGGAGAGGAAGTGGCGAAACTGGCTTTTAAGTAGAAAGTTTATTTATTTCAGTTGCTTATGTCTTTGCAATCGTGAACGCATTTAAAACATCTCCACCAGCCTTTCTAAAGCCATACCCCGTGAGCCTTTAATCAATATCGTTGCATTAGTTATCGGGTTTTGTTTAAGGCCTTTCATAGCGTCTTCTGCAGTTAAATAAAATGTGGTATTTATCAGGTTGGTATTATCTACCTCGGTTTGCTGGCTGGAGAAATCTTTACCTATAAAAATACGTTCGTCTACCTGCGCGCTCATGGCCTTTTGTATTACAGATGTATGCTCTACGGCCGATTCTGTACCCATTTCAAACATGTCTCCCAATATCATTACTTTATGGGCAGCTTGTAACTTATCCATATTCTCAATAGCTACAAACATGCTGCTGGGGTTAGCATTGTAAAAATCGCAGATGAGGGTATTAGTTGCCGTTTTGGTTATCTGCGACCGGTTGTTTTTAGGTTGATAGCCTTCAATGCCCTGGTCTATCTGATCTGATGACAGCCTGAATAACCGGCCGATGCAAATTGCCGCCAAAATATTATCTAAATTATATGACCCCGTTAGTTGCGATTGCACATTGTACGAAGAACATGTTTTATCGTGCCATTTTAAGGTTAGGTACGGCGAGTTGCCCAGCAATTTACCGCTTACCAAATTATCCGCATTATTATTTTGCCCGTAATAAACCACGTTATTTAAGGTGCGGGCTTTTTGCATTTCAAGCAACGTAGTGTCATCACTATTAATAATAGCGACGCGATTTTCGGCCTCTGCTAAATAATCATACAACTCTCCTTTACCTTTTTTCACCCCTTCTACACCACCAAAACCCTCCAAATGGGCTTTGCCTACGTTAGTTATTAAACCATGCGTGGGCTGTGCTATGCTACAAAGCAGCCCTATTTCTTTTTGGTGATTAGCCCCCATTTCAATCACCGCCATTTGATGACTACCATCAATTGTAAGAATAGTTAACGGCACGCCAATGTGGTTGTTAAGGTTACCCTGTGTTGCCAGCGTTTTATATTTTTGAGATAGCACGGCGTTGATCAATTCTTTGGTGGTTGTTTTGCCATTAGTGCCGGTAAGGCCAATGATAGGGATGGTCAGCTGCCTGCGGTGGTGCCTTGCCAGGTCTTGCAGGGTAGTAAGCACGTCATCAACCAATAAAAATTTTTCGTTTGTAGCATATTCCGGGTTATCAATAACGGCGTATGCTGCACCGGCTTCAAGTGCATTTTGGGCAAATGTGTTGGCGTCAAACTTATCGCCCTTTAGTGCGAAAAATAAACTGTCCGGCGCTATTTTGCGCGTATCGGTGCTAACAACGGGGTGTTGGGTAAATACCTGGTATAGTTGTTCGGTAGTTGTTTTCATGGTAAATTGTAAACTAAATTACACTTCTCTGTTCATCCAGGCAATAACGGCTTTAATTTCGCCGTAGGTGTAGGCATCGCCAAGTGCTTCTTTTATGGGCGATAGCATGGCGCTACCATAATTTTCAACCGCGTCTTTTATAGCCGGGATTTTATTCTCGTTAACAAATTCATATACATCAAGTTCGCCGGTTTGTATATAACGGCTTAAGTGGCCCTCAATTGTAGTTGGCGAGAGGCCGCGTTCGTGTGCAATTTCGGTAACGCTTTTGCCTTCTTTATATAGGTTATAGGTGAATGCAAATGTATCTGATTGCTTGCTTTTCCTGACCTTGGCTTTGCGTTCGCGCTTAACCGCTTTTTGTTTTATGCGGGATGATAAACCTTTAGCATAACTATAATTAGTTACGACCGCTAAAAATTCGCGGCCGTATTTAGCCAGCTTAACATCACCAAAGCCCGAGATGAGCCTTAGCTCATCCATTTTTTGCGGCAGGTACGTGGCTACTTCCAGCAAGGTAGCATCCGACAGGATGATGTATGCAGGCAGGTTTTCGCTAATGGCAATTTCCTGCCGCTTTTGGCGCAATTCGGCCAATAGTTCAGCTTCGTAGTTTAATACTTCCTGTTCCTGCTCGTCGGTAACCTGGCTTGCAATTAATTCAACTTTTGTTTCTCCTTTTAAAACGCCGTCGCTTTTTGGGGTGAGGCGGATGGTAGGGAAACCTTCGTCAACACTTTGCAAAAAGCCCTGCGAGATCAGCTCTCGCAGGTAGCGCTGCCAGTCGGCCTTACTTATATCCGCGCCTGCACCATAGGTTTTAAGCGCTTTATGCTCCGCCCAAATTTTTTCATTTCGCGATCCGCGTAAAAAATCAATCACATAATTGGCACCGAAACGTTCCTTTAACCGTACCACAGCCGACAGCGCTTTTTGGGCGATAAGCGTCCCGTCAAATTTGGTGAACTCGCTCAGGCAAAAATCGCACGAGCCGCAATTATCGGGGAAGGGCTCGTCAAAGTAATGCATCAGATACTGCCGGCGGCAGGCATGAAGTTGACAATAATCAACCATATCATCCAGCTTTTTAAGCATAATGGCGCTTTGTTCCTGGTTGTTTTCTACCGTAGCAAAACCACGCAGTTTAATAGCATCGCCTGGCGAGTACAATAACAGCGCGTTCGATGGCAGGCCATCCCTGCCTGCACGGCCGGTTTCCTGATAGTAGCCTTCTATATTCTTGGGCAGATCCATATGCACTACGTAACGCACATTGCTTTTGTTGATGCCCATACCAAAGGCAATGGTTGCAACAATTATCTTGATCTCGTCCTTCAGAAATGCTTCCTGGTTGCGGGCTTTAATATCGTTAGTGAGCCCCGCATGGTAAGCGGCGGCGGCGTAGCCCTCTTCTTTCAAATCATCCGCCAATGATTCCGTAGACTTCCTCGAAAGACAATAAATGATACCCGATTCGTCCTTTTTCGCCTCTAAAAAGCTCAAAAGCTGGTTAAAACTATTCTTTTTTGGAACCACCCGGTAGGTGATATTCTCGCGGTTAAATGATGAGATAAAGACTGCGGGCTGGTGCAGGTTCAGCTTTTCTAAAATGTCCTTTTGGGTAAGCTTGTCGGCGGTAGCAGTAAGGGCAATCACCGGTACGCCTGGAAATTCTTTTTTCAGCCCGGCCAGCATCAGGTACTCGGGGCGGAAATCATGACCCCATTGCGATATACAATGCGCCTCATCAATAGCTATTTGCACCACGTTAAGTGTATGCAAAAAGGCCATCATGCGGTTATCGGCGCCAAACAAACGTTCGGGGGCAATGTAAAGCAGTTTAAGCTCATTTTTCCTCAGCCTAATGGCAATATCCTTTTGCTCCTCAGGGCTTTGGCTCGAATTAAGAAATGCCGCGGGGATGCCGGAGAGGTTCAGGCTATCTACCTGGTCCTTCATCAGCGCTATCAGTGGCGATATAACTATAGTTAACCCATTAAGCAATACAGCGGGCAACTGGTAGCAAAGCGATTTACCGCCGCCGGTAGGCATTAGCGCCAGCGTATCTTTCTTATTTAAAACATTAGCTATAATAGCCTCCTGCGAAAGCCTGAATTCTGAGTATCCGAAATATTTTTGAAGGGCTTGTATAGGCGTCATGATGTTGTATGCAAAAGTGCAGATTTGAATTAATAGCCTGATAGTGAAACCTGAAAAAAATATATTTAGATTAGCATTACTGACACAAGCATTTTATACATGATTAAAAAATTACTTTTTGTATTTATAGCTGCCTTCTGCGGCTACCCCGTTTTTGCCCAGCAACTACAATCGCCCGAACAATTTTTAGGATATAAACTGGGCGATAAATTTACCGCGCATTACCGCGTGGTAGAGTATTTTAAATATGTCGCGCAAACCGCCAAAAACGTACAACTACAGCAGTTTGGTACAACTAACGAAGGCCGCCCGCTACTGGCGATGTTCATAGCGTCTGACGATAATATAAAACGACTGGAAGAGATACGCCATAATAACCTGCGTATTGCCGGGGTAGAAAGCGGCGCGGTTACCCCAAATTCGCCCGTAATTACCTGGTTAAGCTATAATGTACACGGTAACGAGCCGTCGTCAAGTGAGGCTGCCATGTGGACCTTATTTGACCTTGCCGATCCTTCGAATTCGAAATCGAAGGAGTGGTTAAAAAATACGATAGTGGTTATAGACCCATGTCTTAATCCTGACGGGCGCGACCGTTACGTAAATTTTTATAATTCGGTACGTGGTGTAACACCGGATGCAAGCCCGTCAACGCGCGAGCATATAGAGCCCTGGCCGGGCGGACGTGTAAATCATTATTATTTTGACTTGAACCGCGACTGGGCATGGCAGGCACAAAAAGAAACACAGGCGCGTGTAGGCCTCTTTAACCAATGGCTGCCTCAGGTGCATGTAGATTTCCACGAACAAAGCTATAATAACCCGTATTATTTTGCCCCGGCCGCCGAGCCTTACCATAAAGATATTACACAGTGGCAGCGCGATTTCCAGATAGTGATAGGTAAAAACAACGCCAAACATTTCGACCAGAATGGCTGGATGTATTTTACCAAGCAGGAGTTCGACCTGCTTTACCCGTCATACGGGGATACTTATCCATTGTATAATGGCTCTATAGGCATGACCTATGAACAAGGCGGCGGCCCCTCCGGAGGGCTTGCCGTGGTAACCCGCAGCGGCGATACGCTTACATTGGCGCAACGGCTGGCTCACCACCACACAACCGGTTTAAGCACTGTAGAGATCGTATCCGAAAATGCGCAGAAGGTGGTAGATGAGTTTAAAAAGTTTTACGATAACAGCCGCCAAAACCCTCCCGGGCAATATAAAACCTACGTTATTAAAAATGACAACAACGAAAAAGTGAACGAACTGGCTAAAATGCTTACCCGCAATGGCATACAGTTTGGCTACGGGCTGGCTAATAAGTCGGTAACCGGGTATAATTATTTTACAGGTGCTACCGAGCAATATAATGTGGAACCGAACGACTTGGTGGTAAACGCCTATCAGCCAAAATCGGTACTGCTACATGTGTTGCTGGAGCCCAAAACCTTTATTCCCGACTCTGCAACCTATGATATTACAGCTTGGGCGTTGCCTTATGCATACGGCCTTAAAGCCTACGGTGTAAAAGAATCTTATAAACCCGCCAATTCAAACTCAAGTGTGGTTAAACCAGCCGCGCTAAGCAATACTAAAGCTTATGCTTATGTATCGGCATGGCAATCGGTAGCAGACGTTAAATTTTTAGCAGCCCTACTTAAAAATAAAATTAAGGTGCGTTACTCCGAACTGCCGTTTGAAGCAAACGGCAAAAAGTTTACGGCGGGTTCATTGTTAATAACCCGTGCAGGTAACGAGAAAATAGATTTTGACCGTGTTGTTACTCAGCTTGCTGCTAATATGGGGCACGAGCTTACACCGCTATCATCGGGCTTTGTTGATAAGGGCTCAGATATAGGATCGTACGATGTAAAGTTTATTAAGCAACCACACGTAGCACTTGTTACAGGAGATGGCATCAATTCGGAAGCACTGGGCGAGGTCTGGCACTTTTTTGAGCAGCAAATAGGTTACCCAATTAACCTGATCCGTTACCAGGATGTTAACCGTATTAAACTGGCGGATTACGATGTTTTGATCATGCCTGATGGGAGATATAACGACCTTTCGGCAGACAACCTGCAAAACTGGGTTCGCGACGGTGGCAAGCTCATCGCGTTAGAAAACGCCGTGGCAGCATTGGTTGATAAAAAAGGATTCGACGTTAAAAAGAAGGAAGCTAAGAAAGATGATAAACCCGACCCTAAAGCTAAACAAAGCATAAAACTTTATGCCGACCGCAACCGCGATGCCATCCGCTCGAGCATACCGGGCGCTATATTTAAGCTGAATATGGATAACACGCATCCACTTGGATTCGGGTTTCCTAACTATTACTACTCCCTAAAATTAAGTGATGATATTTACGAATTGCTTGGCGATGACAACTGGAATGTGGGCACCATTGATAAAAACGGTTATGTAGCGGGCTTTGCAGGTGTGCAATCTAAATCAAAAATTAATAATGGTATGTTGCTTGGCGTACAAAGCCTGGGCCGTGGTTCGGTAGTTTATCTGGCCGACGATCCGTTGTTCCGCAGTTTTTGGGAAAACGGTAAGCTGTTGTTCAGCAACGCCGTGTTTATGGTAGGACAGTAGATAGAGGCGAGAATTTTATAGTCAGGAATCAAGATTCTTATTTAATAAAGAAGGCCGGTGTTAATAGTCGGCCTTCCTTGTCTTAACTCTTAGGTCTTGTTATCGTGTTTCTCTTAATTATCCCCCGCTCTTTACCCTGCCTTTTTCGTCTTCGGCACCGGTTTGGTGTTTGCGGGTCTTTATTTTGCTATTACCAAAGTTATAGGTAAAGGTTATGCGGGCAATTCGGGTCTCGTTTTTTTGTACCAGGCTTAAGTTGGTAACAGAGTAGTTGGTGCTTACCCTGCTCTTCCTGGTGTCGAACACATCGCTCACAGCCAATTTTAAGTTCATTCTTTTCTGATAGAATGAGTGGCTTACACCGGCATCTATAGCGTACTGAGATTTTATTTTAAAGATGCTGTAGCTTTGCGCGGATTGATAATTGGCAGTAACTTCAAATTTATATCCCGGGATCATGAAGGTTTGCGTAGCCCTGCCCTGGAATGCAAACTGCCCGTTGTTGAGGTTTTGCCCCAGCAGCATAGGAGATTTAAATTGTTGATAAAAGCCATCAACATTCACGTTACCCGACCACCATTTTGTAATGGTATAAGGCGAATTGATATTAATATTATAGTTGTTTCTTGTGGCCAGGTTCTCATTGGTTTGGAATGTTGCCTTCCTAACAGTATCGGTGTATAAAACATCTACGCTCGCATCGGTAGTGCGGCTATACCCAAGTGTAACATTCAGGGTTTTATTATAAGTATACGCCAATTCAAAACTGTTGGTGTATTGCGGTTTCAGGAACGGGTTACCCTTTTCGTAGGTATACTGGTCCAGGTAGTAAGTAAATGGGTTAAGATTATCATAGCTCGGACGATCTATCCGGCGGCTGTAGTTGATACCAAGCTCATGCTTGGCCGACAGGGTTTGATTGATGAATAAGCTTGGAAAGAAATCGAGGTATGAACGGTGCACAACCTGGTTGTTAGTAATGAGGTTACCTGTAGAGGTAGTATTCTCGGCACGCAGCCCGGCTTGTATGGATGTCTTTTTATAGGTTTTACCCAGGTTTACATAGGCGGCATTTACTTTTTCATCGTACACAAAACGATTGGTGCGCGATACATCGTTTACAAACACGCCGCCTTGCTGTATCTCGGCCCGGAGGTCGTTATCAGTTTTAACAGAGCTTAGCTTAACACCGCTTTCAAGTTTTAGGCTTTTGCTTAGCGGGTACGTATAATCAGCTTTTGCAGTATAAATGCTGATGGTTGACGGGGTTGTATTTCGCAGGAACAATGATGGCTTTGCAACAGAGCCATTGGGCAGGTAAAACTCAGTAGCGTAATCTGCAAAAGAGTTATTTCTGAATTTTGAGTAATCCAGATCTATACTTAGTTCCTGCCCATTGGTATCAATAACCAGTTTGTCGTTCAAATTGATGGCAATATTGCGGTATGTTTGTTTGATATTGCTTGGCGTATTCTGGAATGAATCGATGCCCATAGGCACCGAGCCAATGTTTGTGCGGCTGGTATTGTTATTTAACTCGTTCGTGTAATCGCCGCTCACTACAAAGCCTAAGGTGTTGGTTGCCGAGGTATTATAATCGGCACCTACACGGTAGTTGTTATAATGCACCGGCTTTTTCATAAGCGTATTTTGGGTAAAGTAGCGTGTTGTAGGGCCGCTTACCACGGTACGGCTTATATCCAATACATTCTGGCGGGTAATGTCGCCATGGGTTAACGTCCCAAATATGTTAAGGTTACCTGTTTTATGGTTAAGGGTAAGGCTGGTGTTATCCCTAAAGTTTTTCCAGTAAGCGATTCCCGTAGTTAAGCTGCCATTTGTGCCGCTTTGCTTGTTCTTTTTTAATTTGATGTTGATAATGCCCGAATTGCCCGACGCATCATATTTAGCCGATGGATTGGTGATCACTTCTATAGATTGAATAGTGCTGCCATCTGTAGAACGTAACAAAGCCGCCAATTGGGTTGATGACAGGTAAGTAAGCTTATCATTTATCATTACGGTTACACCCTGTTTGCCTTTTAGCGATATGTTGTCGTCTTTATCAATTGTAACGCCGGGGGCGCGTTCCAGTATTTCCAAAGCGGAGTTACCTGCGGCCAGTACGCTATTTTCCACGTTCATTACTGTTCGGTCCATTTTACGCTCTATAAGGGGTTTGGTAGAGGTTATGGTTACGCCCTGTAAATCGCGGCTAACTTGCTGCATTTTAATAACAGGCGCATTTATGGCATTTCCTATAACATCAAAAGCGGGGCTAAAAGCTGGTTTATAACCCACATTGGTTGCCTTTACAATGTACTTGCCCTCGCTAATACGGTCGAAAACGTATTTACCGGCATCATTGGTAAGTGTCCCTTTTACTACGGATGAGTCTTTAGCTCTTAGAAGGGTTACCGTAGCATAATCCATTGGTTTGGATTGTTCGTTTAGTAGCTGGCCATTTATGGCGGCTGCCGGCTTAAGGGTTTGGGCATTAGCGGCGTAGCCGCAAGCCAATAGTAAAATGATATACAGGATTTTAGTGATTTGAGATTTCATGGTTGTAAAAATTTTGGCAATAAAAGCCCCGCGAAGGATTCTCCTTCGTTTTTTAACAGGCGATAAATTTTTGATTAAATGCGTCGGTAGATGTGCCGGGTTATATTATATATAATGTAGATATATGCATAGGTTGTAATTTATGTTGTATGCGGGCAATACGCCGGCATGTTGATGTCTTTTGTTATAAGATGGTAAAAGGGTGTTAAAGGTTACAGCAAAACTTTAATTTATTAGCTGTGGCAGCAATATCTCTACAACATCCTGGTATATAAAGCTATGAGTATGGCCGGGGTTTGCTGCACGTGTTTTATTTATAGCCGATATTGGCCTTATTGCAGATAAAGCGTCGTTTTTATGGATAGATGTATTATAAAAAAGTAATATAAGCCCGCTAAATAAAAGCAGGCTTATATAGTTTATAAAGGCTTTCATTTTATTGATCGGCATTTGCCCGGGCGACACTATCTGCCGCGGCTTTTTGTTGCGGTGTTTGTGGTATCACTACGGTATCTACCTTACATTGCAAGCCATTATCTGTCATGATGAATTTAGCAGACGAAGCTCCTTCCTGCTTGTTTATCTGCTTGCAATCATATACGTTAATATCTCTAACAAAGCGATCTATCTGATCATCGATAACAACTTTAGAGTTTAACGGAATCCTGAGTGTAAGGTGTAGTCTTTGCGCACGCCATAACCTGTCTGTTTGCTTTTCAAGCCGGCGGTTAAATTTTAACACATTACCCTCCTGTTTAAACTGGTAATTTGTTCCCCGGGCGTTATACAGTGCCTCCTGATAGTCGCTACCCCGGGCGCTGAAGGATTCTACCAACACCGGCTGAGCTACGTCGCTTTTTTCGATGTATATGTCAATATTCTTATCGGGCATATCCATGTTGTTATCATCATCGTCATCTAAGATAATGCGACCCCTAAAATCATCCTTAACATTCAATCGAACACTGTCTTCTTTCGTTAGAAATTTAATGTCATTTAGCTTTAAATAATAGGTACTATCGGCAGATGGTTTGATGTTTATGGTTTGACTAAAGCTGGCGTACTCCTTAAAATCAGCCGATGTTTTTGCAGTATAATATATAACAATGCTCAACGCGATGATCCACGTCATTAACATGGCCGAGCCCGCGGTGCGATTGATTACATTACCACGGAATACATAATGTATCAGCGTTAAAATTATAGCTAACAACGGTATAATTGCCATGAGTAAAGCACACACTATAAATATATTATTGACGTGCTGGTCGGCAATGTTAAATGGGAATATATGATAAATGCCCACATTACGGTTTCCATATGCAAAAGCCGATACGGTTACTATGATAAGCGCTATAATACCCGAAAATGCACTTGCAATTAATGCTATAGCTATTACCTTGCCCAGCACTTTGCCGGCACCACCTAAAAAGTTGCCAAAGTGGCTAAAAAAGTCGCCGGCAAAATCGCGGGTTTTATAAACAAATGGGCGGGCTTCGTTATGGAAGTTTTGCAGGTTCCCTTTTACAGTATTTAACTCTTCTTCAAAGTTTGATTTAAAACCCTGCAGGTCCAGCTTTTGGCCTTTCATAGCCATACGATCGGCACGGGTAACGGCCTTAGGCACAACTATCCACAGTATTATATAGAGGAAAATGCCTGTGCCAAAGAATGCTACAGCAATGGCAAATAGCAAGCGTACCCATACCGGGTTAAAATCAAAATAATTTGCGATGCCCGAGCAAACACCGGCTACCAGGCGATCATCAGGGTCGCGAAACAGGCGGCGGGACTCTTTACCGTAAGTAAATGCTTGCTGGGTGTGTGGTTTGGCGCCGTCTTCATCTACCTCAAAATCTTCTACCGAGCCCATTTGCTCAACAACGGTTTTAACATCCTGCACAACAACAACCTGTTTGCCTTCTTTAAGCAATATCTCATTAAACATTTCGGCAATGCGGTTCTCTATATCGGTTGTGATCTCAAGGCTATCGGCCGAGTTTAGGAAGTGGCGCTGCACATCGGTCATGTAGCTTTTAAGTATTTCGTAAGCATCTTCTTCTATATGGAAAACGATGCCGTTTATATTTATAATTATGGTCTTATTCATGATGGGGTGGTGATTTGTGGTTTATTAATTATTTCTGTCGCCAATTGCGGTTTGTACTGCAAAAGCCAGTTCCTGCCAGGTGCCGTCCAGTTGCTCCAGCACTTTACGGCCTTCATCACTTAGTACATAGTACTTACGTGGCGGCCCCGATGTTGACTCCACCCAGTTATAAGCGAGCAGTCCGTTGTTTTTTAATCGGGTTAATAAAGGGTATAGCGTACCCTCAACAACAAGCAGGCGGGCCTTTTTGAGCTCAGCAATAATATCTGATGCATAGATCTCGCCCTTTGCTATAATGGAAAGGATGCAATACTCCAGTATGCCTTTCCTCATTTGGGTTTGTGTGTTTTCAACAATCATAATACAAAGATATATGTTTAAAAATGTATTATGCAATACATAGTACTGTATTTTTTATCTTTTTTTAATTGTTTGAATTATTTTTATGAAAAAGCATCTTTTTTTACTTTTTTATTTGATTAATTGGTAGTGGAACACTACTTTTATGATTAATTAACTATTAACTGATCTTATTATTAACAAACATGAAAAAACTTCTACTAGTAAGTTTGTGTTTCCTGATGTTATGCGTAACGCAGGTGTATGCACAAAATCGTACGATTACTGGTACAGTTACTTCAAAGGATGATGGTTTGCCATTACCCGGAGTAAGTGTTACAGTAACCGGAACCTCAATTGGTACTCAAACCAATGCATCTGGTAAATTTAGTCTTAGTGTTCCTGCTTCGGCAAAATCATTAAGCTTCTCATTTATCGGTTTCCAAAAACAAACAGCTAATATTGGCTCGAGCGATGTTGTTAGCACTCAGCTATCATCAAGCGCTAACCAATTAGGCGAGGTAGTAATTGCAGCTGCGGGTTTGCAGGTGCAAAAAAGTACACAAGGTTACGCTACTACCCAATTAAAAAGCCAGGCTATTACACAAGGTAAAACCCCAAGTGTTGCAGCGGCTTTATCTGGTAAAGTTGCAGGTTTGCAAGTTAACGTTGTAAGTTCGGGTGTAAACCCACAGGTACGTATCGTACTACGTGGTAACCGTTCTTTATTGGGTAACAACCAGGCTTTAGTTGTATTGGATAACATTATTGTTCCAAACTCGGTATTGAGTAACCTTAACCCTGAGGATATTGAAGACATCCAGGTGTTAAACGGTTCATCAGGTGCGGCCCTTTATGGTTCTGATGCATCAAACGGTGCGTTATTGATCACTACCAAAAAAGGTAAAAAAGGCCAAACTTCAATCCGTTTCTCAAACACTACAAGTTTAGAGCAGGTTAGCTTCTTCCCTAAAGTTCAAAACAAATTCGGTTCTGGTTCTACTTCTGGTATTCAGGAATATATTCCTTACGAAAACCAGCAATTTGGTCCTGCTTTTGATGGTTCTTTAAAACCAATTGGTAGGGTTCTAGAGAATGGTGATCAACAAATTAAACCATACGCTGCAACAAATTCAAAAAATGACTTTTGGGAAACTGGTGTAACCAATCAATCAGATTTTACCTTACAATCAGGTGATGAAAAATCTACAGTTTACTTGTCAGGTCAGTATGTAACTCAGGAAGGTACAACACCTGGTGATAAATACAACCGTGCAGGTATCCGTGTGAATGGTACCCGTGATCTTGGTAACAAAGTAAGCTTTGAATACGCGGCTAACTATGTGCAGAACCGTTATGACATAACTACTGCTACTGGTACAATCTATGATAACTTGTTGAACCAACCGGACAACATCCGTATTACTGATTACAAAGACTGGAGAAATAATGAGTATGCTAACCCTAATGGTTTCTACAATGATTACTATGATAACCCATACTATACCAAAGATAACAACCGTCAAAAACTACGTACGGATTACTTAATTGGTAAAGTAGAGTTAAAATGGAAACCTATTACTGAATTAACCTTTGTTGGCCGTGTAGGTATATCTACTTACAATACTAACTACAAAAATTCTGTAAACAAATTTGTATTTACTCCTTACAGCTTAGCAAGTGGTAAAGCAAATACTTCAAGTAACATTCCAGGTAGCGTAGAAGACGGTAGCTCTTACATTACTCAATTACAATCAGAGTTACAAGGTACTTACGCTAAAACCTTTGGCGACTTCAAGGTGTCTTTCACCGCAGGTGGCCAGATGCGTGGTAACAATGATAACCAACAAACTATCAACGCCAGTGGTTTAATTCAACGCGATTTGTTCAACGTGGCTCAACGTTATACGCCAAATACTGGCGGTGGTCAAAGCTCAAACGTTAGGCGTCAGGTAGGTTTATATGCCGACTTGAGAGTTACCTACAAAGATTACTTAACTTTGGAAGGTACAGGTCGTAACGATTGGACTTCAGTTTTAGCTGTAGCTAACCGTTCATTTTTCTATCCTTCATTAAGTGCTTCATTTGTTCCAACCACAGCGTTCGAGGAATTGAAAAATAGCCATATCTTAAGTAGCTTAAAGATCCGTGCATCAGTATCTAAAGTAGGCCAGGCAAACATTGGCGCGTACTCTAACGTTCCTACTTACGGCCAAGGTGCTGGTTATCCATTTAGCACAGGTCCTGGTTACCGCATTAGCGGCCAGTTGGTTTCTCCAGGCCTTCGCCCGGAAATCACTAAAGGTTTTGAAGGTGGTTTTGACGCGTTATTCCTTGACGAGCGTATCTCTGCAAGCGTAACTTATTACAAAACTAATACCTCAGATCAAACGGTACCTGCAGGTGTATCTAACGCAACCGGTTACACTTCTTTCTTAAGAAATACAGGTAACCTTAAAAACGAAGGTATCGAGTCTGTAGTAAGTTTTATTCCTCTAAAAACTGCTGATTGGCAGTTAACTTTAGGAGGTAATTATACATTCAATGATAACAAGGTTACATCTATCAGCGGCGACTTAAAGGAAGTTCAATTGAGCACTGGCGGTAGCGCTCAGGTTTATGCTATTGAAGGGTACACCTATCCAACCTTAAAAGGTGTTGATTACCTGCGTGACCCACAAGGCCGTGTTGTAATTGACAGGACTACCGGTTATCCAATCGCTAACTCTGCTCAAACTATTTTAGGTAACACTAACCCTAAGCATCGTGTAGGTCTAAATGTTGAAGTAAAATACAAATCGTTAAGGTTCTTTGCTTTGGCTGAATACCGTACCGGCTTCTCTATCTACAATGATGGTGGTGGCGGCTTCGATTTCTCTGGTGCCGGTGCAAGAAGTGTATTCTACAACCGTGAGCGTTTTGTATTCCCTAACTCATCATACTTAGACCCTGCTACAAACCAGTACGTAGCTAATACTAACATTACTGTATCTGATGGTGGTGCAGGCTTCTTCCCTGATGGTAACTTCAACAGAAACGTTGCTACCAACTATATCTACAGTGGTGCTTCCTGGAAAATCCGTGAAGTTTCATTATCATACGATCTTCCTAAAACTTTGTTAGCCGGTCAAAAAGCTATTAAAGGTGTAAGTATTAGTGCACAGGGCCGCAACTTGTTCCTATGGGTTCCTAAATCAAACTTGTACACCGACCCTGAGTACAACTTCTCAGATGGTAATGCAATCGGTATCCAAACGTTAAGCCAAACACCTCCTACTCGTTACTATGGTGCAACCTTAACTGTAACATTATAATTTTTAATTAAAACAGAGATGAAAAGGATAAAAATATTTAGCATGATACTTTTGGGGAGCTGCTTAATTGCTGCTACTTCATGTAAAAAGTATCTGGATGTAAACAACAATCCAAACGCGCCTATTGACGCAACACCGGATCTTATTCTACCTGCGGCATTAGCACAAACTGCTGCTAACAACGTAGTATTTAACAGTTACGGAGCTTGGGTTGGTGGTTACCAGGCAAATGCCGGTGGTTTTGGTGGTTTTGGTTCTGAATTAACTTACAACTATTCTACCGCTAATAACAACGGTTTATGGTCTTCAAGCTTTAGTAACCTTAATGATTACCAGACAATCATCAACAAAAGTGATGCAACCGGTGTCTACAAGAACTATAACGCTATTGCTAAGATCATGAAAGCGTACAACTACCTGCGTTTAATTGACGTTTATGGTGATGTACCCTATAGTGAAGCTTTAAAAGGATTAGGTAACCTTACGCCTAAATATGACAAAGCCGAGGATATTTATAAGGATTTATTTGTTCAAATTAACGAAGCTATAGCTTCATTAGCACTTCCAAATAACCCAACATCAACTATCAAATCACTAACCAGCCCCAATAGCCAGCGTATCGATATCTTTGGTGGTTATGATGCAGCTCATACAACATTTAACGATGCGAGTTTTGAGTCAGACGGTTATCCAAACGCGAAGTGGACTGAACTTGCTAACACTATAAAGCTTAAAATGCTTGTACGTATTCGTGAAGTTGCAAGCCTTGCATCTACTTTTAACGCCGAGAAAGCAAAATTAGCAAGTGCAACTTTTATCACTTACGATGTTAAAGCACAACCAGGTTACGCTGCACAAGGTGGTAAACAAAATCCTGCCTGGAATGCTTATGCTTACGATGCCAACGGTACTGCTTCTCAAAAAATTACTATTCCTACCTTTTATTCATTAGGTTATTACAAAGGGGAGAAAATTTTTGACCGTGTTAGAGGTGCCGGAATTACAGTATCGAGTTACACTGCTAAAATCTTTAACGGGTCTACAGTTACTGCAGCCAACCAACTGGGTATTACTGATGCATTTGTTCCCGCATCTCCAAATGGTACGTTTTGGTATGTTGGCAGCGCATCAGGTACATCGGGTGATGCATTAGGTATCTTAAAAGGCCCAACTGCTTCTATGCCTATCTTCCTTGCTACAGAAAGTTATTTTTTGCAGGCTGAGGCTGCGTTGTACGGTATTATTCCTGGTAGCGATGAAACCTATTTTTATAAGGGTATTGAAAGCTCTTTCAGGTATTTGTACACCAAGCAAAACGAGGCTATCAGTACCGATCACGTACCTGGCATAAGCGCAGGTTCTGATGTTGATTTTTACAGGACTGACGATGATGATTCTGCTAATAGCCCCATTGGCAATCAGTATAATTATTTGGTTAACTATGGTTTACCTAATCCTAATACTCCTGCTCTTGTTCTCAACAGAAATGATACATATAACACTAATTCTACTCAACGTAAATTAGAAGCTATCATTACTCAAAAATGGATCGCTTTAACTTATATCCAAAGCAATGAAGGCTGGTCTGATTACAGGAGAACCGGTTACCCAGTAACAGGTAACCAATATGCTCCGGCTGGTTCTAACGTTGACCCGAAATATTATAATTTTGCTTCTGTTCAATCTGTATCAACCCGTCCAGATAAATTGCCTGTAAGGGTATTATATCCTGCGTCAGAATATGCGTTAAACCCTGCAAACGCACCTGCCGGAATCAATGCATTTACCTCACGTGTGTTTTATGATTTAAATTAAGACGGATATTTAAACAAAAAGAAAATGAAAAAATATTTAAACATAATAACGTTAGCGTTATCAATCACCGGCTTATCATCTTGCTTAAAAGATGATAAAGCCAACCTTACGCCGGATAATTCACCAGCTGTAGTGGAATTTTCATCATCAAACGTAGAGTTGCCGGCATCATCAACGGGAAGTAACTATGCCTTGTTCGTAAGAACCTTTGAAAGAGGACCGGAAATGGATGTTCCCTTTGATGTTAATTATACAGGTGGTGCGGCAGCTCCGCAAGACATTAAAGTTACAATTGGTGTTAAAGCAGCAGCTATCCAAGAGTATGTAGCAGAGCGATTAAGCAAAGATCATATAACTCTTACCGGTTTTACAGAACTTCCGAGCAACTTATACACCCTGCCAACTGATGTGGTAATTAAAAAAGGTGAACGTAAAACAACTATACACGTTAAGTTTAACAGCGCAGGTATTAATAATTTCAGCTTAAAATACATACTTCCGCTTAGCATTACTGCTGCAGATGGTGCTACCGTAAGCGGTAACTTTGGTACTATTTTGGCGCAATTAGGTGTTAAAAACGCTTATGATGGTATTTACGACCTTACCGGAACAATTACAAGGTACAACAATGGTACAACAAACCCCGACAACAGCTTAGGTGGAACATATCCAACTAATCCTCCGCTTACATCTGCGGTAACTACTATAGGTGCAACTCAAAATACCTTTCAACTTTTCTGGAGAGATGGTAGTGGTATAGCAGGTATTGACGGATTAAATCTTGCTGTAGACCCTGCAACTAACCTGGTCACTGTAACAACGAACCCTGCAACTGTATTAGCTAATACTCCAGGAGAGGTTAACAAATATGATCCGGCTACAAAAACGTTTAAATTGCACTTCACTTGGGGTGCTACAAATAAACGTATCGCAAATATTACACTGAAATATAATAGAGTGCGATAATTAAAGTTTAGAAAATAATGTGAAAGCCGCCCTCATTTGAGGGCGGCTTTTTTTATAGTCTCATAACATAGTATTTAACAGAGCGCTATTGCTTGCGAGTTATTCAGATTGCACGGAGAATCAAGATCATAGATAGTACAATAATCTTTGTAGCACTTTTATGCATAAATAAGATTGTGCATGTGCTTATTAGTATTGTGTGTGTATATGATGTATAACCTGGTCTTACTTTTTATCTACACTATACCTGCCCGGGCCTATAAAGAATAAACCTGCAAACATAATTGCATCTTCTATGGCATGAGCAGCGCCTTGCAACCCGTCTCCTTTGCCAAGATGCATAGCCGCTGCAACAAACAGGTTTATAACCAGCAACAAGCACACCGGGCGAAAAGAAAGCCCTATGAGTATAAGAAAACCACCCAGCGTTTCTGTTAAAGCAGCAAGGAAGCCCCAAAACACCGGCGCGAAATGGATGCCTACATACTTGGTGGATTCGCCCAGCCCAGCCCAGCCGTTTGGCCCGCCCATCAATTTAGGATAGCCATGAAAGATGAACATTGCGCCAAGGCCTATGCGAATAATGAGCAGGCCAAGATCTTTATACTTACCAAGAGAACTTAAGTATGCCATATTATGTAAGTTTATTAAGAATAACTTATTTCAACGCCTTCTGTTTTTACAGATAAGTATACTGCTTTACCTAATACCAGGCTGCAGTTATTTGAGATATGCCCTGACGGGAAATCAAAGCAAACAGGGTAGTCATATTCAGCCACAACATCCATTACAATTTCGGGCAGGGTTTGGCCAAATGGAATGTCGTTATCTTTCAGATCGGTAAAACCGCCTACTATTAGCCCGGCAAGGTTTTGTAGCTTACCGGCGCGCTTAAGCGCTCGTAACATTCTATCTATTGCGTAAAAGTATTCGCCTACGTCCTCAATAAATAAAATTTTTCCGCCGTAATCCATATCACTAACTGAGTTGATTATGGCAAGCAGTAATGAAAGGTTACCGCCTATAAGCATCCCTTTGTTTGTACCAGTGCGGTTTAACGGGTTACCGGCTATTTTGTAGCTCAGCTGTTGGCCAAAGAGCGCTATTCTTAAAGTGTCTAACGAGTATGCTGAAGCGTCGGGAATGTTTAAAGGCATCTGCCCATGTATGCAAGGCAAGTTATAATTGCTGATAACATGCGAATGTAACAGAGTAATATCGCTAAAGCCAATGAGCCATTTTGGGTTAGTGGCGAGGTGGTTAAAATCAACAAGGTCAACCATCCGGATAGTGCCATATCCTCCACGAGCGCAAAAAATGGCTTTAATGCTATCATCGTCAATAAGGCGCTGCATATCTGCCGCGCGAAAAGCGTCGTCTCCTGCAAATTGGTGGTAACTCGCGTTTACAGTTTGCCCCAATACAACTTCAAGGCCCCAGCTTGATAATAGTTTTACCGCGTCATCCATAGGTATGGGCAGTTTTTTGGCAGGGCAGGTGATAGCTACTTTGTCGCCCTTTTTCAGATAGGGGATCATCGAAGTGGTAAGGGTATTTGTCGGCATAGGTCCGGGATTGATTTTACTGATTGAGGCAGTGTCTTTCTGTCTTCCCCAACTTTCTGACTTAAAAAAATTATCTTTGCAAATTAATAAACATCCCCGTTTAATGTCGCAACTTAATAAATATAAAAGATACACCATAACCTCGGCGTTGCCTTATGCCAACGGGCCGCTGCACATTGGCCATTTAGCCGGCGCTTACCTGCCGGCAGATATTTTTGTACGTTACCTGCGGCTAATGAAAAAGGATGTTGTTTACATCTGCGGATCTGACGAGCATGGAGCGGCCATCACCATAAAAGCTAAAAAAGAGGGCACCACGCCACAGGCTATTATTGATAAATACCACAACCAGATAAAAAAAAGTTTTGAAGAATTTGGGGTAGCGTTTGATATTTACCATCGTACGTCGTCATCTATTCATCATGACCTTTCGCAGGAGTTTTTTCTGAACTTATACGAAAAGGGCGAGTTCATAGAGAAATACTCTGAACAATACTACGACGAAGACTTTGACCAGTTTTTGGCAGATCGTTATATTACAGGAACCTGCCCCGTTTGCAGCTACGATAAGGCTTACGGCGACCAATGTGAAAATTGCGGCACATCCCTGAATCCTACCGATCTTATTGACCCCATATCTACCCTAAGCAATAAGAAGCCGGTTTTAAAACCGACTAAACACTGGTATTTACCGCTTGATAAATACCAGCCATGGTTAGAGAAATGGATTGATGAGAAAGAGGGTGAATGGAAGGTAAACGTTTTTGGACAGTGCCGCTCGTGGTTAAAATCAGGCTTGCAGCCCCGGTCAATGACGCGTGACCTGGACTGGGGAATTGACGTACCGTTAGAAGAAGCTAAAGGAAAAAAGCTATACGTATGGATGGATGCGCCAATCGGATATATATCGGCTACCAAACAATGGGCTATTGATAATGGTAAAGATTGGCAGCAGTACTGGAAAAAGCAGGCCAATACCGAGGATGATGCCTGCCTGATGCACTTTATTGGTAAGGATAATATAGTATTCCATTGTATCATATTCCCGGCGATATTAAAAGCGCACGGCGATTATATATTGCCGCAAAACGTACCGGCTAACGAATTTTTAAACCTGGAGGGCGATAAGCTTTCCACATCTCGCAACCATGCGGTTTGGCTGCACGAGTACCTGGAAGAATTTCCGGGTAAGCAGGATGAATTACGTTACGTACTAACATCGATCTTGCCGGAAACCAGCGACAGTGAATTTACGTGGAAGGATTACCAGGCACGTGTGAATAACGAATTGGTTGCCATTTTAGGTAACTACGTTAACCGCGTAATGATACTAATGCATAAATACTATGATGGCAAGGTAGAAAACGATGGCGCTACTATTAAATTAACCGACGCCAAAATAGATGCAGAGTTAGGCTCGTATTACGATGAGTTAGGTAAAAACCTGGAGAATTACCGTTTCCGTGCTGCCTTGCAAAACGTAATGGATATGGCCCGCCTGGGCAACCGTTACCTTACCGAGCAAGAACCATGGAAAGCTATAAAAAATGAGCCAGAGGCCGCTAAAACAGCTTTACATAATAGTTTGATACTAATAGGCCGTATAGCAACCTGCCTGCAGCCATTTTTACCTGCAACAGCCGCTAAAATATTTGATATGTTAAATTTAGATGCAGTTGCGTTTGACAAGGAACTTGAGTTTGCGAATGGGCACCAACTTAAACCAGCCACATTACTGTTCGAGAAAGTTGAGGATGAACCCATAGAGAAGCAAATTCAAAAACTGGCTGATAAAAAGACTGCATCAACTTTGGCTGTTAAACCGGTTGTAGTACCGGCAAAGGCTAATATTACCTTTGATGAATTTGTGGGAATGGATATTCGCATCGGAACCATTCTTACCGCAGAAAAGGTTGCTAAAACTAAGAAACTTTTAAAGTTAACCATCGATACAGGCATCGATCAACGTACAGTGGTATCTGGCATTGCCGAGCATTACGAGCCCGAAACTATAATAGGTAAACAGGTAAGCATACTGGTGAACCTGGAGCCAAGGGAAATAAAAGGCATCATGTCGCAAGGGATGATATTAATGGCAGAAAATGCCGAAGGCAAGCTAAGCTTTGTTTCTCCAAATGAAGAAATGCCAAATGGTTCTGTAATAAGGTAAAAAGTTTGTTAATAATTAAACCATGACTTGAATTTTAAGTCATGGTTTAACAATTAACACTTATTAAAATGAAGACCTTAACTTTTACTCTCCTCACAGTATGTTGCTTTATACTCATATCATGCAGCAGGTATCAATTAAATGTTATTAGCAGCCAAAACAGCAACAAGAACCAGCAAACAGGAGATCTTGAATTTGAAAATGATTCTGTTAAAATTGCTTACTCCTTTTACGGCCCCGACGCCCCTGTTACCGTAAACATTCAAAATAAGTTAGATAAACCTTTATATATTGATTGGCAAAGATCAGCCATGATCATTGAGGGCAGGGCTGTAAGCTACGTTGCAGATAAAATTGCCGTTAACGGCCGTGTTGATACCCAAACGGATACTTATCATTATAATACCAACTCGGCATTTAGTAATCCAAGTTATACTACAGGTAGCATTAATGCAGTAGCCAACCTGCCAAAAACTGCTACTTTTTTACCACCTCACTCTCAAGCCAGCAATACCAGTATAAGGCTTACTCAAGGGTTTTTAAGCATTCCGGATAGCGCATTTAATAAATCGAAAATGACCCGTATATACGAAGACACAGTTGACCCTATTAATGTTAAAATGGCTGATTTTACAGCGCAAAATTCTCCTTTAAAATTCCGTAGCTACTTAACACTTTACATCGTAAACGGTAATGAGGTAAAGCCGGTTAATTATCAAAACGACTTTTTTGTATCGAGATCGTTAACCACAACTACAAATCCAAAAGACTTAACAGAGTTTAACCAACAACGCGGCGACTACTTTATTAACTCAAAAGCTACAGGGTACGGCAAAACAATGGCTACAATAGGCGTTGTTACAGCCGTAGGTGCTGCGGGGGCATTAAGCAGCTCGCAAAATAATAGTAAATAATATGTTTTTATATTCGCCGTTAATTGGCAGGGTCAGGTAAAATTTGCAAATTTGCATTTCCTAAAATAATAGGTCCTGTAGTTCAACGGATAGAATAGAAGTTTCCTAAACTTTAGATATGAGTTCGATTCTCGTCAGGACCACCATCATTTATAAGAGTTCAGATCCCGTAAGCTTTGCTTACGGGATTTTTATTTAATAGAATACTTGTTTTAGGATTATATTATAGATACCACCGTAGTGTAACTTAGCATAATACTGTCATTTAATAAATAGTAGAGTGCCATGAACGAAAAAGAGATTAAACATATCAGCAAATTTTTAAGCCTCATTTTAAGGCACCAGCCTCAATTGATAGGTATTCAACTTGACGAGCAGGGGTGGGTAAATGTGGATGAGCTATTAAAGCGGGTTAATGATCATGGGCTTGACATAAATCTTGCATTACTAAAGCATGTGGTTGAAACCAACGCTAAGAAGCGCTTTGCTTTTGATGAAGCCAAACAAAGGATACGTGCAAGCCAGGGCCATTCTGTTAACGTTGATCTGGGCTATCAGCCTGAAACACCACCAGCGTATTTATACCACGGGACTGGTGAAAAATCGGTGGCAGGCATTCTGAAAACAGGCCTCGAAAAGCGCGGCCGCCAGCATGTTCATCTTAGTAGTGATATCGTAACCGCTGTACAGGTTGGAAGCAGGCATGGCAAGCCCGCACTATTTAAAGTAATGGCAGAGGAGATGCATAAAAACGGATACTCGTTTTACTTGTCGGACAATAAAGTTTGGCTTACAGACGCGGTGCCGGCTGACTTTTTACAACTCGAGGATAATACAAAAGCAAGCCAATTATAGTTCAATTTATTGATGAAACCGCGATAAGGAGCCTATTTAATTACTTTTCATCGCCTTGATAACATTGCGGGTGAGGCGTTGCAAAACAGTAGCATCTTCGGTAATAATTTCGGCATCGGCAATCATACCCTGTTTTAACTTTACGGGCTTCTTCATGTCGGATGTCTTAGAGGTAAATACCACTCTTGACAAGAATACGCTATCATTTAGCGGCACATCAGCTATATAAGCTATTTTGCCATTCATCATACCAAATTCTTCGAAACGGTAACTCCGTAGTTTAACCAAAACCCTTTGGCCTGCTTTAACTTTACCAAAATTATCCTGCGGGATATTCATTTCGCCAAAAAACTTTTCGTTACCGTTACTTACGTAAAAAACCTCATGTGCCGGGCTTACTACCTGATTCTCCTGTACATTGCCCGCAAAAGTTACTTTCCCCTCTTGCGATGCGAACAAAACGTATTTGTTCTTCCAATCCTCGGCCTGGCTTATCAGGCTGTTTAACGCCTGAGAGAATTTAGAACGCTCTTCGGTAACCTGGTTGTCCAGCTCCAGTATTTCTTTTTGCTTAGCCAGCAGGTTGCCATTTGCAGATATTATTGCTGCATCTGTTTGTAGCAGGGGCGCTTTTCGTGCTATATATTTACTTTCCTGCTGCCGCAATTCAGCAGGGGTTTCCACCTTTTGCTTTTCCAGCTTCAGGTGCATGTCATACTCTTCCTTAGCCAGGTCTGCATCGCGCTGTTGTAATGATTTTTCCGCCTTCAGCTGCCCTGTTTGCTTATTAAGGGTTTCGATATCATGCATCAAGTAGTCGCGTTTTTTTACCAGGAAACCATTTTGAACCGAGGCTTTATAGGCCAGATAAGATTGAATAAAAGTTTGATAAGCGCCTTGTAATTCTCCCAGGTTATTATTTGCCGTTTTATTAAAAAAGCTCTCGTCTATTTGTTTGCCGGGTGATACCTGTTCCTGTAATTTCAACAAGCCTGTTAAAAGTGTTAGCACTTCCTGATGGTTTGCCGTACTTTCTATATAAGCCAATGGCTGGCCGGCACTAACGGCTTGGTTGTTGGTTACAAGCAACCTGTCGATTTTACCGGTTACTTTTGGTATAATAGGTTTAGCCACATTAGGCGACGATATTTTTAAATGTGTTTTTACAATATCGGGGTATTTTATAAAGGCCGATAAACTCAATAATAGTACCAATATGCTAAAAAACAGGGTTATACCCCAGCGCAGGATCCATGCGGGTACGGCTGTAATAATATCCTGCATATCGTCGGAATGCCGGGTTTGTACGTTTATATCAAAATTTGAAGGCATGTTAATAATGGTTTATGCTACACGGTTATGTACCTAATTCTAACTGATTTTTGACCAATTTATAATAATCGCCTTTCAAGGATGTTAACTCCAGGTGCGTCCCTTGTTCTACAATACGCCCCTTATCAAGCAAAATTATATTATCAGCATTGCTTACAGTACTTAAGCGATGCGCTACAATCACCACAGTTCGTCCCGCAAAAAATTCTTTCATATTTTCCATAATAACCCGCTCATTATTTGCGTCGAGCGCATTTGTTGCCTCGTCAAATAAAATGTATTCGGGGTTTTTATATACAGCACGGGCAATTAACAGCCTCTGGCGTTGCCCCTGGCTTATGCCATTGCCCTCGGCACCAATTTTTGTTTTGAGGCCAAGGGGCAGGCTATCAATCAGATCTTGAATATTGGCCACATGAATTGCATGGCGTAGTTTCTCTTTATCGGGATAGTCATCACCAACGGCGATGTTGCGTTCTATCGAGTCGGAAAAAATAAAGCCATCCTGCATCACTACACCACAGTGCCCGCGCCAGGTTTTAAACCCAATATTTGAAAGCGACTGATTGCCGATTCTTATATCGCCCTTTTCGGGCACATAGAATCTGAGCAGTAGTTTAAGTATGGTTGTTTTACCACTGCCGCTCATGCCTACTATGGCGGTGGTTTTGCCCTGCGGTATCTCAAGATTGATATTGTCTAATACCGCCTCGTTACCTGCCCCGGGATACCTGAAGGTTAAATTGGTTAGGCTTAAACCACGGTTTTGCGGCAGGGTATAGTTATATTCTTTATCTAATGGCTCCTCATCGGCCATTTCGTGGATCTCGTTTAACCTTTCAAGGCTTATCTTAGCATCCTGGAAGCCCTGTATAAAGCCTAAAAACTGCTGTATAGGGCCGTTTAACTGCCCAATAATATATTGTACCGCTATCATACCCCCAAGGGTTAGCTGCCCGTCTATCACAGCTTTAGCGCTTAAGAAGGTTATAAGGAGGTTGGTAGATTCGTTTATAAAAGTAGAACCACCCTGCTGGTACTGGCTCAGGGCCAAATTTTTTACGTTGAATTTAAATAAACGGGCCTGTATGTGTTCCCACTCCCAGCGTTTTTGCTGCTCGCAGTTGTTTAATTTAATCTCCTGCATGCCGTTAACCAGTTGTACAATACTGCTTTGATTTTTAGACGAGATCTCGAAGCTTTTATAATTAAGCTCACGGCGGCGTTTTAGGAAAGCCACAATCCAACCCAGGTATAATACACTGCTTACTACATATACAAAAAATATGGCAATGTTGTAATAAGCCAGCACAACTGAAAACACCAACAGGTTAAACATAGAGAACAGCGTGCTTAAAGTAGACCCTGTTAAAAAGGTTTCTATACGGCGCTGGTCGCTCATGCGCTGCATAATATCGCCTGTCATTTTTGTATCGAAAAAGCTCATGGGGAGTTTCATCAGCTTTATCAAAAAATCGGTAAGGATAGATATATTTACCCGGGTGCTAATGTGGAGTAGTATCCACGACCGTATAAATTCTACACTTACCCTGCCAATGATAAGCGCCGCCTGGGCAATAATAATGATGTAGATGAAATTTAGGTTGCGCGTATTAATACCAATATCAACTACCGACTGTGTTAAAAAAGGCGCAACCAGTTGCAGTAATGTACCAATGCCTAAGCCAAAAAGCAATTGAATAACCAGTTGCCTGTACATAACCAGGTAACGCAATAAAAAGCTCCAGCTTATTTCGCTTCCCTTTTCATCTTCCTGTTCGTAAAAATATGGGGTGGGGCTTAGCAGTAACGCAATGCCCTCGCTATTTTCGGTATCCGAAAGCCAGTTGGCAGTAAAATCCTGCTCGCTTAATTTTATTAAACCCTGGGCAGGGTCGGCAATGTGGTACTTGCCTTTGCTTATTTTATATAGTACTACAAAGTGGTTTTGGCGCCAGTGTAAAATACAGGGCAGCTCGGCCTCCTTTAAATCTTTTATGTTCAGTTTAGCCCCTAACGATCTGAAGCCAATCTTTTCGGAAGCATCGCTAATGCCTAAAAGAGAAACACCCTCACGATTGATTTCGCAAAGCTGCCGGAGTGTTTGCAGCTTAAAATTACGGCCAAAATGTTTTGCCACCATGCGCAGGCAGGTAGGGCCGCAGTCCATTTGATCGGGTTGTTTATAAAAGGGAAAAGGCATCAGTTTACAATAAGTATTGCTAATATAAAATTAAACAGCAAGAGTTTTGGGCTCTTGCTGTTTAAAGGTGTTAATTAGGCTATGCCATTATCTACACAGCCGTAAACGCCTGTGTAGCCATGTGCCCTACAGTATGTTTGTGCATCTGCGAGTGAATTACAGCATATGCCGTAAAATGAGGTAGTATCGGTTACATCATTGCCACCGCAAACTACGTAATTGATACATGGGTGCGGGCCTGGTTGGGTAGGATCGGGAGGCAAGCCACCACCTAAAACATTTTTCATCTCAGCCCGACTGAGTTTGTTAAATTTAGACATAAGTTAGATATAAAAATTAAGATATTACTGCCGTAACCACGCCCCGGCAAATTGGCGGCATGTATATAAAGTGCATGCTCCTTTATTTTTGCGAGAGGTTTCTTTAGTGCCGTATCAACGGATCTATAATAGTCAGACAAGCATTGTATGAAGAAGCAGGCAATAAAGCCTGTTTACCTTAAAGTTTTTATTGATTATAATACTTTTGGGTGAACATGTTAATTGTCATTTGCTAATACTTTACCAATTGTTTTGAATAACTCTTCTCCGTACAAATTTTTTGCTATGATCTTCCCTTGTTTATTAAGAAGAAAATTAGCTGGGATTGAGGGAAGGTAAAGCTTTTCCACAATCTTATCAGTAGAGCTGGCTTCTATCAATTGCTTCCAGTTCAAACTATCCTCCGCTATTGCTTTCTGCCAAGCATTCTTGTTCAAATCGATAGAAATGCTCACTATTTCAAAATTTTTCTGTTTATATATTTTTGCTATTTTTTTTATGTTAGGATTTTCTTTTCTACAAGGGATGCACCACGAAGCCCAAATATCTAACAATACATATTTCCCTTTATATGTCTGAATACTGAATGGTTTACCTGTAGTATCTATAGTATTTAGTTCAGGTAAAATCCCACCAGCCGTGATACTGTCAATTACATACTTCACTTCTTTACCCCATCGATTTAATTGTGATTTTTTTGGAAGTGAATAAAAAATTTTCTTTAAATCATCAGATGCTATGTTTAAAACCTCATCATGTAATACCATAGAATTAATACCAGACGCCGGGTTAAGTCTTATCCAATTTAAAACTTGATTAACAAGTGTCATTTTCAATTCAGCCGACAAAGAATCTCTTTTTCTTAATTTTGATTCGGAAATTAATTCATCTACATTTTTGCCGTGTATGTATCTATCATAATCCACTCTTGCAATACCGTACTCTTTGATCAGTTTAATGCTTTTTAATTGTGCTTTATATTTTTCATAATCTGCTGCTGTAATATTATCATTAACAATTAATCGCTTAAAAACCGAATCCTCTAAAGTTATATTTGCTTTACCTGTGTCTAAAAATAACACCGCACCATCGCTTGGGCCTTTTAAATAATAAAGCTCTGGGCCATTCGCCTTTATCATAAACTCAAACTTTTGATTATACACTTTAGTACTCCAGACTTTTTCGGATTTAGCTAAACGTTTAGGCAGCATCTGCGACAAGCGTATTTCGGTTTCATCTTTCATCTTAGCTTCACTACAAATAATGTGTAAATTGCTTTGCCCATTCACCAAAGCGGGAAGAATTAATAGGATCAAGTAAAAAAGTAAAATCTTCATGCTTTATAAAATTCAATCAAAGGAGCCAATTTGGCTCCTTTGGGTAAATGGCTATGATGCGTTGATACCTTTCCAGCAATAGTTTGCTGGCAATTGAGTAGCTTGGCATGTTGGGATTTGGCACTTTGGTCCATATTGTGAAGTTGCGCAACCTTCATCATTTGAACACTCGCTCGTTATACAACCATCTCCACCACCGACAGGCCCGCCTGGTAATCCAGGATCACGGACACCACCTAAAACACTTTCATCTCAGCTCTGCTGAGTTTGTTGAATTTTGACATTGAAATAAAAATTATTTATTAGTTCTTCTGCCGTAACCACGCCCCGGCAATTTGGCGGTATGTATATAAAGTGCATACTCCTTACTTTTGCGAGAAGTTTCTTTTCGTACTATTTTATCAATTCGTTGAGTTTGTTTAGTAACTCTTCACCGTGAATGTCTTTCGCGATGATAATGCCATTCGGGTCGATCAGATAATTATTAGGTGCCGCATAAACGTAGTACTTTGATGATACCTCATTGTTCCATACTTTCAAATCTGATAAGTGAGTCCACGCGGTCAGTTTATCGTCTTTTATCGCTTGCATCCATTTAGCTTTGTCTGAGTCGAGTGAAATACTAGCAATAGTGAAATTTTTATTTGAATAATTATTTATAGCCTTAATTAAGTTTGGGTTATCTGCACGGCATGGCACACACCACGAGGCCCAAAAATCTAATAGCAAGTATTTACCCTTAAAACTATTTAAGCTAACCATTTGTCCTGCTGTATCGGCTTGCATAAAAGCCGGTGCTTTTGAACCGATAAATAGACTATCAATGCGATATTGCAATTCAGAACCCCAAGTGTTTTTTTTTGATTGTAATGGCAATTTTTTAAAAGCATCTGAAATTGTCTTCTCGGGTGCACGATCAATCAAATTATACAATAAAAAAGTATTTAAGTAAGATGAAGGATGTTTATTTATAAAAGTAATCGATAGTTGAAGGTCTTTCTTTTGTTTTAAAATATTCAAGGAATCTACCTTGATTTTTAAGATTTCTCGTTCTTTTGAAGTGATATTATTTGCTTCAAAAGAGTGGTAGTAATTCACCCGTGCTATATCATAAGCTTTAGATTCTGAACTTTTAGATTGGTCTGAATTAAACTCTTCATATTCATCATAAGTCTTATTTCCCGTGACCTTTAGAGTTTTTAACGTTGAATCTATAATTTCCAATGCAATGTCACTTGGCCCAAGGTGAAGGCGGGCAAAATTCTTGTTTACATATAATAAGTAGTTTTCGCCAAACCCTGTCGGTATTACGAACGAGAAGCGGTGGTATGCCGATTTAGTTATAAGTTTGAGTTTGGATTTTTCAAATCGACGAGGAGCAGCCTTAATTAACGTTATTTCTGTCCCATCTTTTATAAGCGGGCATATGGCGTTTATTTTAACGGTATTTTGTGTAAATCCGCTGAGTGAAAAAAGAGTTAAGAAAAAGATGAGTATATTGATTTTCATAATTAATTATTAAATAGGCCTTAGTTATCTAAGGCCTATTATTTTTATAAACCTTTAGGATAACAAATATATTTTGTCGTCTTATCGGGGCATTTTGTAGAATCAGTGCCAATGCTTTTACAATAATCATTGGTGCTGCAGTTATCATCGCTTGAGCACTCGTCAGCACAGACATCGCCTGTACCACCACCTGGGGGACGTAACCCACCTAAAACATTTTTCATCTCAGCTCTGCTGAGTTTGTTGAATTTTGACATTGAAATAAAAATTATTTATTAGTTCTTCTGCCGTAACCACGCCCCGGCAATTTGGCAGTATGTATATAAAGTGCATACTCCTTTACTTTCGCGAAAAGTTTCTTTATTGCTGTACCAAAAGGTATTTTATATCTTGTATCCGATAGGCATCCGGTAAACGGTATCCGTTCACCAGCAGTGTAGGGGTGGCTCTTATTTCGGCCATGTTGCACCATTCCTGTTGTTTTTCTAACCTGTAATATTTTGTTTCGTCGAGGGTAACGGGGTGGGCTTTGGCCCAGGCATTATAGTCTTTGTGTTTTTGCTCGTACCAATCATGCAGGGCATTTTTCACCTTGCTCTTGTCGGGCAATTCATTCAGTGCCATCAGGTGGCGGGTAACCGGGGTTTTTATGTCCTCATCTTTATTATTGGCCGTAAATACCAGCCTTAATTGTATATCGGGGTTACGGTTTAGCCATTCATCCAAAACCTGGTGTGTGCTTGCGCATGGCGGGCAATATGGGTTACTCACCATTGTTATAACATTACCTGCTTCTACGTTACCTAAAATAATACTCCAGTCGTCGGCAGGCATTGCATATTTGGGTTGCTCTTTTAGCAGGGAATTAAATAATTCGCTGTTATATTTAAAATTGCGTAATTGATTTTTAAGAGATCTGGCCTGCTGTGTATTTAAAAACAGCGGTTTTAATAATAACCAGGTGGCTACCGGCATGGCAAGGCATATTGCTAAGCCTAACAATGCTTTTGCACTTAAAATTTGAAAGGGAATGTTTAAGAATCCTACAAGTGGAATAAATTCTAACCAGAGTAATGCCTGCACCATACAGCAAAATATACACCATTGCTTGGCTATACGCGCCTGGTAATATATTGAGTAGACGGTATAAGGCAAACTAATGATATTTAATATAGCCAATGCCTGTAACAACGCCATATTGCCACCGCCAAATAAAAGTGCCAACCAGGTTCCTGTAAAATAAAAAAAGCCAACCTCGCTCCAGCTTAGGCCCTCAAAAACATTGGCTGCTTTAGATGATAATATGGCATTACAATTTGTTTTACCGCCACCGCCGCACAGGGTTTGAACAAGCGGGTTGTTACGGTCTATACTTTGTATAAGCAATAAAATAGAAACGGCTACTCCGGCAGTTTTAAACAAGGCAGCTAAAACCGTATGCCAGCTCATAAAAATAGGCGCGAAGGTTACAATGCCGGCTATCACAACAAAAGCCAGTAAGCCTAAACCAAATGAAATTCGGGTGTCCTGGTTGTTTAATTTAAAAACCGCGTTTTGGGTGCTGATGGGTTGCCCGTTGTTTTCTACCGCCAATACAACGTTGTTAAATATGTCCTTAAATTCATTAAGAGATAAAGTATAGTTTTTGCGGTTCTGGTCGGTAACTGTGGCTTTATGTTCGTTTAAGGCGGTTACGAGTAAAAATTCTGATCCGGATTTTTTAGTATGGGCAATAAAAGGCACCGGGACGCTTTGTAGTTCACCGGCATCTATACGGTAGGCGCCGGCTTCGATACCAAAGTTATTTAGTACATCATTTAACGCTAAAAGATTGGGGTAATCCGGATGGATATTTAATTCATTGGTGACTTCGTCTGCTGTGATCTTGGGATTAATAAGTTTGATCAACTCAATTAATACCGCGTCGGCATTGTGGGGTTTAGAAAAGATAGACATAGGTTGTTATGTATTTCATAAATCTATTTACTAAAAAGCAAATAAGCAAGAGGTATTTTCTATTCACGTAGTTTTACGCGATTTGTTTTTCGAGATTATAGCTGGAATTGCATTTTCAAGGCTGTAAATTAATTTTTAATTAATTCTAAAATTAATTTTTTAAATAAAAGGGGAACCAATACGCCAGTGAACGAGTTAAGCCTTGACTTATAATGGTAATCCACTTAAAATCACCCAAAAGTATGACCCGTTTAATTTGCGGATTATAGATTTTTGACGGAGATTTAAACCAAACTAAAACAACATGAAAAAAGTAACCGGTTTAGGCGGCGTTTTTTTTAAAAGCAACGACCCTAAGGGCATGAACGAATGGTATGCAAAAAACCTTGGCTTGCCTGTGGGGCAATATGGTACAACCTTTGAATGGCGGGAGGATGACGACCCATCTAAAAAAGGTTCTACCAGCTGGTGCGCGTTCCCGCAGGATACCAAATATTTTAATCCGTCTGAAAAGCCTTTTATGATCAACTACCGGGTAGAAAACTTGGTGGCATTACTTGAGGAACTAAAGAAAGAAAATGTTACTATTGTTGATGAAATTGCCGAATACGATTACGGTAAATTCATCCACATTATGGACCCCGAAGGTAATATTATTGAACTATGGGAACCGAAAGATGAATAGAAAAAAAGCCTTTAGAGATTATCTAAAGGCTTTTTTGTTAGTCTATAGCAATACTTTCAAGGCCTTTTTCAACCGCGGTGTCCTTTATTCCCGGCACCATTGTTCCTTCTATTCGGGATACGCTAATATCCGTCATTCCGAGAAAGCCAAGCATAAATTTAAGATATGGTTCTACGAAATCAGCAGGCTTATAAGGTCCGTCAGAATATACCGCACCAGATGATATAGCCAGGTAAATCTTTTTGCCATTAATAAGCCCTTGCGGGCCGTTCTCGTCATACTTAAAAGTTATACCGGCTCTTGCAATATGGTCAATCCAGGCTTTAAGGGTTGATGGGATACTGAAATTATATAATGGGGCACCTACTACAATAATATCAGCATCATGTATTTCCTTTACAGCTTCTTCAGAATGCTTTATAGCTTCGCGATTTTCGGGCGTGTAGTGCTCTGCAGGGGTAAAGAACGATGTAAGATGGGCTTCTTCCAGGTGTGGGAAAAGGCTTTTAGCTATATCTTTAATTTTAACAGTGCTTCCCGGGTATTTAGCCAGTATCTTTTCTACAATGGCGTTACCCAGTTTAATGCTCATAGAGGCCTCGCCTCTTGGGCTCGTGATAATATGCAATATTTTTTTCATCTGTTTGATATTAATTTGGCCAAAGCTATTTACATTTGCTTGTAAAATATTAGTAGTATACAAAAGGTTAGTAGTAACCTTTGTATTAGTTTTTTAATAATCAATTGGTTGTGAAATGGATAAGCCCAGGAGCAGGGAGGAATGCAACGGCCGTTTAACATCAATAGGCGATGCGCTATACGTAATAGGCGGTAAATGGAAACTGCGTGTTATTGTAGCGTTAATGGAGAGTACAAAGCGCTTTAACGAGATCCAGCGAACGGTAGAGGGTATATCTGCCCGCGTATTGTCAAGCGAATTGAAGGAACTGGAGATGAATGGCTTCGTAACCCGTGTAGTGCATGCAAAGCAAACGCCGGTGGTGGTTGAGTATGCGATAACGCCGTATGCCAATTCATTAGATGATGTTTTACAGGCATTGTCTAAATGGGGAATTATGCATCGCGAAAAGTTGAGAAAAGAGAGGTAATAATCCATTCAAGAAATTGAAGCAGGTTATGCTGAATATACTTGTTAACTTTGCTGCACATGGCAAAGAAACAAAACACAGCATCCGGAGAAAAAATAATATTACACCCGCGCAACGCGCACCGGAATCGTTACGATTTTGCCACGCTGATAAAAACACTGCCTGTACTGCGTAGCTTTGCTGCGCAAAATGAATTTAATGATCTGTCTATTGATTTTACAAATCCCGATGCTGTTAAAGTCTTGAACCAGGCCCTGCTTAAACAATATTATGGCATTAACCATTGGGATATTCCACAGGGCTTCCTTTGTCCGCCCATCCCCGGCAGGGCCGATTATATTCATTACATCGCCGATGTTTTGACGGAGGGTAATAACGGCATAATACCTATCGGGAGTAATGTTAAAGTGTTGGATATAGGCACGGGCGCTAACTGCGTATACCCTCTTATTGGCCATAAAACATATGACTGGAGCTTTGTTGGCAGCGAGGCCGATTATATAGCCCTTGCGTCGGCAAAAAAAATAGTGGAAGATAACAGCCTAACCAACGTTATAGACATTCGTAAACAAACCACTTTTGCCAATATTTTTGATGGGGTGATAAAGCCAGGCGAAAAGTTTGACATGACTATGTGCAACCCACCATTCCATTCCTCATCAAAAGAAGTTAAAGAAAAATCTACCCGCAAGTGGAAGAACCTTGGGCAGGACAAAGGCGCCGAATTAAACTTTGGCGGCCGCAATAACGAGCTTTGGTATGAAGGCGGCGAACCCCGTTTTCTGAATAAAATGATCACAGAGAGTAAGCAATTCGCCGGATCGAGCAAATGGTTCTCATCGCTTATATCTAAAAAAACTACGCTGGATGGCTGCTATAAATCTTTAGATTACTACAAAGCTGCGGATGTGAAAACCATCAGCATGTCGCAAGGGCAAAAGGTAAGCCGGATATTGGTTTGGCGTTTTTAAAATAACAAGGGCTGTGTGTTTTGCAGCCCTTGTTATTTATGTTAAAACCTGTCCCAAAATGCGGGTGGCTCAATGCCCAACGCGCGCAGGTAAACATAGCCCTGGCCCCGGTGGTGTATCTCGTTATCTATCAGGTAAAGAATGGTATTGATGATAGTGTTTGGATATTGCCCAAATGCGGCCTCTGTCTGCTGAAAACGGTCGGCAGGTATTTGCGGCCATAAAACAGCTATCTGCTCGGTAACTTCGTCCCAGGCTTCTAAAAATTGGGTCTTGGTAGTAATTTTTGCGCTTTCGTTAAAATAATCCAGTTCTGGTGTAGTTTCCCATTTACCGGTAGTAATGCCGTTGATGCCTGCGCTTGCAAGGCCAAGCATTTCGCCGGCCAAAACATTGTAAGTGCGCATGCCACCTATGCTAAACTCGTAAAGGTCTTTCTCGGGGAAGGCCGCTAAAACCCTGCGGCTTAAATCCCGGTGGCCCTGCCAATGCTTTAAAAGCTCGTTTGAGGTAATTACCGGGGTACCCATTGTTGTTGCTGTTGTGTTTGTCATGGCTGTTAATTTTAATTTGTAATACAAAGAAACAGCAGGCTAATGACAGCAGTATGTCAGTAGGATTTGGGAAATACTAGTAATATACTATAATTATCTCTATATTAGCTATTCACCTAGTCACAATGGAAGAAATAGATTCAAATAAGCTTATTGCTGAAATAATTTCAGCAAACGTTGAAAATCTTTTTGATGCATCAAAAAGATTTATCATCGATAAAGGAAATCAACTCAAAGCTAGACTTAGTTTAACCTTTTCTAATTATATAGAGGGCATCGAAAGGAAATATTCTAGTACTAAAACTATAATTTATCGAGATACTCCTCAATCAATAAAGTTGTTTTACGAGCCAATAGACCTTTTTAATGATAAGATTGAACTAAGGAGTCCTCAAATTTCTGATTTAATAAATCTTAAAAAACCATTAATTATTACTGGTACTGGCGGTTCAGGGAAGTCTACATTTTTAAAGCATCTACTGTTGAATTCTCTGGAATTAACGAAGCTTATTCCAATATTTGTAGAACTAAGGAATGTAGAACAAGCAAAAATTGGCCTATTAGAATATATTTATAAAAGTTTACAGTTATATAAAGTTGACTTAGGCTCCGAATACTTGGATCAAGCGTTTAATAAAGGGAATTTCCTTTTTTTATTAGATGGGTTCGATGAGTTATCGCCGATTTTTGCTCAAGAAATTGGAAAGGAAATTGATCATATAGCTCAAGTATATTCAAAATGTCACTTCATAATCACATCTAGACCTGGTCAGGATTTTATATCTTGGGAAAATTTTATAGAATTACATACTCAACCCTTAACTCTTGAAAAAGCTATTAATTTAGTTGAAAGACTGAATTTTGATAGCGAAGTAAAAGAAAATTTTATTGGTGAATTACGGAAAAGCTTATACGACACTCATCAATCCTTTTTTGAAAACCCACTATTACTCTCTATAATGTTAATTACATATAGAGATAGCGCATCAATCCCTTCTGAATTACATAACTTTTATTCATTGGCCTTCGAGGCCTTGTATTATAGACATGATGCCTCAAAATCATTTACACGGCCAACGCTTACAAACTTGCCAATCAATAAGGGTAAGGATATAATGTCTGCTTTTTCTCTCATTACATATTTGAAGACACAAACATCTTTTAATGATTATGAACTAAAAGATCTTTTAACAAAAGCGATTAGGCTAGCTGATTGCCAATGTGAGTTGAAGGATTTAATCACAGATTTATTAAGGGCTTTTTGTATGCTTTTACAGGATGGTACAATGTATGAATATACACATCGCTCATTTCAAGAGTACTTCGCCGCATGTTATCTGGTTTCAACGAATGAAAGTAATCAAAGTCAATTAATTGCTGAATTTTCCAAACGTGCTGACACAGATATCACTTTACAATTAGCGCATGGGATGAACCCTAAAATGGTTGAAGAAAAGCTAATTATGCCTTTTTTAACCGAATTTAAATCGAAAATTGGCTTTGAAGGAGAAATCACTAAAAGTGTATTTATCAAATTCGCCCAAACCTATTTTGATACTATTAGCTTTTACGGCCCAGGTCCAAGTTTGTCGGTAGGTAATGATAAAGAAGAACATTATTCTAGAAAAAGATTGGACTTGGGGATTACTAAACTCATATTAAGAATATACAACATTGACACCGATTTTAAAGAAAGTGAAAAATACAAACCAATATCAAATAGGGAAATAAAACCAATCCCGGTGTCCAAAATTGAGTCTAATCAAGAAGTACTTAACTGGATTATTAAAAATTCTTTAGAAACTCGTGTGTTATATGAGTTGATGAAGTTAGAACAGACTTTAAGAGATAAAAACAATCGAAATAATAGATTATTTGATTCTTTATTTAAGAAGTTAACTATGTAATAGTAAATATTATGCATAAACAACTATGATATGAGGAAGACTATCAAAATATAAAGTTATTAATAGTCACCTTCTATTTGAATTAAGACTTTTTAAGACGCAGTTGGGTTGACGACATCCCTACGCCGCTTTATCCTTACTATACTTATTCCTATACTCTACCGGTGACAGGCCTGTTATCTTTTTAAATATCATCCTGAAGGCTTTTGTATCGGTATAACCTACGCTGTACATCACCTCGTTCACGTTCTCACGGATGGTTTCGAGGCTCATTTTGGCCGCTTCGATGCGTACACGCTGCATATATTCCACAACGGTATTTGATGTGGCCTTTTTAAACCGGCGTTCCAGGTGACGGCGGCTTATGGCAAACATATCCGCCAGGTGATCTACCGTAATTTTGTCGCGGTAGTTGTGCTCTATAAAGTCCTGTGCTTTTTTGATGACCTCGTCGTCGTGGTCTTTTTGCCCCTGAAAGATGATGAACAGCGACTGGCTGTTCCGCTCAATATCTATCTCGAAGATCTTGGATGAGTTGATGGCCATGTCCCTGCCTGCAAATTTCTCTACCAGGTAAAGCAACAGGTTGAGTGATGAATATGCGCCGCCGCTGGTGTAAATGCCGCCCTCATCGGTAATGATCTTATAAGGCATTAGATTTATATCGGGGAACATTTTTCTAAAATCGTCTGCCATGAGCCAGTGCGTAGTGCAGCTGCGGCCTTTAAGTAAGCCCGTAGAGGCCAGTATGAAAGCACCTATACAAAGCGAGACCACTTCAGCACCCAATTTATATTGCTTAATTATCCACGGAATAAGATCTGCATTGTCCTTTATAACTTTGTTTATATCTCCATGCACCGCCGGGATAATAATAAGGTCGGTTTTAACCACTTCAGTAAAGGTAAGCTCGGGCTTAATGGTGAACAAGCCGTTGGTTAATACTGTCTCTTTACTTAAACCCACAAGCTGTACCTTAAACAGCGGCGCTTTATTCATCCGCTGAAGCGTTTGATTTACCATCGAGAACATCTTATAGGTGGCCTCAATGTTGCTAAGGCTGGTTTCGCCATGGGGGATGAGTATGGATATGTGTTTCATAATACCAAAGTTACCATGTATCACTGTCGCAATCAACCCCTTAGATTGTCGTAATTACACCCATTTAAATCTACTGAACCCCTGCACCTTTGTATGGTACCAGGTAAATATTTTATAATGATAGAGGTTTTTAAGACAAATGTGCGGCAAAAAAGGGTTTCCAAAACGCTTGTGAAGGCGCTTACGAAGCAATTTCCTGCTACTAAAGTAAACTTCGATCTGGATGATTGCGATAAGGTATTAAGAGTAGAGGGGAAAGATTTTTGCCCGCACCGCATTATAGAATTACTTAACCTGAACGGGCATTACTGCGAGATACTTAAATAAACAATTACAAACCTATAAACTTACAAACCATGTCAAAAATTAGCGCTTACATCAATTTCAAAAACAATCAATGTGCCGAGGCCATGAACTTTTACCAAAATCTTTTAGGCGGCGAACTAAACTTAATGCCGGTAAAAGGCTCACCCATGGAAGAAAATTTTCCCGGTGAACTGCAAAATGGCATTCTGCATGCCGACTTAACCGGCAGCGAATTTAACCTGCTTGGTACAGATATGCCCAACCCGAATATTGAAGCAACTATAGGGCTGGTATCGTTAACTATTACCTGCGCCAACAAAGCAGACGTTAATGAAAAGTTTGCAAAACTCGCCAATGGAGGCAAAGTAGTGCACGAAGTTATGACGTTTTTTGCCGGTACAATGGGCAACGTGATTGATAAATATGGCATTGCCTGGGGCGTTTTTACAGATGAACAATAACCCATAGCATTTTGCTATTATGAAACCAAAAGCAATAAGTATAATCTATTGGGCATTGGATGTGCTTTTTACGCTTGCAATGCTGGGCGACGCATACGGTGGTATAACCAAACAAGAGGCGGGACAGGAAGTGCTTAAGCATTTAGGCTACCCTGTTTATATGATGGTTATAATGGGCGTATTTAAACTGTTTGGCGCTATAGCAATTCTCCAGAATAAGTTTACAACTTTAAAGGAATGGGCTTTCGCAGGCTTTTTTATCAGTTTTGTTGGCGCGTTTGCTTCAAGGGCATTCGTTGGCGATAAGGTTACTTTATTGTTACCACCTATAGTAATGTTGCTGATAATGTTTACCTTGTATTACTTTTGGAAACGTTACCAGGCCGTTAACAACCTATAACCATGGACACCCTTACCACCATTATTGGCATCTTCGCCGGCATAATTGTAGTTGTATTGCTGTTAGCGGCCATCGCTCCTAAATCTTATAGCGTTCAGCGCAGTATTATTATCAACAAGCCGCGGCAGCAGGTTTTCGATTATGTCAAATACCTGCGTAATCAGGATAATTACAGTAAGTGGGTAATGATGGACCCCAATAAACGTATGACCTATTCTGGTACCGATGGCACCGAGGGGTACAACGCCGCCTGGGACAGCGATATGAAGCAGGCGGGTAAAGGTAACCAAACCATTGAGAAAATAGTAGATGGTGAACGTGTAGATATCCGCGTGGTATTTATAAAGCCGTTTGCCGGTGTTGCCGATACCTACATTGCCACGCAGGAAGTTGCCCCCGACAGCACCACCGTTAAATGGGCATTTTACAGTAAAATGCCTTTTCCGATGAATGCGATGCTATTAATTATTAACATGGAAAAAATGTTAGGTAAAGATATGGAAGAAAGCCTTAACAACCTGAAACGGGTGTTGGAGCAATAAAGAAGATTTAAACACAAACCTTAAACTAAATTATATGAAAATTGCAATGATCATTGTCCGCACGTTGATGGGGCTGTTCCTTTTATTTGCCTCGGTAAGTTATTTCTTCAACCTTGTTAAAGCACCTGCGGTAATGCCCGAGCCGGTAATAACCTATAACAAAGGGATAGCGGTTGCCCATATACTAACTATTGTAAAAAGTATTGAATTAATATGTGGCTTGCTATTAGTAATTGGCCGATTTGCAACGCTTGCAACAATACTTATATTCCCAATTACTGTAAACATTGTTCTGTTTCATGCTTATGCAGATCCTGCTAACATCGGCGGTGGTATATTGCTATTGGTATTTAACTTATTTATGGCTTATTACTACCGTAAAAATTATGCGCCGTTGTTTGCGGTTAAGTAATTGGCAATATTTACTTATCGGATATTTTAAAGGGCACGGGAAATTCTCCGTGCCTCTTTGTTTTATATAGCGGATCTCTGTGCGCTCTGTGTCAGAAAATCAATAAATTTATCCCATGCAAAAATTGGCCTCTATACTGATCTTTTTATCGTTCCTTGCATTTGGTAATACAAGCCGTGATAATGATAAAGTGCCCGCAATGTTTAAAGGTAACTTTGTGGACGATTATGGCATTCGTTACACGGTTAACGACACCCTGTTTATGCAACTGCCGCGCACCAAATACCATATCATTAAATGGAATGTTAAAGACCAATACATTGTAGCCCGTAACGACGACCAAAACCCGGGCGAGGGTGGCTTATACACCCGGATAGATTATATGCAGTTTAACAATATGGAGCCATGGAAATGGGGTTTCTGCTTAAGTGTATACGACGCCAAAACCGACAAGATAGCCGAAGCCACCGCCAAAGCCGACAGGCAAAACCCTAAAAAAGGCTGCAATGGTTTCCCTTTTTCAAGGATGAAAAGGAAGGAGTGATCTCCTGGACGTCATTGCGAGCGGAGCGTGGCAATCCCCGATATGCAGGGTCGCTCTGTAAGTCGGGGATTGCCACGTCGCTACCGCTCCTCGCAATGACGGCATGGTTGGATAACCACAAAAAAGCCGCACCAAACCGGCGCGGCTTTCTCATTTGCAAACTGCAAACTAATAAAGCTAACTATTTTCCCAATCTGCGTTTTAACTCGTCGATTGGCATGCTTATCATGCGGCCAACAGGTTTTTTACCGCGGTAGGTAATAACTTTCATTTGTGTAGCGTCAATAGGTACATTTACGATGCCTGTATATTTCGGGTAGAAATTATCCGGGTAGGAGTTGTCGAAGCTATAGTAGATGTCTAATCCCTGTACTTCTGGTATCAGCGTAACATTAAGCGTGCTATCGGCGTTACGGCCCGGTTTAAAATCTGGGTCGTAAGCGCTTGGGGCATACTTAACTTCGGCCTGGTTAAAGCGGTCGAAGTGTTTTTCAACCTTGGTAAAGAAAGTATTAAAATTCTTTTTGCTTGCCGGCGACCATACGCTTTCTGCCAAAGCAAAGCCACGCGGCCAGGTCATGTACTCGGCCTGGCGAATGTTGTAAACCTGCTCTGTCCATAAGTTGGCTTGCCCGCCTTTTATCATTTTGGCATCAACACCTGCCGGTACCGGGTCAAATTCATACGTTTTGTTCAGGCGTAACGATGCGTATACGCGCGGTTCCATTACACGGTCGCTTTGCATGTAATCCAAGTAAACAAATGTTGTTGGGCTCATTACCACCTCGTGGCCAAGCTTGGCCGCTTCTATACCGCCTTTTACCCCGCGCCAGCTCATTAAAGCGGCGTTAGGGCCAATGCCGCCTTCCAGTATCTCATCCCAACCCATAAACTTTTTGCCTTTTGATTCCACTATCTTCTCCAGGCGTTTTTCAAAATAAGATTGTACCTCTTCCTGTGTCTTCAGGTTCTCTTTAGCCATCAGGGCTTTTACCTGGTCGCTTTGTTCCCAAAAGTTTTTAGCACACTCGTCGCCACCCATGTGGATGTACGGGAACGGGAACAGAGCGGCAATTTCACCAACCACTTTATCTAAAAACTGGTAGGTAAACTCACCAGCAGGATTAAGCGTATTGTCTACCAAAGCAGGGTGGCCGGGTTTGCTCCAATCCATAATTTTTTCGCCCGAGCGTACCACATATTTGTCGGCACCCGCGGTGGCAGAAAGTTCGGGGTAGGCAACTACCGCGGCAAGGCTATGGCCGGGTACATCAACCTCGGGCATAATGTTCACGAAACGGGCCTGGGCGTACTTAATTACTTCGCGTATGTCATCCTGGGTATAAAAACCACCATAATTGCGTACCTCGTTAGGCCTTGGCGGCAGGAAATCTCCAAAGCTGCCTTCTCGTTTGATATTGTAAGCGCCAACAGTTGTCAGCTTAGGCAGGCTTTTTATCTCTATCCTCCATCCCTCATCATCGGTTAAGTGCCAATGGAACAGGTTAAGTTTGTATTTAGCCATGTTGTCGATATAGCTCATTACCTCTTTTTTGGTAAAAAAGTGGCGCGAAACATCAAACATCAACCCTCTCCACTCAAAGCGCGGGTAATCGGTAATGTCTACAAATGGCACCGTCCACTTTATGTTAGATACAACTTTGCCTTCAATTTGGTTAGGTAACAGTTGCAGCAATGTTTGTACGCCATAATATAAACCCGCAGGGGTGTTGGCTTTTATAGTAACACCATTGGCTTTAGAAGTAAGGTAGTAACCTTCTTTGCCAATAACCTTGTCTGTGCTTTTATTTAGCACTAATTTAATGGCCGCATCGGCAGCAAGGGATTTTACTTTAATGATCTTACCGGTTGCGGTACTAAATTTATTTTTGATCAGATCAAGCACCGGTGTCATATCGGCTTGCGAAGCAGCCTGTACTGTTAGCGTTTTTGGCAAAACATAAGTGCCGGTGTGCTGAGTAATTTTAACCGGTTCGGGAATAATGGCAAGCTTAGTGTCGGCCTGGCCAAAGGCAAGCGTTCCAATAAGGCACGAGCATACCAATAAGGATAGTTTTTTCATGGAGTATAATTGAGGTTTTTACTATTGGGGTAATCACATGCAATTTATAACTTTTTAAATTAAATTAATAAGTTTTTTCTACTTCAAAATCATGCCTGTAAACCACTGAATATTAATGTAAGTAAATAACTTATGCTTTTGGTTTTTTTACTACATTGCCTTTAATAAATATTATTGCGCCTGCAATAATAAACCAATTATTAAAGCTAATTATATCACACCATGTCAACAGACCGTAGAAAGTTTTTGAAGCATTTGGGTACATCCGTTTTGCTTACCTCGGCATCGCTTACCAGTTTGGCCGCCAAAGAAGAAAATGAAGTAAGGATACTGCGCGATGAAAAGCGCGTAACACCTAATGATAAAATACGCATTGCCACCATTGGCATGGGGATAATGGGCTTTAATGATACCAACGCGGCGCTTACAGTGCCCGGCGTGGAGATGGTTGCCGCCTGCGACCTGTACAAAGGCCGCCTTACACATGCTAAAGAAATATACGGTAAAAACCTGTTTACAACTATGGACCACAGGGAGATACTGGAACGTAAGGATATTGACGCGGTTATAGTTGCAACCAGCGATAACTGGCACAGCCAGATAGCTATTGATGCCATGCGCAAAGGGAAGGCCGTTTATAGTGAGAAACCAATGGTGCACAAAATAAGCCAGGGGCTTGAGGAGATACGCGTGCAAAAGGAAACCGGAAAAGTTTTCCAGGTGGGCAGCCAGCGTGTGAGTAGTATAGCTTATCGAAAGGCTAAGGAGATGTATGAAGCAGGCGCTATTGGTAAGATCAATTCTATAGAGGCATCGTTTAACCGCCAAAGCGCTTTAGGCGCATGGCAATATACTATCCCTACCGATGGTAACATCCAAAATGTTGATTGGGCGCGGTATCAAAGCAATGCCGACAAAAAAATGGATTTTGACCCTAACCGTTTCTTCCGCTGGCGAAATTACCGGGAATATGGCACCGGTGTTGCCGGCGATCTGTTTGTACACCTGCTTACCGGCATTCATTTTATAACCGGTTCTAAAGGGCCCGAGAGCATCTATTCTATAGGCGACCTGTCGTATTGGAAAGACGGCCGTAATGTTCCCGATGTAATGAGCGCTGTTGTGCGCTACGGCGAAACTAAAGAGCACCCGGCCTTTCAGGTTACCCTGCGCGTAAACTTTATAAGCGGCGAAGGTGATAAAACCACTACTAAAATTGTAGGATCGGAAGGGGTGATGGATATTGGCGGCGAGGGCGAAGCGTTCAGGATACAGCAAAATAAGATGCCCGAAGCGCCGGGCATTGGCGGCTGGGATTCGTTATTTACCTATACCGAAAGCGAGCAGAAAAAGCTAATGGACGATTACAATAAGCGCTGGACAAAAGTGCAGCAGCAAACACCGCAGTTTCAGCCAATAACATACCGTGCACCGGAGGGTTATAATGCCTCAAACGACCACTTTGCCAACTTTATGGAATCGGTACGTACGGGTAAGCCTGTTGTGGAAGATGCCGTGTTCGGCTTCCGCGCCGCTGCGCCTGCGCTGGCCTGCAACGACAGCTACTTCCAAAATAAGCTTATCCATTGGGATGCAGAAAATATGAAGATAGTAGGATAAGAGGACTCAGCACTATCAGAATGAAGAATCAAGATAACAAAAGAGCCGCTGAAATTCAGCGGCTCTTTTGTTATCTAATATCAGTCTTAGCCTGTCGAAACCTACACGTATTCAAATGGTTTGGACAGGCCCACCATGACATGGCTTATTCCTTTATTTTATCCTACTCGCACTCACCCCTTCGTTGGTCATCTTAACCGGCATTATCATACCATTTTTGTCGAAGATCATCTTATCAATGCAGGTTACACGGTGGTTGCCATCAGTTTCAGTTAGTGGGCGGCGGTGGTAAATAATATACCATTCATCCTTACCTGGTACCTGTACTACCGAGTGATGGCCTGCTCCGGTAGCAATCGCGGGGTCTTGCTTTAATACTATACCCATCTTTTTAAAAGGGCCGTTTATGCTGTTACCCACGGCATAAGCCACGCGGTAATCGGGACCTGTCCATCCGCCCTCGCTCCACATAAAATAATATTTACCCTTGCGGATGAACATTATAGGGCCTTCAACATATCCTTCGGGGGTTATTTCTTTATAAATTTTACCATCTGCAGCAGGTACAACACCTGTAAAGTCGTCCTTTAGCTTCGCGATGTTACAGTGGCCCCATCCGCCATAAATAATGTAGTACTGGCCATCCTTGTCTTTAAACACAAACTGATCTATCGGTTGCGCGCCGTTTACTATCTTGTCAATAAGCGGTTTGCCTAAATAATCTTTAAACGGGCCTTCTGGCTTATCCGCAACAGCCACGCCTATACCGCCATATTCTTTATCACTTTGTATATCATTAGCCCCAAAGAAGAAATAATATTTACCGCCTTTTTTTACAATGGCCGGTGCCCACATGGCGCGTTTAGCCCATTTTACGTTTGATGAATCGAGCACGTTATCGTGTTTGGTCCAGTTTACCAGGTCGGGCGATGAAAACGCGTCAAAATGTACCTGCTTATTGTACTTGTCTGAAAAGGTTGGGTAAACCCAGTACTGCTTACCAAAAATGGTAGCTTCGGGGTCGGCGTACCAACCTTCGGCTATAGGGTTGCCCGATGTTTTTTTCTTTGATTTTTGTGCATATGCAGCTTGCATCAATAGGGCAGGCAGCAATAATAGTATAACGTTTTTTTTCATAAGCTTATTTAAACAAGGCCACAATATAGCCAACAAGTTCCTTAATATAAGTATTCCAGGCACCAATTGCTTCTACACCCGGAACAAAATCTGTAGGCATAATTGTGCCATAATTGGTAATATAATCACAGGGGTAGGGCACCACCTCTAATCCCGCTTTTTTATAAATGAGCATAGCCCTGCGCATATGGTAGGCCGATGTTACCAGCAAATATGGTGGTTTTAGCCCTGCTTTTTGTAACAGGTCTTTTGAAAACGCCGCATTCTCCATGGTATTACGCGCTTTATCATCCAACAGTACCAGGCTATCTGCAATATTTAGTTTTTTAAGCTCCTGCCCAACAAATTGTGCTTCGCTAAAACCATCAGGATTAATATCTGCGTTACCACCGCTAAAAAGCAGGTGACCGGCTGTGCCCGTTTGCAGTAGCTTAACCGCTGTATTATAACGGTCGGCAGCGCCGTTAAAGTGCCCTTCGCCGTTTTTGCCTTCAGATACAAATCCACCCAAAAGAACGGCGGCACTGTAACTTTTTGCTGCTGATACACCGGGGTTAACATCCCATATGTTGGCCATTAAATTAGCCGTAAACCTGTTTCCAAAAAACCAGAATATAAAAATAGCAAGTATAAGCACTTTGCGTTTATGACCTTTATTTTTAGCGAACAGCGTGTAAAGCAAAAGACAAAACACCCATGTAAGCGGCAAAATAAATACATAAAGCAATTTCGACAGGATATAAACCATTTGCAATTAATGTAAGCGCAAATTAATTCAAATTTTAATAAAGCCACCGGTTACTTTTATTATATATGGTTTGGTTGCCGGCTGTATTATTAATATCCAATAAAATATTAACCTATGCTATAATTATATATTTAATTGACATATAGTATTTTATGATGTATCTTACGTAGATAAATACCGCATATGTGGTATTGATGCCAAGGTATTATTACCGTTCCTTAGCTGTACAAAACCTAATAATTATATTAACAACTAAATCTTAAACACAAATGAAAAAGATCTTTACAATCGCGTTTATTCTTTTGGCGGGCTTCGCCACCAAATCTCATGCCCAGGGCTTTAAGCTTGGTTTAGGCCTTGAGGGCGCTTTACCCTTAGGTAACATGAAATCTGCCTATAACTTTGGTGCGGGTTTAACATTCCGCGGTGCATTCAGCATCGACGAATCGAGCGCTGTAACGGTAACTACCGGTGCCATAGCATTTTTGCCAAAAGATCTTTCTAACCTGGGTATAGATTCGAAAGCTCAGTTAAATATACCTGTAAAAGCGGGTTTTAAATATAACGTTGGCGGCCCGGTTTATCTAATAGGCGAGGCCGGTGCAACCATTATCCGGTCGTACTACAGCGATGCTAACGGCGACCTGCAATCTGTTGGTAGTACACACTTTACCTATGCGCCGGGTTTGGGCGTTAACCTGGGCGGGTTTGATGCCAGCTTAAGGTACGAAGGTTACGAAGGGCAGAGCTTTATGGGCCTACGCCTTGGCTTTAACTTCTAAATTCAATACAAAAACCAATTTATAAAGCCGCTCATTAATTGGGCGGCTTTATTTTTTATATTATTTTTAGGGAAGATAATGTGTAGGATATGAATAAAATACCGGTTGCTATTGTTGATGATAAGCGGCTGCTTCGCGAAGCTTTAATTAATAATATTTCTTACTACAGTGAGATAGACGTGGTGATGCAGGCCTGCGATGGTTCGGTTTTTTTAGACGCTTTAAAAAAGATATCCGCAGCCAACCGCCCACTGGTGGTACTTATGGATATTGAAATGCCTGTAATGGATGGTATTGAAACTGTAGCTATTGCGAAAAGCCTGTATCCCGACATGCATTTTTTGATGCTTACCGTTTTTGATGACGATGAAAAGTTATTTGAAACCATTAAAGCGGGGGCAAGCGGATATTTACTTAAAGACGAAAAGGTATCGAACATTGTAAAAGCCATTGCCGAAATTGTACATGAGGGTGGTGTGCCGATGTCGCCAAGCATAGCGCGTAAGGCGCTGGCCCTGCTAAGGAACATTCCCGATATAAATGAGCAGCTAAAGTTTGAAACTGCAGAAGAACATAATCTTTCGAGCCGCGAGATGGAGATATTAAACTATATTGTTGAAGGGCTAAATTACCAGGAAATAGGCGAACGGTTGTTCATTAGCCCGCATACCGTACGCAAGCATATAGCCAATATTTATGATAAGCTGCACGTATGCAATAAGGCTTCGGCCATACGTGTTGCTACCAGTAAAAAGTGGTTTAATTGAGAAACGCCCCTTTCAGGGGCGTTTCTCAATTAAATTTTAACGTTTTCCATTCCGTATTGCTTCAGCACATCGGCAGGTACGCCCATCCATTTGTTGGGGGTGTTACCCGCGTAACCAATATCTTTGGTCCCCATTTCGCTGCTCCAGAAGCCTGAGGCGGTAAGATCGCGCATGCGGTTAAAGAAGGCTACGCCTTGCGCCATTTCCGGCTTGGCTTTATATGGGTAAGCTATCTCATCCAAGATCTCGGTTTTTTGAGTTTGGTTACATTTAATAAATGTATTGTTGTAGCGATTAAGGCATTGGATGTCAAGCCATTTTAAACCACCGCGCATGGGCAGCTTGTGGCTCGGGATGTCCTTTACTATAAACTCAATAAACTCGGGTACCTTTGCATCTGATGCACTGCCGGAGTGGGAATCTTTAGGGATAATGATATCAGCCAGCATGGTAATGGTAGCCATTTCATGCTCGTTAAAATACTTTTCGTCCTTTAATTTATTTTCCCGCTCTACTTCGTATTGTTCTCGGCCGGGTACCGCTTCTGTTTTGGCATCGGTAGTTTCGGCTTTTTTATCGCCCGGTTTACAGCCACCCAGGAATAAACTGGTTGACAATGTTCCTAAACCTATTGCTTTGAGGGAGTCGCGTCTGTTCATGATGCTTTATACATTAAGTTTTTTACGTTCCTGAATAATATACTCTGCGGTGCGCATGCTTAGGGCCAGGATGGTCCAGGTAGCATTTTTATCGCCCTGCTGCACAAATGGGGCGGCATCAACCACAAAAAGGTTTTTACAATCGTGCGCCTGGCACCACTTGTTCAATGCCGACTTTTTAGGATCGTCGCCCATTCGCACAGTGCCTACCTCGTGTATGATTTTGCCCGGGGCCTCTAAGCCATAGTTGGTTTCTTTGCCCTGCATAGTGCCATAAATAGCGCCCATGTTGTGTAAGATCTCCTCAAACGTTTCCTGCATGTGCTTGGCCTGGTTTATCTCGTCGTTGGTCCATTTGTAGTGGAAACGCAGCACCGGGATACCGTATTTATCAACTACCCCGTTCGGGTCTATCTCGCAATAGTTATCGGCACGTGCAATGGCAGTACCACGGCCGGCCATACCAACCTGCGTACCGTAGAAACGGCGGTAATCATCTTTTAACCCGGCGCCGTAACCGCCACCCGGTTTCATTTTACCGTCTCGGCCCGGTACAGCACCATTCATATCCTGAATGCCGCCGCCAAAACCGTATGATGGCATGTGCATACCGCCACCATATTCGATATGGTAACCACGCGGGAAGTTCAGTTTTTTATTGTCAAGCCACCATGGCGAGTAGATGTGTACGCTACCTACTCCATCCTCATTATAACGCTTGCGGTCCATTAGCTGCGGCAGGAAACCACCCGCGCCCGATCCGGTAGAATCATGCAGGTATTTACCAACAACACCGCTGCTGTTAGCCAAACCACCCGGGTGGGCAGCCGACTTTGAGTTTAACAGGATGCGTGCCGATTCGCCCGCGCTGGCACCCAATATTACCGTTTTGGCGTTTACCTGGTATTCTTGCAGGTCATTTTTATTTACGTAAGATACGCCGGTTGCAACGCCATCTTTATTGGTGATAACCTCGCGCACCATGGCGTTGGTAATTACTTTTAAGTTGCCGGTTTTTATAGCCGGGATAACCAAACATGATGATGCCGAGAAATCGCCGTAAACTTTACATGAGCGGCCACATTGTCCGCAAAAGAAACATGCTCCGCGGTCTTTATTATTTGGCAGCGCCTCGGTAAGTACCGAGCCACGTCCCGTAATTACCTTTACACCCGCTTTATCTGCACCTTGTTTTATAAAAAGTTCATTTAAACGTGGTTTTGGCGGCGGCAGGAAAATACCATCGGGCTCGCTTTCAATATTTTCTACTGTGCCGTAAATACCTATCATGCGGTCAACCTTATCATAGTAAGGTTTCAGTTCGTCGTAGGTTATTGGCCATGGGTCGGTAAGGCCGTCTTTGGGTTTAAAGTCTTCGGGGCCCATACGTAACGAGATCCTTCCCCAGTGGTTGGTACGGCCACCCAGCATCCGCGCGCGGAACCAGGCAAACTCGGTACCATCTTTTTGGGTATAAGGTTCGCCTTCCAGCTCCCAGCCACCGTAGGCAGCATCAAAATCGCCAAATGGTCGGGTGGTGCCCGCGCCGCGGCGTGCAGATTCCCACGCCCACTTTAGTTGGTGCGAATCTGTCTTGGGGTCGAAGTAGGCGCCCGCCTCCAGCATTAAAACCTTAATGCCTGCATTGGCCAAAACGTAGCCGGCCATACCGCCGCCCGCGCCCGAGCCTACAACCACTACATCGTAAGTTTCGGTTGTTTTCTTGATCTGTAACTCTTCCATTAATAAGATATATGTCGAACTATAAGATTTTTGCGCTGATGATTTACAGCTGTTTAAGGGTGATCTTTTTAAACGCTACCACCGCACCGTGCGATTGTAAAGCAATGCGGCCTTTTGGGTAGGCTGCAAAATCTTTCCAGGTTTTAAATTTGCTGTTATTGAGCATTTCGGTCCACTCTGGGCTACCTATTTGTACATCAACGGTCTGCTTGCCGTTAAGCCAAAAAGTAAGGTGGCCTTTATCTTTGCGTATCTTGGCGGTGTTCCACTGGCCGGCAGGTTTTGCAGCATCAGCAGGCGCTGCCTTTAAATCGTATAATGAACCGGCCAGGTGGCTTGCTTTTTTGTTGTCTTCGGCTTTTTCGTTATCTAAAACCTGCATTTCAATACCCGATAGGTAAGTAGCGCCTAGTTTAGGGTCTTCGTGCACGCCAAAAATAATACCGCTATTACCGCCTTCGGCAATTTTCCAGTCGATGCTCAATTCGTAGTTTTCATATTCGCCATCGGTAACCAAATCAGCTTGTCCTTCGGCTTTGGGGTCTAATTGCAAAGCGCCGTCTACCACTTTCCACGGCCCTGCATCTTGTTTTAAATAAGCATGCCAGCCTTTGGTTGTTTTGCCATCAAATAATTTGGTTTGTGCCATGGTGGTGTACTGTAACGCCGCAACAGCAAGCGCACTCAAGATTAGTTTTTTCATTAGATGTTAGTTTTAGCAGCGTAGGGGCGCATACATGTTTAATTTAAACAGCTAAATGTATGATTTATTTTTATTGATGCTATAGGAACGCAAACATCAATCGAAAATTTTACAAGGAGAACTGTCCGAAAGACGATTTTACCCCTTATAAAGGTATAGCCCATAGGTTAGTAAAACAGTTTGCCTCTTAATCCTTATGAAACAGGAAATTCAACCCCGATGCAATCCCGAACTGCACATAAGCATAGCTGTCCTCAAAATATATGTTGTAATCATCCTGCCCGCGGTAGCCACCGCCCACAATAAATGATACATTCTGCATAAAGGGGAACTGGTAGTAATATTTAAGGCTGGCATTGAAACGCTTTTTAAGGTTAAGCGCGTTGTAACCGTTGTATTTATCGGCTATGTAAGTAAAATCGAACTGGATACGCTGCCAGTTTTTGAAGTCGGATTTTTGGGGATCAATATCGTCCTGATATTTTTTGGCTATGTTGTAGATATAGCCGCCATTTACCCGCACAAAACCATAATGCCCCGGCAAGCCTTTAGCCGTACCCGACTGGCCAAACAGCCCGCGGTGAATCTCTACCCCCAGGGTACTGTAATGATTATCAATAGTGTTGGCTTTATCTATACGCTTACCAATGGTATAGTTGGCGTTAATAAAATCGGTGCTGAATTTACCGCTATCGCGGTTAAAGCTTCCATCGGGCATAATGGTTGGCCCGCGGATGCCATTGGAGTGGTGTGTATATGATAATTGCAGGAACTGTGGTTTGTAAGGGTCGCGGTTTATGCGGTAATACAAATTACCGCTGGGCATATAGCTTGGCGATTTAACAGGCTCACCATAGGCTTTCAGCAGTCGCAGCTTTACCCTTGCCGATACATCAAAAAAGAACCGCGACTTAGCCGTATTAAACATTACAAAGTGCGCGTTAACATCGCCTACCAACAGGGTTTTCACAGGCTGAAAAAGCTCCTGCCCGAAGAATGACGGTTTTAAATTTTGAACATATATGTTGTTAAAGGCGCGGTTAATTTTGCGCCCGGCTATTTTGCCTGTATCTGATGCATTAACCGTTATGGTATCGGTAACAGATGCACGCACTTTACCCGGTAATAATACAAACAAAAATGAAATATGAAACAGCGCTTTGGTAAAGTGTTTAAACATACAAACTGACAGAAATCTATTAAGAGATTTGGCCCTAAATAGTTTGATTTAATATTAAATTAAGGTTATTAAACGACGTTTCAAAAATACATGATACTTCATCATTATAAAGTAAACATGCATAAAACCACAAAATTGCTTACCTTGCATGCTCATCTTTAATAATATAAGTGACTTTCCACGATTTTAATTTTAACGAACAACTTTTAGAAGGCGTTTTAAGCATGGGGTTCACCACCCCAACGCCCATTCAGGAAATGACCATCCCGGTTATTATGAATGGCGACGACCTTATAGCCTGCGCGCAAACAGGCACCGGTAAAACAGCATCATACCTTTTACCGGTAATGAACTATATAGCCAACAGCCATAACCACCACACAACTGCTTTGGTGCTTGCCCCCACGCGCGAGCTTGCTCAGCAGATAGACCAGCAGGTAGAGGGCCTGGCGTACTTTACAGGCATCAGCTCGCAGGCGGTATTTGGCGGCGGCGATGGTATGGCTTACGAGCAGCAGCGCCGCGGCATACAAAACAATGTAAACATTATTATAGCTACACCCGGCAGGCTTATAGCCCACTTAACATCGGGAGTGTTAAAGCTCGATAAAATTACCCACCTGATACTTGACGAAGCCGACCGCATGCTGGACATGGGTTTCTCTGACGATATTATGCGTATTATTGGCTATCTGCCTAAAAAACGTCAAACGCTGCTATTCTCGGCCACAATGCCCGGCAGGATCCGCACGCTGGCTAAAAATATCCTTACCGATCCGCAACAGATAAATATCGCCATATCGCAACCGGCAGCAGGCATCGATCAGCAGATCTACAAGCTGCACGATGGGCAGAAAACCCCATTGCTGAAAATGCTTTTAAAAGATGGCGGCTATTTAAGCTCTATCATTTTTGCATCCCGTAAGGAGATTGTAAAATCGCTTTATAAAGAATTAAAGGCAGCGCCTATAAGTGTCGCAGCTTTTCACTCCGATCTGCAGCAGAACGAGCGCGAAGAGATCTTGTTAAGATTTAAGAATAAGCAATTACCGGTTATAATTGGTACAGATGCATTATCGCGCGGTATTGATGTGGAAGGTATTGACCTGGTAGTGAACTACGACGTGCCCGGCGACCCCGAAGATTATGTGCACCGTATTGGCCGTACAGCGCGTGCCGCCACAAAAGGCACAGCCATAACCTTCGTAAACAACCGCGACCTGAAGCGTTTAAAGAGTATTGAGGATCTGATAGAAAAACCTATTGCCCTTAAAGAACTGCCTGAAATATTGCAAAGCATTGAAGCGCCGCCAAAAGAGGACCGCCCGCATGGCCCGGCGTCAGGCCAGCGCCGCGATGGTAAACGCAACCCGAAACGATTTGGGAAAAAGAAACCACCCCGCCCGGCGCAAAATTAAACCTTGTAATAATTATGTGGTCTATTTGTTTTGTATAGTCAATGCGTTACATTTACACAAACCAAATTAAACTAACCAGATAATGACATCAAGACGTTCGTTCCTGAAAAACACGGCGGTGCTTTCGGCCGGCCTGTTAATGGCTCCCGAATTATTTGCAGCCAATAAAAAAAGATATATAGGCGTACAGCTTTATACCGTACGCGATGCAATGGCTAAAGACCCTGTTGCTACCCTGGCCAAAGTTGCTAAGGTTGGCTTTAACTCGGTTGAGGGCGCTACATATACCGGTACGCAAAAATTTTATGGTATGGAGCCTGCCGAATTTAAAAAGGTACTGGCCGATAATGGTCTTATTATGCCAAGCGGCCACTTTATGTTGGGCGAAGGTATGGCAAATGTAAAAGGAACCATTAGCAACGATTGGCAAAAGGCCGTTGATGATGCCGCTGCAGTTGGTTTAAAATATATGGTTTGTGCCTATCTGTTAGATAGCGAGCGCGGTGCGCTTGACCATTACAAAGAAACCGCCGATAAACTTAATAAAGCCGGCGAGGTAGCTAAAAAGGCAGGCATACAGCTTTGTTACCACAACCATGATTTTGAATTTGCATCACAAGACGGCAAGTACCCGTATGATGTATTACTGAACAGTACTGATGCCGACCTTGTAAAAATGGAAATGGACATCTACTGGATGTATCGCGCAAAGCAAGACCCTATTGCCATGTTTAAGAAACACCCGGGCCGTTTCCCGCTATGGCATGTTAAGGATATGGATAGAACTCCTAAACAAATGTTTACCGAAGTTGGTAATGGCGTTATCCCTTTCAAAACTATTTTCGCCCATGCTAAAACATCCGGCTTAAAATACTTCTTTAATGAGCAGGATATTTGCCCCGGCGATCCGTTTGTAAGCATTACCCAAAGCTACAATTACATTAAAGCCAATAACCTGCATGTATAGGCTTTAGACATAAGAATTAAGAATTAAGAATTAAGAATCAAGATACAAGAAGCCCGGTTGCGTAAGTAAGCGGGTTTTTTTGTCTGATATTATAATGTCATTTCGAACGAGGTATTTGGGTTGCTTCTACACCACTTTTATGCCATACTTAGTTAATAACCCTTCCAATCCGCTCACAGCGAATATGGCTTTTTTAAGCACGTTAAGTTCCGGGTCGAGGATGTAGTTGTAGGCGGTTGTGAAATTTACGGATGTAAGATCGGTGCGGTTAAAAACGGTTTCTAACAGATCGCATTCTTCAAATACAGATCCTGTTAAATTGGTTTGGCTAAAGCTAACCTCTTTAAGCGACGACCTGCTGAACTTTGTCTTTACCATTTTTTTCCCGGCGAAGGAAGCATAGTCCAGAATGCAGCCTTCAAAACTTACACCAAATAAAAAGTCTTCGCATTTGCTAAAGTTAACGGCCAAAAGTTTGCTGCCTTTAAAACGCGCATCGTTTAGGGTTGATCCCTCAAAGTTTACCATGCTGAGGTTGCATTCTTCAAAGGTACACTCCAAAAACTTGCACCGGATAAACGCGCTGTTGCTAAGATCGGAATTGCGAAAAGTGCAGCTTTGAAACTCTACGTGGCGAGTAAGGCCATCGGTTAATTCAATCTTTTCGAAGGTCTTATCGTCGTAAACAGGCTGTGTAAACATGGCATAAAGGTAAGGTTTTGGCATTTAAAACAACAGATAACACCAAAGCGCCAGCGCTCGGTAATAGCGAACCTATAAGTGATCAGATCACCCCGCTCACTTGCTCCACCACATCCCTGATAACATCAGCCGATTTAATGATGCGCTCGTGGCCGGCATTTCTAAAGTTTTTTGTTCGGATGGATGGATGTTCTTTAAGGAAGGCCTGCAGGTAAGCATCGGGTAACATGGCATCATGCTCGTCATAGGCAAGCCAATGATTGAGCGTGTCATCAAACTTGTAGAGATTTTGCATGGCATACGTTGATGGGTAAATGCCGTAGCGCAATTTGAAATCGTCTAAAAATGCCTGCTGGGCTTCGGCCGGTACACCTGCTGCCGACATGCTTCTGATGAAATTCTCCTGCAGCAGAATGAACGGAGCAATGCTAATAAGTAGTTTAGGTTTTATACCCAACTCACACAATGCCGCAACATTGGCCATGGTACCAAAGGAGTGGCCTATGGCAATATCGGGTTTGCCTGTAGCGGCAATAACCGCCTTAACTGCATTTGCAAATAGTAAAAGGTTCGACAGATCGCCCTCAGAGCTACCGTTGGCAGGTGCGTCGAATGCTATAATTTGTAAACGGGGGTCTTCTTTAAGCGTAGTTATCAATCCGTCAAAATCCATAGCTTTAGAGCCCCAACCATGGCTTATCAACACGCGGTTGCTGCCTTTGCCCCACTTAAATCCATTTACCTGCAAGGGCTTATGGGTAAAATAAGGATCCGGTACTGTAACGTTAAACGTTTCGGCTTCGGTTAAAAGTTGCTCCTGCTGCAAACGTAATGGCATTTTTGGAGGGTAGCATATAAGTTGCCAAAGCATGGCATTTAATTCGGCGGGCTTATTTTGAGCTACCAGGGTTTTAACCTCCTGTATAATTTGCTTTAACTTTTTCATTAATAGCCAAAGCTATAATTTTAATATAGCTGATAGTGGTAAATTATATAAGTTTACATTACATCAAACAAGCGGGTTTTACGTATATGAGGAAAATATTAAGAAGTGTGAGTTTAATTGTGCCGCTACTGCTTGTTTTATTGCTGCTTGCATCGTTACTAACGGTTTTTAAAGCGCCAACCTATCATTTGTGGTTGTTGGCCATAGCCGTAACCGAATTTCCGTTGATATTTGTTGGAATAACCGGGGTGCTAACAATTGCTTGTTGTTGGGTAGAAAAGTACCAATCTGTATCCGTCATGATTGGAATGGTTACCCTGATATTATTTATATCGCCCGTAGTAAGGGCTTATGTAGCTTCATCGGCCATCAAACAAAACTTTAATAAGGCCTTTGGGCCGGGCAGCACTATCATAAAGGGTGATAATACACAACCTGTATTTAACTTTGCGAAACTGCTGAAGGGTGCGGGGCAACAATTGCCTTACAGTGTTTTAACTTACAGCAATATTAATAAGCTAACCCTCGATTTTTACCCGGCCCGGGTAGGGGGTAAAAAACCTTGTATAATAGTTGTACACGGTGGCTCGTGGAGCAGTGGCGATAGCAGGCAACTGCCCGAACTAAATAGTTACCTGGCAGCCGAAGGTTACAATGTAGCCTCTATAAATTACCGCTTGGCGCCGCAGTATAAAGCACCGCTGGCTATTGAAGATGTTGAGCAAGCCTTTGCCTATATGCGTCAAAATGCAGAAAAATTAAATATCGACACCAATAATTTTGTGCTTTTTGGTCGCTCGGCGGGGGCGCAGATAGCCCTTTTATCGGCTTATAACCGCCCGCAAAACGGCTTGAAGGGGATCATAAATTTTTACGGCCCGGCAGATATGGTTTGGGGTTATTCTAAACCGGCCAGCAAACTGGTAATGGATTCGCGCGCGGTTATGGAGCGTTATTTGGGCGGCACCTACAAGGCCGTGCCATATAAGTATTTTGAAAGTTCGCCTATAGAATTTGTTAACAAGCAAACCGTGCCAACACTTATTATACATGGCGATAACGATGTACTGGTATCGCCTGTCCATAGCCAAAAGCTGGATACAAAACTTGCTAAATATGGTGTAAAGCATTATTACCTGCGCCTGGCATGGGCAACCCACGGGTTCGATTATAATATAAACGGGCCGGGCGGGCAGCTATCTACCTACGTGGTGGAGCGTTTTATAAATTCGGTTTGTAAATAACATAAAAGCCCGGGTGCATAATCCCGCGGGCCGGTTTGCTTATGAGCTTCACGACTAAATTTGAACGAAAACGTTTTAGTGAAAAGTTTCACCGGTTGTAATAAGTAATGGTTACAAAATACGCATTATTGTAACATCGGCACACTGTTAAATGATAATGTAATAGCTTACATTTGCTTAGCACCGGCCGCCAATTGCTATACTTCTTGTAAACCATACAAACCCATATGAAAAGAATTATTACCCTCTTGCTGCTTTTTGCTGCAGGTATTTTAAACCTGCAGGCGCAAACCGCTAAATTTATTACTGTTAAAGGCAAAGAAATTATAGGTGCCGATGGTAAGCCATTTTTAATGCGGGGTACAAATTTGGGCAACTGGCTGGTGCCCGAGGGTTATATGTTTAAGTTTAAAAAGATCAATTCGCAAAGGCTCATAAACGAAGCTTTAACAGAGCTGGTTGGCCCCGAAGAGATGAAGCTATTTTGGCGCAAGTTTCAGGATACATATGTAACCGAGGCCGATATCAAATTCCTGAAAGCATCGGGCATGAACTCCATCCGTATCCCATTTAGCTATAAATTATTTACCTATGAAGACTACATGGGTCAAAACAACCCTAACCGTGGTTTCGAATTGTTGGACCGGGTGATAGGTTGGTGCAAAAAAGCTAACCTATATATAATACTGGATATGCATTGCGCGCCGGGCGGACAAACCGGAGATAATATTGATGATGGCAACGGCTATCCGTTCCTGTTCACCAGCGCGGCAAGCAGGAAGTTAACGGCCGACATCTGGCGTAAAATTGCCAATCATTATAAAAACGAAACCATTATTATGGGGTACGATCTGCTGAATGAACCTATTGCCCATTACTTTAATGTTGCTGAACTAAACCCCCATCTGGAGCCTACCTACAAGCAGATAACGGCGGCAGTACGCTCGGTTGATAAAAACCACATCGTTTTTCTGGGTGGCGCGCAGTGGGACAGCAATTTTAAACCATTCGGCAAGCCATTCGATAGTAAAAGCGTTTATACCTTCCATAAATACTGGACAGAACCGGTACAAAAAGTAATACAAGATTACATGGATTACCGCGACAAATATAACGTACCTATCTACGTTGGCGAAACCGGCGAGAATGAAGATGCATGGGTGAAAGATTTTAGGATACTTTGCGAGAAGAACCGCATAGGCTGGCATTACTGGCCATACAAAAAACTGGATAACCTGAAAGGCATCATGAGCTTTAAGGTGCCGGATAACTACGAAGATATCATCAACTATACCGAAGCGCCGCGCAGCACTTTCGAGGAGATCCGAAAAGCAGGACCAGCCGACAGGGAAAAAGTCCGCAAGGCATTATGGGCATTTTTAGAGAACAGCAAGTTTGTGAATTGTACCCCTAATAAGGGATATATTGAAGCTTTAGGGTTAAAGGTGCCGGCGAAATAGTTATGGAATTAATAAAGTATTAACTGCTCTCGAAAGCACCGGTAAATTTCTAATTACTATCGCCCATATAATATCATCAGAAACCGTATCATATCCATGTATGATGCGGTTTCTTGTATCAATAATTTTTTTAATGTCGGTTATTTGAATATTGGGCTGGTCTTTTTAGTATCCGATTTGCTGCTTCACCAATGATCTCTACATTCCTTTCAATAGCTCTTTTGGTTTTAAGATCCTTCTTAAAATCAAAAAAGTTTTTTTTATCCGGGAGAAAGCTATCTATTTCATCAATTGCTTTCTTAATATCCAAAAGCCAGGTTTTAATCTCATCTGCCATAAACAAGCACTTTTGTGTTATCTATTTCCTTTTTTAATAAAGGGTTTTTAATTGCCCTCTCTTCTAAAAGGTCAACCTGGCGATGAAGTATATCTTGAAGCTGAAATTTAATAGCAAAGTATTTATCAGAATAATCAAGCGGGTCGTTGCTATCAATATCAACAACAAGATCAATGTCGCTGTTAATGTTGAATTTTTTGGATGTTACCGACCCAAAAGCAAATAACGATTTCACTTTATACAAGTTGCATAATTCATTTATCTGTTTAATATGCTTCTTTAACTCATCCATAATAATAAAAGTTAGAACCCGGCAAAAAGTCCTACTTGTTGTTGTTCTGCATGCCTTTTATATCTTTTATCAGCTTTATTTTAAGGGTAATGATAATACCTGCAATAAACGCGCAGGCCAGTACATATTCCCAGCGGGCTTTTTCAACCGCCTGCCAAATGATAACGATACACAAAAATATAACAATGTTGTAAAACACGTTAAGCGCTACCTTTTTACCCATTTTAGTAAACGTTTAGTTCCGGGTCTATCTCTGCTTTCCAGGCTAAAATACCGCCTTGCAGGTTGCTAAGGTTGGTATAACCCTGCGCCTCCAATTGCATAATGGCCGCCATGCTACGTTTACCGCTGCGGCACATAATTACAACAGGCTTATCTTTGGCTACCTTATCGGCTTCAATTAAAATACCGCCAAGAGGGATAGACAAGCCGCCAATATTTGATGTTTCATATTCAAAATCCTCACGAACATCAATCAGTTGAAGATCTTCGCCTGCATCAAACTTTTGTTTTAATTCCTGTACGCTTATTTCTTTCATCGTAAATATAATTAATAGCCAAAGGTATGTTTTTCTCTTCCAAATATTTGTAGTCAATCTGTAACAATCATTCCCTTAGTGCGTTTTATAGTTAAGTGTAAATTATTACGCTGTTATCTGAATGAAAAAAGTAACAAGGTTTTTTTGGTTCTGTTCCGGCGCGCACGTGGACACGCTAAAAAAATACCCTATAGAACATAACAAATATGTGGGCATTGGTGCCACCATATTTTTCACCGCGCTTTTTGCCTCACTATCCGGCGGTTATGCTATGTACTTTGTATTTAGCGGTAATGCCTTTGCAGTAGGCTTTGCTATACTTTTTGGTTTGATATGGGGTACTGCCATATTTAACATGGATAGATACATCGTATCAAGCATTAACAAAGAGGGCAGCATGAACCAGCAGATCTTGCAGGCCACTCCCAGGATATTACTGGCAATTATGATAGGCGTAGTTATATCGCGCCCGCTGGAATTGAAGATCTTTGATAAAGAGATCCGCACCAAACTTAAAACGGCATACTTAAAAGGCCAGCACAGCAAGATAGATACCCTGCAAAAAACCTATCAGCAAAAATACGGGCAGGAACTTGTTAAAAACAACGATCTTAAAAAAGAGAAAGATTCGCTCGAGCGCGATATTAACCGCTCGCGATATGAGCTGAATCAGGAGGTTTTTGGGGATAAAACCAACCAAACATCGGGTATTACCGGTTACGGCACTTACGCCAAACAAAAGGCGCAGATATTAAAAGAGAAAGAAGACAGGCTAAAGGTGGTTACAGATAATCTTGGCCAGATGGACCAGTACCTAAGCAGGCGTAAAGATTATGAAGGGTTAAACTCTACCCGTTTATTCAGCGAGAAACAGCTGGATAGCCTTGCCAACGTTGCCGGCTTTGCCGACCGTAACTGGGCGTTAGGCCAGCTATCCTACAATGTTGATGGTACTCGCGACCTGGACACCTACATGGCCATTTCGTTTATTGGCTACCTGTTTATACTGTTTGAGTGTTTGCCGGTGTTTGTAAAGCTGATGTCGCCTAAGGGGCCTTATGATACCGCCTTAGCCAAGATCAGCGAAGCTAATATCCACTTTGCAGAAAAGGATAAAGATAGGGACATAGCCGTTACTGATAATACTTACGACCACAGCCTCGATGCCGATATTGCCCGACGAAAGCAGATTATTACTGCCCAATCTGAATATGACCTGGGCAGGCATAGTTATGATTAATACTGCTCTTCCACCTCTCTTTGGAGAGGGAGTGAGGAGTTTTTAAGTCCTCTACTTTGGAGAGGATTTAGGTGAGGCTTTGTAATAAAATTGATAGATAACTTTACCGATTAATTGGTAATTTCAGCACCTGAATCATATTATCCCAATGAAGAAAATATTACTCCTGGCAGCCGCCGCATTTTTTGCGTTTGGCGGCTATGCCCAAACTAAAGTACGCAACGGACTTTACTACGTTGTATCGTTCCCTAATGCCGCCCATCACGAGGCCGAAATAACGGTAACCGTGCCCGAAATACCCGAAAACGGTCCGCTAAGAATGAGAATGAGCCGTTCATCTCCCGGCCGCTATGCCACCCATGAATTTGGTAAGAATATTTACAATGTAAAAGCTTTTGACCTGAGCGGTAAAGAGCTTGACATTAAACAGGTTGAGGGCGACGTTTATGAGGTAGCGCAACATGGCACTGTTGTAAAAATAAGTTATACTCTTTTTGGTAACCATACCGATGGTACTTATGCAAGTATTGATGCCAGCCACGCCCACCTGAATATGCCTGCAGCCTTTATGTGGGCGGTAAACAAAGATATTGTAAGCAGGCAGATAAAATTCGAGTTTAACGACCTGGACAAGTACGGCTGGAAGGTTGCCACCCAGCTAAAGCACGAAGGCGATAACGTTTACAGCGCGCCCGACCTGCAATATATGATGGATAGCCCTATAGAGCTATCGAATGTTAAAACCAACTACTGGGAAGTGGTTAATACTAACGGCAAAAAGCAAAAGGTAGGTATAGCTGTCCATTCAGACGATGACCAGGCTACCATTGACAACTTTGCCCAAATGGTAAAAAAGCTTGTTTTAGAAGAAAAAGCCGTGTTTGGTGAGCAACCCGATTATGATTACGGGACCTATACTTTTTTAGATGATGTACACCCTACCAACTTTGGCGATGGGATGGAGCACCGTAACTCTACCAGCATTGTTGATGGGTCTCAAAAAGTTGCAGGTAACGAGAAAGACCTGTTGGGTACCTACTCGCACGAGTATTTCCATAGCTGGAATGTAGAGCGCATCCGCCCAAAATCATTAGAGCCGTTTAACTTTGAGCATGCCAACATGAGCAACGAGCTTTGGTTTGCCGAAGGCTTTACTCAATACTACGGCGAAATGCTGTTAGTACGCAGCGGCTTTAATACGGTTGATGATTACACCCGCACCCTGGGGGGATTGGTAAACTCGGTTTTGGCGCCACCCGCACCCGCAAAATATCCACCAACACAAATGAGCCGTTACGCCGTATTTACCGATGCCGGTGTTGCCGTTGACGCTACAAACTACACCAATATATTTACAAGTTATTATGTATATGGCGGTGCAACTGCCTTAGCGCTCGACCTGCGCCTGCGCAGTGAGTTTAAAATTACACTGGATGATTATATGCGCCAGGTTTGGCTAACTTACGGCAAGCCGGGCAAGCCGTACACTATACCAAACCTACAGGAGGTTTTAGGCAAGGTTACCAACCCCAAGTTTGCTGCTTCGTTCTTTGCCGATTATATCTACGGTGTAAAAAAGAACAACTACGAAGCCCTATTGGCTAACGCCGGATTTTTACTGCAAAAAGCCGCGCCGGGCAAAGCCTGGCTGGGCCGTATCCCGGGCAAAGCATCAAACGGTGGCTTGTTAATTACAGGGTCTACTTCATCAAACAGCCCGGCTTACAAGGCGGGTTTAGATGCCGGTGATACCATCCTGCAAATTGACGGTAAAGATGTTAAAGACGCGTCATCAATAAATGATATTATTAAAGATAAAAAATCTGGCGATAAGGTGAGCGTAAGCTATAAAAACCGCACAGGTAGCCACGAAGGTTCAATTATATTGGAAGAGAGCCCTTCGGTACAGGTAACAACTTTTGAAAAGACCGGTAAAGAATTAACTCAACAACAAAAAGATTTCCGCAGCAGCTGGTTATCATCTAAAGTAAAATAAATGAGATTAAAATTAGTAGTAGCGTTAGGCGCATTAGCCTTAGCACCCACATTTGGCTTTTGCCAGGATGTAAACAAACTTATAAAGCAGGATGATGTAGAGCGCATCATTAAAACCCTTAGCGCCGACGATATGGAAGGCCGCGGTACCTTTACCAAAGGTATAGACAAAGCCGCAACATTTATTGAAGGTGAGTTTAAGGCCGCGGGGTTAAAGCCGTTTATGGGTAACACTGGCTTCCGCCAAAATTTTAGTATGGTGCGCACCACTCCGGTTAGCGCTAAAATAACACTGAACGGGGTCGATTTACCTGCAGAAAGGGTAATTGTTAGTGCTTCATCTTCGTTTAACTGGGCCAGCGCCGATGGTGTTGAAGTAATTAAGATCGGCCCCGATAAAAACTTTATAAGCGAGTTTCAGGGGTTAATGGCGGGCGATAAAAAAGCGATTGTGTTGGTAGATACAAGCGCTTCCAAAATGTTTGCAAGGGTTGTTAACTTTACAAAGCGCGGCAGCACAACCTTTAAAACCGTGGGCGCAGGCAACAAACAACTGGTATTTATATTAGGCCCCTACACCGATGTAAAAAGTTTAACCGTAAATTACGAGGCAACGGTAAAAGAGCAACCCTTATTTAATGTGGTTGGCGTTATTCCCGGCAAATCAAAACCAAACGAATACGTGGTATTTGGTGGTCATTACGATCACCTGGGTATTGTTAAGAAGGGCGCCGAGCAGGACACCATAGCCAATGGGGCCGACGATGATGCATCGGGTACTACAGCGGTAATTACGCTTGCCAAATACTATAAAAAACTAAATAATAACGAGCGTACGCTGGTATTCGTAGCCTTTACTGCAGAGGAGATTGGTGGTTTTGGCTCGCAATATTTTTCGAAACAGCTGGATCCTGATAAAGTTGTAACGCTTTTCAATATAGAAATGATAGGCAAAGCAGCCAAATTTGGTGAGAACTCGGCGTTTATTACGGGATTTGAGCGTTCGGACTTTGGTACTATCCTGCAAAAAAACCTGGAAGGCACGGCCTTTAAATTTTACCCGGACCCATACCCGGAGCAAAACCTGTTTTATCGCAGCGATAACGCAACCCTGGCGGCTTTAGGCGTACCTGCGCATACTATTTCTACAGACCAGATCCCAACGGATAAATTTTACCATACCGTAAAAGACGAATATGCCACGCTTGATGTAAATAACATTGTGGCAACCATTCGCGCAATTGCACTTAGCTCGCGTAGTATAGTTGCAGGTAAGGACACCCCAACACGCATCCCTAAAAGATAAAGCATACTTATAACCACAAATGCGTAAGGCCCAAACAATTGTTTGGGCCTTACTGTTTAATGGCTAAACTAAACAGGAATATTATGCAATGGATGGGCAGACGCGAAAGCAGTAATACAGAAGATGGCAGCAGCGGCGGCGGCCGCGGTTTGGCACTTGGCGGCGGTGTGGTTGGCATTATTGCCGCCGCTATATACTTTTTTACAGGGATAGATCCGTCTGCGGTACTTAACCAGGCGAATGGTGGCGGCGCGCCGCAGGAAAATAATCAGCAAGCCATTCCCGAAACACCGGAGAAGAAATTTGCCAAGGTGGTGTTTGCCGATACCGAAGACATATGGACGAAGCTGTTTAACGATATGGGCAAAACCTACGATCAGCCTAAACTGCACTTTTTTATAGATGGTGTTAATACTGCTTGCGGGCAGGCTGGTGCCGAAACCGGCCCGTTCTATTGCCCCGGCGACCAAAAGGTGTACCTCGATCTGTCTTTTTTTAATGAGCTATCCCAAAAGTTTGGGGCAGCGGGCGATTTTGCCCAGGCCTATGTTATAGCCCACGAAGTTGGCCACCATGTGCAGGACCTGCTTGGCGTATCTGCCAAAATGGACCAGGCGCGGCAGCAGCTAGGCCAGGAAGAATATAACAAGCTATCGGTTAAGCTGGAGCTGCAGGCCGATTTTTATGCCGGCGTTTGGGCTTATTATGAGAAAAACCTGAAGAATGTGTTAGACCCGGGCGATATTGAAGAAGCTTTAAACGCCGCTCATCAGATAGGCGACGACCGTTTGCAGAAAGAATACCAGGGCGAAGTGCACCCCGATAGTTTTACCCACGGCACCAGCGCCCAGCGCATGTATTGGTTTAAAAAAGGTTATGAAACGGGCGATGTTAGGCAGGGAAACACTTTCGCGGCGGGCGATCTGGAGTAAATTATTAGACGTAAAATGTTCACGTTCACGATCGCACAAGCAGGTGTGTTTTTCGCAAAGAATTAGTTGTCAGTTAATTGGGTTTTGATTTGGTGGCAGAGTTGTGACACCATTAGTTTAGAATAAAATTAGTATTGTTTTATTGGATTAACTCGGGTCAACAATTGCTCTTATGCGGTTCTCTATGTCCAGCATTAATTCTTCAGGTGTAGCTGTACCCGGTTCAACGGGCTCTAATACCTCCCATTTCATAGGGGTAAAGGTATTAAGCGGGTACAGTCCATAACGGATCATTTTCCACGAGTCGGTAATTGCTACGGGTACTAAAAGCGCGTTAGGGCATTTTTTGATCAGCGCGCCAATGCCTGCCGCCCTAAACCTTTTTACTTTCCCATCTTTAGAGCGTGTGCCCTCCGGGAATATCACTGCCGACCAGTTATTTTTTTTCATCCGCCCGGCAAATTTCACCAGTTCGGCAATAGATTGGCGCGCGTCTTTACGGTCGATATTAGCGCCGCCGCCATGCCTTAAATTAAATGATATGGATGGGATGCCTTTGGCCAGCTCTACCTTTGATATAAACTTCGCGTGGTATTTGCGCAGGTAGTAGATCATAGGGGGTATATCAAACAAACTTTGATGGTTGGCCACAAAAATAATAGGCCTGTTTAACGGCAAATTTTGTTTGTTGATGAAGGTTACCGTATTACCTAAAATGTAAAATGTATGCAGTAAGAAAAAGTTCAGGATATCTACCGAGCGTTTGTGGGCGCTATATCCACCAAGCTTTAAGCAAAGCCACTGTATGGGGTGGAATATAAGCAGCAGCAAAAAAAAAGCCGCGGTAGCAAACGGGGACAGGATGTAGCCTAAAAACTTTTTCATCAAGGGCGCAAATTTAAAGTTTTTTGCGGAAATGATGAATGCGGAGATTATAAACTATTCTCTAACTGCATTAAACGGGCTTTAAGCACCGCGGCCACCGCGAGCGAGTCGGTTATTTCTCCGGCGCACACCATTTTATAAACTTCGTCAAACGGCACCTTTTTTACTACAAGCTGTTCGGTGTCTTCAGGTTCGGCTTCATGCTGTTCAAGTCCGCGGGCAATGTACAGGATGCATAGCTCATCGCTTACCGAGTTAGAAAGGTGCATGCGCTGAATTTCTGTCCACTGCGATGCTTTTAAACCCGTTTCCTCCAGCAGTTCTCGCTTCGCGGATTTTAACGGATCGATGCCAATGATACCGCCGCCTTCCGGCAGTTCCCAGCTATACTGGTTTAGGGTAAAGCGGTACTGGCCCACCAGGTAGGTATTCATTTCATCATCCAAAGGCAAAATACCTATGGCTATATTTTTATAATGCACCTGCCCATAAATACCCGGGTTTCCCGATGGGTTGATCACCTGGTACTCGGTAACGTTTATCCACGGGTTATCGTAAATTTCCTTTTCTGAGAGAATTTTCCAGGGATTGGCTTCTGGGTGTTGCATGAAGTAAAGTTACTAAAACAGAACCGGGATTAAACCGATTTTTGTGATTGACGGATTTCTTTGAGCCTAACGAACAGACCGATGACTGTCCTAATGCGGCATAGCGTAACACACGGGTGGCACAGGAACTGGTAATGCAGCAACTTACACAGGGTGTTACCAAGCCGCGACTTTTCTTTGGTTCGTTTCTTTTGAGAGAAAAGAAATGAACATCCACTGACGATAATATAGCTCACTGCCATTCCTAACGGAGAACTAATCGCTGACTATCACATATAACAAGATTTATCTTCTCTGAGCTCCCTATGGTCGGTTCTCCACATACCTTTTCGAAATGATATCGTCTATTATGCGCCTTCGTCTTTTATTTGGTTCCGGTTTAAATACCCTGGTACATTAACCAACAATATACCTATCAGGATCACAAAAAGGCAAATGAGCTGTGCCGTATTCACATGTTCATTAATGAGTAACCAACCTAAAAATACGGCTACAACAGGGTTTACATAGGTGTGTGTACTTACAATAGCCGGGGGCTTAATACTTATAAGCCATATAAAGGAAAGATAAGCCAGTAGAGAGCCAAATACAATTAGGAAAATGAGTCCGCTCCAGGCTTCCCAGCTAACCTTCGCGAACGTAAAGCCTACCTGCTCGCTTTTTGCAAAGGCAATGATGCCGCTTGCAACACCTGCCGCCAGTAACTGGATGCTGGCATTCATGGTAGATGTACTGTTGCCTTTGCTATCTTTAATTATTAAAGACCCAAGTACCCAAAGCACAGCGCTTATAAGTACAACTATGCTGGCAATGGTTGCCATAGGCGAGGGGTTTGCCACAGCCACGCCAAGTTTCAGGAACAGGAAGATGCCGGTAAATCCAATGAGCAAACCGCCAACAATATATTTATTAGAAAAGTATTGCGACCAGTTCTTTCTGTCGAGCAGTAAAAATATAAGCGGCTCGGTGGCAACCAAAATAGCGGCCTGGCCCGAACTGATGTATTGCTCGGCCCAGGCTATCATGCCTGTACCACCAACCAGCATCATGGTGCCGGCAATAGCATGCCGAATTACAAACCTTTTTTCGGGTAAGCGCTCTTTTTTAAGCATACACCAGGCCAGCATCAGTAACCCGGCACTTAAATACCGCAGGCCAACCAGTATAAACGGCGGGAAACTTTGCAAGCCGTAAGCCACCGCCAAATAGGTCGATCCCCATATGATGTATATGTTGAAGAACGCGAAGGCAACCAGTAAAGGCGAAGAAATATTTTTTGTCATGTCGTTTTTTACTACCGTAACTAATAATGGTGGTAATATATAAAAAACTTTACTACCTAAAATGTTTTTGGTGGTAAAAAATAATATATTTGAGTTACAGATGAGTAAGATAAGAAATATAGAAAGCTTGCCTTTAGATGGGGGACTATTATGCCTCGATTTTACCAATACTGTACAGAACCGAAAGAAAAGCGGCAGCTTAGAGTACCTTGAAAACTACACACATTTTTTGGAATGGTGCTTAAAGGTTAAAATAGCTACGCCTGATGAGATCAGCAATTTTCGACAGATAGCAGAACACTCTCCGGCCTCGGCTATTGGCGCTTACCACCATATTATCCTTACCCGGGAATTATTGTACAAGTTATTTTCGGCTAAGGCGGCTGGCGAATCTATAGATGAAGAAGTTTTGGCGAGATACAATGAACTGCTATCAGAAGCTTTGCGGCATATAGGGTTTAAAAATGCTGTGGATGGTTTAGAAGAGGTTTGGATGAACCCCGATAATAATATTGTAGCGCCTTTGTGGAAAGTGCTAAAATCAACTTATGAAATTTTAACGTCACCCGAAGTTAAATATGTTAAAGAATGCTCTGCCTGTGGTTGGCTTTTTCTGGATAAGAGCCGCACCCATACCCGCCGTTGGTGCAACCCACTGGAATGTGGTAGTGTAGATAAGGCTACTCGGTACTACCATCGGCAAAAGGCTAAAAAAAAACAGGCATAAAAAAAGACACACCGATACAGCGTGTCTTTTTTTATGTAGTTAATGGCTTTTACAAACCGAAAGCGCTTTTTACTTTATCTACGTAATCGAGTTTTTCCCAGGTAAATAATTCCACTTCGCGGGTAACGGTGCTGCCATCGTGCGCGTTGAAAGATTTGGTTACCGTTTCGCTTGGGCGGCCAAAGTGACCGTATGCAGCGGTTTCGCTGTAAATTGGGTTACGCAGTTTAAAACGGGTTTCGATAGCGTAAGGCGTCATGTTAAAGATCTCTTCAACCTTTTTAGCGATCTCGCCATCATTTAAACCAATTTTAGCGGTACCGTAAGTGTTTACGTAAATACCCATTGGCTTTGCAACGCCAATAGCGTATGATACCTGTACCAATACCTCGTTACAAACACCGGCAGCTACCAGGTTTTTAGCAATGTGGCGGGTTGCGTAAGCGGCAGAACGGTCAACTTTTGATGGGTCTTTTCCTGAGAATGCACCACCACCGTGCGCGCCTTTACCACCATAAGTATCTACAATGATCTTGCGGCCGGTTAAGCCGGTATCCCCATGCGGGCCACCAATCACAAATTTACCTGTCGGGTTAATGTGATAAGTAATATCGCTGTTAAAGAAATGCGCATATTTCGGGTATTTAGCCTTAACACGAGGAATCAATATCTCAACAATATCCTTGCTGATCTTCGAAAGCATCGCTTCTTCATCGCCGAAATCATCGTGCTGGGTAGAAATCACAATAGCATCGATACGTACTGGTTGGTTGTTATCGTCATACTCTAACGTAACCTGCGATTTTGCATCAGGGCGAAGGTATTTGATGTCGGTGTTTTCACGGCGGATAGCTGCCAGTTCGCGCAATAAAGCGTGTGCAATATCCAAAGCCAATGGCATATAGTTATCGGTTTCGATGGTAGCGTAACCAAACATCATACCCTGGTCGCCGGCGCCCTGCTCTTCTTTAGCTTTGCGGTCGACACCCTGGTTAATATCCGGCGATTGCTCGTGAATGGCAGATAGCACACCACATGAGCTGCCATCAAACATATACTCGCCTTTGGTATAACCAATGCGGTTAATTACATCGCGGGCAATTTTTTGTACGTCTAAATAGGCTTTTGATTTTACTTCGCCGGCTAAAATAACCTGGCCTGTGGTAACTAAGGTTTCGCAAGCCACTTTCGACTCTGGGTCGAAAGCTAAAAAGTTATCAATTAACGCGTCCGATATCTGGTCGGCAACTTTATCCGGATGCCCTTCTGACACGGATTCCGATGTAAATAAGTATGGCATATATTTTTATAATAAACGTTAAACCCGAAAGGAAAAGATTTGTTTGAAACGTTGTAAAAGGAGCAGGGTTAGCACTTTTTTACGTGGTTGCAATCCAGCCCCCGATGTAAGTTTATCAACAATTGGGGCGTTAAATCAGTCCACTTTCAGGAGGCAAAAATAAAACAATTTTTCACAAAGCCGAAAATACATTTACTTTTGCCGCTTGTAAACTTATGTAGTTGAAAAGGAAAGCGTTATTTATAATAAACCCGGTATCGGGAGGGAAGAATAAGGAAGGTGTGCCGGAGCTTGTACAGAAATACGTTGACACAACTATTTTTGATTACGACATTGAATTTACCACCGGTATTTTCCACGCCAATGGCTTAGCCAGGGCTGCGGTGGGCGAGTACGATATTGTGGTTGCCGTAGGCGGCGATGGTACCGTAAACGAGGTAGCATCGGGCATAGTAAATACCAATACTACGCTTGCGGTTATTCCTTACGGCTCGGGCAATGGCCTGTCGAGGTTTTTAAATATCCCCATGAATGTAGAGCATGCCTTTAAAACATTTAACCAGGCGCGCGCTATTACTATTGATGCCGGTAAAATGAACGGGCAATGGTTTTTTAATATGGCTGGGATGGGTTTTGATGCACACATAAGCCACGTGTTTGCCCATGGCAGCGAGAAGCGTGGGTTTGTGAGTTACTTTAAATCATCCATAAACGAGATCTCGACCTATAAATCTAAAGATTACCATATAGAAATTGATGGTGTGGCGTACGACCGCGAAGCATTTATGCTAAGCATGGCCAATTCATCGCAGTATGGCAATAACGCCCACGTATCGCCAACGGCATCGGTGCAGGATGGTTTGTTGGATGTTTGTATTATAAAGCCTTTTCCGCTTTGGCGCTTCCCGGAGATGGGACTGCGGATGTTCACCAAAACGGCTGACAGCTCGAAGTATGTAGAGATTATTAAAGGCAAAAATGTTCATATAACCCGCCAGCAGGAAGGCCCCATACACCTGGATGGCGAGCCGCAGGTTGCAGGCACAGATATTGATATAGAGGTAGTGCCCAACGCGCTGAATGTAATTGTTGGGGCATCGTACCATAAATAGGAGACCTCTTAGAATACAAGGGCCTATAAAGCCTCTCCCCAACCCCTCTCCGAGGGAGAGGGGCATAAAGGGTTTGGCTAATATATTTTTAAAAATTGCAGTTAAAGTCTCCCCTATCGGGGAGATTTAGAGGGAGCTAATATGGCTAAGAAAAATTTTACCGGCATCATGTACTCTACCGATCCTGATTTTCAGTACCAGGAAGAGGGCGGCGAAGAACAGCAAACGCTACCGCCACAGCAGCAAAACTTAAAGATCTACCTCGACAGGATAAAGGGCAACAAACTGGTAACGCGTATCAGTGGTTTTATTGGCTCGGATGCCGACCTGGAAGCGATAGGCAAAAAACTAAAAACCAAGTGTGGCGTAGGCGGATCTGTTAAAGATGGCGAAGTATTGCTGCAGGGCGATTTTAGGGATAAGGTGCTAACCATGCTGCAAACTGACGGCTATAAGGCTAAAAAGGCGGGAGGATAGTGTATTGATCTATAAAATTATAATTCGATTTAGCTCTTGATAATGAACTAATTATGTGGTGTGTAAAACATACATTATGTAAATAAATACTTAAAAATGCTTGGTTCTTAGTGTATCAAACAGGTAATTTTGGGGCAACCAATTATAAAATTATCTTCCTGATGAACACCACTGCTAACCAGAGCCCTGATTTAGGGTATCTAAACCTGGCGAATAGCCCTGCTATTTACTACCAGCTAACCCCCGCGCAACTTGTTGAGGCCGCAATTAAACGAAACGAAGGCGTTTTAAGCGATACCGGCGCCCTCGCTATAGATACCGGTAAATTCACCGGCCGCTCCCCTAAAGACCGCTTTATTGTTGATGACCATATTACACATGATAATGTATGGTGGGGTAGCATCAATTATAAGTTCGACGGTGCAAAGTTTAACGCTTTATATAATAAGGTAACAAAATATCTTGCCGGTAAAGGGATATTTGTGCGCGACTCATGCGCATGTGCCAACGAAAAATACCATATTGACATACGGGTAGTTACAGAAACTGCTTACCAGAACCTGTTCGTTCACCACCTGTTCATCCGCCCCGAAGTCATAAACACCGGGGGGATGCCCGAATGGACCATTATTGCTGCCCCCGGCTTTATGGCCGATCCGGAAAAGGATGGTACCCGCCAGCCAAATTTTTCCATCATCAACTTCAGCAAAAAAATAATACTGATAGGCGGTACCGGGTACACGGGCGAGATCAAGAAGGCCATCTTCTCGGTGCTTAATTTTATACTTCCGCACGATAAGCAGGTATTATCTATGCACTGCTCGGCAAATACCGGGGCCAAAGGCGATACCGCTATATTCTTCGGTCTGTCGGGTACAGGGAAAACCACCCTCTCTGCCGATCCTGACCGCAGCCTTATAGGCGATGATGAACATGGCTGGAGCGATTATACCATATTTAATTTTGAGGGCGGGTGTTATGCCAAATGCACAGGCCTAACTGCTGAGAAAGAACCGCAGATCTTTAACGCTATTAAATATGGTGCCTTATTAGAGAATGTTAACTTTATACCCGGTACCCGCCGTGTTAACTTTAATAATACCGATAAAACAGAGAATACCCGTGTGGCTTATCCTTTATATAATGTAAGCAACGCGGTTATACCATCAATAGGTGGTGCGCCAAAAAACATTTTCTTTTTAACAGCCGATGCCTTTGGGATATTGCCACCCATATCAAAATTAACGCCCGAGCAGGCCATGTACCATTTTATATCGGGCTATACGGCTAAAATAGCCGGTACTGAAGCCGGCATTACCGAGCCAACAACCACCTTTTCGGCATGTTTTGGCGAAGCCTTTTTGCCATTGCACCCGGTAGAATACGCTAAATTACTGGGTAGTAAAATAAAGCAGCACCAGGTAAATGTATGGTTGGTTAACACCGGGTGGACAGGTGGCCCCTACGGAACAGGCCAGCGCATGAGGCTATCACATACCCGCGCTATGATAACCGCTGCCCTGAATGGAGGTTTAGATAATGTGGGCTATCACCTGCACCCTGTATTTAATATAGCCATCCCTTATAGTTGCCCCAATGTACCCGATGAGGTGTTAAACCCAAAGAACACCTGGGCCAGCGCAGATAATTATGAAGACAAGGCAAACCAATTAGCCGCAGCCTTTGTTAAGAATTTTGATAAGTATGCCGCGTACAGTACCCCGGAAATAATAAACGCAGGGCCAAACGTAGCTTTAGAGGTGTAGTTAGACGCAACTATATCATTTTAGTTACACACTTTTATGTGTTATAACTTGCTATTCTTAAAAAAAATGGGTTGTATTGTAAAAAATTGTCTGCCATGTAGACAATTTTTGTGTTTCAAAGCGTTATGTAATCACCAATTTCGTAACGCTATTGCAGCTGTATATTAAATTATTATAAAGAATTACATAAAAAGTTTTTTTATTTCATTTAAATTCTATTTTTGTTATTCGCTAAAAACGCACACATTTTTTATTAACTTATATTATAAACAAAACGAAAACTAAAATTTAAAAAGTAATGGCAAACGCACCAACAAAACCAACTACTCCTGTTAAAGAAAGCTCAAGTGCATCGGGCGCATTTGCAACTTTAACTATTCCAATCTGTATAGTTGCGGCAGTTCTAATCTTCATATTCATCCTGGGCCACCCAAGCCACTTTAAAGGCGGCAATCCTGAAAATGATCCAAACCCGGGCGATTTATTTGGTACTGTACATAAAGGTGGGGTAATTGTACCTATCATTATGTCTTACCTGTTAATGGTTATTGTATTTTCAATTGAAAGGTTTATTGTTATTGGTAAAGCATCAGGTACAGGTAATGTTGACGCATTCGTACGTAAAATTCAATCTTTATTAAACGCTGGTAACATCGAAGGCGCAAGCGCTGAGTGTGATAAACAAAAAGGTTCGGTAGCAAACGTTATCAAATCTGGTTTGAAAAAATACCGCGAAATGGAAAATGATGCTACTATGGATGTTGACCAAAAAGCATTAGCTATCCAAAAAGACATTGAAGAAGCAACCGCTTTAGAAATGCCAATGTTAGAGCAAAACTTAACCATCATTGCTACCCTGGTATCAATCGGTACATTAACCGGTCTGTTAGGTACGGTAATTGGTATGATTGGTGCATTCGCAACCCTGGGTGCTTCTGGTGCTCCAAACCAATCAGAACTTTCAACTCACATTTCTGAAGCACTTATCAATACAGCTTTAGGTATCGGTACATCTGCGGTATCAATTGTAATGTATAACGTATTTACTTCTAAAATTGATAAATTAACTTACGCTATCGACGAAACTGGTTTCAGTATCGTTCAAACATTCTCGGCTTCTCACAAAAAATAATAATTGTAAAATATAGTTTGCTTTTATCCGGTATTGCAAAATATAATTTGGATGAATACAATAATTAACTATCTTTACGTTATATATTTAAAATTAATCAGAATATGCCAAGAGTAAAAGTTGCAAGGAAGAGCACTGCTATAGATATGACCGCCATGTGCGACGTAGCTTTCCTGTTGCTTACTTTCTTTATATTAACAGCAAAGCCGCGTACGGAAGATCCTGTTCCGATTGACGTACCGTCTTCAACTGCTGAAGTGCCGCTTCCTGAAGAGGATGTACTTTTGCTGACCGTTGGTCAGGGAAAGGTTTTCTACACGGTAGAAGGTACCGATATTCGTAAACAAACGCTTACGCAAATGGGAGAGAAATACAATATTAATTTCTCACCTCAGCAAAAGCAAGTGTTTTCAGGTCTTCAGGTTGTAGGTGTGCCTATTAACCAGTTGCAGGGTTACCTGGATCTTGATGCCGACAGGCGTAAGACCTTTAAGCAACCCGGTATCCCAAATGATACTACGGCCAATAATGAGCTCGCAGACTGGATCCGCGAATCTCGCAAAGCCGTTGCTTCATTACATAACAAGCCGTTAAGGATATCTGTTAAAGGAGACAACAAGGAAGAGTACCCTACTATCAAAAAGATAATAGGTATTCTGCAAAGACAAAAAGTTAACAAGTTCAGCCTGATCACATCGGTTAAGAACGCACCTAAAAAATAACAAAAAATGGCAGAATTAGACACCTCCTCCGGCGGGGGGAAAAAAGGCGGGAAAGTAAGAAGTAAAAAGGCTTCTACGCGCGTGGATTTAACCGCGATGGTGGATTTGGCTTTCTTGTTGATCACTTTCTTTATCATGACCACCACATTATCTAAGCCTAAAGCGATGGATGTGACCATGCCGGATAAAGATGAAAAGCAAAACGACCAATTGCCTGTTGCCGCTTCCCGTTCAATGACGCTTTTATTAGGCGCTAATAACAAAGTTGAGTGGTTTGTAGGTGAACCCGGTACATCGGCCCCCGAAACCGTTGATTACGGTAAAGACGGGTTGCGTAAAGTGCTTATTGAAAAAGGCAAAGAGATACAAGCCAGCACAGGTAAATACATGGTTGTATTAATTAAGCCAAGCGATAAAGCTAATTACAAGAACGTAGTTGACGCGCTTGACGAAATGAAGATAACCAGTGTTGAATCTTTCGCTATTGTAGATATTACGCCTGCTGAATTAGGCTTACTAAAGCGCGACGGAAACTATTAAGAACTATTAAAGTAAATTAACGTTATAAGATAATGTTTGGATCAAAATTAGACATACTTAACCAGCAATGGATTGACGTTGTTTTTACAGGCCGTAACAAAGCTTATGGTGCTTACGAACTTAGAAAGGATAACCCTCGTAATACGAATAAAGCCCTTTTATTTGGTGTAGCAGCATTTGTTGTACTTATATCCTTTAAAACAATCCTCAATGCAATAGAGGGATTTATCCCCAAGGCTGATGAGAAGGTAAAGGTTACCGAAGTGGTATTGCCTCCGCCTCCAGTGAATGAAGAGGTGAAACCACCGCCACCGCCGCCTGAGCCACCTAAACCGAAGGTTGACCAGGTACGTTTCCCGCCTCCGGTTGTAAAGCCCGATAACGAGGTACGTGAAAAAGACCCGCCAACTGTAGAAGATCTGAAAGTTGCGGATCCGGGGCAAAAAGATCAAAAGGGTGATCCAAACCAGGCAATTACCATTGATGAGCCCGTTGGTAACTCTGATGTTAAGCAAGTGGTAGAAGAAAACCCTAACCAGATCTTTACCGCGGTTGAACAATCGCCGGCATTCCCTGGTGGCGACGCTAAATTCTACTCATACCTGGGTAACAACATTAAGTATCCTTCTATCGCAAGAGAGAACAATGTTCAGGGCCGTGTAATTTGTACATTCGTTGTAGAAAAAGACGGTTCGTTAACAGATATTAAAGTTGTACGTGGTATTGGAAGCGGATGTGACGAAGAAGCAGTACGTGTATTGAAAAAGTCACCTAAGTGGAAACCAGGTATACAAAACGGTCGTCCGGTTCGTGTACAGTACAGTATCCCTGTAAGCTTTACACTGGCGCAAGAATAAAAATTCATGTTGTCAAATAACAATGAGAAGCAAAAATCGCCCAAAAGGCGGTTTTTGCTTATTTTAGGAGTTACTGCATTCATCGGGTTATTAACCCTTGGGCTCATGACTATCTTTTGGGATAGCTTTTTGAACCAGCTGCCAAAACAGCAAAAAACAATATTTGGTTGCGTAATTATAATTTACGCGGTACTGCGCTTCGCGCGATATTTAAGAAAGGATCCCAATGAAGCTTAGTGTTAAATTATTATTGGGGATTACAATTATGGCCGGCTTACAAAGCTGCCAGCAAAAAAAAACTAATAAAGCCCCTTTAGATGGCTTTACATCGGGTACCGCCCAATTTTATGGCGATGAATCCTTTTCGCCGATTGTTGATGAGGAACTGTATGTATTTAAGGCAAAATACACAGAGGCCAACCCCGTAATTACTTACAAACCCGAAAGCGAGGTTGTAAATAATTTAATGAATGACAAAGTTAGAGTAGTGATAATAGCACGTGAATTAGATACTGCAGAGCTTGGAGTGCTAAAAAGGCGTTCGTTAACTGCCGATGTTAACAAGTTTGCTATAGACGCGGTTGCACTAATTGTAAACCAGGCGTCAAATGATACTACCATTTCGGTAAACGAGATAAAAAGTATGCTGAACGGAAAATCGCATACAGATAAAAGTATAGTGTTTGATAATCCTAATTCGAGTTTGGTAAGGTATTTGAAGGCCTTATCCGGAAATAAAGAGTTGAAACAAAAAAATATTTACGCGTTAAGCTCAAATAAAGAGGTTATTAAGTACGTAAGTACTCACCCCAACTCTATAGGCATAACCGGCTTTGCATGGTTAAATGACCCTGATAAAGATTATGCGGATGCTGTTGACAAAGTTAAAATTGTAGGTGTTAAGGATGAAAGCAGCAAAACTGCGCCCAACGAGTACTTTAAACCTTCGCAAACAACTCTTGTCCAACATACGTATCCGTTAAGCAGGTCGTTATATATCATAGATTGCACAGGCAGGAAAGGTTTAGGGTCGGGCTTTGCATCATTTTTGGCAAGCGAACGCGGACAACGGATCATACTAAAATCGGGCTTATTACCTGATTCTATCCCGTCAAGGGAAATAAACATAACACACTAACTATATACATTAACAAACTAAGATGAAAATGATCAGTAAGATAAGTAAGATAGTATTAGCACTGACACTTGTTGGCTCTTCAGTTTTTGCGCAGAGCATAGCCGATGCCAAGAAAGCGATTGACGCCGAGCAGTTTCAGAAGGCTAAATCAATGCTTAAAAATTTAACCGTAACCCAACCTACTAAGGATGAGAACTTCTTTTACCTTGGTTGGGTGTATATTTTGCAGGAATACCCGGATTCGGCAAAAACCAATTTCCAGAAAGGTATTGCTGTAAACCCTAAATCGGCATTAAACTACGCTGGTTTAGGCGCTGCCGCGTTTTTAGATAAAGACAGGGCAACAGCTACAACAAACTTTAACCAGGCTGTAGCTTTAGCAGGTAAAGACAGCAAGCCATACTTATACGTAGGCGAAGCATATCTTTTAAATGATGTTGACGGTAAGGTACCTGCTGCCGATGCTAACGCTGCCATTGCAGTATTAACAAAAGGCAAAACAGTAAACCCTAAAGACGCCGAGATACTGGTTGCTTTAGGTGATGCGTTACGTACCCAAAGCAAAAACACCGAAGCGTTAAGCAATTACCAGTCTGCATTAGAGTTGGACCCTAAACTTGCTCATGCTAAAGTGGCAACCGGTGTTATCTGGAAATATGCCAACAACTTTGAAAGTTCTGAAAACGAATTTAAAGCAGCATTAGCTATTGACCCTAACTATGGTCCTGCTTACCGCGAGTGGGCAGAAACCGACATCCGTTGGGCTCTAAGCGACCCTAAAATGGCTTCAGCTAAGGTTAAAGAAGGTGCCGATAACTATCGTAAATACCTTTCTTTAACAGACCTATCTGTTGAGTCTCGTTTACGTTACGCCGACTTCTTATTATACGCCGGTGATTACAAAACCCTACAGACAGAAGCCCAGGCTTTATCAAGCGCTGCCAATGGTAACTTAAAAGTTTACCGTTACCTTGGTTATGCCGGTTACGAAAACAAAGATTATCCTGCAGGTTTAACGGCTATGAATACCTGGATCACAAAAGCAGATCCTAAACGTATAATCCCTCGTGACTATGTTTACCTGGGTCGTTTACAGCTTGCTTCTAAACAAGATTCATTAGGTGTTGCTTCGTTACGTAAAGCTATTGATGTGGATACTACACAGGTAGATGTTTATCCTGAGATAGCCAAAGCGCTTTACGGCCAAAAGAAATACGCCGAAGCCGGTGACGCGTACCATGTATTTACCCAAAAAGGTAGAAATGTAAAGTTATTAGACCACTTTTATGAAGGTGTTAGCTACTATTTTTATGTGTCTTACAACGATAAAATACCGAATGCTGATGCTTACATAGCCAAAGCGGACTCTGCATTTAGCTATGTAACGCAAAAAGCACCATCAGATCCTAACGCATATTTATATCGTGCCCGTGTAAACGAGTTGAAGGATAAAGACCGTAATAACATAGTTGGTTACGCGAAACCTTTCTACGAGAAATACATTGAAACAACTAATGCTAAAGGTGGTACACCGACTGATAAAGTTAAAAAGGAGTTAGCCGAAGCGTATGTATACTTGGCTACATTTGCTGAATTTAAGGAGAAAGATTCAGCTAAAACGCTTGAAAACTATACTAAAGCAAGAGATAACGACCCTACCAATAAACAGGTGGTAGCATACTTTGCCCGCAAAGGCGGCGGTGCCGGTAAAGCTAAATAATCACTTTTAAATAAATAAAAAGGGCCTCTGGTTTACTGGAGGCCCTTTTTGTTATAATTCAGGTATTGTTATAGTTTCGCAAGTATAGGTTGTTGGTTCATTACCCCAACCTGGGGTTGCGCGGCAAGTGCAGCTTCCCGGCCCGCAACTTGCGCCGTGCGAGCTACAGCTCGTGGCACAGCCCTCTTGACGGAGGCCGCCGGTTACGTTTTTCATTTCATTCCTGCTGAGTTTTTGAAATTTTTTCATAAATAATTTGTAATTGGTTGCCCTGATTACGCTCAAAGCTTTAAACGGCATATATTACTTAAGTGTATGCACCTTAAATTCATTACCGTAACATTTAATGTTTGCGGTATTTAAAGCTTGTGAAAAAGATTTACAATTTATACGAACAACCTAATAATGAATGAAATGAACAACTGTAGATAGGCTGCAAAAAAGATGAGCAGAAGGATATTAAGAGGCTTTTATATGTTACGTTCATTTGTATATTTGCAGCATGGAATTAAAGAGTTTACCTGTTAACTATTTGCCCATCATATTCCAGATGCTTGTGGCAATTGGTTTTGTTGTTACAACTATGTTTGTAACCCACAAAATTGGCCCTAAGCGTAAAACCAAAGATAAACTTACCCCCTTCGAATCTGGTATAGAGGTAGTAGGTAACGCCCGTACACCAATGTCAATTAAGTACTTCCTGGTAGCCATACTTTTTGTATTGTTTGATGTTGAGGTAATATTTATGTATCCATGGGCTGTTAACTTCCGCGACCTGGGCGCCACCGGTATGATAGAAATGTTCATTTTTATGGCTACCCTGCTTGCAGGTTTCTTCTACATTATTAAAAAAGGTGCTTTAAATTGGGATTAGTTTAGACTGATTCTAAATATATTGCCAGGCCTTCACAGTGTATCTGTTACAACGTATTTATTGTAAATTTGCACATCAGTTTTAACTGAGCATTAAACATTATTTGATAAGGAATTCAATGAGTGATATTCAAATAGTTGAAGCCCCTGCGGGTGTTGAAGGATCGGGGTTTTTTGCCACCAAGCTTGATCAGGCAGTGGGTTTGGCGCGTTCACACTCTTTATGGCCGTTACCATTTGCAACATCTTGCTGCGGTATCGAGTTTATGGCTACCATGGGTTCTCATTACGATTTAAGCCGTTTTGGTGCCGAGAGGCTTAGCTTCTCGCCCCGCCAGGCCGATCTTTTGATGGTAATGGGTACTATATCTAAAAAAATGGGCCCGGTTTTACGCCAGGTTTACCTGCAAATGGCCGAGCCCCGTTGGGTAATGGCCGTTGGTGCATGCGCGTCAAGCGGTGGTATATTTGATACATACTCTGTACTGCAGGGTATAGATGAGGTAATCCCGGTGGATGTTTACGTGCCTGGTTGCCCTCCGCGCCCCGAGGCTATTATTGATGGTTTCATGGCTATACAAAAGCTGGTACAAACAGAATCTTTGCGCAGGCGCGAAGAGCCAAAGTACCAGGAGTTGCTGGCTAAATATGGTATCCAATAATGGCTAAAATACCAAACGAAGAATTACTGCAAAAGCTTAACCACAGGTTTGCAGGCCAGGTTACCCAAACAGGCGCCGATTTTGGCCTACTTACGGTTGAAACAGGTAAGGATATTATTACCGATGTGTTAACCTACCTTAAAACAGATGCTGCGTTGCAGTTTATCTTTTTAACGGATCTTACAGCGGTACACTACCCCGAACTTGAAAAACAGATCGTAGTAGTTTACCACCTGCATAGCTTAACTACAAATACACGCATCCGTATAAAAGTTGGCCTTACTGTAGACGACCTGCACATCCCTACGGCATCAACCCTTTGGGATGGCGCCAACTGGATGGAGCGTGAAACTTACGACTTTTTTGGGGTGATATTTGACGGCCACCCCGACCTGCGCAGGATACTTAATGTTGATGACATGACGGTATTCCCGATGAGGAAGGAATTCCCGCTGGAGGATCCAAACCGTATTGATAAAAAAGATTACTTTTTCGGGAGATAAAAATAAATGCAGAACCACCCGGTATATACTGATAACGACCCGCAAACGGAGTATTCCACGCTAAACCTGGGCCCAACACACCCTGCAACCCACGGTGTGTTCCAGAATGTATTGCAGATGGATGGCGAACGTATTGTTAGCGGCGTATCAACCATAGGCTACATTCACCGCGCGTTTGAAAAAATTGCCGAACACCGCCCATTCTACCAGATAACTCCACTTACCGATAGGCTGAACTATTGTTCATCACCCATCAACAACATGGGCTGGCACATGACGGTGGAGAAGCTGTTGAACATACAAACGCCAAAACGTGTTGATTACATGCGTGTAATTATCATGGAGCTGGCCCGCATTGCCGATCATATTATTTGTAATGGTGTATTGGGTGTAGATACCGGCGCCTTTACGGGCTTCCTGTACATGATGGAGCATCGCGAAGAAATTTATGAGATCTACGAAGAGATATGCGGCTCGCGCTTAACAACCAACATTGGCCGTATAGGCGGTTTCGAACGCAACTTCAATCATATCGCATTTGCCAAGATCAAACGGTTTTTAGAAAGGTTCCCGCCGGTGCTGCGCGAATTTGAAGCGTTGTTTAACCGTAATCGTATTTTTGTTGATCGTACCAAAGATGTAGCAGCAGTTACTGCCGAGCAGGCATTAAGCTACAGCTGGAGCGGCCCTTTATTGCGCGCTGCAGGTGTTGATTACGACGTACGCGCTATGGAGCCGTACTCATCTTACCAGGATTTTGAATTTGAAGTACCTGTTGGCGAGAACGGCGACGTTTACAACCGCTTTTTGGTACGTAACGAAGAAATGTGGCAGAGCCTGCGCATTATAGAGCAAGCGCTTGCCAAAATAGAAAAAGAACCAACCGATATATTCCACGCGGATGTGCCGGCGTTTTACCTGCCTCCAAAAGAGGAAGTGTACAATAACATGGAAGCTTTGATCTATCACTTTAAAATTGTGATGGGCGAGGTTGATACCCCAACCGCCGAGGTTTACCACGCGGTAGAAGGTGCAAACGGTGAACTTGGCTTTTACCTGATCAATGATGGTGGCCGCTCGCCATACCGTTTACACTTCCGCAGGCCAAGCTTTATCAATTACCAGATGTATGCGCCGATGAGTAAGGGAATGTTATTATCTGATGCTATTATTAACATGAGTAGTTTAAACGTTATAGCCGGAGAGTTAGATGCTTAGTGTACAGGATACCAATACACCGGTAACATTTTCGCCGGAGCTGCTTGGCAAATTTGCCGATGTAGTTAGCCGTTACCCCGAGGGGAAACAAAAATCGGCCTTGTTGCCTATACTGCATTTGGTGCAGGCCGAGTTTGGCTGGACCAGCGTACCCGCCATGGATAAAGTTGCCGAATACCTTTCTATCCAACCGATAGAAGTTTATGAGGTAGCATCATTTTACACCATGTACTTTTTAAAGCCGCAGGGCAAGTACATGTTAGAGGTTTGCCGTACCGGCCCTTGCGAAATTGTGGGTGCAACCCCAATTATGGAGCATATAGAAAAAACGCTTGGCGTTAAAGAAGGCGAAGTTACCCCCGACGGCTTATTTAGCTGGAGAGGTGTAGAGTGTTTGGCCGCCTGTGGCTTCGGCCCTGTGCTGCAAATTGGCCCCGAGTACACTTTTTATGAAAACTTAACCACCGAGTCGGTTGATAAACTGATTAGTGATTTGAAAGGAAAGGCGAACAACTAATGGGACGCAAACTTTTACTTGAACACATAAACGTACCCGGCATCAACACATTTGATGTTTACCGCTCAAAAGGCGGTTACGCTGCTGTTGAAAAAGCCCTGAAAACCCTTACGCCCGATGAAGTGGTGGAAGAGGTTAAAAAATCAGGTTTGCGCGGCCGTGGTGGCGCGGGTTTTCCTACCGGGATGAAGTGGAGCTTTTTGGCGAAGCCCGAAGGTGTTGCCCGTTACCTGGTTTGTAATGCCGACGAATCGGAACCGGGTACTTTTAAAGACCGTTACCTGATGACCCATATCCCTCACTTATTAATTGAGGGGATGATAGTAGCCAGCTTTGCGCTGGGTGCTAAAACATCATACATATACGTTCGCGGCGAAATGATGCCGCAGATCCGTATCCTTGAAAGGGCTATTGCCGAAGCAAAAGCTAAAGGCTTTTTAGGTAAAAATATTTTAGGCACAGGTTACGACCTTGAGCTTTACGTGCAACCGGGTGGTGGTGCTTACATTTGTGGTGAGGAAACCGCGTTGTTAGAATCATTAGAAGGTAAACGTGGTAACCCCAGGATAAAACCTCCGTTCCCGGCTATTGCAGGTTTGTATGGCTGCCCAACCGTGGTTAACAACGTAGAATCTATTGCAGCTGTTGTGCCCATCATTAACGAAGGTGGCGACGAATATGCCAAAATTGGTATTGGCCGCAGTACTGGTACTAAGCTGATATCAGCAGGTGGCAATTTGAAAAAACCGGGTGTTTACGAAATTGACCTCGGCCTGCCGGTTGAAGAGTTTTTATATAGCGACGAATATTGTGGTGGTATAGCCAACGGCAAACGTTTAAAAGCGGTTGTCGCGGGTGGTTCATCTGTACCGATCTTGCCGGCTAACCTGTTCATGAAAACTATTAACGGCGAAGGCCGCCTGATGAGCTACGAATCATTAGCTGATGGCGGCTTTGTTAGCGGTACCATGATGGGTTCGGGCGGTTTCATCGCTTATGACGAAGACCAGTGTATAGTAAGAAACACCTGGAACTTCGCAAGGTTCTATCACCACGAAAGCTGCGGACAATGTTCGCCTTGCCGCGAAGGTACAGGATGGATGGAGAAAGTGCTTCACCGCCTGGAATTTGGTCACGGTAAAATGAGCGATATGGACCTTTTGGTTGATGTTTCTAAAAAAATTGAAGGTAATACAATTTGTCCGCTTGGTGACGCTGCCGCCTGGCCGGTAGCCAGCGCCATCCGCCACTTTAGGGACGAATTTGAGTGGCATGTAACTAACCCATCGGCGGCTACGAGTGGCAACTTTGGTATCGCACATTATGCTGATCCATTGCCTACACCTGAGCCGGTAGAAGGATAAGTCAAAATTTAAAAGTAAAAATTAAAATATAGGAAGCACTTGAACGAGAAACCTTACAACATCAAACACAGGTGTTATCAGTTTTCAAAAGAATTAGTTTTATTCATTGCAGGTGCTAAATATGACAGGATTTTCTTTTCTCTTTTTGATCAGTTAGTTAGAAGCGGCACTTCGATTGGTGCCAACATAGTTGAAGCAAAGGCGGGTAGCTCCGGAAAAGATTTTAAGAACTATTATAAGATAGCGCTTAAATCGGCAAACGAATCAAAGTATTGGATTTGTTTGATAAGAGATACGGTCTTGGTAGACGACAAAGAAAAATTAAACGAGTTGCTGTATGAGGCTGATGAGTTATCAAAGATCATTGCGTCCATTATCATCAACCTGGATTAGATAGGTACTTAAAAAGCATGGTTTTTACTTTTGACTTTTTAATTTTGAATTATAAATGAAGGTAACGATAGACGGATTTCCTATTGAAGTAGAAGCCGGGACAACCATCCTGAATGCCGCGAGGCTGATTGGTGGCGATATTGTTCCGCCTGCTATGTGCTATTACTCCAAGCTGGAAGGTAGTGGCGGTAAATGCCGTACCTGTTTGGTACAGGTAACCAAGGGCTCTGAAAAAGACCCGCGCCCTATGCCTAAGCTGGTAGCAAGCTGCCGCACAACGGTAATGGATGGAATGGAAGTGAAAAACATTACTTCGCCGGAGGTTATTGAGGCGCGTAAAGGTGTGGTGGAGATGTTATTGATCAATCACCCGCTGGATTGCCCAGTATGCGACCAGGCTGGTGAGTGCCATTTACAGGATTTAGGTTATGAGCACGGCGCGGCCAAAACCCGCTATGAATTTGACCGCCGTACATTCGAGAAGATAGACATTGGCGATAAGATACAGCTGCACATGACCCGTTGCATACTTTGCTACCGTTGTGTATTTACTGCCGACCAAATAACTGATCACCGTATTCACGGGATATTAAACCGCGGCGATCATTCAGAGATCTCTACTTATATACAAAAAGCTGTTGATAACGACTTTAGCGGTAACATTATTGATGTTTGCCCTGTAGGCGCGTTAACAGATAAAACTTTCCGCTTTAAAAATCGTGTTTGGTTCACCAAACCTGTTGAGGCTCACCGCGAATGCGAGAACCCAAAATGTTGCGGTAAAGTTACCTTATGGTACAAAGGTGAGGATGTTATACGCGTAACCGCACGTAAAGATGAGTACGGCGAGGCAGAGGAGTTTATTTGCAATACCTGCCGTTTCGATAAAAAGAAAACTGCCGACTGGGTGATTGAAGGCCCGCGTAAAGTTTCGCACAAATCTGTCATCAGCGCAAATCATTATGAAATGCTTAAACCGCTGCCGGTAGTTAAAACCAACCCGGTATTGCAGGAAGCAAATAAAGAACAATTTGAAAGGGAGACACGCCTGTAATGGAATTAACAGATATTGCCATAAAATTTGGGCTTATTATAGTCATTTTCGCTATTAGCCTGGTGGTAGCCATGTATTCTACCTACGCCGAGCGTAAAATAGCAGCATTTTTTCAGGATAGGGTAGGCCCTAACCGAGCAGGTCCGTGGGGTATTTTACAGCCCATGGCCGATGGTGCCAAAATGTTTATGAAAGAGGAGATCATCCCAACTAATGCTACACCTTTCCTTTTCATTGTTGGCCCTTCTTTAGCAATCCTTACAGCATGTATCGGTTCGGCGGTTATACCGTGGGGGCAAAACATGGTAATCGGCGATAAGGTTATCCCATTGCAGGTTACAGATATTAACGTAGGTATCCTATACATATTTGGTGTAGTATCACTGGGTGTTTACGGCGTTATGATAGGCGGCTGGGCATCAAACAACAAATACTCGTTATTGGGCGCTATCCGCGCGGCATCGCAAAACATTAGTTACGAAATTTCAATGGGCCTTTCCATCATCGCATTGCTGATGGTTACCCAAACACTTAGCCTTGGCGAAATTGCACAGCAGCAACATGGCTGGCACTGGAATGTAATTTACCAACCGGTAGGCTTTTTGTTATTTATGATATGCGCATTTGCCGAAACCAACCGTACACCGTTCGATTTACCGGAGTGTGAGACCGAATTGGTTGGGGGTTACCATACCGAATACTCATCAATGAAGCTGGGTTTTTACCTGTTTGCAGAGTATATTAACATGTTCATTTCATCGGCAGTGATGGCTACTCTATACTGGGGTGGTTACAACTACCCGGGTATGGATTGGGTTGCCGCGCACGTTGGCCCGGTTATAGGCCCGCTTATTGGTACCGGTGTTTTCTTTGCCAAAATATTTTTGTTCATCTTCTTCTTTATGTGGGTACGCTGGACTATCCCGCGTTTCCGTTACGACCAGTTGATGGACCTGGGCTGGAAGATACTGATACCTTTAGCCATAGCCAATATTGTTGTTACCGGTATTGTTATTACTTTTTTAAATTAGAGAGAGGTTATTTTCAATGGAATCATTAAGTAATAAAAAGAAGCAATTAACAGTAAAACCGCTCAATTTTTGGGAGAGGGCTTATCTGCCTGCTATTGTAGGAGGCCTGGCCATTACCATGAAGCACTTCTTTAAAAAACCGGTTACTATAGCCTACCCTGACGAGAAACGCGAGTTTTCTGAAAATTACCGTGGTATGCACTCGCTTAAACGCGATGAAAATGGTGCCGAACGTTGTACTGCTTGCGGCCTATGCGCGCTATCTTGCCCGGCCGAAGCTATTACCATGCAGGCTGCCGAGCGCCAGAAAGGTGAGGAACACCTGTACCGCGAAGAAAAATATGCCGCTGTTTACGAGATAAACATGCTGCGCTGCATTTTTTGCGGCTTATGCGAAGAGGCCTGCCCTAAAGAAGCGATATACCTCGACGGCGATATTATTCCATCAGATTACCTGCGGAAAGATTTTATATACGGTAAAGACAAATTAGTAGAGGCACCTTTAAATCAATAACCAAAGTTTTATACCTTTGCCCAGCTTTTACGGCAAGAGTATTTTGTAAAATATAAACATGAGTACATTTTACTTCATCGCGTTTTTATCCATATTTTTTTCGATACTGGTTATCTCTGCAAAAAACCCGGTGCATAGCATACTGTACCTTATACTTACCTTTTTTACTTTCACCATCCACTATATATTAATGAACGCCCAGTTTTTGGCAATTGTAAACTTTATTGTTTACATGGGTGCCATCCTGGTATTATTCCTATATACGCTGATGCTGATAAACCTGAACAAGGAAAGCGAGCCTGTTAAGCCATTTATGGTTAAGATAGCCGCGGTGTTTGGCGGCGGTATTTTAGCTGTGGCGCTGGTATCTTCCCTAAAATCATTAGGTGTATCAAACCCGGTGGTATTACATAACCCAGAGCTTGGCCTGGTAAAAAACCTTGGTAAAGTATTATTTAACGAATTTTTGTTGCCGTTTGAGGTGTCATCAGTATTGCTTTTATCGGCAATGGTAGGCGCGGTATTATTGGCTACAAAAGATAAAGAACCAAAAGCAACCATCTGATGGAAAGTTTAACCCAAACCATTCAAGCGGTTCCGCTTAACCACTACATTTTATTAAGCGCTATTATATTCTCGATAGGTGTGATGGGTGTTTTATTACGCCGTAACGCCATCGTAATATTTATGTCGGTTGAGCTGATGCTTAACTCGGTTAACCTGTTGCTTACCGCGTTTTCGGTTTACCGTGGCGATGCAGCCGGGCAGGTTTTTGTATTTTTTATTATGGCCCTTGCCGCTGCGGAAGTTGCAGTAGGGTTGGCTATTATAGTAATGATATACCGCAATACCAACAGCATCGATATTAACGTGCTGAACAGGTTGAAATGGTAAGTAGCCCCACCCAAACCCTCCCCGAAGGAGAGGGCTTAAGAAAGGCAAATTTAAAGTGTTTACAATTTAAAAAAATAAAAAGTCTCCCCTATTGGGGGAGATTTAGAGGGGGCTTATGGACAATTTGATCTGGCTTATTCCTGTACTACCCTTAGCCGGTTTCGTTATAAACGGACTGGGGCGTAATACCCTGTCTAAAGGTATCATAGGCACTATTGGTAGCTTATTGGTATTGGTTGCTTTTGGTTTAAGTGTTGCTACTTTCTTCCAGATAAAAAATTCGGGTGTACCTGTTGAGGTAAACCTGTTCGACTGGATAGCTGTTGGCAGTTTCCACATCCCGTTCGCGTTTTTGATAGATCAGTTAAGTTCTATCATGCTGCTTATTATTACGGGTGTAGGTTTCCTTATCCATTTGTACTCTATTGGCTATATGCATGATGATGCAGGCTTTGGCAAGTTCTTCGCGTACTTAAACTTGTTCGTTTTCTTTATGCTGCTGCTGGTTATGGGTAGCAACTATGTGGTAATGTTTATAGGTTGGGAGGGCGTAGGTTTATGCTCATACCTGCTTATCGGTTTTTGGTACACCAACCCAAGCTATGCCGATGCCGCTAAAAAGGCCTTCGTAATGAACCGCATTGGTGACCTTGGCTTTTTGCTGGGCATCTTCCTTTTGGTAAACACATTTGGCAGCACAAACTTTGCAGATATTTTCCCTCATGCCCCCGCCGCTGTTACGGCAGGTGCGCCGATAGTATTAATAACTTTATTATTATTTGTTGGTGCCGTTGGTAAATCGGCACAGTTGCCGTTGTTTACCTGGCTTCCGGACGCGATGGCCGGCCCGACTCCGGTTTCGGCATTGATCCACGCAGCAACGATGGTTACAGCCGGTATTTATATGATTGCCCGCTCAAACATCCTGTTTAGCCTTGCGCAGGACACGATGGAAGTTATTGCTATTGTAGGTTTGGCTACAGCGGCGTTCGCTGCATTAATAGCATTAACACAAACAGATATTAAGAAAGTACTGGCTTACTCAACGGTATCGCAGTTGGGGTACATGTTCTTAGGCCTGGGCGTTGGCGCTTACACCGGTGCATTCTTCCATGTGTTAACGCACGCGTTCTTTAAAGCATTGCTGTTCCTGGGGGCAGGTTCTGTTATTCACGCCATGAGCGGTGAGCAGGATATGCGCAAAATGGGCGGCTTAAAGGGCAAGATAAGAGTAACTTTTATAACTATGCTGGTTGGTACCATTGCTATTGCGGGTATCCCACCATTCTCGGGTTTCTTTTCTAAAGACGAGATCCTGGCAGCGGCCTTTGCACATAGCACCACTTTTTATGTAGTAGGTGTTATCACCGCAGGTTTAACTTCGTTCTACATGTTCCGGATGATGTACTTAACCTTTTGGGGTAAATTCCGCGGAACGCATGAGCAGGAACACCACTTGCACGAGTCGCCTGCAAATATGACCATTCCTTTGATCGTGCTGGCAATATTATCCGCCGTAGCGGGTATGATAGGTGTACCGGCTATCATGGGCGGCCATCACGAACTGGGTGCTTACCTTGCACCTGTTTTTGAAGCATCACACAAAATATTGGGTGAGCACGAACTGAGCCATAACACCGAATGGATATTAATGGGTACATCGGTATTAATTGCAATACTGGCTATGGGCTATGCTTACAGCAAATATGTTAGCGGTGCGCATGTGTCTGTATCTGACGCTGAAGAGCGCCCGGCATTGGCAAACCTGTCATACCATAAATTTTATATCGACGAACTATACGATAAGATCATTCGCAAGCCCCTTGATGCTATATCTGTATTCTTTTATAAGGTAGTAGAAGTTTTAGGAATAGATGGCTTTGTGAACGGCTTGGGTAAAGGCACATTAGAAACGAGTAAAGGCCTGCGCCTGTTGCAAACAGGGAATGTTGGTTTCTACATATTTATGATGGTAGTGGGCATTATTGCCATTTTGGTGTACAGTTTAATTAAAATATAAGCGCTTAGCGTTTACCCTATAAAATGACGGTTAGTATTTTACTTTTTTTACCGGTTTTGGCAGCACTATTAGTGCTGTTGGTTAAGAACGAAGCTGCAAAGCACGCGGCATTATTTTTCGCTATAGTTGAGCTTGGCCTTGCCGCATATTTCCTTGCAGGTTTTGTCCCCGATGCATCTGTACAGTATGGCCTCGACCTACCGTGGATCCCTCAGATGGGGGTTTACTTTAAGGCCGGTATTGATGGCATTAGCATGGTAATGGTTTTACTTACTACGGTGCTTGTCCCGCTTATTATACTTACCACTTACAAACATGAGTATAAGAACGCAAAGGCCTTTTACGCGCTTATTCTGTTTATGCAGGCAGGGTTGTTAACCGTATTTACCGCGTTAGATGGTTTCTTGTTCTACGTAGGTTGGGAAGCGGCATTGATCCCTATTTATTTTATTTGTGCTTTATGGGGAGGCGATAACCGTATCCGCATCAATATTAAATTCTTTATATACACATTCGCGGGTTCGTTGTTTATGCTGTTGGGTATTATTTACCTGTACCTGCAAACTCCGGATAAGCTTTATGATATTAACGGCTTTTACAATTTGAGTTTAAGCCTGTCGCAGCAAAACTGGGTTTTCTGGGCCTTCTTTATAGCATTTGCCATAAAAATGCCTTTGTTCCCTTTCCATACCTGGCAGCCCGATACTTACACCGAGGCGCCATCGGCAGGTACCATGATGTTGTCTGGTATTATGCTAAAAATGGGTATTTATGGTGTTATCCGCTGGTTAATTCCTAATGCACCCGCCGGCTTCCTGCAATGGCAAAATGTGGTGATGATATTATCGGTAATTGGTATTGTTTATGCTTCGCTTATAGCATTTAATCAAAAAGATGGTAAACGTTTGGTGGCTTACTCATCTATAGCACACGTTGGCCTTATAGCTGCGGGTATCTTTGCATGGACAACCCAGGGTGTACAGGGTGCCATGATACAAATGCTTAGCCACGGTATTAACGTGGTGGGGATGTTTTTCATTTGGGATATCATCAGTCGCCGTTTAAACACCCGCGACATTAGTCAAACGGGTGGCATTGCTAAGGTAGCGCCTAATTTCTCCATAGCGTTTTTAATTATCCTTTTAGGCACTGTTGCTTTACCGCTAACTAACGGTTTTGTGGGCGAGTTTTTATTACTCAAAGGTGTATTCAATTATAACATTTGGTTTGCTGCGGTGGCGGGTTTAACCATCATCTTTGGCGCGGTATATATGCTGCGTATGTATAAGAACGTAATGCAGGGCGAAGTGAACGAACTGACATTAACTTTTACTGATATAGCCGGTTCGGAAAAATTAGTACTGGGTATTATCTGCGTATTGATCATCGCTATTGGTGTATATCCGCAACCTATACTGCATATATCAGAAGCCGCGGTAACCAATCTGGTAAATACCGTAAGCGCTAAATTTAACAACGGAGGCTTTTAGAATTACGATAAATGATTACTTTAATAATTATATCTGTTTTACCTATAGTGCTTTTGTACCTGGGTTTATATAAAGTTCAGAAAGCTTTATTGCCTGTTACCGTAATTGGTTTACTGGCAGCTTTAGGCGCGGCTGTTGCACAATGGAACGATAACGCAGTGCCTTTGTACAGCGGTATGATGTTGTTCAATAATTTTTCGGTTGCGTTCTCGGTTGTAAGCATTGTATCTACCATTCTTATTCTCCTTTTATCTAAAGGATACTTCGAAAAAATAAGCACCCATATAGCCGAGTATTATGCCATTATCCTGTTTTCGTTAGCGGGTATCATCGTAATGGTATCATACCATAACCTGGTGATGATGTTTATCGGTATCGAGATCATGTCAGTGAGTTTATATATCCTGGCCGGTATCCGTAAAAGCGATTTTGCTTCAAATGAGGCCGCTTTAAAGTACTTTTTAATGGGTGCGTTCTCAACCGGTTTCCTGTTGTTTGGTATTACATTAATATACGGCTCATCAGGTTCTTTCGATCTAAATACCATTCGCGAATGGATAGTGACCCATCCGCGCGATATAGACCCGATGTTTTACACGGGCATAGCGCTCATCATTGTAGGCCTTTGCTTTAAGGTTGGTGCAGCCCCCTTCCATTTCTGGACACCGGATGTTTACGAAGGTGCTCCATCATTGATCACCCTGTTTATGTCTACCGTGGTTAAGGTTGCGGGCTTCGCGGCGTTCCTGCGTTTGTTTGCCGCATGTTTCTCAACCATAGCAGCATTCTGGACGCCTGTATTATTGGCAATAACAATTGCCACCCTGTTTATCGGCAACATTACGGCCCTTTACCAGCAAAGCTTTAAACGCATGATGGCTTTTTCGAGCATATCACACGCGGGCTATTTGTTATTTGCCATTGTGGCTTTGGGCGCAGGATCGGCTAATTCTATATTTGTATATGCAACTGCCTATTCAATAGCGTCTATCATTGCATTCGGCGCGTTAATACTGGTAAGGCAACAAACCGGCAGCGATAATTTTGAAGGATTTAACGGCCTGTCTAAAAAGAACCCGTTCCTGGCGTTAGTGCTTACTATCAGCATGCTTTCATTAGCGGGTATCCCGTTAACTGCCGGCTTTATTGGTAAGTTTTTTATGTTTAGCGGTGCTTTAGCGCAGTACAATACCTGGTTAGTTATAATCGCGGTAGTTAATGCTATTATCAGCATCTTCTACTACTTTAGGGTTATTATTGCCATGTACTTCCGTACAGCCGAGCGCGCAGAGGTTGAGGTGCCTGCTTATTATAAATTTGTATTGGGCTTTTCGGCCATCGCAACAATTGTAATAGGAGTTTATCCTTCGTTTATATCCGCCCTTATTTAATCAGTTAAGCCATCCGCAGCCCCAACTATAGAAAGGAAGGGGCCCAAAATAAAATCCTTGCCTTTACAAAGGATTTAAGTGAGGCTAATTTGATTTAATATTTGTAGTTTTACGGATATACTTAATGGAAAACTTTTGGGAATATCTTCAAAATTTAACCGACGCACAGTCTATTTTAAGCAGTGGTGGCTTTTACCTGTTGCTTATAGTAGTGTATGCTGAGACCGGTTTGTTTTTTGGTTTTTTCCTTCCCGGCGATTATTTGCTGTTTCTGGCAGGTTTGTTAAGCGCCGCTGGTATCATCCATGTACCTATTTATACGCTGGTACTATCACTTATTGCGGCTGGTATTTTAGGTAATTATACAGGGTATTGGTTTGGTTACCGCACAGGCCCCGTACTGTTTAACAGGGACGATTCATTCTTTTTTAAGAAGCGTTATATCTCAGTTGCCGAAGAGTTTTACGCCAAATACGGAGGCATGGCTTTGATTTTAGGCAGATTTTTCCCCATTGTTAGAACTTTTGCCCCTATATTTGCAGGTGTTGTTAAGGTAGATATTAAAAAGTTTACCATTTACAATATAGTGGGGAGCGTAGCCTGGGTAACCATATTAACATTAGCCGGTTATTTTTTGGGAAGGCGTTTCCCCGAGTTAAAAGATTATCTGCAGTACATAGTACTCGGATTGATAATTATTACAACAATTCCGCTGATTATTGCTTTTCTGAGAAGAAAGTTAACAAAGTCATAAGAAGAGTAGAATTTTAAACATATATACATGAGCACACAACACCCCTGGCATCAGGTTTCACCGGGTGATAATATTCCTGAAATAGTAAACGCTATAATTGAGATACCAAAAGGATCTAAAGCAAAATACGAGATAGATAAAGAGTCGGGCCTGTTAAAATTAGACAGGGTTTTATTTTCATCAGTAATGTACCCTGCAAATTACGGCTTTATCCCGCAAACCTATTGCGACGATAACGACCCTTTGGATATACTTGTACTTTGTTCTATAGATGTTTTTCCGATGTCTATCATTGAAGCAAAGGTAGTAGGCGTTATGCACATGGTTGATAACGGTGAGCAGGATGATAAAATAATTGCGGTAGCGAAGAACGATATGTCCGTTAACTATATTAACGACCTTAACGAATTGCCGCCACACACCATGAAAGAAATTGTACGCTTCTTTAGCGATTACAAGGTGCTGGAAGGTAAGAACGTAACTATTGAGCATTTGCTGGGTGTACGTTACGCACACAAAGTAATTCAAGAAAGCTTAGACCTGTATAAGTCTACTTTCCCCGATAACAAATAATACAATAAATGGACCCCGGACCTTACGAAATTAGTGCCTTTTATATTTTCCTTACCATATTTTTGGTATTGCTAAACGGTTTTTTCGTGGCAGCAGAATTTGCCATGGTGAGGGTACGAGGCTCGCAAATTGAAATAAAGGCTAAATCCGGTAGCGGAGTAGCCAAAGTTGCAAGGGGCATTTTACATAATTTAGATGGTTACCTGGCTGCCACACAGCTGGGTATTACCATTGCTTCGCTTGGCCTTGGTGTGGTGGGTGAGGGCGTAGTTACCAACATTGTATTACGCGCGTTTCTGGCTTTAGGCTTTACGCTTACCCCGGGCTTTATTACGGCCAGTCACGTTCTGTCTTTTGTGGCTATTACGGTGCTTCACATAGTATTTGGTGAGTTAGCGCCAAAGTCACTGGCCATTCAAAAGTCGGTACGTACTACCTTAGCGGTATCGCTACCATTAAGATTTTTCTTCGTGCTGTTTCGCCCGTTTATTTGGTTGCTTAACGGCTTTGCCAATTTTATTTTAAAATTATTTGGCATAACTACCTTAGAGGGCGGCGAAACCCATCACTCATCTGAAGAGTTACAATACCTGCTTGAACAGGGTAAAGAAACGGGCGCGATAGATTCTAACGAGCACGAGCTGATCCAGAACGTTTTTGATTTTAACGAACGCGTGGTGAAAAACATTATGGTTCCACGTACTAAAATATCGGGCATTGAGGTAGATACCGGCAAGGAGGAATTATTGGAGATATTGATAACAGAAGGGTACTCGCGTATGCCGGTATATGATGAGGTTATTGATAAGATAATTGGCATAGTACACGCCAAGGATATTTTACCTTTACTCGCTCGCGGCGAAGAAATTGTATTACGTGATATTATCCGCAAGCCATATTATATCCCCGAAACAAAAAAAATAAATGACCTGATGGCGGAGCTACAGCAAAAGCGCATTCAGATAGCTATTGTGTCTGACGAGTTTGGGGGTACCGCAGGTATGGTTACGCTGGAAGATATTGTGGAAGAATTGGTGGGCGAGATCCAGGATGAATTTGACGAAGAAAAACCAATCGTTGAGAAACTGAACGACCGCGAGTTTGTGGTTAACGCCCTTGCGCCAATCTACGACGTTAACGAGCACCTGCCGCATGACCTGCCCGAGGATGGCGACTTTGATACCGTATCCGGGTGGTTAGGCCACATATTTGGTAAAATACCGGATGTGGGCGAACAGAAAGAAAGCAATGGCTACAACATCACCGTGCTAAAAAAATCTGACCAGAACATTGAATCTGTAAAGCTGGAGTTGTTGATAAACGAAGAAGACGCTGTAGATTTGCATTAATTATAACCGATGAGTTTTTAATTAGCTTTAAGCTTTTCGCTTTCAGCTTTAAGTTAAAAGAATGCAGCTTTTCTATACACCTGATATCGATCCAAAACTTTCAGAGTACTTTTTAAGCGAAGAAGAAAGCAAACATGCCGTGCGTGTGCTGCGCCTTAACGTGGGCGACGCCGTTACACTGATAGATGGCATAGGCGGGCTATACAATGCCAAAATAATGGACGCGCATCCTAAGCGTACCATCCTGCAAATCAACTCTGTCACCCAGGAATTTAATAAACGCAACCATTACCTGCACATCGCGATAGCGCCCACAAAAAATTTAGATAGGGTAGAGTGGTTTTTAGAAAAGGCCACCGAAATAGGAATTGATGAGATCTCGCTCATTATCTGCCAACGATCTGAACGTAAAGAAGCCAAGGTGGAACGTTTGGATAAGATCATCACATCGGCTATTAAGCAATCAATTAAAGCTTACCATCCGGTTTTGAATACGCCGGTTAACTTCAACCATTTTGTAAGACAACCGTTCGATGGGCAAAAGTTTATTGCCCATTGCGATGAAGGCCAAAAGATAAGCCTGGCACAATCTATCGAGAAACAAAACCGTTATTTGATACTGATAGGCCCCGAAGGCGATTTTAGCCCGACTGAAGTTGAAGCTGCTTTGCAAAACGGATATAAAGCCATAACTTTAGGAGAAAGCCGGCTACGTACCGAAACCGCCGCGCTGGAAGCGTGCTTTGAGGTGAATTTTTTAAACCGTTAAATGAGAAGATCCATTTTTATTGCAGCAGTAATTGCCATGATGTTTTGCATCAGCAGCTTTACCGCGCCATCTTATAAAATGGGCAGGCTTAAATATAATGGCGGCGGCGATTGGTATGGCGACCGTACAGCACTTGTTAACCTCATTAAATTTTGTAACAATAATTTGAAAACCAACTTCCAGCCCGAAGAGGAAGTTGTAGAGGTAGGCAGCGAGCAGATCTATAATTATCCATTTGTTTTTATGACCGGCCACGGCAACGTGATATTTAGCGACCAGGAGGCCCGCAACCTGCGCAAGTATTTAACGGGGGGCGGTTTTTTGCATATTGATGATAATTACGGTTTCGATAAATTTATTCGCCCGCAAATGAAAAAGGTTTTCCCCGAGTTGGACTTTGTAGAGTTGCCAACCAATTATGCTATCTATCATCAAAAATATAGCTTTCCCAACGGCTTGCCAAAAATACATGAGCATGATGGTAAACGCCCACAGGGTTTTGGGTTGATCTACAAAGGGCGCCTGGTGTGTTTTTATAGCTATGAATGCGATCTGGGCAACGGTTGGGAAGATTATGGGACTTACGCCGGCGATAGCCAGGAAGCTCGCCTGAAAGCGTTAAGGATGGGCGCTAATTTAATTCAATACATCTTTACCAAATAGGTAATTACATTCTGTAAATTCTTAAATTCGGGCAATTCTGATTCAGACGATATGTACAAAGTAAAGGTTAATAGCAAACACGATTTTGAGATAGACCGTAAGGGGGACACACTTTTGGTGAACGAAAGCCCGGTAAACGCCAATATTAAGCAATTGAACGATCTGCTATACCATGTGATAAACGAGAATGGCTCGTACAATGCCGAAGTGGTAAGCTATGATAGCGAAGCCAAAACCGCTGAAATAAAGGTGAACAACAATATTTACAAAGTTGCCGCTAAAGACCAGTTTGATGTACTGCTTGATAAGATGGGATTAAGCAACCTCATGACCGCCAAGGTGAGCGATATAAAGGCGCCCATGCCCGGCCTGGTTTTAAAAGTACTGGTAGAAGAGGGCGCGGAAGTAAAAAAAGGAGATAACCTGTTTGTGCTGGAAGCCATGAAAATGGAAAACATTATCAAAGCCCCTGCAGATGTTACCATCAAAAGCATTAAAATTAAACCCAGCGACAAAGTTGAAAAGGGGCAAATACTGATGATATTTTAGACTGATAATGCCATGGTGAGCTTGTCGAACCATCAGACATGCAGACAAGTCTTCGACGAGCTCAGACTGACATCAATAGTTCTAATATTTACATTTCTCCAAGTTTCATTAAAGCGTAAAACAGCCCGGTGCAATGCAGTGCCTGGGCTATTTTGTTTTCGGCCAGCAATTGTTTTACTTCGGCTATGGTATACTCTTCTACCACAATGTGCTCGTGCTCGTCAAGCTGTTGTTCCTGTACTTTTTTGCCGCCTTTGGCCAGGTAGCAAAAGGTTTTGTTATTAGCGGTAGATGGGTTAGCGTATACCGTACTGATCAGCTCTACATCGTTAAATTCATAACCGGTTTCTTCCAGCAATTCGCGGCGCATGCCTTCTTCGGGGTTTTCGCTATCCTCAATAACACCACCCGGGATTTCGAGCGATACTATTTGAGCGGCATGCCTATACTGCCGCACCATCAATATCTTGTTATCTTCTGTTAAAGCTACAGCGTTTGCCCAATTAGGGTATTCTAAAACATAGTATTGGTCTACAATGGTACCGTCGGGCATTTCGCATTTATCGCTGCGCAGGGTAGCCCATGGGCCCTTGTGTATATAGGTAGAAGAACAGGTTTTCCAGTTAAGTTCGCTCATAATTGGTTTCAAAATATTTATGGATCGCGTTACGCCTGGTAACGTTATCAAACGACTCGTAATGATGTTCTGTTTGTAACAGGTTAAATATCACCATCACTTTTTTAAGCAGGGCCGCTGTTTCCTCATTAGCAGTAAAAGGTTCGGCAAATACATAGAGCATTTGTCCCAAAGCATTCAATTTCTCCGCTGAATAGTTTGCGTCTGTAAGTCGTTTTTTAAAGGCATCTTCATCAAGCTTTAAAAGCTCATCCAGTTCGGCATTATATTCCTCATCCAAAACCTCATTAAAGTATTTTAAATACTCTTCGTATTCACCCTCGGCTTTAAGGCCTAAAAGTTTGGCTAACATCAGCGCAAATTTTCGCGCCTCGTTCATAATAAAATCGCGTTGAAACATACTGGTTGAAATTAGTGGGATGGTAATAAAAACGTTTACCTAACAGCGATGCGTTATATTTACCAGCTGCCGCTACTACCGCCGCCGCCACCGCTTCCGCCGCCAAACCCTCCGAAACCACCACCGCCGCCGCCACCGGAGAAACCTCCCCAGTCGCTGCCGCTGCTACGGCCGCTACCGCCAAGCATGTTGCCAGCCAAAAACCACCAGAACGGGCTTGCGCCGCCCCGGCCGCCAATAATACGGCCACCACCGCCACCGCCGCGTTTACTAAAAATAAAGATGAGTATAACCACAACAATTATCACAATAAACCCAATAGGGCTGCCATCGCCTTTAGATCTTGCTTTGCGGGCGGGTGCTTTATACTCACCCTTCATGGCTTTTATAATATCGTCGGTAGCGGCGTCTAACCCACCATAATAATCGCCGGCCCTAAAGCGGGGCTTCATGTCATTTTGAATGATCTGCTGGGTGGTGATATCCGGTAAAGCGCCCTCTGCCCCGTAACCGGTTTGGATAGCCATCTTGCGGTCGTTTAAGGCGACTAACACCAAAACGCCGTTGTTTTTTTCTTTTGTACCAATACCCCATTTCCGCAATAGCTCTACCCCGTATTGGTTAATATCATAATCGCCGGTAGATTTGATAATTACTACCGCTATTTGCGTGGTAGTAGAATCGTTATAGGCAATCAGTTTACGCTCAAGCTGTGTCTTGTCGGCATCTGAAAGCGTATTAGTATAATCGGTAACCAGGGTGCCCGATCTTTCCGGTATATCTTGCGAGAAGGCGGTGAAGATGCACAGCATCAGCCCCAGCCATAATATTGTTTTTTTTAACATCACGTGTTATTAATTGCCATCCATAAAGGCTATATCATCCGGCAGTTCATTCTTATCGTTAAGCAGGTATGGGAAATACTTTTGCAGTTGGTCGCCTGCCTCTTTGATGCCTGTTATTATGCCTTCTAAAAGGTTGCCATACTTAAAGTGGTTTAGCATGTTTTCTTTGGTGGTGTCCCAAAAATTGGCAGGTACAAGGTTATTGATACCGGCATCGCCAATAATGGCAAACTTACGGTCAACGGTGGCTACATAAATAAGTACGCCGTTACGCAGCTTGGTTTTATGCATTTCCAGTTGCGTAAAGTACTTGGCGGCGCGGTCAAGCGGATCGTCGCTGCAGGTTTTTTCGATGCAAACGCGCACCTCCCCGCTGGTATTCTTTTCGGCATCGGCAACAGCTTGCTGTATACGCTGCTGTTCCTCTTCGGTAAATACGGCCATATTGATCTTTAGATTACACTGATTGTGGGAGTGATTGCACCGATTTACGGTCTTCACCTCAAAATTTATACAGGCCGAAACTTATAGCTTCGGCCTGTATAAACACTCAATTATTTTTTGGTAGTATCTGTTTTAGAGTCGGTGTCAAAGTTTACCGATGGCGCTTTTTCAGAACCTGCTTCACTTTGGAAATATCCTTTTTCTGCAAAGCCGAACATTTTAGCGGTAATATTAGCCGGGAAGGTACGTACCTTGCTGTTGTAAGCTTGTACAGCTTCGTTAAAGTCGCGGCGGGCAACACCAATGCGGTTCTCGGTACCTTCTAACTGCACCTGTAAATTCCTGAAGGCGTCGTTGGCCCTAAGGTTTGGATAATTTTCTGATGCAACCAGTAACCGTCCTAAAGCTGTGCTTAACTGGCCTTGTGCCTGCTGGTATTGTTGTATAGCTTCTGGCGTAAGCTTAGTAGGGTCAACCTGGATAGAAGTTGCGCGTGCGCGTGCATTGGTAACTTCGGTTAATGTGCCTTTTTCAAAATTGGCTTCACCCTTAACGGTAGATACCAGATTTGGGATAAGATCGCTGCGGCGTTGGTACTGGGTTTGTACTTCGCCCCATTTGCCTTTAACGTTCTCGTCAGATTTTACCATGCCGTTGTAGCTACAGCCACCCATAAGGGCTAATACTACAACAACCGCTATTACGATAAGTAGATTTTTCATTTGTGTGTTTTGTTTATTTATGGTGATGTGAATTTACAGATTAGATTACAAAACCCATACCGTTGTTACAAAACGTAACATTTGCGCCATAATGGCAACAATTAGCTTTGTAAATGTAATTAAATATCGCTAACAAGCTATATGATTTTATATTTGCCAACGTTAACGCATTACTGATCACGCATTATCATCCCAGCAATAAATGAAAAAGATATTCTCGGCTCTTTTAATTTGTACCGGCCTGCATTCAGCGGCGCAAAAACCCCACGAAAACTTAGTGCAATACGTAAAGCCTATTATAGGAACGCAGCGTATGGGCCATACCTACCCTGGCGCTACAGTTCCTTTTGGCATGGTACAGCTAAGCCCCGAAACCGATACCGCCAGCTACGAGCTTAACGGCAAATACAACCCAAAGGTTTATGAGTACTGTGCAGGTTACCAGTACGAGGATAAAACCATTGTTGGCTTCAGCCACACACATTTTAGCGGTACCGGCCACTCGGATCTGGGCGACTTTTTAATTATGCCAACCGTTGGTCAGTTAAAGCTTAACCCCGGCGTTGCAGATAAACCGGGCAGCGGTTACCGTTCGGCATTCTCTCATGCCAATGAGGTAAGCGCCGCTAACTATTACAAGGTAAAGCTTGATGCCTCAAACATTACTGCCGAGATGACCACCAGTACCCGCGTTGGTTTCCACCAGTACACCTTTCCTAAGTCAGATCAATCGCATATAATTCTGGACCTGATGGCGGGCATATATAACTACCCTGACAAAACCGTTTGGACTTATGTAAAGATCCTGAACGATAGCACACTGGTAGGTTACCGCCAAACAAACGGCTGGGCACGCACGCGCAACCTGTATTTTGCTATGGCGTTCAATAAGAAATTCATTCAGCATGGGTTTAAGAAATATGATAAGCGCGAAGTTTATGGCGGTTTCTGGGGTAAATTCAACCAAAGCAAAAACTTCCCTGAGATAGCCGGCAAGCAGATCCGAGCGTATTTTGATTTTAAAACAGAAGAAGGCGAAAAAATCAAGATAAAATTCGCGCTGTCGCCCGTGAGTATGGATGGCGCATTAGCCAATATGCAGGCCGAAGTACCGGGCTGGGATTTTGATAAAGTGAAAAACGACGGCCAAGCCCAATGGGAAAAAGAATTGGAGAAAATTACAGTTAACGCTTCTACAGAGCGCAAGCAGGATTTTTACACCGCTATGTACCACACCATGATAAACCCTACCATTTACATGGATGTTGACGGACAGTATAAAGGCCTCGACCAAAACATACACAAGGCAGATGGCTTTACCAACTACACCACCTTCTCACTTTGGGATACCTACCGCGCACTGCACCCGCTGTTTAACATTATACAGCCACAACGCAACGCCGATATGGTAAAATCTATGCTGGTGCATTTTGACCAAAGCCCGGAAAAGATGCTGCCTGTTTGGAGCAACTCGGCTAATGAGAACTGGTGTATGAGCGGCTACCATAGCGTATCTGTTTTGGCAGATGCTGTTGTTAAAGGCAACGCGCCGTTTGATGCCAACAAAGCATTAGATGCTGCTGTTACCACCGCGCGCCACCGCAGCTACGAGGGTATTGGCGAGTATATGGACAAAGGTTATATCCCCGATGAGAAAACAGGTGTATCGGTATCTAACACTTTGGAATATGCCTATGATGATTGGGCTATCGCGCAGATGGCGAAAAAATTGGGCAAAACAGACATCTACAACGAGTTTATCAAACGCAGCGAAAACTATAAAAACGTTTACGATAGCAAATCGGGCTTCATGAGGCCGAGGATGGCCGATGGTACTTTCCGTGCCAAGTTTGACCCACTAAGCACTATTAACGAAGGTTTTATTGAAGGCAACGCCTGGAATTACACGCTATTCGCTCCGCAGGACCCCGAAGGTTTAATAAAATTGATGGGCGGCAACAAACGCTTTGTACCATACCTCGATTCGTTGTTTACCATGAACCTGCCGGATAAATACTTTGCCGAGACCGAAGATATTACCCGCGATGGTATCATCGGTAACTATGTGCATGGTAACGAGCCATCGCACCACGTGGCCTACCTGTACAATTGGACAAACCAGCCATGGAAAACGCAGGAGCGCATTCGTATGATTTTACCGCGCATGTACAAACCAACTCCGGATGGATTGGGTGGCAATGATGATACGGGTCAAATGAGCGCCTGGTACATTTTTAGCTCCATGGGTTTTTATCCTGTAGCACCGGGTTCTGTTGATTATTCTATTGGCAGCCCGTCGGTTAACAACGCTACCATACAGGTTGGTAACGGTAAAACGTTTAACATCGTTGTGAAAAATCAGAGCGAGAAAAACGTTTACGTACAAAAAATGACGCTGAATGGTAAACCATATACTGCCTTAACGCTAAACCACCAGGATATTATGAATGGCGGCGAAATGGTGTTTTATATGAGCAGTAAACACAAGTAGAGAGATCAGTGATCTTTAATAGTAGTAGGTTCGAATAAAGTCAAACATTAAATCACGAATAAAGAATACTATAAGACGATTGAAAGGTGGGTGACGAAAGTTACTCATCTTTTGATTTATTGATCAACCCGACGGGCTTGCCAGTAAATCAATAGATCATTTTGAATAAGTTGGTGTAGGGTGTTTTTTATCTCCTTCTCGGAGAGGGCTGGGGTGAGTTCTTACCCAGCCATGTACCGGCGCTCTCTTACAGCTAAGCCATTCAATTTTTCTTTAAGGATGGTACGGGCGCGGTGTAAAGTAGTACGCGATAGTAATTCGGTCATGCCTAATTTATTACCGATCTCCTGGTGCGAGAAACCTTCAATAGCGTACATGTTAAATACCGAGCGATAAGTATCCGGCAATTGCTGAACCATGTTCATCAGGTCGCGGGTTTCCAAGCCGTTATCATTGTAGGCGGTACTAACCGGGATGCCCTGCTCTGCAAAATCCTCAACTAAAACCATATTTTTAGCCTTGCGGTAACGCGAAATAGCGCTGTGTACCATAATACGGCGTATCCAGCCTTCAAGGCTGCCTTCGCCGCGGTAGTTGCCCATGTTTTTAAACATTTTTATAAAGCCTTCCTGTAATATATCCTGCGCCTCATCTTTATCTTTAGCATAGCGCATGCAAACCGCAAGCATTTTTGGCGCTAAAACCTTGTATAACATTTCTTGTTGCTTTCTGTCGTTACGCAGGCAGCCATCCCAAAGTGTTTGTAAGCGGTTATCAACGGTAGTCATCATTTTATTCATCTTTAATCTGAAATGGCATATGCCAAAATGCAACCGTTTTTATAATTTATTGATTATCAATAATATAAATATATTCTTAATTTATAAAGTGTTCGGTATCGTACGGTTAACGTCCTCAACCGTACGCCTGTAATCCTTGTTGTCCGGCTTAAAGGGTAAATAAAGCCCCAGGATATAAACTGCCACCCGAATGCTTATCTTTGCAACATCCGGGATAAAAACCCGGCAGTATAGCATGATAAAAGAAGCAGAAATTGTTTGCCTGCCTGGGCAACAGGAAGATGAAGCTGTTTTAATTGCCCTGGCTTCGGCAGCAATAAAAGTCTCACAGCAAAAAGTTAGCGGTATAAAAATATCGAAGCGCTCTATAGATGCGCGTGGCCGCAAGGTATTGTACCGGATGCAGGTACGTGTTTTTGTAGACGAGCCGGTACAAACAGAAAGTTACACCCTAAAATATAAAAGTGTAAAGGATGCCAAACAAGTTATTATAGTTGGCGCCGGCCCTGCCGGGATCTTCGCGGCTTTGCAATGCATAGAGCAGGGCTTAAAACCCGTTATACTGGAACGCGGCAAAGATGTTAAACAACGCCGACGCGATCTGGCCAACATTAATAAACAGGGCCTTGTAAACCCCGAAAGCAATTATTGCTTTGGCGAAGGTGGGGCAGGCACTTATTCGGACGGTAAGTTATATACCCGCAGTACCAAGCGGGGCGATGTAAATGGTGTTTTAAAAACCTTTGTAGCCCACGGCGCTACCGAAGATATTTTAGTAGATGCCCGGCCGCATATCGGCACTAATAAATTGCCTCAAATTATTACCGCCATGCGCGAAAGTATTTTAGAAGCCGGCGGCGAATTTTTGTTCGATAGCAAGGTTACCAGTTTACTAACGGAGTTTGGCAAGATAAAAGGGGTACAATTAGCCAACGGAGAAAAGCTAATGGCCGATGCTGTGATATTAGCCACCGGGCATTCGGCACACGATGTTTTCAGGATGCTGCACAGCCAGGATATTTTAATAGAGGCTAAGCCTTTCGCTTTAGGCGTACGGATAGAACACCCGCAGGAAATTATTGACCGCGCGCAGTACCATTGCGAATACCGCGGCCCAGATTTACCGCCATCTTATTATAATTTGGTTGAACAGGTAGAAGACAGGGGTGTATTCTCTTTTTGTATGTGCCCCGGTGGTATCATAGCCCCCTGCGCAACAGCGCAGGATGAGATTGTAGTGAACGGGTGGAGCCCGAGCAAACGCAATAACCCATTCGCTAACTCGGGCACGGTAGTGCAAATTAATATGGAAGATGTGAAAGGGGATATGAACGACCCCTTCCGGATGCTAAACTTTCAGCAGCAGGTAGAACACCTTGCTTTTAAGGCAGGCGGCGGTAACCTGGTTGCACCGGCACAGCGCATGGTTGATTTTGTGGAAGGCCGAGTATCTGCAGATCTGCCCCAGAACTCCTACTTGCCCGGCTGTAAAAGCGTAGAGTTAAAAGAAGTATTGCCCGATTGGATCCATAACCGCCTCCGCAAGGCCTTACCCGCCTTTGGCCGTAAAATGAAAGGCTATTATACCAACGAAGCTATATTGGTGGGGGTAGAATCGCGCACATCATCGCCGGTAAAAGTACCACGCGATAAGGAAACATTTCAGCACCCGCAAGTGGCCGGGTTATTTCCTTGCGGCGAAGGCGCAGGTTACGCTGGTGGGATTATCTCCGCCGCTATAGATGGCGTAAATTGTGCCAATGGTGTGGTAAAGTATTTTAATTAAACAAGTTAAAGGGTGGATGCGTTTAATAAGCATGGAATCCACCGCGCAAAAACTTCAGGCATCTTTACAGCAGATACTCTCGCACCACCCATGGTATGGCCCCGCTACTTATAATATAATTGATGATATAAGCTTCGACGCAGCTTATGAAACGCCTCCCGGTTCGGTACACAATATAGCCGGGATATTATTACACATGCTTGGTTGGGCACAAGAAGTAACGGCACGTATGCAAGGCAAAACAGCCGGTGAACCTGCAGCCGGTGACTGGCCCGATCCCGGGCAACCGGATGAAGATAAATGGAAACAGCTTGTTGCTGATTTTAAACTGGCCAATGTTAACCTGGCCGACATCATTCAAAACTTTAATAAAAGTAAATGGGATGAGCCTATAAACGATGGCCGCCAGCAGGAAGATATACCTGTAACTTACCGGGCATTAATAGAGGGGTTAATACAACACCATATTTACCATAGCGGGCAAATAGCTTTGTTAAACCGGATAGCGGGAGGAGTTTTATAATAAAGGTCCGGTTGCCGGATTTAATAAGAGAGTTCTTCGCACCTAAATCCTGCAATGTGCAGCATGTGGTTAATGGTTTGCGGTTCTATGCCACTGCTCACCACACGAAGGATATTATCGCAATCTTCCAGGTCAAAATTGTATTGGCGTATTTCAGACAGTGAAGCTAATAACGGGTGAATCCGGCTTACCTCCTGTTTGCTGGCAACACTTGTTTTAAATATCAGCACATCCATGGTAAAAATTTTAGTGGGTGATTATCTTGGAGAGGGATGATAGTGAAAGTGCGGGAATGGCTTACCGAACTTTGCACCATTTCCCACTTATTCTTTCTCAGCTATAGGCGCTTTTTTCCATTCTTCACGCCAGTCTTTGTCAGGTTTGCACCAGCCGCCAAAACGATTTTTCATTTGGTCCTTAAAGCGCTCGCGCTCCTCGGGTGTCATGCCGGCCAGGCGTTCCTGCATCATTTGTTTACGGCGCATCCAGGGGGCACCACCCCGGCCACCTTTAGGGCCAAAACCAAATAATATCTTACAAAGAACAAATATGCCCATGGCCTGCCAATAGGTAACTGTACCTACGTGTAAAATATCTGGCAGCAGGTTGTTCCATAGCTGCATTACTACAAAGCTTACCAGCGCAATAATGGCTGCTATGCCTACCGGGATAAAAAAGAACCTCCCTTTATACAATGTATTTTTCATTTGTGTTATCCTTAATGTTTTTAATATTCTGTTATTTCTGTATACAATTGTTTTAATCGTTTGCGCAGGTGCAAAACCGCATATCGTTTACGCGAAACAAGTGTGTTTATATTTTCGCCGGTTTTTTGAGCGATCTCCTCAAAAGGCATGTCATCAAGTTCCTGCCATATAAATACCTGGCGTTGGTTTTCGGGCAGTTCATCAAGTGCTACAAAAAGCTGTTCCCAAAAAAGGTTGCGCAGGTAAGCTGTTTCGGGTGTGTTTGCCTCGGTAAGCAACAACGATTGAAGATCAAAGTTATCGTCTTCATCATCACCTGTGCCCGGCAGCATATCATCCAACAAGGTTTCGGTACGTTTTTTATGCTTGTCTATGATCTTGTTTTTAGCCACCCTATACAGCCATGCGCTGGTTTGCTCAATGGGCCCGGCGTTTACCACATTACTAAACTGATACCAAACATCCTGCAGAATGTCTTCGGCATCCGCATCGTTTTTTACCCGCTTGCGAATAAACCCCAACAGGCTTTTACCATACGACGCTATTGTTTGTATGATATGGCTGTTTATATCCTGGGGCATCGATGCTGCTGTCAATTTATGATGTGTTTAAATATAAAGACGAGCCATCTATAAAAACATTTTAAAATATTTTATTTTTTTGATAACAGTAGGACATGGGCATTAAATGAATTGACTCACCTCGACTTCAATTAAAAGAAATAAAATAAAAACCCCTCTTTGCGAAGCAGAGAGGGGGGAGACAGTGATTGATCGTTACCGACAATAGCCTTAATTAAGAGGTTTTTACGGCATCGTTATCGCTATGGTCGGCGATCGGTCGCTTTCGTTCTTGAGCCTGTCCAGGGCTGTAATTACATAGAAGTAAGTTTGACCTTTTTGTACATTGCTATCCATATACAATGGCTCGGTATCGTATTGTATGTGTAATATGTTCTTAGGATCTCCTAAGTCAAACTTTTCATTTTCCTGAAAACGGTATATCACATAGCCGTACACCGGCTCGTTATCGGCAGCCGGGAGCGGGGCCTGCCATTTAAGTATTACGCCTTTACCTTCGGCCTTAACCGTAAAATTCTGCGGGATATTTGGCGGGACAGAATCGCGCCATAGCATTGGCGGCGGCAAGGCAGGGTAACGGTAAAAATCTTTTTTAAGTGTATCTACCAAATGGTTGGCATTAGCCATTAACGATTGCGACCTAAAGTATACACTCCCCTGCACCCGCGGGTTGGCACGTATCAACCGTAATTGATTGGGTATTTCTGACGGGTTTTTGAAAGCAGGGCTACGCAGCTCATAAAAACGGTATGGCCCCTGGCCAATGTATAAATGGCGGTTATAAGTATTGTTACTCCACCAATTTAATAAGGTATCGAACGCTGCGGCACGGTTCCCAATTTGCCAATAAATTTGCGGGTTTATGTAATCTATCCAGCCCTCCTGCATCCATTTACGGGTATCGGCAAAGTTTTCGATGTATGACGAACCGCCATTAGTTGCAGAACCATCGGGGTGCTGGCTTTTATTGGCCCATATCCCAAAAGGGCTTATGCCAAATTTCATGTTGGGTTTATATTTATGGATGCTATCGGCAAGCATGTGCACCAGCTTATCAACGTTATCGCGGCGCCAATCTTTAATATTGTCAAAATCGCCGCCGTATTTGGCAAAGGTTTCCGCATCGTTTATAACCTGGCCTCTAACCGGGTACGGGTAAAAGTAATCATCCATGTGGATGCCGTCTACATCGTAGTTCTTAACAACATCTAATATAACCTGTACAATATATTCGCGCACCTCGGGCAAGCCGGGGTTAAATAACTTAATGCCCTCATAAATAAAGAACCATTCGGGTTTAGTGCGGGTAATATGTTCCGGCGCAAGACTAAAAAACTTATTATCGAAAGTAGCGCGATAAGGGTTAAACCACGCGTGCAGTTCTATGCCGCGTTTATGCGCCTCGGTTGTGGCGAACTCTAACGGGTCGTAACCTGGCTCCTGACCCTGCTTGCCTGTTAAGTATTTTGACCATGGCTCGCGGCTTTTGGCATAAAAAGCATCGGCAGCAGGCCTCACCTGAAACATAACCGCATTAATGCCGGCCTGTTGATGAAAATTTAGCTGATTAAGCAGGTCCTTTTTCTGGGCCTCGGCTGTTGCACGGGCGTTTGTTGGCCAGTCGAGGTTTACAACTGTGGCTATCCATACCCCTCTAAATTCGCGCTTGGGCTCGGTTTGGGTAACCGCTTCCGGGGTAACGCTTTGTGCAATTGACAGAGAACATATTATGAAAACAGAGAAAATAGTAAGAAGGTACCTGTATAAATACATTAAGCGCGTAATTGATTTTTTAAAAGCCTCAAAGATATAAACTCATAACTAAGCTGTTTTAGTATTAGTATAATAATTACGCCTATTTTGTGTTTTAATGATATTGTATTTATTTTAGCCCGGGCCGATATAAGTATAAACAAGAGGCATTTTACAACGTTATCTTAGTTTTTTACCTATATTTATACTAAGAAAGTAAGATAAGGATAACAGTTTAACAGCCTGTTAAGTTATCATAACCTTTAACTAATTATTATGGAATACCAATCTGTTGATAATCAGCCGAACCAAGCACCAAAGAAAAATTCGAATGTAATTTATTTTTTAATAGCGGTTGTGGTTGCGTTATTAGGCACCGATGTTTACCTCTACACCCAAAAAAATAAATCGGATACAAAAATTGTTTACCAAAACGACGAAAAAACCAGGCTGCAAACCGAGTTAGATAGCCTTGAAGCCCAAATAGAACAGGTTAACGCTGGCAGAGCAAAGATGTCGGCGGCAATGCAGGCAAAAAATGATTCGCTGCGTGTAAAGATCAGAGTGTTAAGAAGCGAACTTGCCAAAGGTAAACTTACCGTTGCCGAGCTAAACAAAGCGCAGGAAGATATTAAACAACTCAGGTATTTTGTAACCAAGTACACTGCCGATATTGAAGAACTGAAAAAGGAAAATACCTCCTTAGCTACCGAGCGTGATACTTTAAAAACCAACTTGGCCACTGTTAGCCAAAAAGCTACCGCGCTTGAGCAAAAGAATCAGGAACTGGATACTAAGGTTAAGGTGGCATCGGCCATAAAAGTTGCCACCGCCGATGTTGTGGCCTACAAAGTAAAAAACAGCGGTAAAGAGAGCGATGTTACCAAAGCCAAACAAGCCCAAAAAATAAAGATAAACTTTACCATCGCTACCAATGCCGTGGCCGAAAAAGGCCTGCACGACGTTTATGTACGTATAATTGACCCCACCGGTAACCTGATCACTCAAAACGATTCGGGAACATTTAACGCCGATAGCCAGGACCTGCAGTACACCTATAAAACATCTGTAGATTTTAGGGACGATGGCAGCGCTTATACTATTGACTGGATAAACCCGCTACCATTCCAAAAGGGTACCTATACAGTACTATTATACGCCGACGGTTACACTATGGGTAAAACCAGCATTACGTTGAAATAAGAGATCAATTTGAAAATGTATAGGCCTTAAGTCGTTAGATTTAAGGCCGTTTTATTAATATATGAATCAGAAAGCATTTTCGGATTATGTTGTTGAAAGTTAATTGCTTACTTTCCGGAATTCAAAGAATTTTGTATAAGTAGGCCGAATAATGTAATGAATATCGAATACATGAGCCCGTTTAACAATATGGAATTATGGATAACTACTCAGGATAAAGAAATCACCATAGGATTTGAAGGTAAGCCCCAATTAAACGATTGGCATACGCGCGTGACATCTTACGACCTTGGACTTATAGATAACGACATCAAAGACGCGATTAAAATTATAGAAAATATAATCAACGATAAAGAAGAAATTGCGTGCTCTAATATCAACGGTTATACTTTATTTACACCGGAGGAAAATCCTTCCGTTGCGGGACGGCGAACAAATTGAAATAAAGCGTTGGAGCGAATGGTAATATAGCCTAAGCCATCTGCGAACTATCTGCAGGGAAGCTTAAATAGAATGTTGTACCTACTTCCATGGTGGTTTCGAACCAGATCTTACCATTGGCATTTTCTATTGAATTTTTAACAAAGGCAAGCCCCAGTCCGGTACCAGAGCTCTTAGTAGTAAAGTTGGGCTCGAAGATCTTTTCGCGCATTTCCTCGGGTATACCGTTGCCATTGTCTTTAATGGTAAACAAAATGTTTTTTGTAGTTACCAGGTAGTTTATGTCAATAACACAGGCCCTATCCGGCGGTGTTGCTTCAATGGCGTTTTTAAGCAGGTTGTTAAAACAACGCAAAATTTGGTCGCGGTCGGCACCAATAAAGAAGGGGCCTGTGGGCGGTTCCATATTAATGGTTACGTTATCCATTTGTTTAAAAATAGTTACTGCCTTGCCAAACACCTCAAATATATCCATACGCTCTATGCGTGTATCGGGCATTTTAGCAAATGCCGAAAACTCTGAGGCAATGGACGAAAGGCTTTCTATCTGCTCAACAAATGATTTACTAAAGCGCTCAAATTTTTGGTCGAATTTTGGGTCTTTATCCTTCCACGATTTATCTAAAAGCTGCAAGCCAAGTTTAAGCGGAGTAAGCGGGTTTTTAATTTCGTGAGCTACCTGTTTGGCCATTTCACGCCAGGCCGTTTCACGTTCGGATTGTGCCAGTTTTTGAGCGCTGTTCTCCAGCGCGGCTATCATATTATTATATTCTTTAACAAGGGCGCCTATTTCGTCGTCGCGGTCCCATTTAATAGGTTCGTTCTTTTTCCCATAGATGGTTTTGCTTAGGTTATATTGTATAAAGTTTAGCGGTGCGGTTATTTGGCGGGCTATTATAACTGCAAATAAGCCAATAGCTATAAATACCAGCGCGTAAACATTTATCATGATGTTTAATAATGAGCCTATGCGTTCGGTATAATCTGCCGCATTGGCAAAGTAAGGCAATTGCAGGTAGGCAATGGTTTCATGCTTTACACTACGTATTGGGGCGTAAGCAGCCGTGTACTTTAACAAGCCGATCTTTTCTTCACTCACCACCTCAGACTTTTGCATGCCATTCATTGCAATAAAAGCCCGGCCATTCATTTTACGGCAAAGCAAGCCATAATCATAAATTTTGGGTTGTGTGGTTATCAGCAAATTGCCATCCAGATCAAAAAGTGTAATATCGGCAGAGTAGGTGTTAGCCAGGTCATCAAACTGTACCTTGCTATCCTCGGTTATATTACTTGTGTAGTTGGCTATTTTGCCTGCCTCAAGTGCGGCAGCTATTTGTATTAACTTTGCCCTGATGAGTTTATCCTGTTGTGCCTGGTATTGCGTGCTTATTGATATAAAGGTTATTATCCCAACCAGTATCAACGTAATAACTACCGCGAATATCATGGAGAACTGTATGCGTGTTTTATACAGTATCCTGTCTAAGGTTAACTTAAACGTCCACTTAATCTGGTTGTTACTAACCTTAAATATCTTAAGCCTTACCCATATAACGCGTATAAGCAGCGTAATAGCACCAAAAAGAAGCAGCACCACAAAGAAGAAGGTTAACGCCGTTATGGTAGATAACAACACATTGTTTTCCTCCGTAACAACTATAAGGTTGCGGTTTGTGGTTTTATATAATAAATGGCTGTAGGTTGTAAATTTATCTGTAAAGTTGGGCTTGTTGCTTTGTGTAGTTTGTGTGGTGTACTTTTTAAGTTCGCCTTTAAACTCATTGTTACGTATGCTGTATACATAACTACCGCTTTGCCCAATAAGCACATTATCAGTATAAAACGCGAAGGAATAATTTTTAAATTCTTCTACACTCCCTTTAACTTCTTTATCAACCAGCAGATCGGGGAAGGTGCCTGCAGATAGCAGTGGTTTGGATTTTAGCTCCACTACAATAGTCCCCAGTTTTTTGGTGCCATCCATTACCGGCAGTATGGCAAAATAGCTCTGGAAGCCGAATGATTCGTTTTGCCGGTAAAAATAATCTGATACCTTGAACGAACTATATACCACCATGTCTTTAAATACATCAAGCGAATAATTTTTTTCAACAGACAAGGGTTGGTCTAAATTATTATACTCATGCATTTCAAAATCGTATTTAGACAAATACCTGTCAAAATATGTTTTTTGGAGACGGGTTTCAAGGTAATCAGAGGTATGATCGGTGCTTTTATAATACGCTATCAGCAAGGGATCTACTATTATATCCTTTTCTATTTTTTTAAATAATACATCGGCCGTTGCATCATCCGGGACTTCCAGTCGTTGTATAAGAACTTTGCGCAACTCCTGCTCTTTTATCGATTCAAAGTGATTAAGCTTTAATGACGATATAACAGAGCAAATTAAGATAACACTGATGAAAGATGTAGCCGTGATTTTTTTGTTATTATATATATAGGCATATCCCCTTATAATAACCATTAGCATCCATAAGAGGTAAAATAAGCTGAATTCCCAGTAGTAGGTAACAACTGCTGTAGTTACAATTATACTGGCTATAAAAATGAGTAGTTGCTGTAAAACAGGTATGTCGAGTTTAAATGAAAGAGTTAGTATGATCTCGCTCAGTAAAAAAAACATGAGGTAGCTAAAGCAAAGCATAAGCACCCCAATTAAACTAAAGCCCGACAGGTTAAGCACATTATTTACATCAAAACTAATTTTGGAGTTAATAACCAGCCCATAATAAACCCTTAATAAATTAGTAGATGTAATAATGAGTAACAGAATGCTGCTTAATAATATTGCATAGCTTAAGACCTTACCCGGAACGCGTGTAAGTAGCCTTAACCTGTAGGTATAGGCAAACACCACCAACCAGCACATAAATAGTATGTTAATACAAAAATCGCCAAGTGAGCGAAAAATAGGTGATGAGGCGTAAAGCCTTGGATTAAATACCGATAGCTCATGCGTGAAATTAGGCCAGCCGTAATACAGGTTTATAAACCTGAAAATGATGGCAAAGGCCGTTAGGAAAAGCAGCGCCCGGTATATATGCCCTTTTTCTGCTAAATAAACGGCAATGTTATTTACGAGTACCAACAGGATAAAAATAGCCGATAACCAAAAGCAAACAACAAAATAAAAGAAGCGGTGATTAACCCCTTTGATAAGTTTTACCGAAAACAGGTACACGTTGTTTACATCGTGTATGGCGTAAACATTTTTATCGGTAAAGTCAGCTATTGCAATATTATGATCAATGGTAAGGTCTTTGGCAAATACGTTTTCGAGGTATTCATTCGTAAAAGGATAGCCGTTCTTTACAGTGATGAAAAACACAACAGATACGTTTCCCTCAGTTTTGCGTATGGCTTCATAATAGCCGTTTGGCCGTTTAATGAAAGAGCAGCCCTCTTTTATACTATTGAGGCTTGTGGGGATAACCTTAGCGCCGCTCCAAAAATCGAGCACACCGTTTTTATACACCAACATCCAGATGCCTTTGCCAATAGTAAACTCATTAATATAACCTAACCCCTTTGCCGGGGTATTGCGCAGCTGCTTTATTTCATTAAAGGTGTGCTTGTTCCTTATCGAGTTATAGATAAGCGTTTCCTTATCATGAAGATTGTTCTCTAACACCCTGGCCGTTTGTATAAGGTTATTACCGGGCGTGTAAGTGCTTTCGACAACTATTGCGGTAAACAACAGGGTGACGAATAACAAACCCAATAATACGCGTATTTTTCCGGCGGTGCTCAAGCTATAAATCTACTCTAAATGATCTGGTAAAAAAATAAAGCCACTTGTTTATTACAGGTGGCTTTAATGTAATTATTCTATTACAGCGCTTGCCGTAGCAACCTCGCGGTTTACCTTTTTAACAAGGCCTTGCAGAACCTTGCCCGGGCCTACTTCGGTAAATGAGGTGGCGCCGTCTGCCAGCATGTGTTCAACAGTTTGCGTCCAGCGTACGGGGCCTGTTAATTGTGCTATAAGGTTGTGTTTAATATGCTCAACATCTTTATATGGTTTTGCATCTATGTTTTGGTATACCGGGCAAACGGGCTCTTTAAATTCGGTGTTTAAAATGGCGGCTTCCAGTTCAACACGCGCGGCTTCCATAAGCGGAGAGTGGAATGCACCACCAACGTTAAGTTTTAACGCGCGCTTAGCGCCGGCTTCGGTCATTTTAATACAGGCCGCATCAACGCCGGCTTCGGTGCCAGATATCACCAACTGCCCCGGGCAGTTATAATTTGCGGGTACAACCACATCGGTTAAGCGTTGGCAAATATCCTCTACCGTAAAATCATCAAGAGCCAGTATTGCGGCCATTGCGCCCGGTTGTATCTCGCAGGCTTTTTGCATAGCGTTCGCGCGCGCCGAAACTAAGCGGAGGCCATCTTCAAATGATAAAGCGCCTGCGGCTACTAATGCCGAAAACTCGCCAAGTGAGTGGCCGGCAACCATATCAGGGGCAAAATCGCTCCCTAAAACCTTTGCCAGTATTACCGAATGTAAAAATATAGCCGGCTGGGTTACATTGGTTTGTTTCAGATCATCTTCGGTTCCGTTAAACATTACATCGGTAATACGGAAACCCAGTATAGTATTGGCTTGTTCAAATAATTCGCGGGCTTGTTCGCTTTGCTCATAAAGATCTTTACCCATGCCCGGGAATTGGGCGCCCTGGCCCGGGAATATGTATGCTTTCATTGGTTATAGTTTATTGGTTCATTTGTTCAATGGTTCATTTACGTCTAATTCGGAGCTTTTGCCAATGAGCTAATGAACCAGTGAGCGAATAAATTAACTTAAGTTAGAAGAAATCAGGTTCAAAAATTCAGTTCGTGTTTGGCCCTTCAAAAACTCGCCTGTAAATGCCGACGTGGTAGTTACCGAGTTCTGTTTTTGTACGCCACGCATGCTCATACATAGGTGCCTGCACTCAATTACCACGCCAACACCAATTGGGTTAAGCGTGTCCTGTATGCAATCCCTGATCTCGTTGGTTAAACGTTCCTGCACCTGTAGGCGGCGTGCAAATACATCTACTATTCTTGGTATTTTGCTAAGCCCTACTACATAACCGTTGGGGATATAGGCTACATGTGCTTTGCCGAAAAACGGCAGCATGTGGTGCTCGCACATCGAGTACACCTCAATATCTTTCACAATTACCATTTGGCTGTATTCCTCTTTAAACATGGCCGAGTTCAGGATCTCTTTCGCATCCAGGTCATAACCATGGGTAAGGTAAAGCATGGCTTTTGCAATACGCTCAGGGGTTTTCAGCAGCCCCTCACGTTCGGGGTTTTCACCTATCTGCTTTAATACATTAAGGTAGTTTGCCGACAGGCTTTGAATCAATTCGGGGTTGTACCGATCTATTTTCTGGTAGCCGTTTATACCCTCGTCCCTGTCGGGAATGTTATCGTGGTCAGTCATGGGTTAGGTTTATCCGCCAAAGTATTCGGCAGAGTTGTTTTCAGTTTCGTATAATTTTACCGAGTGAAGAAATACGCCCGGGTATGCCTCTATAGGGCCTTTTAGCTGTTTAAATATCCCTATGCAAAGCAGCTCGGTAGAGGCCATTATGCCCTTCATAAATTCAACATCCATGTTGATGTTCTTATGGTCGAGCTTTTCTATCACATGCTCGTTTATGATTTCCTTAAGTTCTTTAAGATCTATCAAATAACCGGTAGCGTGCGTTACTTCGCCCTTTACGGTTACAAACAGGTTGTAGTTGTGCCCGTGCCAGTTTGGATTAGCGCATTTGCCAAACACTTCAAGGTTTTTCTCTGCGCTCCATTCCTCGCGGTACATGCGGTGTGCCGCGTTAAAATGCTCTTTGCGCGTAATATGTATCATCATAGTAATTAATGGTGCAAATATACAAAACAAAAACAGGCCAGTTGTTTTATCTTAGCTGTCAAAATTTGGCCTTATGCGGATATTAATTGTTGCAGCTACGGAGTTTGAGGTCTTTAGTCTTAAGTCCGAAGTCGAAAGTCTAAAGAATAATCGGGACTTGAGGCTTCGTACTTTCGACTTCCAACTCCTCATAACCGGCGTAGGTATGGTAGCAACCGCCTATGCTTTGGGGCGCGAGCTGGCAACAAACTCATATGACCTGGCTATTAACCTGGGTATTGCCGGTAGTTTTGACCGTAATATTGCGCTTGGAGATATAGTGGAGATAACCGAAGACAATATTGCCGAACTAGGAGCCGAAGATAATGAAGCTTTTTTGCCTATAAGCCAGATGGGGTTTGGCGAAAGTAATTTTACAGCGACAAAGCCATTAAATGAAATATATACAGACGCCAAGTTAAAACAGGCAACTGCAATTACTGTAAATACGGTACACGGGCACGAAGCGTCCATTCAAAAAATACAGCAGCGGTTAAACCCGCAAATTGAAAGTATGGAGGGCGCGGCATTCTTTTACGCATGTGGCGAAGCCGAAGTACCGTCACTGCAAATCAGGGCCGTGTCAAATTACGTTGAAAAACGTAACCGTGATGCCTGGCAAATAGGCTTAGCCATTAAAAATCTGAATACATTTGCGGTGGCATTGTTGGAAAGTTTAAATGTTGCAAGGTTGTAATGTTTGTAGCTAATTTTTCAACATTCTAACGTTACAATATTACAACAAGAACCATGAAATTAACCATCGGCTTTTCGCCATGCCCTAACGATACTTTTATATTCGACGCGCTGATTCATCATAAAATTGACACCGAAGGAATGGACTTTGAAGTGTTTTATGATGATGTGGAAACGCTTAATCAAAAGGCCTTTAGCGGCGAACTGGATATTACCAAGCTAAGTTATCACGCTTTTGCCTATGCTGCAGATAAATATGTATTGCTTGATGCAGGAAGCGCACTGGGTTTTGGTGTTGGCCCTATGCTAATTTGCAAAGGAGATGCAGACGGTTTAAAAGCACGACTTGGGGCCGGCGATACATCCCTTAAAATAGCAATGCCGGGGAAATATACTACGGCCAATTTTTTATTAAGCCTGGCTTACCCGGATGCAATTAATAAGCAGGAACTTGTTTTCTCGGATATTGAGAATGCTGTTTTGGATGGCCGTGTAGATGTTGGCCTCATTATCCACGAGAACCGCTTTACCTACCAGGATAAGGGGCTGCACAAAATTCTTGACCTTGGAGATTACTGGGAAAAACGAACAGGCTGTGCTATACCGTTGGGAGGCATTGTTGCCAACCGCAATTTGCCTTTAGATGTTCAGCATAAAATAAACCGTGTTATCAAACGGTCGGTAGAGTTTGCCTTTGCCAACCCCAAATCAGGACTGGAGTACATCCGTTCACACGCGCAAGAAATGAGCGAAGAGGTGATGTACAAACACATAGATCTATACGTAAACAAATTTTCGATAGACCTTGGAGAAGAAGGTAAAAAAGCTGTTAAACTATTATTTGATACCGCGCTGGAAAAGGAAATTATACCTAAAGTGAGTGAGGGATTGTTTTTGAACCCGTAAATACGCTTGTCATCCCTTCATATCACGCAAAGAGGAAAAGGAAAAACCCTCTTTTCGTGAAGCGAAGAGAGGGTCGAGCGAAGCAATGAGCGGGTGAGTGAAACTCGTTACGCGAAAGTCTTCTTACTTTTCCCCAAGCAGGTCATCCGTTAATTTCTCAAACTCACTAATAAATTCAGTATAATATTCGCCTGTACCAGGTCCGCTAAAACCGGTGTGGATCTTGCGCACATCCCCCTTTTTATCAATAATAATAGTTGTAGGAAAACCTACAACCTTGGTTAAAGCGGGCAGGCTTTTGGCGGTTTCTACTTTGTTGCTGGTATAGCCGGTAATTAATATTGGGTATTTAATTTCAAACCTGTTCTTTAATTGCGCTAATGCTTTTTGCGATTTTGAAAAATCGGTGGTGCGCTCATAGGCCAGGCCAATTACCTCAACGCCGCGTGGTTGGTATTTTTTATAGTAGTTTACCATGTAGGCCGTTTCATCCATACAGTTCGGGCACCACGATCCCATGATCTGTACGATCACTACCTTATTTTTAAACCTTGCATCGGTAAGGGATACCGGTTTGCCGTTAAGATCTTTAAACGTAAAGTCAAGTTTTTTGTAGCCGGGCTTTAATGCCGATAGGGAATAAGCGTCGGGCAGTTTGGCGTTCTCATTGCGTACCGCCGTCCATACATCTTTACCGCTTAGGCCCGAAAAGAATTTGCCCCCGGTTAAAGTATTGTTATCAGAAACTTTTGCGGTAAACAGGAACGCGTGGCCGCCATCAAAGCATGAGAGGTAAAGGCTATCGCCGCTAACTGAGCCTTCTAAAAAGCGGTAATCGCCGGTTGTAGTAAGAAAAGTGCCTGTAACTTTTTGGCCGGTTTGTTTAAACTCGCCCACGGTGGTATCCCGGTCATTACCTTCACCAAAAACTGCCGACCAGCGGCCGGTAACATTATAGTTTGTTTTTGCAGGAATTTTAAAAAAGCGCCAAGGTATGCCAGCCGTAGCGGTAAAATCCATGGGTACATCACGGTCGCCTAAGTGCCTTATATATTGGCCTGATAAGTTGCCGCCACTTTGCTTTAACCTAAACTCCGAATCGAATAGCGGCATTTTTATGAATACAGAGTCGCCTTTGGCTATAACATCGGTTACCTTAAAATGCTCGGTTGCGTTTATTATGGCCAGTTGCTGTTCGCCGTTGGTACTACTAACCTCAAAATTAAAGGGGATTTGATTGGCTGATTTTGTTATTAAAGCACCACGCCACATACCTGTTTTAAGTGTGCTTTGTGCTATAGTTATTTGAGTAAGCGCGGCAACGAATACCGCGCCGAATAAGATCTTTTTTATCATTTGTAAAAATAGTCTACTAAATCTATATACTTTGTCAAAAGTAATAAATGTAGCCAACTATTTCAACACTTCGCGTGATATGACAATGCGCTGAATTTCTGAAGTACCCTCGTAGATCTGTGTAATTTTAGCGTCGCGCATCAATCGCTCAACATGATATTCTTTTACAAAACCATATCCGCCGTGTATTTGTACAGCTTCTACAGTGGTGCGCATGGCAGTTTCTGAGGCAAAAAGTTTTGCCATTGATGCCGCCTGTGCATAAGGCAGGCCGTTATCTTTTAGCCATGCGGCACGATAACAAAGTAGCCTTGCCGCTTCTATCTCTGTGGCCATATCGGCCAGTTTGAACTGAATGGCCTGCAAGTCAGCCAGCGTTTTACCGAAAGCTTTGCGCTCTTTGGCGTATTGTACCGATAGCTCATATGCACCTGCAGCAATACCCAGCGCCTGCGATGCAATGCCGATACGGCCGCCTTCTAATGTGGTCATCGCGAATTTAAAGCCGAAGCCCTCTTCGCCTATGCGGTTCTCTTTAGGCACTTTTACATCGGTAAACATCAGCGAATGTGTATCAGAGCCGCGTATGCCCAATTTGTTCTCTTTATTACCAATGGTAAAGCCTTCCATGCCCTTTTCTACTATCAGCGCATTAATACCGCGGTGTTTTTTGCTGGCATCGGTTTGGGCCATTACAATATACGTTGATGCCGTGCTACCGTTAGTGATCCAGTTTTTGGTGCCGTTAAGCAGGTAATGGTCGCCCATATCTATGGCAGTAGTATGCTGCGATGTAGCGTCAGACCCGGCCTCAGGCTCGCTCAGGCAAAATGCACCTATAACCTGGCCTTGTGCCAACGGTATCAAATATTTTTGTTTCTGTGCTTCGTTACCGTATTTCTCCAGCCCGTAACAAACCAACGAATTATTAACCGACACTACTACCGAAGTTGATGCATCAACCTTAGATAGTTCTTCCATTACAATTGAATAGGATATGGCATCCATTCCGCTGCCGCCATATTGGGGCGATACCATCATCCCTAAAAAGCCAAGTTCGCCCAGCTTTTTAATTTGCTCGGTCGGGAATTTCTGGTGTTCGTCTCTTTCTATTACGCCGGGCTTAAGTTCGGTTTGAGCAAAGTCGCGCGCCGCCTGGCGTATCATTAAGTGTTCTTCGGTTAGTTCAAAATGCATAATGTAAATGTATAACAAATTTCAGTTAATGCTATGCGTGCATAGTAAAAATGTGAACACAAAAAAAGAGAGCTCTTTTGAAGCTCCCTTTTCCCCTAATTAATTTAAACTATTGATTAAACCCAAAATAAAAGAACATATTCATCTCAACTTGGGCAACTGAGAATTCACTTAAACCTTATTAACAAATTGAAAATTTTTCATAGGTAGATGATATATTTTTCAAGATGTATGCAGGACCGTTTAGATTTTAACAAAAGCTAAGCCATAATTTTTAATAAGGGTAAATAATTAAATGGTGCAGGCCGTTAAAAATGATAAAACAGACTAAATGTCGCTTTAATTAAATCTACCGAAATTGTAGTTAATTTTAATTTATGTTGATAATTAGGATGTTACAGCAATTAAAGAAGTTTGAACATCTTTAATTATAACTTAAAACCAAGTAGAACTACGTGATTATGTAATAGTGAAAAAAAATTAATTATATTTTGCTTTAGCGATTCAATAACCTCATTTTTAGGAAAATTTACTGTAAAAGCAGTGTACAGAAAATTATTCCATTCTGTTTTTCTATACACATGCTGTATTTATTTTCAGACAATTTATTAAAATGACTATAAAAAATAACACACTAATGGCCGTTTCTGCATTTGCAATAGGAGCGATGCTTTTAACCGCCTGCCAGGATAAAAATAAATTTTACGCCGAGCACGATGTATTGATCAATAATATCGACAAGGGCGTAAAACCGGGCGACGATTTTTTTAAATATGCTAATGGCGCATGGTTAAAAAAGAACCCCATACCTGCGGCATATTCATCCTGGAGTATTTTTAACCTGGTGCAGGAAGACCTCCGGAACAAAATGCTGAAGATTAATAAAGATGCCGTTAAAGCAAATGCTGCCAAAGGTACCAATACCCAAAAAATAGGCGATTTTTATTACAGTGGTATGGATACTGTAAACATTGAAAAATTAGGGCTTGCACCGCTTAAGGGTGAATTGTCCCGGATTGATGCTATAACAGATGTGAAAGGCCTGGTTGCCGAATTTGCTAACCTAGTAACCATTGGCGTAAGAAACCCTATAGCTACTTACGCCGGGCAGGATGATCGTAACAGCGAAAAAATAGTTATGCAGTTGTCGCAATCGGGTATTGGCCTGCCTAACCGCGATTATTATTATAAAACAGACGAGCATACTACAGCCGTTCGTAACGATTATCAGCAAAAGCACTTGCCCGCCCTGTTTAAATTTTTAGGTAATAATGATGATGCTGCAAAAACAGCGGCGCAAAAAACTTATGCCTTAGAAAAGTTTTTGGCCGATAGCTCTCGTACATTGGAAGACCTGCGCGACCCGTATCACAATTACAATAAGATGGCTGTAGATGGTGCAAACAAACTTGCGCCGCTGTTAAATTGGAGAGCCACCTTTAATGATATGTATTACAAAAACGTAGATACTGTTATTGTTGGGCAACCTGAATACCTGCGCGCCGTAAATACCGCGCTAACAAAATTTAGTATTGATGATTGGAAAAACTACCTGCGCAAAAACCTGCTTAGCGAGTTTAGCCCTTACCTGAACAAAGCCGTCGCCGACGAAAACTTTAGGTTTTATGGTACTGTAATATCAGGCCGTAAAGAACAATTACCCCGCTGGAAACGCGTGTTGGATATTGAAGAGGACGTAATGGGCGAGGTGCTGGGGCAAATTTTTGTAAAAGAATACTTCCCCGAGGCTACCAAAAAACGATATGAGGATATGGTAGAAGCGGTACGCAGTTCGTTTAAAGAGCATATTGAGAGGCTGGATTGGATGAGCGCCGAAACAAAAAAACGCGCGTATCAAAAGCTGGAAAAAGTTTATCCTAAAGTTGGTTTTCCCGATCATTGGAGAGATTATTCGGGCTTAGAGATCAATAAGAACCAGTACGTGCAAAATATTATGAACAGCGCCCGGTTCGATCGTAAGTTTAACGCCAATAAATTGGGTAAACCGGTAGACCGTACCGAGTGGGGGATGACACCACAAACATATAATGCATATTATAACCCATCAAACAACGAAATTGTATTACCTGCTGCCATATTTATGGTGCCGGGTACATTAGATGAAAAGATAGATGATGCCGTTGTGTATGGCTACGGCGCGGCATCAACAATTGGCCACGAAATTACCCATGGTTTTGACGACCAGGGCCGCCAGTACGACGAGAAAGGTAACCTTAAAGCCTGGTGGACACCGCAGGATTCGGCTAAGTTTGCACAACGTGCAGATATGCTGGCAAAGCAGTTTAGCGGCTACAAGGTAGGCGATAAATATATAAACGGTAAAGCTACCCTTGGCGAAAATATTGCCGACCTTGGCGGCGTAGTTATAGGGCTGGACGCTTTTAAAAAGACAAAGCAGTATAAAGAGGGTAAACCCATAAATGGCCTTACGCCTGTACAGCGTTACTTTTTGGGGTATGCCCTGGGTTGGCTTGGGCACGATAGGGCCGAGGCTTTATCTAACCAGATCATAACTGATGTACACTCGCCGCGATTCTTGAGAGTAAACGGACCGTTTAGTGATGTCCCCGAGTTTTATGAGGCGTTCGGCGTTAAAAAAGGCGATAAAATGTGGCTTGATCCGGATAAGCGGGTGAAGATCTGGTAATCTCTCTTAAAACTCGCCAAAAGGGGAGAGTTTTTTCCTTAAGCCCCTCTCGCCCCGTAGAGGGGTTTGGGGTGAAGTTGGAAATTAATAAAGTCTCCCCTTTCGGGGGAGATTTAGAGGGGGCTTAGTATATTTACCACATGCAAATCATCTACACCCTGCAAGATTGGTGGCAGCATCAAACCTGGCAAGAGCTTACAGGGGTTATTACTGGGCTTGCATGTGTGTATTTGGCGGCAAAAAACAATATCCTAAACTGGCCAATAGCCATAATCAGTACAGCGCTTTACATCTATATTTACCATAAGGCGGCGCTGTATGCAGATATGCTGCAATATGTTTATTTATGCCTTACCAGTATGTATGGCTGGTATAACTGGAGCAAACATCCAAAGGTTGAGGATAAAACGCCAATCGTGTCCATCACTACAAAACAAATGCTTTACGCATCGCTTTTTGTAATGATATTAACCCCCGCTTTAGGCTATACATTAATTACTTTCACCCAAAAACTTAATTATCGTCCACCGGCTTATCCTTATATCGATAGCTTTTGCACTGCCTGTAGTTTTGTTGCTCAGTTTTTCCTGACCCGTAAAATTTTGCAGAACTGGTTGATATGGGTTTTTGTTGATATTATTTATACTGTTATCTATTTTAAAAAGGACTTACAGGTAACAGCATTTATGTTTTTTATATTAATTATTATAGCTGCACTTGGTTACAGGGATTGGCGTAGGGAATATAAAAGGCAACTTTTTTAATATACATAATGAGTAAACCCGAAAATTCTTATCCCAATATCATCAAGATAGCAGTTGTTGGTCCCGAATCAACGGGTAAGTCAACCATGTCGGCATTTTTGGCAAAGCATTATAACACGGTTTGGGTACCCGAATATGCACGTGACTACTGTGCTAAGCTAACCGAGCCCCCTACCTGGCAGGACGAAATAAATATGTTTTATGGACAGCTTGCATTGGAAGCAGAAATATTACCAAAGGCAAGTAAGATCTTGATCTGCGATACTACATTTATTACGGTAAAGGTATGGAGCGATGAGATGTTTGGCAAAGCGCCACAGGAAGTGATAGATGAGCTGCCAAAGCACCCTTACGATCTGTACCTGCTGTTAGATATCGATCTCCCCTGGCAGGACGACCCCCTGCGCGATTTCCCCCACATGCGCGAACATTTTATGCAGGTATGGCATACCGAGTTAAAAGCCCTTAATGCCAATTACGTAACTATCTCCGGCACGGGCGATGACAGGTACGAAAAGGCTGTAGAGGTGATAGATAGGTATTTGAGTCAGGATTAAATGGATTTTTGTAATTAATAAAATCCCGCAAATTTATTTAATTCGAAAAATTCGAGTTCAGACAATCTTTTTTATCCTCCTCATGCAACGTTACTAAATGCCCTGCGTCATTTAACCTGAAACCTGTCAATAATTTGGAAGCCGTATACGTAGATAAACATTACAACCTTGTGGTTGAGTGCAAGCAGGGCAGTAAAAAGGCCTGTTATGAGTTGTATAAGCTATACGCAAAAGCGATGTTGAACGTCGCTTTCAGGATAGTGGGCAACATTGCCGAGGCTGAAGATGTTTTGCAGGAATCGTTTACCGACGCTTTTCATAAGCTGAAGGATTTTAGGCAGGAAACCACCTTTGGGTTGTGGCTTAAACAAATTGTTGTGCACCGCTCTATAAACCTGTTACGCAAACGCAGGTTAGAGTTTGTTGAGGTTGAAGACGGCCACCTGGATAATGTGCCCGACGAAGAACCCTGGGATGATGAAGACGTACAGTACCAGGCAGCACAGGTTAAAGAAGCTATGAAAGAGCTGCCCGAAGGCTACCGCGTAGTACTATCGCTTTATTTATTAGAGGGGTACGACCACGAAGAGATTGGACAGGTGCTTAACATAACAGAAAACACATCAAGAACACAGTTTTTGAGAGCTAAAAGAAAACTGAGCGACATATTAACAAGGAAAGGAATTAAAAAATGAGCAAGCGGTTAGAAGATTTTATGACGAACAACAGGGGGGAGTTTGACGACCTGGAGCCACGTGCCGATATCTGGAACAACATTGCGATGGAGCTTGATGCATGGGACGAGGAGAAACAGATGCAGACAAAAAAGCGCGAAGCAAAAACCTTTTCGTTGGGTTTTGTGCTAAAAGTAGCCGCATCGGTAATTGTGGTAATGGGTTTAGGATTTGGCCTGTATTTAAAAAATCAAAAACCGGCAGGTATAAACCTGGCCGATATTAGCCCCACTTACGCTAAACAGCAGGTGCACTATGCCTCAATGATAGAGAGCAAGCGCACCCGCCTGAAACTGGTAGCCAAATTTGACCCGCAGTTATATAACGAGTTTAACGCGGAACTATTAAAAATGGACGCCAGCTACAAAAAATTAAATATTGATTTAGCGACCAGCCCTAATCGGGAACGTGTTTTACGTGCAATGATCCGGAACTTGCAAATACAAACCGAGGTACTTAATCAGCAACTGAATGTTATTGAACAGTTTAATCAAAGTAAAAAGGATCATGAAATTGAAAATAAAGATATTTAACGGGCTACTTACCGCTATTGCAGTAGTAGCAATTGGCACAGCTGCCTTTGCACAGGAAACGCCTGTACAACCGCCTGCGCCACCCCAAGCGCCGGAAGTAACAACACCGAAGTTTGATAGGAAAAACTTTAACAAAAAAATAGCCGACCTTAAAGTGAAGATGCGCGATCTTAAAATAAAGATGAAGCAGAAGAGCTTTAAAGCCGATAAGGATATGGCCTTCGCTTTTAAAGATTTTGATAAGAACTTTGGTGAGAGTTTTAAGGGGTTCGATAAAACATTTAAGGAAAGTTTTAAAGATTTTGACAAGAATTTTAGCGCCAACTTCAAAGATTTTGGTAAGAATTTCGCTGGCAGCTTTAAGGAAATGGCCCCCGACTTTTCCGAATCGTTCAAGAACTTTAATGACATAAGCTATAACAGCGACAACTATAAAGAGAAACTTGCCAATGGCCAGGTTACCGAAAAGGTAAAGAACTACAGCAAAAGCTATAGTGCAGATGCTAATGATGTTTTACAAATTAGCAACAGCTTTGGTAAGGTGGTAGTAAATACCTGGGCAAAAAAGGAATTTAAGGTTGATGTGCAAATGAAGTTTGGCGCCGACGATGAAGAATATGTAAACAATATGATCAACAATTCAAGCATCAGCGATAGTAAAGTAGGTTCTGTTGTGTCATTCAAAACCAATCTTGCACGTAACAATGGTAGCAATGGAGATAACCATATGGAAGTAAACTACACCGTTTATATGCCGGCAGGCAATGCGATTGATATTACTAACAGGTATGAAGATATTGTCTTACCTAATTTAAGCGGTAAAGTAACAATAAGACTAAACTTTGGCAACTTAATAGCCCAACAGCTTACTAATACCCAAAACGACATACAGATAAAATATACTCAGGATAAAACCTCATCGATTGCCATACTTAATGGTGGAAAGTTTAGGGTAGCTTATGGAAAAATGAAGATCGGTGTGCTTAATAACGTTGAAGGTGATGTGTCGTTTTCATCTGTAAATGTTGACAAACTAAAGAATTCATCAATTTTCCGCGTTAAATATGGTGACGGAATCAGTATATCTACTATAGACAAATCGGTAAAGGACCTAAGCATTAATGCATCCTATACGAAAGTAAAGGTTGATTTTAAAGGTGCTGATAATTATAACTTCGATGTAGTAACTAAACTGGGTAGTTTTAATTACAATGATGACAATATAAAAGTAACAGCCAAAACACCATCTGTTGAAGATAGGGGCTGGTCATCTACAAAAATTTACAAAGGCTATATCGGGAAAAATAATAGTGATGGAAAAATCGCCATCAATTCGAGCTATACCGAGGTGCGCTTTAATTAGAAAAACTATTGTATCTAATATAAATGTAAGGGCTCTGCTCTAAACGGCAGGGCTTTTGCTATTTTTAGGGCATACAATAAACCTGCATGGAAATTTTAACTGACCCGGAAGCGTGGGTATCGCTTATCACACTTACCGTATTAGAAATTGTTTTGGGTATCGATAATGTGATCTTCATATCGATATTATCCGACAAACTACCCGCAAATCAACAGGAAAAAGGCCGCAAACTAGGGTTGGGTATGGCCATGATCACCCGTATTTTATTATTGCTTACCATTACTTGGGTAATGAAACTTACTGCGCCTTTATTTAGCCTGGCAGGCATTGTTGGCGCTACCGACCCCGAATGGGTAGAAAAATTGGCTATTTCCGGCCGCGACCTGATATTGATTATCGGGGGCTTATTCTTGATCTATAAAAGCACCGCCGAGATCCACCATAAAATTGAGGGCGATGAAGATGGTGCTGAAAATGTTAAGCCACATTCTTTCTGGGGAACCATCGTCCAGATCATGTTGTTGGATATTGTTTTCTCTTTAGATTCGGTTATTACCGCCGTGGGTATGGCCCAGCATGTAGAGATCATGATAGCTGCAGTAGTAGTTGCAGTAGGAATTATGATGTGGGCATCAAGTGGTGTGGCCGCATTTGTGAACAAGCACCCCACTGTAAAAATGCTTGCGCTATCATTCCTGCTGCTGATAGGTGTATCACTATTAGCCGAGGCATTTGAGCAGCACATACCTAAAGGATATATTTATTTTGCAATGGCATTCTCTATTTTGGTAGAGATGCTGAACTTAAAAATGCGGAGTAAGAAAGCCGCCAAAAGCGCAAAGGGTGTTAAAGAAATGTCAACAAAAAAGGGATAGCATTTTTATGTGTCATTGCGAGGAGCGATAGCGACGCGGCAATCTCGTAGTGATGCATAGGCGATTTTCATGCCACGAGATTGCCACATATAGTTCGCAATAAGATGTGCCTGGTTACTTAAACTTATTTTTCAACGCGGCCAGTTTGCTCATCATATCCATTTCGGGTTCGGGAGCGGGTTTTGGCTTAGGTGCAAAGTTTTTTTGAACGGGCTTATGTGATTGATGCCTTGGCGCAGGCGTTTCCCGCTTTTCGTTCTCCTTCATGCTTAGGGCAATGCGTTTGCGGCTAACATCAACATCAGTAACGGTAACTTCTACCTTTTGGTGCACTTTTAAGACCTCGTTAGGGTCTTTAATAAAACGGTTGGTTATCTGGCTTAAATGCACCAATCCATCCTGGTGAACGCCAATATCTACAAAGGCGCCAAAGTTGGTAATGTTTGTAACAATGCCCGGCAACTTCATGCCTACCTTAAGATCGCCTATAGCGTTAACACCGTCGGTAAAGCTAAATGCTTCGAATTGCTCGCGCGGGTCGCGGCCCGGTTTGGCAAGTTCCGCCATAATATCATTAAGGGTAGGCAAGCCTACTGTATCAGATATATATTTTTGTAACGGGATGGATTTGCGCAGGTTGCTATCACGCATCAGATCCTGCACGCTGCATTTCAGGTCTTTTGCCATTTGTTCAACTAAAGCGTAACGCTCGGGATGTACCGAGCTGCTATCCAGCGGGTTTTCTGCTTCACGGATGCGTAAGAAACCTGCAGCCTGCTCGTAGGCTTTATCGCCCAGGCGGGCAACTTTCTTTAACTGATCGCGGCGTTTAAAGGCGCCGTTCTGGTTACGGTATTCAACTATATTCTGCGCTAACTGTGGGCCAAGGCCCGATACATAAGCGAGGATTTGTTTCGATGCCGTGTTAAGTTCTACACCAACCGCATTCACGCAGCTTATCACCGTATCATCCAGCGAAGTTTGCAGCTTATTCTGGTCCACATCGTGCTGGTATTGGCCCACGCCAATAGATTTTGGGTCTATCTTCACCAACTCAGCCAGCGGGTCCATCAAACGGCGACCGATTGATACAGCCCCTCTAACGGTAATGTCCTTATCCGGAAATTCCTCGCGTGCCACTTCGGATGCTGAGTATATCGATGCCCCACTCTCGTTAACCATTACAATGGTTGCGCCCGGCAGGTTCAGGTTGCGTACGAACAACTCTGTTTCGCGGCCGGCGGTGCCATTACCGATAGCAATTGCCTCAATATTATAGCGTTCAAATAAATGTTGCACGGTTTTTTCGGCCTCTTTGGCCTGGCCTGCGCCGGTGTGCGGATAAATAGCGGTATTTTCTAATAGCTTACCCTGCTCATCCAAACAAACCAATTTACAACCCGTGCGGAAACCCGGATCGATAGCCATTATGCGTTTTTGGCCAAGCGGTGCGCCTAACAGCAATTGTCGCGCGTTTTCGGCAAATACACGGATGGCTTCCTCATCGGCCTTCTTTTTGGTTAACAGGCGAATTTCTGTTTCCATAGATGGTTTCAACAAACGCTTGTAACCATCGGCAATGGCAAGGCCAACTTGTGTAGCCGCGGCATTGCGTGATGTGATAAATTCGCGCTCCAGTAAAGCTATAGCATCCTCTTCGGCGGGCTTTATATCCAGGTAAAGTATTTCTTCTTTTTCGCCGCGGCGCATGGCCAGTATGCGGTGTGATGGTGCTGATTTAACGGGTTCTGTCCACTCAAAATAATCTTTGTATTTGATGCCTTCTTCCTCTTTGCCCGGCGCTACCCTGGACTCAAAAACACCTTTTTCCGTAAATAATTCACGCATTTTCGCGCGTGTTTCGGCATGCTCGCTGATGTACTCGGCAATAATGTCGCGGGCGCCTGCCAAAGCCTCCTCTATGCTGGCAACGCCTTTTTCATCATCAATAAAATTCGTTGCTTCCAGCTCCGGGTCGATGCTTTTTTGTGCGAGGATCATATCTGCCAATGGCTGTAGTCCTTTTTCGCGGGCAGCAGTTGCGCGTGTTTTACGTTTAGGGCGGTAGGGCAGGTAGATGTCTTCCAGTTGCACCATGGTTTCGGCGGCATTCACCTGTTTCTCTAACTCCGGAGTTAGTTTTCCTAAATCGGTAAGTGATTTTATGATGGCCTCGCGGCGTTTATCCAACTCGCGCAGTTGCAACACACGGTCGCGAATGGCGGCCACCTGCACCTCATCTAAACTACCGGTAACCTCTTTACGGTAACGTGAAATGAAGGGAACGGTAGCGCCCTCATCAAGCAGGGCTATGGTTGCGCTTACCTGCTTGCTGCCAACAGACAACTCCTGCGCTATTTTAATATTATGACTTGTAGATTCCACAGATTAAAAATTGATTTCACCGATGATGATTACCGGGAAATGCGAAGTTGGCACTCTTTAGGGAGAAATCAAACGGATATTTTTCAACTATTACTACCTGTCATTTCGAAACGATAGTGAGAAATCCTGTTAGATAAGCATTACGGCAGTGCCGATCTAACAAGATTTCTCCTCGTACCTCGTTCGAAATGACACAAGGACTGATGTAATATTAAAACGGCACAATCACCTTAAAACTCAAATTCCTTCCGATATTGTAAATTCCGCTTCGGCCATCGGGAGATGCATTATAATACTCGAAATACTTTAATCGGTTTAGGTTAGATTGATAGGCAACATCAAACAGGTTATCGGCTTGTAAAAATACCTCGCAGATGGTTTTGCCAGATTTTGCTTTTAATGTAGAGCCAATACCTGCATTAATTAGGGTATATCCCGGTGTTAGTGTTTCGGTATCATTTAAAGCGTAATATTTGTTTTGGGTTGCATACGCATCTGCCTCGGCACGGAAATAAACTTTAGAGAATATGCCATAAGTGCCCTGCAATTTTAGCTTCACTTCACTCCGTACATGCAGCGGCGGGATAAATGGCAGGTCTTTGGCGGCCCCGTTACTTTGCGCTATTAGTTTCTCGTTTTGGTTGAGCCCTATTACATAAGCCGCGCTATTATTCAGTTCGAACCACTTAGCGTTATGCGGATGCAGGTTAAAGGTAAACTCGGCACCGTATAACCTTGCTTTACTTTGCTGGTACTGGTAAGTAGTATTGCCGGGAACAATAATCACCGGGTTGCCGTTTGCATCATCTAACCGCGATTGATAAATGTAGTTGGAGATCTGGTTATTGAAAACTTCGAGCATCAGGTCTGCGTCTTTAAGGTAGGCAATAAAGCCCAGGTCTTCCTGTAAGCTAAACTCCGGCTTAAAGGTGCGGTTGCCCAGGTAAACAATATGCGCGCCGGGGTCCAGGCCGTTACTGCCAATTTCGGTAATGTTTGGCGCACGGTAGCCACGCGCTATATTGGCTTTTAGCAGCACCCGTTCGCTCACGTTATAGGTGAGGCCTAAGCTACCAGATATACCATGATAGGTGTGTTTAAAACCGGGAAACTGTAGTTTACCACCCGGGGTATTTGCTTTAACCTTTTGTTCAAACCCGTTTACGGGATTAGCACCCACATAAAAATCGCCCCAATTGATATTGCGGGTATCGTACCTTATACCGCCCGAAATATCGGCTTTGCCAACGCTCTTTTTTATGAAAAGGAAACTGCCAATATCAAACAGGTTATAATCGGGTATCGGGAAATCGGTAGCATCCTTACTGCGGTTAGTTTGCGCAATGCCATTTACCCCAAATGAAGTTTCCCATCCGTTAATTACTTTGGGGCTGTATCTTAAATCGTAATTCAGGGTGTTTAAAGTAACGTATAAGCCCGCTTGGCCCGGTTGCGTTGGGTGGTTATATTCGCGCCTTACACTCTGCTGCCATCCAAGCGCCGAAGCAAAAATTCCTTCGCCCAGCTTAATTTCGGTTTTATTGTAAACGCGGTAATGCTGTATATGCTGGTGCAGCGGTGTTACGCCATAAGATGTCAGCCATTTTTGCGGGGCAAAAGGGCGACTCTTAATATCATCGTTTACCCCTTCGGCTACCTGCACGGTAAACCCGCGGGTAAGCGAATCGCGGCTACCATCGGGAATCTCTTGTTTGTTGTTATAGGTTGTTACGGCAAATTGCGAGTAGCCCCATTTTTTATCAACCCGCGCCATTCCCGACAGGATGTATTCCTGAAAAGCCGAGTTATAAACGTAACCATCCACTTTATTCTGATAATTATGAGCCATCTTACCAGTAGCCCGAAAAGCGTATTTCCAATCGTGTTTTTTATAAGACAGGCCAAGCGACGAACCTATAAGCCCATTATTGGTATGGTAATCAGTAATAATATCGCCATTCAGTTTGCCGTCCTGCCCGTTAGGGATGTAAGGTATCAGGTTAATAACCCCGGCCAGCGCATCAGACCCATAGGTTAAACTTGCGGGGCCCTTAATAACCTCGGCCCGGGCAATACCATACTGGTCAACCTCAATACCATGCTCGTCGCCCCATTGCTGGCCCTCCTGACGGATACCATCATATAAGGTAAGTACGCGGTTGTAGCCCAGGCCGCGAATGAACGGCTTGGAAATGTTTGGCCCCGTAGTAACAGCCGTAACGCCCGGGATGCCTTTTACAATAGCATCTATGATATTATTGTTGACATGCTGGTCTATCTCTTTTTTGCTGAGTACCACAATAGGTACCGGGTTGCTGCGCAGTTCTGTAGCACGCGAAACGCCGGTTACCACTACCTCGTTCAGTTTTGAATTGCCTTCCTTTAGTTCGGCATGCAGAGTAGTAATGGCTCCGTTAGATATGGTCACTTTTATCCGTTCGGTATAATACCCAACACTGCTAAAAAGCACCGTGTATTCGCCAGGCGCTATATTTTTGAGTTCGTAAAATCCCTTATCATTGGTAGTTGTGCCGTGTTTTGTACCGCTAAGCGCAACGGTAGCATAGGCTAATGGTATGTTGTTAACCTTAACAGTCCCTTTCAGCGAGTTTTTTTGGGCCGATACTGTGAGTGTAGCAAGTGTCAATATAATTATTAGTGTATGACGCATAGATATTTTGAACAAACGTATATAAATTATTTTATTAATCTATTAAATAAAGTTAGTCTTGTCTAATTTTGTTTATAACCAAAGCTTTTTGTTTATGTTTGTATAACCCAATAAATTGTATGCACACGCTCTCCGAAGAAAATTACCTGAAATGTATTTATCGCCTTTGGCAGGATAAGGGCCAAAAGATAACACCCACCGCCATTGCCGAGTCGCTTGGGAATAACCCGGCGTCTGTTGTGGATATGATACGTAAGCTTACTGATAAGCAACTAATAGCTTATGATAAAAAGAAGGGGGTGGAGTTAACCGCTCAAGGGCAAAAGGACGCTACGCTTATTGTGCGCCGCCACCGCCTTTGGGAAGTGTTTTTATTAGAAAAATTAGGTTACCATTGGGACGAGATACACGATATTGCTGAAGAACTGGAGCATATTAAAGATGCCACGCTTGCCGACAGGCTCGATAAGTTCCTGGGTTTCCCGGAGTATGACCCGCATGGCGACCCTATACCCAAGGCCAACGGCAAAATGGCCAAGCGTTTTTCTACCACTCTGGCAGATGTTAAAGCCGGTGGCATGTGCCGGGTGGTAGCCGTAAAAGATACCACAAGCCAGTTTTTACAATACCTGCAAAAGCTGGACATTAACATTGGCACAAAAATTCAACTGATAGAGAAGATAAGTTTTGATGGCTCATTGGTGATCAGCATCAACGGTAATGAGCATAAAACCGTGTCGCAAAAGTTTGGAGAGAGTTTGCTGATAGATAATTCCTAAACCGTCAGCAATGACGAATAGGTAAAGATATTACCCGCCATGCTCTCCCAACAGATCCTTTAAACTTTCCAGCGTATCTGCTTCTTCTTTTGGCTTATCATGCCGCCATCTTAGTATCCTTGGGAAGCGCAGGGCGATGCCCGATTTATGGCGGGTGGATCTGTTGATTCCTTCAAAACCGATCTCAAAAACCAATTCGGGTTTTACGGTGCGCACGGGGCCAAATTTTTCTAATGTATTGCGCTTCACAAAATAATCTACTTTATTGATCTCGGCATCCGTTAAGCCACTATAGGCTTTGGCAAAAGGCACCAGTTTATCACCATCCCAAACAGCAAAGGTATAATCGGTGTACAAGTCGGCGCGGCGGCCGTGCCCTTTCTGTGCGTAGATCATTACGGCATCTACAGATAATGGGTCTATCTTCCATTTCCACCAGTCGCCGCGCCGGCGGCCAACCTGGTAGGTAGCACTCTTACGTTTCAGCATAATGCCTTCGGCTACCATGGCGCGCGATTGTTCGCGGGTGGTTTCCAATTCTTCCCAGCTATCAAAATTAATGAGTGATGAAATGCGGAACACTTCCGGGAACTCTGTTGCAGCCTGTAGCTTTTCCAGTATCTCCCGCCGTTCCGATTGTGTTTTATAACGGATATCCTCGCCGGCGTATTCCAGGCAATCGTAAACGATAGTCGCCACCGGGCTATCGGCCAATATTTTTTTACTCAGGTTTTTGCGACCAATGCGGGTTTGCAATACGCTGAACGACATAGGCAAACCGTTTTGAAAACTCAGGATCTCGCCATCCAGTACAGTCCCATCCGGCAGGGCATTCAAAAAGGGGTGCAGTTCAGGGAATTTCTCGGTAGCCAGGTCTTCACCCCGGCTCCAGATGAAGATCTGGCCGCCGCGTTTGATCATTTGCGCGCGGATGCCGTCCCATTTCCATTCGGCCTGCCAATCTTTTGCTTCGCCGAGCGCATTGCCTACATCCTCTGCCGACTTTCTTTTCTCCGAAGTTTCCTGTATAGGGTAAGCCAAAAAGAAGGGATAGGGGCGGGAGATATTATCTGCCGCGTTTTGCTCTTGTACCAATTGATCGTAAGTGTAATTTTCAGGCATCCAGTTGCCCATAATACGGTGGGTAAGTGCAGGGGCTTCTATCCCGGTGATATCCGCCAGGGCTTTTACCACCAAGTTATTGGACACACCAATACGGAAACTACCGGTTAGGATCTTATTAAATACAAAGCGTTCCTGCCTGTCCAGCATCGCCCACGATTCTATCAGCCATAACTTCTTTTCTTCCTCTGTTTTGCTGCCAACGGCGTTGATCTCGGCAATCCATTCTGTTAAAGTTTTGTTGCTACTGCTTTGACTTTCGGGCATCAGTAACGACATTGTTTCGGCCAGATCGCCCACCACATGATAACTTTCTTCGAACAGCCAGGCAGGGATGTTTGATGCCTCAATAGCCCAGTTACGAATAAGCGTTGAATTGATCGGCCTTTTTGGCCGCCTCCCTGTGAACAGGGCGAGCATGTGCATTTTATCCGTATCGGGCACATTGATAAAATAATCCTTAAGTACCTTAACTTTTTCGTTGGTTTTGTTGGTCTCGTCTAAAGAGAGGAAGAGTTGTGCGAATGCTTTCATGCTTTGGCCTCCTTAGCCCCCTCTAAATCTCCCCCATTAGGGGAGACTTGAGAAATACTTTCATTCCCATCTTCTGACTCCCTCTCCTTTGAAGAGGGCTGGGGAGAGGCTTCCGTGTCTTCTTCCTCGCCCCCATATAGGGTATGCACTTCCCGGGCGTTAAAGCCTATCTCATTTAAATATCTTGTGAATGATGCTGTGGAACCATGGGTGAGGTAAACGCATTCGCAGCCTGTGGCATCTATGGCGCTAACAAGGCCATTCCAGTCGGCATGGTCAGACATGATAAAACCCCTGTCGGCAGCACGGCGGCGTTTTGCCCCACGAATGGCCATCCAGCCGCTGCAATAACCAAAACTGTATGGTCCAAACTTGCGCATCCATGGCGTGCCTACCGATGATGGCGGCGCAATGATGATACCTTTACGAACCTCTTCTTTAGAAGACTCGGAAGTAATGCGTTCAGTGGGGTTTAAAATAACACCGTTCCTGCGCAGGGCCTCGTTGGTGTTTTCGATAACGCCATGTGTATACACCTTGCCGATGTTTAGGTCGAGATTTTGCAAGATGCGCTGTGCCTTGCCTAATGAGTAACCTACTATAACGGTAGCCACACCATTATCTACATTGCTGCGCCACCAGTTGTTTACATCGGTAAAGATCTCAGCCTGTGGCTTCCATGAATATATAGGCATCCCGAAGGTGCATTCTGATATAAAATGTTGGCATTTAACCGGTTCAAAAGGGGTAGAGATACCGTCGTCGTCGGTTTTATAATCGCCGGAAACCACCCAAACCACGCCTTTATACTCTACTCTTATCTGTGCCGACCCAATTACGTGGCCCGCCGGGTACATAGTAATACTTACACCGTGCTTCGTTACAGTTTCGCCGTATTCAATTGTGCGTAAATTAATATCGCCAAGCCTATAGCGCATCACCTCGCGCGAGAGATGATGTGCCAGGTAGTTCTTATGGCCCCAATAAGCATGGTCGGCATGGGCATGGGTTATTACGGCATCGTCTACAGGTTTCCAGGGGTCGATATAAAATCGACCCTGTTCGCAGTAAATGCCGCGGTCGGTAAATTCAAGCAGTGGTTTAGCCATGGTTACTGTATTAACCTTTAGCGGCTTATTTAGTTTGCCATTGTCTGTGAGTTAATAGTCCGGCAAATTGTGCGACACCAAGGCACAAAAAAAGAGGCGCGATATTTATCGCGCCTCTGTATATCATTTAAACATTAGAGCCGTTAATTGGTGCCTGCAGATTTTACGGTAGTTAACTTATTGCCTAAAGAAAGGTAATCGGTTAGTACCTGACCTGCTTCTTTTTGCAGGAAGTCCAGGTCCTCGTTTTTAGGTTTAGCCTGCCCTTTTTTAAGTGCCGGCAAGCCTAATGCTACCCTGCGCAGATTATTGCGCTCAAACGCTTTTTGCTCATCAGCATCGCGCTGTTGTTTAAGCTGCTGCTCGTTAAGGGTCACGCTTTTTTCTTCTGCTTGTTTTTTCGATTCTTCAATGTCCTGTAACAAGTACTTGTAACTCACGCTTGCCGCCATACGGTCTTCATGTAATTTTTTAAGCTGCGGCAACACAGTTGCAAAGTTACCTACCGGGGTGTAATCGCTTTTCTCAATTACATCAAACGGCATAGCAGATGGTTCGGTGTCTTCACCGTATTTATCTAATGGAATTATAGAAGGGAAATCAATATCAGGTAACACGCCTTTGTGTTGGGTTGAACTTCCGTTTATGCGGTAAAATTTGGCGATAGTTAAGTTTAATTGCCCAAATTTATTTTGGCTGCCTGTAGCAACAGTTTTAGTTTTACCGGCAACGGCTAACAATTTATCTTTTAATGATGGGGTGATAACCTTATCCAGATCTATAGCGTTTTGAACCGAGCCTTTACCATAGGTTTGCGTGCCCAGTATCAAACCACGGCCGTAATCTTGTATAGCACCCGAGAATATCTCTGATGCCGAAGCACTAAAGCGGTCTACCAACACGGCTAAGGGGCCCGAATAAGCAATAGCAGGGTCTTCATCTTTATCAACCTCTACCTGGTTGCGCGAATCGCGTACCTGTACAACAGGGCCGGTTTTAATGAATAAACCGGTTAGCTCAACAGCTTCCATTAATGAGCCGCCGCCATTCTGGCGAAGGTCTATTACTACGCCATCCACATTTTCGCGTTTAAGGGTGTCCAGTATCAGCTTAACATCGCGGGTGGTGCTTTTGTAGTTAGGATTACCTGCTTTGTAATCGGCAAAATCAATATAGAATGCAGGGATAGAAATAACACCAATTTTAACGGCTTTGCCATTTTGCATATAAGTGCGGATGTCTTTACGTGCCGAAATATCCTTTAAGATAATCTTTTCGCGAACCAGTTCAATCACCCTTGGTTTAGCGGTTGGAGCCGCGCCTTTTGCTAATAATTGCAACCTTACTGTTGTGCCTTTAGGGCCACGTATAAGCGCTATGGCGTTATCTATCCTCCAGCCAACAACATCCTGAAACTCGCCGGTTTTGCCTTGTGCGACAGCGATAATGCGGTCGTCGGCATTTACCAGTTTACTTTTATCGGCAGGGCCGCCCGGTGTTACGTTTTTAATGGTTACGTATTCGTTTTCCATCAATAACGACGCGCCAATACCTTCTAACGAACGAGACATATCTATATTGAAATTGGCCGCGTTAGATGGGTTAAAGTAATTGGTGTGCGGGTCAATCGCTTCGGTAAACGAATCCATAAATGCCTGGAAAACATCTTGGTTAGATAATTTATTGGATTGCGAAAGTATATTGGTGTAACGTTTCTTTAAAGTCTCTTTATTAGCAGCAATATCTTTACCGGTAAGCTTTAGATTAAGCAGATCGTACTTCACGCGTTGCGCCCAAATGTTGTGCAAGTCGGTTTCTGATGCTGCCCAGGGCAGTTTGTCGCGGTCGTAAGTGTAGGTTTCATTTTGGGTAAAATCAAATGTTTTACCCAACTGCGCTACCGAAAAGTTAACATACTCGTTATAACGTTTTTGAAATACGTTAAATATGTAAAACACATTGGCCAGGTTCCCTGCTTTAATATCGTCGTCGAAGGTGTTTTTAAACTGGTCAAACTCCTTAATATCTGATGCTAAAAGGTAGTTGTGGTTCTCATCAAGCTTTTTGATGTAACGGTCATATATAATAGCCGATATCGAATCGTTCAACGGTACCTTCTTATAATTATAATCGGATACAAGAGTGTATACATATTTTAAAACAACACTTTGCTGCTCATCGGGCTGCAAATCATTAGGACCTGCATGTTTGTAGTTTACTTTTGCGGGTGCTGCATTACACGCAAACGCGGTAGCTAATGCAAGCATTAAATATAATTTCTTGAACATATTTTTTACACTCTTTAAGTCGGTACCTGTGTGAAACATCAATACTTGTGCCTTTTTTAATTTGTACAATAAAAAAAGAGACAGCCACCAAGCCGTCCCGCTAATATACTGAATAACAATATTACAATAATGTTTGGGTTGTTTTATAATAGATGCCGCATTTTACCTAATTGTTACAATAACAGGTAATTATTTAGATTTACCTGTAACATCAACAGCCTCGGCATAGCGCAGCTCTGATTTTGGCAACCAAACCTTGTTGCTTTGTACAAATTTGATCTTGGCATCAATTAACTTAACGTCATCGGTACGGCCTGTATTACGTGCAAGGTCGCGCGCTTCTGCAAGGTCTTGCTGGGCCTGGGTAAGGTCGCCAAGGTCGGCTTTTATCAGTGCCAGGCTTACTAAGTTATTGATAGTGTGTTGGTGGTCGTTTTGTTGTTTAGATATCAGGATACTTTGCAGGTAGTACCACTTAGCTTCCGACAGGCGGTTCTCGCTTACGTATATCTTTGCCAATTCGCTAAAACGGTAGCTGGCTAAAGAGTACTCATGAAAACGCATGTTATGCTGGGCCGCGCGCATAACAACGCGCTCGTTTATTTCCAGGCTAAACTGGCTGCGGGGCACTACGTTTTTTGCAAGGCGCATTGGGTTGTAACGCGCCTGCTTATCAGCCAGGAAACGTTTTAAGGATAGATCTTTCACCTGCGATATTTGGGGGTACCGCACGTGCTTTTTAAAATCGCCGCGCCACCACTGGGCAGATGCCGATAGGTTTAAAGCGCAAAAGATTACTAAGATGATGTATCGCATTTAAATTATTAGAGGGAACTTAAGTTAATTATTTTAACTGGTATGCAAATATAAAAATTAGTTTTCTGATTTACAATACCTTAAAATGGGTATAAATAGCTTTGATTTACAGGGTTATACAATCCGAAATCGAAACGGAAAACGTAGTTAAATATTATACCGGGTGGTAATTATTATAGAGCATTCTATTATTCAAACACCTCCACATCCCCATCATGCAGGGCCCATACCATGTAGGGATGGGTATCGGCATGGTAAATGTCGCCTGTGTTGGTTATGCCAATGATGCCTGCAAAGCCGTCGTAAGGTTTCATTTCGTCGAGCGTTTTTTCTGTAGCGACGGGTAGGGGCATCCCGTCGGTTACGCGGGTAACAATTTTAGAAGCAACAGCCGCGCTGGTAATATCTTCGCCCACACCCGTACAGGAAATACCCGCGAACGCATTGGCGTAGTTGCCTGCTGTTGTAGCCGAGTCGCTAACACGGCCCGGGATCTCAAAACCTTTACCGCCGGTAGAAGTTGCTGCCGCGATGTCGCCATAAATGTCAAGCGCCACACAGCCAACCGTGCCCAGGCGGATAGAGTCACTTAGTTTTTTCTCGTATTCTTTACGGCGCTGGGGTATTTCGGGATTGTAATAGGTAAAGCCATTCTCGGTGGCAAAGTTATTTGCCCCCCGGCCGCTCAATACTCGGTCGTCGTACTCCATCAACTTTTCGGCTACGCAGATGGGGTTTTTAATATCCTCTATATTAATTACACCGCTAAACTTTTGGGTTTTGCCGTCCATAAGCGAAGCGCTTAACCTTATCTTGCCATCACTTTGGATCTGTGAGCCGGTACCAGCGTTAAAAAGGTCGCAATCTTCCAGTAAGCGTACGGCATAAACCACGGTTTGGGCCGCTGTGTGGTTCTCCAGGTATTTATGGCCAAGGGTAACAATTTCGCGCAAAGCATCCTGCTTGGCTTTTTTTACCTCCTGGTTTGTGTCCGATTCGCTAAAGAACCCGCCGTGTATGATCAACTTCATTGTAATAGATCGCTTTTGCTTTCCCCATCCTGAACGCCAATATAAACGTCCTCTTCAACCTTAACCGCTTTTTTAATGATCATGCGGTGCTGCAACAAGTCGTATTTATCAAATATCGACATTACATTCACCTTTAAATTTTCTATAGAAACAGGGTCGCCTATTTCTACGTCATATACATTGGTCTCTACAATATTCTTGCCATCAACCAGCATTATTAATCCCGATCCTATGGCCTCCATCATCGAGCCTTCGGTAATCAGCAGGCCGGCATCTTCGCCAAGGCCAATGCCCAGTATGCCGGGGTTGGTAGCAACCGCGTACAATAAACGGCCAATGCGGCCGCGTTGCACAAAGTGGGTATCAACAATAACCGAATCTATAAAGCCCAGCCCGGCGGTTATTTGTACCTCGCCTTTTATAAGCGCCTCGTTGCTTTGCCCGCGATAGATCATGTGGGTTGATGCCGCCGCCGCTCCTGCAGATGTGCCCGCTATTACAAAATTTTCGTTCTGATAACGCTGTTTTAATATCTGTAAAAATTGTGTGCCGCCGAAAATCGCGGTTAAACGCAGTTGGTCGCCGCCGCTAAACATAACCACATCGGCTTTGCCAATGCGCTCCAGATATTCGGGATTAGCAGCATCCTCACGGCTCCTGATGTCTAATACGTTTACATGCGTAACGTTTAGCTGGTTAAAAGCCTTAATGTACTCGTTACCAACAAGCTCTGGTATTTGCGATGCGGTTACGATCACCTCAACAATAGAGCCTTCGTGCCTGGCCGACTCGTTAATAATGCGCCTTAGAATCCCTTTTTCAAAAAATTTGATATAGTTAGGCTGCAAAATATTCTCAAGTACGCTAACATTACTGCCCATATCCACAGCACCACCAATAATTACTAATTTTCCTTTAGGGGCATCCATAATCTTTATATCAATTTATACAAATTAAAATAAAATTGGTTAAAAACGAATGCTTTAATTAATAAAACTGCATTTTTTGGCCGAAACATTTTATTAGATTGATAAGTTCTTTAGATTTAAAAAGAAATTCCCTACCCATTTTTGGAGCATATATGAAGATTGAAAATATACAGGTATTGCGTGGCCCTAACATCTGGAGCATTAGCCGCAAAAAATTGATACAAATGCGGTTAAACCTGCAGGAAATGGAGGAACACCCATCAAATACTATTGATGGTTTTTACGAGCGTATGAAAGCGCTTATACCAAGCCTGTATAACCATCGTTGCTCGCCGGGTGTGCCGGGCGGCTTTTTTGAGCGAGTTATTGCCGGCACCTGGATGGGACACATTATTGAACATGTTGCCTTAGAGATACAAACCCTTGCGGGGATGGATACTGGCTTTGGCCGCACCCGCGAAACCAAAACGCCGGGCACTTATAACGTGGTATTTGCTTATGTGGAAGAAAAGGTTGGTGTTTTTGCTGCCGAAAGCGCTGTGAAAATTGTGCAGGCTTTGATAGACGGTACGGACTACGACCTGGAAAAGGATATACAAACCATGCGCGAAATTAGGGAGAACACGCGCCTTGGCCCAAGCACGGGGTCGATAGTTGAGGAAGCGATTTCCCGTAAAATACCGTGGATAAGGTTAAACAACCAATCTTTAGTGCAGCTGGGCTATGGTAAAAACCAGGTACGTTTCCGCGCTACAATGACGGAGAAAACCAGCAGCATTGCGGTTGACATTGCCAGCAATAAAGACGAAACCAAACGCCTTTTGCAGGAGCAGGCCATCCCGGTTGCCAAGGGCATGACCATCAGCAAAACTGAACAGGTGATAGAAGCTATTGACCGTATTGGCTTCCCGCTGGTATTTAAACCGCTTGATGGCAACCACGGCCGTGGCATCAGCATCAACATTAACACTACCGAAGATGCCATTGCAGCCTATGAGCATGCCGCCAAAATTTCGCGCCGGGTTATTGTGGAACGGTACGTTACCGGGTACGATTTTAGGGTGCTGGTAATTGATAATAAAATGGTAGCCGCTGCACTGCGCGACCCGGCACACGTTATTGGCGATGGCGAACTGAACATTCAGCAACTGATAGACAAAGCAAACACCGACCCTCGCCGAGGTTACGGACACGAAAATGTTTTGACCCTGATAGATGTTGACCGGGATACTTTAGACCTGCTGGAAAAGAAGGGCTATACATTAGAAACCGTGCCCGAAAAGGGCGAAAAGGTTTTTGTAAAATCTACAGCTAACTTAAGCACCGGCGGTACATCGGTTGATGTTACCGACCATGTGCATCCGCAAAATATCTTTATTTGCGAACGCATCTCCAAGATCATTGGCCTGGATATTTGCGGAATTGACATTATGGCGCAAAACCTTACCGAGCCGCTTACCGAAAATGGCGGCGTAGTGCTGGAAGTAAACGCCGCACCGGGCTTTAGGATGCACATAGCACCAAGCGAAGGCTTGGCACGCAACGTAGCCGGGCATGTGATAGATATGCTTTATCCGCCGGGTAAATCGGCACGTATACCTATTATTGCCATAACAGGTACCAACGGTAAAACCACTACTACGCGCTTAATAGCGCACATTGTAAAAAACAACGGGCACCGTGTGGGTTTTACAACAAGCGATGGTATTTATGTACAAAATACAATGATGTTAAAGGGCGATACCACAGGCCCGGTAAGCAGCGAGTTTATACTGAAAGACCCTACCGTTGATTTTGCCGTATTAGAAACCGCCCGCGGCGGTATACTGCGCTCGGGACTTGGCTTTAGCAAGTGCGATATTGGCGTGATCACCAATATCCAGGAAGACCATCTCGGCCTATCAGACATACACACCTTGGAAGATCTTACCCGCGTTAAAAGTGTAGTCATTAACTCGGTAAAAAAAGATGGGTGGGCGGTACTGAATGCAGATAATAAATACTGTGTACAAGTAGGTAAAAAAGCCGACTGTAATGTTGCCTACTTTAGCCAAGATGAGAATAACCCTGTAATAGTATCGCACTGTAAAAAAGGCGGTATTGCCTGTGTGCACGAAAATGGCTTTGTCACCATCATTAAAGGCGACTGGAAGATCCGTGTACAGCGCACCATCCTTATCCCGCTAACGTTTGGGGGAACCGTGCCGTTCATGATAGATAACGTAATGGCCGCCACATTGGCTACCTACCTGCATGGCTTTAAAACCGAGGATATCAAGATCTCATTAGAAACCTTTATCCCATCTGCCGCGCAAACGCCGGGCAGGATGAACATCTTTGAATTTAAGGATTTCCGTTTCATGATAGACTTTGCGCACAACCCGGATGGATACAACGGAATTAAAACTTTCCTGAGCCACGTTGATTCGCCGCTAAAAATCGGTATCATTGCCGGTACGGGCGACAGGCGCGACGAAGACATCCAGGAAATTGGCAAGATTGCCGGTGAGATGTTCGATTACATCATTCTGCGCCAGGAGAAACACCTCCGCGGCCGCACTGCCGAAAATATTCTCGATCTTCTTATCAGCGGTATAAAATCCGTTGACACTAACAAACCATTCGAGATAGTGCCCAAGGAAATAGACGCCATTAAACACGCCATGAGCCTTGCCAAACCTGGCACCTTTATTACCGCCCTAAGCGACGTGGTAGATAACGCCATTGAAACGGTACAAAACTACCAGGAGCAGGAGCGGAACGGGTTGTTTAACGTATAGAGCACCTCACCCTGCCCTCTTCTAAAGAGAGGGTTCTAAAAGCCCGCTTGATTTTCAGGCGGGCTTTCTTGTTTGCGAATTTACTCACCCGGTCATTGCTTCGCTCAACCACCCTCTCTCCGCAAGCGGAAAGAGGGATTTATTTGATTTTTTTTAACCCTCTTTGCGAAGCAGAGAGGATCGCGCACGAAGTGCCGCGGGGTGAGTAAACCGGGCAGTTATAAAAGCTAAATTTGTCATGATAAGCCTGTCGAACCATTTGCAAACCGTATAAGTCTTAGCTCCATATTGACAATCGTATTTTAAGCCCTCCCCTTTGTTGAGGGCTTGGGTGAGGCCAAATAATAATGCCACAACAACATACTCGCCACAGTTCTATATGGCTTCCATTGTTCGGCTACCAAAGCCAACTCCTCTTTAGTGGTTTCTTTGGGCAGTCCTTTTAAGCGTTTGATGGCGTTAACTATTGCCAGGTCGCCGATGGGAAGAACGTCTGTATGGTGCAGCGCGAACATCACGTACACATCCACCGTCCAGTTGCCAATCCCTTTTAGGGCGGTTAATTGCCTGCGGATGTCTTCATCTTCCATCTGCTCAAACGCTTCGAGGTTTATTTGCCCGCTAATAATGGCCTCTGCCAGGTAACGGATATAGTCCGTTTTTTGGCGGCTGCAATAGCACTCGCGCATTTCGGCATCGGTTAGTAACAAAACATGGGCGGGTGTAATTTTGCCTACCCGTTCGCATAACTTATTCAGGGCCGATAGTGCCGACGCCAAAGACACCTGTTGCTCCAGGATAATATGAACCAAACTCTCATACGTATTAGGCCTCGACCAAAATGGCGGATAACCATATAGTTTTATAACGTCGGCGAAGTCGGTATCCATTGTGGCAAGCTTGTCGCAAATGGAATGATAGGTGGCTTGTGTAAACTGTTGCGGCATATAATTGTTATATAAACTTACTAAATTTCTTAGGATTTAGCGTTTCTATTTCAGAATTTTACCATATGAATAACCTGCCGCCATTAGCCGAACGCATGCGCCCAAAATCACTTGATGATTATGTGGGACAGAAACATCTTGTCGGCCCAGGCGCGGTTTTACGCAAGGCTATTGAAAGTGGCACGCTGCCTTCCATGTTGTTTTGGGGGCCGCCGGGGGTAGGTAAAACTACGCTGGCATATATCATTTCGCAGTCGCTGTATCGCCCTTTCTTTTCTTTAAGTGCCATTAACTCGGGCGTAAAGGATGTGCGCGAGGTGATAGAAAAAGCATCTTTACTAAAAGAGCAGGGCGAAGTACTACCGATATTGTTTATAGATGAGATCCACCGCTTCTCCAAATCCCAACAGGACTCATTACTGGGCGCGGTTGAGCGCGGCATTGTTACGCTTATTGGGGCCACTACAGAGAACCCGTCGTTCGAGGTGATCTCCGCATTGCTGTCGCGGTGCCAGGTTTATATACTACAGCACCTGGCAGAACAAGACTTGCTCGACCTATTGGAAAAAGCTCAAAAAGAAGATGTTGTACTGAAAGAAAAGAACATCGTTATAAAGGAGCACGAAGCCTTGTTGCGTTTAAGCGGCGGTGATGCACGTAAACTGCTGAATATTTTTGAGCTGCTGGTAAACGCTTTCGACAGTAAAAAAATTGTGCTGACCAACGATGTTGTGCTGGAACATGTGCAGCAAAACATGGCACTGTATGATAAAACCGGCGAGCAACATTACGACATTATATCGGCATTCATTAAAAGTATGCGCGGCAGCGACCCTAACGGCGCGGTGTACTGGCTGGCACGAATGATAGTGGGTGGTGAAGACCCGCTGTTTATTGCCCGCAGGATGCTGATACTGGCATCGGAGGACATTGGTAATGCCAACCCTAACGCATTGCTGCTGGCGCAAGCTTGCTTCGAATCGGTAAATAAAATTGGTATGCCCGAGTCGCAGCTGATCCTGAGCCAAACGGTAATTTACCTGGCAACATCTCCCAAAAGCAATTCGGCAACTACGGCTATTGGCGCAGCTATTGCCTTGGTACGCGAAACCGGCGACTTGCCAGTTCCGCTGCATTTACGCAATGCGCCAACTAAGCTAATGAAGAACATTGGCTACGGTAAAAACTATAAGTACGCCCACAATTTTGAGGGTAACTTTGCCGACCTCGATTTTCTGCCTGAAGAGATCCGCGGTACAAAAATTTATAACCCCGGTAACAATGCGCGTGAGAATGAATCAAAAGAAAAGCTGAAGAAACTTTGGGGCGACAGGTACAAATATTAGTATCTTAACCGCTGGTTAATTTGGCTTAAACTTACTTCCTCACACACATGACATCAACATTCTTTAGTCACGAACTAAAATCTTTTTGGCGGTCAAAAAACACGGGTAAAAGCATTGCGATAAAAATAGTTATGGGGGTACTGATCTTCATACTGCTTTTATATGTACTTGCTTTTGGCATATTCCTGGATATTATACTCGGCAAAATGTTCCCTGCAGAAGATCTTACGGTGGCATTCTGCGGTATTATCCTGGTCTACTTCCTTACAGACCTGCTCATGCGCATGCAATTACAGGAGCTGCCAACCCTTAAAGTACAACCCTATCTGCACCTGCCTGTTAAGCGCAATAGCGTGGTAAGTTACCTTGCTTTAACCGCTTTGTTGTCTTTTTTCAATTTATGGCCCATAGTGCTTTTCGGGCCGTTTATTATTAAAGTTATTTTACCCGATTCGGGGTCGGGCGTGGCGTTGGCTTTTATGTTTTCTATTATTGCCTTGGCGTTATTTAATAACTATCTGGCCCTGTATATTAAGCGTAAAGCCAACCTAAACGGCTGGATATTTTTAATAGCCGGCGGCATATTAGCCTTAGCTACCTGCGGCGATTACTTGTGGCATTGGTATTCGCTTAAAGCCATATCATACCTTTTCTTTGGTAACCTCATGGTAAAGCCTTACCTGGTGTTGCTGCCTTTATTGCTTGCCGTGGCCATGTATTACATTAACTTTTATTACTTAAAAGGCAACTTGTATCTCGAAGAGCTTAGCTCTAAAAAAGAGCACGCCAAAAGTAGCACCGAGATTCCTTTCCTTGGCCGTTTTGGGCACGTAGGCGACCTTGTTGCCAATGAGGTGAAGCTGATACTGCGTAACAAGCGCCCCAGATCGGCCCTTATTATGGGCTTATTCTTTATGTTTTACGGGCTTATATTTTATACCAACCCCCAAATGGGCGAAGGCTTTAAAATATTTGTGGGGATGTTTATGACAGGCATCTTCATCATAAACTACGGGCAATTTATGTTTAGCTGGCAAGCCTCCCACTTTGATGGCATACTGGTAAGCAAGGTAAAATTCAGAGATTTTTTAAAAGCTAAATATTTGCTATTTACCATTGTGTCTACAGTGGCATTTATACTTACCACTCCTTACGTTTACTTTGGATGGAAAACGGTATTGATACACTTTGTAATGTACCTATGGAACCTGGGCATCAACACCACCATTGTACTTTACTTTGCCAACCGCAATTATAAACGTATAGACCTGAGCAAGGGTGCATCATTTAACTGGGAGGGCGTAGGCGCGAGCCAATTATTATTGTCGTTCCCGTTAATAGCATTCCCCTACGTAATATACTGGCCGCTTAAGCATTTTGGGTATGATAACATTGCCCTTGTTGTATTGGCATTGCTTGGCGTGGTGTTTATTATCACCCGCGACTTCTGGATAAAAAAACTTGAGCAGGATTTTCAAACTAAAAGATATCAAATAGCCGAAGGCTTTAGAAATAAATAATCATGATAGAGATAAAAGACCTTAAAAAAGTTTACAACGGTGTAACTGTAGTAAATGTGCCGCATTTGCAAATAAACAAAGGTGAAAGCATTGGCCTTGTAGGTAATAACGGCGCGGGCAAAACCACACTGTTCCGTATGATATTAGACCTTATCCGTGCCGATAAGGGCGAAGTGCTATCTAATGGAGTAAACGTTGCCGGTAGCGAAGCCTGGAAAAATTATACAGCGGCCTACCTTGACGAGGGTTTCCTTATCGATTACCTTACCCCCGAAGAGTACCTGTATTTTATAGGCGGCCTGCACAACCAAAATAAAGCCCAGGTTGATGAAAAGCTTGCAGGTATGTCGGAGTTTTTTAACGGCGAGATCATTAAAAAGGGTAAATACATTCGCGACCTCTCTAAGGGTAACCAGTGCAAAGTTGGTGTAGGGGCATGCCTGCTGCAGCAGCCGGAGTTGCTGATGCTGGATGAGCCTTTTGCCAATATAGACCCCAGTACGCAGTTTAGGCTGAAGAATATTTTGAAAGAACAGAACAAATCGCGCGGCGTTACCACAATTGTTTCCAGCCATGATTTGAACCATGTAACTGATGTTTGTGACCGGATTTTGCTGATGGAGAAAGGTGTGGTGATAAAAGATATTGCCACCAGTTCATCAACCCTAACCGAGCTTGAAGAATATTTTGGTGTGGGGCAAAGCAGCGCATCTTACCCGGTAGACCCCGAAGAGAACCACTAAAACACGGCCTATGTACTTAATAAGGGAAGCAACCGTAGCCGATGTTGACGACATTTTGCAGATAGCCGAACAAACCTGGTGGCCTACTTACGAGCCGTTATTAGGCAAAGAGCAGGTGGCTTATATGCTTGGCGAATTATACACCGCCGAAAAGATAGGCAGGCAAATTTCAGAAAAGCAACAAATATTTTTATTGCTGATGGAAGACGGGCAGCCAGTTGCGTTTGCCGCTTATTCGCCGCGCCAGGAGGATGCAGAAATTTACAAACTGCATAAATTGTATTGTTTACCTGCTACACAGGGCAAAGGCTACGGCAAGATACTGATAAATGCCGTTGCTGATAAAGCCCTTGAAGCCGGCAAGCGAATGTTAGAACTTAACGTTAACCGTTATAATAACGCCAAAAGTTTCTACGAGAGAATGGGCTTTCAAGTAATTTACGAAGAGGATATCCCCATTGGGCAGTATTGGATGAATGATTATGTGATGAGGAAGAAGTTGTAAAACGAATAAAAATCATGTCATTGCGAGGAGCGTAGCGACGTGGCAATCTCGTCGCGTTTAATATGCGAGCGGCGAGATTGCCACGCTATCGCTCGCAATGACATATTTAAAAACAGCAAAGGCGCATTTATGAATGCGCCTTTGCTGTTTTGTATTTTTTCGGCTTTTACGCCGTAAAGGTCTCAACAGCCTTTTCTATCCTTATTATCGTTTCGCTTTCGCCTAATAATTTGGCTATATCAAACACATGCGGGCCAAACTTGCCGCCTACCAGCATAATGCGGAACGGTAGCATCACATCGCCGGGCTTAAGGCCTTTTTCTTCGGCAAGGGCTTTAAATTTAGTTTCCAGCTCATGCACGTCTACGGGTTCGGCACTTAGTATAGTAATAAACGCATTGAAGAAATCTGTTTTAGCGTCCGTCCATTTCGGTTTAACCGCGTTCAGGTCGTACTCCGCAGGTTGCTGGAAAAAGTACCCTGCTTGCTGGTAAAAATCAGGCAATAAAACGCAGCGTTCTTTAACTACATCAATTACCTTTAAAAGGTAAGCCTCATCTTTTATAACTACACCTTTAGCCTTCAATATCTCCCATACCTTTAGCTTTAAGCTTTCGGCATCGGTACGTTTTATCCACTCGGCATTGTACCACTTGGCCTTTTCAAAATCGAACTTCGCGCCGGCCTTACTGATACGGTCTATAGAGAATTTCTCTATCATTTCGTCCAGCGAAAATATCTCCTGGTCGGTACCATCGTTCCAACCCAGCATGGCAAGCAGGTTTAAAAATGCTTCGGGCAGGAAGCCTAACTCACGGAAACCGGGTGTTAGTTCGCCTGTTTTAGCATCCAGCCAGTTCATGGCATAAACCGGGAAACCAAGTCGTGCGCCATCGCGCTTGCTCAGTTTGCCATGACCGTCGGGTTTTAATATTAAAGGCAAATGTGCCCATTCCGGCATATCGGCTTTCCAGCCCAGGTACTCCCAAAGCAGGATGTGTACCGGTGCAGATGGCAGCCATTCTTCGCCACGGAAGGCATGACTTATCTTCATCAGGTAATCATCAACTACTACGGCTAAGTGGTATGTTGGCATACCATCAGCTTTTAAAAGCACTTTATCGTCAACCTGGTTAGTATCAAAACTAACGTGGCCGCGTATCATATCGTTAAAGCTTACGGTTTCGTCATCCGGCATTTTTATGCGGATAACATGCCTTACACCTTCGCGTAACAGTTTCTCGGTTTCATGCAGGGGCAGCGTAAGCGAATTGCGCAAGCCCTCGCGGGTTGCAAGGCCATATTGAAAATTTGGCACTTCTTTACGTTTTGCATCCAACTCTTCGGCGGTATCAAAAGCGTAATAGGCGTAGCCTTGTGCAACCAGTTTTTCAGCATACTCGCGGTAAATAGGTTTGCGCTCGCTTTGGCGATAAGGGGCATATTGGCCGCCAACCACCGGGCTTTCATCCGGCGTAATGCCGCACCATTTAAGGCAATCTATAATATATTGCTCGGCGCCATCCACATAGCGGGTTTGATCGGTATCTTCTATACGGAGTATAAAATCGCCTTTGTGCTTTTTGGCAAAAAGGTAATTAAACAAAACGGTACGCACACCACCCAGGTGTAAACCACCTGTAGGGCTTGGCGCAAAACGGACTCTTACTTTTTTTTCTGACATCGCGCAGCAAAGATAATGCGAATAACCCGAAGGCGAAAGTTTGATGTGAAATGTGGCGGCACACAAACAAACCCCAACGTCAAGCTGAACCTGTCGAAGGATTTTTAATGTTTTGTAATTCCCTCCTTGGGGAGGGGTGTGGTTTGCCTGTGTGGTGGCGGGGAGGGGTTGCCGTACGTCCGAAAACGAAGAAACCCCTACCTCCCCTTCCCCGGGGAAGGAATCGCACGTGCCGCCGCTTTTATCATTTTCTACAAATACGTAACCCCGTCAAAGACGGACTTAGTATAATATATCGGTTCAAAAGGCTCATCATCTGCCATCTGGCAATCGGCTTTTACATAGTTGCAGTACACATCGCCAAAAATGCTGGCAATAGCGGCATCGGCGGCATCGCGCCCGGTAGCTATTTTTACCAGGCCGTTCATGGGCGCAAGTTTGGTAGCGTCAAACAAGATCCATTCGCCGCCTATGTAAGCTTCGAAGCACGCGTGGAAATCTGCAGGGATCAATCTGTAGGCATAACCCGTGAAATAACGTGCGGGGATGGTTAATGCCCGGCAAAGGGCTATACCTAAATGCGCAAAATCGCGGCATACGCCTGCTTGTTGGGTAACTGTATCGTAAGCCGATGTTTCGGAATTACTGAAACCGCTCAGGTATTCTACATTTTTGTGGATCCAATCGGTAACCGCCACTACTTGCCTGTACGTATTTTCTATTTGCCCGAACGTGTTGTTGGCCAAACGGTATAACTTGTCCGACTGGCAATAACGGCTTGGATTTAGATAGGTAAGCACTGCCGGATCGAACTTGCTCACGGGCACTTCCCGGAAGTCGCGGTAGCTTTTAATCTCGAAATAATTGTCAACTGTAGCTTCGTACTGTATGCTTATGGGGCCTGTTCTCTCAATATCCAGTCGCACAAAACGGTTTTCGCCATTGGTAGCCGGCAGTTCTTCGGCCTTAATGTAAGGCTCTATCAATAATTTTTCGTTCAGTATGGTTTGGTGCGCGGTGCGCAGCGCGTGTACATTTAATATTAACGTGCTGGGTGCTTTAACCTCGTAACCTAACTGAGCCGAAACTTTAAACTTCATCTTTTACACCGGGTAATTTTGCAAACGCTTTTTCCATCCAATCTCCCGATATATGCTGCAACGCCGCCTTTAACTCGTCATCCCATTGTGCCGATATGCTGGCCATGTCTTTTTGGGTGTACCGCTGCTCAACTAACTTAAAAGTATCTTTCCTGTACAATGCAATATCTATCGGGAAATCCACATTGTTACTGCTCACCCTTGTAGAATCGAACGAGAGGAACGCTGCCTTCAATGCTAAATGCATGCCAGAATCTTCGTCTATAGTACGATTTAATATGGCCTTGCCGTGGCCCGAATTACCGATGGCAACAAATGGCGCGCCCTGCCCAAGTTCTACCCAGTTACCCTCGGGGTAAAGCAGGAATAATTTATGCTCGTCATCGCCTTTTAGCTGGCCGCCAATAATGGTATTCAGGTCAAATTTAAAGCCCGCTTTTTCTAACGTGGCGCGGTCTTCCTCTGCAACGCGCCGCACCTGTTCGCCAAAGGCATTAACGGCCTGGTAAAGCTTATCGTAAGTTTGGGTCTCTGTAACCTCGTTGAAATAAACAACAGCTTTATCACGTACAGAACGTAGTCCGCTGGTCATGATAAACATCGAGCCACCGTCTTTTTCAACTGTGGTAAGTTTCTTTTTTACGGTAGTTTCTGTGCCCGATGTTATGCGGGTATCGGCAAGGGCAATTAGGCCTTCTTTAACTTTAATTCCTAAACAGTAAGTCATAATTTTTTAAATAGAATCAGGATATAAGAATCCAGAGTCAAGAGTCAAGACAAACTCTTTGATCCGTTGTCTCTATAATCTTGCGTCTCCTATTGTTGTTGCTGCTGTTGAATCATCTCCATGTACTTGGCATAACTATTACGCGATGCTGTAGTTGATGGTTTGGGTTGATGATTAGATACGGTAAATATATCTTTTTCTTCGTGAATCTGGCCATCTTCGTACCCAACAGATACAGATACCTCCAGCTTGTGGCCTGCGGCGCCTTTGTAAACACCCTTAACCGGCGAGCAATCGCTAAAGTTACGGCCAACGGCTAAGCGCACATGATTTTCGTTTGCCACGCAGTTGTTGGTGGGGTCTATACCCAGCCAGCCGTAACCGGGAAGGTAAGCTTCGGCCCAGGCGTGGGTAGCGCCTTCGCCGCGCATGCCATCTTTATTGGGGCAAATGTAGCCGCTAACATACCGTGCGGGGATGCCAACTAAACGCAGCATTACCATCAAAAGGTGCGCAAAATCCTGGCAAACCCCCGCGCGGATCTTCCAGATCTCATCAAGCGTGGTCTCCACGGTGGTTACGCCTTTTATGTAATCAAAATTTTTATAAACGTAGCGGCAAAATTTAAGGGCGGTATGGTAGGGCGTATCCTCCACTTTGCGTTCGGCTTCAACCACCGGGCGCAGTTCACTGAGGCCTTCAAAATATTCCTGTTTTAAAAAATCGATGTAAGGGACTATATAACGCAGGTTAAACAACTGGTTCCATTGCTCTGCCGAAAACATATCATCGAGGGGCAACGGGCGGGGATGGGTGATGATAGATAATTGCGAATTAATGATCATTAAATTATGAGGTTCGGTGTAGGTAAAACTGCCCACCTCGTTGCCATAATAATCTATATAAGTATCTACCTGCGGGTGCCCGCTAATAGTAAGGTCGTGATTTAAAACATCCTGGTAAATATCAACAATAGGGTAAAGGATAATTTTATTGGCACTATCGCGAACAAAGCCATCGTACATGTACTTGGTGGTATGTTGTATTTTAAATTCGGGCATGGTATTTTTAATTTGAAGATTTGAGAATTTGAAGATGCTTGTCTTTTCATCTTCAAATTTTCAAATCAGCGTATTTTCAAATTGTGATCACTTTCAAATCTGTATTATGAATTTGCGAAGTAGTATTCGTTTAGCGAGTTTCCTATGCGGTACAGGTCCTCACGCAAACTTGTGAGGTACTCATGTAAGCCTATCTGGCTGATGCTTTTTACCGAACTATATTTGATATTACTTTGCAGCTTGCCTATTTGAAACGAGATCTCGCGGTAGTCATTCACGTTGCTGTTATTCTTTAACCTATCGAAATAACGCTGAATATTGTTTACCGAGTAGATAACCGAACGCGGGAAATCATTATTAAGGATCACCTGCTCAATAACATTATGAGCTTCCAGCCCGTCGCGATATGTTTTCTGGTAAAGCTCATACCCACCAATGGATAATAGCAGGTGTTTCCAGTAGGTAATATCCAGCAGCAGATCGGGGTTGGTATTTATGGGGCCAAACTTTACATCTAACACATCTATTGATTGAATGGCCCGTTCCAGATACTTGCCAATATTCATAAAGCTGCGTGCCTGGCCGCGCTCCATGGTAATTTCGGCGGTGCCATAGTACAGCATAACTTCTTTTATCAATACATCCAAAACACCAATAGGGTCGTCTTTTTTAAGGCCGTTAACAATGCGCGGCTCTTTTGCGGTATGGTAATACTCGTTAAGGCATTGCCACAGGTCCTTGGGGATGTGTTCCTGCACGCTGCGGGCGTTTTCGCGGGCCAGGGTTACCAGGTTTACAATAGAGTTTGGATTTTCCTTATCTATCACCATATACTTTAAAACCGCCCGGCTGTCGTTATTTAGCCTGGTTATCAGATCTTCATCCGACCCTGAAAAAATGCGGATCACCGGCTCCCAGGTAAACCCCGCTACCGAATCTTGAGACGAGGCGTAGTTGGTCTTCAGCATCCTTAAGATACCGTCGCTGCGCTCAATATACCGGCTTAACCAATAAAAACTTGCTGCTACCCTGCTTAACATATATTCCTATTCGGATTTCGAGTTTTCAGTTTCGGGTTTCGCCCGAGTGATCATTCTCTTGTTTCTTGATTCTAATTTCTTGACTCTGTTAATAAAGCACCCATGTATCTTTACTGCCACCGCCCTGCGAACTGTTCACCACCAGCGAGCCCTCTGTTAGGGCTACACGGGTTAGGCCGCCGGGTACAATCTCAATCCCATCCGGGCCGCAAAGGGCGTATGGCCTAAGGTCTATACGCCTTGGCTGTAGCACGCCGCCTATATAACATGGCGCTGCCGATAAGCTGATAGTTGGCTGCGCAATGAAATTTCGCGGGTCTTTCAGTATCTCCAGTTTGTATTTTTCAATATCCTCCGTGTTTGATGCATGGCCCATTAGCATACCGTAGCCACCGCTTTCGTTTGTTTTTTTAACCACCATTTTGTTGATGTTCTTAAAAACAAAGTCGCGTTCATCAGGGTCCGACAGGCGATGCGTGGGCACGTTCTTTAATATCGGCTCCTCGTTAAGGTAATACTTGATCATATCCGGCACGTAGATATAGGTGGCCTTATCATCGGCAACACCGTTACCTATGGCGTTTACAATGGCAACGTTGCCTTTGCGGTACGCGCCCATTAGCCCTGCTACGCCTAAAACGCTGTTTGGATTAAATACCAATGGGTCTAAAAAGTCATCATCCACACGGCGGTAAATAACATCTACCTGCTGCAGGCCGGTGGTTGTTTTCATGTAAACCTTGTGATTATTTACAACCAGGTCCCGCCCTTCTACCAGCTCCACACCCATTAAACGGGCGAGTGTGGTATGCTCAAAATAAGCGGAATTATAAATGCCCGGGCTAAGCAGCACAATGGTTGGGTTGCTGATCTGCCTGGGCGATAGCGATAACAGGTTTTTATACAATATCGACGGGTATTCTGTTACGCTGCGTACACCGCAGTTGGGCAGCAGGTCGGGGAACAGGCGTTTGGTTATTTCGCGGTTCTCCAGCATGTAACTTACACCCGATGGGGTGCGCAGGTTATCTTCCAGAACGTAAAAGGTGCCGTCGTGATCGCGGATCAGATCAATACCTGCAATATGTACGTACACATCGTAAGGCACATTCAACTGGTACATTTCGCGCAAAAAGTGAGGGCAGGAGTATATAATATCTATAGGTACTACACCATCTTTAACAATAAACTGGTTGTGGTAAATATCTTTTAGAAAAAGGTTAAGGGCGGTAAGCCTTTGTTTGATGCCGCGCTCTACAAATGCCCACTCGTCCGAAGTTATAATGCGGGGTATAATATCAAAGGGGAAGATTTTTTCTATGCCCTCGCCACTGTTGTAAACAGTAAAGGTAATACCCTGTGTCATGAACAGGCGCTTTGCCAGTTCTTCTTTTTTGTTAAGATCATCGGGCGATTCTTTGGACAAATATTCAATTACTTTCTGATAATGGCCGCGTACAATGCTTTTTTCGTTGTGCATTTCGTCCCATACGCCGTTAATTAAATTGTATTTTTCGAAATGTTGCGCTTTGTACATAAAATTTGACTTAGTATGAGCTGAAAAATTGAACAGTAGTTAAAAAATGTTTATACCTGCCTGATTTAACAATCATAATTAATTATTTTTTGGTAAATTATAAAAAATATAACACATTCAATGCAAAATTTATATCAATATATCATATTTGCCTGAATATATTTAATAATATCAATCAAAAATTTTGATGTTGGCTATTCGGCAGATTTGTGGCGATGGACAATTACAGAACAAGCAAGCTTACACCATGTTTGTGGGTAAGTAAAGTATTTATGAATTGAATTGTAGTTACGGTGAGGTAGTGTAGCCGTGTTTTAGGGGTAGCTTATCATTGATAAAATCTTTAAAGAGCAGTTCCCAGGCAATTTTAAACCATATAATGGTGGGGATATATGCTTTAATGGCGTAGTTCTGCATCCACACCCGGGCGGGTTTCGGGAATGCATCTGAAGGGCCGAGGCCGGTTACTACAAGCAGTAAAACCAACATGGTGATGTTGAAGAGGGTAAAAGGTTTTTCCTGCATCATCATATAAATTACCGCGCCGGCTGTAGCTATAATAAAGGTTGGATGCTCTGATGCTGTACTGAATATAACTACCATTAACAACAGCGAGCACATGATTTGTAATTGAAATTTTAGCGAGGCATACTGTTTAAACCTTAATAAAGCCCCGCCAAGTACCGCCGCGCCACCCAACAGGAACGGCCAGTTTGGTATGGTACTATCCTGAAATAAGCGCCTCACCGCGCCCATCAAACACCAATCGAACCCGGTTGTAAGGTCCTGGTTGGTTAGGTTTTTGGAGGTTAGCGCGGCAAACCAGTCCTTATAGGTTTGCACCAAAAAACCGGGGCCCGAAATAATGGCCGGCAGGCAAAGAAAAACCAATAGCCATATAAACGAACAAATGATGTATTTCAGCTTATTTTTAGAGAACACAAAAAACGCCAAACCCACAATTGGGTAAATCTTCATCAATGTGCCAAATACCGTAAATAACGTTGCATATTGCTCTTTTAGGCGCTTAACAAAGGTAAAACTCAGTATAATAAGGGCTGCAATTGTTGGGTTGAACTGCATATAATGGCTGGAGTTGGCAAACTCGATGGCACATAATAAAAGTATGGCAGTTTTAGTGCGGTTAGTAAATGGCAGGGTGTTGATGGCCCACAAAAACATGGCGGCATTACCTACTTCCCAAAAAAAGAAACCCCAGCTTTCGGGCATCAGCGACATGGGCGCTATGAGCAGGGTAAATGCCGGGCCGTATATATATACGTCGTAATACTCTTTTGGGTAATGCAGGTACAGGTTTACATGATCCCTGAAGTGAAAGTAAGAGGCGCGGAAAATGAGGTAATTATTATCAATATGCCTGAAATATTTTAGCTGCCAGCAAAAAATGGCCACGGCCAAGTATAGCACGCATGTCCATTGGTAACCGGTAAGGTTAAGAAATTTTTTGGGTGATAATTTTCCGTTCATTTTATGGTATAAAATAAAGGAAAATATATTTATCTGTCCGGACTAAATGCAATAAAAAGGGCCGCTTTTAAAAGCGGCCCAAAAGGTATCGGCACAAAAATAAAAATTATTAGGTCTCTTATCTTTTATGGTGCTCAAAGCCGCGGGCTTCAAACGCTAAAAGCATGTTTACAATCACTTTGTTGTAAATGGCAGTATTGCTTGTACTGCTTATAACAATTGTGCCGTTGGTGCGTGTAGCTGCGTCTATCTGGCTGGAGGGGATAGCTGTAAGCAACCTATTTAAGTGGAAGCTTAACTTAGCGGTAACGTTGGTAGTTGCATCAACGGTTACATTCTCTGCCTCGGTTTTTAGTATGGCGTTATCATTGTAATCAAACTCAATAGGTACAGCCACGCCGCCTGCTGTTGTAAATGTGCCTTTAAGGGTAAGCGGAATATCTGCACCTGTTGATTTTAACAGGAACGCTTTTACTTCAATTTCTTTGTAAGTTCCGGTATCTATCTTTGCGGTAACGGTTGCAGGATCCAACGTCAGCAGGTCAAGATTGCTAATGTTTTTCGTGGTGACCTCAACTTCCCGGTTGTTCTTTTTAGCTTCCAGTATAAAGCGGCTAACGTTGGCGATGGCTGATGTCCATTTGATGCTTGCGTTAGAGATGGGGGTTACATTAACTTGCAAGCCGCCTGTTGATGTTGTGGATACATTTGATGTAGCGTTGTCTGCGGTCATCGCAAAGGCTACATCGGCGCTTGATGCAGTGTTTGCGGATTTATCCTTAGTGCAGGATGTTAGGGCAGCGCTCGCCATCATGGCAACAGCACCAAATTTCAAGAAAGTGGATTTCATATAGTTATTAATAGGGGTTATATTCCTTTTATACGATAAGTATCCATTTGAGGTTGCTTTATAGCGTAAAAAAGTAAAACACGCTGACTCCTAATTAATTGAGATAACCAAAAATCCCCCAGGCTTTCGCGAGGGGGCTTTAAGCTTTAATCACTTACTCACTCATGTTAAAAGGTCTTTACTTATATATGCTGCTTTGGTAACCTTCTTCGGCACGCTGAGGCGCGCGGTTTACGTAAAACTGTCTGTCCTGAGGCGCCCAGGTACCCAGGCCATCTACATAGCGGTTAAACATGCAAAAGGCCGCTGCTATTAATACTGTATCATGTATCTCTTTGTCGGTTGCATCTGCTGCCCGCGCCCTGTCAATATCTTCTGCGGTTACGTATTTTCCACCTTTCTGCACTTTTGCGGCAATGTTTAGTAATGCCTTCATTTTTGGCGACACGTTTGCCGATGAGAAATCTTTTTTAATAGCGTCTACCTCGTCAATATCGCAGCCCAGGTAGTGGCCGGCCAAAGCGCCATGCACATTCTGGCAAAAGAAACAGTCGTTAAGGTAAGAAACGTAGGTGCCTATCAACTCCCGTTCGCCGCGCGATAAGCTATTGTTATCATCGCGCAGCAACACCTCGGCAAGCGCGTTCAGGGGTTTCTCTGTTTCGGGGCGGTACGCCATTAAACCGCGGATGCCGGGCAGTTCGTTATTCAGTTCTATATATGCCATGTTTATTGTTTTTTTGGTAAAGCATATCCCTGTACCATTCGCTTGCCCATTTCCTTGTACGCTTCGGGGTCTGTAGGGGTAAGGCTGGCTAATCCGTCTACATAGCGGTTAAACATGCTGAACGATGCTGCTATCAAAACCGTATCATGCAGTTCCTTATCTGTAGCGCCAATTGCCCGGGCAGCTTCAATATCCTCCGTGTTTACCTCCTTGCCTAATATCTGTACCTTGCCTGCAATGTGCAGCAGCGCCTTCATTTTTGGGCTGATGTTGGCTTGCTGCATATCTTTTAAAACATCATCAACCGTGGTGTCGCCATCGCCATAAAGGCAGCGGGCAGCAGCGGCATGGCTGCTCATGCAAAACATACATTCGTTACGCGATGATACATAAGCCGCTATCAATTCACGCTCGGCTTGCGATAGGGGAGATTCGCCGCGCAATAAAACCTCGGCCAGCTCATAAAGGTGCTGCCCTGTTTCGGGCCTGAACATTACCAGCGACCGGATACCTGGTACGCCTTCAGGAACATTAATGTGTGCCATATAATTTTTTTTTAATTGTTATCTGCTAAAATATTTATCTCGCTTACGTTGGCTGTGCCTGTTTTGTCTTTCACAAAAAACATTACGATCAGCCCCAGTACAAATACCAGCGAAAAGATGAATATGGCGTTGCCGTAACCACCTAATGTAGTTACCAAAACACCTATGAACAGTACCGCTGTTGCTGTAAACAACCTGCCAACATTAAAGCAAAAGCCGGTAGCCGTTGCACGGATGCCTGTATGGAACAGCTGCGGAATGTATGACGATAGCACTCCCTGGCTGGCTCCAAAAAATAAAGCCATCACTGCTATCTCCCCATAAATTATTGGCGAAAACGTACTGTTGGTTTTAAATAGAATGAACGACAGTGCGGTACAAACCACAAAGCATAGCATCATTGATTTGCGCAGGCCCATCAGGTTTACCAGCCAGCCGGAAAAGAAGCCGCCGGCCAGGCCGCCCATGCCCAGGAACATCATGCTTAAGCCGCGTTGTTTTGGCGCATCGGTAGTAAACAGGCTTTGCACCCAGGTAGGCATCCACGAAAATATCGCCCAAAGCCCTATTAACATGGTGCCAAACATTAGCGAGCCCAGTATAACATTGCGGCGGTTTGCCGGTGCAAAAAGTTTATTGGCGCCTGCCTGCGGTTGTTGTTTGTGGTTCACCCAAACGGCAGATTCTTTAATTACAAATGCGCCTATCAGGGCCATTGTAACCGGTATTACACCTATAAAAAAGCCTTCTCGCCACAATGGTACTACGTAATTGATTGCTCCGGCAGAAAATATACCCACAGGGAACGCGATGGATAGTATGCCGGTGATGATAGCTTTGCTTTTCTCAGGCCAAACTTCGCTGAGCAGCGTAAAGGCAACTACCAATTCGCCGCCTACGCCAAAACCGCTCATAAACCGGCAAACTACAAGGCCCGCCCATTGCGGCATAAAGCCCGTTAACACCGTAAATAAACCATAACAACCAATGGCACAAAGCAATGCTTTTTTACGGCCTATCCTATCGCTGATAACACCCCACGTAAAGCCGCCAATGGCCCAGCCAAAAATAAAGAGGGCGTTAATAAAGCCGCTTACGCTGTTTAGTTCGTCGGGTTTTAAAGCTCCCTGCAAGTCTTTAACAACCACAGGGAGATAAACCGACATTAATGTTGAAACCGAACCGCCCAGTACGCTGCTTACAAAGCAAATGATGAACAACGCGCTTAAATATGCCGTACTTGTTTTTGAGGTAGCCGCCGGCTGGTCAATTGTTAATGTACTCATGTTAATATTATTTTAAAGGGCTATCGAACACCAGGGCTAAGTAATAGATTGCCCCAACTGCCGGCGAACCGTATGCCTGTGAAATGTATTTGTTAAATATGTTACTGCCACCGAGTTTAATGGTGGTGTTAGCTTTCGGGATCTTTTTGTTGATCTGCGCATCAACCATGGAGTACGCCTGCACGCGGCCCGGCCTTGTGCTGGTAAATGTACCGTACCAATCAAAAGCGGTTTGCCAGTGCCATGCCACGTCAAAGCCAAAACCTTCGGCAACGTTGGCGTTCCCAAACGTCATGTTGGTGCTGTAGCGTGGAGTGTTGTATTGGGCAATGTTATTGATGTTTGCCGAGCCAAGGTTAAATGATGATAGCGTACCGTTACCACCAAGAATGTAGCCTTTGTTAATAAGGTAAGTTAAACCCAAACTTAAACCTTGTGCCGACACTTTATCAGTAGCATTGGTATACAATTGGTAAAGGTGGAAGTTGCCCGAACCCAGGTCGCCGGCAGCGGCAGGGTTTACTTTACCATCGGCACCCAATACCGGGCTGTTAGGGTTTAGCACCACGGTATTTAATATAAAGTTGGTGTATTTGCTGTAGTAATAGTTCACATCAACCAATAACTTGTCGTTTATAAGGCTTTTGTAACCAACCTCAAAGGCCTTTTGCTGCTCGGGCCTGATGTATGGCACGTTTGCTTTTATCAGCAAATCTTTGTTTTGCGCTATAGCTGTTGGGGGTGGCGTGCCACCTGCTATAGCCGCACCAACGGCCCCCTGGAAAGCGTTTGCAGATGCCGATGTAAATGAATTTTGATAAACGTTTAGATCGGCGCTGTTATTTGGCGCGCCACCAAGAATGGTTATCGGGCCAACATTTAGGTGGATGAACTGATCTACAGGGGTTGGGTTACGGAAACCGGTTTGGTACGATGCCCTAAAGTTGTGCGTTTTGGCAACGGTGTATACGGCCGAAAAACGCGGGGTAAAGCTGCCCTTGAAGTTCTCGTTCTTATCGTAGCGGATGGATGCGGTTAGTTTCAGATCGTCATCAAACAGCTTTTTACCTGCCTGCAGGAAAGTGCCGTATTCGTTGATCTTTATCCGGTTGGTTTTATCATCAAACAAGCTGCCGTTGGTAAACATAGAATATTTACGGAAACTGCCGCCAACCAAAAGCTCAACCACCTTTACAGCCTTTGTAAGATCGTACTGCCCATCGGTATGGTAAAATTTACTGTTACTAAAAACGCCCGCGCCACTTAAACCATAGTTATGGATAGATGCATCCTTTGATTTGTTAAACTCGGCACTGCCCGGCATAAACATGCCCTGGTCGGCAAAGGTGCGTGCTGCAATGTTATTGTTTGGCGTAACACCCGGTATGGTACCACCAAAGGCGGCGGCATAACGATCGAACCAGGTGGCATCAGCCTTATCCGGCGATACCACTTTGCCATTCAGGTCCTGCACCCAATCGCGGTTAATAAATTGCGCTAACGACCGGGTGTTGTATGAGTCGTGCGAGTTTTCGCTCACCATATAACTGCGGATAAAAAAATTGCTTCCTTTTAACTCTGCGCGGTGCGTTTGCAATACAAAATTATTCAGGTCGAAACGGCTGCTGCCTGTGTAGCTGGCGGTACCGCGGCCGTAGTTGTATTGATAAATGGCTTCAACATCGTTAGTTACTTTATAATGTAAGGCGCCGTTTAATTTAAGGCTGTACACATCATAGTTCATCAGATCCTTTTCTTCGTACCCGGTGCGCGATACCAGGCCAATGCCAGGCAGGTTTTTAGTAACCTCATCGCCATAAATATTTAAGGCGTCGCGGGCGGGGTTGTTGGGGCCGCGTTTATCAGCTGGGGTAGATGCGCTTATATCGGTATAGTCATTGGCATACCAATCGGTACCTCTCAGGTAAGATCCATTCAGTTTAAACGCGAATTTATTGTTGAACGTTTTAGCATAACGCAGGGCAAAATCATGCAGATGTTTTGAATCTGTTGCGAGGTCGTTAATATGATTTAAGCCCGATTTTACCTGTACGGCCAAGCCTTCATATTTAAATGGGTCTTTGGTTTTGATAGATAATAAACCGTTGAATGCCACCGGCCCGTAAAGCGCCGACGCGGCACCGGGAATTACCTCTGCCGACTCAATATCCAGATCTGACGCACCAAAAAGGTTACCAACAGAAAAGTTTAAGCCGGGCGTTTGGTTGTCTACCCCATCTACCAATTGTAAGAAGCGCGAGTTGCCGGTGCTGTTAAAACCGCGGGTGTTAACCTGTTTGTAGGTTAAGCTGCTGGTAACGGCTTCCATACCTTTAAGGCTTTGCAAGCCATCATAAAAAGTGAAAGACGGGTTTTCTTTAATGGCCCGCTGTCCCAATTTTTCGATACTGACCGGCGATTGCAGGCTGCTTTGATTTACACGGGTTGCAGCCGTTACTACCTCGTTTAGCATAACGGTTTTAACATTTAGCAGGGGAGTAATATGAGTAACCGGGGTGGTTATAACTATGTCCTGCTGCTCGTAGCCAATGCCGGATATTACGATGGTAAAAGGCAGTTTTATGCCGCTGGTATTTAAGCTGAAGGTACCGTTTGAATTGGTAGTTGTGCCAACGGTTTTGCTTTTAACGTTAACACTGGCATTGCTAACGGGGTTGCCCGCGGCATCTTTAACTGCACCGGTTATTTTAACATCCTGTGCAAACACATTAAGGGATGCCATGAACATAATTAATAATAAAAGTTTTTTCACTGTGAGTAAGTTTAAATTAGGGTTGAGTAACTATTTTTTTAAATGATCGTACCCTTGTGGCAGGCGGGTATAGCCATGGTTAACAAGCCTGTCGGCCAAAACGTTGTAATAGTCAGGGTCGGCGGGGAGGGCGGTACCCAGGCCATCAACATACCTGTTATACAGGCAAAACAGCGCGGCAATAAGCACCGTGTCGTGGATCTCCACATCAGTAGCGCCGGCGTTTTTGGCTTGTTGTACAATATCGGCTGTTACACTTTTGCCACTTTGGCGCGTTAGCGATGCGATTTTTAACAACGCCTTCATTTTGTGGCTAACCGGTGCGGTATCAATATCCTGCTTGACCTTCGCGGATATAGCGGCGTCCCCGGCAAGCAGGTCGGCAGCGGCTGTGTGGGCTGTTGTACAAAAAGTACATTCGTTACCGTAAGATACCACGGTGGCAATAAGTTCGCGCTCGGCCTCGGTTAAAGTTGATGGTCCGCGCAATAAAAATTGGGTAAGTTCGCGTATAGGCTGCGCGGTACCCTTGCTGTATTCTAATAAGCCGGTAATGCCCGGCAAATGGTCTTCAAGTGCTATGTAAGGCATAAAAAATCATCAATAAATAAGACAAAATGGGGAATGCGTAAACAAAGAGGGTTGTTTAAACCGAAGCAAAATACAATACAGCAGTGGCTAAGCCATGCAGTAGCATCCCCAATAAATTTATGAATAGGATTTATGCCTGCACATCGGGCGGTTGGCCCAGCGCGGTAAGGTGAACAGTAAGCGGTTTAGGCGCTATATACATATAAGGCACCTGCAATGCCCTGGCAGGCACCGCGAGGTTAAACAACGTAACGGCGTAATTAAAATCATTATCGGTACCGCTCTTTTTGGCAAGGGGCACGTGGTTCTTTTTAGCCAGCGGACTATCGCTTATATCTTTCGCGTTAATAACGTTATCGTTAACCAGTTTTGTTTTGGTGTAGTTAGGGATACACTTTACGTACATGGTATCGCGCGTCATTTTTAGGGCAACGTAGTTATAGCAGTTACCCTTAAGCTGGATCTGGCCGGAGATATTTTCGTAACGGCGCTGTTCCTGTACATAAGGCATCCGCACAGGGATCTTAATTTCTACAAGTTCATCGGGCTTATAGTAACCTTTGCTTATCTGCTCATTGGCAAATGCGTCAGATTGGTTGATGAAATACTGATACAATAGCATGTAACCGCACATGTTAAACACAAGCACAGCAAGCATAACTATTGCGAAAAGCTTTTTCAACTATTAAGGTTTCTAATTAGGTCAGGATAAATGTATTAAGAAAAAATTAACCTGCAAATATTTTGTGAAATAGAAATGTTACAAAGCAGACCGTTCAACAAAAAGCCCCTTGCAGCAATGCAAAGGGCTTGGGCATGTATGATAAGGTATAGGCAGGGTTTTAAAATACGTAGTTGACGGAGAAATTAACGCCATTTACAAAACTCGCGTTAAACCCATTGCTTGTTCCCTCGGTATAACCCTCCATTTTTTGGTGAGAGTAATTGATGTTACCCATCCTGGCTGCAAGGGCAAGTTTTTTTACCGGGAAATAAACAAAATCGAGCCCGATTCCGCCCGAGTAAGTTTTATTAGTGTTGTTGTAATAGGAAGGGTTGCCGCTGTCAAATGCAGTAAGTTTTGTCATATTATAATTTAAATAAGGACCGGTACGGATACCTATCTTATTTTCAAACAGTACATACTTGCGCAAATACAGGCCGGCGTTAAACGCGCGTGACCTTTGCTCGTTAGGGAAAGTGAAACCCGCTTCATTTTCTTGTTTTGAATAACCGTAAGAAACACCTGCGCCCAGGTCGAGGTTGTCGGCGATAAAATAACTGTAATCGGGCCCAATGTTGTAAGTTGTAAACTTACTGTGTTGAGTTGGGCCTAAGGCGTTAATAGAGGCATCGAATGTTTTAAAATTTGAGGTTGATGTTGAGAACCCAAAACTGGCGCCGATCATCTGGCTGCCTTTTTCTGTTTGTGCTTTTGCGGTGTGAATTGTGATTGCCGATACGCATACCAGCAGGAGTTTTTTGTACATAAAATTGTTTTAAAGGTTTGTTGTGTTTTTGATTTGCAAATCGGCTGTATGACGGTACGCTCTAAGTTTGGTTTAACACACTTCTCAAGAAAAAATTAAATGTTGGCTAACATGTTTATAATGTGCTATTTAATTTTTTAGCCATATTTTCTTTACTTTACAAACCTTGCACCGCATATTATCTGTAGATAAATTTGAGGTTAATTACCCGCGAAAAACTAAATATGAAATTAACATACCTGCTGCCATTGCTGTTATTAACAGCCCCGGTATTTGCCCAGCAAAAAGCCGATTCTGCCAAAAATATCGCCACCGTTAAAAATGATTATAGCGACGACTGGGCCAACCTGCGCCATTACGAGGCGGAGAATAAAACATTACCCGCCCCGGCACCCGGCGAAAAGCGCGTTGTGTTTTTAGGCAGCTCCATCTTCGAATTTTGGAAAACACGTATGCCCGAATATTTTGAAGCGCATAAAAACTATATTGATAGAGGTATTAGCGGACAAATTGCCCCGCAATTGCTCATCAGGTTTCAACAGGATGTAATATCATTAAAGCCCAAAGCCGTAATTATACTGGCCGGGAGTAACGATATTGCGGGCACAACCGGGCATGTAACTAACGAGAGAATTTTAGATAATATCAAATCGATGGTTGAATTGTGCAGGGTGCATAGCATCAAACCTATACTATGTGCATACTTGCCTATTAACGAATATCCCTGGCGCAAAGGCCTTCAGCCGGCCGAAAAAATCATTAGTCTTAATAAAGCCATAACAGCTTACGCGGCCAAAAATAAGCTGATTCTGCTCGACTATTATACACCACTTGTAGATGATAAGAAAGGAACACGGGCTGAATTAACTACCGATGGCGTGCATCCTAACGCGGCAGGATATAAGATAATGGCGAAGGTTACCGACAAAGCTATTGCAAAAGCATTAAATAAGTAAAAGCTATGGATGAATTAGAATCTATTGTTAAAAGCTATATAGAAGCTTATAATAAGTTTGATATAGAAGGCATGCTTATTCATATGGATGAAGCGGTAGTGTTTGAGAACGTATCTGGCGGAGAAGTAAATATGACGCTTAACGGAATAGAAGAATTTCGTAACCAGGCATTACAGGCTGTTGATCTGTTTAGCAGCAGAAAGCAAACAATTGCCAATTTAACGCAGGCTGTTAACCAAATTATAATTGATATCGCCTATCATGGTGTTTTAGCCATCGATCTGCCTAATGGCATGAAGCAAGGCGATGAGCTGAACTTAACGGGAAGATCGACCTTTACTTTTGCCGGCGACAAAATAATAAGATTACGTGATGAAAGCTAATGGCAGCATCTTTGTAAAGTAAACCATATGAAAATAGCTACTTATAATGTTAACGGAATAAATGGCCGCCTGCCTGTACTGCTGCGCTGGCTGGAAGAAACAAAGCCCGATGTGGCCTGCCTGCAGGAACTAAAAGCGCCGGATGAAAAGTTTCCGTTAAAGGCTATAAACGACATAGGTTACAAAGCCATTTGGCATGGCCAGAAAAGCTGGAATGGCGTAGCCATTTTAGCCCGTAATGCCGAGATAGAGGAAACGCAACGCGGCCTGCCCGGTGACCCGGACGATACACATAGCCGCTACATTGAGGCTATTGTAAATGGTATTACCATAGGCTGCCTATACCTGCCAAACGGTAACCCCGCGCCGGGGCCTAAATTTGATTACAAGCTGCGATGGTTCGAGCGGTTTACCGAGCATGCCGCTGGCCTGCTGGCATCCGGTAAGCCTGTTGTACTAACCGGCGATTATAATGCTATACCAACCGAACTTGATGCCTACAAGGCCGAACGCTGGGTAGAAGATGCCTTGTTTAGGCCCGAAACCCGGGCGGCTTACAAAAACCTTGTTGACCAAGGGTGGACGGATGCGATACGTAAGCTTAACCCCGATAAAGTGATATATACTTTTTGGGATTATTTCAGGAACGCATACGGCCGCGACGCGGGTTTACGGATAGACCATTTTCTGCTTAGCCCCGATGTGGATAAACGGCTATTAACAGCAGGTGTTGACCGCCATGTGCGCGGGTGGGAAAAAACAAGCGACCACGGCCCGGTTTGGGTAGAACTGGCTGATATTTAAACATATTACAGTCATAACTGTTATTAAATTAAAACACTTGTTACAGTTTTAAAGTATTAACAGTTGATTTTTCACTCAACACACAGCGACATTAAATTGAACATAGCACATACATACCACATCAGCAGGAATTTACTCCGGGCAATATTTGTAATATTTGCCGTATTGGGTGCAGCTAACATGGCTCATGGCCAGGTAAAAGTAGCAGCAGATTCTACAAAGGTTACAGTTGCAGCGCCCGATACTAATAAAAACCATAAACCGCAACCGGCAGACCTTTCTAAGCAATATGATGTGGGTAACCTGTTTAGCGATATTTTTCACCCTAAAAAGAAACCCGATTCTGTCGTTAAAAAATCGTCGGGTATAACCATAATCCCAAACATCGCGTCAAACCCCAGTATTGGGTCGCAGATTGGTATCAAGGCTGTTGCAGGCAGGGTGTTGGGTACCGAGCCCGGTACATTTATGTCTGTAGCGGCAACATCGGCATCTATCACCACAAAAAACATTATCTATTTTTATATCAATCACAACGTATTTACACCGGGCAACCGCTGGAATTTTCAGGGTAGTTTGGTCGCCGCTAAAACCGTTACGCCCGATTTTGGCCTCGGTATTGGCAATGGGGCTACAGGTAACGTAAACGATGCCATATTAACTAACCCAAACCGTAAAGGTTACGCCATTCATTCGCAGTTTTACAGTTTCCGCGAAAAGGTTTACAAAGAGATAGAGAAAAACCTGTTTTTAGGCGCCGGTGTATCGTTTGATCTGCGGCGTAAAATAACCGACGTTAGTACCCCAGAGGTGCCTACACCATATTCCATTTACAACGAACGTTACGGCTTCAACAACGATCATTACACATCCAGTGGTTTGTTGTTTAACGTACAATATACCACCCGCGATAACCAGAACCGCGCCTATAAAGGTATTTATGTTGACGCGGGTTTCAGGGTTAACCAATCATGGATGGGCAGTTCGAAAAACGCGTTACAATTTACTGCCGATTTCAGGAAATACATCAGCTTGTCTGAAAGCCACCCCGAGCATGTGATAGCCTTTTGGAATTGGGGCTCGTACCTCATCAGCGGCGCTTTGCCATACCTGGATTTGCCCGGAACTGCTAAAGACGGCTCTTTCCGCAGCGGCCGTGGTTATACCACAGGTTACTTTAAAGGCACACAGTATGATTATTCTGAAATGGAATATCGATTCCCCATCACCAACAATAAATTCTTAAGCGGCGTAGCATTTGTAAATGTGCAAACCGCTAATGATGAGCTGGGCACCAAGCTATTTGAAAGGTGGCAGGCCGGATACGGTGCCGGTTTGCGTGTATTGTTTAACAAAGCCACCCGTACCAACCTTTGTTTAGATTATGCATGGGGAAATTATGGCGCGCGCGGTTTCTTCTTAGGCCTGAACGAAGCGTTCTAATTACTTAGCCAGCAGCTGCTGCAAATAAGTTGATACTTAACGATAGGAAGCTGTAGAGCGTTTTATTTTTACTTTGCCAATACCAATAGTTTCAAGAAATACGGAAATAGCAGTCGGCAACATTTGATTTTTCGGCCCTATAACAACTTCTTTTATGGGGTTGACTTTTCCTTCATTTGAAAAATCAATATCTATAAAAGGCAATATTCCATATCCACGAGTTCTAAATTGAATAGTTTCTGGACTCTTTTTCTTTCCAAAAGCATGACCGCCGATATCTTTTAATTTCATGAAATCATTTGATTGTTCAAAATTCAATAAGTGAACAAGCCTGATTTCTTTCTCCTCATTAAATGCAGGATTTATAAACGCGGCTAAATCGAAAGCGATATTATGGCACGTTCTAAAAAAATCATTCCCAAATTTTTCTGATTCTTTCGACTCTACATGATGAAAAGCTCTAATTAAAGCTGTAAGTTCTTGAATTTGAAGTTTTTCGTCATACAATACCTCTAGAGGCCTTACAGCCATTTTTGTCATGTCAGACGCTTTAAAACCTATGACATACCCCTTACCGTCATCTGCGTAAGCTCTCCATTGACTTAAAACATCCTCTTCTTGAGAAAAGCTTGATGAAACAATTAGGCCGTTAAGACCTGAGGCATGTATAATTTGGTCTATACTATCAATAAATTCAAAGCCCAATTCCTTTATTAGGCTTCCTGCGACCTTTTCCCAAATGGATTATCCCCAATGCATTTCAAAATAATCATTCATTGAGAATACATCACTCAATCGTATCTTTTTATTAGTGCAGATGGATAAGAAGGCATTTGCATCACAATAATGATATATATTATCATTTCGTTTTGGTTTAAATGTTCGAGAAATAATCATAGAGTTTAAATCGAAATATTAATTTAAATCTATTGATTAATTTAACAATAGTTATATCTCTACAATCGAAATTAAAACATACTAATTACTTAGCCAGCTGCTGCAAATAATCAGAAACTTTAGTCCCGCCATAATCTGCACTGCCTTCGTGGCGGAAAACCATTTTGCCCTGTTTATCAAATATGACGGTTGTAGGAAGTGTGCCCTTGAATAAACTTTCAGGAAAGTTGCCTGTAACCCGGTAAAGCGGCATGGTGTAATTATGCTTAAGCATAAACAGCGCCGACTTGTTGAAATCGCCATCGGCATCTACCATAATAAAAACGATGTTTTTGTTGTCCTTGAGCTTTCCGTAAAGCTCATTAATTGAAGGCATTTCGGCTACGCATGGCGGGCACCAGGTAGCCCAAAAGTTAATGAACACTACTTTACCCCTTTGCCCCTGCAAATTCAGCATATGGCCATCAGCTCCCTCAAATATAACTGGCGGAAGCATCACAGGCGTATCAATGGTTTGGGCAATATCCGGCTGAAAGAAGCCAACCTTCATTAGCCCGCGAATAAACAAGCCCTTTACAGATGGCACAAAAAGCACAAGCAGGAATAAAGCTATTAACAGGCCATTCACTAAGTTAGACCGGGTAAGTATTTTTGATGCCTGTAAATTCATTCTGCAAAATTAGCTTATTTTGTGTACACTCGCATTTAGCTGCTTATTGGCTTTTGAAATACATGGAGACAACTACGCCCGAAATATTAAAAACCAAACAACATTTCGAAATATTAGACGGCTTACGCGGGGTGGCGGCGCTATCAGTTGTGTGTTTCCATTTTATGGAGATGGTTTATCCGCCCGAAAAAAACTTTATCGCCCACGGCTTCCTCGCGGTCGATTTCTTTTTCTGCCTGTCGGGTTTTGTTATTGGCTATGCTTATGACGACCGTATTAGCAAAATGGGTGTTATCGAATTTTTTAAATCTCGCATCATCCGCCTGCATCCGCTGGTGGTATTAGGGTCGGTGCTGGGCTTGCTGGCCTTCTTGTTCGATCCGTTTGTTGTATTCCCTAACGGTTATAGCGCAGGCAAAATAGCCCTGATATTTTTAAGTTCTGTATTGCTTATCCCATACCCGGTAATGCAGGAGCGGGCGTTTAATCTGTTTAGTTTTAACGCCCCGGCATGGTCGCTATTTTGGGAATATGTGGCCAATATTTTTTACGCGTTCGTACTTTGGCGGGTAAAGCCAAAACTCTTGCTCGTACTTACTTTGCTTGCGGCTTTTGGTATTTGCTTCATCGCCTACAGATCCGGCAATGTTATAGGCGGATGGAGCGGCGGCACATTTTGGGATGGCAGCGCACGCATCAGTTATTCGTTTTTAGCAGGCCTGTTGGTTTATCGTAGTCAATGGATCATCAAAAATAAACTGGGCTTTACAGGGTTGAGCATTTTGTTGATGCTTGTATTTGTTATGCCCTTTAACAAATGGGTTTGGCTTACCGAACCTTTAGTAGTGTTATTCTATTTCCCGCTGTTGGTTGCGCTTGGTGCCGGTGCCGTATTAAAGCCGGGGCTAAGAAAGTTCTACCAGTTTGCCGGCAATATTTCATACCCGCTTTATATGACGCATTACGCCGTAATATGGGCTTACGGCAACTATTATACCGCAAACAAACCTGCCACTGCTCAGCTTACGCTTATTATTATTGTGGGGATGATAGTGATGGTAGCGTTTGCTTACCTGATAATGGTTTTTTATGATATGCCGCTGCGTAAGTACCTTACCAGCAAAAGAAAGCAGGGCCTGCCAAAATAACAATGCGCTAAACTTGGTAAATTACCGTTAAGTAATTCATACCTTGCAATTAATGACAGAATACCTAACGGAACTACAAGAATGGGTTATTGAACTTGGCGACAAGCACGACGTTGACCCTTTATTATTGGGCTGCCTTTACCTGGTTAGCAAGGTATCGCTTTTTACCAGCCTTGGTTTTTTGGTCAGAAACCTCCGCGCCAAAAAGCCTATTACCTTACTGATATTACTGGCCGGTATTTTCTTCAGCGTGCCATACACCTATATCATAATTGCCGGGCGCGATATCCCGGTTTGGGTTTATATGCTTATTGCCTGCATATTTATGTATGGCGGGTACACCATCTGGAAAAAAGTTACCGAAAAGCCGGAAGCATTGGATATTGTTGAATAGTAAAAACTACATATACATTAAAGCCTCTCAATTCATTTGAGAGGCTTTCTGCTTTATCAACTTTTAGTATTCCTCAATACTATGGGTGTCCGCATTCCAGAATTTCCCTGTTTGTGTATTTGTGCTTATGCCCCGGTAAAGCGCATCGGCAGATTGTTCGGTAGTAAAAGGCGCGCTATTGCCACCCAGTTTTGTTTTAACCCAACCCGGGTGCATTGGTGTAACGCGGATGCCGCTTGTTTTCAGTCGCTCGGCAAGCATGGCGGCATACATATTTATGGCCGCTTTAGATAACCTGTAGCCCGGGCCGTTAGCTGCCGCGTTGCGGGGTAGCGCCATATTACTGCTTATGAAAATTACCTGAGCGTTGCTATTTAAGTGCTCAATTAACGCCTCGGTAAAAAACACGGTGCCTGTTAAGTTTGTGGCAATGGTTTGGGTAAAGCTAACCGGCTCCGGCTTCACCGCGAATACATCGGGCGCGATACCCGCGTTGTTTATTAAAAGGTCAATGTCTGATGATGCAAGCTTTATGATGTTATTAGCCGCTGTTTTTAAACTATCATCATCTGTAATATCCAACGATACCAACTGTAATTGTTCATGCTTAAGGCCGTTGATGCTTCCCGTGCGGGTTGTGCCTATAACCCTGTAGCCCTCGGTTAATAATTTTTTGGTAAGCGCCAGGCCAATGCCGCTGCTTATGCCGGTTATAACGGCTGTTTTATGTGTAATGCTCATTTTTATTAATTAAAGTTATTTTTTGTTAAGGCCTTTTGGGGGCCAGGCATCGCTTTGCATGAGCAGGCCAAACCAATCTTCGAGGTGCCAGGTGTGGGTTAGTTTGCCATTCTTTAGGTAGTGAAACTCGTGCAGGGCAATGCTTACCTTTTTATTAGTCGCGGGTATGCCCAGTATTTCGTTGTTATGGGTAAATACGATGGATGCCCTAACCCCGGCGCGTTCGTGCGTACCAAAGATCTCGTGGATAACGATCTCTACATCGGGCAGTACAGATGTAAAGTAAGTAATAATGTCTTTTAATCCCTGCGGGCCATCAACCTGCCCCGGCCCCAGTGGAATATCTTTCCAGTCGGGCGTACAAACCATGTCGAGCAGATCGGGCTGTTTGGCTTTCCATGCGCCGTAAAATATCTCGATGGCCTTACGTTCTTGTGATGTAAGGCCCTTTACCATGCCTGGTGTTTCTGATTGTGTTGTCATCTTGTTTCATTTAAATTATTGAAACAAAGGTCGGGCAAGCGGCAGGGCTATCTGTGGTGAGGATTTAAGTATTAATGGTGAGGATTTAAGTTTTTTAGGATAATAATTGATATATGTGGTGTCAGGACCTTGTCAGTGGTTTTAGCCTGTAATTATTGATAATGAGCAATTTGTGAAAACAGTGGCTGGTTGTGCAAACGTGAACGTGAACACTGGGGTTCTTTTTTTGAAGGTCGAATACTGCTTCGATACTTAGGGGATTTAGTTACACTAAAAATAGATTAGGCTACATATTGGATCAACATATTTCCGACCTTTAATCAACTAATTCAAGACTATTATGAAAAGCGTGCATCCTTACCATATAAAAACCATTACCGCCTACCATAAACTAATGGACCTGCCTAAACCCGAGCATCCGTTGGTAAGCGTTATAAATTTTGAGGATATTAAAAAATTGGCCGATGAAGAGCCTAAAGCTTTGGTACACGATTTTTATTCTATAGCGTTGAAACGGAATTTTAACGGCAAAATAAAATACGGCCAGCAACAGTATGATTTTGATGAAGGCCTCATGATCTTTATTTCGCCGGGGCAGGTTTTCTCTATAGAAGCGGAGGGAGATCTGAAGCATACTGGGTGGCTTCTGTTGATACATCCGGATTTTATTTGGAATACCCCGCTTGCAAAAACCATAAAGCAATACGATTATTTTAGTTATGCGGTAAACGAGGCACTGCACCTTTCAGATAAGGAGGAAGCGATGCTTGCCGGCATTATGCAAAACATTCATCATGAATATCTTTCTACCATAGATAAGTTTAGTCAGAATGTGATCATAGCTCAAATAGAGCTTTTACTTATTTATGCCGATAGGTTTTACCAACGGCAGTTTATTACGCGCAAAATATCCAACCACCAGCTACTTACCAAACTGGAGGAACTATTAACCGGGCATTTTAGCGGCGATGATCTGTCAGTTAATGGATTGCCAACAGTGCAGCATATTGCAAAGGCGTTGAATGTATCGCCTAATTATTTAAGCGGGGTTTTAAAAGTGCTAACAGGGCAAAGCACGCAGCAACACATACACAATAAATTGATTGAAAAGGCGAAGGAAAGGTTATCGACTACCAGCCTCTCGGTAAGCGAAATTGCCTACCAACTTGGCTTCGAGCATTCGCAATCTTTTAGTAAGTTGTTTAAAAGTAAAACCAATATCTCACCTTTAGCATTTCGCCAATCATTTAATTAAAGCATCATAAGAAAAGGCTACAACAAAGATAGATTAGGATACATTGCACCCTAAATGCTTGCTCACCTTTGCATGGTAAACAAAACCCAATACCATGAAAATTATAATAACAGGTTCGTTAGGTAACATCGGCAAACCGCTAACACAAGAGTTAATTAGACAAGGCCACGAAGTAACTGTAATTAGCAGCAAGGCCAATAAGCAAAAAGATATTGAAGCTTTAGGCGCAAATGCTGCTATTGGCTCGCTCGAAGATGCCGGCTTTTTGACTGCTGCTTTTGCAGGTGCCGACGCTTTGTTCGCGATGGTGCCGCCCAACTATGCCGAAGAAAACCAGGTTGAGTATTATAGCAGACTTGCCAATAATTATGTTAACGCAGTTAAGCAGACAGGTATTAAGCGGGTAGTGCATTTGAGCAGCTACGGTGCCGATCTGGACAAAGGTACGGGATACATCTTAGGGGCCCATTATGCCGAAAATATCTTAAACAAATTACAGGGTGTTTCCATTACGCACCTGCGACCGGGTTACTTTTATTATAACCTGCTCAATTTTATTGACATGATAAAACACACTGGTATGATAGGCGCAAACTATGGTGGTAACGATAAACTGGTTATGGTTGCACCTGCAGATATTGCCGACGTAGCTGCCGAAGAATTGGTAGCTACCGGTAACATCCGAAGTATACGCTATATAGCCAGCGATGATATGACCGCAAATGAAGTAGCACAAACATTGGGCGCAGCAATAGATAAACCTCAAATAAACAGCTGGCTAACATTTACAGATGAGCAAACCGAAAACTCATTATTACAAGCCGGGATGCCGCCCCACGCTGTAAAAAACATTGTGGAACTTGGCGCCAGCATACACAGCGGGGCGCTCCGGGTAGATTATGACAAACATATCCCGATAACTTTGGGTAAAGTGAAACTTGCCGATTTTGCAAAGGAGTTTGCCCTGATTTATAAAAAGGGTTAGGTATGTACCAAACAAAAGCCTTAAACTGTTAGCTTAAACTCACATAAAACCCTAAATTTGCCGCTGAAAAAACATACTATCCATATGAGTTTCAGAACCGAACATGATACCATGGGCGCGGTACAGGTACCGGCCGACAAATATTGGGGTGCACAAACCGAGCGCTCACGTAATAATTTCAAAATTGGCCCCGAGGCAAGTATGCCAAAGGAAATTATAGAAGCTTTTGCTTATCTGAAAAAGGCAGCGGCTTACACCAATACGGATCTTGGTGTACTGCCTGCCGAAAAGCGCGACCTGATAGCACAAGTGTGTGATGAAATACTGGAAGGTAAGCTGGCGGACGAGTTTCCGTTGGTGATCTGGCAAACGGGCTCAGGTACACAATCTAACATGAATGTGAACGAGGTGGTTGCAAACCGCGCGCACGTTTTGCAGGGTAATACTTTAGGCGAGGGTAAAACTTTTATACACCCGAATGATGATGTGAACAAATCGCAGTCATCTAACGATACTTACCCAACTGCAATGCACATCGCGGCGTACAAGATCCTGATAGATGTAACCATCCCGGGTATTGAAAAACTGCGCGATACTTTGCAGGCAAAATCTGAAGCTTTTAAAAGCGTGGTAAAAATTGGCCGGACCCATTTAATGGATGCAACGCCGCTTACCCTGGGCCAGGAGTTTTCGGGCTACGTATCGCAATTAAACCACGGCTTAAAGGCGTTGCGTAATACTTTAGATCACCTGAGCGAGCTTGCCCTTGGTGGTACTGCTGTAGGCACAGGCATCAATACCCCAAAGGGTTATGATGTTAAGGTAGCCGAGTACATCGCTAAGTTTACCAACTTGCCATTTATTACTGCCGAAAATAAATTTGAAGCCCTTGCCGCTCATGACGCTATTGTAGAAAGCCACGGCGCTTTAAAGCAAATTGCGGTATCGTTAATGAAGATCGCTAACGACATCAGGATGCTGGCATCGGGCCCGCGCTCGGGTATTGGTGAGATCCATATACCGGATAATGAGCCGGGTTCATCTATTATGCCGGGTAAAGTTAACCCAACTCAAAACGAAGCGGTTACCATGGTTGCCGCACAGGTTATGGGTAATGATGTTGCCATCTCTATCGGTGGTTCAAACGGACATTACGAACTGAATGTATTTAAACCGGTTATGGCAGCCAACTTCCTGCAATCGGCAAGGTTAATTGGCGACGCCTGCGTGTCGTTTAATGATCATTGCGCCGTTGGTATCGAACCAAACTATGATGGCATTAAAAAGCACCTCGAGAACTCACTAATGCTGGTAACCGCGCTTAATCCGCACATCGGTTACGAGAACGCAGCCAAAATTGCCAAAACAGCATTAAAAGAAAACAAATCTCTCCGAGAAGCAGCGGTTGGTCTGGGTTACCTAACCAACGAGCAATTCGATGAGTGGGTGCGCCCTGAAGATATGATAGGAAGCTTAAAGTAGAAAGACCACATACTGAACCCCTCTCCGCAAGAGAGGGGCTTTTTATTTATCCATCGCATGAAAAGATCTTTCTTAATTGCTTTTACCTTTCTGCTTTGTGCTTTAAGCTATTTATCCTGCAAGTTTAACCCCGATATGCAAACGCCGGGTGAGAGCTACCTGCAGGGCGAGTGGCAGCAGGATAGTGTAACAATGCAGCAACAATTGGTAAGTTATTCTTTATATAATCTTAAGTTTAACTGCGATTCGTTTTTTGTGAGCATCAAAACTATCAGCAAAGCAAACGCCGGTGCCGATAGTTGCACCAAAGGCGGCCAATGGACAGAATATGCCAAAGGTGTTTACGATCAGCGTAACGATACGTTGCATGTAAGGGGCCTGTTCTGCAATGCCGATTATACCTATAAAGACCCAACCGGCTGCTTTCGTTCGGGGATTTATGAAGAAAGGTTCAAGATAGTCAAGAAGACCGATTCAGTTGTTCAGTTTAATCCCACATCAAGCGTAATCGCCATTAATACCCGTTTAGTAAAAAGAAACACCTGCACACCAAAACCATTGTAAAAAATATGAAGATCAGTGTTTTTAAAAAGATCATTTTAGGCATAGCCATTATTTACCTGCCGGCAAAAAGCATGGCATGGGGCACCAACGGCCATCGCATTAGCGGGCAAATTGCAGATAGCTACCTAAACGCTAAAGCTCGCGCCGCTGTTAAAGCCATTTTAGGAAACGAATCGATTGCCATGACCAGCAACTGGGCCGACTTCATTAAATCGGACCCGCAATATAAATACCTTTCGGAATGGCATTATATCGATTTTGATAAAGAGTACAGCTACCCCGAAATGCAGGCGTTTTTAAAACAGGATACTGCGACGGATGCCTACACCAAAATGAATTTTTTAATTGGTGAGCTAAGGAGGAAAAATCTGCCCAAAGCCAACAAACTGCTTGCCCTGCGTATGCTGATACACATTGTAGAGGACGTTCACCAGCCAATGCATACTGCCCATACTGCCGATAAAGGTGGCAATGATATTAAACTGACCTGGTTTAATAACCAAACCAACCTGCACTCCATTTGGGATAGCCAGCTGATAGACTTTCAGCAGTTGAGTTATACCGAATATGTAAGCTGGATAAACCACCCAACTGCTGCTCAAATTAAAAACTGGCAAAAAGCGCCGGTAAGCCAGTGGTTGTTTGAGTCGAGCCAGATAGCTACCAAAATTTACGCCGGCGTAAAAGACGGTGATAAGGTAAACGTATACAAATACAACTTTGATTACATAGGCACACTTAACAACCAATTGGTTAAAGGTGGCGTGAGGTTAGCCGGCTTGTTGAACCAGATATTTGGAGCGTAGTTTGAAGGTTAAAAAGTTGTAATGTTGAAAGGTTAGGAACATTACAACTTTTCAACCTTTTAACATTACAACAATTTTAAAATGAAAATCTTAATGGTTTGCCTGGGTAATATATGCCGTTCGCCATTGGCGGAGGGTATAATGCAGCATTTGGCAAATGAAGCCGGGCTCGACTGGCAGATTGACTCGGCAGGTACGGGCGACTGGCATATTGGCCGCGCTCCCGATAGGCGGTCAATAAAAGCGGCCGCCGATCAGGGTATCGACATCAGCAAACAGGTTTGCAGGCTATTTCGTGAGAGCGATTTTGATGACTTCGACCTGATATTGGTGATGGACAAGAGCAACCTCGCTAATGTGCTCGCTCTTGCGCGTAATATTGAAGATAGGGGTAAGGTAAAACTGCTTTTAGGCGATAGTATAGTCCCCGACCCATATTATAATGATACCCAGTTCGCGCCGGTTTTTAAACTTATAGAGGCAGGATGTAAAAAGATCATCAAAGTCTATTCATAATACTTATTCTTTTTAAACCTATCTTATCTATATGAACACTAAATTAGTTATGATCTTAAGTGCTTTGTTTTTGGCTATAGCAGGTACAAGCCTCATGTTTTTCCCGCAAGAAATGAGCGCTTATATAGGCATAGGCTCCAACAAATATTTCGCGCTTGGTATTCAAATTATGGGCGGGCTTTACTTCGGCTTCGCGATGATCAACTGGATGGCCAAAGGGGCTATAATAGGAGGCATATATAACAGGCCAATCGCTATTGGGAATTTCGCACACTTCTTTATTGGGGCAATAGCACTGGTTAAAGCTATATTGGCTGATGCTAATATGCCTTTTGCTATTTGGATATTAGCTGCAATGTATTCGTTATTTGCTATAGTATTTGGTATCTTATTTAACCGCCATCCGGGCGTGCAGGAGTAAATGCTTATATTAAATTTCATAAATTAGCGTTTGTATAGAATGAAAAAGATCTTTTTATGTCTCATCCTTGTTCTGTCTGTTGTGATGACAAAAGCACAAAGCACGGCTATTGATAAAGTGACCGCGGCGTACATTGATGTTAAAAATGCGTTGGTAGCAAATAATGCCACGCTGGCAAAAAGCCGCTCGGCAGAGTTGGTCGCTGCGCTTTCTACACCGGTAAAAGGCTTACAGCCCGCCCAGCAAAAACTATGGGCTACCTATATTAATAAATTAAAGTCCGATAGCCGCCATATTAGCCAAACCACGATGATAGACCAACAGCGCCAATACTTCGAGAGTCTGTCAAAAAATATGTACAGCCTTTTATCAGGTTTAAAATTGAATGGTACTACCGTTTATCAGCAATATTGCCCTATGAAGAAAGCGGCTTGGTTAAGCGAATCTGAGGATATCCGCAACCCTTATTACGGCGATGATATGTTAGAGTGCGGTAAAATTACTGCTACCTTGAAAGGGGTGAAGTAATCTCTTATTTGTCATGCTGAACATCGTGAACCATCTAATCGCCGATATGCATGTTGTACAATATATCCTTCGCTATCGCCCAGGATGACAAATCATTTAAAAAAAGAAGGCCCCGCATTTGCAGGGCCTTCTTTGTTCACAGGTAGATGAAAATATTAAGACGCGTTAACGTAGGCGTTAATAACCTTTATGGTCTCTTGTTTATTCTTGTCAGAAGTCCATTTTTCTTTTTCAGACTTTTCTGCCAAAGCAAACAGCTGCTCGTAAAGTAACTTGCCATCCTTTTTGCCGGTTAATTTAATAGTGGCATTTTTAGCGAAAACGGCGTCCCATGCGGCACGCGCATCTGTCCAGTAACTTTGCTGGCCGGCCCACCATTTTTTGGCGTAAGCAAATTTAGCTTCGTCAGCCTTGGTAAATTCTTCGTAGCCTTTTTCCTGGGCAATGGTTTTGTCGCCGTTTGCGTCGCGCACTACTTTATTATTGTCCTGCTCGTACATCCAGCCATTAGCAGTTAAATATATACGGTTTCCACGGTTAAGCACATTGTAGTCGCTGCGTTTGGTAAACTCGCGTCGCGGCAGCGGCGAATCCGTTTTACTTTGCCACTCATGCCTGCCATCTACATGTACCCAGGTACCAATGCTTTCGTAACGAGGGCTGTCATCAACCTGGTAAACTTTTTGTACCCAACGCCCTTTTATATCGGCAGGTTTCAGAGTGACTTTTTTCCAGGTGTTATCTTTTTCGTAAGTTAAAATGGTTGGTTGTTCATAAACCCAGTCCTCGCGCCAGTGTTTAATAACGGTGCTGTCCCCAACAACCAAAAGGTGCTGTATAGCAATCTTTTTGGGAGAATCTTCTACTATTGTTGCCCATTCGTAACCCCATGAATGATAGCGTGGGTAAAATTTGTAAGCAGTATCAGGAGCAAAGGTCTCCGCATAATTAAAAGTTACTTTGTAATAGCCTGCTAAAGCTTTAATTGCTGCCCTGTCCTGTTCAAATTTTGATTGTGCAGATACACTTGCTGCATATATGCAAAGTGATAAAAGGAATATAAGTTTTTTCATTGTTTTTATTTAGATTAATTCTAAACAAAGAAAAGCATTATATTTTATTTTACAAATGCTGTGTAATAAATTTTTGATATACAAGTTTGTAATCAGTGAGTTAATAGTGTATTTTTGTTTTGATGATGAAAAAAGCGGGCATATTGTTTTTGGTGTTGATGTATGTAGTTACGTCAACCGGCTTTGCCCTTAACTTACATTATTGCGGCAACCATGTTGCCGATATTAAAATAAATGCCCCGGCCAAGAGCTGCGTTAAGCCAATGGCCAAAAGCAAGATGAAATGCTGTAAGGATACCAAACTTGACGTAAAAGTTAAGGATAGCCACGAAAATCAGCCAAATTCTTTTTTACCTAAAAAAACACCTGTTGATGTGCCTAAGTCGGCATTCGCCGATTTTATATTACCGGTACACCAATTATTACTTGATGTTTTGTTTGACAGAGGCCCTCCGGATGCGCCCAGGCAAAATGTCCCTCAGTTTATTAAAAATAGAACCTTGAAAATTTGATTTTGAATCTTCCCATTAAGATTTAACATATCTATTCAAATTCAATTTTTAAAAACATGAAAACCCTTAAAGTATATATCCTATTATTTATAGCAACTGTAACTGTTGCCAAAGCACAATTTACTAAAGCCGAGCTACAGGTTAGCGGCCTTACCTGTTCACTATGTGCCCGCACTACCGAAAAATCATTAAAAGCTCTTCCGTTCGTTAGTGAGATAAAGCCCGACCTGATGCGTAACATCTACGTAATTACCTTTAAAAGTGATGTGCCGGTAGATTTTTCACAGATCAGCAAAAAGGTTAAGGATTCCGGCTTTTCGGTAAGTTACCTGAAAACTACATTCAACTTTGATAACGCCAAAATCGCGGATAACGCCTTCACCTATGGCGATAACACTTATAAGCTGCTTAATGCCGATAAAGTTTTAACCGGCCCTGTTACCGTTACCATTGTAGATAAAGGCTTTGCCCCATCATCGGTTACCAAAAAGCATTTGGGTAAAAACGCCGAAGAAGCAACAACCGCTACCGGCCGTACCTACCATTTAACCATTTAAGCACCTTTATAAACAAATTTTATGAAGGTTATTTTATTGGCTATTTGCCTTGAGGCATTGGCATGCTTTGCGCACGCGCAGGAGTTATATGTAAATACAGAGCCGGCAAGCAACATGGCCGCCCATTCTTTAGGTATAAGGTTAGAGAACCAGGGGTTTACGCAGGCATCGGTGTTTAAAAACCGTACAACTTTAGAAGCCATGTATGGCGCTACAGGCAAAATTATGGTACACGCATCCGCGTATGTGTCTAACTTTTACCAAAACAACCAGCGGTTTGAGGGGGGTAGTTTTTATACCAAGTATCGCTTTCTTTCGGTTGATGCAGTGCAAACGCATTTTCGCGGGGCTGTATTTGGAAAAGCAGCCTTTAGCCGTAACCCCTATACGATGCAGGAAATTGCTTTAGAAGGCGATAACTCCGGTGTGCAGGGCGGTTTGGTTTTTACTCAACTGCTGCATAAACTGGCCATATCCGGCTCGGCAAGTTACCTGCGTGGGTTAAACAGCGATAATAGATTTGGCGCTATTACCGGCGCCAAAGAGGCTTTGGCCTACACGCTATCTGCAGGTTATTTGGTTTTACCTAAACAATACAAAAGTTACAACCAGGTAAACCTTAACCTGTATGTAGAGCTGCTTGGCAAAAACAACCCGGGGTATAACCAAAACTACCTGGATGTTGCGCCTGCCGCGCAGTTGATATTTAACAGCGTGTGCCGCCTCGATTTCTCATACCGAACCCCATTGTATAACAATATGCATCGCAACAGCGCCAATATGTACCTGCTGCGGTTCGAGTATAATTTCTTTAATTTATAACGGAGAGAGGCGCTAAATAAGCGCCTCTCTCATTTTTTGCTATTCATCCTCACCTTCGGCAACCTCAAGTAAACCTTCGGGTTGTTTAAAATTGCTTTTAACAAAGTGGCACCAGTCGCATTCTTTTTTGCCACAGCCTTTGTTAAAATCGTGGGCCATTATCTTTTGGTAAACGGTGGTTATCTGCCCGGTAACTTCTTCAATATCCTGCGGCGTAATAACAACTTTGGCCTTAAAGTATTCTCCTTCTTTTTCGGGTTCTACAAAATCAAAAATGGTGTTAATTACTTCCCAATCGTTGGTGCGGTCGTTATCTACCAGGATCTTGTAAAATACCGCCTGGCGCCAGTAATCGCCGCCGTACGGTTCTTCGTTGGTCGGGCGTTCCAGTTTGGCTTTAGCATTACGCACGCGGCCTGTTTTATAATCTACTACGGTTACCTGTTTGCCATCAAACTCAATTTTATCCAAATTGCCTTTTATCGGCACGCCGGCCACTTCGATGTTTTTGATGCTTCGTTCCGTCTGGGCCACTTTATTCCAGGTCGGCACGTTTTGCTCATAGTATGGCGGCAATATTTTTTCGCCGTAATCAACCCGGCGTTTAAAATCTTCCTTGGTGAACGAATCGCGGTTGCGGTACATATACCAGCGAAACTCCTTTAAAAACTCCTCGGTAGATAAAAACTCATCGTTATTCTCTTTTAAGCGGCGATAGGTTTTGTTAAGCGCCCAATGCACCGCCTGCCCAAATGTAGCCGACGGGCTTTTGCCCGATGGTACCCTGATCAAACACTGGAAATAGAACCTCAACGGGCAATCCAGGTAATTGCTCAGATGGGTTACCGACAGGGTGTAGTTTTGCAGCAGCTGGTTAATATAATTCCTGTCCAGCAGTTCAACCACGGGTTTATCAGCCTCGTTAAACTGCGTAGCGAAGAATTCGATCATGTCGTCGCTGCTAACTTTTGGGTGGTGTACCTGCAAATGCGTTTCGGCCAGTATCTCACCAATAAATTGCGAGGGCTCCTGGTCCTTACCGTTCTTATCCTTGCCAGCGTAAGAAATATTAAGGCATTGTTTAGAACGGGTGAGCGCTACATAAAATAACCTGCGGGCTTCTTCTTTCTGCGCGATGTCGTCAGACGCTGCCCTTGTAAGCGTATCCGGGTAGCTAAACCCGCTGTTGCGGCCTTTGCTATCCCATGTTTTTTTATCGCAGCCTATAAAAAACACATGCTCAAATTCCAGGCCTTTTGAGCCGTGGGCGGTAAGGAAGTTGATGCCGTTGTCTGAAAAGATAACCTTGTTCAGTTCCAGCCTGATGTTGTTTTTGCGCATCAGGTCGATAGTGACGATCAAATCGGCTAATTTTATTTCGGGGTTTTTGCGGCTCTCGTCTTTTAAAAAGTCGAAGAAACTGGTAAGTATTTGCATATGCACGCCTTTGTCGGGCTGTTGCATAATGTACTTCAGGATCCCCATCTTGGCTATCACATTCTGGAAAAATTGCTGCAGCGTAACGCTTACGGCATCGGTAAGCAGGGCATCAATATCATTTACCAAAAACTTCATTTCCTGCGTTGGCTGCTTGCTAAAAAGGTCTGTTTGCGCTGCTAACTTTATTTCGCTGATGTAGCGGCGCAGCGAGGTTTTAGGCAGATTATTACTTGCCGTACCAAAATTCTCTTTAGATACCGCTATGCTGGCCTTAGCTATCTCGATAGGAGGAATGGTAAAAAAGTCGTAATGTAAGATCTCGAAAAGCAATTCATCACCACTATAAGGCGAATCCAGCTCCATGCTCAGGTAGCGTAATATGTTGATGATCTTTTCGCCAAAGGGGATGGTTAATACGTCGATTTTGCGTTTGGTGTTAACCGCAATATGCTGTGTATCTAAGTAGTGAAGCAGTTCCTCCACCTGGCTATGGTTACGGTATATTACCGCTATTTCACCGGGAGGAGTGCCCTTATCAACCAGTCGCTTTATTTGTAAGGCGACATCCACAAGTTCCTGGCTTGGGTTTTCATATTCTTTAATAACAGGTTCAACTATTTCCTCTGTAAAGCGCGGATGCGATGCTTTTAGGTTTTTATCGAGCTTTAGCTGCGCGGTTAAACGCTCGTTATTGTTGTTAATGAGCGCGCGCGATATATCCAGGATGTGCTGATTGGAGCGGTAGTTATGTTTTAATACAACGGTTTTCAGGGTGTTTACATAGTCGCCGGCAAAATCCAGGATGTTCTTCATGTTTGCCCCCTGGAATTTGAAGATGGATTGGTCATCATCGCCAACAACAAATACGTTGGGCGTTTCCCAGTAATTCAGTAAAAACTTTAACAGCTCGTTTTGCGAACCGCTGGTATCCTGAAATTCGTCCACTAAAATATATTGGTAACGTTCCTGATAACGGCGCAATATCTCGTCATTCTCGCGAAATGCTTTCAGCACCCAAATGATCATGTCGTCATAATCGTACCAATTGCTATCGCGCATTTTGCGCGAATAATTTTTGTATTCGCCCACGGCAGCCAGCAGTTTGCTCATAGCTTCCTGCACCTTATCTATATCTTTTTGTTTGGGGTCGCCTATTTTGATGCCCGCCTTGGTATTCGCCCTTTTATATACAAATTCATCGCGGTTAGGCAGGTCGTCCAGGTATTCCTGCACGGCTTGTTTAACAAGGTCTTCCGTCCAGTTCTCGGTCTTCATGGTCGAGAAGAGTTTTTTTAACCTCGGGGCATCATAGTAAACATCCCCCGTAAAGCGTTTGAGCAGGTGATCGTTCGGGAATTCATCCACCAGTTCGCGGAACAGCATCGCCGATTCCAGGTCAGATAAGGCTTCCAGGTTAAGCTTGCCAAAATACTCCAGGTTTTCCTGGATGATCTCGTTACAAAACGCATGGAAAGTGTAGATGTTAATGCGGTAGGCGTCCGGGCCAATAAACTCGAACAAACGTTTGCGCATGGCAACAGCGCCCGCATCGGTGTAGGTAAGACAAAGGATCTCGCTTGGCAGAGCATCGGTATCGGTTAAAATTTTGCCTATACGCGCCGCCAGTATCTGCGTTTTGCCCGTACCCGGCCCGGCCACAACCAGCACAGGGCCATCCATTTGGTTAACAGCGGCCAATTGCTCGGGGTTTAACCCGGCAAGCGCTTCCTGAAATTTTAAGTTATATTTATTGAGTGGAGATTGCATAATTGTTAATGTAAAGATAAACATTGTAGGCGAGGGATAGCATGGATATGTAAAGATTGGCGTGGGTAATTATCGCCTATCGAAATGCTATTGCTGTGGTTTAAGCCCCGGAAAAATGTGATGTAAATGGCTGTATAATAATATAATTTATATATTTAGCTACTTTACCACATTGTTATGCGTATACTAAAGATCTTCATTATCGCATTTGCTATACTAACGGTAGCATCATGCAGCTCAAAAACACAACCCCAGCCATCATTGGCAGGCACCTGGAAAATTACCAGTGCCGTAGGTAACGACGGCCGCCAGTGGACGGGCACTTTTACCCTTATCGAAGATGACTATGGCGTAAATTCATACAAGGGTGTTTTTTATTGGGAATCGGTAGATGGAAAATCTTCGGGTACCGATAATGTTACCGGCTCTTACGAATCTGTTATTAAAGTGCTTACGTTGGAATCGCAAGCTATAACCGGAAATATTGAAAAGGTAACTTATAACATGAATATAGCTGGCAACGGCACAAGGATGACGGGCACCTGGACAGGGTCGAGCGATGGCACGGTAGAAAATCCCGGCAAATTAACAGCCTCTAAACAATAGAATGTACAATATAGCCCCGGATCGAAACACCGGGGCTTTTTACTGAGCCTAATTCTGCTTATAACAAACCATTAAATCTATCAAAAAGGATAATGAATGCTGAAATAGTTTTGCCTTCGGCACACGAAACAGGTAAGCTAAACATTAAGCAATTAAAACGTTTCTGGCAGGCTGTTATGCTAAACCGTGCTAATGCAGGTGACGTTGTATTGCAGCGGGAGTGGCAATTAAATAAAATATTATTAGGCGCGCTGGGTTTGGGGCTCGAGCAAACCATCACCCATTTATACCAGGCAAATCTTTCTTTTGAAGCGTTTGAAGAGTGGATAATTGAAACTGCGGGCACACCAGACGATGACACTATTGAACGTTTTAACAGGATATTTGATGGTGAAGTGGTAACAGGGCGATCTGCCGAAGTACTATCTGCCGCTGATCTGGCTTTTTTCGAAGAAAATGGTTATGTAATAATTAACAACGCGGTGCCTGAAGAGGACTGCCTGGAAACAATTGCTGTTATTTGCGATTTTTTAGGCATTAAATCCAATCAAGCAGATACCTGGTATTTGCCAAACCCCGCCCGGCAGGGTATTATGGTGCAGCTTTTTCAGCACCCTATCTTAACCAAAAACCGTAACTCGGCACGTATACGCGGGGCTTTTGAACAATTGTGGGGGACGAAAAACATTTGGATGAATAACGACAGGGTTGGCTTTAACCCGCCCGAGAACGAAAGCTGGCAATTCCCGGGGCCCGATCTGCATTGGGATTGCAGCCTTGAACTGCCCATACCTTTTGGCCTGCAGGGTATTTTATACCTAAATGATGTAGCAGCAGACCAGGGTGCCTTTACTTTGGTGCCGGGGTTTCAGCACCGCATAGCAGATTGGCTTAATTCGCTGCCACCCGGCGCCGACCCGCGGCAGCAGGACCTGCATGCATTGGGCAGTAAACCCATTACAGGCAAGGCCGGCGATTTTATAATTTGGCAGCAGGCGCTGCAACATGGCAGCAGCGCCAATACAACCACCACGCCACGCTTTGTACAGTACATTAACTACCTGCCTGTAGATTATATGGAACAAAGCAACTGGAGATAACAGACCGCTGCAAAAAGAAATTACTGGTGCGTTTAGTATATATCAATCATTTTTCTTTCATTTATAAACCAATAACCAATTCTAATATGTCGATCATTAAAAAGCTTTTGGCCGGATGTGTGTTATCCGTTCTGATCAGCGCATGTGGTGTTAGCACCCCTGCCGATAACCAATTAACGGATAAAGAAAAAGCCGATAACTGGAAGCTTTTGTTTGACGGAACAACAACCAATGGCTGGCACTTATACAATGTTAACACTATTGGCAATATTTGGCTGGTAAAAGACGGGGTATTGTTTTGTAACCCTAACCTCGACCTTGACCATGGGGACCTTGCAACTGATGACACTTACAGCAACTACGATTTTGTTTTTGATTGGAAGATACCCGAAGATGGTAATAGTGGTGTGTTTATTAATGTATTGGAACGCAAGGATATTGCCACGGCATGGGCATCAGGGCCCGAGTACCAGTTGCTTGGTAATAAGCACCCGGATGCATCTGTACCCATTAAGATCTCGGGTTGCCTTTTTAACCTAAACCCGCAACTACATCCGGCCAGGAACAAACCGAACGGCGAGTGGAACCATTCAGAGATTATCCAGAAGGATGGTAAGATCAAATTTTTCCTGAATGGTGTACTTACTGTGGAGCAAGACCTTATCGGTGCCGGGTGGGCAAACAAGGTAAAGGAAAGTAAATTTAAAAACTACCCCGAGTTTGGCCGCTATACCAGCGGGCGCATTGTGTTACAGGATTGGACAAAGGGTGTTTCCTTTAAAAATTTAAAGATCCGCGAGTTGTAAGCAACACCGATGAGTAGACTGATAGCCGCTATAAAAAGTTTGATTAGGATAAGTGCGGATGAAGAGCAGCTAATTGCCGGCTTGTTTAAGCCGTTACAAATACAATCGGGCCAATATTTCCTGGAAGAAGGGCAGCTGTGCCGTTATGTGGGTTTTATTGAAGAGGGGCTGATGCGTTATCATATGAACGATAACGGCAATCAAAAAACCTTATACTTTAATAAAGAAGGGGAGTTTGTTTCCAACTACCAGAGCTTTCTTCCGCGCGTGACTTCAAATACCAGCATACAGGCTATTGAGGATACCACTTTACAGGTAATAAACTATGCGGATCTGCAACGCATGTATACAGCAGTTAGCGAGGGCGAAAAGTTAGGCCGCCTTGCTATAGAAAACGTTTTTATAAACAGCCTCGAACAGTTGAAATCGTTTTACAGGGATTCGCCGTCCGATCGTTATCAGCATTTTTTGCGTTCATACCCCGATCTGGCGCAAAGGATCCCTCAATATTATATTGCCTCGTACGTAGGTATTAAACCACAATCGCTGTCCCGCATCAGGAAACGGCTGGTAACGCAAAATAAGTAGCACTTATGTATTAGTTAACCCGGGTGAACGAAGTTGAGCGCATCGTTTGGGAGATTTGTGTTATTAAATATTAAAAATCATGGAAACACAGATCAAACAACAAATTTGGGGGATGCGCTCGGTATCGTACTGGCTTACGCTTCTCCTGGCGCTGGGCATCATCTTTATAGGTGTACGGTTTATATTGCAACCACAGGTAGGCGCTATTGGATACGGCATATCTTTTACCAACATGCACGATGAAGCTTACGGAAAAGTAAAGGGTATCCGTGATATGGTATCGGGTATTGTTTTGCTGCCGTTGCTTTATCTAAAAATGCGAAGGGCAACTGCCTGGGTTATTACTACTGCTACCCTAACACCACTGGTAGATTTTTTAATTATCCTTTCGGCCAATGGTGCCGGGGACATGCAACACCTTTCCATTCACGGCGGCACTGCTTTGGTGATGATGGTTAATAGTATATTGTTATTTAAAAAGGGTTAATAGTAATAGCTGTAACAGTTCTTTGACAAACAAAAGCCTCAAATCTTTCAACTTGAGGCTTTTTATCTGAGGTATCGGTAGCATGACTCGAATACCCTTACCAAAGATTTCAAAATGTTTGATAACTCTTTATAGCGGTGTAGTTATTCTGTTTCAAACGCCTTAAGCGCAGTAGGCAAACAAGATGCGACTCCACGTATACCGCGTACAGTTAGTGTCAATAAAATTGCATCAACAACTTCGGCCTTTTTGGCGCCCGCCGCCTTGGCCATAGCGGAGTGCCAGCCTACGGCAACCTGATCGCCCTCGGCGGCCTTTAAGGCAATATATAAGAGTTGTTTGGTTTTGGTATCCAGGCCTTTAGAGGCAACAATTGACTGGATCAGGGCATCAAAGGCATTGGCTACTTCAGGCGCTTCCTGCGCGAACAGCAACATCGGATTATCAGGACTCTTTTGCATATGAATATTGTTATGCAAGCAAGGTAGGTAAGTAAAAGTATGCAGGAAATGAGATGCGTCACCCAAAACCTTGATGCTTGCCCTGTATTCATGTTGTTATGTGAATGCGACCTGCCGCGATGTTGAACGGTTAATAAGGTTATGGTGCAGATCAGGATAGAAAGTAACAAAAAAACAAAGGCCCTTAGAAGTTAATCTAAAGGCCTCTTTTCAGGTAGCCCCGACGGGACTAATCTCGAACCATCTTATAACCGACTTAAAGTGGTTGGCTAATCTGTTTGCAGCATAAATACAGTATAATTTAATACGCTTTTAGGGACGGCTTGATTTATCTGTCCCTAAAAATATTTCGAACTCTGTTGTCAATGTGAAAAAACAGAGGCTCTTAAGTGATCAAGTTTTTGTATATGGACATTAAGAAATACAGCAACTGCCCATTGTAGATTTTATAAGTAATGAAGTCTACCAATCTGGAGACATCCGTTGTGATGACCATTGGTGCTTACTTGCGAATGTTACAGTACTTTGCAATGTTATTCAATTTGATTATGTTTGTTTTAGAAACAGCGCATTGTTTCTAAAACAAACGATCGTCTTGAAACATCAACAATTGTTTTTTGCTTCAAATGTGAGGAAGCTGCGAAAAAGAAAAAATTTAAGTCAGGAAGAGTTATCTAATAGATTGTCTATGACGCGTTCCAAACTTGCCTTACTTGAATCTGGGAAGACGCTTAATCCTCCCTTAGAAGATCTTTTGAGTTTCTCAGACGTTTTCGGAATTGGGGTAGACACACTATTAAAAGTGAATCTTCAAAAGTTGGCTGAATCGGAGATTAAAGAATTGGAAGCCGGTAACGATATTTACACAACTGGGACCAATATAAGAGTATTAGCCACAACCGTTGATAAAGATAATGTCGATAATGTAGAATTTGTTCCAGAAAAGGCAAAGGCAGGGTATAGGAATGGGTATGGTGACCCCGAATGGATAGCCGAACTACCACGCTATTCTATTCCCGGCTTATCGAAACATAGCAAATATCGGATATTTCCGATTTCCGGTGATTCAATGTTGCCGTATCCCGATGGTTGCCAGATTATTGGCGAATACTTGGAAGATTGGACAAAAATTAAGGACGATACGTTGTGTATCTTAATACTTAAAAATGGGGAAGCTGACATTGTTTTTAAACAAATAGAAAACCGGATTAAAAAAGAAAAAAAGATATTGGCTAAATCTTTGAACATATTATTTCAACCCTATGAAATACCAGTAGAAGACGTTATTGAAATTTGGGTTTACAAAGCTCATATTGCTTGTACAATGATTTCACATCATAATGAAATACCTTCTGCACATATTTTACAGGTGATGTTAGAAATGAAATTGGAGATTTCGAAACTTAGCGCAGCTCTTAAATAATTGAGGACACAGGGTTGTATAGCTATGGCTATCATACAATTTTAAAAATAATAATTATGTACTTTGGACAAATTTTTCACTACAGCAATAAGCGATGACGGGAGAAGACGTAATAGAGCTAATTGGCTTAGATAGAGCAATATACGTAAATTCCAAGAACGAAAAGTTCTTGGAAACAGAGTCTATTGTGTTAAGTGAAGTAAGTGAAAAAGATTTCGGGGTAGATTCAATATATTTTAATACAGATGATAAGGGCAATAGTTACCCGGCGATCTTCTTAAAGAAGGTAAATGTTTTTGACGATGAAACACTACCGATAATAGCAGAAGTTCAACGCAAAATATGGAATTACAAAAAGGTTTTGTTTTTGTATGTTTACTCTGATACAGAAATTCGTATTTACAATTGCTCTGAAAGGCCGCTGATCAAAACGAAAGAAAGTTCTCATTTTTCAGAAGAATTGAAGCGGATTGAGATTAGTACGTACCTTTTTTCAGATAAAAAACAGCTTGAGGAGCTAAATAAACTATTTTCCAGAATCGCAATTGATTCCGGCTTAGTATGGACAGCGACTGAAGCTCAATTCATACGGGATAAAATTGATCTTCAGCGAAGAGTTGATAAATATCTTATAACCAGCTTAGTTAATACCGCAAATCAACTTGAAAGCGCCGGATTAAAGATTGAATTCATTCATAAAATCATACTTCGTTCATTATTTCTTCTATATCTTGAAGATAGAGGTGCAACTGACGAAAAATTATATGGACAAATAAAAAAATCCGCGAAATCATATTTTGATATTTTGGAAGACACAGAGTCTACCAGTAAGTTATATCAACGCCTTGAAGACGATTTCAACGGAAATGTATTTACAATTGAGGAAGGCGAAAGGATATCAGCAGGGCAACTCCAGCTTATTAAAAAATGCTTTGTAAGTGGCAACGATAATACCCCTCAGTCAAAATTATTTGACGACTGGCGCTTATTTGATTTCAGTATCATTCAAATTGAACTATTAAGTGAGATATATGAGAATTTTTTATTTAATACAGACCCTGAATTAAAAAAGAGAACTGGTACCTATTATACCCCACCTGCCTTAGTTGAATTTATTCTAAATGAGAAACTTCCTATTAGGGAAACTGAAAAAAATTATAATATCAAGGTTTTAGACCCAAGTTGCGGCTCAGGAATTTTCTTAGTCGAAAGTTTTAAACGGCTGGTTAAACGTTATGAAAATCAAAGTAAAGAAAAATTAACTGACTTTGATAAATTAAAAAAGCTTTTAACTGATAACATTTATGGTATTGAAATACATCCTCAAGCAATAAAGGTTGCTGCTTTTAGTCTTTATTTAGCGCTGGTTGACAATCTGGATCCCAAAACTATATGGCAGAAAAAAAAGCATCGTTTGCCAAATCTCATTAACAATCCTAATGATAAATCCCTAAAAGAGCAGGGTTATAATCTTTTCTGTAGAGATTCAATTACAGAAAATAAAGAAATTGAAGATATCGCTTTTGATCTTGTGGTAGGTAATCCCCCATTTGGTACAACTGATTTATCCGAAACAGTCCGAAATTATTGCGACCATCATGGCTTTGCAAAAGAAATGGTGTTACCATTTCTGCATAAAGCAACAATACTTTCACCTAAAGGAGAAATAGCACTAATATTTAATACAAAAGTATTAACTAATACAGGTGGAACTTATCAGAACTTCAGAAAATGGCTTTTTAATGAATGCTATGTAGAAAAGGTATTTAATTTTTCTATTCTGCGCAATGCAAAAAAGAATTTTGGTGGTCAATTATTTGGCGACGCAACAGGTCCGATAAGTATTGTCTTTTATCAAAGTAAGCTACCAAGGAAGCCTAGCAATAAAATTGCTTATTATGCACCTAAAACGTATATCAAATCCAACATAATAGAGGGGTTGAGCATTGACTCCACCGATTTAAAATATTTGCCAAGAGAAGAGTGCCAGAAGCCTGACACTAAAATCTGGAAAATAGCCATGTGGGGTGGCATGAACGATTGGGAACTGATACAGAAAATTCAAAAAAAATCTATTTCATTAGAAGAATATTTCGATAATAATAAATGGGTGTATGCGAGGGGAATAAATTCTGACTCACAGAATCCTGATTTTGTTCCAGAAAAAGTAATAAGTGCAAAATTGATAGAAAGGTATTATACCTCAGAAAATGCATCAAAAATAAATCATCGGGCATATAGAAACATTGACAGAACAATGTTCAATCCGCCTTTTGTACTAATGAAGGAAGGTCAACATAAAAAACAACTAGCAGCTTCGTACATCGACCACTTTTCTTACTGTACAACTTCTTGTTATGTTTTTAATGGAAATGTCGAACCTAACCTGAAGAAAGGATTAGTAAGCATACTTAATTCTAAGCTAACAACATATTTTCTTTTCTTAACAAGCTCTTCTTGGGGTATTGAGCGCGAACGGGTTTTGATGAATGAAGTGTTGGAAAGTCCAGCATTATTGCCATTATTGAACGACAAAGCTTTAAATGATATTATTAAATTATTTGATGGCATCTTACTCAACAAAAAATCAGGTGAATTTTTTAGCGAATTTGATGCTCAAGATGTTGAAAATAGAATAAGCTCAATTTTAATTGATAATATTCTTGACTCCCCAATCGATGGAAAAATAACTGTAAGTGATTGCTTAGAATTTAGTTTAGATTTATTCGAAAATAAAGAAAAATCTAAAGCAGTATTTCCTGTGCTAAAAGAACATATAATGGCCTACAGCGAAACGATCAGTGCTGAACTCAACGATTTTCTTGAAGGCGAAAGCTTGTTTGCGAACGCTACGGTTTTTGTGAGCATTAATCGAAGTTCTCCCTTAATGATGATTAAACTTTCTTTTGCTAAAACTCCAACTGAAGTAATTAAATCTAAAGAATTCATTGATAATGAGCTTAAAAAACTCGATAAACATTTATGGAAAAAAAAGTCAACCAATATTTATTTCAGAAAAAAGCTTAATTATAAGATTGGTGACGATATCTATATTATTCGTCCTAATCAACGCCGGTTTTGGTCAAAATCAATGGCTATAGAAGATGCATCAGACCTAGTTCTTGAAATTCTAAACGAGAATTAGTGATGGCATTGAATTCAAATCTTTACGAAAAATTCAGAAATGCTTTTGAGCAGAAGTGTTTTCAGCTTATTATCGAAGCATACCAAGCTTCTTTAACGGGCAAAGTAATACAGTTAGACTGGAATGAAAATGATATTTCTTCTGAATTACATGAGCATATTCGAGCAAATCCCTTAAGAACAAAATGGAAAGTATCTACAAACGTTGAAGCTGATTTACCAAAGGACATTCCAAAAGTAAAGGGGTTTGCCGATAAATTTCCCAGAATAGATTTTAGGTTGACAACTTTTACTAAAAGTTATGAAATCGAGTACTTTTTTGAGGCGAAAAACCTGAAACAAAATGATTCTGCGCTCAAACGAAGGTATATTGACACCGGCATAGATAATTTTGTGTCTGGCAAGTATGCAAATGGAAGTTTGGTTGGTTACCTTTTACAGGGTAATACTGAAGAAACTATAAAGGGGGTAAATTCTTTGCTTAAGAAGGATAAGAGAGAATCTGAACTACTACGCTCGAAATCAAACAATCAAACAAATGCACTTTATATATCTACTCATTCAAACATTGCTATTCTAAAGCACTTAATTTTTGATTTTACGTTTTGTTAAATCCATCATACAGGAGCAATGACTTTTAACAAAAAGTTCCCATATAAGGCGCCTCAATAAAACAACTGTCGAATCAATTCCTCCAAAATCTCAGACAATTATCGGATTGGAATAACGGTTCGAGCCACCCTAATGCCGCAAATTGTATTTGACCATTCACGAAAAACTTGAAGCGAATTGCAAAGTTTGAGAGGTTGAAGTTTACCTTCACTAATGAATAGCAGGCGGCAACTACTTTTCTTTTCTTTAAACGCCACAAAGAAAAATAGTAAAAGAAAAGAGCTATCTTAATGAAAAAGCAGTGTAGCGCAATAAATCAAATTGATTAAAACGACATCCGGCGCGATAACAGTTTTTATGTTTTTATTCAAAATCAGGCAGACCAATATTCTCGGGCGTTTTTTCGATAAGTTTTGCATCGTTTATTTTACAAAACTCTATTGTGTTTGCTTGTGGAAACGGATCTACTACATAGATTTTACCCTTAAAATTATTAGAAATAATATTATTGACTTCGCTATCACCGCAGCCATACCCTATTAGAATTAGCATATCTGATTTTTGAAGATTTATTTCAAAGGCTTTAAATATGGATTCATAATAAACGGGATCACTATAACGAAGAATTTTCGATGTTGTGCCTGACAGAAAATCCGGGAAATAATTGATGAAATCATTAATGTATGTAAAGTTGCCGTTTTCGTCAACAACTTCTTTATAAAAATCGGTTATCCCAATTCCAGGTTTTGTTTTGATATAATTATCTATTTGCCCTCCGTTCATTAAATGAAAAGGATATTGGTCTAAACTTCCATGTAGTTTGTAAAGTCTGAAATTACTAGAGTATTTTCCTGAAAAATAGGAAAGGCGTATTTTCGCTTGGTTTTCTAAACTGCCATAGTAAGGTGAGCCTAATTCACTAAAGCCATCAGATAATTCGCCGTGAATAGCATCGGTATGATTTAACGATTCAAAGAATAGATCGTGATTTAAGGTATTTATATGTAATATTCTGTCTTCCCCCCAGCGTTGTAGGCATCCGAGAAAACCATTGTATCCAGCGTAAGGCCCCATACGATGAACGTTAGGATAAAATCGGACACCCTCGCGATCCACTAAAAAGCCAGCGATAATCTGATTGAAAATGCTGTTATGTGCAGCAATCAAATTGATGTTGTCATCTTCATTATGGTGTTTCTCACGGAAATCATTACATAGTTTTTCAAACGCACCATCATTGTGTTTATTTACATTGGTATAATAGTCAAAAAACTCTTCATAGTTAAAATATTCATGCTGACTCGCATAAAATGCAATTAATTCAAGGGTGAAAAGCTTATATATGTAGTATGATGTATGTGTATATGGATCTTCCTGTTCCGGCTTTAGCCAGCACACTGAACCCTGTTGAGCCACCGCAAATTGAGCAGCGGTTAATGATGTTATTTTATTGTTTAGCTGCTTAGCTGTAGGATATCCTTTGTTAACTGAAAATCCGGCACCTAATAGTAAAGATATCTCTCTCATGATTATATAAATTGTATCATTACAAAAGTACCCATTAACGCGGGGACTCCTTTATTCGATTTTTTATTTTGTTCAAGTATATTTTAACATGATTTCAGTTGTTGAACTCTTACCATGCTGATTTTTAAAAACCGATTGCCTCTCAATTACAGCATGCCACATACATTCGGTTAAACGATTTCCATTTATATATTAGAACAACTCATTAGTTTATCTAAATTTACTTTTTGCATTTTAGAATAGATATAAGCATTATTAAATAATGTCAACAAAGTTTTTTACCAATAGCGATAGCAATACATTATTCAATAAATTCGAAGGCATATTTAAATATACCGATGTTTATTATTTAGATATTTTAGTTGGATATTTTTATTCCTCTGGTTATTTCAAGATAAGAAAATTTCTAAATGATGTTTCTGAAATAAGGATATTAGTTGGTATTGACCTAGATAATCGGACGAAATTGGCAGTAAGTCGCGGTCTAGAGATAAACTTTAATGCTGATTTAGCTAGAGAAGAGTTTTTAAAGAAGGCAGTAAAAGATATCCAAGATTCTGACTACAGTAAATCTGTGGAAGACGGGATAAAGGGTTTTCTTGATGATATACATACTGGAAAGCTAAAAATAAAGATCCACCCGTCAACACAATTACATGCTAAAATATATATTTTTAGACAACAAGAAGAACACGAACATGCCGGATGGGGTTCTGTAATTACTGGGTCAAGTAATTTAACAGAAAATGGGCTTGAACGCAATTTTGAATTCAATGTAGAATTACGTGATCATGATGATGTGAAATTTGCTTGGGCTACATTCGAAAAGCTTTGGTTAGAAGGAATAAATATAACCAATGACTTCATCGAGCAAATCCCAAAGCAAACTTATATTGATACGGATTACTCTCCCTATGAGATTTATATCAAGTTCTTAATTGACTATTTCGATAAAAGCATTGATTATGACCCTGAATCAGTGACTGATTTACCAAAAGGTTATAGAAAGCTGGCATATCAGGTTGATGCAGTAAATGATGGCTATGCCAAACTCATGAAATACAATGGATTCATCTTAGCAGATGTTGTAGGGTTGGGTAAAACTATAATCGCTGCCATTGTTGCAAAGAAGTTTTATTTTACGAATGGTTATAGAACAAAAATACTCGTAGTACATCCGCCAGCATTAAAACCATCCTGGACGAAAACTGTACGTGATTTTGAAATTCCCAACGTTGATTTTATATCTAACGGCTCAATACATAAAGTAAAGCATCCAGAAGATTACGACCTAATCATTATAGATGAGGCCCACAAATTCAGAAGTGATGAGTCGGAGATGTTTAATCAACTTCAGAAACTGTGCAAAACACCGAGAAAACGACCTGGTGTTGACGGGAATTTTGAGAAGAAAGTAATTCTGGTAACGGCTACGCCGCTTAATAATCGACCGTCTGATATTCGCAATCAACTTTATCTTTTCCTAGATTCCAAGGTTTCAAATTTAGACATTGGCAACATTCAGCATTTTTTCAGGCCACTCATTGAAAAATATGACAAGCTCAGAAAAGACAGATTAGTGACTAAGGAAAATTTAACAAAGGGAATTTCTGAAATCTATGATAAGATCAGAACCAAAGTTTTAGAACCATTAATAGTTAGACGCACCAGAACCGATATTAGAAACTCTGATACTTATTGGAGTGACATTGTTAGTCAAAACTTATCTTTTCCTGAGATAATTCCCCCTCGGCAAATTTTGTATCAATTAGATGACGGACTTGATAGTCTCTATGATAAAACCTTAAAACTGTTAAAGGGAGGCGATGACGGATTATGCTATATGCGCTACCAAGCCATTAAGTACTTACCTAAAAAAATCAAAGAAGAAGTCTACGGGAACAAAGCTGATAAAGCGTCCGATTCTTTAGCCAAAATCATGAAAACATTGATGGTTAAGAGGATAGATAGCAGTTTTTACGCTTTTAAAAAGACTTTGAAACGCTTCTTGGATGCCAATGAGGCAATGGTTAGAATGATTGAGGCAGATCGAATTTTTATTGCGCCTAAACTTAGTGTAAATGAATTTATACTTAACGAAGATGAAGCTGTTTTAGAGTCTTACCTCGAAGACAGACCGGATTTAATACGAGCTTACTCGGTTGAAGACTTTGACGAGAAATTTATAAAAGGAATTTACCATGATTATGCATTATCAAAGAAATTACATTCAGCTTGGGATGAAATTGAAAGTGATCCTAAACTTGACGAATTCTTACGACAGCTTAACTTGAATTTTTTCGATAGCAAGTTAAATGATAACGGAAAGCTTGTTGTTTTTTCTGAATCTAAGGAAACTATAGAGTATCTCGCCACTAAATTGAGGTCGTTGCAAAGCAGAAATGTTTTAGCCATTGACAGCGGCAATCAAAGTGATAAAGCTGAAACTATACGAGCAAACTTTGATGCCAATATTCCATTGCTCGAAAAAAGTAATGAATATCCTATTTTAATAACTACTGAAGTTCTTGCTGAGGGAGTAAACTTGCACCAAGCAAATATTATTGTTAATTATGATGTTCCATGGAATGCTACCCGATTGATGCAGCGGATAGGACGTGTAAATCGTATAGGAACAGCGTCTAAAAACGTCCACATTTTTAATTTTTTTCCTACTCAACGCACAGATAACGAAATTGAATTAAATAAAAAGGCTTATATTAAACTACAAGCATTTCACTCGGCATTAGGTGAGGATAGTCAAATTTATTCCAACGATGAAGAATTTGGCACCTACGGATTGTTTGAGAAAATTCCTGAAGAAGAAAAGGATGAGCGCCAAATATTATTGGAGTATTTAAGAAAATTCAAAGCCGAACATCCTAATGAGTTTAAGCGCATTAGAAATATGCCGAGGCGTTCAAGGACTGGAAGGAGAGATAAGTCAAGATCGTTATCAACAATTGTCTATTTAAAGAACAAACTCCGAGATAGCTTCACTTATATAAAAAATGATGGATCGTTTGATGAATTGACTTTTGTGGAGGCTGCAAGAATTTTCAGGGCTGAAGTATCTGAAAGATCAGTGGAACGCCATAGCTTGCATCATGAACAGGTGGCGAAGGCTGTAAGCGTATTTGAAGAGGAGACAATAGTTAAAACCATTACAGTAACAAAAGGGATAAAGTTAGGCCCTAATGAGGGGTTAGCCGTTGCATCAATTAATGCATTTAAAAACTTCCCCGATATAACTGATGAAGAAAAAGAACTTTTTGCATTTGCTATTGAATCCATTAGGCGCGGAGTTTTCCAAAAATTACATAGAGAAATAAACACTTTAGTTAAAGAGATTAACAAATCTGCCTTTAATAGGGCAGAAAAATTGGAAGCAATTATTAAGCTTCTGAAAAAGTATCCTCTTAAACAAGCGCATGAAGAAACCGATCATGAACAGGATTTCAGCGAAATTATTACCGAACAACCTAAACCAATAATTATCATATCTGAATCTTTTTCCGCCTAAGCCATGAATATTCATTTTTTAGAAGACGTCTTTAAAGCTGACTATGACAACAATACTTGGAAGCAAGTACTTTATAAAATTTTCCCCAACATACAAGTCTATGCAACGCCAATTGAACTTGAATTGACTGAAAGCCGCTCGGAAGATGCCCGTAGAATTATAAACTATGCTGATGTAACGTTGGCGGATGGACGAAATATCCTTTTTTACGAAGCTGAATTACAAGACGGTAAGTTTGTGACAAGAAACCGTGTTGGGCTACGTAACCTGGTTCACCATACACTTATACCTGGGTTAGCTGATGGCGCAATCGTTACTTATTATAACAGAAACGCGTCCGATTGGAGGTTAAGTTTGATCTCTAAAAATGCTTATTGGGATGATGACGGCAAAATGGTGAAAGAGGAAACGCACCCTAAGCGTTACACTTTTGTTCTTGGAAAAAATGAAAGCATCAAAACAGCAATACAGCGTATTCAGCCACTCATAACCAAAGTTGAAAATGATGGTTCAGTTAACATCGATGATCTATTAAAAGCCTTTTCAGTTCAAAAAATCTCGAAAGAGTTCTTTGATGAATACAAGGCCAATTATAGGGCATTTGCTGAATTTATTGGTACGCGAAGTAAAGTTAGAGCATATTTTGTACCGGACAGGGACGATTTAACTAAAGATGCGCAGGAGAAAGAAACGGAACGTAACATTAGCAATTTTGCTAAGAAGTTACTGGGCAGAATTGTCTTCCTTTATTTCCTTCAAAAGAAAGGCTGGTTAGGTGTACCTAAAGAAATGGATTGGGGTAATGGTGAACGTGACTTTGTTTCAAAGCTGTTTGACCAAGCTAAGGATAAAAATAACTTCTATGAAAATACGCTGGCTCCATTATTCTTTGAAACGTTAAACAAAAAAAGAGCGGATAACATCTTTTCACTTACCGGAACAAAAGTTCCTTTCCTGAATGGCGGTTTATTTGACCGTTCAGGTCACGAACCAGTAAATATTAAATTTGATAAAGGACTTTTCGAAAATTTATTCTCTTTCTTTAACGGTTACAATTTTACTATCGATGAAAATAGCCCGGACGATTTAGATATCGGCATTGATCCTGAAATGCTTGGGTTGATATTTGAAAACCTGCTTGAAGAAAACAGGAAACGTACTGGGGCATTTTACACGCCCAAAGAGGTAGTACACTATATGTGCAAAGAAAGCATAAGCCTGTATCTGCAAAAAAAGCTTTTGACAAAATTGAGTAATGGAGAGCTCATTGAAATGGAATCTTTTATTAAGAAACCTGACGGCTCAACTCCTGCTCTGATAAAGAAATATGCAGATGATATCCAAGATCATTTACAAAGGCTAAAAGTATGCGATCCTGCAATAGGTTCAGGAGCGTTTGCTTTGGGGATATTATTTGAGATACTTCGCATAAGAAAAGAAATTTTCCCGCATCTCACTAAGCAAAAGAATTTCAACTACCGGCTTGAAAAACTCAATATTATGCGCAATAATATCTACGGCGTTGATATTGACGGAGGCGCGGTAGATATTGCGCGTTTGAGATTTTGGCTTTCCCTAATTGTTGACGAAGAAGAACCAAGCCCTTTGCCTAACCTCGATTATAAAATAATGCAGGGCGATAGCATGATGGAAAGTTTCGAAGCAGTAGATCTATCTAAGGTGAAGTCTACGCCCAAAAATGTAAAAGTATTTGAACCCGAAAGAGATTTATTTGGTAACATCAAAGATGCACAGCTTACTATAAACTCAATACCTTTTGATACCGAAGCGTTAGAAGAAAAAGTTCGTGATTTTTTTAAAATAGAAGACACTGACGAAAAACGCGCTAAGCATAAAGAAATTGATGATGAAGTAATCAAGCACATTGAAATTAGTATAGCAGCTTATGAAGAAGATTTAAAAGAGAATAAACTAACATTTGCAAAAGCTTTAGAAAAAGATTTGTCAGCTGCCTCTTCAGAGGCAATGAAAGAAAAAATAAGAGCTAAAAGCCCGAAGTCTAAAATTATTGCAGATTATGATAAAAAACTGGCTGATGTAGATCGTATTTGGAAAAGGCTTGTTAAAATAACCGAGCAGAACGAGCGGCCGTATTTTTTATGGCATTTATTTTTCAAAGATGTCTTTGATAAAGGGGGATTTGATATTGTAATTGGCAACCCACCTTACGGAGTTACATTTACAGAACAGTTAAAAAACAGATTTGGACTTGGAAGTAAAGATAGCTACGGCATCTTTATGGCACACGCGCTTACCCATTTGGCGAAAACGGATGCTGTCTGCGCCTTTATTGTGAGCGATACCTGGCTAACTATTACCAGCCATTTACAATTACGACAACAAGTACTGCAAAAGCAGTTGCATAAAATAATACGCTTACCGGGTGATACATTTGGCGCTACAGTAAACACATGTATTTATATACAAAGCAATAAACCTGTTGAAAGTAAAAATGAAATTATTGCTGCTGAACTCACCAATCTTAGCCCACAAAAACGCTTACCTGAATTTAGGGACACCTTATTCAACCTTGAAAAATATGTTGGAATTTATACACCGGATTTTGCGGTATATAATTATCAGCAACAACTAATCAAGTCTAACCGTAATCAACCAGTATTTGTTGCAAGTCCGAAGCTATTTGCATTGATGAACAATACCACCTGTCTAACACGAACAGAAAATGAAGATGATACTATAGGTCCTTTGTTAAGGCAAATACCGATGAATGGCAAGATAATCGAATTGGTACGTTTCGGAGATATAGCAGATGTTAAAGTTGGATTACAAACGGGCGATAACCCATATTATATACTTCAACGACCTGAAGTCCGAGGAAACTATAAAGACATAAATTTATTTGGGCAATATTTACTCACTAACTCTGATCTTGATAAGATACGAGATAATGAAAATGTTCGACTTAAAATTATTGAAAGCGGGATACATCAATCGAATGATGAAGAAAACTTTGATCACGATCGGTGGTTCGATGGTCGTTATGTAGTCCCCTACGATAAAGGTGGCGAAAGCGATACCGATACAGGATGGTTGCCGAATTATTACGTCCCTACTAATTATTTTATCGATTGGAGTAGTAGAGCTGTAGCTCGTTTAAAGAAATTAACTTCATCTGAACGAAACAAGTTAAAAGGAATAAACAACGGCAATGATCGGCCTGCGTCAAGATTCCAAAATAAAGAGTATTATTTCCGAGCAGGAATTTGCTTTTCTCGTACTGGCGCTTACTGCCCTACATTTAGGTTGAATTCCGTTTCAGTTTTTGACACGGAGGGCTCAACAATATTTTTTTTAAAAGAACAGCATGTAAAAATTTATATAGGCACATTATGTTCAAAGCTGACTAAATATCTGTTAAAAAACTATATAGGTCATACTGTGCATACGCAGGTGGAAGAATTAAAAGAAACTCCTGTCAATTACAATGAATTGGATTTAAAGTGGATAGATGGTATTATAGAAAAGCAAAAAAGCAATCCACGTTACGATTATCAAAGCCACGAACAAAAGGAAATAGACGCTTTGGTTTATGAAGCTTATGGGTTGAACAAAGCAGACATTAACGAAGTGGAAACCTGGTATGCGCGCCGCTACCCTAAACTTGCTGCATACGCTGACATAATTTCTCTTGACGAGGAACTTGCGCAAGTGAAGGAAGAAATCCTGGAAGAAGATTTACATACACAACGTGTAAAAGCTCTAATTGCTTTAGGCGAAAATAAACGTACTGAATATAAAAGTACACTTCGGTACGATGTACGACAAAAAGCCGTGCTACCTCATATCGAACACAGCGTGTTAAAAACAATTGCAGCTTTTCTGAATAGCGAGGGCGGCACCTTATTGATTGGTGTTGATGATGATGGCAATATTCTTGGCTTGGATAACGATTATTCTACTTTTGGAAAGACAAAAAATCATCAAGACGAATGGGTAAAGCACTTTGATAATATCACAGGGCATGCTTTTAGCGATGCTTTGATGGCTAACATCAATCTTGAATTTGCACATATGGACGAAGGAGTGGTTGCCATAGTTGATGTTAAAGCATCATCTAATTATGTTTACATGAAGAGCAAAGCCGATAACCGTAAGCAGTTCTATATTCGTCGGAATGGCAGCACAGTCGAATTAAGAGACGAGGAGATATTATCGTACGTAAAACAAAAGTGGGGATGAAATAAATAACTTGCATTTAACCTTTAAACTTATCACATAATGGATACTAAATACTACTGCGTTGGTTTTTATTGGTATGGCTCCGACCCGGAAAACCAACTGCCCAGGTTCATCGAAAAAGGAATTTGGGAAAACGGATTTGATGACAAATACCTGGATAAAGTTAATAGCATCCCCGTAGGATCTAAATTAGCTGCTAAAACAAGCTATACTCGTAAAGAAAACGGAAAAACGGTCTCAGTGCTTGAAATTCATTGTATAGGTACTGTTACTGCCAATCCCAAAAACGGGCATACCCTAAATGTAAGTTGGGACAAAGATTTCAAAAAGTTTAAACTTGACGGTCGCGGTGCTTATAGATCAACTATCAGCCAGGTAAATCATCGTGAAAATATTGATTACATCTTTGGCAATAAAAAGCAAAAGGAAGGCTCAGCCCTTCCGGCTTTTAATAAGGAAGCCTTATACGAGGAAAAGCAATTAAATCAAATCTTATATGGCCCTCCTGGTTCCGGAAAAACTTACCATACTATAAACAAAGCCGTGTCAATCATTGACAGGATAAAAGAAAGTGATCTCGGCAATTATTTCCCAAACAGAAAAAGTTTAAAAGAACGATTTGATGAATTACTTATAGATGATTGGTCGAATCCACAGGGACAAATTGCTTTCATAACTTTTCACCAATCATTTAATTACGAGGAATTTATCGAGGGGATAAAACCTTCTTTGAACAATAAAGATATTCAGTATGAATATGCTTCCGGCATATTCAAAAGCATAGTTGATCTCGCGACAGATAATTGGCTAAATGTTCATGAAGGTAATAAAGCAGAGGTCTCATTTGACGAGGCCTTTTTTAAGTTTAAGGAGCGGTGGGAAGAAAATCAGGAAATGCCATTTAAGATGAAAACTCCGGGTAAAGAGTTTACAATTATAGGCTTTACAAATTCGTCTATACTCTTTAAAAAAGCTAGCGGTGGCACAGATCATACTTTAAGTATTAAAACGCTACGAGATTTCTATTATGGTAGAAGTAAAAGAAAACTTTCTGGGATAGGAATATATTACCCAGGCGTTCTTGAAGAGCTCAAAAAAGACTCTGAAGTTACAATTGAGGAAGATAAGGACGACAAAAACTATGTTTTGATTATAGATGAAATTAACCGGGGAAACGTTTCTCAAATCTTTGGAGAATTAATCACTTTAATAGAGCAAGATAAGCGCATAGGTAATAAAGAAGCTTTAGAAGTAATACTTCCATATTCTAAAGAAAAGTTCAGCGTACCGCCTAATCTCTACATCATAGGCACTATGAATACGGCAGACCGTAGCGTAGAGGCGCTTGATACAGCGTTACGTCGTCGTTTTAGTTTTACTGAAATGCCGCCTAAACCTAATTTGTTATCCCCTGAACGGCTAATTTGGCAATTATGGAAGGACTACGGAGATGTGCCTTGGGTAGACCCTGAATTTTTAACAAAAGAGCAGCAATATTATTCATTATTTGGTGCCAAAGATTTATCGGCAATGTCTCCTGACGAAAAAGATAATCTCTGGGAAAAAATAGATAAAAACGGTGAAGATGAATCCATTTTTAATGGACTAACTTTTGACGGATTAAAGCTCAAAGAGTTATTAAGGACAATTAATAGAAGACTGGAAATTTTACTCACGTCCGATCATTTAATCGGGCATTCGTATTTTATGTCGATTTACTCAATGGATGATTTGAGTGATGTAATTTATGATAAAGTTCTACCTCTTTTACAAGAATATTTTTACGGCGATTTTGGTAAAATAGGTTTAGTACTAGGTAAGGGATTTATTAAGAGGGAACAAACCGCCGAAGATATAAATGATGTTTTGGCTGATTTTGATGATTATGACATGGATGCCGTAGTTTCAAAAGATATTTTTAAGATTATCGACTACAGAAGTAGGCCGGTTCACCAAATAGTATTAAATGAATTGCGATATGAAGTTGATTTTCCGCAGGCCATAAATCTTTTAATTAATAGCAAGATTGAACCCGCAGCCTAAAACTATAACTGTTTATGAACACCAGGCTATCAAGATTTCAGATAAATATTCTGATAGCTTAACTTCTGATCAGTTAATAACTCTTCAAAAGTTTCACGAGACGACACAGCCGTCCTACTATTCACTTGTTCACAACGGAATAAAATTTTGTGGCTTTGTTGGGGTTCTACAAGTTGGCAATCTAACAATTGAGGTATTGCCTAAAATTGATAGGGTCGCAGAAAACGACAAATATAGCTGGCGCAAGGTTTTACTTGGTATGCTAAAACGGGTTGGGCCTTTTGATGTTCTAGCGATATCGGCGACTGACCTAAAGTTAACTCCCAATAATATATTAGAGGTATATATTGAAATTTTCCTTTTACAGGTAGAGCATTTGCTTCACCAGGGTTTGCTAAAACGCTACCGTAAAACCGAAATTAATGCAACAGCATTAAAAGGTAAAATTGTATTTGGTCAGCATCTAAAGAAAAATATAATTCATAAAGAACATTTTTTTATCCGATATACAACTTATGATAAGGAAAATTTATTTAATAGAATCATTTATAAGACTTTAAAGCATATACAAAATCTTAACTTGAAAGGTAATTTGCACAGTAAGACACGGCATTTATTGTTAGATTTTCCTGAAATGCCGGATGTCGTTGTCTCTGAATCATTATATTCAAACATAATCTTTGATCGAAAAAGTGAATCCTATAGAGAAGCTTTACTGATTTCAAAACTTTTATTGCTTAATTACCATCCTGATATTAATAGAGGCAGGAATCATGTTTTAGCACTTATGTTTGACATGGATTTGCTTTGGGAAAAATTTGTGTATTCGAGTATTAAACGACATCTGAAAGAGTTCAAAGCCGAAAAGCAAATTTCAAAACCATATTGGAAACTTGAGGGAAAAAGAACAATTGGACTACAGCCTGATATTGTTCTTATTCAAGGTGGTTCCAGATTTATATTGGATACTAAATGGAAATTACCTCAAAATACTAAGCCAAATCATAGCGATTTACAACAAATGTACGCTTACACCAAATATTTCACTTCGTCTCATACAGTTCTATGTTATCCAGGCGCAGAAAATAATTTCATAAAAGGGAAATTCTATAATGAAAATTCAAAAAATGAGGTAGGGTATCCTTGTTCTGTTATGAGAATTAAATTTGATCCTAAGAAATCAATAGATTTTTGGCAAAAGCTAATTTGTCTCCAATTGAGAATTAATTTTGGGAACGAATCTAATACCTAATTAGATGATTAACCTAATAAGAATTTAATAAACAGTAAATATTTTAGTAATAAAAATGCAAGGCGTTATAGTTGAGCAGCAAAAAAGTCTTCAATTGATTAACTTGAGACAACTTTTTCTTTATTATTTGAAGGGCAATTAATAATCATAGCTAATGCTTTCGAGTATTCTTATTGCTATAACTCTGAGAAAGAAGCAAGCCATGTTTTGACCGGGTCAAAACGGCTTGCCGGGACACCCGGACCCAATATACTTCACTTCGTTCAGCATATTAAATGTATTAATTCCTTGCATCAAAAAGTAAATTTATTTAACTTAGCGTTATAAATGCGGAAGGCGTCCGCAGTGCCATAATAACACTAATGGCATTTCCCAGGCCGGCAAAGTTTTGACGGTAGGACACTTACTTCAATCCAGCTGATTTATGGCAAGGCCAAAAATCTCATCAGCAGAAAAAAGAAACGTTAAATTTACCTTACAACTTACCCTAACCGAAAAGCAGCAATTAGAGCGGCTTTCAACCACTTGTAACAAGCCTCCGGCAGTTTTGGCAAGGGATAAGATTTTCAAGGGACGCTTTCCTGAACCAAGGATTGCATCGTTAGACCTTCATGCTTACACCGAACTTAAAAAGATAGGCGTAAACCTCAATCAGCTTACCCGTAAGGCTAATGCCGGAGTAATTTCCTTTGAGTTAATCGGTACGCTTTTTAAGCTGGAACAGAGGTTAGATACCATCATTGCTAAGTTAGTATATGATAGCCAGCCAAAAGATCGGTAAAAGCTTTATAGGTGCCCTAAGTTATAATATAAAGAAGCTCTGGGACGCTGATCCAAATAAACGGGCCGAACTCATTGCTACTAATTTTTCATCGTTACAGGCAAGCGATATTAAGCGCGAAGTAGAATGGATACGACAGTTAAGGCCAAATCTTAACCGTTATGTTTATCATACCAGCCTTAACTTTTCAAACGAAGAAGCCGGGAGCTTGACCAATGAAAAATTATTGGCGATAGGCCAGGACTATTTGCAGGCATTAGGTTACAGCAATAACCAATACCTGATCTTTCGTCATTATGACGCAGGGCACCCCCATATTCATTTATTGGTGAACAGAATCAGCTTTGATGGAAAGGTCGTCTCGGACAGCAACAATTATAGGCGAAGTGAAGACATTTTGCGCAAACTTGAACGGCAATATGATTTGATACCTGTAGTTCCAAGTCGAAAGGCATTCCAAAGAGCAGTTACCAAGAACGAGATCGAAATGATTGACAGAACGGGTAAACCGTCTGACAAGCTGCTGCTGCAGGAACACTTGAACCGGTTGCTACGCAATAAAGGGTTAGATATAACTGAATTTATACGGCATGGTGAACAGGCAGGCATTCATTTTCTTTTCAACCAGGCCTCCACTGGTAGGGTCACTGGTATTACTTATTTCTATAATGGCCTGAAGGTAAAGGGACAGGCATTAGGCAACCGCTATAAGTGGGCGGAGTTAATTAAGATTCTAAATTATGAGCAGACTAAACATGGCGAGGGAATTAGCCAGGCAAACGATAGAACAACAGCAAGATACGGAAAGCAAACAGCAACCGGACAATCCACTTCCATCAACCGGCAATACGGATCAGGAAGTAACGTGGTTTCTGAATACCCTACAAAAGATTTACAACAATACAGAGAGAACCGCACAGGACATGAAATCATTGTTGCAAATGAACAAGGATATGAGGGCGGAGATGGAGAAAATGAAGAGAGAATTTTGGAAGCAGATCCGAATGCTAATATTTTCTCTAATGAGCGGGATTATGATTTGCATAATAATTATCCTGATCTTAATATTCAGATAGGCGATGATGTCGACGATGAAGCAATATATGGGAAAGACAGGCACCGCCAGCGCAAGGCAAGAACGAACAGAAGGTAAGATGCGAATACTTGAACCGGCAAAAAGAAAAACAGCAGACGGGATAAAAAAGCATTTTAATCCCTTATTCACCACAGCCGCAAAGATAGGCTGCGCCGGGATAAAATGTCAAGGCTATAGCGAGCGGGGCGTGTTGTTTATTTTTTTGGCAGCCCCGGCCTTGACATTTTATCCGGCTACCCGCTTCGGTTGCTTAAGTGATGATTAAGGGCTGATCGTTCATCGTTATATCTGACAAGTTCCAGCAAACTGCAAAAAACACTTGATCAGGTTATTATTCACCGGACGTCCTCCTGAAATGGTTGCAGGAGAGCAGCGATTACGGTTTGATTTTACCTTCTAAGTGTGAACAATGAAGGGCGGACTATCCGAAAAGAGGAACGTTACTCCTCAGCAAGCCATAAAAATTCTCGAAGAGAATGGTTATGAAATAAATGAAAAAGAAGCCGAAATGATTTTGGATTTCTTATATTTTTTAGGTAAATTAACTGTAGATCAATATATTAAAGACGCATCTAAGACAAAGGATACTAATTATGAAGACAGCAGATCTTTATGTGCGGGTGAGCACAGATGAACAGGCAGACAAGGGTTATTCCGTCCGCAGCCAGGAAGAAGTATTGCGTAAGTACTGCGGCATTCAGAACATTGCCGTAAGAAAGGTAATTTATGAGGACTATTCGGCTAAGACGTTCAACCGACCTGCCTGGAACGAAATGCTGAGCAAGCTGAAGAAAGAAAAGGGACGATCCGTAGATCTTCTATTATTTGTTAGATGGGACAGGTTCAGCCGGAATGCCGGGGATGCCTACCAGATGATCAACATACTTCGTAAAATCGGCATTGAACCGCAGGCTGTTGAGCAGCCCTTAGATTTATCCATTCCAGAGAACAAGATGATGCTTGCCTTTTACCTGGCTGCGCCCGAAGTAGAGAATGATCGCCGGGCATTGAATACTTTTTATGGTATGCGCAGGGCACGTAAGGAAGGACGCTATTTAACTACCGGCCCTTATGGCTACGTCAACAGGACCACAGATGCAGGAAGGAAAGTAATTGTTCCGGTCGAGCCTAAAGCAAGTATCGTCAAATGGGCATTCGAACAGGTAGCTAAAGGGATATTTCATATTGATGATATCCGCCGGGAGGTCAATGCAAGGGGTATGAATTGCAGTAAGAGCAACTTCTATACGTTGCTAAAGAATCCGGTGTACTGTGGCAAGATCGTCGTTCCTGCTTATCGCGATGAGCCGATGCAGTTAGTGAAGGGACAGCATGAACCGATCATTTCCGAATCGTTGTTTTACGAGGTACAGGATATCATAAATGACAAGAAGCGCATTCAATTAGTAAAGATCAGTACAGCGGATAATCTACCGCTACGCGGTTTCCTGCTTTGTCCGCATTGCGGAAAACAGCTTACCGGCAGCGCATCCAAGGGGCGGAGTGCCTATTATTATTACTATCACTGTTCTTCTACGTGTGGTATAAGGTTTAAGGCCGACGCTGCAAACGATAGTTTTATTAATGAATTAGGTAAGTATGTTCCTAAGAAGGGTATTGCTGAACTTTATAAGACGGTCGTAAAGGATATATTCTATCAGCAGACCGGCTCGCAGGCAGAGGGCAAGAAGGAGCTGCTAAATCAGATACAAACTGAGAATGATCGGCTAGCTAAAGCGAGAGGGCTTTTGCTGGATGATGCCATCGATAGCAATGACTATAAAACTATTAAGGCGGAGTGCGAAAGCAAACTGCTTAGCCTGGAAGCGAAACTGACAGGTTTCGGTAAGACGGCGTTTGATCTGGATGATTGTTTAGATAAGGCCTTAACCAATCTTTCCCGGCTTCAAATTACTTATAATGAGGGTGATGCGGTAGTTAAGCGTAGAATCATCGGTTCGATGTATCCTGAAAAGCTATGTTTTGACGGAGGGGCTTATCGAACCGCTATAATGAATGAAGCCGCACGTCTTATTTATCTGATAAACAATGAGCTAGGCATGAAAAAAAATCGGACAAAACTTGATTTTTCAAGCTTGTCCGATTCGGTAGCGGGAGCAGGACTCGAACCTACGACCTTCGGGTTATGAGCCCGACGAGCTACCAACTGCTCCATCCCGCACTATCTATTTAATGTATTACATAACGGGCATAACTCCGTAATGTTTGTCCCCAATTGTAAAAAAGCAATTTGCTCTTCCTTTTAATTGGACTGCAAAGATATAATTCGTTTCTTTGCAGTCCAAATAATATTTTAATTATTTTTTTATGGCGCATAAGGCAGGTTTTGTAAGTATAATTGGTAAGCCCAACGCGGGTAAGTCAACCCTTATGAACGCATTGGTGGGCGAAAAAATGTCTATCATTACCCCAAAGGCGCAAACCACCCGCCATCGTATACTGGGGATTGTTAATACTGACGATTACCAGATCGTATTTTCGGATACCCCAGGTATTATTAAACCACACTACGCGTTACACGAAAGCATGATGCACCAGGTTGATGGCTCAATTGTAGACGCCGACCTTATATTGCTGGTTACCGACATACATGAGGAGTTTAACGAGCAGGACGTGATCAAAAAACTGGAAGGCTCTACCGCGCCGCTGGTTGTTTTGATTAACAAAATAGACCTATCAAGCGAAGAAGAGGTAAAGGAAAAAGTTGAGTACTGGAAAGAAAAGCTTAACCCTAAAGCCATCTACGCTATATCGGCCCTGCACGATCATAACATAAAAGCCGTAATGGATTTTGTGCTGGATGGACTGCCCGAACACCCCGCTTATTATGAAAAGGACGCACTTACCGATAGGAACGACAGGTTCTTTGCATCAGAAATGATAAGGGCCCAAATTTTTAAGCAATACAAAAAAGAGATCCCATACAGCACCGAGGTTATTGTAACCGCTTTTGTTGAGGGCGAAAAACTGCACCGCATTAGCGCCGAGATAATTGTTGAACGCGATTCGCAAAAGAATATCATTATTGGCAACAAGGGAGAAATGCTGAAAATAGTAGGCACATATGCCCGCCGGGATATGGAAGATTTCTTCCAGAAGAAGATATTCCTGGAGATGTTTGTAAAGGTTATACCAGACTGGCGCAGCAAAAAAAATTACCTGAAAAAATTTGGGTACGAATAGTTGAAAAGAATCAAGATGTAAGAATCAAGATTCAGGAAAAATTAATACACATTGCAGAATTTCAAGAGAAGATCACGATTTTTATATCACTTGATTCTTGGCTCTTAATTCTTGATCCTAAAAAACATGAGTAATATAGTAGCTATTGTAGGCAGGCCCAACGTTGGCAAATCCACTTTATACAACCGTTTAACCGAAAGCCGTAAAGCTATTGTTGACGATTTTAGCGGCGTAACCCGCGACAGGCACTACGGAACATCTGAGTGGCTGGATAAAAAATTTACCGTAATTGATACCGGCGGCTATGTAGCCAACAGCGATGAAATATTTGAAGTAGCCATTCGCGAGCAGGTATTGATAGCCATAGAAGAAGCCACCGTTATTTTGTTTATGGTTGATGTTACTACGGGCATTACCGATCTTGATGACGAGATAGCTAACATCCTGCGCAAAGGCAAAAAGCCTGTGTGCGTAGTGGTAAACAAGCTTGATAATAATGCCCAGTTGGCTGATGCTACCGAGTTTTACAGCCTTGGCCTTGGCGAGATCTACACCATCTCATCTATGACGGGTTCTGGAACGGGTGAATTACTCGACGAGGTTATCACCCATTTTGAGGATGTACCGTTTGAAGAGAACGAGCGCCCTAAATATGCCATCATAGGCAGGCCTAACGTTGGTAAATCATCAATCATCAACGCCCTTATTGGCCAGGACCGCAACATAGTTACCCCAATTGCCGGTACCACGCGCGATTCTATCCACATCCACTACAACCAGTATGGTCACGATTTTATGCTGATCGATACCGCGGGGATGCGCAAGAAAACCAAGGTAAAAGAGAATATCGAATTTTACTCGGTAATGCGTACCATCAAAGCTTTGGAAGAAGCCGATGTGGTAATCATCATGATAGACGCTGTTGAGGGCCTTGAGGCACAGGACGTAAACTTGTTTCACCTGGCCGAGAAGAACAAAAAGGGTGTTGTGGTAGTGGTAAACAAGTGGGATCTGATAGAGAAGAATAATAAAACCATTAAGGTATTTGAAGATCAGATCCGCCAAAAAATAGCGCCGTTTACAGATGTGCCTATTGTGTTTACATCCGTACTGGAAAAACAACGAGTGTTAAAGGTGATTCAAACCGCAAACCATGTTTATGAGAACCGCGCCCGTAAAATACCTACCAGTAAACTTAACGAAGTAATGCTGCCTATAATTGAGAAATTTCCGCCGCCATCGTTAAAAGGGAAATACGTAAAAATAAAATACATTACGCAAATTGCAGGTTCATCGCCCATGTTCGCGTTCTTTTGTAACCTGCCGCAGTATGTGAAAGAACCATACTACCGCTTTATAGAAAACCAGCTTCGTGCCAATTTCGATTTTTCGGGCGCACCTATCCAGGTTTGGTTCAGGCAGAAATAAGTAATGTTTAAATGATATGAAAGCGGTGGGTGCAAAACTCACCGCTTTTTTATTTGGCGAGCTATTGTAAAATATTTGTTTTGGCCCACTCTTTAAAGACGGTAACCTTCTCCGTATTTCCATGCAGCCAGGCTGCATTTTCTGTAATGCTGCTTTGGCTTATCAGCTTTACAAACGTGTCAAAATGTTCTGTTTGAGATAGTTTATAAAAGTACTGCGAAAATTTATAGGGCTTGGGCTGCATAGCAAAAGCTGCAAACAAATCTTTTAATTGCGCCGTAAGCAATGCCGTTGGCGACGCGTATTTGCGTGTCATGAAACCGGCCAGCACTTTGGTGATAACCTTGTTTTGAGCAAAAGCCTCAGCTTTGGTAGCAGCGGCAGGTATGTAGCCAACTTCGGCCTCCAGCGTGCCGCGTTGCAATATGTTTTGCAGGTTGCCAAATGCTTCCTTGCTGCGTGCAGAATTTGGTTCCAGCTGCAAAAATCTGCAAAAGCCAAGTACAGCATCGGCGCGTTTGTTTTCATGAAAGGTAGCCAAAGCATACATCCTGATGCTGCCCGCATCCAGCGAATCACGCTTAATAGCGGCTATAAAACTTTGCTCTGCATCGGGGTATAGCTTGCTGCGGTACTGTACAATGCCCAGGTTATAGTAAATGCGCTGGTTGGCGCTATCTGCTCTGAGCCCGTTTTTGTAAGCCTCAATGGCTTTAGGTAACTGCTTAGCGTTGCCATATATGCTGCCCATTAAACTGTATGATGCGCCGGTAAGCGCTGCGCTTGAACCTGCTTTAATTGTCTTTTCCAAAAACGGTAAGCCATCTGGCCCTTTACCACTGCTAAAAAGAGTAAGGGCCATTTCATAATTGGCGCGTGGGTTATCCGGCTCTGCCGCCAGGGCGCTTTTATATTTTTCAATCGCGGCGGCATATTGTTTTTGCCGGTACAGTTGCTGCCCTTCCTTAACAAGGCTTGCCGCATCACCCTGCGCAAAAGCCAGGCTGCTCCAAAATAAGATTATAAGCAGTAAATGAAATTTCATCAGTTAAATTTACGTTCGGTGCCATTAAGCCACTTATCAAGTTTGGTAAGAGTTTCGTTATGCTCTTTAAACCAGGCAACCTTTTGTTCGTTATTATCCATCAGGCTAATGTAACGTGCAAAGGCAGGCATATTATCTGTTGATGCCAGCTTTTTAAAATAGTCGGCAAAATAAGCTTTAAAGAATGGGTCGGCTGTTTGGCCGGTAAACATATCTGCTACACTATACAATTTGGTTAGCTGTAACGTCAACGAATCTGCCCTCGTAAGCCCCCGCTGGTCTGCTGTGGCTGCAATTACAGTGGCAGGTATAATAAAGTCGGGCCCTTTCAACTCCTTGTTTGATACACTCATGCTTACTTTATCGCCAACACGCGCAATGCCATAGTTAATAATATTATTTAGCTCCTTTAAAGCGGCTACACTACGTTTGCTGTTTGGCTCAAGCAGCAAAAAGCTACTCCATCCTAAAAGGGCTTTGCCTTTTTTACCTTGCTCATACATGATGCTTGCATACATCTTGTGGCTGCTTGCGTGTTTGGGTTCAAGCATTATCGCTTTTATCATTCTTTCTTCGGCCAGTTCGTACTCTTTTTTCCTGTAATAGGTTAAACCGAGGTTATAATAAAGCCTTTGATAATTAGGGTCAACACTAATACCTTTTAAGTAATACTCAATTCCCTTTGCCGTTTGGTTATTATCATCATAAATAGAACCAAGCATATCATAAGCTCCGCCTGAGTTTGGGAGTAATTTTATAGTGGTCTCTAAATACGGGATGGCTTCAAGCGGTTTATTAGTACTAAAATAAGTATAACCTATTTCATAATAGGCGTTAGCGTATTTAGCGTCGGTTTTAATGGCTTCCTTATATTTCGCGATTGCGTCGTCGTATTTTCCGTTATCAAAAAGTTTTACGCCTTCATCGGTTAGCTCTTTAGCAGTTTGGCCGTATACAACAGGGGCAAAAGCAAACGTTAATATAATTAGCAGTAGTTTTTGATACGTTTTCATGCTTGTGTTAATGCGTTTAGGTTAGTTTTAATGTTTAGCATTAAATTTAATTGATTTTTAACAATGTTGAAACATTAATTGCATTTTAATCTTTTACCACTTATATAATTTTTAATTTTCGCCTTTGGTTTTGTGATTGATTTTTTACCTATGAGACAAGTGTGCACAACTGTCATTTCCCTTGCTTTTTCTTTACTTTCTTTAGCCTCCTGCTCCTCGGGCACTAAAAATAAACCGGGCATTGCCGATAATGGTAAACCCTTTAATACAGCCGAACTTCTTAAATACGATCCTGCGAAAGGGGATAAAAAGATTGAGGAATTTATGGAGCACCTGCACAAGGTGAGTGGCTTTAACGGTAATGTACTTGTAGCAAAAAAAGGTAAAATAGTTTACGAAGGTTCGTTTGGGTGGGCCAATCATTTAACTCGCGATAGCCTTAAACTTTCCTCGCAATTCGAGTTGGCATCGGTAACTAAAACCATGACCGGAACCGCCATAATGCAGCTTTGGGAAAAAGGCAAAATAAAACTCGACCAGAACGTAAAAGACTTTTTTCCCGATTTCCCGTACGATGGTGTAACTATCCGCTTGTTACTAACCCACCGCAGCGGGATGATGAACTATGTGTATTTTGTAGATGGCATTTACCGCAGCCAGCACCTCAATCAAAAAAAGGGCATTACCAACAAAGAGGTAATGGATATGATAGCCAAATATAAACCGGCACGTTTTAACAAGCCCAACGCCAGCTTTTTGTATAACAACAGCAACTTTATGGTGCTGGGCGCTATTATAGAAAAAGTTACCGGCATGAGCTATGCCGATTACATGAAAGAAAATATTTTTAAACCTGCCGGCATGACGCATACTGCCGTTTACTCTAAGGCGGTTTATGATAAAATACCGGTAGATGTTGTTGGCCACGACCGCAATAGCTGGAAATACTCGGTAGCGCAAAACTTTTTGGACGGCCCCGTGGGCGACAAGGGTATTTACAGCACCGTGGGCGATCTTTTTGTTTTTGACCAGGCACTTAAGGCCGGCCGTTTAATAAAGCAGGCTACGCAAGATTCAGCCTATACAGGGCGCAACCCAATGGTACGCGGGCACTTTAACTATGGCTACGGCTGGCGGATATTTGAAAGCCCCGGCCAAAAGGTAGTTTACCATACCGGCTGGTGGCACGGTTTCCGCCATATATTTTTGCGCGATATGAAAAACGATGTTACCATTGTTTTGTTAGGTAATGTAGTGAATGGAAGCCTGCTGCACCTGGACGATCTGTTTAAAATGACAGGTATGCCTGTAGTACGCAAGGGCGCCTACAACGGGGCAGGAGATACCGCAGAAGATTAATTTTAGTGAATAGTTGATTGGTGAATAGAGATTAGTTGTAAATAGCAACCACTCACTATTTAACCTAATCAACCAATAACCATAACTAACATGTTCGATAAATTAATGGAAGCCCAGCAAAAGGCTGGCGAAGTAAAAAAACGTTTAGATGCAATTACCGTTACCGGTATTGCCGAGGGTGGAAAGATTACTGTTACCGCGAACGGTAATAAAGCCATACAAACTGTAACTATTGACCCGGAGTTTTTAAAAGAGGCCGATAAGGAAGAGCTTGAGGAGCTTTTGGTTGTTGCCATAAATAAGGCGATTGAACAAGCCGAAAACCTTAGCCAAACCGAAATGGCGGCTATGACCCAGGCCATGCTTGGCGGCATGGGCGGTTTAGGCAACCTGTTTGGCAATAAATAGTAATACATCTAAAAAGCATCATACTATGAAACTTACATATTATGGCCAGTCTACCGTAGAATTGGTGGCCGATGGCAAAACATTATTATTCGACCCATTTATTACGCCTAATGAGCTGGCTAAGCACATTGATGTAAACAGCCTTAAGCCTGATTACATTTTGGTATCGCATGGGCATGGCGACCACGTTGCCGACTTGGTGACTATTGCCAAAAGCAGCGGTGCAAAGGTAATTTGCATTGCCGAAATTGCAGGCTGGCTGGGCAAGCAAGGTGTAGATAATGTACACGGCATGAATATAGGCGGTGGCTTTAACTTTGATTTTGGCCGCGTTAAAATGGTAAATGCCGTACACTCAAGCGCATTGCCAGATGGAAGCAATGGCGGTAACCCTGCCGGTTTCCTTGTGTATTCGGAAGGGAAGGTGGTGTACTTTGCCGGCGATACCGCCTTAACTTATGATATGAAATTACTGGCAGATGAAAACCTGGATTGGGCGCTGTTACCCATTGGTGATAACTATACCATGGGTGCCGATGATGCTATAAAAGCCGCGGCATTCATCAACTGTAAAAACATTATTGGGATACATTACGATTCGTTCCCGGTTATAAAGATAGATAAAGACGAAGTTGCTGAAAAGTTTATAAAAGCCGGCCTTAACCTTAAATTGCCTGCTATTGGCGAAAGTTTAGACCTTTAAACATTCCGTATTTGCAAACAAAAATGCCCTGCGGTTACCGCGGGGCATTTTTGTTATAACAGAATAAAATACTTTAACAACCAAAAAAATTACATCTTCATCGAGGTGTCTTTTTTAGTTGATGTGTCCTTCTTCATCTTTTTGGTCTTCATCGGTTTTTTCTTTGTTTTTGATGTGTCTTGTTGTGTTTGCATTGGCGTTGCAGCAAATGCATTTACACTACCAAAAGAGATGGCGGCAACCGCGATCATACAGATAGTCTTTTTCATAATAAGTTAATTTTAAGTTTTATAATTTCTTAAACAACGTTTATTAACTCCTGATTGTTGCGCTATCTTTTAAATTAATTTATATAACTGTGCCGCTCGGTATTACCGCCCTTTTCTTTACAATAACAATCCCATCGGTAACGGTGTACATCGGGAAATCGCCATCGGGCAAAGGCGCGCCGCAATTAATTTTTACGTCATCGCCTATGTAGGTATTTTTATCAATGATGGCATTTTTAATGCAGCACCTGTCGCCAATGCCCATAATTGGTTCCTTGTTTTCTTTTGCAAGGGCAATTTCTTCCAGCGTTTGATAATTGTCGCTCCCCATTACATAGCAGCTTTCTATTTCGCTGGCTACACCGATGCGTGTACGAATGCCTATGATAGAATGAATAATATGCGAAGCGTTAATAATACAGCCATCCGCAATAATAGAGCGGTCTATCAGCGTGCCTGATATTTTGGTTGGCGGCAGCATCCGCGCACGTGTATAGATCTGGTTTTTGTTGAACAAATCGAATTTCGGGATGTCGTCTGTAAGGCCAAGGTTGGCCTCAAAAAACGACGGGATGGTACCAATATCTGTCCAGTAGCCTTCGTATTGGTAGCTTAATACCTTGTGGCCGGTAATAGCCTGCGGTATTATCTCTTTACCAAAGTCGGGGTGGTCATTTCCTTCTAACAGCTCAAATAACAGTTTACGGTTAAATAGATAGATACCCATCGAGGCCAGGTAAATACGGCCTTCGGCTTTCATTTCGTCGCTAACTTCAGATGCCCAGCTTTCAAAGTCTTTTTTCGGCTTTTCTATGAACGAGGTTATCATATTGTTCTCGTCCGTTTTCAGGATGCCAAAGCCGGGCACATCATTGGCATGAACCGGTATGGTAGCTATAGAGATGTCGGCATTGGTGTCCATATGCTTTTGTATCATCTCTTCAAAGTCCATCTGGTAAAGCTGGTCGCCGCTTAAGATAAGCACATAGTCAAACTCGTGGGTAGACAGGTGGTGCAGGCTCTGCCTAACTGCATCTGCCGTGCCCTGGAACCAGCCACCGCTTGTAGGCGTTTGCTCGGCGGCTAAAATATCAACAAAAGCCGTGCTGAACGTGCTGAAGTGATAGGTGTTTTTAATGTGTTTATTAAGCGAAGCCGAGTTAAACTGCGTTAATACAAATATGCGGCTAATGTTGGAGTGTAAACAGTTGGAGATGGGGATATCCACCAAACGATATTTACCCGCAATTGGCACTGCCGGTTTTGAACGGGTTTGTGTAAGTGGTGCCAAGCGGCTGCCCTGGCCGCCTCCAAGTACAATACTGATTACTTTCGATGTCATATCTTAGGAATTAAACTTTCATACAGGTTTATATATTCTTTTGCCGAGCGGTCCCAAGAAAAATCAAGGGCCATCATGCGTTTGCGCAATGCTTGTATTTGGCGTGTGTCCTCATAAAGTACAACAGCACGGGTTATGGATATGCAAATATCATCAACACTAACATTCTCAAATCGTATGCCGTAACCGCCCTCGTCGCCAAAATCAATTACGGTATCTTTTAAACCGCCGGTACTGCGCACCATAGGCATTGTACCATACCGCATAGCGTACATTTGGTTTAGGCCGCAAGGCTCCACCCGCGATGGCATCAGCAGGAAATCGGCCCCGGCATAAATAAGATGTGCCAGTGACTCATCGTACCCTATAAACACATTGCAATTTTGCGGGTATAGTTGCTTAAGTAAATTCAGCGACATTTCTGTAGCATTATCGCCGGCACCTAATATCAGGAAATTCACTTTGTCGCCATGCTCTTTAATGCTGCGCTCAATAGCGGCAGGTAACTGGTCCGATCCTTTTTCGGTAACCAGGCGGCCAATAAACGAGATTAAAGGTTTATCAACCGCGAGGCCGAAGCGCTCGCAAAGTATTTCTTTATTTTTTTGTTTGCCCTTGGCAACGGTTGCAGCGGTAAAGTGTTCTGGTAGCATAAGATCGGTACCGGCATTCCAAACATCGGTGTCAATACCGTTTATGATGCCCACGCCTTTATCGCGCTCTACGTAGAAAAGGTACTCCAGCCCGTTGGAGCTTATACTTAACTCATGCAAATAGCTTGGCGAAACGGTAGTGAATTTCCAGCAGCATTTTACCGCGGCGGCCAGCGGATTTATGCCGCCATTCCAGTCAAGCAGGCCGGTTTTATAAAAGTCTATCTCAGGGAGGTAATGCAAATTATCCCAGCCAAAAGCGCCGTGGTATTGCCCGTTGTGTATAGTAAATACCGTTGGTATGTGCGCCAGTCTGCGGTATAGGTTGGAATGATACATGAGAAATGGCACCAACCCCGAGTGGTGATCATGGCAGTGCACCAGATCTGGCGTTTGGCCGCTCCAGTTTATCCAGTCGAGGAAACAGATCTGGAAGGCCAGGAATTGCTCACGCTCATCCGGATAGCTGTAAACATTTTCACGATCAAGCAATCCCGGTATTTTTATCAGGTAAAGTTCAAAGCCAAGTTTATCGGTTTGTTCTTTTAAAACCTCGAAATAGATCCTGCGTGTACCGAGCAGCGTAGTGCCCTGAAAAACAACATCAAACACATTCTCATGAACGAATTTGCGGTTATAAAAAGGCATCACAACAGCAGCTTGCAACCCTGCCAGAGTTTGGTATTTTGGCAGCGCGCCAACTACATCTGCAAGGCCCCCTACTTTTGCAATGGGGTAGCATTCGGCACTCAGGTGAAAAATTCTCATTCGGGATTATATATGGGTAAGGTACTAAACATTTCCCCAAATGAACAAACACATAATTTGAAAAATGTGTTTAAAAAAGTGATATTATTTAATTACAAACAGCTATTTATTATAATTAACGTATAAATGGTAATTAGACAGTAGCCTTTATTGTTAAATTGTTAAAAGTTTGGTAAAAGGCGTACTAATAAGTTCAATCGGCCTATTTAATAGTTGTCATCCTGAGCGATAGCGAAGGATCTAATCGCGGGCAAGTTTACCATCATACTCATCATGAGTATTCTGTGGCGGCCATTCCATTATATCACTATTCAAGAACCTCCAAGCTGTATTTTCTTGTTCTATTAAATTAATTTTTTTGGCCCTCGTCCATCCTTTTATTTCCTTTTCGCGTTCTATGGCATGATTGATATATTGATACCTTTCGTACCAAATCAGATAGAAGCATTTGTATTTAGAGGTAAAACTATTCGGCTGGCCTAAACCCCAATAATGTTCGTATAAACGCTTTTCAATATCATTTGTAACGCCCGTATATAAAACCTTTTTTGTGTGGTTTGTAAGGATATATGTATAATAATTGTGTTGTTTCATATATCTGTTGTATACTCATCGCTCGTTTAATAGATCCTTCGCTATCGCTCAGGATGACAAATGGTTTAGAGCAATTAATGCGCCTCAAGCCAATTTAACCCTGTACCTATCTCTACCATTATGGGCACTTCGGTTTTGATGGCGTTTTTCATGTTTTCCATGATGATAGGTTTAACGATCTCTATCTCGTGATTTGGAACATCAAACACCAACTCATCATGCACCTGCATGGTCATGCGGGCATCCAGTTTAAGGGCTTTAAACTCCCGGTGAATGTTGATCATGGCTATCTTGATCATATCTGCGGCGGAGCCTTGTATAGGCGCGTTAATGGCATTTCGTTCGGCAAAACCTCGCACTGTTTGGTTGGCGCTGTTAATATCGCGCAGGTAACGGCGGCGGCCCATCAGGGTGGTAACATAACCATTCTCGCGGGCAAAGTTCATGGTATCGGCCATGTATTGTTTAATGCCGGGGTACTGGGCAAAGTAGTTCTCGATGATCTCGGCGGCCTCTTTGCGCGGGATGCCTAGGTTTTGCGATAACCCAAATGCCGATTGCCCGTAAATGATGCCAAAGTTTACCGCCTTGGCGTTACGGCGTTGTGTGCTGTCTACCTCATCAATACTTACACCATACACTTTTGCGGCGGTAGCGGTGTGAATGTCAATATTGTCGATAAATGCCTGGCGCATGTTGGGGTCTTTGCTTATTTCGGCAATAATGCGCAGCTCTATCTGCGAGTAATCGGCAGATACGATGCTGTGGTTGGCATCACGCGGGATAAACGCTTTCCGCACTTCGCGGCCACGCTCGGTACGGATAGGGATATTTTGCAGGTTGGGGTTGTTGCTGCTTAAGCGCCCTGTTGCGGCAACCGCCTGGTTATAGCTTGTATGCACACGGCCTGTTTTAGGGTTTACCATAGTTGGCAAGGCATCCACATAAGTAGATTTTAACTTTTGCAACTGCCTAAAATCCAATATGTCCCTTACAATATCGCTTTTGGCGGCAAGGCCTAACAACACATCCTCGCCGGTTTGGTATTGGCCGGTTTTGGTTTTTTTAGCTTTGGGGTCAAGTAATAATTTCTCAAATAACACCTCGCCCAATTGCTTTGGCGACGCAATGTTGAAACGAACGCCGGCCTTTTCAAATACCGTTTTTTCCAGTTTGGCTATATCGGTTTCCAGCTCTTTTGAGAACTCTTTTAACGTTTCGTGGTCTATCTTAACGCCCTCGTGCTCAATATCCGCAAGGACATAAATCAGAGGGTTCTCAATTTTATGCAGCAGGTCATCGGCTTGTACTTCTTTAATCTTAGGTTCAAAAACGGTGCGGAGTTGCAGGGTTACGTCGGCATCTTCCGCGGCGTAATCTTTTATTTTTTCTATCTCCACATCGCGCATATTGCCCTGATTCTTGCCTTTGGGGCCAATTAGCTCGGTAATAGAAACCGGCTTGTATTGCAGGTAATTCTCCGACAATATATCCATCCCGTGGCGGGTATCCGGGTCAATCACGTAATGCGCCATCATGGTGTCGAACAGGTCGCCTTTCATTTCCACATCATACCATTTCAGCATCAGGATGTCGAACTTTAAGTTTTGGCCTGTTTTGCCAATGTTAGGATCTTCAAATACGGGTTTAAATTCGGCCACTATCTTTTTAGCTTCAGCCTCATCATGCGGGGTTGGTACATACCATCCCTGATGGTGCTTAATAGCAAACGACAAACCGACTAATTCGCAATAGTTGGCATCTGTACCGGTAGTTTCGGTATCAAAGCAAAAATGTTTTTGTTGTTTTAATATATTGATGAGCTCGGCACGTTTCTCGAATGTGTCCGCCAAAATATACTCATGTTCAACAGTGTTAATGTTTTTTATCTCGACCTGGGTTGGGGCCTCGTAAATATCCTGGGTTTCAACCGTAAGGGTTGTACGGCCATCGGCTACAGCGTTACCAAACAGGTCGGTTTGTACCGATATGGCGCGGGTTTCGGTAATGCTGAAATCATCGCCAAACACACGACGGCCAAGCGTACGGAATTCTAATTCAGCAAACAAGGGCTCTAACAGATCCTTACTTGGGGCGCACATTTCCAGGCCTTCCTCATCCAGTTCGACCGGAGAGTTAAGGTTGATGGTGGCCAGCTTTTTCGACATCAGCCCCTGCTCGGCAAAGTTTTCTATGTTCTCGCGCAGTTTGCCTTTCAGTTCGTGGCTATGGGCAATAATCTCTTCAACCGAGCCATATTGTTTAATGAGTGTTTTGGCTGTTTTTTCGCCTACGCCGGGTATGCCGGGTATGCCATCTACGGCATCGCCCCAAAGGCCAAGAATATCTATTACCTGCTCAGGGCGTTCAATTTCCCATTTCTCCAACACCTCTTTAACGCCCAATATCTCCATATCGTTACCCATACGGGCAGGTTTGTAAATGCGGATATTTTCTGAAACCAGCTGCGCAAAGTCCTTATCGGGCGTCATACAATAAACCTGGTAGCCTTTCTGTTCGGCCTTTTTGGCGAGGGTGCCTATAATATCATCGGCTTCGTAACCGTCGCTGGTAATTAGCGGGATGTTAAAGCCTAAAACTACTTTAAAAATATAAGGGAGCGCTTTGCTCAGGTCCTCGGGCATGGCCTCGCGGTGGGCCTTGTAACCGGCAAAATCGGTATGGCGTTCGGTAGGGGCATCGGTATCAAAAACCACGGCCATGTGGGTGGGTTTTTCTTTACGCAAAACCTCCAGCAGGGTGTTGGTAAAACCCATAACCGCCGAAGTATTTAAACCGCCCGATGTAAAACGGGGGTTTTTACTTAAAGCAAAATGCGCCCGGTATATCAGGGCCATACCATCCAATAGAAAAAGCTTCTTCATATTTTTTTGATTGCACCGATTGTGATGCGATTACACCGATATAACCGATGATTTCAAAAATACGATTTATGTTGAGTAGTCAATCGGTGAAATCATTTTTAAATCGGCGAGATCACCTGAAATCGCACTCAGGTACATGGTCGTTCACCATACCGGTGGCTTGCATAAAGGCGTAGCAAATAGTGGTACCGAAGAACTTAAAACCGCGTTTTTTCATGTCTTTCGCTATCGCGTCAGACTCGGGGGTGCTTACGTGCGCGCCGGTGTATTCGGTAATGGGTTTACCGCCGGGCATAAAGCTGTAAAGATATTTGTCAAATGAGCCAAACTCTTTTTGGATATCTATAAACAGCTGCGCGTTCCTGATGGCCGAACTTATTTTTAAGCGGTTGCGGATGATGCCTTCGTTATTTAACAATCGTTCTTTATCAGCTTCGTCAAAGGCCGCTACCTTCTTCACATCAAAATTCGCGAACGCTTTGCGGTATTCATCGCGCCTGCGCAAAATAGTTATCCAGCTAAGGCCTGCCTGCGCCGCCTCAAGGGTTAAAAACTCGAAAAATATATCGTCGTCGTGTACGGTTTTGCCCCATTCTTTATCATGATATTCCATATAAAGCGGGTCGGTACCGCACCAACGGCAACGGGTTGAGCCTGAAGTCTGAAGTATTGAGTCTGAAGTCATTTATTGAAATTTTTCGGAGTTATTGATCATATAGACAAGCAGGTAACTAACTTCCTGACTTTGCTTGTTCAAATTGGCGTACTTTTCTTTGGTAATATATTCGCAAGCAAGAGCAGCATCCAGCCATGCCTGTGTTTCGCCATTTTCCATGTCAGCATCCGTTAACTTGCTAACAAAGTGATTTGGATAGCGGCGTTTCTTATAAGCCTCGGCTACTGAAGCAAAAACTGAGCGCGATGACCTTCTTATCTGATCGATCAGGCTGTAAGTTTCTTCTTTGGGAAACGTTTTGGTCGTCCAAAATATATCCATCGCAAGTGTGAATGCCATTTTATAGACCTTTAAATCACGGAATGAACTCATTGCAATAAGTTTAGATTCTAAATATAGAAAAAGGACTTATTACTAAAGACTTCAGACTTTAGACTCAAGACTCAACTCATCCCAATATTCTACAGCCCGGCGGTAATGCGGTATCACAATGGAACCGCCCACCAGGTTGGCTATCATAAATACCTCGTTCATCTCGTCGTGCTTTACGCCTGCTTCGTGGCATTTGCCCAGGTGATATTTAATGCAATCGTCGCAACGTAAAACCATAGAGGCTACCAGGCCCAGCATTTCCTTTGTTTTAACATCTAATGCACCGTCGGCATAGGTGGTGGTATCCAGCGCGAAGAAGCGTTTGATGTTTGTATTGGCCGTTTCCATTATCCTGTCGTTCATTTTGGTGCGATAGGTTTCAAAATCGTTTATGAGTTGTCCCATATTATTAAGTGATTTATTTAATAAGTGAATTAGTGATTGACACTATGAGTTACGAATTTTAAAGGTATAAATGTTTGTTTTGATAGCTATGTATTTATCATAAATTTACCGCACAATCAAGATCTTATGGAAAGCTTATCGCCCAATATTTTTACTAACGACATGAATGCTACTGTAGCTTTTTACAAGCTGCTTGGTTTTGAAACAACTATGACCGTACCCGAAACCGGTGATGACCTGGTTTGGGCGATGATGAACAACGGCGGGGTTACTTTTATGTTCCAAACGTTTGAAAGCATGGCCGAAGAACTCCCCGAAATTAAACGCACTAACGGCGGCTCGTTGTTGTTATATGTTAATGTAACCGATATAAATGGGCTATTTGAAAGCATTAAGGATAAGGTTACCGTATTAAAAGGCCTCGAGAAAACATTTTACGGCGCAACCGAGTTTTCTATCCTGGACAATAACAACTACGTTTTAACCTTTGCACAGCATGGGGAATGATAAGCTTTAAACGGGTAGACCATTTTCATATTTGCGTACCGCCCGAAAGATTAGAGGAGGCAAAAGCATTTTATACGGAGGTGATGGGGCTGGAATTGATTGACCGGCCGGATCACCTTTTTTCGTCTGCCGGGTATTGGTTTAATATTGGCAATGTGCAATTGCATATTGGAGTAGAACCTGCTTTGCCGCGCAGCATACGGCATACAGCATTGGAGGTTTTGGACGTGGATACGGCACGCAAGCATCTGGCAGATAACGGTATTGAAATTGTTGAAGAGCCGGTTATTCCCGGCCGCCGGCGCTTTGCCTTCATAGATCCTTTTGGAAACAGGATGGAACTATTGCAGATACTCTGAATTATATACTGATCATTGGCTTGATTTATGCGTATGTTGTAAAAAATGAATGCTATGAAACTTATTTCGCCAAAGCTGCATGGCCTTATTGATTACGTGCTGATCATTTTTCTTTTTGCCTCGCCTGTATTATTTGCCATGCCTAAGGATGTGGCTACTTATACTTACGCGATTGCCACTGGCCAATTAATACTCACGGTAATTACCGATTATAGTTACGGTATGTTTAGGATGGTAAGCTTAAGGTTGCACCAGGTTATTGACGTGATTATTAGTATTGGGATAATAGTAGCGGCTTTTACGCTTTTTGAGTATGATGAGCGCTCCAAACCCTATTATGCGGGTTTAGGCATTTTTTGGCTTATTATAACGGTGTTTACCGATTATAGTAAAAAACGCGACGTTATTAAAGCGCCAATTCTGTAGCCGGGTCCCAAAATATTTGTTTAAAGTTTTGTACCTGGTTATCTATTACCTCAACGCCTTCGTTTTTCAGCATTTGCTCCATGGTATTGCCCCCAAAGTGGAATTTACCTGTAAGCAGGCCTTGCCTGTTCACAACCCTGTGCGCGGGTACCGGTGGGTTAGCCGTTCCGCAGGCCATCATGGCATACCCTACAACCCTTGATGATTGCTTTGACCCTAAGTACGATGCTATAGCGCCATAGGATGTTACACGGCCCTCAGGTATCTGCCTAACTACATCATACACGTTATCAAAAAAATTGTAGTCGGCCATTATTCAGTTTTAAAATGTAAACTTAAGGTAGTTTATATTTTTATTGTGCTGAAGATACTTTTTCTCGTAATAGGTTTTGATGGATAGCACCTCGTCTGCATATTCCGAATGGTAAAGGTCTTCTGTTTTTACATGCAAATTTAAGCCCAGCTCCTCTATTTTTTCGGCGGTATAGGCGTGCAGGCCATCGTTATCGGTTTTCAGGTTCATGTAGCCGCCGGGCTTTAGTACTACGCGGTACATATCTAAAAAGCGGGGAGAAGTTAAGCGTTTTTTCTCGCGGCTCAACTGGGGCTGTGGGTCGGGGAAGGTGATCCAGATCTCGTCGATTTCCCCGGGCGCGAAATAATCAACAAGGTTCTCAATTTGCATGCGCAGGAAAGCAACGTTATTTACGCCATCTTCTAAAGCGGTTTTAGCGCCGCGCCAAATGCGGTTACCTTTATAATCTACCCCAATAAAATTCTTATCAGGAAACATGGTTGCAAGGTTAACCGTGTATTCGCCTTTACCGCAGGCCAGTTCTAAAACTACAGGATTGTTATTTTTGAAAAAACCGGCCGCCCAGTTGCCTTTAAAGGGTTTACCGGCATCCAGCTGCAAAACATTGCTAAAGGTTTCTATCTCGGCGAATCGCCTTATCTTATCTTTTCCCATAAAAAGGCAAAAGTACATATTTTTTTATGACGTTATTTAACCACAAAGATTGGCTCAAACTTCACTCAAAAGAAAAGGGATAAACTCTGTGAGCTTATCCCTTTAAGGTCGTGTTTCGCAACAGAACCATTGTCTTAATATGGCTGATAGGCTGGTACTTCGTCGTCTTGCAACGGTACGGCTATCTTCTCCTCTTTGTTTTTCTTTTTAAACAGGTTATTGAACAAGCCTTTGGCTTTATCCCACACGCCTACTACGTTATCCTCACTAACGTAGTGCGATGCCTTTTGCGATAATATTCCTACCAATGTCTTAACAATAAAGTTAGAGCGCTTAAACAAGGTTTTGTTTAACGCCAGTGGCAATACAAACCTGGATATAAGGCCTAAAAAATCCTGTTTAAAAAAACCGGCACCCTTAATGCCATCAACGGTTGGTGAGCCGGGGAATAGTGACAGCACGGTTGAAAATATGGCTGATGGTCCGCTAAAACGCGCTTTCAAAGCAATAGCCTGTTCGGCCTCTACCATTTTAAGACGGCCGATCTCGGCTTGCAGCTCAAATATATTTCTGATTGGTGTTTCCATGGCTTATTTAAATAGCTTTTTTATCATCGCGTTAATTAAGGGGCGTTCAAAAGTACGTTTGGCAACCATAATTAATACGGTAATTAACAGATACAGCAGGGCTACACTGCCAAAGCCTTTCCAGTTGGAATGCAGCAAATCGCCCAGGAATAATGCCAGTGTAAAACTCGCGAATAAAAAGGTTAACACCCCTGTTATAATAATAATGATATCAATTATAATATCGGCTACTATAGAGGTGCTGCGCTCTATAACTTCATATTTCAAAAGTTTAAAACGGGTTTCAGCATAGTCCTTTATCTGGTCGACTATCGGGCGTGTTGCTTCTTCTTTTTCGGGTTCCATATCGTGTTATTAGTTACGGCATAAAATAAGCCGGTAACGGTAAATTATGCGTGTTCCAGGTCGTCCTGATATTCGGCTTCGGCGCCTTGTATTTTAGTTTTAATGTTTTCAACAACCTTATCTTTAAGGCCTACTAACTTGTCAATTTCATTAGCAGCTGTTTCTTTGATCGAGTCGCCAAGGTTTGCTAATGATTCAGATAGTTTGTCGCGTGTCTCGGTACCTTTATCTGGTGCAAATAAGATTCCCAGTGCCGCTCCTGCCGCTAATCCTGCCAGTAGGGCGACAACCACTTTTGTGTTATCGTTCATATTGTATTAATTTTTAAGTTGAATATTTGTTTTATTAATTATTAAATAATTTATGTTCCCTATTAAATAAACGCATATTTATGGCAGTTCGGGGCCGGTGCGTATCCGCTCCAGCCTGTCGGCAGCCATACGGTTGGTTTCATAAATCTCCAGCAATAATAAGAAATATGAAAGCAACACAGGCCCAAAAACTAAGCCAAGAATACCAAAAAGGGGCAACCCAATAAATACCCCTATAACGGATATAATAGGGTGCGTATTGCCAATGCGTTTGTTGATGATCAGCCTCAGTACATTATCTACATTGCCAATAAAAAGCAGGCCGTAGGCTAAAAGTAGTATGCCCTTTAAGTTGTGCCCGCCTGCAAACAATATAACGCTTGCCGGTATACACATGGTAGGCGCGCCAACTACCGGCAAAAACGATAGGAATGACCCAATCACGCCCCAAAAAACCGCGTCGGGTATGCCAAATGCATAAAAGCCCATGGCCAATAATATGCCCTGTGTAATGGCTATTACACCCTGGCCCAAAACGTTAGAGTAGGTAGAATTGCGCAGTTCGGTAGCAAACTTTAAGGCGTGCTGCTCGCGGAATGGCGCGTACTTTAACAAGCCTACTTCAAATTCGCGCATCTGCACAAACATAAAATACAATAAAAAGTACATCACCAATAACGTAAGCACTATGCTTGCCGCGCTGCTTAATAATGATGGAAAAAGATCGGCAGCATAGGCACCAAGCTTTTGTAACGTGTCTTCGGCAAAGTGCGGCTGGTTAATGTTGGCGCCTGTAAAGGCGTCTATCTTTTCTGTCCATTTATCAATGTTAATGGATTCGCGGTTAATGCTGCCAATTTTACCTATCACCATTATGCTTAACGACAGGAACGGGATAACGATAACAATGAGCGATATAAATATAATTACAAGCGCTGCTATTGAGTTGTTAAGCTTTTTACGATCTACCATGTAGATGTAAAACGGCCTGAAGATGGTAAAGAGCACAATTGCGCCTAATATAGAACTGAAAAGATCGCTTAGGGCGTAAAGTAAAAAGCAGCCGAGTACAATAATACTTACCAGTATAATATTGTTGCGCTGATTATGATTGAAGATGGACATTTTTACACCCCGAAAAGCTAATTGTGATACGAATATATAACAAAAAAACGCCGGAAAGTTTTTACCGGCGTTACATAATTTCTATTAAAAATCGCTTAGTAGCTTGTCTATTTTTTGGGCGGATTGTGTAATGCTATCCATATAGAGATCAAGATCGCCGTTTTGGTCTTCTACCTCGTATCGCAAACCCTCCAATGCGAGGTAGATGTTTGATAGCTGGTTCTTAATATCATGCCTCAGCATATCAACAGCCTCTTGGCTTAACGGCATATTTTTTTCACCCTCGCCCATAGTTATTATTTGAGGTTGATGGCCTTCATCTTATTGTAAAGCGTTTTACGGTCGATATTTAATATCTCGGCAGCTTTGGTTTTATTAAAGTTTACCTCGCGCAGCACTTTTAAAATAGTTTCGTGCTCGGCGCCAAGTGCGGCGTTTTTAAGATCATGCTTTGGTTCTTTAACCTCGTTAACTGCCGATGGGTTTGACGGTTCATACGCCGTTACCTTAAAGTTTGAGATCTCCAGTGGTAACGTCTTTATGGTTATCTCATCGCCTTCGGTTAACAAAGTTGCCCGGCGCACAACGTTCTTCAGTTCGCGGATGTTGCCCTGCCAGCGGTAATTCATAAAACATTCTATCACCTCGGGCGAGAAGGTGGCTACGTTACGGTCGAGTTCCTGGTTGGCAATTTTCAAAAAATGCTCGGCAAGCATCATAATATCGTTGCCACGCTCGCGCAAAGGCGGCATATATATGCTAAACTCGTTAAAGCGGTGATAAAGGTCTTCCCTAAAACGGCCTTTGCTTATGCTATCCTGCAGGTTCTCGTTAGTGGCAATAATAATACGTACATCAAGGTCTATCTCTTTGGTGCTGCCAATGCGCTTAACTTTACGCTCTTGTACGGTGCGCAGCAAGGCCGCCTGTATCTCGTAAGATAGGTTACCTACCTCATCTAAAAATAGTGTACCGCCGTTGGCCATCTCAAAGTGGCCTATTTTTGTGTACAGGGCGCCGGTGAACGAGCCTTTTTCGTGCCCGAAAAATTCGCTTGCGGCAAGCTCTTTGGTAAGCGACCCGCAATCCATCGCCACAAATGGCTGATTATGGCGGGGGCTGTTAAGGTGAATGCTTTTGGCCACCGACTCCTTGCCTGTGCCGCTTTCGCCTAATATGATAACGCTGTAATTGGTTGGTGCAACCAGTTCTATCTGTTTCAGCAGGTCTTTTGACGCGCGGCTGGTACCCACCACAAACTCGCCGGATAAGATCTGCTTTTTGCCTTCTTTTTGCGGCTTGTCGTTATTATCGGCGCTGTACTCATGCGAAGCCATTTCCTGCAGGGCATACTGGGTTTCAATAGCCTTGGTAATAGTGTTCAGTATCTCATCTGGATAAAGGGGCTTGGTAATGTAATCGTAAGCACCCATTTTAATAAGCTCAACGGCCATCTTAATATCCGAGTAGCCCGTTATAATAATAACGCCTGTTTTAGGGTAAAGCGCTTTAATGTTTTTAAGCATTTCGCGGCCATCGGTATCTTCCAGCCTAAAATCACACAGTACCAGGTCAAACTCGTTCTTTTTCAGGTACTCCATACCGGTACTGCCGTTAGCGGCAGTACTTACCTCAAAGCCGTTGCGTACCAAAAATTTTGATAGCAAAAGCCCAACGTTAACTTCATCATCAATGATGAGTATTTTCTTCATAACAGTATTACGTGTACAGGTAAATGTATTTGCAGGTTAAATTACAAATATTTGCTAAGTTATCAGAATTATTGATGATAGTGTATAAAAAAAGGCTTTTATACATAAAAAAAGGAGGCTTTTGGCCTCCTTTTTTTAATTGTTGTTTTTGGTAAATGTTTGTGACTTAGAAACCGTAAGCTAAACGCAGGCTAACAAACTGTACTTTGCTATCGTCAATTGCTTTGTTAAATTTAGTTGTTGCTTCGTAACGTACGCCTGCATCAATAAAGTTACCGCTTGCGCTTACCGGGAACTGTACACCAACTTGCGGTGCGTAAACAAACGCTACAGCTTTATCGTTGTAAGTATCTTTTTTGTTTAACAAAAAGCTTGCACCTGCTTCACCTTGTACATAAAAGTTTTGTACCGGGAAGAATTTTAAACCTGCTTTTACCGGGATCAGTTTTACATCGGCTACATCATTACCTGCAATGCCTTTAAAATCTGATTTGCCAAAGATGTTGTTGTAACCGGCGTTAACAGTAACAAATAACTGGTTTGCAACAGGGATGTCTGCTTGTGCAGAACCGCCTAAGTTCCAGTTGTGTGAATTTTTAAAGCCACCTGTAGGGATACCTGCATCAACACCGATGCTGTAGCGTATACCGCCATTTGTAGTTGTGCTTGTAGTAGTAGTGGTAGTTTGGGCTTTAGCTGCGAATGATAAACCTGCGAAGGCTAAAACCAATGTTGCGATTTTTAATGAACTTTTCATGATATAATAATATTTAGATAACGTGCTTTTTGTTTAGCACGAGACAAAGTAAAGCACGAAATCATTACGATTTTTTCATCTAAATGTCACGAATATTCAATCGATTGATTAATAGGGAATTAAATTTGACCCATTTGTGTAAATAGTCAGGGGAGTGTAAATTAAGTGTTAAAAACTGCTTTCTAATATGAAATTTACATGAAAAAGATGGTTTGCATCTTTTTGGAAAAGAGGCCATTGCATAATAAAAGTGGCGATTTATTACTCGCCCTTAAATTCTGCCTTGCGTTTTTCCATAAAAGCTGCTACACCTTCTTTAAAGTCGCGCGTTCCAAAACATTTGCCAAATTCCTGTATTTCGGTCTCAAATCCGTTGATGGATGCGGTATTAAAATCGTTTACGCTTTTTATGGCAGATGCCAGGGCAAGAGGTGCGCGGCTGAGGATCTTGTTCATCATCTCTTCGGCTTTTGGCAGCAGGTCGTCCTGAAAAACAACGTGGTTAACCAGGCCAATGTTAAGGGCGTCTGCAGCGGTAAGCATGTCGGCCGTCAAGATCAGCTCAAGTGCTTTGCCGCGCCCCACCAATTGCGTTAGGCGTTGTGTGCCGCCATAGCCGGGTATTAGCCCTAATGTTACCTCAGGCAGGCCCATTTTAGCGTTTTCAGACGCGATGCGGATATGGCAGGCCATAGCCAGTTCTAAACCACCACCAAGGGCAAAACCATTTATAGCTGCAATAACGGGTTTATTGCCATTAGCAATTACGTCAAAAACTATCGATTGTCCGTTGCGGGCCAGCTCGGTGCCGCCTTTTACATCCAGATCGGCAAATTCAGAGATATCTGCACCTGCTACAAATGCCTTACTTCCAGCACCGGTAATGATGATGCCACCAACGCTGCTGCTTTTAAAAGCAGCGGTTAATGCTTCGTGCAACTCGCAAAGGGTAAACTTGTTCAGCGCGTTTAGCTTGTTTTCGCGGTTAATGGTTATGTATTGTATACGGCCTTTCGTCTCGACCAGGATGTTCTCAAATTCCATAATTGTAAATCTTTAAAAGTTGCGGTTGGTGTGTACCCAGTTGGTAATATAAGTTACTATATCGGCAGTGCTGGTACCCGGGGGGAAAAGTTCGCCCACGCCTATCTTTTTAAGCTCAGCCATATCGTCGGCCGGGATAATGCCGCCACCGGTAAGTAGCACATCATCCATTTTTTTCTCTTTTATCAATGCCATCACCTTAGGGAAAACCGTCATATGCGCGCCTGATAGTATGCTGATGCCTATAGCGTCCACATCCTCCTGCAGGGCGGTGTTCACCACCATTTCGGGCGTTTGGCGCAGGCCGGTGTATATTACTTCCATCCCGGCATCGCGCAGGGTGGTAGCAATAATGCGTGCGCCACGGTCGTGCCCGTCGAGCCCTACTTTGGCTACTAATACGCGTATTGGGCGGGTAAATTGGTTTTCGCTCATGGTTTTTGAAGGCAGTAAAAGGTGTATCAAAGTTAAGAGAAAGAATTTATAAGTACTCAGCAATTTTGCCGACAACGCTTTTAACATCTTTGCTTACTTCATCATTAGTAAAGCGTAGTATGGTTAAACCAAGCCCCTGCATTACCAGATCCCGATTTGCGTCGTAATCTTTCTTTTGCAAATGAATAGGCCCATCTACCTCGATAACTAACTTTAACTCGACACAATAAAAATCGGCGATGTAAAATGAGCGTCTGCCAAAACCATTTACCACGAAGATGGGTACTGACGAAGAAACTTTCTGCCATTAATATTTTTACGGCGCAAATCGTCCCAAAGCAATCTTTCAGATAGCGTTTGATTGTTGTGGAACAGGCGGCAGAGTTGTGTAACAGGGTTCATTAAATGAAAGGTAGCGAAAATTTGCTTGTATTTTTACCCCTTATGAAAGGCAGTGCTATAGCAGTTGCTTTCGTAAGGGGTCAAAATAATATGCAACAAAAAGAGTACAACCTTTCTATTCTTTTACCCCTTATTAACGTTAATGCAATTAGCACCGGCAGTATTGTTCCCCTTTTAGGGGAAGGCAGAAACAGTGCTATAGCAGTAGCTTTCATGCAAAATAATATGCAACAAAAGGGTACAACCTTTCTATTTATTTTAACCCTTATTAACGTTAATGCATTAGCACCGGCAGTAATGTTCCCCTTTTAGGGGAAGGCAGAAACAGTGCTATAGCAGTTGCTTCATAAGGGGTCAAAACATATACAATATATCACCCCTAAACCCGATTGCAGCGGATACCGGCTTCGCGGCTAAGGCCTGTGCCGTATGAGCGGAAAGCGGGGCTACCTTAACCTATGGAACGAACAGTACATTTTCAAATAGAAATAATATTCCATAACTACACTTATATACCTATTTTTGACCAATCATGAGCGAAGAAAGATCACTGAACTTTATAGAAGAAATTGTTGAGGCGGATATTGCCGCGGGTAAAAACGACGGGCGGGTACTAACGCGTTTCCCGCCGGAGCCTAACGGTTACCTGCACATTGGGCACGCCAAGTCGATATGCCTTAACTTTGGCCTCGCTAAAAAATATAACGGTAAAACCAACCTGCGTTTTGATGATACCAACCCCGCCAAGGAGGAGGTTGAATATGTGGATAGCATTAAAGAGGATGTTAAATGGCTTGGCTTTGAATGGGCCGAGGAACTTTACGCATCCGACTACTTCGACCAGCTTTACGACTTGGCTGTTGAACTGATAAAGCAGGGCCTTGCTTATGTTGATGACAGCACTGCTGAGGAAATTGCGATACAAAAAGGTACGCCTACCGAACCGGGTGTGGCTAACCAATACCGCAGCCGATCAGTAGAAGAGAATTTACAGCTTTTTGCTGATATGAAAGCCGGTAAATACCCGGATGGCGCTAAGGTGCTGCGTGCCAAGCTCGACCTGGCATCCACCAACATGCACCTGCGCGACCCCTTGATGTACCGTATTAAGCATACGCATCACCACCGTACCGGCGATGCCTGGTGTATTTACCCGATGTATGATTTCGCGCACGGACAAAGCGACGCTATTGAGCATATTACTCACTCGATATGTACGGTTGAGTTTATACCTCACCGCCCGTTATACGAATGGTTCATTGAGAAACTGAACCTGTTCCCGAGCAAGCAATACGAGTTTGCCCGCCTTAACCTAAACTATACCGTTATGAGCAAGCGCAAGCTGCTGCAACTGGTAGAAGAAGGGCATGTAGACGGTTGGGACGACCCGCGCATGCCAACCATTAGCGGCCTTCGCCGCCGTGGTTATACGCCTGCCAGTATCCGCGAGTTTTGCGAGCGTATAGGTGTTGCCAAGCGAGAAAACATGATTGACGTTGGTTTGCTGGAGTTTTGCATCCGCGAGGATCTGAACAAAACGGCCTGGCGCCGTATGGCCGTGCTTGACCCGGTTAAACTGGTTATTGATAACTACCCGGAAGGCAAAACCGAAACATTCCACGGAGAGAATAACCCCGAGGTGGAAGGTGGCGACGGCAGCCGTGAGTTTCCGTTTGGGCGCGAACTTTGGATAGAGCGCGACGACTTTATGGAAGAGCCTACCAAGAAATATTTCCGCCTGGGTATTGGGCTAATGGTGCGACTAAAGAACGCTTACATTATTAAAGGCGAAAGCATTGTTAAAGATGCTGATGGCAACATCACCGAGATCCATTGCTCGTACATCCCCGAATCTAAAAGCGGCAACGATACCAGCGGCATTAATGTCAAGGGGACGATACATTGGGTAAGTGCCGACCACGCCAAAAGCGCAGAGGTGCGCCTGTACGACCGCCTGTTCCAGGTGGAAGACCCAAGCAGCGAAGACGGCGACTTTAAAGAATACATAAACCCGAACAGCCTGCATGTATTGCCAACCGTTTACATAGAGCCCGATTTGGCGAATGCCAAAGTTGGCACACCGGTGCAATTTATGCGTAAAGGCTATTTCACCCTCGATAAAAATTCGACCCCTGATAATTTGGTGTTTAACCGCACGGTGACACTTAAAGATGGTTGGGTGAAGAAAGGCTAAAGCCTTAGAGAGGTTAAAGCTGAAAGGTAAAAGGCGAAAGGTTTTAGAACGTTTCGCCTTTTTTGTATGATAAATTTCGTGGGGAGTTAAACCTGCGGACGTTTGGCGGCTCTTATGGGTATGAAAAAATTAATCCTACCCTTATTAGTCGTTTTATTTATGGGCTGCAGCTTCCCGAAAGCGGTTATGGTTAACATGCCCGAAGATCAGTTTAAAAAAGAACATGCATCTGCCGCTGTGGTAGAGCTATCTGAGAGCCGGACGGTTTACAAGCAGTACAACCAGGGCCCCGGTGGGATGTACAAATTTTATTATTTTAAGAACGGCAGGCTTGCATTAATGGATGAAGGCTTTTATCCGATAGGAGCCACTGCGCCGGTGCCCACTCCGGAGCATTAAGGCGGCCCCACTCAAACCCTCCCCGTAAGGAAGGGCTTAAAATATTTATCTCCAAGTCTCCCCTATCGGGGGAGATTTAGAGGGGGCTAATACTTCTTGTACACATTAAACAGCACATCCAAATCAAACTGCGTTAGGGTGTTTGAGCTTTCGCGCTGTACAAAGTGGCGTTTAAAAGCCCCTATGGCAGCGGGGAGGTTGCTGGTATCGTACCCGATCAATCGCAGGGCTGTGGCGCTGTCGAAATTTGCGGGTGCCGGTACAATGATCATGTCCGAATAATAGCCGAACCCTTTTTTAGCCAGTGTTTCCCAGGGGAACAGTATGCCCGGGTCGGGTTTGCGGCCGGGGGCAATGTCGCCGTGGCCTATAAAGTTTGCCGTGGGGATGTTGTAATCTTTTTTTAGTTTGGCCAGCAGTATAAGCAGGCTGTTGATCTGCGCGGGGGCGAAGGGCTCATTGCCTTTATTGTCCAGTTCGATCCCTATCGAGCAGCTATTCATATCGCTGATGCTGCCCCATTTGCTTACACCGGCATGCCAGGCGCGCATATAATCGTTAAGCATGTGTATCACCTTGCCATCTTTACTAATTACGTAATGGGCGCTTACCTGCGGCTTCACCAGCGTAAAGGTGCGCACGGTTTGCGCTACCGAATCTTGCGCCGTGTAATGGATAATTACATAGTTGGGTTTGCGCAGGTTAAAGTTAACCGTGCCAATAAACTCTGACGGGATAGGCTGATTAAGGCTATCTGTAAGCGTAGCAGGGTTTTCGGCCAGTAATATTTTGCTCAGGCTATCGGCTTGCGTGGTATAAACACTATTGGTTTTGGTATGCGGGTTGGTTACTTTTTTAGAACAGGCGGTTATGGTAGTAGCGGCAACAAGGAGTAGTAGCAGGCGGTTTTTCATAGTTGATGCTAAAGTAGCAATTTTTATGCCTTGATGTTGAGGGGTTGTTTCCTCATAACGTCTTTGCGAGGAACGAAGCAATCTCTTTGCTATACAGAGCTGATGTTTAGTGCTCGTAGGACTGGCAGTTTTAAATTCTAAGCTTGTAGAAGTTAAAGTTGTTAGACTAAAAGCAATTTGTCATGCTGAACGTAGTGAAGCATCTAATCGCCGACATGCATCTTCGAGAGCATGGTTCAATAATAGATCCTTCACTACGTTCAGGATGACAAGTGGGGAGAGTTTCTCAAAAATAGCGTTGGCCCAAACGTCAAAGCGGGCGGGCCGGGAGTTGGCGGGAATGTCGGTTTAGCTTTCGAACTCGCGCATGCGGGAGAAAGCGTTAAGAACCGGCAGGGCGGGCAGAAGCTTTCGCTTTGACTTGAACTTTTGCTTCTTTTCTTTCAAGAGAAAAGAAGTAGCCCTCCGCGGCAATGAGCGGACTAACATACATTATAGCACAAACAGAATTACTAATAGCAACTCCCTAAAATTCGCTCATCTCCGGTACTACTTATTCTTCTTATAAAAATCTTCCAGCGCGTCTTTATACTCTTCGCGACTGAACAGGTTTACGAGGTCTAAAAACGATTTGTAGTTGGTGGTGTACTCGAACGCGTATTTGGCAACGGCTATTTTAGAATCATCCGTCAGGAACTGGTTCATAAAGCTCGCCAGTTGGTTGATGGTAATGCCTACCTCCTTACTGTTAAGCCGGGCCTTTATAACCGCTATCTTCTCCTCGTCGTTACGTTGCTGCTGCATCTCTTTCAGGATGGCTTTAGCCTGCTCGGCAGGCATAGCCTTTTCGGGGTGCTTTATTTTATCGTAGCTAATGGCGGGGCTGGTGGCCTTAACGCTTGACGCAGGGTTTGCCTGCGCCATGGTAGCCGACAGCAGGAGGATATGTAATAATAGTTTCATTAGGGGTTAGGGTGTTTGTTGGGATTAAATGTAGGAAGATTTGGGGAAAAGAGAAAGGGGTGTTAATTCCTGATAGCTTTAAGAAAATCCAAAACATTCAACTGGCCTTGGTCATCAGTAAACTCAATACTTTCAAACTCGTGCCAGGTATGGTCTGTCTCATTATCCCAAGTATCGAAATGCAAGTCGGGCACGTTCCATTTATCTGCGTAAAACCAGGTATCGTCAATGAGCTTTGACAGGATACTTGCTTCAATTTCTGCCAACGCGATCTTAGTAGGGTTATTGAAAATGAAGAAACTATGGTTTTTGTAATTAGCACCGTCGCGATAGCGGTAAAAGAATTTAATGTTTGGCATCAGGCTAAGATAGCCTGATGTAGGGTTGGTGTCAATCGGATATAAGTGAAGTTAGCCTTGAAAGCGGCCATTGTGAATTTTAAGGAACTCAACATCCGGAAAAAACTTCTTAGGTTCAATCAACGATTTACCATCGTAGGCTATAAAATTATCCCGAATGCTTTGAATGTTTGTACTGTTCATCAATACAGAAGCTACTTTGATTTTTAAGTCTTCGGTAATGGTTATTAAACCTCTATCAAAAGCCTTGTCGTGAAGTGTATTTAAAGCTAATCCATTGCGGGGGTTAAGTCGGTTTCCAGCATCTAAACTCCACGGCAAGATGTGGCTTGCTATTAATAACTCCGGTTGATTAATACCGGTGATACAACAGGTATCGGCAAAATTACTTAGCACCATTTTTCTGAAAACGGTTTGGTCCAACCGAACAACAACTTGCCGGGTAGCTTCTCGCCCCACCATTGTTTCAGGTTCTATCAGTTCAATTGGATTAAGCTGCTCGATAGTAGTATGCTTCTTTTCAGCGAGCAATGTTTCGCTTTCTATGAACAATTCATCCCAGTTGTTCATGTAATCGTTCCAAACCTCTCTGTCAAGTTTGCTTACGTTTGGCAATCCCTTTACGCCCCTTTCTGCAAGTTTTGGGTCGAAGCTTGCGAAGTTACCAAGTTTACGCGCCACCGCCGCTGGCGACCGGCCAATAAGTACAGCCCACTCTTTGACAATAGCATTGCCCGCACTCATCTTTCCAAAAGGAATTTTAGAGTATAGGTTAATAGCTAAAAGTAATTGGTCTTTGGTCCAGAGGGTTTGGCCTTCTTTCATGATTATTCTTCTACTTCGAAAAATACATGTTTGCAACCACTATTTAAACATTCCTCTATCTTTAATTTCAAGAGAGTGTGCAAAAAGTCAGAGATTAGGTTGGTTCTTGCGCCACATCTAGGGCATGTTGTGGGTTGATCGTTCACTATGTAGTAACTATTCATTTAATAAATATAGTGATCGTTTAGAAATTATGAGCTATCTTATTCCCCTTTTCCCACCAAAAATGACTTGTCCTAAAATAAGTTTACACTTAAATAGTGTAAAAGATGAACAAGCTAAAAGAAGAAAAGATCATCAATGACCATCTTATCCAGGGGATAAGTTTTCGTAGCTTAGCGTTAAAGTATG
>NZ_JBHTIA010000013.1:0-426818 GCF_042676625.1 Mucilaginibacter lutimaris
ATATCATCAAATCACTAATTCAATAAATCACTAATTCAATAAATCGCTAAATCACTAATCTAAATCACTAATTAAACATAAATTGCGCACGCAAACACGGAATGAAAAGACTGATAGCTTTTACTTTAATTTTAATTGCCGCTACGGCATATATAACCGTTAAGTATTTTAAAAACTTAAATACATCGGGTGTACATGCCGGTAACATTATGCGTACAATTCCGGATGGTGCCTCACTGGTATTTGAATTTCCCAACGAAAAAAGCTTTTACGATATATACACCGGTAATACCCTGCTGCAAAACCTTATTGGCGAAGAAAAACTGGCCGACCTGGATACTGTTCGAAAGGTACTATTTAATAATACTGCCTTAAGTTCGTTTTTTACGGGGCGCAATGTGTTTGTGTCGATATTCCCGCCGCAAAGCACGCAGGTAGACCTGCTGCTGACCTCATCTACCTCAAAAGATATTGACCCTGCAGAGTATGATAAACTTGCCAGGCAGCAAAAAACCGGCATGCTGATAACACCCTTAAAAATTGGCGAAAAGCGCGGGTATAATATCTTTTTTAACGCGTTAAAGAAACGGTTCTACCTTATTAATATAGACGCCAATATCTACACGGGCAGTTTTTCTAAAGAGTTGATCACCCAAGCGGCTAATTACCAGCCTGACAAAAACAGGCGCGCTTTTATGCTGCTGCCCGATCAGCAAAACTCAAACTCGCTGGCCAATCTTTATATAAATTATGAGGCCCTTGGCCCCTTGTTTAACCAACTATTTAAAAACAGCAATACCGATATTTTTAAACCTTTTAGGTTGCTACCAGCCCTGGCCGCGTTAAACCTGAATTTTAAAAACGATGCCGTGATGTTTAGCGGCTACACAAATATTGAAACACAAAGGCCGGGCACATACTTAAATATATTTACCAACCAGCAACCTGTTGCCAACCAATTGCGCGACATATACCCGGCCACAACCGCGTATGCAACTAACTTGGCCGTATCTGATGCTGCCGGGTTTGCCGCCGATCTTTCAGACTTTCATAATAAAGCGGGCCTGCAAAAAGAAAAGGACGCGTTATTCACAAAAATTAAAACGGAGACAGGCATAAACCTTAACACCGAATTTAACAAGCTTTTGGGTAACGAGTTTGCGGTGATAACCACCCGTTACCAGGAGAAATTCGCTATTGTAACAGTTAAGAACGGCACAAAGCTTAGGCCGTTCATGACCAACATCAGCAACATGACAAGTGATGATGTTGGGCAGTTTAACTATAGCAAACTACCCTATTTCTTATTGGGTGATGCTTTTAACGCTTTTAAAAAACCTTACTTCCGTATTATTGATAATTATCTGATACTGGCTAACACCGCCAACGAACTGGCGAGTTATAACGATACGTATCTTAACCGTAAGTTCCTGAATAAAACAGAGCAGTATGTAAAGTTTGATAATTTATTGGCCGAAAAAAGCAACGTAGCCTTTTTTATTCACTTTAAAAATGCCCAGCAAATATTAAAGGATGGTTTAAAAGATGGGTTTTATCTTGCTTATAAAAACAATTCATTATCTCTTAGGAACTTTTACGGCGCGTCTTATCAATTTGCCGCAACCGATAAAAATTTTTACACCAACTTTTGCCTGTTACAAAACATGCCGGATACTACTGTTAGTAAAAAAAGAGATTAAAACACAACCAAAAACGCCATATTTACGTTAAATACCCTATTATTAGCTACGGGGTAAACGGCTATAACAAGCAGATACAACCCATGGCATTGCGAATGTGTATGAAGAATATTTTACTGGCTTTTTGTTTTCTACTTATATCCCTTGCATCTTTTGGCCAGCAGTTTTCCCAGTATAACACAGGTACATTATTCGATTCGTTCGAGAACCCCTCCCGGGCCTCGTTTATTCCGGATAGCAGCAGGCAATATGCTTTTAACCTGTTCATACCAAATTTCAACAGCAACGTTTATGTAACCGGCAACGGCCAGGCACCATTAAAAAGCCGCGCTTTTTTAGGCAAATACGCGGGTGCCGGATTAACCCTTAACCAAGGCAGGTTTAGCCGGGCAAACGTAAGCGCAAACGTTTATTCGTTAATGTTTAAATCTTTCAGAAGTTTAGACGGTAACCAGGAGATAGGCTTTTCGGTACAAACCCGGGCAGATGGGCGTGGCATTTTTACTGATGAAAGTTTGCTTTTGCTAAACAATACCGGCCCTTTTACCGACCGATCTTACGACAATATTTTTAACAACAGCTACACCTACCAAACTTACCACCAGTTTAGCGCAACGTATCGCGAACAAGTGACTAAGAACTTTGCATTTGGTATTAAACTGAGTGCTTTGCTGGGTATACAATATCAGCAGTTACAAATAGACCGGTCCAGGATTGATTTTGACAGGGTTAATGACAGGGCCGACCTTAGCCTGCAGGGCAGATACCGCATCAACTTTACACCCGGCGAATTTGCCGCCCGTGATATTTTGCCAAACTTCAGGAGTCCGGGTGCATCAATAAGCCTTGGTTCAACCATCCGCACACGCGATAATTTTAACATTCAGCTTAACGTTAAGGATCTTGGCTTTATACACTGGTACAAAAAATCTATCACCAGTAATTTTAACACCACCCGCACTATTCAAAACATAAGCGGCCCACGAAGGGAGGATAATTTATATGCCAACACTTTCGACATCATTCGTTCGGGAGATACGCAGGGTTCTTATGTTACCCCAACAAATGGCAAACTTGAGCTAAGCGCCAATAAATCTTACTGGCTTGATTACGACAAGCGCTTTAAATATTCGCCAACCATCGTCCTTCAAAAAGAAGTGTTTTATGATGGGTACACCGCCGCTTTGGTTAACCCCCTCCAATACAATAACCTTGTAGGCACGTTAACAACTTCATACAATAACTTTGGGCTTTTTAATGCAGGCTTGCAGTTTATGGTAAAAACCCCTAATGTGGAGTTTTATATAGGCAGCGACAGGGTTGTACAGTCGGCTAATTTATTTAGGGCGGGCGTTGGCAAAAGTGATTCGCAAATTAACAAGTCGGGCTCATTCACGGGGGCCGATTTCTTCCTGGGCTTCTCGCTTAAATTCGGCAACGTAATTGAACACCCAATGAATGCCAGCTTTATACCAATGGGCGAAAGGCCGGGCTTCCTGAAACGCTTATGGGATAGCGTATTCCACCCAAAAAGAGACGACGGCAGTTAAGCTCCCGCCTTCTTACCGGCAATAAAATCTTTAAGGTAGTAAGGTTCAAAGTAAGCCACGTCAACAAAATCAGCGTGGTTGAATTTCTCTAAAGCGATGGAAGTGAGATGCTTTGCCGAATTTGCGAAGTTTGGCAGGAATTGCGCGTTAGGGTTATCGCCTAAAACATCCTTACACTTATCGGCGCCATCGCCAAAAAAAAGCACTTTATTTTCTGAAAGGATATCGGCAAAGCTATTGGCATCAATAATTTCGGCCGCGGTAGGCTGTATAACGTCACCTGCCTGGTTAAGTATGGCCGTGTAGACCTCCATACGGCGGGCATCTATCATTGGGCATAGCAATACATCGCCTTCAGTTTCATTATTAGCTACTAAACCTCTTGCCATAGCGGCTAAAGTATCTACAGCTATTAAGGGTTTATCTAACGCAAAGCACAAGCCTTTGGCAGTAGATACACCTATACGCAACCCGGTGTATGAACCCGGGCCGCAGCTAACCGCAATCGCATCAAGCTGGGCATAAGTAACGTTGCTTTGCGCCAGTATCTGGTCTATATAAACAGTAATAACCTCCGCGTGTATATTCCGCTGGTCAACCTCTTTAAATGCCAACACCTGCCCCCGGTTAGCTAATGCTACCGAGCACGATGTTGTTGCTGTTTCTATCTGTAATATCATTCTAAGTCAAAATTAAAAAGTCAAAATTAAAAAGCGAATAGCATTAACAGATTGACCATTTTTTGACTTTCCACTTTAAACTTTTGGCTTAATCAGGTACCGGATCATGGCCGTGGCCACCCCATGGGTTGCAGCGGCCGATACGTTTAAGAGTAAGCCAACCACCTTTGAACGGGCCGTGCTTTTTAATAGCCTCGATGCCATATTGCGAACAGGTAGGTGTGTACCGGCACGAATTTGGTAAAATGGGCGAAATAAGGTACTGGTATATTTTTATCAGCAGTAAAAATAACGCGCTAAAGATCCGCTTATTTACCTCCCACAAAGTTTTCATTTAATAGCCTCCCCTGCAAGCTGGTTCAACAGCCTGATCATTTTCTTTTCAAAAAAATCGTAGGATGATATTTCTTTACCAATGTAGCTGATGGAAAGTACAAGCTTTTTTTCGGATATATTTAGCGCATCGTAAAGTAAGGATTGTTTGTGGAGGCGATAGGCCTCGCGCATGCGGCGTTTAACCAGGTTACGGTCTACCGCGCGTTTATAGCGCTTCTTGGCTACAGAAAAAACGATCTGCACGGGGAATTGCTGCTCACCGGTGGTAAGCATCCAGGAAGCTTTAAAAGGGTAACATAAAAAAGAAGAACCGTTATGAAAAAGCCCGTCGATAAGCCTTTTGTTACATAACCGTTCTTCTTTTTTAAAAGTATACATAGTTGTTGATGCTGAACCGAAAATATGTTTACACAAGCGGGTCAGCCCCTTTTACAAGGAGTAAACAACCAGAATTATGCTTTGTGGCTGCGCTCGTCAGATACAGTTAATCTTTTTCTGCCTTTGGCTCTTCTTGCTGCCAATACCCTTCTGCCGTTAGCAGTTGACATACGCTCACGGAAACCGTGTTTATTTCTTCTTTTCCTTTGTGAGGGCTGAAACGTTCTTTTCATGATATATTAATCTATTATTCTTATCGTCCTTTTAAAAACAAGAGCGCAAATGTAGCCTTTTTTTTAGTTTTTTCAAATAGTAATGTTGTAATTTGATAATCGATATTTATCAACTTATTAACATACCTCATTACAATATGAAATTTACAGCCCTTTTATTCCTGCTTTTGATTCCCACTTTTGCTTTTTGCCAGGACCCGATGGCGCAAAACTACAAAATATATAACACTGCTAAACAGCGCTTAGCAACCGCCGACGAAATTATTGCTGACCTTGACAAGGCCGACGTACTATTTTTTGGCGAAGAACACAATGATAGTACGGGCCATTATTTAGAAAGCCTGCTTTTTAAAAAAATTGCCGATAAATACCCTGGGAAGGCAGCATTGTCTATGGAGATGTTTCAAACCGATTGCCAGACGATACTTAACGAGTACTTGGCCGACCTGATCCGCGAAAAGAACTTAATTAGCGAGGGCCGCGCCTGGAAGAACTATAAAGACTACCGCCCTATGGTAGAAACAGCCAAGGCAGCACATTTGCCGGTAATTGCGGCCAATGCCCCAACCCGCTACACCAATATGGTTACCCGCAACAGCTTAAGCAGCCTCGATAAACTTAGCCCAACCGCTAAAGGCTGGCTGGCCCCGTTGCCTATTGATACAGCTACCGGCGTTTATTACGAAAAGTTTGTGACCATTATGGGTGGGCACAATGCGATGGGCAATTTAAAGATCTATCAATCGCAAAACGTATGGGATGCTACCATGGGCTGGAACATCGCGCAATTTCTTAAGGCGCATAGCGGCTATAAGGTATTCCAGGTGAATGGTGGTTTCCACAGCGAGGAAAAGCTGGGCACTGCGGCACAGTTAAAAAAGTATTTGCCTAAAGTACGCATCATCAATATACAAGCGTATGCGGATGAGAGCTTTGATAACCCCGACTGGAGCAAGTTTGCCAAACTGGGCGACTATGTAATATTAACAAATCCCAAGCTGGCCAAGACGTTTGAGTAGATTTAGTGATTTAGTGATTTAGTGAAAAATTGCTTGATTGTTGAATTGTTTGGTGTTATTAGAAAAGTATTTGCGCGGCAAGATGCTTGGGCGCTACTTCGTAATAGGCGGCCTTAAGGATGCCGGTAAGCATTTCGGGTTGAATGGTTTTAAGGTTGATATGTGTCCAGCCTTGTTTACCCCACTTGTTGGGCACAGGATAAATTACATTACTATCGAAGGTACAAAACGCGTCCTGATCAGTGGCAGATAGTTTTACGGTAGCCCTATCCTGCCCCGGCATCGCGGTAGCAAAAATCTTTTTATTTACCCTAAAAGATGTTTTCTCAAAGTGTAACTCCTCGGTGGCTTCAGGAAAAGACAGGGCTATCGTCCGTAAATCATCTGTTGCTGCCAAAACCTAAACGTTCTTGGCAGCCAATATATCCCTTATCTCACCCAATAAAACTTCCTCTTTCGATGGTGCAGGCGGGGCAACGGTTGGCGCCACCTCTTCTTTCTTTTTAAACCTGTTAATGGCTGTAATAATGATAAACAGCGATAGCGCAATGATGATAAAAGAAATCACCTGTGATAAAAAGTTACCGTATTTTATAGCTGTACCGGGTACTACCAGCTGGCTTAAGTTTGATAGGTTGGCGGCCTTTAAAGCCGGGGTAAGCACAGCCGGGGTAATAATATCCTCTACCAGCGAGCTCACTATTTTACTAAACGCTCCACCTATAACTACCGCAATAGCCAGGTCCAATACATTACCTTTTACCGCAAACTCTTTAAACTCTTTTACAAATCCCATAATTTTAATTGTTGTGTGTAATTAAAGTTACCAAAAAAACTGCCGCATGTCCAAACAAAATTCCCGCAAAAGCATTTTAGAACGTAAATATGCCCTTTATAAGTAATTTATAAACTTTAATGTAATTGGTGTATTTTTGGCTTCGTCTACTACTATGCTTAAACAGAACCTTCAACAAAAACTCTTACAAAAATTATCGCCACAGCAAATACAATTTATAAAATTGCTGCAGGTACCTACCGTATCGCTTGATACACGTATTAAAGAAGAACTGGAAGAGAATCCCGCGCTTGAAGACCTTAGTTTAACCATTAGCGAACCCGAAGAACAATACCCCGACCGCGACCCCGACGAAGACACCTATAACAGCGATGACGAGCAGGGCCCGATGGATGAATTTAACATCGACGATTATTTACAGGATGATAACGTAAACGATTATGGCAGCCGTTACGATCAGAATGGCGACGACGAAGACGAACGTAAAGAAATACCTATTGCTGTACAAAGCTCATTTTTTGAGAGCCTGCAGGCACAGCTGGATCTTTTACCCGTATCTGATAAAGACTTTGCCATTGGCAAACAAATTATAGGCAGTTTAGATGATGACGGCTACCTGCGCAGGCCTATCATGTCGTTAACCGATGACCTGGCATTCTCGCAAAATGTTATAGCCGAGGATGAAGAGGTTGAGGATATGCTGAAAGTGATCCAAAGCTTTGACCCCCCTGGTGTTGGCGCGCGCAGCCTGCAGGAATGCCTGCTAATACAACTCCGCAAAAAAGACCCTAACGACCCAATTATCCGCAAAGCAATACTGGTGGTTGAAAATTACCTGGATGAGTTTACCCGCAAACACTACGATAAACTGGAGAAATCGTTAAACCTTACTTCCATTGAGCTGCGGGGTGTGGTGAACGAGATATTGAAGCTTAACCCAAAACCGGGCGACAGTAACGAGGTAAGCACCAAACAAATGCAGGTGATACCCGATTTTCATATTAAGAATAACGATGGTGTGCTGATACTTACCTTAAACTCTAAAAACGCGCCCGAATTAAAGGTGAGCCGTTCTTACCAGGAGATGTTTCAGCATTACGATAAGGCATCTCAAAAAGATAAAAAGCTGAAAGAGGCAGTACAGTTTGTTAAGCAAAAATTAGATTCGGCAAAATGGTTTATTGATGCTATTAAGCAGCGCCAGCAAACCCTGCTTAAAACTATGAACGCCATTATGCAGTACCAGTACGATTTCTTTTTAACCGGCGATGACAAAAATCTGAAACCGATGATATTGAAAGATATTGCCGACCGCATTGGAATGGATATATCTACCGTATCGCGTGTGGCCAACTCTAAGTATGTACAAACCGAGTTTGGCACCTTTCTGCTCAAATCTTTCTTTAGCGAAGCTATACAAACCGAAAGCGGCGAAGAGGTGTCTAACAAAGAGGTTAAGAAAATACTGGAAGAGCATATTGGCAAAGAAGACAAGCGCCATCCCCTTGCCGACGAAAAATTGACCGAAATACTGAAAGAGGCTGGCTACAATATAGCCCGCCGTACCGTTGCCAAATACCGCGAACAAATGAATATCCCGGTGGCAAGGTTGAGGAAGGAGTTATAAGACAGGTTATGGTTGATAGTTCATGGTTTCATGGTGGCTCCTCAAAATGGACTTACTTGAGAGAATTTCTCAAAGCTGTTATCATTTTTACCAAGGTCTCATACTCTGAGTAAAGCCTTGCGAAATCATCATTAGAAATATATCCTCTTTTTCTAATGACAAAAAGACAACTTACCACCTCAATTGCTGATCGTAATGAATAGCCCAAGAAAACTTTAAATACCGCTTTGCTTTGTCCGGTGGAACCTTCAGCAATGTTTAGCACCACGGAATCCGCAGCTCTTTTTATTTGGGAAGTAATAACGTAAATTTCTTCTTTAGGGAATAGTTTAGTGAGTTGATTTATATCTTCACCAAGTTCCAGTGCTATCTGCCAAACCTGCAAATCTTCAAACCTAAATGCCATATAACTATTTCGTATTACTATGAGCTATGAACCATCAACTATGAACCAAACGCTACCATCCATGCTGCGGGCTGGTTAGCTTATATACGTTGTTGAGCATTATGCCTAACACTATTTCGTGTGAGCCGTTGCTTACCGTACGCAGGGCAGATGTGGTTGCATCGTAGGAGTAACTAACGTTAATGAACGAGTTTAGGTTAAAGCCTGCCAGTATTCCAAAAGAATCATCTTTACGGTACGACCCGCCAAACCAAAACCTGTCGCGGAAAGATAGCTTGGCATTAATATCGAATGAGGTTGGCGCAGGCTGTATAAACTTAATTAGGGCCGATGGCAAAAAGCTCACATCATCAGACAGGTAAAATTTGTACCCTGCTGTGGCAAAATAGTGCGGCACGGTTTTGCTGAGATTTGACCCACTCCCGGTTGTTATGTACTGGTTTTGAGGTAATATTTGCTGGGCAGATACCCCAAAGTAATATGTTGATGAATAGGCCCAGATACCTACGCTCGCATCGGGCTTCCATTGGTTGCCGTTTATGTTATTTAAAACAGGGTCGTTCTGGTTCTCTAAGGTTATCATAGATGTGTTTAAATGCAGGTGATTAAACCCGGCAGATACACCTACCGCTAAATTCAGTTTTTCGCTGATACCTAAATGATACGCATAGGTAGCAGCTATATTTGTTTGATCTATTGGGCCGGCCTTATCGGTAACCAGCATAAAACCTATACCGTGGTGTGGTTCGGCAGCACGGTACTCCTGCGTGTATAGCCTGCTGTAAGGGCTATCGCCACCGGATGGAAAAGAAGAGGCGTCGCCTTGAGTAAAAGCCGTACCTATGGGAGCGTTAATACTAAAATATGCTGTAGTAGGTGCCCCCTCCAAGCCTGTCCACTGGCTTCGGTATCCCAGCTTTACATCGGTATAGTTCTCAATACCGGCAACAGCAGGGTTAAGCAAATAGTTATTAAAAATGTATTGCGTATACTGTGGCTTTTGCTGGGCATAGGTTACACTGCCGAGGCAAAAAAATATCGCGATCAAGAGTAAAGGTTTCTTCAACATTATTTAAGTATGGTAACACTTCCCGAAATAACCTTACGGCCATTTTTGGGGTTTATGATATAGTAATAGGTTCCGGTTGGCAGTACATTACCACGGTACCGGCCATCCCATGGTGTTGCGTAACCAACAGACGAATATACCTTTTCTCCCTGTCTGTTGTATATATCAACTGTATTTCCCGGGTAAGTATCTAAATATTTAATTCCCCAGGTATCATTTATACCGTCGCCATTGGGTGTAAAGGCATTTACAACTATTGGTTTTTTAAGCACATTTACAAAAACATCGTCATAAACCGAACAACCGGCGGCTGTAGTAACGGTTAGCCGGTATGTAACATCTTCAGTTGCAGAGCACATAGGATTTAGGGTATTTGGGTTATCTAAACCGGTTGATGGCACCCATTGATAAGTAAGCCCTGTACCGGAAACCCTGGGTTTTAATACAACGCTCTCACCCTCCAGCAGGTTAATGTCGCCAATATCAGCTGTTGGTAAAGGGTTTACTACAATATCTTGCGTAACCAAAGCATCGCAGCCATTTGGTGCCACAAAACGGTATGCAATAGTAAATTTGCCGGCGCCGGATGCAACCGGATCAAACAACCCTGTGATAGGATTAACACCCGGGCCGCTAAACCGGCCCGTCCCTGCAAATCCGTGGCTATTCACTACTATTTGTATTTTACCGGCATCTATACACATGGGGGCTATTGTACCCATAGTCACCATTGGGCTGCCTTTTATTTCCACCTGGTGTTCAACCCCATTATCACACAAACCTCCCTCTCCGGTGTAAACAACCATTTTTACGGTGTAAAAGGTTGATGTTGCCGAATAATCATATGTATGATGATAGTTATTATCTGCAGCCAGGTCGCCGCTGTTGTACACTTCATAAATATCAGGGTGGTTAACATAATCCCACCAAACCTTTATTTTGGTTATACTCCCGGGGTCTGCAACAGATTCGTCGTGCAGGGTTATTTCTGTCGCGCTGCATAAGTTTCCGCTGATACTAAAGGCTGCCTGGGCAAAATCGGCAATGCCAAAATCAAAATCCACATCCTTTGATGTACCGCATTCATCAGCAAGTGGGTTAATAACCGTAGCGGTATAGCTATACCTGCCTTTTGTGTACAGCTTATTACCGGGATAATCGTAGCGGTAGAGTGTAACACCATCCTTTTGAAAAGGGATGCCAACCGGGCTATCAAATGTTTGCACTGCGGTGCCATCTTTAAAATCCCATTTTATTTGGGTGGTTTGATAGGGCAGCACCAGTTGTAACTTGTAAGGTATGCCGGCACACCCATTAAGCTGGCTTGTATTTGTAGCAGGATCAATAAAACTGATATACTCGTTTAAATTTTTAAGGTTTGCCCCTGCCGAATATCCGTATGATTCATGGTCGCCAAAACCATAGGCAATGGCGTTAAAACCATCATCGGCGCTTATATAATGTGTGCCGGCCCCAACTTCTATCTGCGCGTACGCGTAACCGTTACTGTTGGGAATAATTGCAAAATCGCCGTAAGTTATACCATCGAGTTTAAACGTAGCTGCCTTATCTGCCTTTATAACAACATTTATATAATTTCGGGTTATCTTATAAGCATCGGCCGAGTAAAGGGTAACATGGTTAAGAGTTTGTTCGAGCGGGTTAAGGTATATCATCTCCGGGTCGCCAACATCAAACTGGTTTAATTCGCAGCTGTTCATTGTTCGCCCCTGGGTAACGGCGTACTGCACTACCTGTATAGGTTTATTAGCTGATATAACATTTGTGGCATTAGAAGAAAATTCGTACACATTGTTGCTTTTGATCTCGGCAGGGGGCACTACACTGCCATTTACAGTAATGGTAGTATTAGGTTCGCTTAAAAACACCCTGAATATATCATAATTACGATTTTTTAAAGGCACCGTAATATATTGCTTCCCCCAGGATGTTGTTGGGTAAACCTGCTGGAAAAGGTTATCAGAACTAAATTGAACGGAAGGAACGGCATCGCAACCTATCCCAATTTTGGTACTACCGGAAAATACCGCTATTTTTTTACACACCCCATTTACCGAGCTTACACTTCTGATCTTGGTATTGGTTAGATCATCTGTTGATAAAGCCTGGTAAACCTCTCCTTTTTTTAACTTTATAGTATGCGCAACGTTAGGCCTGCCCAAGCCACGTATAAATACAGGTGAATTTATTTCTACAGTGGTTTCGTCTTCTGTGGCAACTATCATAAAGGCCGAGCTTGACGGGGCGTTTGATTTTTGGGTATAGTTAATAGAAAAATAATTTTTACCCAAAACCGATACAGGTAATAAAAGTGTAGCACCCGATACCGCGTTAGCGTAAATATGCGCGAAAACGGCTATATTTTTTGGTGACGTTATGTGTATGCCTTGTAAATATTGCCCGGCAGATTTTAGAAACGCGACCTTGGGAACCTCTATAATGGTTATCTGGTGTGGGTTAACATCCTGCTCAATAGCCGGGAAACTATTATCGGCTATTTCTACCTTTACGGTTGTGGCCTCGTCACTTGTAATATAAAGCGCCATTTTGCTGGGCCCGGCATCTTCCTGGTGCGACATATAGGCGGTCCAGAACTCCTTACCCTGGCTGGTTGTATTTTGGGCGAAACCTAAAACACTGCAACAAACCAATAAGGATGTTAATAAAACACAAAATGCCTTTACACTATTCAACTTAAACCGGTTTATGTGTACCTGTATAAATATTGCACACAAGTGCTTTAAATGTAAGCAGTTTTATTGTAAACCCGAATATATCTGATTGTTATGTTTGTAAATTGGCCGTTAGGGTACTAAAAGAATTTATCGGGGTTTGGCACCAGGTTCAAAAACTTCTCAAACTTCTTCTCGTAGTTAGATTGGTCTAATTGGTAATAAAACGCCCCTTTTTTTGATGATTGCTTGTCCTTTTCAGCAAGTTTAACCAGCAGGCCTGTAGATAGTAGCTTGCGGCTAAAGTTACGGTCGTCAAAATCGGTTTGGTAAACGCCTTCGTACAGGGCTTGCAGTTGCGGTATAGTAAACCGCTCTGGCAATAACTGGAATAATATGGGGTGCAGCGCCGCTTTGTAACGCAGCTGCTTCTTGGCTATGGCTACCATTTCGGCGTGGTCAAACACCAGGTCGGGCATTTCGTCGAGCAAAAACCACTCGGGGTGGTTAGCGTCAGTAAGCTGTTTTTCGTATTGTTGAATATCTATCAAGGCAAAATAAGCGATAGATAGGGTACGCTCTACCGGGTCGCGGTCGGGTTTACCAAACACCCTAAACTGCTCCATGTAAACATTTTTAAGGCCTGTGCGCTCTTCCAAAACGCGGTTGGCAGCATCTTCCGGACTTTCTGACGAGTGGATGAAACCGCCCATTAAGCTCCATTTTCCTTTTTCAGGGTCAAGATCGCGTTCTACCAGTAACAATTTGATGTTCCAGCCATCAAAACCAAATATAATACAGTCCACAGCTGCTAAAATGCGTTGCTGCCCGGGATATTGTTGCATGTGCATATGTTATTATGCAAGTGTAAAAAATATTTGGCGTTTAAAAAACTGTAAACGAATGTAATGCTTGTGTAAGTAATTACTTTACAAACTATTGTTACAAATTATTCTTTGTTATTTACTGATTAATCATACAACTCAACTGCCTTGGAAACCATACTAAACATAGTCAACCTTAACAAAACCTATAAAAGCGCGGGCCGCGAACTGACTGTTTTAGATAACATCAATTTCAGCATTGGCGCGGGCTCTACCAATGCCATCGTCGGCCCATCTGGAAGTGGTAAAACTACGCTGCTTGGGCTTTGCGCCGGGCTTGACAGCGCCACCAGCGGCATTGTTGAGCTAAGCGGAATAAGCTTTACCAACCTGAGCGAAGACAAACGGGCGCAGGTACGTAACCAATATGTAGGCTTCATTTTCCAGAACTTTCAACTGTTGCCAACGCTCACCGCTTTAGAGAACGTGATGGTGCCCTTGGAGCTACGAGGCGAGAAAAACATCAAAGCGCGCTCGCTGGACCTGCTGGACAAGGTTGGCCTTGCCGACCGCGGGTACCATTACCCTGCCCAGCTATCGGGCGGCGAGCAGCAGCGCGTATCGTTGGCAAGGGCATTCTCCAACTCGCCTAAGATCCTGTTTGCCGATGAACCTACCGGGAATTTAGATGCCGAAACCAGCGAAAAGGTAGTTAAACTCATCTTCGACCTGAACCGCGAGGCGGGCACAACCCTTGTGTTAGTAACGCACGACCTGGAACTGGCGGCCAAAACACAACGCATCATTAAAATTAAGGGTGGCAAGTTAGTTGCCGATGACAGGACCGGTAATGAATAACGCACCCATGGATAACGTAAATTTTAAAAGGAAGATAAACTTTGCCTGGCTTTTTAAAATGGCTGTGCGCGATAGCCGCCGAAACCGCTCGCGCCTGTTGCTATTCATCTCATCAATAGTGTTTGGTATAGCGGCTTTGGTGGCCATTTATTCGTTCAGGTACAACATCCAGAATGATATTAACCAACAAGCGGCAACTTTGATTGGTGCCGACCTTACCATTAGCGGTAATAAAGAACCTGACGATAAGCTGCAAAAGGTATTAGAAAAACTGGGCGACGACCGTTCGCAGGAGCGTAGTTTTCCATCAATGGTGCTTTTCCCTAAAAGTTCGTCAACAAGGTTGGTGCAGGTAAAGGCTTTGGAAGGCAATTTCCCCTACTACGGCGATCTTGAAACCACGCCTGTGCAGGCAGGCCGCTCATTTAAAACCGGTAAATATGCCCTGGTCGATAAAACGCTGATGTTGCAATTTAATGCCACGGTGGGCGATTCTATTAAAGTTGGTAACGAAACCTTTGCCATTGCAGGTGTGCTTAATAAAGCGCCAGGGCAAACCGGCATCGCGGCAAGTGTTGCGCCCTTGGTTTATATCCCCATGCAGTACCTGGGCAAAACAGGCTTGATCACGGTAGGCAGCCGTATCAACTATAGCTACTATTACAAATTCAACAACAAAACCAATGTAGAAAAACTGGCCAAGGGAATGGAAACCCAACTGGATAAGGCCGGTTTTAATTACGATACCGTAGAAGGTAAAAAGGAAGGCACCAGTCGCTCGTTCGGCGACCTGTCGAGGTTCTTGTCGTTAGTGGGTTTTATAGCCCTGCTGCTGGGCTGTGTGGGTGTGGCAAGCGCCATCAATATCTACATCCGCGAGAAGATCCGCTCAATTGCCATTATGCGCTGCATGGGCGTTAAAGCTTCTGAAGCATTTTTGATCTATCTGATACAGATTACAGGCATTGGGCTCATTGGCTCGGTAGCCGGGGCTATCCTGGGTACGGCTATCCAGCATTTGCTGCCCTTGGTGCTTAAAGATTTTCTGCCTATCACCATATCGGTAAGTATCTCCTGGCTGGCTATCGGGCAGGGCATTTTACTGGGGTTGATCATTTCTATCCTGTTCGCCCTACTCCCACTGATCTCTATCCGCAATATATCGCCGCTAAACACCTTAAGGCTTTCGTTTGATGATACCACCACTATCCGCGATCCGTTCCGCTGGTTGGTTTATATTTTGGTGGTGTTATTTATTACTTCATTCTCTTACCTGCAAATTGGCAACTGGATGGGTGCAGTATTCTTCACTATTGGTATTGCTGTCGCCTTTCTTGTCCTTACCGCCATTGCGTGGCTGCTTATCCGTTTTACCCGGGTATTGGTCATGAGCGGTTGGAGTTACATCTGGCGGCAGGGTTTTGCCAATTTGTACAGGCCCAATAACCAAACTATCATCTTAACAGTTTCTATTGGTTTAAGCACGGCATTCATTGCTACACTGTTTCTTATACAACAGTTGCTTATAGGGCAGGTAACGCTGTCAACCGGCGATAATCAATCTAATATGATCTTGTTTGACATTCAGGGTTCGCAACAAAAAGCCGTTGCCGACCTTACCCTTAAGCAAGGCCTGCCGGTACTATCGCAAGTCCCCATCATTACCATGCGGCTGGAGAAAGTGAACGGCAAAACTGCCGCTGATGCAAAAAAGGATAGCACACTGCACATTGCCGAACGGGCCTTTACCTACGAGTACCGCGTTACCTATCGCGACTCCACAACCAATTCGGAGAAAATAACCGCGGGTAAATGGGAAGGCAAAGCCGACCCCGGCAAAGATATCCCCGTATCTGCCGAAGAACGTTTTGCCCAACGCATCAACGCTAAAGTTGGCGATAAATTAGTCTTTAACGTTCAGGGTGTTATGATGAACACTTATATCAGCAGTATACGTAAGGTAAATTGGAACAAGGTTTCAACAAACTTTCAGGTGGTATTCCCTACCGGGGTTTTGGAAGACGCCCCACAGATCCACGTATTGCTTACCCACGTGCCCAACAATGCCGTTTCTGCAAAATATCAGCAGGTGGTTGTTAAGCAGTTTCCCAATGTATCTATTATCGACCTTGGGTTGATACTAAATGTGCTTGATGAATTGCTTGGCAAGATCGGCTATGTTATTAAGTTTATGAGTGGCTTTAGCATCATTACGGGTATCATTGTGCTCATATCATCTGTTCGTATCAGCAAATACCAGCGCATACAGGAGAGCGTTTTGCTGCGCACCCTTGGTGGCAGCCGCAGGCAGATCTTCGCCATAACAGCATTAGAATATCTGTTCCTTGGCGCGCTATCTGCCCTTACCGGCATCGTAATTGCCATTGGTGGCAGCTGGCTTTTGGCAAAATACACTTTTGACATGCCCTACGCCGTTAACTTTTTACCGGTGGTGGCCATCTTTTTTATTATTACTTTGTTAACGGTTATCATAGGCCTGCTCAATAGCCGTGGCATCCTTAACAAACCACCGTTGGAAATTCTGCGGTCTAATTCATAAGAACTATAATATGATTAATAAACTTAAAATAACTTCAGCCCTAGCGCTTTCCATAACCCTTGCAAGTTGCGGCAGCAAATCAACATCAACCGATGCCACGGCAACCGACACCACCAAAACCGCCACGGCTGCTACATCAACCAAAAGCATTTTAGTTTTTGGCGATAGCTTGTCGGCAGGCTATGGACTGGATGACCCGTCAGAATCGTACCCGAGTGTACTGCAAACCAAGATAGATTCGGCAAAGTTGCCTTATACGATCATCAACGGCGGCCTTAGCGGCGAAACATCTGCAGGCGGCAAAGGCCGTATAGACTGGCTGCTAAAACAACATATAGACGTATTTGTGCTCGAACTTGGCGCCAACGATGGCCTGCGCGGCATCCCGGTAAAAGAGACTGAGCAAAACCTGCAAACTATTATTGACCACGTAAAAGCGAAATATCCTAAAGCCAAACTGGTAATGCTGGGCATGCAAGTACCGCCAAACATGGGCGCTACTTACGCTACCGATTTTAAAGAAATGTTCCCCAGGCTGGCAACAAAAAATAATATGACACTGGTTCCTTTCCTGCTGCAAGGTGTTGGAGGCGTGCGTAGCTTAAACCAAAAAGATGGCATCCACCCAACGGCAGCCGGCGCTAAAATTTTGGCCAATAATGTATGGGAAGTGATGAAGGGGATATTGTAGGTTAGTAGTTTATTGAAGAAAAGCTTCTTATTTTGCGCGTCATTGAGATACAAAGCAATTGCATGTTGACAGGGTAGTGCTTTTTTGACCGTCAGTCTGCTCATTGCCGCAGGGGCTACTTATTTTGTCTTGATACAAAAGGAAGCAAAAAATCAAGACAAAAAAATCCTTCCCCCACAGGCCTTTACCCATCGGCCCCGGTTTTTTGTCGGCCCACCGCTCCTCAATACTTGTCCTGTGAATTAGTTTATTTGATTGTAATTAGAGTTTGATAAACCCAACGACACCGTCCTTAATGCGGCCTTGGCACATTCGGATAGCATTGGCCTTGCAGCAGCATTAACTTTCAAAGAAGGTGGCACCAGCCGCGACTTTTCTTTGGTTCGTTTCTTTTGAGAGAAAAGAAATGAACATCCACAGGCCATACAACTTAGAACAGCACAATCCTAATGAAAAACTAATAGGCGAATTATCCTAAAAAGATTGCTTCGTACCTCGCAACGTTCTTATTAATGATACCTATTAATGCCCCGCCACCATTTCCACCTTCTTCACCTTCAAATTCCTCAATGCGAACCAGAGGATCATAACGAAGGATACGCCCGGAACGATGTAGGCGATCTGGATGTTGGTAGCATCAGAAATACGGCCCATTATTGGCGGCAATACAGCGCCGCCTACAATCCCCATAATTACTAAAGATGAACCCAGCTTAGTTTGTGGCCCTAAGCCCTTTATGCTTAACGAAAATATGGTTGGGAACATGATAGACATAAAAAATAACACCGCCATCAGTACATAAACAACGCCTGCACCATGTAAGGTTACCGCAGCGGCAATAAGCCCTATGTTGATAATGGAATATGTTACCAAAAGCTTTACCGGGTTAAACACCAGCATTAACGCGGTACCCGATAAGCGGCCCAACATAAACAGCAATAATGCGACGCTTAATAGCGTTGCCGCGCGGTGTTCGCCAAAGCCGGCAACATGCTCGCTGTAGCGGATAAAGAAGCTGGTTACACAAGCCTGCCCGCCCACGTAAAAGAACTCGGCTAATACGCCCGACATGAGGTGCTTGTTTTTGATGAGGTTTTTTATCCTTCCAAATAAAGGTTTGTTCTCTATGGCGCTTACCTCCGGCGATTCTTCTTTAATAACCGGGAATGCCGTACGCCAAACCAAAATGGCAACCAGTAGTACCGCTATGCTGATAACTACAAAAGGAATTTGTACAGATGAAGCCTCGTGGTTCAAGTAGGCTTCGAGCTGGGCAGGAGGCATAGCTTTTTCCTGTGCATCTGTTAAAACCGTACCTGATAGAATGAACGTGCCGCCAATATAGGGCGCGAATGCCGCTGCCATGCCATTGAACGTTTGCGCCAGATTAATGCGAATGGTTGAACTTTTGGGATCGCCAATTAAGGTGATGAGCGGGTTGGCGGCTGTTTCTAAAAATGCCATTCCCGAAAAAACCACAAACAAAGCCCCTAAAAAGAACGCGTAATTACGCACAGCGGCAGCCGGGTAAAACAACATGGCCCCTACCGAAAACAACAGCAAGCCTAATATGATACCGCCTTTATACCCATACTTTTTCATGAATTGCGCCGCCGGGATAGGCAACAGAAAGTAAGCTACGTATGATGCGGAATCTATAAGCGAGGATTGGAAATCTGTTAGCTGACAGGCCTTTTTAAGGTGCGGTATAAGTATAGGATTTAAGTTAAGGGCGAAACCCCAGAGAAAAAACAAAGAGGTGATAAGCGCTACAGCTGCTAAGCTTTTGTCTTTAGACATTGAATGGTATTATTTTTTGAGTAATTGGTGGGCTGAATATATATCTTTTTATTTTAATTCCGTTCCAAACTTCAACTGTGTAATCTACAGATGAAGCAATTCCCTAAAGCGGGATGGTTTTGGTATCTTTGCGCTCTTTATATTTTTGAAATGGCGTGGGCAGAAAAATTTAAGCTGAATAAGCAATTAATAAAATCGGTATTAGAAGCAGGGTTTAACACCCCTAAAGAAATACAGTTAAAAACACTTAACCGCATTATTGGCGGGCAGGATGTGGTTGCTATTGGGGCCGAAGGCTGCGGTAAAACAACTGTGTTGGTTTTGGCTACCCTAAACCGTTTCAAACACAGCGCCGATGGCGTACCCAAAGCGCTTATACTTGCCCCCGATCAGGAGAAGGTATTTGAGCTACTGGCACAGTTCGACAGGCTGAACCGTAACAAAACCATCCGCCTGGTAAGCCTGCACCCCGGCCAAACTACCGAGCAAAATATGGATGACCTTGCAGAAGGTGCCGACATTGTGGTGGCTACCCCCGACAGGGCCCGTGCCATTTACCTTAAGCTTGGATTGAACCTTAACAAAGTTGATTTTTTTGCGGTGGACGACGCGCAGCTTATAGTTAAGAAAGGCTTGCAACTGCCTGTCGTAGAACTGGCTAACAGCATTGGCCGCGCCCAGCGTTTGATATTTACCGAGGTAATGCACGCCAGGCTGGAAAAGATGATAGCACCCTTTATGCTGCAGCCCGCAACTATTGAGGTTGAGGAAATGCCCGATGAACAACTGCCGGTTCACCCTCAAATGCTTTACCATGTACCCAACTTTGGCACCAAGCTAAACCTGCTGAACCTGTTCTTACATGATGAAGAGTTGATCACCAAAACGGTAGTGTTCACCAATACCCGCCTTACTGCCGAAACGGTTTACAAAAGCCTGTCTAACAAATTGCGTAAAGCTGTGGTGATGATAAACCCGCTATCATTCGAATACAATAAGGTTAATAACATTGAAGAATTTAAGATTGATGGCAGCCTGCGTGTGTTAATTGTAGCGAATGAAAGCGGGGCAGAAAGTGATGTTACGGGTATCCCGTTCATTATCCATCTTGACCTGCCTGCCGAAAAAGAAATTTACATACAGCACATTGAAAACCATAATATTGACGCGGATGATGAAACCTTAGCTTTAACCTTCGCGACCGATCTCGAACTTGACCAGGTGCGCCGCATTGAACAGGCCACCGGGCAAAAAATGCAAAGGGCCGAACTGCCCGAAGACCTGGTGATAGAGAAAGACCGCAAGCAGAAGGAAGAAGAAAAAGAACAGGCCAAGGCTAAAAAGCATATCAAACCCGACCCTAACCAATACGTACCGGGTGAGGCTTTCCATGAGAAGAAACCTGAGAATTCGAAAACGTACAACTACAGCTCAGGAACCAAGGCCAAAATGAACATGAAAAAAAAGCATGGGTAGCGTAACTAAGTAATGGTCATGCCAAACTTTAACCGCCGTTGTTGGTGTTGTCACCAACAACTATAAGTTATTCATTAACCCATGTAATTGTTGAGTACAACTCCAACAATAGCGAAAGTTTTAACCGCCGTTGTCGGTGTTGTCACCAAAAACTATACGTTATTTATATTAATCTATGTAATTGTTGGTAACAACAACAACAATGGCGAAATGGTGAAAATGTGATTGTTGGTGACAACACCAACAATGGCGAAATAGCGTAACAACCAATACTGTAAACTTATTTGAGGACGAGCCGTAAACAGGTGTCCCATTCCGTCCCGTTTTTTAAAAAGTGGGACACCTCAATAAAAATTATAAATAATTAATTTACAAATTATTAATTAATTATAGCAAAAGCTTTACTTTAATTACGATTGAATGCTCGTATTATATAAATCCTTAATATACAGTTAATTAAGTATCCCTCCCGCACTGCGTCATAATTTGTGGGACACCCGGGAAATTACCCCTTCATCTCTTTGTGAAATTCGATGTATAAGTCCTCAACCTTGGTACGTGCCCATGGCGTTTTGCGCAGAAACTTAAGGCTTGAGTTGATGCTTGGGTTATCTAAAAAACAATTGATGCGGATGCGGTACCCCATTTCGGCCCAGCCCAGGTGGGCTACCAAAGCTTTCAGGATAGCTTCTAATGTTTTGCCGTGTAGCGGGTCTTTTGATTGATGCTCCATATGGCAAAGGTAATTCTTTTATTTGCTTAGCTGCACCAGTTCGAGGGCTTTAAGGGTATCGTTATATAGCTGGCTGTACAGTCTGTTGTCTAAAACATTACGGCTTATTAATTTGCTTCCCATACCTACCGCACACACCCCTGCGCGGAACCATTCGGCGATATTCGCGGCTTCTAATTCCACCCCGCCGGTTGGTATAAACAATTGCCCCGGAAACAGCTCTCTAATGGACGATATGAAAGCCGGGCCAAGTATATTAGCCGGGAAGATCTTAATAAGCCTGGTGTTGTATTGTTGCGCCACGTGGATCTCGGTGGGTGTCATACATCCCGGGATGTACAGCAGGTCGTAATTGTTGGCTACCAGCGCAACTTCGCTATCAATTATTGGCGATACTATAAAATCTGCCCCGGCATCTACAAAAGCTTCGGCTTCTAAACCTGTTTTAATGGTACCTATACCCAGGTAAAGTCCGGGCATATCTACTGAAACCCTTTGTTTGATACTATACAGGTTGCTCAGCGCCTCTATGCCCCTGTTTGTATATTCTATGACCCTTACCCCCGCATTATACATAGTACGGATGATCTCGAGGCTTACCTCAGCATCCTCATAAAAAAACAATGGCAGCATACCTTGCGACAAAATAGCATCCAATACTTTTTCCTTTTTACTCATTGTTTTAGCTGTTTAATACCAGTTGGTTAGATGAAATTATACATAAAAGGCCATAAAGCAAAAAGCCTGTAATTTCTTACAGGCTTTTAATATAAATAAGGTTTCACTATTTAACTACCAGCACACCATCCGCCATAATAGCGATATCTTTCTTGGGTGTGTTAATCATGGCTATCTCTTCTTTGGTTTTACCTGCATCTGCAGCATAGTGCTTTAAACGCTCAACCGAAGTTTCTTTCACTTTGGCCTTACCTTCTACCACTACGGTTTTACCTACAATATTTTGCGGCATAAAGTAAGCGTAGTCTGTAAACTGCACCATTATAGGTGTACCATTGGCTTGCTGTAATTTCATAAAGCAGCCTTTCTTTTTACAAACCTCCACTACAGTACCGGTAATTTTACCATTGTAAACACTATCGGTGCTAAGGGTGGTATTAAGCGCTTCGGTAGTTACCGCATTGTCTGCTGTAACCGTTTTACCATAGGTAACACCTGCACCTGCAGGTTTAATAGTGCTTTGTGCAAATGTAATGGCGCTAAAGCTAAGGCAAATTGCTAACAGGATCAATTTCTTCATATCAGGTTTATTAAGGTATATCTCTCACAAAAATAGAATTTTATTTTAAAATTACTGGGTGCTCATTAATGATCAATTGATGCACTAATTATTTAGTCAAACTTCGTTAGTTTCTGAATATAAATTTGTTAAGCTACTAATTTACTTAATAGTTAATACAAAATCACAGTTTAAAACCGCTGTCAATATGTCACTGTTAACTAATTACCCTGAATGTAAGGTTGATTCTTTCTTTTATCGCTTTGGTAGATTTTGGCACCTGATGCTCCCAGTTATGCTGAAGGTCGCCTTTCATGATCAGCAGTGAACCATGCTCCAGTTCAACCGAATATTTGAGCTTATGGTTTTGTTTATGCCTTACGTCAAACCGGCGCACCTGCCCAAAACTTACCGATGCTATAATTGGGTTTAAACCGAGTTCAGGCTCATCATCGGCATGCCAGGCTACCGAATCATTGCCATTACGATAATCGTTCAGCAGAACGCTGTTAAACGTTATACCGGCGGCTTCATCAACTCTTTGCTTAATCAACAGTAATTCGGGTGTCCAGGGATACGGGTCGTATTTTTTGCCGCTAAAGGCATATGTCTTGCTATTATCGCCATACCATGCCGTTAGCCTTGGGGTGTTAAGCAACCGGCCATACATCTGGATGGTTTCCTGCTTCCATTGTATAGTGGCCTTTAACCTCTGCATCAGGTCATCACTTTCATCCCGGGTAAAAAAGCCAGGGCGATAATCCATCAGTTCGGAAGGAAGTTTCGGGGCCTGCCCTCCCCCATCAAAAAAACTTAGCTGTTCCATCTATAGCATTTAACAGGTTTTCGGCATGGAAAGTGTTATAAACAATTAAAATAAAGTATTATGAGTTCTGCATTTGTAAAAGAGGGCGACGCCCAGTGGCTGCACGAGATAGGCCCGTCTATGAACGCGCTGCTTGTGTTTTTACAACACGAAAACGGCGGCATAAGGATATACGAACGTAAAAATTATTTTAACCCTACCGAAGGGCGTGATGTTTACCAGATGAGCGATGGCTTAAGCTACGCCAAAAACGACGAAGGTAAGTGGTACATCGTGTGGGACTAAAATGTTAAAATAAGTTAAACGATAGCCGTGTAGTAACTATTTTGATTTTTTTGCGCTAACGTTGTATTACACAAAGCCTACACGATGAAAACTTTACACCTGCTACCTTTAGCATTTTTATTCGCTTTTATTTTTGCTTGTAATTCACCGCAGAAAAAGATCAACCTCACCTCAAATGTTAGCCTGGTGAGCAATGGCGTAAGAATAGATTATACAGACACCGGCAAAGGCGATACCACACTGCTTTTTGTACATGGCTGGGCAATTAATAAAACTTACTGGGCAAACCAGGTGGCCTATTTTAGCAAAAAGTATAGGGTGGTTACTATTGATTTGCCCGGCTTTGGCAAATCGGGTAAGAACAGGACCAAATGGAACACCGTGGCTTACGGGCAGGATATTAAAAATGTTATAAACCAGCTTGGGCTTAAAAATGTAGTATTGGTTGGGCACTCTATGGCCGGGAACATTGTTTTACAAGGCTGTGTTGATGAACCCGGGCATGTGCTTGCACTTGTAGGCGTTGATAACTTTAAATCGGTTGGGATAGCTTCTGCAGATAGTGTGAAAGACAAACAGGAGTATGCCAAAGCCATAGCCGCCATGAAGAAAGATTTCAAAAAAGTTGCAATAGATTGGTTTAACCAGGGGTTGTTTTATAAGACCACCAGCCAGGCCATCAGGAACAGGATCTTAAATGATGTTACCCATACCGACTCTGCCGTTGCCATCGCTACTCAGGAATGGGATAACTTTAATGATGTTACAGCCCTTTTAAAAGCTAAAAAGAAGCTATACCTCATCAATAGCGATTACCAGCCTACAGATACTACCGGGCTTGTGGCTAAAAAGATTCCCTTTAAACTATTGATAGTGCATGATACCGGCCATTTCCCAATGGTAGAAAACCCAAATGCATTCAATAAACTGTTGGATGAGGTTATTGCCGGTTTGAAAGGCTAACTGTATCGCCAATATCTGCCAGCATATATTTTTTGACAGAGAACACAAACACAGCCCCCTCGCCTACCTTTGACTCTGCATAAATAGTACCGCCGAGTTTTTCTACCAGTAGCTTTACGGTATAAAGGCCAAGTCCGTTACCTTTTTTGTTGAAACGATCTAAAGTATTCAGGGTAACATCTTTCTCGAAGATCTTAGTAAGATCTTTCTCGGCAATACCCATACCGTTATCAGAAACTTTAAAATGATAAGTATTATTATCCTCTTTAAACAGAATGCTTACAATTCCGGCTTGTTTATCGTTATACCTAACGGCATTGGTAAGCAGATTCAAAAATATCTGTTCAAGCGCTACAGCTGAGCAGGTTAGCTCGTGTTCGTTACGGGGCAGGTTTACAGTGATATTTGCGGGCACATCAACCAGTTCAACTACGTTTTTTAAAAGCACATTCAGCTTTAAAGTCTCCTGCTTTGATAGCAATGTAGATGGCTGTGTTGAATAGTTGAGCATACCATCAAGCAATGTAAGCAGGCGTTTAGACGCGTTGATTGTTAAGCCTGCAAGGCTGCGGCTTTTATGATCGCCGGTATTTTGCAGACGTAGTTGTAAGGCCTGCGAAGTAAGTAAAATACTGCTGAGCGGGTTTTTAATATCATGTGCCGCGGTAGAAGCAAATTTTTGAATGAACATATTAGCTTCGAGCAGGTCCTCATTACTTTTTTGCAGTTTAGCTATTTTACGGCGCAACTCCATTTGGTTTAAAACCTGCTTGCCAATTACATGTAAAGCTTTTAGTTGCTTATCATTAAGATGTTTGGGTTTATGATCGATTACACACAACGAACCTAATGCGTAGCCATCTTCGTTAACCAGAGGCACACCGGCATAAAACACTACATTTTCATCACCTGTAACCAATGGGTTAGTTGCAAAACGCTCGTCTTTACGGGCATCTTTCACAACCAGGATATCTTTTTTATTAACTATGGTGTGCGTGCAAAAGGCAAATTCCTTTGGTGTTTCGCTTAACTCTACACCATATTTAGATTTAAACCATTGCCGCCTCCCGTCAATTAAACTTATTAAGGCTATAGGCGTTTGGCAAATTTCTGATGCCAGTAATGTCAGTTCGTCAAAGTCTTCTTCGGGGCTGGTATCAAGTAAGTTATAAGAAGCTAAAGAAGCCAACCGTTCGGTTTCGTTCTCGGGTATCGGGTATGAAAAGGTGCTGCTCAAATATTTAATTATAAAGATATAAATGTAACCACTAAAATATACTAAATGGTATTGGAAGAGTCATCTTATATGCCGGGGTTATTTTAATGGTAATGTAAACCAAAATGTACTCCCTTTTCCTAATTCACTGTCTACCCCAATCTCGCCACCGTGCTTGCGTACAATTTCGGCGCTGATGTACAGGCCTAAACCCAAACCAGAATTTTGATAACCCGACGCATCTGTACGGTAATAACGCTCAAACAAGTGCGAAAGTTTTTCTGGGGAAATACCCGGTCCGGTATCTTTAACAGATATTTTAACCGCCGTACCTTTTTTTTCTATTTTAAATACTATCTCTTTGGAATTTGGTGCGTATTTAACAGCGTTGTTTACCATATTAACAATAACCTGGTCTACACGGTGTTCATCGGCAAAAACGTTTAAACTTTTATCCCCTGTAGTAATTAGCTCGTGCTTACCTGAAGCACGCACATGGTTGCAACAATTTGCCAACAGATCGGCAATGTTAAAATTTGATTTATCGAGTTTTAGTTGTCCTTCGTTCATCCGGCTAAGGTTAAGCAGGTCCTCAATAAGGGTACTTATCTTATCCATGCTGCGGTTGCATTGCTCAATTAGCTTAGCCATTATCTGAGTTGAAAGATCTTCCTTTTCTTTCATTCTGTCCATCAGCTGTAGTGCTGCCTTAAGGCTGGTAACTGGCGTTTTAAGTTCATGGCTGGCAATACTGATAAAATCGTCTTTTTGCTGGTCGTAGGCTTTGCTTTCGGTAATATCTATCATGGTACCGGCAATACTTTCGGGCCTATTATCGTCGCTGTAATAAGCCTTACCTGTGGACTTTAGCCATCTCGATTTGCTTCCATCCGCAGGGTTTATTATATATTCCACATCAAAGCTTTGGTTGGTTTCAATAGCCATTTGTATGGCATTTTTTACCCTGTCTAAATGCTCTGGCGCTATTAGCTTTAAAGATTCTTTCAGCGTTAATTTGGCATCATTTGTAAGTCCGTGCATTTTTCTGCCTTGTTCAGACACTGTCAGCTCGTCGGTACTTAACTGTACCGACCATGTACCCATTTCGGCAGAATCTATAGCTTGTTTTAACGTATCCCGCGCTTTTTGCAGTTCTTCGCGGGCGTTCACCTGGTCGGTAATGTTTGTAACCGTTGTTAAAATAGCTTCTACATTTCCATCTAAGTCAAATAAGGGATCGTACGCAAAGTCAATTATATAATTTACCTCACCAAGCGGTGTCATTAACTTTACAGCCATTTCGGGTATAGCTAAGCGCTTGCGGGTTGTAAATACATCCTGCAGCATTTTGGGGAAGGGCTGGTCGGCAATTTCAGGAAACACGTCCATCAGTTTTTTACCTAAAACCTGTTGCGGTGTGCGGCCCCATATCTCATACATGGGGTCATTGGCGATCTCAATGATCAGGTCGCGCCCCCGTAAAACGGTCATACCAATTGGCGCCGTCATTACCATGCTATTTAGCCTGTTTTCGCTTTGCTCTATTTTACGGCGGGCCAAAACCTGGTCGGTAACCTCAAAGGCTATAACCATAATCGCTTTCATTACACCATCGGCATATGTTACCGGTTCGTATACAAAATTTACAAATACCTGTTCGGTTTGGCCATTACGTGTAAAGGTAAATTCGTGTTCGCTGGCATGAAAAGCTATACCGGAATTTATTACTTCGTTCATGACAGGCGCGTAAACCGGTGCCGCTTGTGGCATGGCCTCCCAAATGGTGCGGTTCTCCATATCCGCGCGCTGCCTGCCAACCAGTTCCAGATAGGCATTATTCACCTCCTGTATCATTAAATCGCCGGCGCGGACAATACAAATACCAACCGGCGCCTGGGCTATCATGTTCCTGAACCTCGACTCGCTTTCGGCCAGAGAGATGTTCATGGACTGCAACACCGCCTGAGATTCGGCAAGCTCTTCATTTGTAACCGTAAGTTCTTCTATAGTTGAGGCCAGTTCTTCATTAGATGCGCCAAGCTCCTCGTTAGAGGCGGCTAACTCCTCATTGGTTGATGCCAACTCTTCATTTGCAGCCTGTAGTTCGGCTTCCAGTTCCATTTCGCGCTGGCGGCCCAGGTATCGCTCAGTAACATCAACAGCGGTATGTAAAACACAAATTACCTGGCCTTCGGCGTTGGTAATAGCTTTATATTCAAAATCAAAATAAAAAGGTTGTAGTTGCCCATTTACAACCAGGTCGGCACGGGTATCGCTGCCCGATATGGTTTGCCCTGTATGCAGCACGCTTTGCAACATGCCTAAAAATGGCTGGCCTTTTAATTCCGGCAGTGCCTCTTCAATAGGTTTACCTATTACAGATTTGTCTTTACCCCAAATCGCGATCATTGCATCATTAGCTGTTTCAATGATCATTTCATCTGTACTATGTATGGCAGTGGCTGTTTTTGCCTGGGTCAGTATTTCCAGCAGTTGGTCGCTGCTAAATTGGCTCGGATAAATCATTAATTATGTATCATCTAAAAATGTGCAACGTTTAATGTTTTTCAAAAATTTAATCAAAAAACTCAAACAAAAATTTCGCCAATTATACGGCCCACAACTATTATAGTTATAAATTTTTATAAAACTCAGAGTGGTAATGTAAACCAAAACGTACTCCCTTTACCCAGCTCGCTTTCGGCGCCAATTTGCCCTTTATGTTTACGCACAATTTCCGAACAAATATACAAGCCAAGGCCAAGGCCCGAGTACTGGATGCCGGAGTAATCGGCACGATAATAACGGTCAAATAAATGAGGTAATTTTTCCGGTGCGATACCGGGCCCCTTGTCTTTAACTGATATTTTTGCCATCGCGCCTTCTTTAGAAACGATCAAATAAATTTCGCGGGAATTTGGGGCATATTTAACCGCGTTATTTACAAGGTTTATTACCACCTGGTCTATCCTGTGTTCATCGGCAAAAACCTCCAAATCTGTGTTACCCTCAAATATCAGATCGTACTTGCCGGTCGCCCTAACGTCGTTACAACAGTGGTTTAGCATATCGGCCAGGTTAAAAATTGATTTGTTAAGGTGTAATTGCCCCTCGTTCATACGGCTTACGTTAAGCAGGTCCTCAATCAGGCTGCTTATTTTATCCATACTTCGGTTGCTTTGTTCAATAAGTTTGGGTAACATTTTAGGAGATGGGTTCTCTTTCATCTTATCAAGCAATTGTAACGCTGCTTTTAAACTTGTTATGGGCGTTTTAAGCTCGTGGCTTGCAATGCTTATGAAATCATCCTTACGCTGTTCGTTGGTTTTATTTTCGGTAATATCGTAAGTTACCCCTACCATTCTAACAGGCTTGCCCTGCTCGTTATAACGTGGTTTGCCGGCGGCCGCTATCCAGCGCCTGGTACCATCGGGCAGGGCTATCTGGTACTCGGCATTGTAAACAGAGTTGTGCGTTATAGCATTACCAACCTGCTGCTCTACATATTTTCGGCATTCGGGCAGTATCACCGTCATTAAATCGGGGAAGTTGAACGGCTTATCTAAAGGCCAGCCAAAATTTTGCTTACACTGCGCGGTGCAAAACATAATGCCGGTTTCCAGCTCCAGGTCATAAGAGCCAAATTTACCCGCATCTAATGCAAGCTCCAACCGCTGGTTGGTATCTATAAGTTGTTCGCGGGCGTGGCGCTCATCGGTAATATCCTGCAATGTGCCGCTAAAGCGTATCACCTCGCTATCTATATTAAAAAGCGCTTTACCTTTTGCTTTTACAACACGTGGTATTTGTGTTATAGGGTTAATAATGGTGTATTCAATATCGTACCCACCGCCAGATGAATATTGCATGGCCTGCTGTATCGCGGCTATCACCCTTAACCTGTCGTTAGAGGCAATTACATCAGTAGCTTTTGTTAAGGGTATCTGGTCTTCGGGTTTTAAGCCAAACCACAATTTAAGCCTGTCGTTTCCCGAAAATTTGTTAGTTCTCGGGTCAAGGTCCCAGGTACCAAGGCTGGCGGCATCGATTGCAAATTGCAGTTGGGTTTCGCTCTCGGTAAGGTTATTATTTAAAAGTATAAGTGTTTCCTGCGATTCGGCCAGTTCGTGATTTGTTTCTACCAGCTGCTGGTTAGTGTCAGATAGTGCCTGGTTTACAGCAGCCACCTCTTCGTTCATCTCGGCAACACGCTGCTGGCTTAAAAACCTGTCGGTAACATCCGTAGCGGTGTGTAATATACAGCGCGTGCTACCGTCGGGGTTTAAGATAGCGCGATATGCAAAATCATAATATGATGTCCTCACTTCACCATCTATATCCAGTTCGGCCGGGGCATCAACCCCTTCTATGGTACTACCGGTTAGCCAAACCCTTTTCAGCATATCAATAAACTGCTGCCCTTCTAACACGGGTACCGCTTTTAACAGAGGGAGGCCTATTACGCTTTTGTCTTTACCCCAAAAACGGAGCATGGCATCGTTAGCGCTCTGGATAATAATATCTTCGGAAGTATAAATTGCCGTGGCGTTTTCAGATAGGGATAAAATATCCAATAACTCTTCGCTGCTTAAACGGGTGGGTGAATTAATCATTACGGGGAAAACTTACGGCTTAATAACATAACGCAGAAATAAAACTTTATATTTTCAAACATCATTTTAATACAAAAGTTTAAAGTTTCAGCTTAATCCCGCCATTCACTACAAAACCGTCCAGTGGGGCGTAAATATCCCTGAACACGGGGTTATTGATGCTGCCGGTGTAAATAGTATCAAACCTGGTTTGGCGGGTATCTGTTAGGTTCTCAAAATTAATAAAAACCGAAAAGCGTTTCCATATCCGCTCTGCCATTAAGCCTGTTGTCCAGTAGGCTTTGCCGGTTTTGCCATCGTTTAACCTTTGCGGACTAAAATAATATGCCTCTGCCCCTATCTTCCATTTATCTTCTATTTCATACATCAGTACATTGTTAAGACGGTGTTTTGATACAAGCGTATAGCCGCTAATTGTGTTGCCCGTATGTTGCGTAACATCGGCGTATGTATAACCTACAAATAATTTAAAGTTGGCATATGTTATTTTCACATTGGTTTCCATACCCTTGGTATTTAAATCACCGGATGGCTGTTGGTACTGCAGGTTACCGTTTGCTAATGCGGTAAGCAGTATAGGGCGATCGATACGGGTGTAAAAGAACAGCTGGTTAATGCTAAAACTGCCTTTATTATCTAATATAGCTGTGCGGTAGTTAATATCGTAGTTGGCACCGTACGAGCGCTCGGCTTTTGTGCCGGCTACGTTTAAGGGCAACACGTTACGAAACTGAATACGTTCGGCATCCTCTGTAAATACATTCGGACCTTTGTATCCCAGGCCGCCGCCTAAACGGGTAGAAAAATTGGAATTGATCTTCCACAAGCCGGACAGTTTGGGCAAAAACATAAAACCGTATTGGTTATGATAATCGCCGCGGATGCCGGTTTCGAGCGTGAACGCTTTACTTACATTCCAGGTGTTTTGAATAAAGCCGCCCACGGTATTGTTTTGATAACTGCGCAGCGGAAAGTTACTGTTACGGTCCTCGTTAAATTTATCCGTCAGCAAATTTAGTCCAAACACCCAGTCGGTTCTATCATTATTGACCACATAGTTCGCCTCAGAGTAGGTAGATAGCTGATCACCCGAAAAACGATAGCCGGGAAGGTTAATGGTACGGTCATAAAAGCTTACGCTGTTTTTTAAAACCAATTTTTGATTGGCGGTCATGTTATGCACCAACTCAGCCTGTGTGCTGTAACGGCCGGTTTTGTTTTCTTCGAAATACGAGTGCGCGGGGTCGTTGTCGCCTTGTATGTAATGCAGATCTCCGCCTATGCGGTTCTCTATGGTGGCGTTTACACCGGCCGTAAGCGTGGTTTTATGATTAAAATAAAAGAACAGCTTTGGATTAAGTGTGTATCTGTTGAATTTGGGAATAGCTGTAAGATCGGTGCCTGACGGGTCATAAGCCGTACCGTGATTATAAGCCGCGTAAACTGTTGCGCCGGTCTTTTTAAACCTTTCGGCGTAAAATATACTGGCATCCAAACCTAGAGCTGATGTACCGTTAAGCAGTAAGTTTAGCTGGCGCTCTGGTGTGGGCGTTTTAGATACCAGGTTAACCAACCCGGCAATGGCACCACCACCATATAAGGTAGACGACGAGCCTTTAATAACCTCTACCTGCTTAAGGTCTAACGGTGCAATCTGCAAAAGCCCAAGGCCGCCCGAAAAACCGGAGTATAATGGAAACCCATCGCGGATGATCTGCGTGTATTTACCATCAAGCCCCTGTATGCGGATGCTTGAGTTACCACTTGTAGCAGATGTTTGCTGTGTTTGTATGCCTGTACTCTCTGCCAGCACCATGCGGATATCGCCGGGTTTCATGTTGCTTTTTTCATCCAGTTCCTCGCCGGATATCACCTCAACCCTGGTAGGTATATTGGCAATGGTACGGCTGCTCCGGGTTGCCGCAACCACAACCTCGTTCAATTCGTTCTCTTCGGCTTTTAGGGATACCTGCATAGGCTGCTGCTGTATAAGGGGGAAAAACAGCGTATCTACCCGGTTAGCGTAACCCACGTATGCAAAAACAACCACCTGTTTGCCATTGGGGATATCAGTTAGCGTAACAAGGCCCGAGGTATCGGTAGCTCCGGCAACAGCAGTACCTTTTAGCATGGCTGTGGCGCCAATTAATGGTTGGTTGGTAGCCGCATCTTTTAAAATGGCTTTAAATATATTTTGAGAATAAGCCGTAGCAGTATAAAGAAGTGCCGTAAAAAGCACAATAAGTTTTTTCATGTTTGGTGATTAGGATTAATACTTTGCTTAAGGCCGGGGAGGCCAATAGTGTATTAACCTAATTTAGGGGGTTGCCAAATAGCAAGTACCACATCTTTAACATTTGGCTGCCGGTAAACCGGATATGCGCGGGCCGCTTTTATTGGGTTTACAGCCAAAATAATAGCGGTTGTTTTGTTAATGGTAAAACCCGCGCAGGTACCGCATGAAAAAAATGGCGAACAGCCCCCGCAATCGTTAGCCTTAGCTTTGCCGGGCAATTCCTTTTTTGCTGCCGCATCGCAATTACTATCGGTACAGCAGGGCTTAACAGATAGCAGTACAATTACAAATGAAAATAAGATGCAAAGCAGTTTCACAACGCAAAAGTATAAATTAAAACTTACGGAGGGTAAGAAAACTACATTGCAAGGGTAGTACCTTCCTGCACCAGTTCGGTATAGGTATAAAACTTACGGACAGGCAGGCTGGTATTGTAACAAATTTTAACGCGTATCGCTTTTAAGCCCGATACCCCCTGCAAGTCTTCAACGTCAACCAATTCCACTTCGCTCTCGAGCATATTTTTGGTTTGCAGAAAACGTATATAGTTAAGATACTCTACTTCTTCATCGTGGTTGGAGTAAACAATGGTCAGTTTACCAACGGTAGTTAAGCGGTCGGTAGTGCCTTTAACAAAGGCCTTATCTATACGTTTTTTAACTATCTCGAAACGGGCGTTGTAGGTACCATCCACATCAAAACGCTTTTCATCCATACGGAAGCGGATAGACATTGGCAGGTTAAACACCAATATCATCGAGGTTACATCAAGCGGGTATGGCAAGCTATCGCGCATAAAACGGTGCTCTAACTCCATTTCGCAAAGCACCTGTATTTGCCATAAGCGCAAATTATATAAGTAATTAATATCAAAAGGCTTACCCGGCGCTATAGATGCGCCAATGTATAAATTATGCTCTATCCCATCGGTTTTAAAGCGCTCAAAATAATGAGGGTAAGCCTCTTGTGCCTGTAACTGCGCCCGGTCCAGCAAGTGGGCCATCTTTTCGTTTATTAGCGATACCGTTGTTTCGTACTTGCGGCGGTGCTGGTGAAAATCGCCCTGTTTGTCGGTACGTGCAAAATATCTGTCTATGGCAGCCTTGTCCCTTACAGGCAGGTCGCATGCTTCCCGTAATAAAGGATTAATATGGGTTTCGAGGTAGTTTTGGATATGCTGCTCGGTATCGGCACGGAGCGAGCTTTGTACATCCATCACCAATTCCTGCAGGTTCCTAATATTTTGCTCCAGGTTGCTATCATTGATCTGGCCTTTCAAGTGCTCCACAATAGGGATAAGCGCGGTCAGTTGTTCCTGCAGATCGAGTTGCACGCTGAAATTACGGGTATCTGACGAACCCTTGATATCTATTTGGCCATAAAGCGGGTAAACATCATGAAAACTTACCTCCTTCAAGGTATAAGTCTTTTTCTGCGCCCTGCTGTTAAGGTATTTTATCGCTTCCTTTTTAAATTTCCAGTAAACACTTGGGTGTATGGTGGTATACTCGTCCTGTATAAGTGCCTGCACCTGGTTTTGCATATTGGTGTATTGCTTATCAATAGTATCGGTAATGTACGGCATCACAATCTCTAACTGATTTGCATTGATGCTGTTTAATTCGCCTACATGGCTTGATACCAGTTCGATAATGCCTAACAGGTGCCCGTTCTTAACAACAGGTGCCAGTATCATACTCTGTATACCCTGGTTCACAAAGCGCTGTGCCATGATATTCTCGGGCTCCTCTTGTAAAAACTTAGGAATATCTGATACGGCGAAATAGGTGCGTTCTTCTACCAGTTGTACCAGCCAGCGCACACAAATATCATCAAAGCATTGCTCCTCTGTATCGTCGGCCAGCAAAAAGCTTTTTATTTCGGGGTTAAAGGTAGCTTTAGAAAATGTGTTCTCTGAATCGTTAAAGGACGTAAAGCCCACCCTAAGCTCGGGCAACTTATAAATAGACCGGAAAACTTCAATAACCGTGGTTCTCAGGTCGGCGCCATAACCGGCGCCCAACAGCGTACCCTTTAATGACGATACAGCGTTCTCTACAGTAGCGTCAAACAGGTTTATGATAGCAAAGCCCTTCAATATCCAGCTGCCTTCGGGGAAATATTTCTTCCAAAGGGCCAGGTCATTATAATTATCGCGCAGCAGTTCAATATCAGCAGGTGTAAGCACAGGCGCATCCGGTGTTGGCTCAATATCCATAAAATCCGCATTGTACAATATGCGGTAATATTTCATAACGCCGCGGGCATCGGGGATGTCATAAAACCATGGGCGCGAAAAATTGAAGCTGGTACCATAAAACTCATTCAGGACAATACAGCAGCTGTTAACATATATCTGGTGATCGGTAAAATCCCTTATGGTTATATCAAAAGCGTCCCCCGCTTCTTCCAATATTTTTTGCAGGCGCGCGCTTTGGTTAAAAAGCAGTTCCTGAAAAGGAACGGTAATAGCTTTTATTTCGTTGTTGGTTAATACCTCGGGGAAAATATCTGCAGTGAGGCGTTTAATAAGACCAGCATGTGCTTCTATCTGTGCCGCATCGGTCATTCCCTCTATAAGTTCGGGATAGGGCGCAACCTCGTTCAGTATTTCTTGCGCAAGTGCAGACCGCGCCCCGTTATTTAAAGCGGCTTGTTCTTTTAACCGGTCTATCAACGCGTGGAATGATATTCGGATCTGGAACGGACTATCTGCAAAGGGTTTAAGATTCATGTATGCGTAAACGGCGTTAAAACCGCGCCAAAATTTAAAGCAAATTTAACTAATATATTAACTGGTTAAACTTACAAATTGTTCTTTATGACTTTATACCGAAAGTACCTGTATAACATTACCTTATAATGGCTAATGCTTTATGCCCTGTAATAACAAGGCTGTGCCTACCCCAAGAGATGCACCGGCAGTAACATCGGTAGGGTAATGTACCCCAAGGTAACTGCGCGAATAACTTACCGATCCCGCCCACAAAAAAGAAGGCGCTATAACATACCATTTGGGATACGCATTTGATAGTGCCATTGCGGTAGAAAATGTACTTGCCGCATGCCCCGATGGGAACGATGTACTGCTGGCCCTGTAAACAGGTACAATATTTATATTTTGCACAAATGGCCGCGGGCGTTTCACCAGGTGCTTTAATAAGAGCATTACCCCGTAAGAAATGGCCGTGCTGCTTGCAATGTACAGCGAGTTTTGGCGCATTTTACTGTCGTTGGTAATAATGCCACCTACCAATAAGGCGGCCGGTACACCCACATCACCATATTTATAGGTGCGCGACAAGAACAGCATCACATCTGTTTGCGCGGGTGTGCGGTTCGCCTGCAGGTCAAGCATTATTCTGTCATCAAACTGTTGAATTTGGTTCTGGGCATGGCATAAATTACTGCACCCCAATACTGTAATAAACTGAATAACAACAAATACAGGTAGAAAGTATTTATTACAGATGAACCTCATGAGCGCACAGCTAAAAATTTAATTTTATATTTACCAAAGTAAATAATATTTACTCTGTAATAGGTAAAACACAGGTAATAAAAATGTGTTAGCCTAACAAAACGTACATCTAAACATACATCATGAATTACCCCGAGTTACTGCACCAGATTAGGGAATACGCTTTATCATACTATAAAACACATGGCGATGATAAACTAATTTATCACGATAAACAACATACAGAAGGTATGGTGGCGGCCGCCATGCAAATTGGCAACCATTACCAGCTTAACGACCGCGACTTTTTTATAGTGCAGGCTACCGCCTGGTTCCACGACCTGGGTTACATGGTTGATATGCAGCACCACGAAGCCCAAAGCGCTGTACTGGCCGAAAACTTTTTGCAAAAGCACAATGTGCCCGAAGCAGATATTGCCGATATAAAAGGGTGTATTATGGCTACCAAGATGCCGCAAAGCCCGGCAACCCTTTTAGACAAGATCATTTGCGATGCCGACCTTTTCCATTTGGGCAGCGATGATTTTGCCAAAAACGACAAACGCCTTTTAAAAGAGGTAAGAATGTTATACAAACCCGACCTAACTAAACAGGAATGGCGTAAAAAAAGCCTTAAATTTTTACAGGAACATCACTACCATACCGATTACGCCCAATTGTTATTAAATGATGGCAAGCTGGCCAATATTAAAGCCCTACAAGAAAAAATAGCGGCCGATGAAAGCAAGGTGGTTGAAAAAAGCGAAAAGGAAACCGAAAAATTTAACCGCACCCTGCAACTGAACGATAAAGCGGCACCTGTAGAAACCGAAGAAAAAAAGAAGAAGAAACAGGAACGCCCTGAAAAAGGTATAGAAACCATGTTCAGGATCAGCTCGAGCAATCATCAGCGACTGAGCGACATGGCGGACAATAAAGCCCATATTATGATAACAGTTAATTCCATCATTCTGTCGGCTGTTATTAGTTTATTGCTGCGTAAACTTACCGAATACGAGTATTTAGCCATACCAACCTTTATACTGCTTTCTATAAGCTTATTAGCCATGACGTTTTCTATACTGGCTACCCGCCCCTCTATTCCCGAAGGTATCTTTCAGCGCAGCGATGTGGATGAGAAAAAAGTTAACCTGCTCTTCTTTGGCAATTTTTATAAAATGCCTTTAGATGATTACAACTACGGCATGGTAAAAATGATGGAAGACAAAGAGTTTTTATATGGCAGCCTTATTAAGGATGTGTATTTCCAGGGTTTAGTGCTTGGTAAAAAATACCGCTTGCTGCGCATAGCCTACAATATATTCATGTTTGGTTTAATTGCCGCCGTATTTGCGTTTATTATTGCATCGGTTATTTATAACAACAACCATAAATAAGCATGCCCACCCCCAAATACTTTAACAGGGATTTAAGCTGGCTTAGTTTTAACGGCCGCGTGCTTGATGAAGCCGCCTCTGCTACTGTTCCACTTGTAGAACGCATCAGGTTTCTGTCCATATACTCATCAAATTTGGATGAGTTTTACCGCGTACGCATGCCTGTACTTCGGGCTTTAAAAAACATCGGCCAAAAAAAAGATAATGATATTAACGCCGGTGAACAGGAAACCATTCTGCAAGAGGCTATGGCCACTGTATTAACGCAGCAAAAGCACTTTGGCGAGATATTAACCACCCAACTTATTCCTGAGTTAAAAGCCAACAAAATAAAACTCCTTTACAATGAGGAGTTACCGTTAAGTTTGGAAAAAGAGGTTTCAGACTATTTCTTGTCGGAGGTTTTAGCCTTTTTACAGCCTGTTGCTTTAAACAAGGATACAACATTCTTCCCCGGGAATAACAAACTTTACTTTGTAATACAGCTAAACGACGCTGATGGCGAAAAATTAGTACTGCTGAATATCCCATCAGATGACCTGCCGCGTTTCTTTTCTACCCAATGTGATGGTGAGCAGTTTATTTGTTTTCTGGATGATATTATCCGGTTTAATCTGGATAAGCTATTCAAAACCCAGGCTATAGTGGGTTGCTACAGCATTAAAATAACCCGCGATGCCGAGCTCGACCTCAAAGATGAGTACCCCGGCGAATTGTCTGAACAGATAGAAAAACAACTGCAAAAGCGCGATAATGGCCTTGCTACGCGCTATTTACATCCCGCAAATATGCCCCTGCGCATATTGCAACTAATTGTACAGCACCTGGGTTTGGAAAACGCGAGCAATGTGCAGGGAGGCAGGTACCATAACCTTAAGGATCTTTATAGTTTCCCGGTAAATAACCCGGCAATGCTTTACCATAAATGGCCGGCGCTAAACCTGCCCATATCAAACAACCAACCCTTGGTAAACGCTATTGAAAAGCAGGATTTGCTGGTAAACGCGCCATATCAATCGTACAACACCATATTGCGCTTTTTTAACGAGGCAGCCAACAACCCCGATGTTGAAGAAATAAATGTTACGCTATACCGTGTAGCAAGCGACTCAAAAATTGTTAACGCACTTATAAGCGCGGCAAAAAATGGCAAAAGGGTAAATGTTGTGGTAGAGTTAAAAGCCCGGTTTGATGAGGCTAATAATCTAAAATGGGCCAAAAAACTTAAAAACGCCGGCGCAAGTATCATATATAGCGTAACCGCTTTAAAGGTGCATGCTAAAATTGCCCTGGTAAAAACCCGTAAAGGCGACCGCGTTTACTACTCGGGCCTTTTGGCTACAGGTAATTTAAACGAAGGCACTGCCCGGTTTTATACCGACCATATCTTGCTTACCGCCAACCCGGATATACTGCGCGAGGTTGAGTTACTGTTTATTTTCCTGGCCAAACGAGTAAAACCAAAAGAGGACAACCAGATAAACTTTAAGCAGTTGTTTGTGGCGGGCTTTAACCTGCAAAAAGGGTTTTTAAGCCTAATAGACCGTGAGATAGCATTTGCCAAACAAGGCAAACCCGCCTCCATCATTATTAAAATGAATAACCTGGAAGAGCGGGTAATGATAGATAAACTCTACGAAGCATCGCAGGCGGGTGTTAACATTAGGCTTATTATCAGGGGGATTTGCTGCCTGGTACCGGGCGTTGCAGATATGAGCGAAAACATTAGCATAAAACGGATCGTTGACCGTTACCTGGAGCATGGCCGTATTTTTATATTTAACAATAATGATAACCCCGAAGTTTTTATGGGGTCGGCAGACTGGATGAACCGTAATATCTATCACCGCATAGAGGTTTGCTTTCCTGTTTATGATGCGCATATCAAACAACAACTAACCGCGATGGTTAATTTACAACTGAACGATAATGTACAGGCCGTTGAAATAGATGCCAACCTTAACCAGGCCAAACCTCATATAACGGGCGAACAGATACAATCGCAGCAGGAAATTTATCATTATTTAAAAGCAGAATAACATGAAAGTAGCAGCTATAGTTTCCCTTTTACTGATCAGTATCATCGGCTCATCGTGCAGCCAGGATAAAAAAAAATCGCATAAGGCCAATAAAAAAGACGCTATTACCGCTACGGCCAGCAATAACGCTTCGGCACCCTACGATTTTAGCAACCCTGTAAAATACGATATGCAGAGCGACCTGCTCGAAATTTCGGGTATAGCTTTTAACAACGGAGACGCAAGCACCATTTATGCCGAACAGGACGAGGAAGGAAAGATCTTTTCATTCAGCCCCGGCGATAGCAAGGTTAACCAGGCTACCTTTGGCAAACCCGGCGATTACGAAGATGTTGCCGTATTAAACAACCAGGCCGCTATATTGCGCAGCGATGGGTCGCTGTTCACCTTTCCGCTAAGTGAGGTTGAGTCAGGCAAAATAAACAGCGTTAAAGAATTTAAAAAAATATTACCGGCAGGCGAATACGAGGGCTTACATGCCGATGGCGGTAAGCTTTACGCGCTGTGCAAACAATGCGCCGGTAAAGATCATAACAAAGAATGCAATGGCTATATATTTGATGTAGCCGGCGATGGTAACGTAACCAAAAGCGGTAATTTCACGATAGATGTACAAAAAATAGCAGCGTTGATAGGCAAAAGCAAGCTTAAGTTCCACCCATCGGCCCTGGCTAAAAACCCGCTAACTAAACAATGGTATGTACTGTCATCTGTAAATAAATTAATAGTTGTGCTTGATGCCCAATGGAACGTTTTACAGGCCTACCCAATTAGCGGGAAAACCTTTTTACAGCCCGAAGGAATGGCTTTTGATAGCAATGGCAATCTGTATATATCTAACGAAGGCGATAAAATTACCGCAGGTAACATACTGATGTTTAAACCCAAAACTTAATAAAGCCGATACCGCATACTAAACCTACCCCACATGATTAAAAAATTACTTATAACCGCCATGGTGGTGCCCGCGGCATTATCATACAGCAACGCGCAAAAGGCACCAATGCCAAAAGCCATCTTTCGCGATAGTGTAGTTGTAAAGGTACATCCTAAATACAACCAGGTTGGCGGCATCCATCGCTGGTTCTTTGGTAAAAACTACCGTAAAGAATGGGCCACAGCGGTAAAACTCCCTGTAATACGTATATCAGAAATATACGGCGGCTTAACACCCGAGAAAGAAGGCGGTGGCATGCAATCAAAATCGCTGCGGCTTAAAGATAAAAGTGGCAAGGAGTGGGTGATACGCAGTGTAGAGAAAACGCCCGATAAACTTGTGCCTGAAGGCTTAAGAGAAACCTTTGCGGTTGATTGGCTCGACGATGCCTTAAGCGGTCAGCATCCTTTCTCGGCCTTAGTAGTGCCGCCATTGGCCGACGCGGTCAATATCCCCCACGCCAACCCGGTAATTGGCGTTATAGCAGATGACCCTGCACTTGGCGAATACCGTAAAATATTTGCCAACCTGGTTTGTTTACTGGAAGAGCGCGAACCCGCCGGCGAATCTGACAATACTTTTAAAATGCTCGAAAACCTTGTAAAGGATAACGACAACAGCTTTGATGGCGAAAGTTTTTTACGTGCCCGGATGCTCGACCTGCTGATAGGTGACTGGGACCGCCACGAGGACCAATGGCGCTGGGCCGAAACAAAGAAAGATAAGGGAAAAGCATACGTAGGCGTCCCCCGCGACCGCGACCAGGTTTTTCACCTCGAAGAGGGTTTGTTTCCGGATATAGCTGCCTTACCTTATATAAACCCCGCTTTAGGAGATTTTACCTATAAGCCTAACTATAAGTTTGGCGTTTACAAAACCCGCTTTATAAATGCCTGCCCTAACGCGCAAATGACACATGAGCAATGGATGAAAATTGCGAATGAGTTTGTAGCGGCAGAAACGGACGAGGTTTTTGAAAAAAGCCTGCGCCTGCTGCCGGGCGATACCTATAAAATGGGTCACGATGTTTTATTGGCTAAACTAAAGGCCCGCCGGGCGCTTATACCTGCTACGATGGATAAGTACTACCGTTTCATTTACCGCATTGCAGACATCCGCCTGAGCGATAAAAATGAAAAGATAGCGGTAACCGGCTTACCCGATAGCAGCCTGCAAATAGTAGTTAATAAAATTAATAAAGACGGCGAGGTAAAAGACGTTTTAATGGATGTTGTTTACAGCCCCAAATACACCAAAGAGATACGGCTTTACGCATCCGGCGGCGATGATAACATTATCATTAACAATACCACCTCCCCTATTAAATTAAGGGTTATAGGCTCGGAGGGGAACAAGGTGTACAATGTAGTACAATCTGCCAACAAGGTGCGCGTGTATGATACCCCTACTGCCAAATTTGAGGGGATGCAAGACCGTTTGGGCAAGCATATATCTGCCGATACCAGCAACACCCACTTTGTACGCACCAACCCTTATAATGTATGGATGCCGCTTGTAACCGGTGCAGTGAATGCCGATGACGGCTTACTTATTGGCGCGGGATTTAAGTATATTAAAAATGATGGTTTCCGTAAGTTACCGTACACCAGTTCGCAAAGTTTTACATTAACGCACGCCTTTGCTACCGAAGCCTACCGCGTTAAATACACCGGCGAGTGGATACAGGCTGTTGGTAAAGCCGACTTTGTTTTGCAGGCCGCAGCACAAGCGCCGGATAATACCGTTAACTTTTTTGGCCTGGGTAATAACACCACACTTAATAAAAACCAGCCCATGTACCGCAGGTTTTACCGTACAAGGTACGATACTTATGAGGTTAACCCGTCCCTGCGCTGGCACACCAGCCAATACGCTACGTTAAGCGCCGGCCCATCCTTCCAGTATTTTCATCTGGATAAAGATGACAACAAGGGCAGGCTAATTACCAACAGTTCGCTCATTGGCTCTTACGATAGCCTGATAGTAGACCGCGATAAAGCCCATGTTGGGTTGGTGGTAAACTTTAACAGCAACCAACGTGTTGGAGGCATTTTACCAAGAGGCGGTTACTATTTTAACGTAACGCTGCAAGGCTACAAAGGTGCCAACACCTACTCCAAAGATTTTTTACAGATAATGCCCGAGTTTACTTTTTACCAAAAGCTAACTAAAAATGCGTCGGTAGTATTGTCAGACCGTATTGGCGGTGGTGTAACTTTGGGTAAACCGGCCTTTTATCAATCGATGTTTTTGGGTGGGCAAGGCAATTTGTTGGGTTACCTGCAATACCGTTTCGCGGGTAAACACATGGTTTATAACAACCTGCAGGCACGTGTTAAATTATTTAACATCGCGAGTTATATCCTCCCCGGCCAATTGGGCGTAAGCGGCTTTTATGATACAGGCCGCGTTTGGGTAGAGAATGACCAATCTGACAAATGGCACCAGGGCGTAGGCGGCGGCCTATATTTTTCACCGGGTGGCCTAACTATTCTACAGGTATTGGCCGGCCATTCAACAGAGGGCTGGTACCCATATGTATCACTAAACTTTAGAATTTAATATTGCATATTCATCAATATCCGCAATAAATATCGCCATATAGGTGTATAATTTACACTATTTGCAAAGCGCCCCGTTTATAGCTAAACGGGGCGCTTTTGTCATACCACCTTCTCCACGGCTGACTTTTGTCATCATAAAGTTAAATAGTAAATTTGGTTGACGATATTAGTCAACTTGGTTTACATTTGCAGTGTTATTTATCACAGCAATGAAAACGTTAACTCTACCTCAGCCAAACATCAGCAATCTTTTCAAAAGAAATACTGACCATACCGCTGACTCAAAAACCAATGTATGTATCTCAACATCAGGCAACGCTAAAAAAAGTATGTCTGCAAGCGAGTATATTATTGGCGCGTTGGGAGAAGGCTTTAAACAAAACTTTTTAGGTGCTGATATTAACATGGAGTTTTTAACCCTTACTGTTCGCAGTTATGCAACGTCAACGGTTAAAGCCATACGTAAAATGGTACATAAACCAGCCAGTCATCAAAACATCAACCAAACCTCTATCTAATCACACACCTCAGCAATGAAAACACTTTTTACTCAAATAGTCAATAAAATTGCGGTACTACTGTTGGTACTGCTTTCGTCGGTTACGGCGCTACATGCACAAACTATTGTGCGTGGTGTGGTTACCGATGCAAAAACCAAGCAACCCATGTCGTACGTTACGGTAACTTTTGCCGGTACTACACAAGGCGCGGCAGGTACAAATGCCCAGGGCCGTTTTACAGTAACAACTAATGATAACAGCATTAACCAGATCAGGGTGTCATTTGTGGGTTACCGTTCGGTAACACATAATATTACACCGGGTCAGGATCAAACTATAAACATTGCCCTAACCGAAGATAATCATTCGTTAAGCGAAGTAATTGTAAGGTCTGGCAAGAAAAAGAAATACACCAACAAGAACAACCCCGCCGTTGAACTTATACGCCAGGTAATTGCCCACAAGGCGCAAAACCAGGTTGAGAATTATAATTATGCCGAGTATAAACAATACGAGCGCATGAATTTCTCGTTAAGTAACCTGAGTGAAAAATTCCGTAATAAAAAGATCTTTAAAAATTATCAGTTCTTGTTCCGCGAGCAGGATTCTACCGCTATAGGTGGTAAAATATTGTTACCGATGTACCAGGAAGAAAAAACATCTGATAACTATTTCCGCAAGGCACCTTACGCTAAAAAGCAGATAATTACTGCCAACAAACAGGTAAAATACGACGAGAACTTTGTAGACAACCAAGGCCTTACCGCATACTTTAACCGTATGTACCAGGATATTAACATTTATGATAACAACGTATCGCTGTTAAGCAACCAACTGTTAAGCCCAATTGCCAACAGCTCGCCCGATTTTTACAAGTTTTTTATTACCGATACCTTGAAGGATGTACAGCCAAACCTTATTGAGCTAAGCTTTACTCCCCGCAATACCAACAACCTTTTATTTGAAGGTAAAATATACATTACCATGGATGGCAATTATGCCGTTCAAAACGCGCATTTAACGGTAAACAAAAACATCAACCTTAATTTTGTAAGGCAAATGCAGGCCGACCTTTCTTTTGAGAAAAACAACGATGGCCGTTACCACCTTAACCAAAGCGACCTTAAAATTGAGTTTGGTATAAACAAAGAAAAAGGCGGCGGTATTTACGGTGAGCGTTTGGTTACAATAAACAATTTTGTTATAAATAACGCCCGCACAAACGATACATATAAAGGCCCGGCACAGGTTGTAGCCCTTAATGCCGAAGACAAAGATGATACCTACTGGCAAATGACCCGTCCCGATACATTAGACGCGGTATCTGCCGGAATTTATAAAAACATCGATAGCCTGCAAACCATCCCTTCTTTCAAAAAAACAATGGATATTGCTACGCTGGTATTAGCCGGTTATAAAAACTTTGGCACCTTTGAGGTTGGCCCGGCCAACACATTCTACAGCTTTAATCCCGTAGAAGGTTTCCGTGTTCGCTTGGGTGGCCGTACCACTCCTACCCTAAGCAAACGCTACTATTTTGAAACTTATGGCGCCTACGGTGTACGCGATGAAAAATTTAAATACTTTTTAAGCAGTACCTACTCGCTTAACAATAAATCTATTTACTCGTTCCCGCAAAACTACATCAGGGCAAGCTTCCAGCACGATACTAAAATACCGGGCCAGGAATTACAGTTTGTTCAGGAAAGCAACTTCCTGTTATCATTTAAACGAGGTGCCAATGATATATGGTTGTATAACGACATCTTTAGGTTTGATTATGTGCACGAATTTATCAATCACTTATCGTACACTTTGGGTTTCAAAAAATGGAACCAAACACCAGCAGGCGCTTTACAATACCAAAACATTTTGCCAAGCGGCGCTTTAAATAATGTTAACCTGATCCAAACCACCGAATTATCGGCACAGATCCGTTGGGCACCGCACGAAAAATTTTATCAGGGCAAACTATACCGCACCCCTATACCAGATAAGTACCCCATTTTTACCTTAAACTATACACAAGGTATTAAAGGTTTATTTGGCGGCGAATACAATTACCAAAACGTGATGGGTAACATCAGCAAACGTTTCTACCTGTCGCAGTTAGGTTTTACCGATGTTACTACCGAGGGTGGAGTTGTGTTTGGTAAGGTGCCTTTCCCGTTATTAGATATACACCATGCCAACCAAACCTATGCTTTTCAGCTGCAATCATATAACTTAATGAACTTCCAGGAGTTTGTGAGCGACCATTACGCCAGCATCGCTATTGATCATAACTTTAACGGCTTTTTGTTTAACCGCATTCCGTTGTTAAAGAAATTGAAATTACGCGAAATAATAGATGTAAAAAGCTTATGGGGTGGTGTGCGCAGCGAAAACAACCCAAATAACGACCCATCGCTACTACGTTTCCCGGGTGCACTGAATGGCGGCGCCGGTACTTATGCACTGGGCAGCACACCATATGTTGAGGGTAGCGTTGGTATAGGTAACATATTTAAATTACTACGTGTAGATTTTGTAAAGAGGTTTACTTACCTGGATAACCCGGGCGCACCAAGATACGGTGTACGGTTCTTTGTGAAATTCGACTTTTAATTTATATTCGTAAACCTGGTTGACTTTTAATTGTTAGTAATACTATTATGGCAGAAACTTGTGTAATAACCGAAGAAACCAAAAAGGTTGCCCCTAAGCTGATATACCTGCTTAAACGCCTTTTGGACGAGTGGATGAATAAAAAACTTTGCCTTATAGACCAGCCGGGATTTAACAGCGCGCATTTGCCGTTATTTATGAGCATTGGTAAAACAGGCATCTCTAATAACGAACTGGCCGCTAAAATGAATGTTAGCAAGCAGGCTACCAGTAAAATGGTTAAAGAGCTGGAAGCTATTAATATGGTGCGCAGCGAGAAAAGCGCCGATGATGCCCGTGTGGTAATGTTATATTTTACAACTGAGGGCGAAGCTTTTTATCACAACCTAAAAGACCAGGTCGCCGCTCTCGAAAACCAATATAAAAAGGTTGCAGGTACTAAAAATTACGAAATTGCTATTGAAGTTATGCTGAAGCTTGTAAAGTTTCATGAAGACAATAACTGCATAGAATAAAAATAATAAAAAAAGTTTAAAACGCTTAAGTAAATGACATTAGGATGAAACGGTTTGTTATTTACCGTTGTACATTTGCTTAACACTGTTAAATAATCTAATAGGGTAAAATAAAATGGCCAGCAAGGATAGGATATTACGATTGAAAGAGGAAACCAGGGTGAACATCCTGGATGCCGCTTTACAAATTGTTAAAGCAGAGGGATGGCAGGCTTTAAGTATGCGTAAAATAGCGGATGTTATTGAATACACCGCACCAATCATTTACGAGTACTTTGCCAACAAAGAGGCTATATTATTAGAACTTTATCGCCAGGGTTATTTAAAACTTGCAAAGCAATTGCAGGAAGCTAAAGATAAGCATACCTCGCCGGGAAACCAGTTAGAAGAAATGTGGCTTGCTTACTGGAACTTCGCTTTTGCTAATAAAGAACTTTACCAGGGCATGTTTGGTATTACAACCAGTTGTGCCTGTAAAATGGTGAATGATTTGCCCGAGGCCGAATTGCCATGGGATATTATTACCGGTTCTATCAGCGAGTTGATGAATATCGAAGACCTGGAGTCGGACATTATTTGTACCAAGTATTATACTTTTTGGTCGGTAGTGCATGGTTTGGTTTCTATAAACTTGTTAGACCGTGGCGACTCTGATAAAATTAACAGGCAGGTATTAAGGGATGCTATTACCGGTATCATCAGGTCTATCACACCTTAATATCGTATATATCTTAAGTGCTGCTTACAAACAATAACAGTACTGCTCAAAGTGTTATTTAAAAGTTAAACTCAAAGCTCATGAAAACTGTAATCACTTCTTCACTCCGTTATTTAACAGTGTTAAATAATCTACCAATGTTAATAACTTCTTATTGTTGTGGTTAGCTAAGGTGATAATTAAGCAAAAACTCAAACATCTAAATATCGAATACAACAATACATACAAGCAATGCACAATACAACGAAAACAACCGACACCATATATATCAACAGTCTTAGGGCTGCGCTCACTCCTATTAACTCACCATCAAAACTAATCATCATGAAAATTATCTTAGCGGCAATTATCGCCATATCACTATTCAGCTGCGGGCCCAAACAGCAGGCGCAGCAGGCACCGCCGCCACCGGCATTACCGGTAGCTGCAGTAACAACAGGCAACCAAACAACTTACCAGGAATATCCTGCATCTATAGAAGGCACTGTAAATGTTGAAGTTCGCCCGCAGGTTAGCGGTACTTTAGACAAGGTATTTGTAGACGAAGGCGCTTTTGTGGCTGCCGGCTCTCCAATATTTAAAATAAACGACCAGCCTTACCGTGCAGCATTAAACAATGCTTTAGCAAGCTTACACGCGGCCGAAGCAGCACAGGGCAACGCGCAGATAGAGGTAGACAAATTAACACCGCTGGTTGCCAACAAAGTAGTATCGGAATATCAGCTAAAAACAGCTAAAGCGGCTTACCAGGTAGCAAAAGCCAATATAGAATCGGCAAAGGCTAACGTGGCAACCGCGCAGATCAACTTAGGTTATACCTTAATAAAAGCACCTGTTAGCGGTTATATTGGCCGTCTGTTAAAAAAACAAGGTAGCCTTGTTAGCCCACAGGATGTTGAAGCGCTTACGCAATTATCTGACGTGCACGATGTACACGTTTACTTTTCCCTGGGCGAAAAGGACTTTGTAAACTTTAAAGAACAATATCCGGGCGAAACTTTAAAAGATAAGCTTAAACGCGTACCATCAGTAGGGTTACTATTGGCAGATGGAACCGAATACAATAAACAGGGTAAAATTGATGTAATTGACGGCCAGTTTGATAAAAACACTGGTGCTATTACAGTAAGGGCAACCTTTGCAAACCCTAATGGCTTGTTACGTTCTGGTAACACCGGTAAAGTACGCCTGAGCATGGAGCATACCAACGCCTTAATAGTGCCGCAATCTGCAACTGTTGAAATGCAGGATAAAGTATTTGTTTACGCCCTTGCCGATAGTAACAAGGTTAAAAAATTGCCAATAACCATTATTGGTACAAGTGGCGAGAACTACCTGGTTAAAGATGGCATAAAAGCCGGCGACCAAATAGTTTTAAGCGGCATGGATAAATTGCAGGAAGGTTCTGTAATTGCCCCGCAAAAACAGGCCGATAAAGCGGTAGCTGTAGCAAAAAACTAATCCCTGACAAAGACACAAGAATTTAAGAATCACGAAACAAGATATGAGGAAATTGGACGATGCTGAATGGTGTCTTGGTTCCTGCTTCCTTATATCCTGGCTCTCTAAATAAAAGATCATGTTTAAGAAATTCATAGAAAGGCCGGTACTCTCTACAGTTATCTCCATATTACTGGTGATAGTTGGGGTACTTGGCTTAACAAAACTGCCCTTAGAGCGTTTCCCTAACATTGCCCCTCCGGCCGTGTTGGTAACCGCGGTTTACCCGGGCGCAAATGCCGAAACCATCCTGCGTTCGGTAACACCTTCTCTGGAAGAAGCAATTAACGGTGTAGAAGGCATGACCTACATGACCTCTACCGCAAGTAACGATGGTTCGCTTGGTATAACCGTTTACTTTAAACAAGGTACCAACCCCGACCAGGCAGCTGTAAACGTACAAAACCGCGTTTCGCAGGCTACCAGCCAGTTACCTGCCGAGGTTGTACAGTATGGTATTACCACAACCAAACAGCAAAACAGCTTTATTGGCGCGATGGCCATTTACACCGACGACCCTAAAAAGTATGATGCTACCTTTGTTGCCAACTACGCGCAGATCAACATCGTACCCGAGATTAAACGTATCCCGGGTGTAGGTTCGGCACAGGTATTTGGCGGGGTTAAGGATTACAGCATGCGTGTTTGGTTAAACCCTTCGCAAATGGCTGCATACAAAATTACCCCTGCCGAGGTTATGGCGGCCATACAGGATAAAAACATTGAAGCTGCACCAGGCCGTTTTGGCGAGCGCAGCGATCAATCTTTTGAATATGTAATAAAATACAAAGGTAAACTCACAAAACCCGAAGAATACCAAAACATAGCTATCCGCGCCAATGCAGATGGTTCTGTATTACATCTAAAAGATGTAGCGCGTGTTGAGTTAGGCGCATACTCTTACAACAGTTATAGCAACCTTAACGGTAAAGATGGTGTTATCATCGGTATTATCCAGTTATCGGGCTCTAACGCTAACGAGATCCAGATAGAGATCGATAAGCTGATGGAGAAGGCTTCAAAAAGCTTCCCGGTTGGCATCAAATACAACCAGTTCTATCGCACCAAAACAGACCTTGATGAATCTATTAAACAAGTTGAGCATACGCTGATAGAGGCTTTTGTACTTGTATTTATAGTGGTATTTATATTCCTGCAAGATTTCAGGTCTACGCTTATCCCTGCTATAGCCGTTCCGGTGGCTATTGTGGGTACGTTCTTCTTTATGCAGTTGTTTGGGTTCTCCATTAACTTATTAACCCTCTTTGCGCTGGTACTTGCCATCGGTATTGTGGTAGATGATGCCATTGTGGTGGTAGAGGCTGTGCACGCCAAAATGGAGCATGACCCAAGCCTTAGCCCTAAAAAAGCTACCAACGAAGCTATGCACGAAATAACCGGCGCCATCATATCCATTACACTGGTTATGGCGGCGGTATTCCTGCCGGTAAGTTTCATGAGTGGTTCTGCCGGTATATTTTACAAACAGTTTGCGTTAACAATGGCTATAGCCATTATTATCTCGGCTGTTAACGCTTTAACTTTAAGCCCGGCGCTTGCAGCCTTATTCTTAAAAAACAAGCACACAGAAGGTGGGCACGATGCACCCAAACAAGGCTTTGTGCAAAAATTTTATGCAGGCTTCAACGGCAGTTTCAACTACATTACCAACAGGTATGTTGGTGGATTACAATTGCTTATTAAAAATAAATGGATAAGCATGGCTGGCCTTGGGTTAGTTATTGTTGCTACCATATTTATGGTGAACCGTACCAAAACCGGCTTTATCCCCACCGAAGACCAGGGCTTTGTGGCCATAGCGGTATCCACCCCATCTGGTACATCGCTGGCCGGTACTAACAAGATCTTTAAACAAGCGGAAGATCAGTTGAAATCGCTGCCATCAGCAAGGTTCGTAACCGCGCTATCGGGTTTCAACTTCTTAACACAATCAAGCAGCCCTTCGGCAGGTGTTATATTCCTGTTATTGAAACCTACGCATGAGCGTGGCGATGTAAAGAACATTGATGAGATTCAAAACATTGTACGTGGTAAATTAGGTGCTGTACCGGGCGGAACATTCTTTGTGTTCAGTTTCCCAACCGTACCCGGGTTTAGTAACGTAGAGGCATTGGATGTTATGCTGCAGGATAAAACCAACGGCAAGCTTGATAAGTTTAGCGGCGTTGCCAATAACTTTATTGCTAAATTGATGCAAAAACCGGCAGTTGCCTACGCCTTTACATCATACAAAGCCGATTACCCTCAATTACAATTAGAAATAGACGACGAAAAGGCTAACCAGCTTGGTGTAAATGTTAAGGACATCTTATCTACCATGCAGGCGTATTTTGGTACCGCGCAGGCTTCGGACTTTAACCGCTTTGGTAAGTATTACCGCGTGGTTGTACAGGCCGATATTGCCGACCGTACCGACCCTACAACTATCGATCGTGTATTTGTGAAGAATAAAGCAGGTGAAACCGTACCTATCAACACCCTGGTTAAATTAACCCGTGTGTATGGTTCAGAAACAGCATCCCGTTACAACCTGTTCAACTCTATTGAGGTGAATGCTATTCCCAAACCGGGTTACAGCTCGGGTGATGCCATTAAGGCTATAGAGGAAACCGCTAAAGAGGAATTACCTTCGGGCTTTGCTTACGAGTTTTCGGGCCAAACCCGCGAGGAGATCGCTTCGGGCGGGCAGTCTACTGTAGTGTTCCTGTTATGTTTGGTTTTCGTTTACTTCCTGCTATCGGCACAGTACGAAAGCTACATCCTGCCATTGGCGGTTATCCTTTCTATCCCAACAGGTTTATTTGGTGTGTTTGCCGTACTTGGCTTAACCGGTATAGAAAACAACATTTACGTACAGGTAGCGCTTATCATGCTCATCGGTTTGCTGGCTAAGAATGCCATCCTTATTGTAGAGTTCGCGGTGCAGAAACGCCGCACCGGTATGAGCCTGGTTAATTCGGCTATTGAAGCTGCAAGGCTAAGGATCCGCCCAATTGTGATGACATCGCTGGCCTTCGTATTTGGCTTGTTCCCGATGAGTATTGCCACCGGCCCGTCTGCACAGGGTAACCACTCTATCAGTATTGGTGCTGCCGGCGGTATGGTGTCTGGTGTAATATTAGGTTTACTGATCATCCCGGTACTGTTCGTGATATTCCAACACTTGCAGGAAAAGGTTAGTGGTACACCGCTATCAAGGCACCTGGATAAAAATTACAACCCCGATGCCCAGCCTGCGCAAGCGATAGAAGCACACTAAGAGTTTACTCACCCCGACTACGCTTCGCTGGTCGACCCTCTCTGCTTCGCAAAGAAGGTAAAAAATTTAAGCCCTCTTCTTTGGAGAGGGTTTGGGTGAGGCCGATGACCGGGTGAGTAAATCGCCAATTGATAACAAGAGATTTTAAATATAAGACAATGAAAAAACATATAAATACATTCGCCTTTATGCTGCTACTGGCATTAAGCGCATGTAAAGTTTCAAAAGATATTGAAACGCCTAAACCCGCGCTGCCTGTAGCCTTTAGAGATGCGGCGCAAAACACCGATACTACCAGTATTGCCGATATACAGTGGAAAAACTTTTTTACCGAGCCTACCCTGCAAAAATTGATCGACAGCGCTATTGCCAACAATTACGACATGCAAATAGCGGTAAAGAACATAGAAGCGGCAGAATTGCTTTTTAAACAAGTTAAGTGGAACTATACCCCTACCGTCAACCTAAATGTTACAGCCAGCACCAATCGCCCGAGCGATAACAGCCTTAACGGTTTGAGCCTTGGCGCATTTGGCGTAGGTACCAAGCACATCGAAGATTACTCGGCAAACCTTGGCCTATCATGGGAGGCTGATATTTGGGGCAAGATCCGTAACCAGAGCAAAGCCGCTTTGGTAACTTATTTACAAACTAACGAAGCCAAAAAGGCTATTCAAACTAATATCGTTGCAGGTGTATCGCAAGGTTACTATAACCTGCTGATGCTTGACGAGCAATTAACCATCGCTCAAAAAAATGTGAAACTTAACGACAGTACCCTGCGCATTATACGTTTACAGTTTGATGCAGGCCAGGTAACTTCATTAGCCGTGCAACAAGCCGAAGCACAACGCCAGGCAGCGGCACAGCTGGTACCACAGTTTGAGCAAAATATTACCATACAAGAAAATGCCCTGCGTATTTTAACAGGCGCCCTGCCGGATAGAATTGAACGCAGCAATACCCTTAGTAACCTGCAAATTGCAGATAACCTGCCATCAGGCTTACCATCGGCTATTGTGAGCCGCAGGCCCGATGTTAAAAGCGCGGAGTTACAATTAACTTATGCCAATGCACAGGTAGGTATAGCGAAAGCAAATATGTATCCATCGTTAACCATTACTGCCAGTGGTGGTGTCAACAGCTTTAAATCCAGCAATTGGTTTAATATCCCCGCCTCGTTGTTTGGTACTGTTGCAGGTGGTTTAACACAGCCCCTGTTCAACAAAAAAAGATTAAGAACGCAATACGAAGTTGCCAAAGTAGAGCGCGAAAGAACCGTATTACAATTCCGCCAGTCTGTATTAAATGCCGTTGGCGAAGTGTCTGACGCGCTGGTATCTATCGAAAAACTAAAAGCACAGCAAACCATAGCAGCTAACAGGGTTACTACCCTGCAGCAGGCAACAGGCAATGCCAATATGTTGTTCAGAAATGGTTTGGCAACTTACCTGGAGGTGATAACCGCGCAAGGTAACGTACTACAAAGCGAACTGGAACTGGCTTCCATCAAACGTGCGCAGCTCAGCGCCGTATCCAATCTTTACCGCTCATTGGGCGGTGGCTGGAAATAAAAATACCCATTGATGAGTGATGAGTGATAAGCCGCTTCTTCTGGTTTCCGCCAGGAGGGCGGCTTTGTTTTTAACCCGTTGTCCCGTACTGTCCCACTATTTATGACACTGCGCGAGACAAAAACACAAATTATTGATAATCAAAATATTATAGAATTTCAGTTTTCAATTTTAGTTTAAGTAACACTTGTCTAAAATCACCTTAACTGATTAATAATAAATAACATATGTATTTTTACGAGGGTGTCCCATTTTGTAAAAAACGGGACGGAATGGGACACCCCATATTGGCTAATCCTTAATTAAGTTTACACTTGGTATTCCCGTGCTTTGATTTAAATCTTCACCCTTCTCAGGCAAAATACTACCGAGAACATTGTCAGTTGGACGAACAAAGTACGTACTGTGCGTTAGTATGAGGGGAATCTTCTCCTCCCTGTCTATTATGGATACGATTTTTGGTGGCAATACAACAACGGCGGAAAAGTAGCGATGGGTGTAAAACCCACCACTATTCTTGCATTCTGAAATTTGTGTAAGAAAAATGAACAGACGGAACGTCATCTATAAGGCGACCTTGTCACATTCGGGTAGTACAGGCATTGCAGCAGCACTAACCTTCACAGAAGGTGGCGCAGTCGCGACTTTTCTTTGGTTCGTTTCTTTTGAGAGAAAAGAAATGAACATCCACAATCTCAGAAACTTACACTGCCGCGCCTAATGAAAAACTAATTATCAGCACTGTATAGCAAAGAGATTGCTCCTTGCTGGCGCACGCATGCCACGTGTGCCTTATTTCATAAGCCCACTCTTGCATATCTCCCTCAAACATCCTTACCTTTATAAAAGGGCAAAATCAACAGCTGCCAGGCTGCTATACCCAGTCTTAATTATTTAATTAAAATACCAATTATGAATGCGATACACAAAATTGAGCATTGGGGCGATACCCACCACCCGGCCATTTTGGACCTGTTGCGGATAACATTAGGCATCTTTTTATTTTTAAAAGGCTACGGTTTTTTTCATAACATGGCATTCCTGGAATATACTATTCAGGAGCAAAACCTTATAAACCTCTCGCCTGCGGCATTAGAAATTTTGATGTACTATATCACATTTATGCACCTGGCAGGTGGCATCCTTATAACCCTCGGTTTACTTACACGTTTGTCTTCGATCCTGCAATTACCCATTGTGATCGGGGCCGTGTTCTTTATCAATATTTTTAAAACCACCCTCAATTCCGACTTATGGCTGTCTATTTTCGCCTGTGTGCTGCTGGTTATGTTCGCGTTCATCGGCTCGGGGCCTATTTCATTGAACAGGGTTTTATCTCTACCCAACCGATAATCAGTCTAAATGCCGATATTAGCCTCAAACATCATACACCATGAAAACAGACTACGGCACCCTATCGCAAACCATTAACGGACTAAAAGAAGAAGGCTACACCTTAGATTTCAACATCCAGGACGATCTGTTGGTATGCCATACCAACAACACCCAATTATCTCCGGATGATTTTGAAATAGACGGCGTATTCCGTTTTGAGGGAGAATCCAACCCCGATGATGAGGCGGTGCTTTATGCTATATCATCAACCAAAGATGACATTAAAGGCACGCTGGTAAATGGCTACGGGATTTCTGCCGATGCGGCGTCAAACGACTTAATTAAAAAATTAAGTACGCATTCCTGATCGTTCATCAGGATCCCCATCAATCGATACTCATTAAATATTAAAATATCAATAACAAGCTTAAATAATATTTAATTATTATTCGTTCTAAATTGCTAAAAGTGTGCAATTTATGCGCATTACCGTTTGCATAGTACTTAAACTTGCACTATGGATAATTTTATGGCCGCCAGGTCGCAAATGGCATTGTCCCTGGGCTTTCACATCATATTTTCGTGCATAGGCATGGTTATGCCATTCTTTATGGCAGTATCGCACTTTTTGTGGCTGCGTACAGGCAACCCTGTCTATCAAAACGTAACCAAGGCCTGGAGCAAGGGCGTTGCCATATTTTTCGCCACGGGCGCGGTATCTGGTACAGTGCTTTCTTTTGAACTGGGCCTGCTTTGGCCAACTTTTATGAAACATGCCGGCCCTATCTTCGGGATGCCCTTTTCGTTGGAAGGAACAGCCTTTTTTATTGAAGCCATAGCCTTAGGGTTTTTCCTTTACGGTTGGAACAGGTTTAACCGCTGGTTCCACTGGTTTACCGGCGTTGTAGTAGGCATTAGTGGCTTAACATCGGGCATACTGGTGGTAGCCGCCAATGCCTGGATGAACAGCCCCGCGGGTTTCGACCTGGTGAACGGCAATTACATCAACATCGACCCCATAAAAGCCATGTTTAACCCGGCCTGGTTCTCGCAGGCGCTGCACATGTCGGTAGCGGCATTCGCGGCAACAGGCTTTGCTGTTGCGGGCGTGCATGCCCTAATGATATTACGCAAACAAAACGTAAACTTCCACATGCGGGCATTTAAAATTGCAGCCATATTTGGGGTGGTGGCAGCCATATTACAGCCCTTAAGCGGCGATATATCGGCCAAGATGGTGGCCAAAAGGCAGCCCGCCAAGCTTGCCGCCATGGAAGCGCATTTTGAAACCAAACCCTATTCGCCCCTTATTATTGGCGGTATACCCGATGTAAAAAATAAGAAAGTAGATTATGCTATTGAACTGCCCGGCATGCTGAGCTTTATGGTTTATGACGATTTTAAGGCGCCCGTGAAGGGCCTCGACCAGATCCCGGCAGCCGACCAGCCGCCTATCGCGGTAACGCATTATGCCTTCCAGATAATGGTGGCCCTAGGCATGATAATGATGGGGCTTGGGGTAATCTATTTAATTGCCCTTTGGAAAAAGAAAAGCTGGTTTGAGAAGCATTGGTTTTTGAGGCTTTTTATTTGGGCAACACCCATAGGTTTTATAGCCGTAGAGGCCGGGTGGACGGTTACCGAAGTTGGCCGCCAGCCATGGATAATACAGGGCGTTATGCGCACTGCAGATGCCGTAACGCCAATGCCGGGCATCAGCTATTCGTTTTATCTGTTTACGGCGGTTTACTTTACGCTGAGCCTGGCGGTGATTTTTTTATTGTACAGGCAGATTAAAATGGTGCCCGAGATATACGATAAAGCGGTTTAATTTTAGTTCCCCTCTTGAGAGGGGGCGCAGTGAACGTGTGTTTGAGGGGTGTGTTTGTCGCATGTAGAGACACACCCCTTACCCCTCTCAAGAGGGGAGATTTCGATAAACAAGCAAGACAATCCCCTCTGATAGGGGGCGCAGTGGAACGTGTGTTGGAGGGGTGTGTTTGTCGCATGTAGAGACACACCCCTTACCCCTCTCAAGAGGGGAGATTTCGATAAACAAGCAAGACAATCCCCTCTCGAGAGGGTGAGCAAGGGAATGTGTGTTGGCAGGGGTCTGTTAGTCGCATGTAGAGACACACCCCTGCCCCTCTCAAGAGGGGAGCAGAAACAGATAATTAATGATATTTAGCATGATATACGTTGTAATAGTATTTTTATGGGTGGCGCTGCTGCTTTACCTGGTTATGGGCGGGGCCGATTTCGGGGCGGGCATTATTGAAATGTTCACGTCTGATAAAAATAAATCGCGTACGCGGCGCATCATGTACAATGCCATTGGCCCTATTTGGGAGGCAAACCACATGTGGCTCATCATCGCTATCGTGATACTTTTTGTAGGTTTCCCGGTGATATATGCCACCATGTCTACCTACCTGCATATCCCACTTACGGTGATGCTGATGGGCATTATTGCCCGGGGTACCGCCCTAACATTCAGGAATTATGATGCCGTGCATGATAACATGCAGAAGGTTTATAACAAGATCTTTGTGTACTCCAGCTTTATAACGCCTTTGTTTTTGGGCATCATAGCAGGCAGCGCGGTATCCGGCAGAGTTGATCCTAACGCCACCAACTTTATGGATGCCTACATTTACAGCTGGCTTAACTGGTTTTCGGTTGCTATCGGCTTTTTCACGGTGGCGTTGTGCGGTTTTTTAGCAGCTATATACCTTATTGGCGAAACCAATGACGAGGAAGAGCGCAACAGGTTTATCCGCAAGGCAAGGCTTATGAATATTGCCGCGGTTGTAGCAGGCTCGGTAGTGTTTATAGCTTCGGTAAAAGAGAACATTCCGCTGGTGCAATGGGTGTTTGGTAACATTATTGGTGTGGCCGCGGTTAGCGCGGCAACTATTTCGTTGGTGGCGTTATGGTACCTTATCGCCAAAGGTAAACGGTTTATTATCCGTGTACTGGCCGGTTTCCAGATGACCATGATATTGCTCACCACCACTTATAAGCACTACCCCAATATCATCATCCTGAAAAATGGCGGCCATCTTTCCCTTATTGAGCATCAGGGCGCAGAAAAAGCCATCACTGCACTTGGTATAGCCTTATTAGTTGGTAGTTTGTTCATCCTGCCCGCCTTGTTTTATTTAGTGTGGAGTTTCCAGCAGAAACCGGATGGTGAAAAGTCTGAAGTTCGAAGTCTTTAGTCGATCTCACGTATAAGCAAAAAAGTCTTTAACTTTAAGTTTGATTCGGCATCCACCAAACACCAACTTAAAGCCAAAGACTTTCGACTTCAGACTTAGAACTTCAGACTAAATACTATTTAATCTTCAACTCCTTGCCGGCAATATCTTCCCAGCGGTAATAATGAAAGGTGCGGTCGTCGCTCATCACGACAAAAAGGCCGTGTTTAAAGGTGTCGTTTAAAGGCACGTTTACCACTTCAGAGCCATCGCTTTGTGTGGCTTGCACGTTGGCCATTTTTAACAGCTTATGCTCAAACGGGTTTTGTTTGGTACCCTCTCTGCTGAAGATCTGAAAACGGTTTGCCCCCTGGTCGGACACCAAAATATAACCCGTACTATCCGTTAGTTTATAAATAGAGATGCCTTCATGATCGGCCTTAAAGCCTGTGGTGCCAAATATGGACAATTGCTGATTGCCCTTTTCAGGGTCGGCATAGTATTGGCGCACCCCGGTTTGCTCGTCGGAGTAGTAGATGTAACCCAACTCGTTATCAACCGCAATAGATTCGATCTCTTTTTTTCCACTGTACTCGCCAAACTTGCGTACCAACGTAGCTTTTACGTTGCCGGTACCATCATCGGCCAGTAAATACTGCCAGATGTACCCGCCTGTTTTGGGGCCGTTTTTACGGCCTACTATGGCGTACATTTTACCATCCTTTGCGGTATAAATAGATATACCCATCAGATCGCGGTACTCCATCCCTGTTTCGCCAACAAACATATCAATGCCGCCCTTATCAACCGGCTTCATATCCGGCAGGGAATAGATGCGCAGCTTATGGCTGATGCGTTCGGTAATTATAGCAATATCTGTTGGTTTGCCGTTAAGCATTAAACCGTAAGCAAGGTCTACATTGTTTGGGCGCTGCAGGCCGCGCACTACTTTATCTTTTACTATCTTACCTTGCAAATCAAATACATACAAGGCGCCGTCTGCATCTTTATCTGTACCGATAATAAGGCTTTTGGCCGGATCGGCTTTGTTAACCCAAATAGCAGGGTCGTCTGTATCGTACTTAACGGCTTCGGTAACAATAACCGGCTTTATGGCATTGGTATCAACCGCCGGCTTGCAACCCATTAAGGTAAGCAGGGCCAGGGGCGCAAAAGAATATAAATTACGTCTCTTCATATTTACAATTTAATACCGTAAGCACCCATATAAGTAGCAGGCTCGGGCGATACATAAGTAAAACCGTTAGATGTGGTTATACCGGCCTTATGGTTACGGAAAAAGTTGGTGGTACCTTTGGTTAAAGCAGGTGAGTTACCCTGTAAATGAAAATCCCATGCGGTATTAAAATCGGGGCTTGTTAATGAATTGTTTAGTGGATAGTTTACAAACTTAGGATCATTATCACCTGCTTTAGTCCCCCTAACGTCGTTTGCCCCGCCGGGTACAATGTCATTTTTACCCAATTGAAATTGATCTACAGTTGCCTGATCAAAACCGTAGTACCAGTTATAATCGTTTTTAGAACGGTTATCCTCCAACTTTTTAGGGTCGCGTTTGATACCGAAACGTGTATTAGCAAAAAGGTTGTTATACAGGTCGGCATGTACCGAAGACTCTAACCAAACCGAGCCACCCTTAGCGGTCGGCCTTCTCCAGCCGGTATTCACCATTGTATTATTATAAGCTACAATGTAGGCTTGTGGGGTACGGTCGCCCGCGTTTGATAGTTTTAGGGCGTTGGTATTGGTGCTGAAAACCAGGTTAAAGGCAACATCGGCCAAACAGCCCGATTTAAAGTTCATGGCCTCGCCGCCGCTTAAACCGGTTGTGTAAAATATGTTATTGGCAAAAATGCTTTTACCACCTTCAATGTAAGTACAATCTTCCTGAAAGTTACGGATGATGCTGTTTTGAACGATCAGTTTACCGTTTACGTTTGAGAACCAAAGCGCCGGCAGGTTTTCACCAGCTACTTGTTTATAAAGTTTTAATTTTACAGATGTTGAAGCATCTGATGTTGTTGCACCACCGTACTCTAATATGGTATGGTCAAGCACCAGTTCGGCACAGGTTGGGCCCGCTAAAATGCCACCCCACAATTTACCAAACTTATTTTCGGCGGTACGGTAAACATCACTTACGGTGAATTTTACAGGATTATCTGCCGTACCTAACGAATACAGGTTACCTTGCACCACAATCTCGGGTTTAGCCGTTACATCCATTAACACGGTTACGCCTTCTTCAATGGTAAGGCTTTGCCCTGCCGGGATAATAATATCGCCCTTTATTTCGTGTACACTGCCCTTTGTCCACACGCCCGATACCTCGCCTATGGCCGAGCCATTCGTTGGCGAAGTATCTACGCCTTCATTAGCCTTTTGGCAACCTGTAAACGCCAGTGCGCTTACGGCTAAAGCTGCTAAAATCTGTTTTAATTTCATCTCGTTATGTTTGAATATCTTGTTATTAGCTTAATTGAATTTATACCTTACACCTATCAGGTAGCTTTGGCCATACTTGTCGTTACGGATAAGCGTTTGGCCGTTTGATACCAGGTTCTCTTTAATATCGTTATTAGCGGCATTGGTGCCCTTTATGTAAAGTTTGGTTGGGGTATTTACGATGTTACCAGCTTTTACAAATACGCTGATGTTATTTTTAAAACGTTTCTCGGCCGATGCATCCACCTGCACAAATGCTTTTTGCCACAGGTCGTTGTTAAGGAATTGCGATACGGTGTTGATACGTTCGCCGGTGTAAGCACCTGCTAACTGTACATCCCAGCCGTGCTTGGTATCTTTATACAATAACGACAGGTTACCAACGTGTGCCGACTGCCCGTAAAGCGGGCGGGTTTGGTCAACCAAAAATGGCTCGGGGTTGCCCGTGGTCTCATTTATCCTTCTTGATTTTTTTGGCGTGGTAATGCGCGAATGGGTGTAGGTATAATTTGCCTTGATACCAAATTTGTTAAAGAATTTGATGTAATCGATCTCGGCACCGTAGTTATTGGCTGTACCAAAGTTACCCGGGGTATAAAAAATATCCTGCGGGCGTGTCGCGTCCGACTGGAAGGTAAACTCTATAGGGTCTTTTATCCTTTTGTAGAACGCGCCTACTAGCAATTGCTCTGATGCACCCGGGAAAAGCTCGTAGCGCAGGTCGTAATTATCGGCATGAGCACGTTTAAGATCGGGGTTACCGCGTTCTTCGTACTCTTCGTTAACAATTTTGCTTGGTACTATCTCGTAAAAACCCGGGCGGTTCAATGCCTTATAATACGATGCATGTAACTGTGCCTTGTCTGTTAAATGGTATTTTAAGTTGGCGCTTGGCAACACATCTGTATAAACCTGGCTACCTACGGGCCTTGTTTCGCCTTGTGTAAACAGCAGGTTGTACCCCTGGTTGGTGTGCTCTACCCTTGCACCGGCAATAACCTCAAATTTGTTAGATGTAAATTTGAACATACCGTATCCGGCGCTTGTTTTCTCAAACGCATCATAGGTAAGCGGGTTATTTACGCCACCCTGTGGGTTGCTCACCTCTAGGTTAAGGTCGGTGTAATTCGCAAAATCCACACCGTACAGCGGCGATCTCATTTCGCCTGTAGCCGAACCCGGTACGGGTACCTGCTTCGCGTAAAGGTTGTATTTGTTTAAATAGCTGCTTCTTTGTTTATCGCGATATAAACCTCCAGCCATGAAATCAATCTTGTTATCATTGGCTGCTTTAACGGTGTATGTAAGATCTAAGTAACCGGCCTTATCTTCGTCTGTATTACGCTCCCAGCGCCTTTCGATAGGGTTGGTGTTCACTAAGGATAACTTAGTTATCTGGTCGCCTGTTTTTAAAGCGTTAAGATTTACCGTTGCATTATCGGGCACATCGTTTTTAGCGGATGAATACACACCCGACCATTGGATCTTAAACTTACCATCAAACAACTTATGATCGCCATGCAGGGTACTATTGTAGATCTGTTGCTCGGTTAACCGGCTGCGGGTGCTGTAAACCAACTCGGCATTGTTGCCGTTACTGCCGCTGTAAACACCATTATAGGTGGTATTAACCTGGTCGCGCAATTGCTGGTTCTTAAGATCGACATATACATTGTATAAGCTTATCTTGTTATTGCTGTCGAACACGTAATCTAATTTGCCATGCAAGCCTAAACGCTTTTGCTGTTCAGAATATTCGCGGTAGCTTTTGCTGGTAACTTTGGCATAATCATCGGTACCAACAACTTCCGAGTTATAGAATGTACTGTTGCTGCCGCGATAGGTATTTTGATAGCTACCTGCCAAAACAACGCCCAGCTTACTGTTAAAAAAACGCTGGCCTATAGACATGCTACCTATCATATTGGGCGCGGGCTTTTTAGAGGTGTAGTCAAAAGTACCCTTAGAAAAATCCGCCTGGGTTGCTTTGTACTTGCTGCCGTTTATATCATAAGGCGATTTATGGTTGATGCCCGATGCATGGTAGCTGGTAAAATCACGGTCGAAGAATAACTGGCTGTAACCTGTGGCGATGTTGGCATTGATCTGGAAATGATCGGGGGCGTTCTTCATCACCATGTTTACAGCACCGCCTATCGCGTCGCCCTCAAGGTTTGGGGTAAGGGTTTTATATACTTCCAACCGGTCTAAAAGGTCCGACGGGAAAAGATCGAGTGGCACATAACGGTACCTGTTATCGGGGCTTGGAATTTTTACGCCGTTAACCAGGGTATAGTTATAGCGTTTATCCATACCACGAAGGATGGCGTACTGACCGTCGCCGTTGCTGTTACGTTCTATAGATACGCCCGATACACGCTGCATCACATTGGCAACGGTCAGATCAGGCGAAACCTCAATGGCACGGCCCGATACGATATTCATTACCTGTGTGGCGTTTTGTTCAATACGGCGGGCATCGCGCTCGTTAGAGCCGCTTGCCGTGGCACGAATGGTAACTTCGCCCAGGTCTTTCGCGGCACTTTCCATGTAGATCTTTACATGGTCGTTGTCCTTTTCCTGCACGGTAATTTGTGTGGTAACGGTTTTATAAGTAATGTAGCTAACGCGGAGAGTTGCTGCCCCTGTGGCTACCCCCTTTATCTCGAACGAGCCATCCAGCCCGGTGCTGGTGGCTTTGCCGGTGCCTTCTAAAACAACGGTAGCACCTACAAGGGCCTCTCCCGAATGTTTATCATAAACATGGCCTTTAATTTTTGCCGCGCCGGCTATAGTAGCACAAAATAGCAGCGGTAACAGGATCTGTAAAAATTTATTCATTGTTGTGTGATAACGTCCTTATTTATTTTTGACGCCGCAAAGGTGTGTTACATCCCATCACAAAAAAAATTTACGGCGTTACCGAAAGGCAACACCGTTACATCACCCGTATATTAAAAAGCAACAATCGTTACTAATATCATGATTATCAACTATATATGGTGTTTTAAAAACGCCGTTATGATTTCATTACCGTTACATTAACAAAATGTTAAGCGGGTGAAAGGACTAAAAAAACAGCTTCGAGGGAGCGTCTTGTAACGGTAGCCTCACCCTGCCCTCTCCAAAGGAGAGGGTTCTAAATAACATTTTGAAAAGTCCTCTCCTTTGGAGAAGATTTAGGTGAGGCCTACAACGCCTGTATAAATGCCGTCAAATTATCGCCTTGCGGAATGTTCAATTTTTTACGCAGCCTGTAGCGCGACACACGCAGGCTATCGGTAGAGATGCCCAACAGAGTGGCTATATCGTTAGAATCGAGGTTGATGCGCAGCAGGGCAATCAGGCGCATATCGGCGGAAGTAAGTTCGCTGCTGTATTTTTTAATATTATCAAAAAATTGCTGGTGAACCTGTTCAAAAGCGGTGGTAAACTCCTTCCAGTGCTGTTCGTGGTTAAAGCTCTCGTTTATCTGCATGATAAGCTGCTGCATTTGCTTCTTCTGGTCGCGCTTATCATCTTTTACCATAGCCTGCAGGCTGCCGCGAAGGTGTTCTAAAAACTGGTTGTTTTTAATGAGGTTAAGCGTATGGGTAGATAGCTCCCGGCTTTTAACATCCAGCTGCTGCTTCAAACTTTCTTCTTCTAAATGCTGGTTCTTTAACTCCAATTGCATCAGTTCGTGCTCGGCTTCTTTTTGTTTGGCAAGCGCAAGCTGGTCTTTTATTTTAAAACGCTGGCGGCTAAATATTACCAGTGCCAGTATCACTAACAAAACCACCACTACAACCACAGCCACCGTAATAATGCGGTTTATTTTACGGATGTTATTAAGGCGGTTTATCTCGTCGCTCTTTTTATTTATATCATACAGCACCTGTAAAAACGCTGTTTGGTTAACCCCGTCTTTTGAATACACCTCAAGCGAATACTTGCGGCTTAGTTCGGCATAGTGGTAGGCGCTATCCATCCGGTTCATTAGTTCGTAGGCCTTGCCCAGGTCTTTACTGCACGATGCCAGCTGGTAAACGTTGCCTGTTTGCTGCGCCATGGCCATCGCCTTGCGCGACTCTACAATACTTTCTGCATACTTACCCGTTTTACGCAGGATGTCGCCCAGATTATTGATGACCTCAATGGTGCCAATATCGTTATGCTCTTCCTGGTACAGGCGCAGCGAACGGTTGAAATTAACATAGGCCGAATCGTACTTAGCCAGGTCCTCGTAAATGCTGCCCAGGTTCTCGTAAATTTTGGCGGCGCCTTGTTTGTAATTGGCTTTGGTGAAGTTTTTGAGCGCGAGGTTTTGGTAGTAAAAAGCACTATCGTACTGCTTACTTTTCTCGTAAAGGTGGCCTATGTTACCCAATATTTGTGCCCGGCCCTTAAGGTTGTTGGTTTGCCGGTAAATGGCTAGCGCCTTGTTATACATGGCGCGCGACCTGTCCAGTTGTTTGTTATAGTAGTACAACACCCCTATCTCGCCGGTATTGGCGGCCAGCCTGTCCGGGTTTTTGCCGGCGCTGAAGATCTTATCGGCATGTAAATAAAACTCCAGTGCCTGGGCGTAGTGGCCCTGGTTATAACAAATTTGCCCCATTTGCTGCAGGCATACGCCTTCGGTAAGCGGGTCGTTCCTGTCAATGGCCTGCGCGTGCAGTTTTTTGAGGATGATAAGTGCCGAATCGGGATGTTTTTGGCTGAGCGAACGGGTAGATAGCAACTCCTTATCTTGCGCGCGGGTAATGCACGTGACACATACGCCAAATAAAAACAAAAGCAGGAATAAACGTTTAGCCATTTGTTAACGGTTAGCAAACCTTAACAAATTAACCGTTTCAATATTAAGTTAATGTTAAGCAATGGCGCGCGGCGCGTATGCTTTCAGCCTGGAACCCTCGCTGATATCTAAAGCGCCGCTACCACTATCCGGCCCGGCGTTTAGCCGCGGCTCGCTCCGTTTCCATACCAGGTTACTTACATCCTCAAAATAGGTATGCGCCAATTGCTCCCAGCTTAACTGCCTGCTTATTTTTAAGCCTTCGGCAGATAGCTGTATGCTGATGATCTTGTTATTGAGGATCAGTTCAATCTTTTCTACGTAATCGGCAGCATTATAGGGGCTGCACTTAAAACCGTTGATGCCCTGCTCGATGAAATCTTTAGACCCGCCGCCATCGGCAATTACACAAGGCAGGCCCGATGCCATGGCCTCTACCACCACATTGCCATAGGTTTCGGAAACCGAAGGGAACACAAACACATCTGCAGAGGCGTACAGTATAGACAGGTATTGGTGGTCTATCTTACCGGTAAAGGTTGCTTTAGGCATGCGTTCCTGGCAGGCCTGGCGCGCTATGCCATCACCTACAATTAAAAAATTAACAGGCGTGCCCCGCTCCTGTATCAAGTCGTAAATATTAAAAAGGGTTTCGAGGTTTTTTTCCCAAACCAGTCGGCTCGCGAAAATAATAGTGGGGTTGCTGTTACCCGTTAAACGTTTGATAAGGTTACGACCGCGCTTGTATGGCGAGAACAGGCGGATATCCATCCCCCGTTTCCAGATCTTCATCCGGGCGGGGTCGATGCCCATTTCGCAAAGCTCGCCCTTAATACTCTCTGAGGGTACGTAAACCTTATCGCACCGGTTATAAAAACTTTTGTGGCCTTTGGTTATGCGTTTTTTTACGCCATTAATGAGTATAGGGGCATATTTAAAGTAATAATCTACGTAAGATATAAAATGGGTGTGGTAAATGCTGATGACCGGCAAACCGTTGCGGTTGGCATAGCTAAGCCCGAAATTACCCAGGAAAGATGGCGTAGAAAGGTGAACAATATCGGCACCGAAAGCCTGTAGTTTGGCATTCAGTTTCTTTTGGGCTAGCACCGGCAAAGCTACCGAATAGCTTGCATTAAGCGGGACAGATACTTTGGGTACCCTGATACCATCGAACGCTAAGATCTTATCGGGCCCGGCGCCGTAAATAAACAGGCACTCAAACCGGGTGGTATCTATCCGTTTTATAAGCTGGTATATGGTGCGCACCGCGCCGTCAAAATCTTCTACCAGTATATCGGCAAAAAACGCGACCTTAATTTTTTTCAAGGCTTCTCCTTTTCACAATAAATCCTGCTACCAACTCCCCCACTGCTACAGCGAATGCGAGTGCTGGTTCTTGTGTTTTAGCCGCGGCCTCATCAGCCTCTTTTGTTCGTGGGTACGTTTTACCGGTACGCGCGAGGCGGCCCATATTACAAATGCCGCAATAAGTAGCATTGCCAGATCGAGCGATGAATATCCCATTTCCATTTGTTTTATGTTTAACAATATAAAGCTACGGGCTTAGTATAACAGGAATGTTAGGGGCGTGTTATTAAATAAATAAGGGGGAGGGGGTAATAAAATTGAATTATGGCATACGCGGCACGCCTGCGCCAGCTGAGGGGGAATTGAGTATGCTTTGAATACAAGTATTTGTATTGTTAAATATAGGAAAGACTAATTCTTCTGAATTTTGTAAATCTTTAGAAGATAGTCAATTATTATGTTTAATATAGACCACCAATTAAACCTATATCACATGACAACAATTTCATTTATTAATATGAAGGGAGGGGTAGGCAAAACAACGTCAGTTGTGGAGATTGCTGCCCTTTTAGTTAAAGAACATCGTAAAAAGGTTTTAGTCATAGACCTAGACCCGCAAACAAACGCGACCTTATCTTTCATAACTCTTGATCAATGGGAGAAAATAAAAGACACGGCAACAATAGCGGACGTCCTTGGAATGAATAGAGGCTCATCATCCCGGGAAGAAGATTTTGATATTAATGACGCTATCATTAGCAACGCCGGCGGCATTAAAAATTTGGATTTGATCCCATCACACTTGGAACTTACTTTTTTAGATTTAGATTTGGGCCCAGTGCCTGCGAGAGAAAGTGTATTAAAAAATCAACTTGATAAAGCAAATCTGCAATATGACTTTATACTGATTGACTGCCCTCCAAATTTAACTTTGGCACCTCAAAATGCCTTAATTATTAGTGATTACATTATAGTGCCGGTTGTCCCCGAAATTTTCCCAGCAATTGGATTGCCTTTATTAGTTAACCGTGTTAGAAAATGGAAAAAAAGTTTCCGAGATTGTAACGTTGAGTTTTTGGGGATTATATTTACCAAAGTTGATCGCAGATATACAATTCACGCAGAACAAATGGATGCTTTGCGTAGAAAAAAAATAATACATTGTTTTTCTACGGTAATTCCGCAAAACACCCAAGTTAGTAAAGCTGTAGCACAAAGCAAGCCAGCAACAATAGTTTTTCCGCACTGTAGTGGTGTGGAATCTTATAGGAATTTAGTAAAGGAAATAATTCGGAAAATTGAAGAGTAATGGAAAACGAAGCGCTAAAAAAACTTGAAGAAGCTCTTGCTGAGCTTAGCGAGTTAGAAAAAAAGGGCTTGGACACTTCCTCGCTTAAAATATTTATAAAAAACTACAAGCAATTTATCAAAATAAATAGCCAAACTAAGTTATTTTCTGAAGATTTAACATTTGACAAGAAATTGGAAATAATACAGTCGTTCTTGGAAGATAAAAAAGCGTTCCCTACCATTATCGAAGTTATTGATTTCGCCAATTCACGTTTGCAATTAGATTTTAAAGATCAAAAAGAATCGCGAAAAACTACAATATCAAGAATTATATCTAGAATAAAATCAAAACCTGATCTTAAAGAGCAGCTAAAGTCAGCAGTCCTGTCTATTAGAAATGAAATGATTCATTCAAGTAGAACCAGCAAATCCAAGCAACAAATAATAAGTGCCGAAACCTTTAGCAAATGGGCTGATATAATAAAAAATATTTAAATGGACGCACAACTGTTATTAAAGGCAAAAAGAGACATCCCACTATATTTTAAAGATTTTAAAGCTTTTTGGGACTCTACAACCTCAGAATATGATGAAAAAGAATTGACGAACTGTTATGCTGTAACGTTAATATTTAAAAATTGGTTACTCTCCTTAAATAATATAGGCATAAAAAATTTAGATGGAATTCTAAAGGAAATTCACGAAGATATTAATGCGTCTTTTTTCCATTCATATTTTGGACATTATCGGTCCGCTCATATGCATCTTAGAAGTGTAATTGAGCTGTCCTTACAACTTATATATTTTTACCAACACGAGATAGAATATTTTCAATGGCGAAATGGCGATTTTAGAATCAAACATGAGGATTTAACAAACTATTTGAAAAAACATCCTAATTTAAAAACAGAAACTGCAAACAATCTCATTACAGAAATTACTAGTAATTGGAAGATGTTTTCGAAACACATACATGCAGAAACTCCAAACTATTTTCAATCTAATATGGAATCTGTTAAATCAAAACAAATATCAAAAAGGGATTTTGGTATATGGAAGTCTAATTTCAACACGACTGGTTATGTGATAAATAAATTATTCCTTATTTTTTTCAGAGACAAATTGCATTTATTTCCGACAAATCCTAAAGAACTACTTCTTCGCAATATGAAAAAAAAAGATTTAAAAGAGTTAGGATACACTGATTAAACAATTATATTACATACTGCTTCTAGCGACATTAACACATTACCATCCCCCCTGTCGCAATTCACCCCTATTTCGTCGCTTTTACACAGCGCGGGAATGCGTAAATATCTTGCATGTTTGTATCTCAAACAAATCCATCTAAACATGAAAATATTTAAAGCATCTTACGCCTCCACACTTGTGCTGCTAGCGGCTATACTTTTTACAGCAATGCAGGCTAACGCGCAGCAAAGCAAACCTGTGGCCGGTGGCTACGCGCCGGTTAACGGCATTAAACTTTACTATGAGGTGTATGGGCAGGGCAAACCGCTGGTTTTACTGCACGGCGCATTCATGACCATAGCGGGCAACTGGGCAGAGATGATCCCCCAACTGTCAAAAACCCGCAAGGTGATAGCCATTGAAATGCAGGGACACGGGCATACGCCATACTCGGACAGGAAACTAACCCACCTTAATTTAGCAACCGATGTAGCCGGCATTATGGACTACCTGAAAATTGACAGCGCCGATGTAGCGGGTTATAGCATGGGCGGCTCGGTAGCTTACCAGTTTGCTATACAATATCCAAAAAGGGTTAAAAAGTTGGTCATTATTTCTTCTACCTATAAAAGCACCGGCTGGTTACCGCAGATAGCCACCGCGTTTAAATCATTCACCCCCGAAATTTTCGACAACAGCCCCATGCACACCGCATACAACGCCGTGGCACCCGACAAAACCAAATGGAAAAACTTTATTGAACAGATGATCGTGTTCGCAGGCCAGCCATTCGACATGGGCGACGATAACATCGCTAAAATAAGCTCACCGGTATTGCTCATAGCAGGTGATAACGACGGCCTGGACAAGGTGGAGCTAATGAAAACCTACCAGCTACTGGGTGGTGGCGTGTCTGCCGACATGGCTCCCATGCCTAAGTCGCGACTGGCTATTGTGCCTGCCCAAAGCCATGTAGGTTTAATGGAGCAAACCAAAACCCTGTTTGCATACATGAATGATTTTTTAAAGTAACCCCACACGCCCTAAACAATTAAGTTTAACGGTTGTATTTAACTATATAAACAGCTAATTTGCTATGCCTTAAAGCTGTAAGTATATATCGTTAAAGTTAGGTTATGCAAAATCCATTCAAAAAAGAAAGTAAAAAGGGCCTTTTAATTGGGGTAGCCCTTGGCGCTTTGGTAGCAGGCGCCGCCAGGTATTTTTATAAACGCAATAAGAGCGAAATAGATGCTGCAACCGGTGAGTTAACAGACCAAGCCAAAGATTACCTTCAAAAGAAACGCAACCGCATCAAATCGGGGTTAAAGGGTCTATAACCTTAGCCAAACACCTTTCAGATGTTATATTACTGAAATTCAGTCGGTAACAAAACCATTATAAATACCTCATCGTGAACGCGAGGGCAGGTAATTCTTTTTAACTGTCTGGTATAGTTCATTAGCATTCTATCCGGCAAGCCTACATCTCTATTCGTAGAGCGTTCCCACCCCTCTCAAAAGGGTAAAATCACCCTGCAAAACCACGTATAAATACCTGTTTTTCATATAATTAATACGAATGATTATACTAATGGTTACATTTAAAAACCTAAACTGTAATCATGAAAAATCCCCTACCACAAAAAGGTGCGGGTGGCTTGTACCATCCTACCATTCAGAAACAGATCATCGCGCTTGTTAACAAAGCATCGCATGAAAACCTTAGCCTACGCCGCCGCGACGCCGCCCATTCGCTTGACTATCAAAATATCATCAATAAATAACAACCTAAACTTTACACAAAATGAGCGAACAATTAAAACGTTTTGGCATGGGTGCACAATTTGTACCTGCAGACACACTTGGCGAGTCGGAACTTGGGCCTTTGAAACAATTGGTAGGCGAATGGGAAAGCGTAGTAATAAATACGGCCACCGGCGGCACCACCCCAAGCGGATGGAATGTAATATCGGTACCCGGCCCGGGTGGGTTTATTTTTGAGGTGATCCCTTATAAAGAAAACCTTAAATTTTCTACCGTAGCTGTTAGTGCAGGTAACCGTGGTCCTGTTATTAACGGCAACCAGTTTGACCAGCAGATATTCGGCTTGTTTTACGAGCAGCAGATCATAAGCGTTTGCGATACCGATTTTTGCAACACAAGGGGTTTTGGTAATGGCCAGGTAATACACGCCGAAACAGGCCTGATACTTTTTGTTACCAATTTTAATGGTGGCTTCAACATTGCCCGCTTAGGCACCATACCGCATGGTAACGCTGTTTTGGCGCTGGGCAGGTCGATAGATGTACAATCACCGGGCACTAACTTCTTTCAAAATATATCTGCCGAATGCGTTCACCTGGATGGCAGTCCAATTACAGCATTAGGATATAATGACAAGATCATTGGTGTGCCGCAGTTCCCTGAGTTTGCGCAATCCGACCCTAATAGCTTCCTGAAAACAACTTTAGATGGCATTGTTGGCAGCGGATCTATAACCGATATGACGGTTTTGGATATGTCTACCAAGCACCCCGACGCTACCGGCGGGATTCTTAACATCCCGTTCATTCAAACCAATGTTACCGCAACCTCTATGGACGCGATATTTTGGATAGAGAATATAACCGGTGGCAGCGAAACCGAACTTTTGCAGTATTCGCAAACCATAAACCTGGTATTCCCGGCTGCCGGTACAGTAGAGCCAATTATTTGGCCACACATAACCGTTAGCACCTTAAAACGTATGCCACAAATAGTTACCCAAAGTGCCGTGAAGTTCTCGGCAGAAGTATCTGCAGAAAGCACAACAGAAACACCCGGCGTTCCGCAGCTATAAATTATAATAACAGGCATAATAAAACCATCTAACCTTTTCATATCACAGTTATGAAAGATACTATCAATAATTTAAGAAGGATAAAGCTTAATACAGGCTTTAAAAAGGATGCAGAGTTGGATGTAGCTATAGTAGGGGCCGGCTTGTCCGGCCTCTACTCGGCTTATCGTTTACGCACCGGCACAACTCACGGCAAGGCGCAACCGCCCCAAAAAGTGCAGATCTTTGAAATGGGCGACCGCATTGGCGGCAGGCTGGAGTCTGTAGTATTGCCCGGCATGACCATTTCGGGCGAATTGGGTGGCATGAGGTACCTTTCCTCTCAACAAATTGTTACCCAACTTATAGAAAAGGTTTTTGCAGACGAATTAACGCCGGTAAAGTTTAGCATGGGCGAAGCTGCTAATCTGTTGTTTTACTTACGCAAACAAAGGTTTAGGGCAAACGCCTGGCAAAAAGCGCAGGATAACGGCACAACTTTCCAAACCCGGTATTATTTAAATGATGATGACCAGGGCTTTAGTGCCGACCAGCTGTTTAATAAAGTGATTTACGAAGTATTAACGGCCGACCCATGGTTTGTGAAAAAATATGGCAGTACAGTTAGTCAAACCGGTTACTATACTTACAACTTTACCATAGATGCCAGGCAGTGGGATGATATTAAGCCTAACCTAACTTATTGCTTTGAGGGGCCTTACAAAGGCAAAAAAGTGAATGATATTGGCTTTTGGAATTTGGTTAAAGATCAGATATCCGAAGAAGGATACACTTTTCTTGACGAAGCAGGCGGATACTTCTCTAACACCATTAACTGGAACGCCGCCGAAGCATTCCCCTACATGGTGGGCGATTTCTCGAACGCAGATGTAACCTATAAAACCATTGAGGGTGGGTATGACCTGATAGCCTACGCACTGGCGCAGCATTACCTACAAAGTTCCGGCGCCGAAATATGGGCAAAAAACAAGTTGCTCTCGGTTAAGCACTCAACGAACGGTAAAAGGCGGTACACGCTAAGGTTTTTAAATATCGAAAGCGGCCAGGAATACAACGTATTTGCCGATAAGGTTATGCTGGCTATGCCGCGCCGTTCGCTTGAACTGCTCGACCAAACCGGGCTGCCCTTTACCGATAAAGACTTTAACTATCACCTGGAATCGGTTATTATGGAGCCATCATTTAAACTATTGATGGGCTTTGAATACCCCTGGTGGAAAAGTATGCTGGGGACCGATTCCGGCCATTCCATTACCGACCTGCCCATGAGGCAATGCTACTACTTTGGCACCGACCCCGATAATTCTCACTCTCTTTTTTTATCGAGTTATAACGATATGCGTACAGTTACCTTTTGGAAAGCCCTTGATGATAACCACGAGGACTTTGAACCACATGCAACCCAATTTACAAAACTGAAGACTTTAACACCGCTAAAAGATAAAGCATCTAAACTAATGGTAGCCGAAGCCATGAGCCAAGTACGGGAATTACATGGCGCTATGCAAATACCCGAGCCTTACGTTGCGCTGTATAAAGACTGGGCAGACGACCCATATGGTGCCGGATACCATGCATGGAAAGCGGCTTATAATATAGAGGAAACCATGAAATATATGCGCAACCCCGGCAAAGCCGAGCAAATATACATCTGCGGCGAGGCCTACTCCGACCAGCAGGGATGGGTAGAAGGTGCTTTTTGCGAAGCAGAGAAAATACTTCGCGATCATTTTTCATTTAACCTGCCGGAGTGGCTTTCAGAAAAATATTATTTAGGCTGGTAAACAAACACATCAAAAATGAAAAGAACTTATGATGTCATCGTTATTGGTGGCGGGGCCATTGGTTTATCGGCAGCAAACGAGGCGGGTAAACGAAAATCTTCGGTGCTGGTGCTGGAGCGGTTCAGTTTTTTAAATCAGCGCGGAAGCTCGGCGGGAATATCGCGTCAGTACAGGGTGCCCTATCCTGATAAGTATATGGTGCAAATGGCTTTAGATACCATGCCCTACTGGGACAAGCTGCAGGAAAGCACCCCCAAACCGCTGATGGATAAAGTGGGGACCCTTTGGTTTGGCGACCCCAACGTGCACTCTACCGAAGGTAACATTGGGCAGGCAAAACTGGCTATGGATAGCCTTGGTGTAAAGTACGATACCCTAACCTCGGCCCAGGTGGAAGAAAAATACCGCTTTAAAGGCCTGCCGGATAATTATACGGGCATATTTCAAAAGGATGGCGCGAGTATAGACCTTGCGCTAACCTTAAAAACGATGCTGGAACTGAACATTGCCCACCCCACCGTACACCTCGAAGAAAACGCGCCCGTAACGCGCATACAGGAAAAAAATAAGATATTTTACGTAACCACGCCTAAAGGTACTTACCAGGCAGCTAAGGTTGTTATAACGCCGGGGCCTTACATAAATGATGTATTAAACCTGTTAAAGTTTGATATAAAGGTTACGTACTGGGAAATGTCATCGGCGTATTTTAAGAAGGTAGATCCCAAAATCCAATATCCAACATGGTTTGTGTTCCAGAATAATATAGGCGATAACGGCAACCAGTTTTACGGCTTCCCCGAAGTTGAATGGGACCACCCGGGATACATACGTGTTGCTCCCGACTTTGTTATTAAAGAGCTGGCAAACCCTTCTCAGCGAACGGGCATACCTAACAAGCAGGAACTTGAATACACTACAGAATGGGTTAAAAACCACATGACAGGGCTCGAACCTATACCGCTTTATACTTCTACCTGCCTTATTGCTTTGAGCAAGATAAAAGACAAGGAACTGGTGTTGGACTTCGCCCCTCCTTATGTACATAATCACGAAAACATAGTTATTTACGGAACAGGCTGGGCAGCCAAATTTATCCCCTTGCTTGGAAGCATCATAGCCGATATGGCCATTGACGGCAAAACTGATTACAACATCAGGCCGTTTGAACTGGGCTATAAATACTTCAAATCGCTTATTTGATTTAACATACTGTTAAAATGAAGTTAGGCTTGCATACTGGTATGCAAGCCTTTTTTGTCATTAGCAGGTCTTTATTTGGCCTGGTAACGAATCTATAAATGTATAGGAGGCATTTTGGTTACAACCATCCTTGGTTTGGTTAATATGGTTTGCTACGGGAGCATGATATTTGTTTATTCATTACAAACAACAAATCTTATGGAAAATCAAATGCAATCATCAACAAACAACCAGCCTGTAGCCTTGGTTACAGGTGCTAACCAGGGTGTTGGCAATGAAATAGCTAAAGCGCTTGCTGCCAACAGATATATTGTTTACGTAGGCTCGCGTAACTTAAGCAACGGCGAAAAAGCGGCTGCCGAAATTGGCGCCAACGCGCGTGCAATTCAATTGGATGTTACCCAGCAAGCATCAATTACCGCCGCTGCACAACGTATAGAAGAGGAAAATGGCAGGCTGGATCTGCTGGTAAATAACGCGGGAATATCTCATGCAGGTAAACCCGGCCGCACTTTAGAAGAAGTATTGGCTGATGGCCATGCCACAACCGCCTCGCTTGATGAAGTACGCGCCGTATGGGAAACCAACGTATTTGGTGTAATTGCGGTTACCCAGGCTATGCTGCCTTTGCTGCGCAAATCTACAGCCGCCCGCATTGTAAATGTATCCAGCGGGTTAGGCTCGCTTACCTGGATCACCGGCCCCGACTGCTGGGCAAGGGAGCACTTTAATGTAGTGTATGCCGCATCAAAAACAGCCTTAAATGCGGTTACAGTAGCCTTTGCGCTTGAACTGGAAAAAGAAAACATTAAGGTAAATGCTACAAGCCCCGGTTTTACGGCTACAGCCCTAAACAATTTCCAGGGAACCGATTCACTTGAAGTAGGCTCGCGCGAACCTGTACGTGTGGCGCTGGAGACTGATGGCCCAACCGCTACTTTCACAGGGCCCACTGGCCCAATGCCCTGGTAATATAATTAGTAAAATGAATATAAGCGGTGGCATTACCGTCATCGCTTATATTTATACGGCTTTATTGCTAACTTCAAAAAAAATGAAAACCGAAACGCCCAAAAAAGGCAAAATGGAATCAATACCCGAACTACACCGCAGGTTGGGTATACCAGGGCCGTTACACCCGTTAATTAGTTTGTTAGATGCTACTAACGGGCAAATTGATATGAGTAAGCTACCGGATACTTATGTAACAAGCTTTTATAAAATTTCTTTTATTATAAAAGTGGCCGGTAAATTCAGGTATGGCCAGGGCTATTATGATTTTGATGAAGGGAGCCTTTTGTTTACCGCGCCTAACCAGGTAGTGGGCGGTGCTAAAAGATATAATGGCAACAAAGGTTATTCGTTAATCATTCATCCGGATTTTTTGCTGGGTTATCCCTTAGCTGCAAAGATCAAAAAATACGGATTCTTCTCCTATTCTATAAACGAAGCGCTGCACCTGTCGGAGCAGGAAAGGGCAACTATGCTTGCCATTTACACCATTATACGCGATGAACTTAACAGCCGGATAGATGACTTTAGCCACGAGGTAATTATTTCACAGATAGAGTTGCTGCTGAGCTATGCCAAACGTTTTTATAAACGGCAGTTTTTAACCCGCCAGGTAGTTACAAATGGCCTGGTGCAACAGCTGGAAGATGTACTGAACACCTATTTTGAGGAAGATAAGCCGGTAAAACAGGGTTTGCCAACTGTGCAGTACCTGGCAGAGCAATTGAACTACACGCCTAACTATTTAAGTGATATGCTGCGATCTCTCACGGGCCTCAACGCGCAACAGCATATTCACCAAAAGCTGATAGAAAGATCGAAGGAACTAATATCTACAACCAACTTAACCATAAGCGAAGTCGCCTATCAGTTAGGGTTCGAACACCCGCAGTCGTTCAGCAGGTTATTTAAAATAAAAACCCGGGTATCCCCTATCCAATTCAGGTCGGCTTATAATTGAAGCCCCGACCGCTACTTAGAGTAATGTAAATTATTCGGCTTAATGTACAACTCCTTTGCGGGCAGCAGCTTTGTTTGATATTTACAATTTATTATTTGATACTCGCTATCTTCAATTTTGCATAACGTTCGACCTTTGTAACGTTAAACATTAAAAAAATGAGCACAATACAAATAGTTGAAGACACCAAAGAATACATTGGCACCTGGGTAACTGCCGACGGTTACATCAGGCATAAATTATTGCCCGGCAACAGATATGATGAAGGCAGAGGCTCCCGCATAAGCGCGTATCGCGGCAGTTATACTATTACCGGGAACCACATTGATTATCTTGATGATACCGGCTTTACCGCCGACGGGGAATTTAAGGATGGCATTTTATATCACGCCGGAATGGTGTTGTACAAAGAAATTTAACCCCGGGTTAGTTATCGGTAACCCCAATGGGATTAAATCTACCCCCAAAAAAATTGTGCGCCCGATGTTTATTAGAATGAATAAAGCTATAATATTGCATAATTAATTATGCCTCATTCCAAATAACCAACGTATGCAAAACACCATTTTGATCATAGATGACGAAAAAAAGCTAAATGATCTGCTATCGCGCATAATTGGTTTAGAGGGGTTTCGTGTATTGCAGGCCTTTACAGGTAAAGAGGGCCTTAAGCTGTTGCAACAGGAAGATGTATTACTGGTAATAAGTGATGTGAAGTTACCCGATGTAAACGGCATTGATCTGGTAAAAACCATTAAAGAAAAAAAGCCCTATGTTGAGGTAATTAACCTAACCGCATACGGCACTATTGCCGATGGTGTAAAGGCCATGCAAAACGGTGCCTTTAATTATATAACCAAAGGTGATGATAACGACAGGATAATCCCGTTGGTTAACCATGCTATGGATAAGGCCTTACGCCAATGGCACATTTACAAGGCCGAAAAGAGAACTATTGGCAAATTCAGTTTTAACAATATAATTGGCAACTCCAAGGCTATTGTAGAGGCTATATCGTTGGCCCGAAGAGTGGCCGCTACAGACACCACAGTATTGCTCTTGGGAGAAACCGGCACAGGCAAAGAAGTATTCGCTTCGGCAATACATTATGAAAGTGAACGGCGCCTTATGCCTTTTGTAGCTATAAACTGCAGCAGCTTTTCGGCAGAGTTATTAGAAAGCGAATTATTTGGCTATAAAGCCGGGGCCTTTACCGGTGCGCTTAAAGATAAGAAAGGCTTATTTGAAGAAGCCCAGCACGGCACCATATTTTTAGATGAGATAGGTGAAATGAGCCCCGAACTGCAAGCCAAATTATTACGGGTACTGGAAAATAAAACATTTATTAAAGTGGGCGATACGCAAACCACCCGGGTAAGCGTACGCATCATAGCCGCTACAAACCGCGACCTTAAGAAAGAAGCTGAGGCGGGCCACTTCAGGTTAGATCTATACTATCGTTTATCTGTGTTTACCATTTCGCTGCCATCGCTTAATAATCGCAAGGCCGATATTGAACTGTTGGCCAATTATTATTTAAAGGATTTTGCAGCTAAAACGGGCAAACCGATGCTCAAAATGAACGAGGCATTCTTAAGCTTGCTTAACAGGCACCAATGGAAGGGCAATATACGCGAGTTAAAAAATGTGATTGAGCGGGTAGTAATACTGGCTGATGATAATTTAACAACCGACCTGCTGCCTGTGGACTTTAAATATGAAAGCGTTGACCATAGCGCCCTCGACCTGGCCAATATAGAAAGGCAGCACATTCAAAAGGTGCTTGCTCATACCAACGGCAACAAAACCGAAACCGCCCGCCTGCTGGGCATTGGCCTAACCACGCTTTACCGCAAGCTGGACGATTATAAGCTTAGCTAAAAAACATATTCATAATAAAAATGAACCCTTCCATTTTGGAAGGGTTTTTTGTTTTAAAATATTTTTGGCACAGTCAATAATATTATAAATATTTAATTATCAATGCTTTATATAACATTATCAATTACTGGAACTGGCTTTGCCAATGGTGGTGAAAACATTGTAAAATGAACACCATAATCCTATTCCTGGCCATCCTCATCTGTTGCTGGCTATTCTTTAAATCTATCAACTGGTTCGAAAAAATTTAATCGCCATGATCGCACTATTTATCATTTCAATCGCGGTATTCATATACATGGTATATGTACTGCTTAAACCCGAAAAATTTTAACTAAAGATGAACACGGAACTACTTGGAATTTTAGCTTCCTTTATTATTACCCTGCTTATAGGCATCCCGCTGGGTAAGTACCTCGCCAAAATGTTTGCAGGCGAAAAAGTTTGGACCGACTTTATAAAACCGCTGGAAAACGGCATTTATAAACTATCGGGCATTAACCAAAACGAGCCCATGAACTGGAAACAGTTTTTAAAAGCCATGCTAATGATCAATTCGGTATGGTTGGTTTACGGCTTTTTTGTACTAATTTACCAGGATAAGCTGCCCCTTAACCCCGATGGCAACCCCGGCATGACGCCAGACCTTGCCTTTAACACCATCATTAGCTTTGTGGTTAACTGTAACCTACAGCACTACTCAGGCGAAACCGGTGTTAGCTATTTAACGCAGCAGTTTATATTGATGTTTTTGCAATTTACAAGCGCTGCAACCGGCATAGCCGCAGCGGTAGCTATGTTTAAAGCTTTCAGAGATAAAACAACCGAAAACCTGGGTAACTTTTGGAATTTCTTTATAAGAGCTATTACCCGTTTATTGCTGCCGCTTTCGGTAGTAGTTGCACTGATACTTACTTTTAGTGGTACCCCTGCCAGCTACGCCGGTAAGGATAAGTTTATTTCTTTACAGGGCGATACAGTTAATGTATCGCGCGGCCCGGCGGCACAATTCATCGCCATAAAACACCTGGGTACCAATGGCGGCGGTTGGTTTGGCGCCAACTCGTCACACCCGCTCGAAAATCCCGGCTACCTAACCAATATGGTAGAGATTATTTCGCAAATGATCATCCCTATAGCCATGATACTGGCGTTTGGGTATTTCATCCGTCGTAAAAAACTGGGGTGGGTAATTTTTGGTGTGATGACCGTTGGTATGCTCCTGCTCATGATACCAACCATCAGCAGCGAACTGGGCGGCAACCCTGCCATTGCCAAAATGGGCATCACCCAACATACGGGCGCAATGGAAGGGAAAGAAGTAAGGTTTGGGCCTATGGCTACCGCTTACTGGAGCACGCTCACCACCATTGTATCTACCGGGTCTGTGAACGGGATGCACGATAGTACCATGCCTTTAACCGGCTTATGGCAGTTGCTTGGTATGATGATCAACTCCTTTTTTGGAGGTTGCGGTGTAGGTATACTTAATTATCTTATCTATTTAATTATAGCGGTATTTATATCAGGCTTAATGGTTGGCCGCACGCCCGAGTTTATGGGTCATAAGGTTGAAGCGCGCGAAGTTAAGATAGCCGCTATTATAACCTTGCTTAGTCCGTTTTTAATATTGGCGGGTACAGCCTTATCCAGCTATGTGTTTACCAACTTTGGCAATGCCGATTGGGCTGTAAAACCGTCTGCATGGTTGAATAATCCCGGCTATCATGGCTTTTCGGAAATGCTTTACGAAAACACCTCGGCAAACGCCAATAACGGCTCGGGCTTTGAGGGCCTGGGCGACAACAACATTTTTTGGAACGTTGTTACCGGTGTGATACTTATCATCGGCCGTTTCCTGCCCATTATTGGCCCGATTGCTATTGCAGGGCTGCTTGCCAAAAAGAAATACATCCCCGAGTCGGCAGGTACGCTTAAGGTAGACACGGTAACTTTTGGCGCCATGACCTTTGCCGTAATAATAGTTCTTAACGCATTATCATACTTCCCTGCACTGGTCTTAGGGCCAATTGCCGAGTATTTTTCCATGCTTAAATAAAAGCCTCACCCTATATCCCTCTCCGAAAGCGAGGGACTTTCAAGACAAAAAATGAAAACTCAATCTAATAAATTATTTGAAGCCGCTTTAGTGCAAACCGCACTCAAAGAGTCGTTCATTAAGCTAAACCCAAAAACCATGCTGCGCAACCCCGTAATGTTTACGGTAGAGGTTGGCACGGTGGTTATGGCCTATGTAACTTTTTACAGTTTAACACATGCAGGCCAGGGTTCGTTCATATACAACCTCAGTATCTTTATTATACTGTTACTAACGCTGTTATTTGCCAATTTTGCCGAAGCTATTGCCGAAGCACGTGGTAAGGCACAGGCCGACAGCCTGCGCAAGACCAGGGAAGACACCCCTGCCAAAGTTTTATTGGAAGACGGCTCGGTTGTTTCGCGCTCATCAAACCAGTTGTTAAAAGGCGATGTATTTATTTGCGAAGCCGGCGATACTATACCTACCGATGGCGAGATCATTGAGGGTTTAGCCACTATTGATGAATCGGCCATAACAGGAGAATCTGCCCCGGTTATTCGTGAAGCAGGTGGCGATAAATCATCAGTAACAGGCGGCACAAAAGTACTGTCGGATAGGATTAAAGTAGAAGTAACTACACAACCCGGCGAAAGCTTTTTGGATAAAATGATAGCACTGGTTGAAGGTGCATCGCGCCAAAAAACCCCTAACGAAATAGCCCTTACTATTTTATTAGCGAGCTTTACATTGGTGTTCATCATCGTATGTGTTACGCTTAAACCCTTTGCCGACTATGCTAACACCCCTATTACCATAGCCGCACTAATTTCCTTATTTGTGTGCCTTATCCCTACAACTATAGGCGGCCTGCTATCGGCCATAGGCATTGCCGGTATGGACAGGGCGCTACGCGCAAATGTGATCACCAAATCGGGCAAGGCGGTTGAAACAGCGGGCGATATTGATGTGCTGCTGTTAGATAAAACAGGCACTATTACCATTGGTAACCGCAAGGCAACCAAATTTTGGCCTGCCAATGGTGTATCGGAGGATGAACTGGTTAAAGCCTGCGTATTGGCATCACTGGCTGATGAAACCCCCGAAGGTAAATCTATTATAGAGTTGGCCCAGCAAATCGGTACCAGGTTATCATTAAACGCGCCGCAAGGATCGGCGTTTATTAAATTCTCTGCCGAAACCCGCTCAAGCGGTATTGATACGCCCGATGGCAAGCGCATCCGTAAGGGGGCTTTCGATGCTATCCGTAACCTTACCATTAAAGCCGGGCATAAATTTGATGCTTACGTTGAAGAGCGCGTAAAAGCCATATCATCAAACGGCGGTACCCCTCTGGTGGTTGCCGGGAACGAGCAGGTATTGGGTGTGATTGAACTACAGGATATTATTAAACCCGGCATAGCCGAACGTTTTGAACGTTTACGCAAAATGGGTATCAAAACCGTAATGGTAACCGGCGACAACCCGCTAACCGCCAAGTTTATTGCACAAAAAGCAGGTGTAGATGATTTTATTGCCGAGGCCCGGCCCGAAGATAAGATGACCTATATTAAGAATGAGCAAGCTGCAGGCAAGCTGGTAGCCATGATGGGCGACGGTACAAACGACGCCCCCGCTCTTGCCCAGGCAGATGTTGGCGTTGCCATGAACAGCGGCACACAGGCAGCAAAAGAAGCAGGCAACATGGTTGACCTGGATAACGACCCAACCAAACTGATCGAGATCGTAGAAATTGGCAAGCAGTTGCTTATTACACGTGGCACGCTCACTACTTTTTCTATAGCTAACGATGTGGCCAAGTATTTTGCCATTGTACCGGCATTATTTATCGCGTCTATTCCGGCATTGCAGGCCATTAATATCATGCGTTTGCATAGCCCGGAAAGCGCCATACTATCTGCCGTGATATTCAATGCCATTATTATACCTATGCTTATACCGCTGGCCTTAAAAGGCGTGGAATATAAACCTATCGGCGCCAGCGCGCTATTACGCCGCAACTTGCTCATATATGGCCTGGGTGGTGTAATAGCCCCATTTATAGGCATCAAATTAATTGATTTAGTTATCTCAATTTTAATATAAAACGACATGAAAACGCTTGTACAAGCTATAAGATTAACTTTAGTACTTACAGTACTCCTATGCATCATATACCCGGTTGTTATTGCCTTTGCCGGTAAATTATCAAAGGGCAAGGGCGACGGCGAAAAGATAATTGTGAACGGCAAGGTGGTTGGCTACGCCGCAATTGGGCAAAAGTTTGATAAGCCACAATATTTTTGGGGCCGTCCATCTGCTGTGGGTTATAATGCAGCCGGTTCTGCCGGTTCAAACAAGGGACCAAGTAACCCCGACTATTTAAAGGACGTTAACAACCGTATTGATACACTGCTAAAATATCATCCCGGTTTAAAAAGAAGCGGGATACCTGCCGATTTGGTTACCGCATCGGGCAGTGGCTTAGACCCCGATATTTCGCCAGAGGCTGCCCGCATACAAATAAAGCGTGTTGCGCAATACCGTAAAATTAACGAACAACAAGTGACCCAACTGGTGTCAACCCATACACAAGCACCTTTATTAGGCCTGTTTGGCCCGGCAACTGTAAATGTGTTAAAACTGAATGTTGCTTTAGATCAATTAAAATAACAACTCCCCCTATCGGGGAAACCTCAAATACTAAAAATGATGAAAAAAATATTTCTGTTACTATTAACCGGTATTGCTATAACCGTACATGCGCAAGATAAACCTGCCGATCCGCCGCTGGTAATTTATGGTTCTGTAGATACTTATTATAAATACGATTTCTCGGGCCATAACAACATTGGCACCAGCTTCGCTACCGACCAAAATTCGGTATCGATAGGGATGATAGATCTCGGTTTAAAAAAGAAAGTGAACAAAGCCTCGTTTGTAGGCGAATTATCTTTCGGCCCCCGCGGCGAAGCGCAATCTATCCCTAATGCAGGTACAAACGGACAATCGTTCCATATACAAAACCTGTATGTAGGTTATGATATAACCAGTAAGCTGAATGTAACCGCGGGTTATATGGCAACCTTTATTGGTTATGAAGTAATAGCCCCTACCGGCAATTTTAACTATTCCACCTCTTACTTGTTTACAAATGGCCCTTTCCAAAACGCCGGTATAAAATTTACATATGCGTTTACTGATAAGATAAGCCTTATGGCAGGTGCTTTTAACGATGACTGGAATGTTTATACCTCGGCAGGCCATGTAAACAGTTTTGGCGCGCAGTTGATGGTAACCCCGGTAAAAGGCTTAACCGCTTACCTTAACCTACTGAGCAGCCCGCTAAAAGGCACCGAGGTTGACCTTACCACAGCTTACCAAATTACAAGCGCGTTTAAACTGGGGCTAAATGCTGCAGATTTTTCGGCTGCCAATAATTTAACCGGAGGGTTTTCGGGCGTTGCATTATATCCGCAGTTAGCAGTATCAAAAGCTGTAACTTTAGGCCTAAGGGGCGAGTATTTTAAAAACAAAGCGGGCACTTACGGCGCAACAAACGTTGTTGGCCCTAAACCCGGCGATTCGGTTACTGCTCTTACACTTACGGCAAACCTAAAAAGCGGCCCGCTAACTTTTATCCCTGAATTAAGGTTGGATAATGGGTCTGAAGAGATCTTTACAAACAGCAACAATGCGTTAACCAAATCGGCCTCCCAGTTTTCGCTGGCCGCGGTGTATGCATTCTAAAAATGTAACGGAGCTACTATAGTTAAACAAACCAAATAGCCGTCCGGTTAATACGGGCGGCTATAAAAATTAAGATGACAGAGGATAAAAACAATACGGTAAAAAACTTTATAGACCTGGTTAAAAGGTCGCGGCGGGGCAAGCTCAAAATTTATATTGGCATGAGCGCCGGTGTAGGTAAAACTTACCGTATGTTACAGGAGGCGCACGCCCTGCAAAATAATGGTATCGATATACGGATAGGCTATATTGAAACCCATAACCGTACCGAGACCCATGCATTGCTGGCCGGCCTGCAGATTATTATCAGACGAAAAATATTTTACAAAGGCAAGCAACTGGAAGAAATGGACCTTCAGGCAATCCTGAACCAACATCCCGAAGTTGTTATTGTTGATGAGCTGGCACACAGCAATATCGAAGGCAGCAAGAATGCTAAAAGGTGGCAGGATGTATTGGATATTCTGGAGGCAGGCATTAGCGTAATTACCGCGGTAAACATTCAGCACCTTGAGAGCCTTAACGAAGAAATAGAGGAAATAACAGGCGTTGCCATAACCGAGCGCATACCCGACCAGGTGTTGGGAATGGCAGATGAGATCGTAAACATCGACCTTACAGCCGATGAATTGATAGACCGGTTGAAAGCAGGAAAGATCTATGATAAAAGCAAAATAGAAAGGGCACTGCAAAACTTTTTTCAGAATGACAAGATCTTACAGCTACGCGAAATAGCCCTAAAAGAAGTTGCCCACCATCTGGAGCGCAAGATAGATATCGAGGTGCCCAAACAAATTAAACTGCGGCCCGAACGTTTCCTGGCCTGCATTTCATCCAATGCCGACACGGCAAAAATTGTGATACGAAAAACAGCCAGGCTGGCATCGTATTATCGTTCGCCGTGGATAGTGCTGTACGTGCAAAGCAGTAATGAGAGCCTGGATAAAATAAAGCTGGATAAGCAGCGCCATTTAATTAATAACTTTAAACTGGCAACAGAACTGGGCGCAGAAGTAATTAAACTAAAAAGCGACCAGGTTACACAAACAATTATGAAAATTGCTGAAGAACGCGATATTACTACTATTTGTATCGGCAAACCACATTTAAACTTATGGCAGGTTATTTTAAGAACGGCTATATTTAACGAGTTACTAAACAAGATTGCGCTAACAGAAACAGATCTGGTTATATTATCATGAAAGTAAGAACTAAACTCCGGTTGGGCTTCGGCTTTTTATTTTTAGTGGTGCTGTTCTTCGGCGCAACCGCGCTGTTTTATATCCGCGATATCTCTGAAAACTCTAAGGTGATCCTCAAGAATAATTACGAATCGCTGAGTTTTACACGTGGGATGCGCAGTGTTTTAGATAACAACGACTTACCACTTAATAACCATGCTATAAACGATTTTAACATATATCTGGCTCAACAAGAACGAAATGTTACAGAACCCGGGGAAGCGTATGCTACCCGCAAAGCCCGTATCGGGTTAAAAATGTTGATGCATGGCGGCAAAGCAAGCGTTGCTGATCAAAAAGAAGCTGTTTTATATACCAGGCAGGCGTTAAATGATATAGAGCGGCTAAATATGCAGGCAATTGTACGTAAAGACAATAACGCGCGGGCATCGGTAAGCAGGGCCACTTTGTTTTTGGGCCTGGTGGGCACCTTTACATTCCTGGTGCTGTTTAGCTTTAGTGTAAACTTTCCGGGTTATATAGCAGATCCCCTACGGGCGCTGCTGGATGGTATCCGCGAAATTGGCGAGGGTAATTACAGCAAACGCCTGCACTTTAAAGAGAATAATGAGTTTGCTGAGGTAGCCAATGCATTTAACCAGATGGCCGGCCGGCTTAACGATTGGGAGAATAGTAACCTGGCCACTGTAATATCCGAAAAGCGCCGCATCGAAACCATTATTGAACAGATGCAGGATGCCATCATCGGCGTGAACGAAAACCAGGAAGTACTGTTTATAAACGATGCCGCGCGCAAAACGCTTAACGTTACTGATGATAAAATTATTGGCCAAAACACCGGTAACCTTGTAAAAAGCAACGATCTGTTAAAATCGATATTGCAGGATGATGCCGGTTTAAAGCCCTTTAAGATAGTGATGAATAGCCGCGAGATGTACTTCCAGCTGCAAAGCAGCGATATTGTAGTACCTAATACGCAACAAAGTAACGGCCCATTGCAATTGGCAAACCGCTCGGCCGGTAAGGTCTACATTCTTAAAAATATAACCGAATTTAAAGAGCGCGACGAAGCTAAAACCAATTTTATAGCAACTATATCGCACGAACTTAAAACCCCCATCTCGTCTATTAAAATGAGCTTAAAACTGATAAATGATGAGCGCATTGGTGATATGAATACCGAGCAGAAACAACTACTGGAACATATAAAAGATGATGCTGACAGATTATTGAATATTACAAGCGAGCTGCTTAAACTTTCGCAGGTAGAAACCGGGAACATTCAATTGAACTTTGTAAGTGTTGAACCTGGCCAGATAGTAGATTACGCCATATCATCCATAAGTTTCCAGGCCGAACAAAAGGATGTAAAACTGGAAGTAATAAAGGCCGATAACTTACCAATGGTGAATGTTGATGTAGAAAAAACCGCGTGGGTGCTGGTTAACTTTCTATCAAACGCGCTGCGGTATAGCCCCGCAAGGTCAAAAGTGTTGATCAGTATAGTTAAGCGCAGTAACGAACTTGTTTTTTCTGTAAAAGATACGGGCAAGGGTATTGACGAACAATACCAAAAACGCCTGTTTGAACGCTACTTTCAGGTGCCTACCGATGGCCAGAACAAATCGGGTTCGGGGCTTGGCTTAGCCATATCAAAAGACTTTATTGAAGCACAGAACGGACGCATTTGGGTTGAAAGCGCCATTGGCGAAGGCAGCACATTTAGTTTCTCCTTACCGGGTGTATCAACGCAGCATTCCTAACCATTAAACCAAATGTTCGCGTGCGGCAAAAGCGGCAAGGGTATCTGGCGCGGTCATTAAAAATGTTTGGATGCCCAGCGTTTTAGCAGCTTCTAAATGCTGTGGACTATCGTCGATAAACAGGGTTTCCTCCGGCTTTAAATTATTCTCGGCTAATACCTGCTCAAAAAAATCTATTTGAGGTTTGCGTTTACCAACCAGATGCGAATAGTATGTCCCCTCGAACAAATGATCATTACCGTCAAAACCAAAATCGGTTTTCAGATAGTTCATAATATAGGTATAATGAATATCGTTGATGTTACTGAGCAAAAACGTGCGGTACTTAGCCTTAAATTTTAATAACAAGTCGTGGTTTCCGGGCGCTATGCCCAGCAAAAGGCTGTTCCAGGCGTCAGTAATTTGCTGGTCGGTAATAGCAGGATTGCCAATTACACCCCTTACGTACGCCCTAAACTCATGAGCAGTAACTTCACCCCTGTCAAATTTATCAAATATCTGGTCTTGCTGGCGGTGACCAAAAAATTCGTCGGGATTACTGATACCCAATTCCTTAAATGCCTGTTGCGCCCTGCGAAAGTCAATAGCGAAGATAACGTTGCCGTAATCGAATATTATGTTTTTAATATTTTTCATTTTTAGCTTTTGTAATTGCCTGCAAATATGTAATATTGCGGCCTCGAAAATAGTAATATTTTCTGCGCCTATAGCTCAGTTGGTTAGAGTAGAAGACTCATAATCTTTTGGTCCCTGGTTCGAGCCCAGGTGGGCGCACTGAAAGCACCTCTTAGATATATTTCTAAGGGGTGTTATTGTTTTTGGCAACACCACCGGTAACTCCCATTCCTATGTCTGTAACATTCTAATCGCCACCCCAACTGGAGTTTGGCTAAGTAATACCCCGATTTCACTACGCCGGCGGCCCGGAATCTGATGAACTTTGACTTATCAAAATTTAAACAATAAAAAAAATGAAACAGTCACAAACACCCATCATCAGTTTTAGTCCCGTTGTATTACCTGTTGCCGGCCGTCACGTAGGCCTTGAAATGAAAGTAACCGCCCCTGCAACCGGGAACAACCTGCCCGTTATTCTTCTGTCGCATGGACATGGCCCCTCTAACTTTCTCTCTTCTTACAAAGGCTATGGCCCCATTGTAGATTTTTTTGCCGCAGCAGGGTTTGTTGTCATCCAGCCCACCCACCAAAACTCCAGGGCGCTTGCGCTTCCCGCATCCCTTCCTGAAGCGCCATTGTTTTGGAGTTCACGGGCAACTGACATGAAATTCATCCTTGATCATTTAGACGAAATCATCTCTACCGTCCCCGGGTTAACCGGCAGGGTCGATAAATCAAAAGTGGCAGCCATCGGCCATTCCATGGGCGGGCATACGGTTGCCATGCTGGCCGGGATGGAGGTTACGGACCCCGCAACCGGTAAAATAGTGAATTTAACAGAGCCGCGTATAACAGCCCAGGTGCTGATCGGCGTGAGCGGCGGCCCCGAAGGATTTAACGGCGTAAACAGAGAGCACTATCCGGTATTGGGGGCCGGCAATTTCGGCACCATGGCCTTGCCGGCACTTGTTGTTAATGGAGATAAAGACATTAACCTCATGTTCTCTGATGTAGACAATTGGCGTGCCGACGCTTATTACCAGAGCCCCGGCCCTAAAGACCTGCTGACCGTGTTTGGCGCCGAGCACATCTTTGGCGGCATATCAGGATATGATGCCCGCGAAACGAGTGATGAAAACCCCGAGCGTGTTGCCTTTGTATGTGAAAGCATTCTTGCTTATATTCGGAGTACATTCGACCCTACCGATACAAGTTGGGAAGACGCTAAGAGAACCCTTAACGGTGTAGAGGGTGCATTAGGCAGTATTGAAAGTAAGTAACAACAGGCGATATGAAGGACGAATTGTCGAACCATCGGTTCAATTCATTATCAAGGTTGCATAAGGCGCTGGACATACCGGCACCTATGCACCCATTGGTGAGTTTAATAAATAATGCTGACGGGGCCATTCCGCTGGAAAAACTGCCCAGTCCGCATATTTTGAATTTTTATAAGATCTCCTATAAGATGAATTTCCACGGAAAGTTCAAATACGGGCAGCATTACTACGATTTTGACGAGGGGGGAATGTTTTTTGTTTCGCCGAACCAGATCACGGGAGCCCATGAACCGATCAGTGACCAATCCGGCTATACGCTGCTTTTCCACCCGGATTTTTTATTGGGTTACGAACTCGCCAGGAAGATCAAAGAATTTGGTTTTTTTTCCTACTCTGCCCGTGAAGCGCTGCACCTGTCAGAAAAAGAAAAAGCCACGATCATAACTGTTTTTGAAAATATTGAAGAAGAATTAAAAGACAGAATTGATAACTTTAGCCAGGACGTTGTAATATCTCAGATCGAATTGCTGTTAAATTATGCCAACCGGTTTTATAGCCGGCAATTCATCACCCGCAAGGCGGTAAGCAGCGATCTGCTTCAAAAGGTCGAAGATATTTTACATACCTACTTTCAGTCACCACACACCAAAAAGCATGGGCTTCCAACTGTTCAGTTTCTTTCAGATCAGTTAAACGTAAGTGCCAGTTATTTAGGAGATATGCTGCGATCCCTTACCGGGCAAAATGCACAACAACACATACATAACCACCTTATTGAAAAAGCAAAGGAGCAGTTATCAACCAGCCCGGCCTCTATAAGCGAGATAGCGTATGATTTAGGATTTGAACATCCCCAGTCTTTTAGTAAACTTTTCAAACTTAAAACCAATGTATCGCCTTTGGATTTCAGGCGCTCTTTCAATTAAGGCATACAGAGATGATTATCGTCCGGATAGTAAAGTTGTGGACTGGTTAAAATATGTCATAAAGGATGTGCTCCTGGAATAAAACAAAACCCCTCTAATTAATTTAGAAGGGTTTTGTTTTATCTTCTCCTTTTACATATAACTATCCCTTTACAAAGTAAATAGAGTAATTAGGCATAAACGTATCAGATGATTTGAATTTTATTCGGAGAACAAACTATTATTTAATAGTATAGCTCTTAGTAGCCACTTCTGCCAGCCTGAAATAGCCAAAAGCAAAATTATTGTTGTTGGTTTGGTTGACAATGTTTCCGCGTACAGCACTTGGTATGGTAGGGAAAGGGTTACCATCGTTACCGGAAGCAACTATCAATTTATACATGTAATTATAATAGCTTTTTGAAATTCCGTAAAGTTTAAAGTCTACCTGATCTCCGGGCTTTAATTTTTCGTGCGAATAGGATTCCTGGTTTAAATTACCATTGGTGTGTTCGTCATCTTCAACTTCAAGCTCAGGGAACGGAGAGTACGGCTGTCTTATACTGTTCAGATAAAAATTTTCCTGATTTGCATCATCCTTATAGTAAAATGTCGTTTCGATCTCATCACCCATTTCACCTCCTTTGTTGTTCTGATCGACATTATCTTCAATTTTTGGAACAGTGGTAAATGTTTCTGATGCAGTATAGGTTTCTCCGTTCAAAACGATCTTTAAACTATAGGTCTCGCCTATAACAGGACGGAAGTTATTGCAAATGTATTGCCCCGTTCCGGGCTTTTCTAAAAAGTTAAAAACTGTATTCGACGCGTTTGTTACCGTAATCAATGCTCCTGAAACGCCCGGAAACTCGGGGCTGTAATAACCTGTTGTGGTTGACAATACGATCTTTTGTTCGTTGCCCGCTGTATTTTTAATCCAATCTATAGACGCATCTACAACCAACCTTGGTGATGCTGTCTTTAAAGGCACATTAATAGTTTTCTCGCACCCTGTCATAAATAGTCCAATGGATAGTGCAACATTTATAGCTATAATTTTTTTTAGTAGTTTCATTTTTTGTCTTTTATAAATAGGTGAGTTATATTAAAATTTTACGTTGTAGGCTACACTGGGAACAATACCGAAAATGGACACTCTTCTTGTCTCGCTTGTTCCCGTATCTTCATTCTGTCTGAAAGAATACGATGCCGCGTTATTCCGGTTGTAAAGATTGTAGATGCTAAAATTCCATTCACCCTGCCACCCCTTTTTCTTGTATGGTTTAGGGGTATAAGTTGCTGATACATCTAAACGGTGGTATGCAGATAAAGAGTTTTCATTTCTTGCACCGTAACTTGCAACAGTAACTTCCTGATATTGATACTTTCCATTAGGAAACGTAGCCGCTTTACCGCTCTGGTAAGTTAATATAGCCCCCAATGACCATTTCGGACTTATAGCATAAGCGCCCGTTACCGATAGATTGTGCAATTTATCGTAATTAGCCCTGTACCATTTTCCGTTGTTTATGCCCGGTTCATCTGCATTTCGGCCCGGTGTTCTTTGCTGGGCCTTAGAAAGGGTATAAGAGATCCATCCTGTAAGCTTTCCGGTGTTTTTTTTCAACATCATTTCCAGGCCGTATGCCCTTCCCTCGCCGTTCAAAAGCACCCTTTCTACAGCATCGATGCCCAATAGATCTGCGCCGTCAATATAATCTGCTTTGTTTTTCACTTTTTTATAAAAAGTTTCAGTTTCCAAAGAATATTTACCGTCTGTAAAATTGCGGAAGTACCCCAGCGCTACCTGATCTAAGATCTCTGGTTTAAGATATTGGTCAGTAGGCGCCCATATGTCAAGCGGGCTTGCAGAAGCAGTATTGGAAATGAGATGAACATATTGGCTCATTCTATTGTAACTGGCCTTGATAGATTGATCATTGTTTAGCGAATAAGCTATTGCAAGCCTTGGCTCCAGATTGTCAAAACCTGCTATTTTTTTATTTTTTGCGTAGTTTATTGTTCCCGTTGGAGTTGCCTCTTCATAAATATGAAGCTCCTTATTGTAAACAACCGGCTGATTATTGGCATAGGTATATACTTCCTGCGCGCCAACTCTTTGAAAATTACTGTAGCGGAGCCCATAATTCAGAGATAATTTATCAGAGAGCTTCTGTTCAGCACTGATATACGCGGCATTTTCATAAGCATACTTTTTGGCTAACTGGTCTGGATTTACTGTTGAGATCGTTCCGAACGGCCTGATCGTTCCCGGATTGAAATTGTAATAAATTGAATTTACACCATAATTCAGGGTCAGGTTATTTGAAACATAATGTTTAAAATCATACTTAAAATTGTAATTTTTCACCTCTGCTTGCCAGTCAAGACCGGCGACTTTTACTTTGATCCGGTAGTCATAATCACTGTAAATGGCAGATGCGTTAGAGAAGATCTTATTAGAGAATATATGGTTCCACCGCAGGTTAAAAAGTTTGTTACCGTAGGTGTTTATAAAGCTATTATTAAAGTTCAGGTTGTCGTTACCAAAATAGCCAGATACAAATACATTGTTCTTATCATTGAATTTGTAATTGAACTTTGTGTTCAGATCGTAGAAATAGGCCGAATTGGGCTCATTTGCCAATTTCAGGAAAAGATGCGCATACGAGCCCCTTCCCGCAACAACGAAAGAGCTTTTATCTTTAACGATAGGGCCCTCAACAAGCAGCCGGCTTGATACCAATCCTATCCCTCCGTTAACATGAAATTCCTGGTTGTTACCCTCTTTTTGATAAATATCCAGTACCGATGACACACGCCCCCCAAAATTAGCGGGGATGCCCCCTTTGTAAAGCTTCAGGTCTTTAATTACATCGGCATTGAAAACAGAAAAGAACCCAAATAAATGCGAGGTATTATAAACCACGGCTTCATCAAGCAATACCAGGTTTCCGTCAACAGAGCCTCCCCTTACATTGAACCCCGACGCGCCTTCCTGGGCATTGGAAACTCCGGGAAGTTGTAAAATGGATTTCAGGACATCAACTTCGCCCAAAACTGCCGGCATCTTTTTTATAGTGGCTATAGACAGCTTATTGGTGCTCATTTCGGGTTTTTGAATGTTTGTAGCCTGCGATGTATTTGATTTGATTACAACCTCGCCCAATGCTTTGCTATATTCTGTCATTCCAAAGTTTCTCTTTGTGTTTTCTGTGAGGGTTACCGTGTCTCTTATATTATCAAAACCCAGGTGGCTTATGATAATGGTGTAAGTACCTTTTGGCAGTGTGGTGGAATAAAACCCGTAAGAATTTGTGGTAATACCTACTTTGGCTTCGGGAATGTAGATACTTACGCCAATTAGTGTTTCGGTGTTGGTCTTGTTGGTTATGGTGCCGCTAAGGGTAACTTTTTGCTGCGAATATGCATGGAAAACGGTGGCAAAAAAGAGTGCTAAAACGGATAAGATTCTGCTTTTCATTTATGGGAGTTTAGAGTTAAATGCAATATTTTTCCGCTAAACTATATTTTTGCAGACCCCGCAATTTTTATATATACCAAACGCGTTTTTTTATATATTAAAGCACCTTTTATATATAGTAAAAAATATGTGCCTTACAATTTAGCTAAAGGGGCCAGGCCTAACATCAACGAAATAATTAGTAAAGCTTTCGGAGATTTATTAGAAGCCTAAATTTGCGACAGGATGCACTTAATGGCATATATCCCAAATAAAAAAGGAGTTCGAAAGCCGAACTCCTTTTTTATGATAACCCTCTAAGGCAATTGGAAACCAATGCAACCGGTTACCGGAATGAGGTGATAATAAGATAAGGACACGAATGCCTACCAATTATATTGATCATTATTTTAACGAGTAATTAAGGTAACCGCCATCGGCAACTATCTCAGTTCCGGTTATAAAACTTGCGGCATCAGAAGCCAGGAACAACACTGTTTTGGCAATTTCATTTGGATCACCCAACCGTTGCAAAGCTGTAACGCCAGCTAAAGACCCTTTTACTTCGGCAGGTATCACGGTATCTAATCCGGGGGTGTCTACAGGCCCCGGGCTAATAATATTAACCCGTATCTTTCTACCGGCCAATTCATTCGCGGCAATTTGGGCAATTTTGTTTAAGGCTCCTTTGGTTGCCGAATAAACAATTGATCCTATATTAGCGGCGGTGGCAGCCGTAGATGATGTGAACAGTACTGCCGCTCCGTCTGCCAGGTGAGGAATTAACTTTTGCAACGTAAAGAAATGCCCCTTAACGTTGGTGTTAAATTGCGAATCAAAGTTTGCTTCTGTTACATTTTCTAACGGCTCAAATACGCCAATCCCGGCATTCAAAAACAGAACGTCTAATTTATTCCCGCTATCTGCAACTGCTTTTTCCAGGATCGAAATGCCTTCGAACTTTGAAGTGTCTGATACCACGGTAAATAATTTAGAGTTGTTTATCTCTGCTTTTGCTTTTTGCAAATTTTCGGCGTTCCTGCCTGTTATCCATACATTTGCACCTGCGGCAATAAATACTTTTGCTGTTGCCAGGCCTATGCCTGTGGTTCCGCCTGTAATAACAACGTTTTTATTTGTAAAGTCCATAGTTAAATTTTAATTATTTTTGTAGTCTGTTTTATGAACTACAAATATATCAAAAGTAGTTTTAAAAATAAACTGCTTTTTATTTTTGACATTATGAAAACAATTGAGAGAAGGTCAACCTGCCCTATTAATTATTCCGTAGAAATTTTTGGTGATAAATGGATGCTGCTACTCTTGCGGGATTTAATGTTTAATGGCAAAAATTCCTTTCTTGAGTTTAAGGCATCAGACGAAAAGATATCATCGGCTGTACTTACCGAGAAGCTGAATACACTTTTGAACGAAGGAATTGTTACCAAAATAACCTCTCCAAAAAATGCCTCGAAATTTTTGTATATGCTAACAGAGAAGGGTATTGAACTGGTGCCCTTTATGGTGGAATTTCTTAATTGGGGCTCCAGATACAACCCGAACGGCGGTCCTAAAACATTGTTGGAGAAAATAGAAAAAAATAAAAAGAAGGCGATTGCAGAGCTGCAGGATAATTTAAGGAGCCAGCGGCATTCCTACACAAACAACCCGAGCGACGCTTTTTAGAATAAGCAATGAAATAATACTACTGTTTTAAAAGCCAAGTATGTTAAAATTTTTGCTTTTGAGTCATTAGTTAGCTCTCTAAACAATGCTTAACCCAAACAAATTTGTTTTGGTATATTTTTAATGAGCTTTTGTATAGTAAAAATTTGTGTTGTTTGCAGGTTGCTACATTTGCTCGAAATTTGAATAGCTTATGAATAGAACTTTACACAGGAAAACAATAGATACTAATTGGATGCTTCAGCTGATCATCTCAGGAGAATACAGGGTTCAGCGCCATTTATCAATTATCGCGTTTTGTATCGTTGTTTTATATTACAGTCCGCCGGACTATGTAGAGCCTTTCGAAACTTATAACCGCCTGGCTATTTTCTTTCAGATACTCTTATTGGCCTACAGTAATATGTATTTTTTTGTACCTAAATTTTTGTTTAAAAAAAGATACCTGAGCTATGGTTTTTTTGTCCTTTTAAGCATTATCATTTTATTTTACATGCATGAATTTTTTGCATTTTATTTTAAGCCCGATTCACTGCCTTACCAAAACGATAGTATTAATTTCTTTACCTTTTCCTTTATGATCCTGGTGCTTATAATCGCATCATCAGCTATAAAATTATTCCAGCAGTGGATTGCTGACGCGCAGCTGATACATGACCTGGAACTTGTAAATACCAATGCCGAACTTGACCAGCTTAAGAATCAGATCAATCCGCATTTCCTTTTTAATATGCTCAACAACGCTAATGTGTTAATTGAAGATGATCCAAAAAAAGCTTCGCAGGTTTTGATGAAATTAAGCGACCTGCTTCGTTATCAGCTTTATGATAGCTCGAGAGATAAGGTATTATTAACTTCAGAAATACATTTTTTGGAAGATTTTTTAAACCTGGAAAAAGTAAGACGGGATAATTTTAATTTTTTAATATCCAAAGAGGGTGAACTGAGCGGTGTTCAGGTGCCGCCTTTATTGTTCATTTCATTTGTAGAGAATGCTGTAAAACACAATAACGACTCAACCAAACCATCATATGTAAATTTATTTTTTGATGTTCGCCATTCCGAGCTTTTTTTCAAATGCATGAACTCAAAACCCGCGGTAAGGGCGGTTAATAAAACCGGAGGATTAGGCCTTGATAATATTAAGAGAAGGTTAGAACTTTTGTTTCCTTCTTTGCATGATCTGAGAATAGAAGACAATCCCGACACATATTGCACTACATTAACTTTAAAATTATAACATGAACTGCATTATAGTAGATGATGAACCATTAGCCAGGAAAGCGATTGAAAAACTGGTTTATCAAACAGAAAACTTAAATGCTATAGCTTCATTTAACGGGGCAGATGCTACAAAAGCTTTTCTGGCAACAAACGCCGTAGACCTCATATTTCTCGATATTCAAATGCCGGGAGTGAATGGAATTGAATTTGCCAGAACTATCCCTAAGAAAACCCTTGTAGTTTTTACCACGGCTTTTCATGAATTTGCTTCAGAAAGTTACGACGTAGATGCTATTGACTATTTGATAAAACCTGTAAAACCGGAGCGCTTTCAAAAAGCTGTTGAAAAGGCAAACACATATTGTAAGTTATTTCATGCTGATGTTACGAACAGTAATATAGAAAATATAACCACTGATTACATTTTTGTACGGTCGGAACGGAGAATATTTAAAGTTTATTTTAGCGATATACTTTATATTGAGGGCTTAAAGGATTATGTGATCATTTATTTAGAAGCGCAAAAAGTGATAACCCTTATGAATATTAAAACTATTCATGAGTTGCTTCCAAAAAGCTTATTTGTAAGGGTCAGCAAATCATACATCATCAATGTAAACAACATAGATTCTGTAGATAACAATACGGTGTACATAGGCGAGAACGAAATACCTATCGGTAACATTTACAGGGATCATTTTTTTAATGAATTTGTAACCAGGAAGATCTTAAGTAAGTAAAAAATTCACTAAATATACAGTAACCCGCCCCGCCCGCTCACTCCCATCTTAATAGATTTTTCCTCAAAAGTTACAGGAAAACCGTGAAAAGTGACATGTTTCTTGTGTAAATCAAATTAACTTTGCAGCATCAAAGCCGGCATGGCAGACGTTTACTTAAAATTGATATTAAATATCTGATGAAGAAAATAGGATTTTTATCATTCGGGCATTGGTCAGATCATCCCGCATATCAAACCCGTACCGCGGCAGATACATTGCTACAGTCCATTGACCTGGCTGTTGCGGCAGAAGAGATAGGTTTGGATGGCGCCTATTTTCGGGTGCATCATTTTGCGCGACAACTGGCTTCTCCATTTCCCCTGCTATCGGCCATTGGCGCTAAAACCAGTAAAATAGAAATTGGGACCGGTGTTATAGATATGCGTTACGAAAACCCGATGTACATGGTTGAAGATGCCGGAGCGGCAGATCTGATCTCGGGCGGTCGCTTGCAATTGGGCATTAGCCGTGGTTCGCCGGAGCAGGTAATTGAGGGCTGGCGCTATTTTGGATATGAACCTACTGAGGGTGAGACCGATGCGGATATGGGAAGAAAAAAGGCTTTAGATTTCTTAGATAAATTAAAAGGAAAAGGGTTTGCTGAGCCCAACCCCTACCCTATGTTCCCAAACCCGCCTGGATTGTTGCGCCTCGAACCCCACTCGGAAGGATTACTTGAACGCATCTGGTGGGGCGCTGCATCAAACGCTACTGCTGTTTGGGCGGCCGAAAACGGCATGAACTTGCAAAGCTCTACATTAAAATTCGACGAAAGCGGTAAACCTTTCCACATCCAGCAGGCAGAACAGATAAGGCTATATAAAGAGGCGTGGAAAAAAGCCGGACACCAGCGCGAACCAAGGGTTTCGGTAAGCCGGTCTATTTTTGCATTGGTTAATGACCAGGACAGGCTATACTTTGGGCAGGCCAAAGGAGCCGACAGTTTTGGATACATTGAAGCCGACAAACGCGCGGTATTTGGAAAGAGCTATGCCGCGGAGCCCGATGTGCTTATTAAAGAATTGGCGCAAGACGAAGCAATAAAAGAAGCCGATACACTGCTACTTACCATACCAAACACCTTAGGTGTCGATTATAATATCCACGTGGTATCCGCAATTTTGGAGCATGTTGCCCCCGCATTGGGTTGGCGATAAATAAATTTAAGCGCAACGAACCAAGTCGCTGAGCTAATGAAACAAGAATACCAGATCAATTTATAGATTGATCTGGTAATTAAAACTTGTTTTTTTGCCATACACGCGGTACTGCTGCAATGGTTTAGGTCCGCAGCCGTTAGAGCCTACACCTAAAGTTTTATGGCTAATAGTTAATACCGTGTGTTCGCTTTTTGGCAGGTCAATTTTATATTCTACGGGCGCCATCTCTTCATCGGTATAAGGCAGTGCCGAAACCTGCATAAAGGAACCATCCGCTTTCACGTTAAATTTCAGGCCGCCGGCCGCTTTAAGGTTGGCCCATCTTACATCTTCGTGGTTGCCGCATTCCATGGGTTTTTCGTAAGGTGTAAGCTGGTTAGCTACTGTACTTGTATAATGGCCTATATCAGATCCACGCTTTCGGTCGGCATAGTTTTCAAACGGGCCCCTGCCATAGTAATCAAACTGATTCAATTCATTATTAAGCATTAAACGAACCCCCATGCGGGCAAGCGCTACCGTAGAATCGCTGGCGCTAACTTCGTTTTGCGAAAGTACCTGTCCGTTTGCATTAACGGTGTAAATGGCTTTATGGTCAACCTTAAAGTTTTGCCGCCCGTAGCCGCTAAGGTTAGCAATGATCTGTACGCTGCCGTTGGTCAGTTTTTTATAATCTACCGCATCCACTTTCCATTTCAACTCTGTTATTCCTTTTCTTTCCCAATCACGGTAAGCCCACATATCATCTATTTGATGAGGGGCCCGCCATAAATGCAATCGCGGCCCACCGTCTTTGGTAAGCAGGTTGTGCCCGTTCTTTGCAATGGTTGTAAATGTACCTTGTAGTTTATCAAAGGTTGTGGTAAAATCCGCTCCGTTTATGGTTATCTGTTGCCCTTCGGTTAAGATGCTCAATGCGCCTTTAACTGGTTTTACCGTAGGGGCAGTTATTAAATTGGGGACTTCTAATTGCTGTGATGCAACTTCGTAGCCTTTTGGAGCCCATTTTTCTTCGGTACTTAAAACAAGGGAAAGCCGGATAAAATATTCGCTGCCCGGTTTAGCTATAAAGGAGTAAGGAATACGTATTTCCTTTTCTAACCCTGGCGCAACATTCCCTGTATTGAACACACCAGCGGCAATTTGGTCACCATTTTCAATCAAGGCCCACTTGCCTGCAAAGTGAGTTAAGTTGGTGAACTGGTAACGGCTTTTTAACAGGAAAATGCCTTTACGCGCGTCAACAGCTTTTATAGTAACCCACTGGTAAGCGTGTTTCAGTTCGGGGTAGTGTGGCTTTAAACTACGGTTTGAGAAAACCACCCCTTTATGGATAAAGTACTTATCGTTAGGGTACTCGCCAAAGCCGCCACCGTAGGCAGTAATTGGGTGAAGCGGGTCGCGGTTATTATAAATACCCTGGTCCTGCCACTCCCAAATAGCGCCGCCAAGCAAGGTGGGGTATTCGTCAAAAAGGTCGTTATATAAATCTACCGAACCCATAGAATTGAACATCGCATGCGCGTATTCGCAAAGGTAAAAGGGCTTTGTAAGTGTATTACTTTTGGCGTTCTTTTCTACCTCCTCTATCGATGTGTACATCCTGCTGTCAATATCTGCAGGGTTATCCTGGCCTATACCAAAGCCCTCGTAGTGCGAGGGGCGGGTCGGGTCAATAGCTTTAATGGTGTTTAAGGCCGCCCTGAAATTAGAACCGCCCGATCCGCATTCATTACCCAGCGACCAGATCAAAACCGAGGGGTGATTTTTAAAGTTCTCTATATTGGCCACATTACGATCTATAATGGCCGCTTTAATACGCGGGTCTTCGTTAAACTCATCCCACGCTCCGTGAGATTCGAGATTAGCTTCTGCCACAAGATAAATACCGTATTCATCACACAGTTCGTACCAGCGCGGGTCGTCAGAATAATGACAGGTACGCACATGGTTACAGTTAGCCTGCTTTATCAGTTCAATATCGCGGATCATTTGTTGCTCTGTAACCGCGTGGCCATCATCAGGCCAGTTTTCATGCCGGTTTACACCCTTAAGTTTTACCGGCACGCCGTTCAGCATAAATACCCTTCCCTTTATCTCAATTTGCCTGAAACCCGTTTTCGCTGATACATGTTCAACAGCCGCCAGTCCATCATAAAGGGAAAGTACCGTTGTGTACAATTTGGGTGTCTCGGCGGTCCATTTTTCGGGAGATGTTACCGGGATGTTGGCACTGATCGTGACCTCTTCGCCGGGTTTCAGTACCGGTACCTGCTGCTCGGCCATTGCCCCTGCAACGGGTTGGCTGCCATTATAAAGCTTGATGTTAAGTTTTCGCGGGGTTGTTGCTATAGTTCCGTAATTTTTAACCTTGGTGCTAACCTGTAAAACAGCGTTGTGATATTGAGCGTCGAAAGTTGTTTTAATAAAATAATCGCGGATATGTTGCGTTGGCGAGCTCCATAACGTTACATTGCGAAAGATTCCACTTAGCCTGAACATGTCCTGGTCTTCCAGGTAGCTGCCCGTAGTGAAACGGTAAACTTCAACAGCGATCATATTATTACCGGGGTTAACATATTTTGTAATATCAAACTCGGCGGCATTGCGGCTGTTTACGCTGTAACCTACCTTTTTGCCGTTTACCCATAAAAAAAATCCGGCGTCAACACCGTCAAAGGTTACAAAAACGCGGCGGTCTTTCCAGTTTGCCGGCAACTCAAAGTTACGGCGGTAGCTGCCTACCGGGTTACGCTCCTGGTATGCGGTAAAATTTACCGGCGGCGTGCTCATAACACGCGGAAAATCTTTTTGAAAGATATAGTTATAGTTGCTGTAATAAGGCGTGCCATAACCTTCAACCTGCCAGTTTGATGGCACTTTTATATCTTTCCAGCCAGACACATCATAATCTGTTTTGTAGAAGTTAACGGGCCGTTTTTGCGGCCAGTCTACCCACGAGAATTTCCAGCTACCATTTAGCGTCCGGGCGTAAGATGAAGCATGCCTGTTTGCCGCGAGGGCTTCTTTTAACGACCCGTAAGGCATTAACGTAGCATGATGCGCTTCTTTATTAATACCCACACATTCCGGGTCTTCAATTTCTTTAGGGACGGATGCTGTATCAGTTTTAGAAAAAAGACGATTAACTAAATTTTGCGCCGAAACGTTGCCGGCAACAAAAGCCAAAAAGAATATTATAAGTATCGAAGCTTTTAATTTGCCGGTAAAGCGTGTGTTTTTTAAATATCTCATTTTTGTATTTGAATGGCAGGTAGCAAATTGTTATTTCTCAATATCCGTATCTCTGCTGATTTTATAAAGCATAGCGGCTAATACCACTATCGGTATTAGCGCAGCCAAATATATTATTACAATAAGTAATTGTAGCAGTAAATAATACAATTATGGCTTTACTACCAGGGCTGTTACATGGCCTTATCTCTGTAAAAGTGTATATGCCAATACAAATCTTTGAAACTCGCAAATTTCCCTGCTATTCAAATAAGGCTTACCGGGCTTATTGTGAGCAACTTTGTAGTATAAATTTAAATGATTGCAAAATGAAAACACAAAAAGTATGGTTCGTAACAGGAGCCTCAAAAGGATTAGGATTATCATTGGTAAAACGCCTGCTAAGCGAAGGCTATAAGGTAGCGGCGACTTCAAGAAACATTGATGCTTTACGCGAAGAAGTTGGCCACACCGGCGACGAATTTCTACCCCTTAGCGTTAACCTTACCAGCAACGAAAGTGTAGCAACTACCGTAGCCGGAATACTTGCTAAATTTGGCACTATTGACGTAGTGGTTAACAATGCCGGATACGGCCAGCTGGGTACATTAGAAGAATTGACCGATGAGGAAGCACGCAAAAATTTTGACGTGAATGTTTTCGGCTCGCTGAATGTGATCCGTAATGTAATGCCGGTTTTCAGGGAAAAAAGATCGGGCGCATTTTTCAATATTTCCTCTATCGCCGGCTTCCTGGGCACATTCCCCGGCTGGGGTATATACAACGCTACTAAATTCGCGGTTGCCGGTTTTACAGAAGCGCTTTCAGCCGAGATCAAATCAATGGGGATTTCTGCAACCATCGTTTACCCGGGTTATTTTAAAACTAACTTCTTGTTAGAAGGCTCGCTTAATACCGCGGCCAACCCTATAGCTGAATATAAAGAGGCCCGCGACCTGGAAGTGATCCACAACGAACAGATCATAGGCAACCAACCCGGCGACCCTGAGAAGGCTGCCGCCGCCTTTATTCATATTGCCGAACTGGAAGAACGCCCATTGCACCTCTTCCTCGGCTCCGACTCATTTGGTATGGCCAATGGTAAGATCCAGGCCGTTCAACATGATCTGGCCGCGTTTGAAAATATCAGCAAATCAACAGATTTTTAATCTGATAAATATACCGGCAACATGCTATCTGTTTGTTTAACAACGGGTATATGTTGCCGGTTGTTATTTTAAGAGATTTACATATTGTATGGAAATACCGCAGATGAACAACCACCTGCAATTTAGCGTGAGTTGCTATAGCAATGTAGCTGCATTGAAAAGTACACGGGGCAATATGGCGTATCAAATGGTCCAGATCATCTCCGGCGGGGGCTTTGCCAGTATCGGTCCTTACATGTATCTGCTGCGTACCGGAGACCTGGTGTTTCTACATCCCGATACCAAAGTACTATGGCAACTGAGAGAAAGCTCCGTTGTCCACCACTGCGAGATCCACCCGCAATACCTGGGCGAACGGGAGTACCTGACCAGGTTATTCCGCCAGTATCCCCAGTTCCACCCTTCAAACGCCCTAATCGTTTTAACCTACCAACATGCGGTAGCAATAGGCATGGTTTTTAAAATGATGCGACAGGAACTTACCGGCAATCATCCCGATAAAAAACAAGCTATATTGTTACACATTCAGATGCTGTTACTGTTGGCTGGGCGGGCATATAATTACCGCAAACCATGCCACGAACTAACACGCAACTTGTACCGGCCGGCCACCCCTCAATGAATTAATTGGGCCGTTGTTGCAAAATAGCTGGAAGCGCAATTGAAACATATAGCTTAAGCCGATTTTGTTATTGATACTAATGATTGAATTTCGCAAATAATGGATTGAATCATTCAAACACTTACCCTCGTTTTCGCACATCTTTGTATAAATTATAAATACATGGAAAACAAAAGTAAAATAGCTCTTATAACCGGCGGCAGCCGCGGTTTAGGCAAAGACATGGCATTAAAAACAGCCGAAAAGGGGCTGGATATTATTATAACTTATAACACTAATGCAGATGAAGCCGCAAAGGTGGTTGACCAGATTCGCCGATCTGGCAGGAAGGCGGAAGCACTGCAACTTAACACCGGCGAAATAAAGAACTTCGCGGCCTTTACCGATCAGTTGATAACCACGCTGAAGGAACAATTTAATACCGACCGTATCGACTTCCTGGTAAATAATGCCGGCATCGGGGGTTACAAACTCATTAGCGAGGTTACAGAGGAGTTTTTTGACGAATTATTAAACATCCATTTCAAAGGCGTGTATTTTTTAACACAGCAATTGCTGCCTGTAATGAATGATGGCGGCGGCGTTATAAACGTATCAAGCGGGTTAACGCGCATCACTTATCCAAAATCGTCTGCTTATGCGGCAATGAAGGGCGCGGTAGAGGTGTTTACCAGATATGTGGCTAAAGAGTTTGGTGACCGGGGCATACGGGCTAATACCATCGCCCCCGGTGCAGTGATGACAGATTTTGGCGGCGCCCACCTGCGTAACAGCGAAGAATCACAAAAAGCCATCAGTTCGGTTACTGCCCTTGGCAGGCCCGCTGTGGCTGATGATATTGGCGGCGTGGTTGCATTCCTGTGTACAGATGACGCGGGGTGGGTAACCGGCCAACGTATCGAAGTATCGGGCGGGCTGCAGTTATAAACCTACATACAGGCGAATAGTCTTCGCCTGTATGATACTATTTTTAAAACGTTATTATTACTAAAGTGGTTATAACAAAACACGCGGCAATATGATCACACATACCTCACTCAACGATTTTTATCATAGAAACGGAGCTGCCCTTCCGGAGGGGATTGCCCGGGAGATAGGCCATTTCAACATTTTTGATGCTGAAAAACTTTTTGATAAAAAAACCGGGGCCAGGGTAATGCCTTACAGCCGCAGAGATTATTACAAGATAAGCTGGCTAAGGGGTAAAAGCCGGGCTGAATATGCTGATAAAGTTATAGATGTGCAGGAAAGCGCCCTGCTGTTTGCTACGCCAAAGATACCCTACCATTGGATACCCGAAGACGGTAACCAAACAGGCATGTTTTGCATTTTTACCGCTGAGTTTATTGTACCAGGCAAAGCTGCCTTTAGCTTAGATGACCTGCCTATATTTCAACCGGGGCACATACCCGTTTTTCAATTAAATGATGATGAAATAAAAGAGATACAATACATTTTTAATAAAATGTATAAGGAGATAGATACGGATTATCCGTACAAGTACGACCTGCTGCGCAACCTGGTTATGGAATTGATCCATTACGGCCAAAAGCTTCAGCCGGTTCAGGCGCAATACCCGGTGCAAAACGCATCAGAACGTATCTCTGCCTTGTTCATAGAATTGCTGGAAAGGCAATTCCCACTTGACACTTATCAACGGCTTGGCCTCCGCAGCGCTAAAGACTACGCTGACCGTTTAGCGGTTCATGTTAATCACCTGAACAAGATTTTAAAGGAAGCAACCGGCCGCACAACTACACAACTTATCAGCGAACGCGTAATTCAGGAGGCCAAAATTTTACTGAAGCAAACCGACTGGAGCATAGGGGATGTTTCTTACGTATTAGGATATGATGATATATCGCATTTCTCAAATTTCTTTAAAAAGCATACTTCAATTACCCCGGCAGCTTTTCGGAACTAAATAAGGCTGAAAGTATGGGTTAGTACACACGGGTTATTTTACAAGCCGCCATTAAACGTGTAGAACCAGTAACGGCTTAAATGCTTTTGCTGCCTCGCATATTTTAATTTAAATTTGTTTGCCATTGCACTTAATGCCATCTAATCCTCTCACGATCAATATGGAAAACTCAACAATACCCCGCCTGGAACTTGAGACATTCGCCAATGAGGGTTACAAAGTACCTTTGCTGGATGTGCAGCATTACCCTGTCAATTCCAGCTATTTTGTGATCCATAATCGTGATGAGTACCCTGTAAAGGATTATATATCGCCCCACCGTCGTAAATTCTATAAAATTTTCCACATGACAGCGGGTACAGGTATCCTTACCATAGGCCTCCACCGGTATGAGATGGGCCCTAACGAAATAGCTTTCCTGCATCCGGATGAGATCATGTCATGGCAAACAACATCGGCAGAAACGGGTGGCCACTTTTGTTTAATCCATCCCGCCTATTTCGGGCACGATGCCGAGCATCTTTTAAACCTGTTTAAGCAATACCCAAGTTTTGAAACTGATAAATCAGTAATTCAACTTACCGATGCCCAATCGGCGGCTATTAAAGGTTATTTCGAAAACATGTACCGGGAAGATCGCGGCACCTCCGGAGATAAGAAGCAGGCTATTCTTTTACAGTTACAATTGTTACTGCTGGAAAGCCAGCGGGCAGGTAAAAACCGGGTTACAACCCCCGTTTCAGAGGGTTACAGGTATATTTACCGGTTCTTGTCCCTGCTCGAAACATCTTTTCAGGTAAAGGAGCGCGATTCTCTGGTTAAACTAAAAACCGCTGCAGAATTTGCCGATCAGCTTTATATCCATCCAAATTATCTGAATTCCCTGGTGAGGAACCATACCGGTAAAACATTAAGGGAGCATATTCAGGACCGTTTATTACATGAGGCCAAATCCCTGCTGGTACAAACCGACTGGGGCATCAACGAGATAAGTGATGGCCTGGGCTTTTCGGGACAGGCGGCCTTCACATCGTTCTTCAAAAAAAAAGCGGCGATCTCACCCTCAGCGTTCCGGAAAAACGCAACGGCTACTATCACCACATAATACTTCGATCTTACAATAGCAAAAGATTGGGGTAAGCATCTGCATCAATAACAGAATGCAGATAGGAAAGTCGCAGCTTCCTTTTATATCTTCCTTCTCTTCTTTTCTTTAACGATCAGACTTAATTCGCGGCTCATTTGCCCCGCAATGGCGGTGTTTTCCTGCGCACGGCGGAACAGGTAAGGTAACACTGCCTTTATAGGCCCATAAGGCACGTATTTAGCTACGTTGTAATTAGCATTGGCCAGGTTAAAGCTCAGGTTATCGCTCATACCTAAAAGCTGCGAGAAAAACACATGCTGGTTTTTATGATCTATTTTCTTTTCGTTCAAAAGGTCGGCAAGCAGGCGGCAACTTTCCTCGTTATGTGTACCTGCAACAATGGCAATATTGGTTATATTATCGGCACAATATATTAGGGCGTCGTTGTAGTCCCGGTCGGTAGCGGCTTTGTCGGGCTGTATGGGCGATGGGTAACCTTTTTCTTCGGCACGTTTACGCTCTTTTTCCATATAAGCACCTCGTACTATTTTGGCCCCCATTATAAAGCCTTCGGTTTCGGCAACAGCGTGGTCATGTATTAATGATGCCAGTTTATCGTGCCGGTACAATTGGTAGGTATTATAAACAATGGCTCTTTCCTTATTAAAAAAGCGCATCATGTTCAGCGCAAGGTTATCTATAGTTTTCTGGATCCAGCTTTCTTCGGCATCTATCATAACTGGCACACCCTCAGAATGAGCCATCTCACAAATAGCAAGTACCCTGTCTTGTACGGTTTGCCATTCAATTTGCTCGTCGACACTAAGCTTTAGGCCTTCGTCCAGTTTCTCCAGCAAGCCAAAACGCCCCACGCCTGTAACTTTAAAAACAGTAAGCGGGATGCTTTTACTTTTCGACGCGGTAATAATAGTGCGGATGATCTCGTCGCGGGTGTTATCAAAAACAGATTCGTCATCCTCGCCTTCTATCGAATAATCAAGAATAGTACCCACCCCGCCATCAGCAAGGTTTTTAATGGTTTGGGTACACTCGGCAATAGTTTCGCCGCCGCAAAAATGTTTAAAAATGGTTGCCTTTATTAATCCCTTTATTGGCAGGCCTATTTTAATGGCTAAGTTGGTTATGGGCGGGCCTATCTTAACTAAAAAGTTTACGTTGATAACCTTAAACAGCCAGTAAGCACGGTTAAGGTCGGTATTGGTAGAATGGCGGAAAGCAATCTCGGTATTTTCGAATGATAATCTATCGTTTGGAGTCATGTTTTATTTTAATTCATGGATCATTGTTCATAGTTCATGGCAAACAAAAGTATTTATATGAACCATCAACTATTAACTATGATCTATACGAAGTATTGCGCAAAATTATAAAATGATAACTCATTATCACACGAATAGTTTAATTTTGACCGCTATGATAGAATTTAAAGTTGAAGGCGACTATATACCCATGATACAATTATTAAAAGCGGCGGGTTTGGTGCAAACCGGCGGCGAAGCGCAGATAGTTGTTGAACACGGCGAAGTTACTTACAACGGTGAGGTAGATTACCGCAAACGCCTCAAAGTAAAACAAGGCGACCTGGTTGAATTCAGGGGCCAAAAGATCAAGATAATATAATGAATAACATACAGAGCGACAGCTACACCGTTTATTTTAATGATAGCTTAACCGAACTGCGCAACTTTGTAGAACAGGGCAACTACTCAAGGGTATTTATCCTTACCGACGAACACACTACTGAATATTGCCTGCCTGTAGTTAAACAATATTTAGACGAACTGGATAACTTTGACCTTATAGAGGTTAACGCCGGCGAAGAAAGTAAAAACATTGATTTTTGTATCGGCATCTGGAAAACCCTGATAGATTTTGGAGCCGACCGCAAAGCGCTGATGATAAACCTTGGCGGGGGAGTTATTACCGATATGGGTGGCTTTGTGGCCTCTACCTATAAACGCGGGATAGATTTTGTACAGGTACCCACCACCCTGTTATCGCAGGTTGATGCATCTGTTGGCGGTAAAACGGGGGTTGATATGGATGCCGTTAAAAACATTATTGGCACTTTTACACAGCCAAAGGCGGTATTTATGTATGTAGGTTTTTTAGAAACCCTTCCGCCAAGGCAAATCCTTTCCGGCCTTGCCGAAATGCTGAAACATGGCCTTATTGTAGATGCCAAATATTGGGACCAGCTAAAAGTTAGCGACCTGAGCCTGCCGGCTGAAGAGTTGGTACACCGCTCGGTTGAGATCAAAAACGAGGTTGTTATTGAAGACCCTCAAGAGAAAGGCATCCGCAAAGCCTTAAATTTTGGCCACACCGTTGGGCATGCGGTGGAAACCTGGTCGCTGATGAATGATGCCGACCCGCTATCGCACGGTGAGGCCATTGCCATAGGTATGATATGCGAAGCCTGGTTATCTAACAAAAAAATTGGCCTGCCTGATAGCCAGTTATTAGAAATCACCGAAGTGCTGAGCCACCTTTACAAACGCTATAAAGTACAGGAAGACAGTTTCCCTACCCTTTTAGAGCACATGCAAAAGGACAAAAAGAACCAAAACGGTCAAATAAATTGCACGCTGCTGAAACATATTGGTGAATACAGTATTGATAATATCTGCACAGAGGACGAACTTTGCGATAGCTTAAGATATTACGCGTCGTTATAAAATGCTTCCTTTAAATCCCCGTTCCGAAGCTGTGATCATATTGGTGAGCCTGCTTGTGCTGCTTACCCTTTTAGAGATGTGGTTTAGCTACCGCGAGAACAGGCACTATTACGAAAAGCGCGATACCCTCACCAATATCTACTTAACAACGCTTGCATTTTTGCTTAACCTTGCGGTTAACGGCAGTATGTTTGTGTTGCTAAACTTTACATACAAATACCGTTTTTTTGAAATCAAGAACGGGTTTGCATATTGGTTTGTGCTGGTTGTAATGCAGGACTTTTTATATTGGGTGCTGCACTATACGGGGCATTACTGCCGCTTGTTTTGGGCCATGCATGTTACGCACCACTCGTCGGAACATTTTAATTTCACAACGGGTTTCCGCTCTACCGTTTTTGAGCCGCTTTACCGCACGTTCTTTTACCTGCCGCTTGCCCTGTTTGGTTTTAACGCGATAGATATTTTATACGCTTATCTGGTAACCCAGCTTTACGGCAACATGGTGCATACCCAGTACCGCATCCCGCTACCAAAATGGTATGGGTGGATCTTTGTTACACCGGCGCACCATCGCGTGCACCATGCGTCAAACATTCCTTACCTGGATAAAAATATGGGTATGGTACTGATACTTTGGGACAGAATGTTTGGCACCTTTCATGACGAGGACGATAACGAACCTGTTAAATATGGCCTCACCCATCAGCCCAAAAACATGGGCCCTGTAAACGTACTCTTCCATGAGTGGAAAGCCCTCATTGCCGACGTAAAACGCGCCCCCGGCATCGGTAACAAACTCAAATACCTGTTTAATCCCCCCGGCTGGAGCCATGATGGCAGTACGCAAACGGCAAGGGTGTTGCAGAGGGAGTATAAAAATTCTAATTTAGGGAGACAATAACATATGCCTCGCTTACTACAAAAATTCGATATTAAGATTACAAAGTCGGCGAATTTACTAATGAGCGGTGGAGAGCTTTCTCCGAAACAATAAGCCTTCTAAATAACTTTCGTTAACAACGCAAGTTTGCAAATTAACTATCAACTTATTGGACAAAACATTAGTTTTGTAAAAAAGCTGATAGTGATTAGTTCATCATAAGGTCCGGCAAAACATCTGTTCTTTGTTTTTAAGTTTATTGACGCATTTTTAACAGTATTATTTTCAGAATTCGTTTTGAAAACATTGCCCAATTGTCACAAGTTGGAAAAATTAATTTCGATTTTAAAAAAAATAAATTTTAATTCTATGAAAAATATAATGCTGTATACAATAGTTCATTTTGGTGTATCATTATTTATGGCATCAGTTGAGCATCATTTATTAATGTCCAATGTGTGTGTTGAATCGACCGCAATGGGTTGAAAGATTTAATACGTTGTTGTTTAATAAGCGTCAATTACTAAAAATAGGGTCCGATGTTTGGGGTTCGATTCCCACCCATTGCGCAAGTTAAGCCCGGTTTAGCCGGGCTTCTTACTTTTATTACAAGCCGATTTACAACCATACAGATTTTAAAATTCCTCCAATTGCCAAAAAACCTTTTTACCCAATAAAATTCTGTTCGCATTAATTATTTTAAGAAAAATAAAATTATCTATTGACAAATTAATTTTTACTTGTACATTTACAGCATAACAAAAACAATGACAACACAACGTGCATATTTTTATGGTTTCTACTTTTACTTTAGCAGTAAGAGCCGGGACTGATATGTACTAACAAAACATACAAAAAACTAAAAAGTCCCGGCCCTAAAAGCCGGGACTTTTTTGCTTAATAATCTTTATGAAAACCGAGAAACCAAGAGTTGCTATACAGGGGATCCGTGCCTCGTTCCACGAGGAGGCCGCATTCAAATATTTTGGGCAGGATATTGAGACTATTGAGTGTAACTCTTTTAAACAAACGTTTGAAGCCTTGCAAAATAATGAGGCCGATTACGTAGTAATGGCAATTGAGAACAGCATTGCAGGGAGCATTTTACCCAATTACTCGTTAATGATGAGTTACAGCTTCCCGGTTGTTGGTGAGGTATATGTGCCTATTCAGCTTCATTTGATGGCGCTGCCTGGGGTAAGGTTCGAGAATATTAAGTATGTAACCTCGCACCCTATTGCCATTCGGCAGTGTATTGATTTTTTTGACGAATACCCCCACCTTAAAATTGTAGAAAGCAACGATACCGCTGCCTGTGCCAAACGCATCCGGGATGAGCAACTGACAGATACCGTTGCCATAGCCAACACACTGGCCGCACAGCTTTATGGATTGGATGTTTTGGAACGCCGCATCGAATCGAACAAGTTAAACTTTACCCGCTTCCTGATCCTGACCACGCACGAGAACGCCAAAAAGAAGGGCAACCCGAACAAAGCATCACTATGCTTCCAGGTAACTAACCAGGTTGGCGCATTGGCCAAAGTGCTTAATATTTTTGCCCAGGAAGATGTAAACATGAGCAAAATACAGAGTATGCCGGTTTTGGGCAAGCGTAACGAATACAATTTTTACGTAGACATAGAGTGGAAAGAAAACAAACAATATGATAACGCCATTCGCCAGATCCTGAAATACACGCACAACTTTAACATACTCGGCGAGTATCAGCGCTACGAAAGCGAACCGCCAAAACCTCTGAAGGCTGAGAAAACGAAACGATATATTAGCGTGAAAAAAGTCGGAAGTCCTCAGCCGGAAAGTCCGAAAGAATAACAGAGTCGGAAGTCTGAGGTCGGAAAGTCCGAAAGAAATAAAACATTTAACAAACAGGTAACAACAACATAAACAAAAATCTTCCGGACTTGCCGACATTCGGACGCCGGACTAACGAACAAGATCATGAAACACAACTTAAATATACAGCCCCTTAATTCCTGGATCAATAAATCAGGTAAAGAACCGTTGGTAATTGCCGGCCCATGCAGCGCCGAAACCGAAGACCAGTTAGTAGCCACCGCGCACTTGTTGGCAAAAACAGGTAAAATCAGCGCCCTGCGTGCAGGTATCTGGAAACCACGTACCCGCCCGGGAGAGTTTGAAGGTATTGGCAGCATTGGTTTAGAATGGTTAAACCGCGCTAAAGAAGAAACCGGCTTGCCAACTGCTGTTGAGGTTGCTACCGCCAAACACGTAGAAGAAGCTTTAAAAGCAGGTGTAGATATTCTCTGGGTTGGCGCGCGCAGTACCGTTAACCCTTTCACCGTGCAGGAAATTGCCGACGCCCTTAAAGGCGTTGATGTGCCTGTAATGGTAAAAAACCCTGTTAACCCTGACCTTTCCCTTTGGGTTGGCGCTTTAGAGCGTATCAATAATGCAGGTATCACCAAACTAGCTGCTATTCACCGAGGGTTCTCATCATACGAAAAATCGGCCTTCCGTAACGAACCGATGTGGGATTTGGCTATCGCTTTAAAAACGCTTGTACCAAACCTGCCCATCATCAACGACCCAAGCCACATTACCGGTAACCGCGACCTGATTGGTTACGTTTCTCAAAAAGCGCTTGACCTGGATATGCAGGGTTTGATGATAGAATCGCACATTGACCCTACAGTTGCCTGGACAGATGCCGCGCAACAGGTTACCCCTGCTGCCCTATCTGAAATTATCGACCACCTGGCTTTACGTAAACCGGAAGTTAAAGGCGCTGAACTGAACGACAAACTTGCCGAACTGCGCAACCAGATCGATAAAATTGACGACCTAGTGATCCAGAAAATGGCCGAGCGTATGAAGATTGTTGAGAAGATTGGTAACTACAAAAAGGATAATAATGTTACCATTTTACAGGTAAACCGCTGGGACGAGATCTTACAGAAACGTACCAACTACGCTAAAGCATTAAAATTAAGCACCGAGTTTACTGAGAAATTACTGGAACTGATGCACAGCGAATCTATCCGTAAACAAACCGAGATCATGAACGCGGGCCAGGAAACTGCACCGGCAGAAAAATTAACGCATGCATAATTAGAGATTAATGAATTGTTGATTAGAGATTAGTAATCGCGTGCATTTATTGCGATAACAATTAATTATTCAATCATATAATTTATCTCACCATACCCTTTTCAAAAACAAGGGTGTTAAAATACAAGTCTCCCTAAGCCTCTCTCCTTTGGAGAGGGGTTGGGGTGAGGCTTTTTGAATTATGGCAAAACATAACATCATACTTACCAAACAAGGTAAAACGGTAAAAGGCACTATACAACTTACAGGTTCTAAAAGTGAGTGCAACCGTGCGCTGGTTATAGGTGCGTTGAGTAAAGGAAAAGTTAAGGTCGAGAACATGTCTGACGCGGCGGATGCTGTAACTTTAAAAACGATACTCGATCTTCAGGAACAGGGCGTGCCGCCGCTTATGGTCAACACACAAGTGGTAGATGAGCATGGCGCGATCATTAAAAGCAATGGTCCTACTATCACACAAGGCAGAACTGTTAGCCACGAGATAAACATCGGCCCTGCAGGTACGGCAATGCGCTTTTTAACGGCGTACTTGCCTTTGCTAAACAAAACTATTACGCTAACCGGCTCCGAGCGGATGCAGCAGCGCCCTATCGGTGTTTTGGTTGATGCCATGCGTAAATTAGGCTCTAACATCGAATACGTGAAGAACGAGGGCTTCCCGCCTATCAAAATCCACGAGGGTTTTGCGCAGCAGACCAACCGCATCAGCATTAAAGGGGATATTAGCAGCCAGTACATTACCGCGTTGCTGCTTATCGCTTCAAGTCTGCCGCAAGGTTTAACGCTGGAGATCGAAGGTGAGTTAACCTCGCGCCCGTATGTGGAAATGACGTTAGCTATGCTTCGGCAGGCAGGCATCCAACATACTTGGGATGCCAATACTATCACTATAGCCAACCAGATTTTTGCAGAAACAGCTTTATTAGTTGAACCCGATTGGAGCGCAGCGTCATACTGGTATTCCATAGCTGCCTTAAGCGATGAAGCGGAGCTTTTTCTGCCGGGATTAACATCTTACAGCTTACAAGGCGATAGCGTTATCACCGAACTGATGGCAAACTTTGGCATCACATCTGTATTTAAGGATGGCGGTGTATATTTAACAAAAGAACCAAAACCTGTTCAGCGTAAGATCTTCGACTTGAAAGAATGCCCCGACCTGGCTCAAACTGTTATTGTAGTATGCGCGGCATTAGGACATGAGGCAAGCTTTACAGGCCTGGAGACTTTAAAGATCAAAGAAACCGACCGTATCCTGGCCCTGCAAACCGAACTGGCTAAAATTGGCGTTAAACTAATAGAAAAAGGACAGGTTTATAAACTGGATTGCAGCGAAAAACAAATTCCGCAGCGTATGTTTGTAAACACCTACGACGATCACCGCATGGCAATGGCGTTCGCGCCGTTGGCCATCTTGATACCAAAACTGGAAGTTGAAGATGCCGACGTGGTAGAAAAATCATACCCGGCGTTTTGGAAAGACTTAATAAAGGTAGGGTTTGAAGTAACCCCGGTAATACAATAACAACCAAATCGTCATTGCGAGCGTAGCGTGGCAATCCCCTACTTACAGAGGCGCTCTGTATAGCAAAGAGATTGCTCCGTACCTCGCAATGACGCTTGAAGAGTAATTAAGAATCTAAAAATCGCACATTTAAAATTCAATGGCAGGTAATTCATTTGGTCAATTATTCAGGATAACAACATTTGGCGAATCGCATGGCGAGGCAATAGGTGTCATTATAGATGGCTGCCCGGCCGGGCTCGATGTGGACTTGGATTACATCCAGGGCGAGTTGGATAAGCGCAAACCGGGGCAATCAAAGATCACTACTCAACGTAAGGAAAGCGATGTAGTAAAGATCCTTTCGGGAACATTCGAGGGTAAAACTACAGGCACACCCATCGCTATGATCATCCCGAATGAGGACCAGCGTTCTAAAGATTACGGCCACAACGTAGATGTGTTCCGCCCATCACATGCCGATTATACTTATGCTACCAAATATGGTATTCGCGACCATCGTGGTGGTGGCCGCTCGTCCGCCCGCGAAACTGCCGCACGTGTAGCTGCGGGTGCTTTGGCCAAATTGTTATTAAAAACTCAGGGCATAGAGGTGCTGGCACATGTAAGCAGCGTAGGCACAATTAATGCACCGAATGTGTTTATTGAAAGCGCTGCCGATTTTTTAGAAACCCGTGAGAAAAACATCGTCCGTTGTGCCGACCCGGCAACTGCTGTAGAGATGATCGAGTTTATAGACAGCGTCCGCAAGGATGGTGATACGGTTGGCGGTAAAGTAAGTTGCCACATTATTGGCGCACCCGTAGGCCTTGGCGACCCGGTTTTCGATAAGCTGCATGCCGACCTGGGCAAAGCCATGCTGAGCATTAATGCCGTGCACGGCTTTGAATTTGGTTCGGGCTTTAGTGGCAGCGAAATGCGCGGCTCTGAGCATAACGACATTTTCATAAAAAACGCCGACGGTAGCGTGGCTACCCGTACCAATTTTTCGGGTGGCATCCAAGGCGGAATCAGCAACGGTATGCCTATCGAGTTTAAGGTTGCCTTTAAACCCGTAGCCACCATAATGCACAACCAGCAAACCATAGATGGTGAAGGCAACGCCGCCGAAATTACCGGCAAAGGCCGCCACGACCCGTGTGTAGTACCCCGTGCCGTGCCTATTGTGGAGGCCATGGCCGCGTTGGTATTGGCGGATCATTGGTTGAGGAACAGGGTATCGAAGTTGTAAGCTAACACTTCACATCCTTTTTCTTAGGTGCTACACCTCCCCGTTTGTCCCAAACTTTTTTGATGTAATCTGTAGCTACAGGCACTTTGCATGCCGTGCCGTTCATATCAATGGTAACCGCGCCTATTTTATTGGCTATTGTCATTGCCTCATGGGCGAGGGCAGCTACATACGCCCCTACCGAAATAATAAAATTATTCATGTGGTAGCTTACCCGGCTCTCGCTTGTATGTACGTTCTTCTCAGCCCGTTCTAACAGGTCTTGCAGCTTTTGCATATCCAGTTCGCTATCGGGCCTAAGCGCTACAATATTGCTCAGTGCCGACCATCCACTGGCGGCTATGTGCGTTACCGGGCTATCTATCCATTCCAAAGCCAGTTCAAACCCATGCGGGTTTCCTGCGGTTACCCAGGGCACCGTGTACTCGCTTACATTATTAGATGTAGCATGTTCAACCCAGTTTTGAAGGTCGGCTTTCGTCATTTTCTCATCATCAGCAATTAAACCCGCAAGGTACATGGCATCCGCATTGCCGGTGGCAAACAGATCCTTGGCAAGCTGGTAGTCCTTCTTTATCTTTTTTTGTATGGGTTTTAGGTATTCTATTTTCACACCAAAAAAAGGCTCCTTAACGCCGTGTTTCAATAGCGTCCTTTTTATGCTTTCGCTGCCCTTTGCCTGCAGTTCGCCCATAATTTCGTTAACGTTCATGGTGCAATAATTTGATACTAAAATTAATATCTTTTTCATTTAATTTTTTCAGGCAAACGCAATCCGTACTTTTGTATTTAACACTATTCCTTACCCGTGTCGCTTCTCCAACTCTATAAAAACGCCTACAGTGGCCTTGCCCGCAACAACTGGTATCTGAGCATCGTTATGTTCATCAATCGCAGCGGTACAATGGTTGTACCTTACATGATCCTGTATTGCATTAATCAATTACATTTTAGCGTTGCGCAGGCGGGTTATGTGCTGGCGCTGTTCGGCGCGGGCGCAATACTGGGTAATTATGTAGGCGGATGGTTATCAGACCATACCGGCTTTTACGATATGCAAGTGGGTACGCTCCTGCTTGGTGGCACCATGTTTATTGTATTAGGCTATCAGCACACGTTCATCAGCATGTGTATTGGAGCATTTGTATTAAGTTTTTGCAACGAGGCTTTCCGCCCGGCAAATTCGTCAGCAATAGCCTATTATAGCGCGCCGCAAAACAAAACGCGCTCCTACTCCCTACATCGGCTGGCTACCAATTTAGGGTGGGCTTTTGGGGCTGCCTTTGGCGGGTTTATAGCATCAATAAATTACAAATTATTATTTTGGGTTGATGGCTGCACCAACATCTTTGCGGCGTTGATGTTGTTATGGCTTATTCCGAGATCAACCTATATTAAACCGGTAAAAAATATTGTAGAAACTGTAAAATCAATTTCTGCATATCGCGACAAGCCTTACCTGGCTTTCATTGCATTGGTAACACTATTTAACGTTTGCTTTTACCAGTTTTTTATAATGGAGCCGGTTTTCCTGGAGACCGAATGGAAATTCAGCTTGCGTTTTATTGGATTTCTGCTGGCGTTAAACGGGATGGTTATAGCGTTGGTGGAGCTTATCATGATTAACTATCTTGAAGGCCGCAGACCGGCTTTGATCTATATAATATATGGTGTACTAATAACCGGGACCGGCTTTGCTCTGCTAAACCTTTTGCTCCCGAGGCCTGTTGCAGGCATACTGGTGGTGCTTATTGTAACCTTTGGCGAAATGATGAGCATGCCTTTCATGAACTCGTTTTGGACTACGCGTGCAGGGCAGCATAACAGCGGGCAATATGCGGGGTTATACGCCATGTCATGGTCAGCAGCGCAGGTAATAGCGCCTGTTGTAGGCGGGCAGGTAATAGCAGCAGGCGGTTTTAAATTACTGTGGTATGTTTTATTTGCATTAAGCATATTGGTGGCGGTGGGTCTTTGGTTGCTGCATAAAAAGTTGCACAAAAACATATAAGAGTGTCCAAACAAATCTCGTTCTGAACGCTTAAATATACTATGAAACGTGCTTTATTTTTAGACCTCGATAATACCATTTACCCGGCAGACTCACTTGCTGATGTTCTTTTTACAGAGCTGTTTAACCTCATTGATGAGGAACTCGGACAAACCGATATTTCGTCGGCAGAGAAAGCAAAGCGCGAACTTACCCGCCGCCCTTTTCAACAAATTGCTGATGAATTTGGCTTTAGTGATGATCTTACCGAAAAAGGTTTAAAGATACTGCGCAACGCCAGGGTGGAGGTACCCGTTACGCCATACAAAGCATACAGCCAACTTCGCGAGGTGCCGATTGACAAATACCTGGTGACAAAAGGTTTTACTAAATTGCAGCAAAGCAAGGTAGACATGCTGAACATTGCTGGTGACTTTAAAAAGGTATATATCGTAGATCCCGATCAAAGTGACCTTACCAAGAATGACATCTTCCAGCGTATAATGAAGGATAAGGGCTACACTAAAGAAGAAGTTTTAGTAATTGGAGATGACCTGGAATCTGAAATAAAAGCAGCACAGGAGTTGGGCGTAGAAACATTCCTCTTCGACCCGGAAGGCAGGTATACAAATGAAAATGTAACTTACCATGCCCGCGATTATAAGGACGTGGCGGAGATTGTAATGAAATAATCCCACTATGCAACACCCTGCTCATCAACGAAAGTACAAGGCGAATCATATCCGTTTTTAGAGTGAAAGAAGTCGGTTTTAGATAGTGAATTTACCCCCTTAAAACTGCCACTGTTACTATCAATTGCCCCAAATGCCGCATGGTATGTTCTGCACTATGGGTGTATAAACCCATCACGGTTGATGGTAGTTGCGCACGGCCTACGTACCTAATATCTGTCAAGGTTGTTTCATTTGTTGCGCTTAGTTGCGTTAAAGATGCATCAACCTGATTATTGAAATTCTCTACTAATTGGCTAACTGTGTATGTTTTATTAGACGGTTTGCCTTCGGTAGATAAATAGCTTAATTGCTTTTCAGTCAACATTTCACCCCTTGCATAGGTAAAAAGCCTTTCTAAAACGCCAGTCAGGTGCTGTAAATGAAAACCCGGTGATGCCATTCCCGCTACTTTATCCCAAAGCAATTCGTTTGGGAAACCCGCCATCAATCCGGCCAATTCCTCGCGGGCCTGTAGCAATGCATGTGCAACCGGCTGTACCATAGCGGGCATGTCATGTAAAGGGCCCCGCAGCCAAACCTCGGGGAGTTTATTATTCGCCATAGCCAAATATATAACAATGCTTTTTGGTTGCTTATCAGCACAAAGTAAATAATAAGCATGCGGCTTTGTGGTATAGCAATTGCATAGCAGCAACTAAACAATTATACTATGACAATATCTACTATAAAAAAAACTGCACTGCCCGTATTATTGATGCTATTTTGCGTGTTTGCCTTGTCCATCCAAAGCTGTAAGAAAAAAAGCCGTTCAGATATGGGCGCCGAACTTTACAAAAAAACGAAGAACAAGGTATTTAGAGAAGCCACTCCCGAGGGTCTTGCAGAAGTTTTTAAACAAGTTTTAGCAACCAATAAAGGCAAAATGGATAACCCTAAACTAATAACTGCCTTTTACGAAAAAAACGATTATGACCCTATTTTTGTAATGGACCACATTTTTAACGGCGATGTTGACATTACCGCTAATTACTTTGAAAAAGCCAGCCAGCATGGTTTAGACCCTAAAATGTTTAAGGCCGACCAAATAAAACAGTTAGTTGCAAAGTTTAAAGATAAAAAGGGCATCAAAAATCTTGATGAAGCCTACCATGATATTGCCGACCTGGAAATATTAATGGCAAATTCTTTAATTACTTATTCAAGCGCGCTGCAGTTTGGGATGATCAGCCCAAGAAAGATCTATTCCCGCTATTTCACGGCCACTAAACGCCCCGACAGTTCATCAATGATGCAGGCCTTAAATGCTGCTAACCTAAAAACCTATCTGGACAGCATTCAACCTAAAGACCCGCAATATCTGCTACTGCAAAAAGCATTAATGGCAGGTGGTACCGCTCAGGGAATGACCAAAGAGGAAACTACCCGCTACCTTGTGGTTAACATGGAGCGCCTTAGGTGGAAAAACAAACCAACCCAGCAAAAGTATGTGATAGTTAATATCCCCGATTACCGCTTAGATGTTATGGAAAACGGAAAATCTATCCTGAATATGAAGGTTGTAGTTGGCGAAGGCCGTAATACCGATAATAATATTAGCCTTGTGGAGTATGACGAGAGCGATAAAATTGACCGTCCGTTTAGCCGTGAAACGCCGCAACTGAACAGTATGATACACAGCGTACAGGTAAACCCGGTTTGGAATATACCACAAAGTATTGCCAGTAAAGAGATAATGGTTGAGGCCGCCAAAGACCCTTACTATATTTCTAACAAAGGCATAGATGTTTACGAAAATGGCAAAAAGGTTGAGGACCCCGAAACCATTAACTGGGCAAACGCACCAAAGGATAAGTATGAATTTAAACAACGCCCAAGCGACGATAATGCTTTAGGTAAAATAAAATTCCTGTTTAACAATAACAGTAGTGTTTACCTGCATGATACGCCTGCAAAAAGTGCATTTAGCCAGGCCATGCGTGCTTTGAGTCATGGTTGTGTTCGCCTTGGTGACCCCAAAGCCTTAGCAAAGGCAGTATTTGGCGATGGCTCAACATATGAGAAAATTGCTAAAGCCATGGACGAAGATAATCCCGAACCAACAACCATTGCAGTACCTAAGAAATTGCCTGTGTACATTACTTATGTTACCTGCTGGGCAGATAGCACAAACACCCTGCAATACCGCCCGGATGTTTATGGTTTAGATGTTGTATTATATGGCCATCTACAAAAGTTTTTAGCTAATACAAATCAGATAGCTGCATTGTAGTTATTAGAGATTGGAGAATAGAGATTAGTTCTTATCGTAATCTTATTTAATCCCATAAATAAAAAAACAAAGCCCGGCTGCATTACTGCGGCCGGGCTTCTTGTTATAGTTGGTTAGTTTGTCTTACAGTTTAGCAATAGTAGCCGCACCGGTCGTATCCGGTGTAATAGAGTTGGACGGTGCTGTTTCATCTAATAATTTAGATGTATAATTGCTATCATTGCCATTCACAAACAGCATAGAGCCACCTTTGATTGTATTAATAACCTGGTCTGAAACTGCCGGTGATACTGCAGGGCAACCAAAGCTACGGCCTAAACGGCCAATTTGGTTAATAGTATTTTGAGATACGTAATCCGCCGCGTGTATAACAATTCCGCGTGCACGTGCAGCACTATTAATACCTGCATCCAAACCATCAAGCTTTAATGAGCGGCCGTGCTTACCCATGTAAACTTCGTTTGCCAAATAAAAACCAAGGCTGCTTTGGTGCGACTCGTTATTATTTGAAAAGCGGTTGGCCATATCATCGCCACTACCCTGCCCGTGAGCAACCCATGTATTTAAAACCAACGTTTTATTTACTACGTCAATAATCCACATACGTTTCTCGCGGCTCGATTTATTGAAATCGACAACGGTAATGATATTACTGTTTGGGGCTAATTTATTCGCCAGCTTAAGGTTCAAATAGCCTGTAATCGCCTTTTGGAAAACAGCAGCATTCATACCTGTTTGCTGCAGGTTAGCTGCTGTATAAATATTATTAACATACTGGGCAAAGTATTCTTTAGCACCAAATGTTTTAGCTATAATTCCGTTCTTCTTGGTAGCGCTTGTCGGTTTCCAACTGATAACCGAGATAGAAAATAACAATAAAGCGCCAATGATCCACCACAAGTGTTTTCTCATAAATATTGGGTTTAATCGTTTAGTTTAATTTGGTGTAACAAATGAAAATAGTATGCACTATTAGTTGATTTGTTAGAACAAATATACGAATAAAAGCAAAATACATTGTCACAGCAGTCTAATTATACACTTTTAAGAAAAAACAATATCTAAAAGTTAAATAGAGTAGCCTTGTAGAAAACTAATTTACAAACGAATATCATTTATTCCAAATGATTTTTTCTTCTATTGGTGTTTTCCTTTTGCCCTCCGGCTGTACATCTGTATAGCCTAAAAACAATACGCCAAGTACGCTATCTTCGGCGCCCAAACCAAAATGTTCGGCATAAGCAGGTTTTAAAACCATACCGCCGGTACTCCAGAATGCGCCTATATTTAAAGCAGTAGCACCCAATAAAAGGTTTTGCACCGCACAAGATGCCGCAATTATCTCTTCAAACTGAGGTATTTTTGGCAGGTCGCCACGTTTTTGATAAGCTATAACAACATGCGATGCATTATTAGCCTGATTCTGGAAATTGGTATAAACCGTAGGGTTAAAGCTTTCGCCGGGGTTGGCGGCTTTATACAATTCGGCATGCTGTTCGCAGTAAACTTTAGGGTCTTCAAAAACAATGAAACCCCATGGTTCGGTATTACCATGGTTTGGCGCCCAATCGGCAAGTTCAAGTATAGACGCTATATGACCGTTGGGGATCTTATTACCATTCATGGTAGATGGTTTAATGGTACGGCGTGCCTTAATATTATTTGCAATTGCTGAAAATGTAGTATCCATAGTGGTAAAATATAAATGCCTTTTAGGCGAGGGCAAAAATAGAGAAATAAGTTACATGAATACACAATTTGAGAGGGATATTATTTACCTTTCTAAGCCGTTTAGTTTTATGGCTTTAATTATAATAGATGAGCAACTGGATAAAAAATTATAGCGGGATGATATGGCTTATAGCCGGTATAATTGCAGGCAGCGTAGCCGGTATTGTACTTGGCCCACGTGCCGAAGTGCTAAAACCTATCGGCGATATATTTTTAAACCTGCTGTTTGTAGCTGTAATACCATTAGTGTTTTTCGCAATATCATCGGCCATTGCCAATTTACAGGGCTCACAAAAAATTGGCCGTATAATGGGCGTTATGTCCGCAGTTTTTTTGGGGACGCTTATCATGGCAGCATTATTAACTATTGTTGCATTATGGCTTTTCCCTATTGGACAAACCTCATTTGCAGCGGCCGGTGCTACACCTGTGGAAACAGGCAAAAATCTATCAGGCGACCAAATAACCCAGCTATTTACAACCAGCGAGTTTTTCAACCTCTTATCTCGTAAAAACATGCTGGCCATGATCATCTTTGCCCTGCTGGTTGGTTTTGGCGCACGCAGCGCAGCAGAAAAGGGTAAAGCCTTTGTTCAATTTTTAAACGCAGGTAACGAGGTTTTTAAACACGTTTTTAGTATTATTATGAAGGCCGGTCCAATTGGCCTGGGCGCTTACTTCGCTTATCAGGTAGCAGTGTTTGGCCCATCATTGTTTGGTACTTATGCGCATGTGTTGGGTATAGGTTACGGTGTAAGCTTGTTTTATTACGCTGTATTTTATAGCATATACGCTTTTATTGCAGGCGGCATAAAGGGAATTAAACGCTATTGGGAAAACAATATCATCCCCTCGGCTACCGCCGTTGGTACGTGCAGCAGCATTGCCACTATACCCGCAAATTTAGATGCTGCGAAAAAAATGGGCATAACCGACGCTATTGCGGGTATCACTATTCCCTTAATGGGCACCTTACATAAGGATGGTTCCAGCATATCATCTATCCTAAAAATATCAGTAGTGTTTGCCATGTTTGGTAGGGGCTTTGACAGCGCTGAGGTAATTATACTCGCGCTGGGTATGACGGTTCTGGTCAGTATTGTTGAAGGCGGCATCCCCAATGGCGGCTACATCGGCGAACTGCTGTTCATCTCAGCTTACGGCTTCCCACCCGAAGCTTTACCACCAGCTATTATCATTGGCACTTTAATAGATCCGGTAGCTACATTGCTAAACGCCACCGGAGATACAGCTGCCGCGATGGTTATCAACAGGTTTGCCGGGGCAAAGGAGGCACAGTATAATTAGGGCTTTACAGCCTTGCCAATCAGGCCAACATCCACTAACTCTAACGATTTCACCATGTTTTGTACGGTGGCTTTGTATTTCTTAAAGTGCGGGGTTAATGTGTGCGCCTTATAAGCGGCCGTGTCAGCATAAATTTCGAGGATGGTGATATGCGAGGCGTCCTTTTTATCGGCAACGGCGTAGTAAGTAAGCACACCCGGTTCAAGTTTAACGGCTGTTTTCATCTGTAGTGTCAAGGCCGCATTGTATTGCTTTAGCTGAAGAGGATCTACCTGTATTTTTGCAAGCCTCACCATTTGTTTACTTTGTTGAGCAAGAGCGCTGGCTGTAAATAAAGTAACTACAATTGTAACGAGTAGGTTCTTCATAATTGAGATATTGTAAGTTCGTGTTGCTTAAAGCGATTAAAGTATTATTACATATAATGCCCTTTTAAAGAAAGAATATTGAGAATAAGTAGCTCTTGATAATCAGTTATCTCATAAACTAAACGATGTTCTTTATCAATTCTTCTGGACCAAGTACCCGACAACTCGTATTTTAGAGGTTCCGGTTGCCAATTCCTTCGTAAGGATTTAGTTGAATAGCTTCTATTAAAGTAATTATTTTTCGCTGGATTACCTTATTACCAGATTTCTTCCAATATTTTAGATCTTCAACAGCTTTAGGGCTATAGATTACTTCCATAGATCTTTGGTCGTTATCTTAACGCCTTTTCCGTTTTTTATATCTTCTTTACCTTGAAGTATTTTCTCGACAAACTCTGGATTATAGGGACTTTTTTCTGACTTGAAATCAATTTTTAAAGCTTTTATAAAAGCTTTAAGCGCAGCGAGTTGTTCTTTTGTTCTTGGCTGTACAATCAATGTTTCCATAATCAAAATTAAGTATTCTCCCTAAAACATTCCCGGATATTTACCAGGATTTGCTTCGTTCATCATTTTATAAACGGCTTCGATAACATCATCGGTTGATGGTTTGCTGAAGTAGTCGCCATCAGAACCATATGGTGGCCTGTGCTCGGCACCGCTAAGCGTTTTAGGCTGGGCATCTAACGAGTAATAACCGTTTTGCTGTTCAATTATCTTCTGTAGGATAAATGCGGAGCCTCCTCCCGGCAGATCTTCATCGATCACCAAAAGCTTATTAGTTTTTTGTAATGATTTGCCGCAAATATTTTCGGTATCAAATGGGTAAAGCGTTTGCGGGTCTATCACTTCGATATTGATTCCCATTTTGCTCAATTCTTCGGCAGCTTCCATTACAATACGCAAGGTTGAGCCATAGCTAACAACGGTAACATCGCTTCCCTCTTTTAATATTTCGGCCTTACCTAATGGCACCGTAAATTCGCCAATGTTAGTTGGTAATTTTTCTTTTAACCGGTAACCATTAAGGCTCTCAATAACCAAAGCAGGCTCATCGCCACGCAGCAGGGTATTGTACATGCCTGCAGCCTGCGTCATATCGCGCGGAACGCAAATATGCATACCACGCATAGCATTAAGTATCAACCCAAGTGGCGACCCCGAGTGCCAGATACCCTCTAAACGGTGGCCGCGTGTACGCACAATAAGTGGCGCGCGCTGCCCCCCACGGGTGCGGTAGCTAAGGCTTGCCAAATCATCACTTAAAACAGTGATGGAGTATAATAGGTAATCAAGGTACTGGATCTCGGCAATAGGCCTTAAACCTCGCATGGCTAACCCCATCCCCTGCCCAATAATGGTTGCTTCGCGAATACCCGTGTCGGTAATACGCAGGTCGGTGTATTTAGATTGCAAGCCGGCAAAACCCTGGTTCACATCTCCAATGGCACCAACATCTTCACCAAAAGCAACAATTGCCTTATCACGTTCAAAGTTAGCATCAAAACAAGCGTTTAATACCTCGCGGCCATCCATTACTTTCGCATCCTCATCATAGGCAGGTGCTATAACCGGCACATACAAAGGCGATTTTGGGGTATTGGTAAACAGCTTAGAATTAAAGCGTTCGGTGTTTTTGTCTTTTTCGGCAGCTAAATAATTTACTAAGTTTTGTCGGGCATCGCTGTTTTCTTTTACAGTTAAACGCAAAACCTTACGGATGCACGCGATAGTATCCCTGCGGCCAGGGTCGATACAGGTTTGCAGGCCCGACATTAATCCCAGTAATTCATCCCGCTGTGCAGACTGCTGCGCAACTTTGTCAATCAGCTCAACAGCCTCGGCCATTTCCGCTTTAATTTCATTCTCTAACTCGCTCCAGGCTTCGCGCTGGCAGTTACGCACATGCTTTTTGGCTTCTGCTTCTAAAGCGTCTACCTCTTCAACGGTAGCAATGGCTGTCTCTATCATCCATTTACGCATTTGCAGCAAGCAGTCGTGTTCTTCTTCCCAGCCCAAACGGTCCTTAGATTTATAACGCTCGTGGCTGCCCGATGTAGAGTGGCCTTGGGGCTGCGTCATTTCAACTACGTGGATCAGCACGGGCACATGCTCTTCCCGGCAAATTTTTATGGCGCGTTCGTAAGTTTCGCAAAGGGCCACATAGTCCCATCCGCGCACCTTAAATATTTCGTAACCGTTGCCTTTAGCATCACGCTGAAAGCCTTTAAGCACTTCAGATATATCTTCTTTTGTGGTTTGCAGCCTTGCCGGTACAGATATGGCGTAGGCATCATCCCATATGGAAATAGCCATAGGTACCTGTAATACACCGGCAGCATTAAAGGCCTCAAAAAATAAGCCTTCGGATGTTGAGCCGTTACCAATAGTGCCAAAAGCAACCTCGTTACCGTTTACAGAGAAATTTTTAAGATACTCAAGTTCTTTATTCTGTCGGTATAACTTAGAGGCATAGGCCAAGCCAAGCAGGCGCGGCATGTGGCCACCGGTGGTAGATATATCTGCCGCGCAGTTCATGGTTTCGGCCTGGTTTGTCCAGTTACCGTCGGCATCAACATAGCGTGTAGCATAATGGCAATTCATTTGCCTTCCGGCAGATGCAGGGTCTTTCTCAATATCGGGATTGGCGTATAGCTGGGCAAAAAACTCTTTAAGGTTGCTCATGCCCGTGGCAAACATAAAAGTTTGGTCGCGGTAATACCCTGCGCGCCAATCGCCCTTTTTAAAGGCCTTAGCCATAGCAAGTTGGGCAACTTCTTTACCATCGCCAAAAATACCAAACTTTGCCTTACCGGTTAGCACTTCGCGCCTGCCAATAATACTTGCCTGGCGGCTCTCGAAGCCAACACGGTAATCATCAATTACAATTTTTCTAAAATCGTCAAAACTGAGTTCGGCAGCAGTTTGCGTGTTGCCTGTGTGTATTACAGTTTCGGGCATATAAAATTTTGTTTAGGCGGTAAAATTAGGAAATTCTATTCTGTTATTTATATTGGTTAGTGTAAAACACAGAGTTTTTACAATAGTTTGGTATTGGCAATGGTATAATTACCTGCCTGTCAATAACAGTGGGTAACACCTCAAATTATTTAAAAGTGTAGGTTTACCAACAAAATGGAAATCTCAGATCATCACCGTCCAGGCTGGCTTCCTGGCAGGAACTGGCTAACTTTTTTCTTACTTAACATCATTATGATGTGGGTTACTCATGCAATTGCGCTTTTTGCGCATGAGTACTCTCATTCGTTTACGGCATGGCTTTTAGGCTGGAAAACCAATCCGTTTGCTTTAAACTATGGGCAATTAACGCTAAGTAATGTTTTGGCGCAATTTGATATAGATGAGAATGTTAACTATAAACCAATATTTGCCACCGGCCATGGGCAACAAGCAGGTTTAGTTGCTTTGGCAGGTTTGCTGATTGGCAACCTTTTGCTCACCTATCCGTTAAGCCTGCTTGGTTTCAAATTTAGCAAGAAGAATACATCCCGCGTTTTAACATTATTCTTTTACTGGCTTTGTGTAACGAGCGTTGGCAACCTGATAGATTATGTACCTGTAAGAACCTTTGCCTACAGCGGCGACATGCACACCGTATGTAAAGGCTTTAACTGTTCGCCATGGTTTATATTAATTTGTCTGGGGATTCCATTTGTTATGATATTGATGCACTTTGTGTTCAATTATGCACCACAAGCGTTGTACCGGTTGTTTCCTGATTCCAAAGGGATGCGTTTGGCAATGATCATTCTTACATCATTAGCAATGTTTGGCTTTTATGGTGCCGCCGGATGGGGTTCAAAGGATCCTGTTTCGCATTATATGTCCGTTGTCTCAGTAAGTTTATTTGTGCCCTTAACCATAATAGCTGGCCTATTGTTCGATTATAAATTTCAGAAAGATTCATCCCTGCATCACAACTGATAAAAATATTGAACAGTATTGTTTTTACATTAAACCTTTTATATTTGTGATAATCAAACATGCGATCATGAAAAAAATATTATTAATATGCGCGGTGGTTTTAGGCTTTGCCTTTAATGCATCGGCCCAAGCCGACACAAAAGCCGAATTTAAATTTAACGAAGAGAAACACGACTTTGGTAAAATTGCTCAAGGTACACCGGTAACCACGGTGTTTGAATTTACCAACGTTGGTAAAGAGCCCCTTATTTTAACCGAGGTAAAACCTACCTGTGGCTGTACCATCGCCGATTACACTAAAACCCCTGTAGCACCGGGCGGCAAAGGCTCTATCAAAATTACTTACAATGCAGCTGTTGCTTCTGCTTTTAACAAAACCATTGTGGTAACATCAAACGCTAAAACACCAACAAAATATTTAAATATTGTGGGCGAGGTGGTTGCGAAAGCACCGGCTAACAGCAGGTAAAGCCTCTACACGGCCCTCCGCAAAGGAGAGGGAGTTAAAAAATTTAAAGGCATCCATTTATGGGTGCCTTTTTTGTGGCCTCTCCCTAATCTCTCCAAGGAAGATGGTTTAAATGATAACCTTATTATGTATGCATAGATTTTACAAAGGGTGTATTGCTACTTTTTACTAATTTTGCCTCATGCCAAGTATCTCTCAAAAAGGGCAGCGTATGCCCGCATCGCCTATTCGTAAATTAACGCCTTTTGCCGATAAAGCCAAACTTGATGGTAAAAAGGTTTACCACCTTAACATCGGCCAGCCGGATATTGAAACACCGGAAGGTATGCTTAACGCTATTAAAAATATTGATTTTAAGGTATGGGCCTACACCCCTTCTGAAGGTACATTGAGCTACCGCAAAAAATTAACCGAATACTACAACAAGCTGGGCTATAATATTACGCCCGAAAATATCATTGTTACCACAGGCGGGTCTGAAGCGATCACTATTGGTATGATGGCCTGTCTTGACCCCGGCGACGAGGTGATCATCCCCGAGCCTTTTTACGCTAATTACAACGGTTTTGCCAACCAGAGCGATATTGTGGTAAAACCGATCTTATCGTATATCGATAACGGCTTCGCGCTGCCGCCTATAAGCGAATTTGAGAAATTGATAACCGACAAAACCAAGGCTATCATTATATGCAACCCTAATAACCCTACCGGTTACTTATACTCGCAAGAAGAACTTGACGCCCTAAAAGAGCTTGCTATAAAATATGATCTTTATATTTTTAGCGATGAGGCTTACCGCGAGTTTTGCTATGATGGCCGTCAATTTATATCGCCCATGCACCTGAGTGGCTTGGATGATAATGTGATTGTGATGGATACCGTAAGCAAGCGTTACAGCGCATGTGGCGCCCGCTTAGGCTGTTTGATCACCAAAAATAAAGAGGTTTTAACCGCGGGATTAAAATTCGCGCAGGCTCGTTTATCGGCAGGTATGGTTGAGCAAATTGCCGGGGAAGCCGCCGTGGATACCCCCGACGAATACTTTACCGCTGTAAATAAAGAATACACTAAACGCCGCGATACCCTTGTTAACGCCCTTAATAAAATTGACGGTGTTTTTTGCCCTAACCCGGGTGGCGCTTTTTACGTTGTCGCAAAATTCCCGATTGATAATGCAGATAAATTTTGCCAGTGGATGCTGGAAAGCTTTAGCCATAATAACCAAACCGTAATGATGGCGCCTGCCACCGGCTTTTACAGCACACCCGGCGCCGGCACCAACGAAGTACGCATGGCATATGTACTCAATAACGACGACCTTAACAAAGCCATGGAGTGTTTAGCCGAGGGGTTAAAGCAATATCCTGGCAGAGTATAATTGATTGTTATTGTTTGCAGCAGGCAAATAAATAACCTGAAACGCCAAGCGACATTTGTGTGCCTGGCGTTTTTGCTTTGTATATCATTTATAGCATTATAACTTTCATCACATTTGAAATTCAGCGAAACCATAGCAAAAGGCGGTACGCAAAACATTAGCTGGATAAATAATCTGAGGCTGATAGCTATGTTTGCGGTTATAGTACTGCATACAGCATCGCCTCTGCTATTTAAATATGCTGGCAGCCCGCTAAGCTGGTGGATGGCTGCGGATGTTTACAATGCTATAGTCCGTTTTGCGGTACCGGTTTTTGTGATGATAACAGGCGCGCTACTGCTTCACCGTAAATACGAGTTAACAGATTTTTTAAAGAAGCGAGTCGGCAGGCTTATCATCCCCTTTCTATTCTGGAGCATGATATACATCGCCTACCGGTGGAATAATGAAGAGTTTTATTTTACCGGTAACGCATGGATCAATATTCGCATGGTTCTGCATGATCTTAAGATGGGCAGCTATTATCACCTGTGGTATGTGTACCTGTTATTTGGTCTCTATCTGTTCATTCCTATTTTAAGCAGCTTTGTACGCCACGCCACCGAAAAAGAGATCCTGTATTTCCTGGCCATATGGTTGATAACTATGCTTATTGGCAAGCCCTATCTCACAAGGTTTAACAGTGCTGTAGACCTGCATAATTTTACAGGTTATATAGGTTACCTCGTACTTGGGCATTACCTTGCTTACAAACAAATACCTATAAAAGGATTTCTGTTTATTGTCACAATTATATTTGTGGCCTTTGCAGCTGTCATCGCCGCAGGGACATACTACTATGAAGTGCAAGGCAAGGGTTTAAGTACTTTCTTTTACGAACCCATTGGCCCCTTTGTGCTTGTACTATCCTCAAGCGCGTTCCTAATAGCTAAGCATATCACAGTAAAGCTTAAGCCACCAGTAAATAACATATTGAATAATGCTGGTAAATACACGCTGGGCATTTACCTCAGCCATGCATTAGTACTTAATGGTTTTGAGTTATCTGGTATTAATTATTCCATTTTCAATCCGGCTCTAAGCATACCCCTTATTGCTTTGGCCTGTTTGGTTATTGCATGGCTCCTAATATATATTCTAAGCAAAATACCTATACTAAAGTATGTCTCAGGATAATTGATCTTGCTTAATCACTTAGACCATTTGCTCTAATTATCAACCTATAAAACGGATAGGATACCAGGAAGAGCACCGCTACAATTATAAAGCTACGGGTATCGCTTATGGCAAAACCAACAAACAACACTAATGTAACCGTAAGCGCCAGAATGGTCATGTAAGGATAGCCCCAAACTTTATAAGGCCGATAGAGGCTCGGCTCCTTTTTCCTCAGCATTAATAATGATGCAAAAGACGAAGCTGTAACAACCGTCAGCATAACTGCTGCAAGTGAAAAAATTTGCTCGTAAGTATTGTACACCATAAATATAAAGGTTAGTACGTAACAAACCAATAAAGAAACATACGGCGTGCCGCCCTTGTTCACTAAGGTTGCTTGTTTTATAAAAAAGCCTTCGCGGCTTAAGCCGAAAAGTATTCGCGAGGGTATTAGCATATACGCGTTTAAAATACTGATCACCGTAAATATGGCTATTATGTTGATCATTGTAGAACTCCAGTTGCCAAAAGCCACCGAGGCAGCGGCAGAAGCAGCCAAAGGAGAATTAGTAATTGTCGTTAGCGGAAGCACGTATAAAATGGCACCGTTAATTAGCAGGTAAAGCGTAATAATTGTAAGAGCGCCAATAAAATAAGACCGTGGTATGTTTTTACCGGGGTTTTCATCCTCTTCTGCAAAAAAGGAAACAGCCATCCAACCATCGAAAGTGCTTAAAATTAATTGCATGGCTTTAAAGAAAGCTATAATTAACGCTCCGTTTAATATAGTAGGCTTTGTAACTATGGCAACGGTTGGTATTTGCGGCTTCGCAAAAAAGCAACCTGTCACTAAAACTAACAACAAAATAACCTTTAAAATACTTGTTACTTTTTGGGCGGCGCTGCTTGTTTTTATTCCGGGCAGGTTAAGCAGCGTGAAAATGGTCAAATACCCAATACCTACAACTTTATCATGCCCTGCCAATTGCAAAAAAATCAATGAGGTGTATTCGCCCAGCACAATACAAAAAAACGCGGGGGCGCTAACATTCAATATAAAATCGAACCATCCGGCAGCAAACCCTGCAAAAGTGCCAAAAGCCCTTTTAATGTAATTGAATGAACCGCCGGCCTTGGGCATCATTGTGGTTAATTCGGCATACGAACTGGCACACAATAAAATATATAAGCCTGTTATAAGCCAGCAGGCAAGAATAAGCAGCTTATTGGGTAACAGAGCGGCAATGCTGCCCGGGGTGCGTAAAATACCTGCCCCGATGGTACTGCCAACAACTATTGATATTCCAAAAACAATACCTAAAACCTTTTTTAACTTTACTTCTTTCTGGGTTGTGGTTTTAGTCATCGGGTCATCAATAGTTTATCGGGTTGCATAAATGTAGTAATTTAGCCTAATTACTTTACACCGTAATGTTTATTTCTATTATCATTCGGTAAAAACTAAACTGTATATTTGTGGTTGATTATTTGCCACTGCAAATAGCTTAACAGCTATAGTGGGCGAACTCAAATGGGGTCGACCGGAATTGACAGGATGGAGATAACTAAGTAAGCATGTAGCGCGTTGGGTGAATTAGCGCTTAAATCTGAACGCTCAAACTTACAAATGGCGAAAATAACTACGCCTTAGCTGCCTAATTTAGAATTAGCATAGCTTTTGTCCCGCCGGTTTTCTGTTCTGTTGGATCGGCAATCGGGGCATCGAAAAACGGAAATAGCCTGCTTTAAGGTGTGGAAAGCAAGCGAAACAAAGCACCTAAGGATTAAGGTACAGGTAAGCGGTTAACCTTCCATAGTCCCTACAATTAAATAACAGCTAAACATGTAGAAAGCTTTACTTATACCATGTTTGGACGAGGGTTCGAATCCCTCCGACTCCACGAAAAAGGTGTTAAAGCCTAAGCCCTCAAACGTTAGCGTTTGAGGGCTTTTTGTTGCACTTTGATGTCATTTTTTCACCGTTGAACGGCCATTTTAGCGAGTATTCTGACGAGTACATGTAAAGGTAAATTTGTTCAACTTTTTAACAGCTTTTATGATCAAAAAATTGTTAGGGTTTATGTACGGATTACCTGCGATGGACAGCGTGCCGAACTGGCAACCGGGCAAAAAATTCAGTTGAAGCATGGAATCCCAGTGAAGAAAGGGATAAGGGCAAAGCCAAGGCGGTCTACAAACTAAACTTGCCCTCAGTGATGTCGAACTAAAGATTAATGATATGATCCGCTACTTAAAGGACTGTGGTAAAGAGCTAACAGCGGAAAAAAACAAAAACCGGTTTCTGGGTAAAACTAAAAAGCCGATTATGCTGGTTGACGTATTTAAGGAACATAACCGTAAAGTAGCGGTCTTGGTGAATGAGGAATTTGCTCCTGCGACAGTTACCTGGTATGAAACGACGCTAAAGCACACGCAAGACTTATGAAATGGAAATATAAGATCAATGATATCCGTGTTAAGCAAATTGTTCACCGTTTTATCAGTGAATTTGGGGTCATCGGATGCTTTTATAAACAATCTAAGCTATATTTGATCAAGTATCAGACTCATGCCCGTACATCAAAAATTTATTTAAAAAAATAAATTTTTCCTTTAATTGGCTGTGAACTTATTCATTACACTAACCAAATGGCCGACGTTATAAGGCTTTTTGATATAAGCGTCATAATCAAAATTCCCAACATCTATAGCCTGCCTTTGATATGCAGACATCAGTATTACAGGTATCTTAGCGGTATCTTTATGATTTTTGATGAGTTTGCAAATTTGACCACCGGTTAGGCCGGGAAGCATATAATCTGTAAGAACCAAATCAGGTTGATGCGTTTTAACAAGGGCAATTATATCATCCGTTCCATTACTTCCAATAACTTCATAGTCGGCCATATTTAATACCAGTGTTGTTATATCAAGTATATCATTATCATCTTCTATGATCAGGATTTTCTTTTTCATAATTCTGTAATGCACCTAATAGACTGGATCAGGCAGCTGTAAATATAGTTCTGAGGTTTTCCACATTCAGCGGTTTATTCATGAAATCCGCAACCAAAGGATTCGATTTAGACCTATTGATGTCCTTGGAATCGATTGAAGATGATATGATATAAATAGGTATTGCTTTGACTTTTCTGATCTTCAAAGCTGCATAAGCTTTCAGAAACTGCCATCCATCCATACCTGGCATATTAATATCCAAAAAAATATAATCAGGTAGAGATTCGGGAGAGGTTTGCAATACCATTGCTAGTTGCTCAATTGCTTTTCGCCCATTGCTTAGTGTGTTAACATTTATCGCGGTATCAACCCTTTTGATCAACATCTTAACAATCATGTTATCCAAGGGTTCATCATCAATAACATAAACTGTGGCTGGTCTTTTATTTATTGTCATCGCTTATCAAACGAAAAAAAACAGCACTTGTTTTAATACTGCATTAAGTAAATATATTATTGGTTAATTATCAATGCGATAAATAACCAATAATAATTATTTTAATTTCTAACATCGTAAAAGTTAATATAATTTGTTAAAACATACCCACACTATGCGAAGTGTGTGGTATGAACCGTCACCCATTGGTTTGTTTTTTAAATATTGTAGCAAATCTGAATTACACTTTCCAACTATTAATCATATATCGTAGGTAAGTGTCTATGAGAGCGAGCGGAAATGGCATATCTGGTCGGGCCAGACAATTATAGGCAGAATTGAAATTAAGGAGTTAGTTAATCTTACATTGTCAGGCATCATGATCATGGTCTGAAGGAAAGATTACGGATAGCAAAGCCCCGCCGGTAAAGCGGCTCATTGCGAAACTAAAAAATAATAATCCATAAAATGAAATCATTAAGATCGTACCATGCTGTATCCGAGCAATGCAAGAAAAGTACAAAAAGGAAATAACAAAATGGGAAACGCAAACTTTGAAGGTTGCTTTATAAAAATCGTTCAATTTGTTTACGATTGGTAAATGGTATAACTGGAAAATTATGGCAAGGATAACCCAGATGATATTGCATGCAACCTCAAATCCTGTTAAAGTTATTTGAATTGGAAGTCCTAAATACCTCCCAGATATTGTACTACCTAAATAAAAACAAAGATTAATGATAATTAAGTCAGTAATACCCAGAACAATACGATATAAGTAGAGGTATGTATTTTCCATAGCGCGCTTGATGTGTTCAAATACTGCACCAAGTAAAGCATCGAAAACTTTATAAATCCGTTGATTGATCAAGTGATTATTACCAATTAATACCTTATTCTGACTAAATAAGTTAAACAAAGTAGGAACTTACCATTGTTAGCATTGGCGCGAACAAATACTTCCAGATGTGGGGATTTATCAAGATGTTATTAATTAAAATAATCGCCAACTTATTTAATCATATACTCTTATGATAATTTTTAGAAATTTTTTTAAATAAAAGTTTTACTAAAGGCTAAAAACTGACTGCATTAAATTCCACGGTAAATATTTCCACAAAATGTAGAACTTTTACCACACTACATTAGTATCCATAATAGTGTTAGTAAGAGGATTGCCAAGAGATTGGCAATGATCATCAGACCAATCGTTTTTGTGCTTTTGAACATTATCAGCGATTGTGTTCTCCGTTCTTTCGTAATCATTCTGACCTTTACGATTTTTTTCAGAAAATGTTACAAAATTTACAGATACATCTAAATTGATCAGGCCTTAAACTCTTATCACAAATCTGCTAAGAAAAATTATCGCTGTCAATAATAGGATTATATGACTTGGCCTATTGTAGTTATACCGACGAATTGAGAAGAAATCAATGATCGGTCAAATTTTCCATAATGGCTTTGGCCACTGCTTCAGATTTTGAATTTACGTGAAGCTTTTTATAAATGTTGGAGATATGAGTGCAAACTGTACCGATACTTATGGCACATGAAACCGTTATCATCTTGTAACTTTCGCCTTTAACCAAACAGCTCAGCACCTCTTTTTCACGACTGGAAAGGTCATAAGAGTTAGCTGGTTCTGTTTTTTTTGTTGAAAAAAAGTCAAGAACCTTCCTGGCTATATTGGCTGTCATGGGCGCACCGCCATTGCTTATTTCGGCAATGGCCTCTAATATTTTGGCTGGCGGGGTCTTTTTCAACAAGTAACCGGTAGCACCCGAATGCAAAGCTTCAAAAATCTTCGCGCTGTCATCAAAAGCAGTTAAAATCAACACATTAACATCCGGGTAATGACTTTTAACTAAAGCCGTAGCTTGTATACCGTTAATTCCTGGCATGTCAATGTCCATAAGTACTACGTCGGCATTATTTTCTGCCAGGTCGCTTATGATATTTTCACAACCGGCATAAAGACCGGCCAAAGTAATTCCGGGAGCACTGCCAATCAGAAACTCTAAACTTTCGCGCAGGGCATCGCTATCATCGTATACGGCAACTCGTAGATTCACGTCGGGATTTTAAAACAAAATTAAGGTTTTAACAAAAGTATTTATAATATATTAATAAGTAATTTGATCAGAGTTCCTTCGCCCTTAGTTGAAATGACATCCAATTGTGCATTCATCTCTGCAGCCCGTTTTTTAAGGTTTTTAAGGCCGTTCCTTTTGTTTCGAACTGAGCTATCGAAACCTCTTCCGTTATCGGCAATAGTCATAATAATTTTTTTACCCTCTTTCTTAACGGTAGCTTCAAGCTTTGAACAATTTGCGTGTTTCAAGATATTATTGATTGCTTCTTTAAAGATCAAATATATATTTCTCCTGTGCGCCATTAACAAAGGAACATCTTCTACCCCGCTATCCATATCTATATTAAAGTCAATATTTCGGGCTTCTAATAAAGGTATGGCATATTCGCGCATTCTAATAAACAGGTCATTAAACTGATCATTCCTGGGATCGACTGCCCACACAATATCTTCCATAGCCTCCAGCATAGTTCGTGAATGATTTGCTATATGCCCTATAATTTCACGCGTATCCTGAATACCTTCTCTCTTAAGTTGCTGATCGGCAACTTCGCTTAAAATAGAAATGCTGGTTAAGGCAGAACCCATATCATCATGTAAATCACTGGCAATTTTATTTCGCATTGTTTGAAATTTTAACAATTGCTCTACTCTATACTGGTATATCCAACAACCAATAAGGTAAAGTAACGTAGCCGACAGTACGATAAACCACCACGTTCTGTAAAAGGGAGAAATAATTTTAAAAGAGTAGGAAGCGGGCGAACTCCAGTTACCATTTGGAAAACCTGCCTTGACCATAAATACATAGTCTCCAGGCGACAGGTTTGCGTAGCTGACACGAGCATCCGAAATACCCGGTGACCATTTATCGCTCAATCCGGCGAGTTTATATTTATATATTATTTTTTCAGCGTTATTTAAGGAAACCCCGGTATATTCAAAGGTGATATAGTTTTGATTATGCTTTAATACAGTATTTTGAAAGCTGTCATCTTTAAAAAAGACCTGCTTTTTTGAGATATGAACCAATGGCGCGACAGATCTGGACCGTTCGCTTTGCCTTTTGTAATGCATCAGTCCTTTAACTGTACCTATCCATAAATCCCCGTTACCAGATTCATAAATTGCATTTTGGTTTGTTTCAATACCTAAAAAACCATCATTTTCAAGATAATTGATTGTGCTTTTTGTATATGGGTTAAAATTATCAAGCCCAAGGTTATTGCCAACCCAAATCTGTCCCTCCCGATCACAATAAACAAAGTAAGGGTTATTTGATTTTAACCCGTTACGAAAACCATATTTTTCAAATCGGTGGCCATCGTATTTTAGAACGCCGTCCCCTATGGTGCCAATCCATATATGGCCCATTTTATCAGATGTTATAGATGCAAAATCATAATTTACCGTTTTTCCGGGAATATCTATCACACTAAAAGCATCAGTCAATGGATCATGTTTAATTAATCCATGGTCGCGGGTTCCAAACCAAAGATAACCATCTTTATCCCGATGAATATCCCATACTCCATTACTAACAAAGCCTTTGCCTTTTGTTAAGCTTCTCATTTTCTGGGTAGAATAATCGTAAACGGCTAAACCGCTATCGAGCGTTGCAAGCCAAATCCTGCCCTTCTTATCTTCATTGATACTCACCACCTGCCTACCAGCCAGGCCGGTTTGATGACCGAAAGTGATTATTTTATTTTTAGAGGTTATATAGCATGCAGCGCCTTTTTTTGCGCAGGCTATCCACATATTGTTGTGGCTGTCACAAAAAAGGTCATAGACAAAATCATCGGGTAGACCATCTTTCCTGGTGAGATTACGGACCGGTTGGATGCCTTGAGAATTGCTTCTGAAAATGCTGATTCCTCTGCGCGTTCCGACCCAAAAGTTTTCCTTTGCGTCTTGTTCAATGGAATAGCTTTCATTGTAGATCAGCCCGTCTTTGGTGTTAAAAAGTTCAAAGGGGGACCTACGAAAACTGGAAATACCATCATCCTGAGCAAGCCAAATGCTGTGTTCGCGATCTTCGCCGATGTCGTAAATAATATCGCTTAATAATCCGTTTATTCTCCCAAACGTTTTAACATTCTGCCCTTTAACCTGTATAGCACCCTCATTTGTAGCCAGCCATAATTCGCCATCGCGGCCAATAAAGATAGCGTTGATGATGTGATTAAATTTAAGATTCGATAACGGCGGAAAACGCCTGATCGAACCTTTTTCAACCACCAGCAGGCCTTTTTCAGTACCGCAAAAAAGGCTGTCTCCCCGTTGGGCGACCGCTGATACCTTTCCTGTGAATGTTTCAACAGCAGACAAAATTTCTCTTTTCCTTGCATTTAAAATATTAAGGCCTTTGTTTGTTGCGACCCAAATTTCGTCCTTATTTTTAATGCAAAGCTTATTCACCACGTTGTCTGCAAGACCAGAGGACGTCAGAAAATGCTGCACTTCCCAATCCTTGTTAATTTTAGTAAAAACGTACACACCATCTCCATCGGTCGCTATAAAAAGGCTTTGGTTTTGCCAAAGTACCTGGTTAATACCTGCTGTATTTTCAAATGCGGCATTTTTTAAAACCTTTATACGGCCATCCTGAAAGCAAGAAATCTTTCCGGAACGGTGCCCAAACCAGATTTGTTTATCATTGCCTCCGCAGATAGATGTCACGTGGTTATCAGGAAGGCCCGAAAGCGAATCGTAGATGCGGAATTTGAGGCCGTCGAATGAGCAGACACCGCTTTGCGTGCCTGTCCACAAATATCCCGAACGATCAAGATAAATGGCATAAACGCGTGATTCGGGAAGACCGTTTTGGATAGAATAACTTCTAATGGGTAGAGTTTGAGCAATCAGAGAGTAAGTGCTCAGCGAAAAATAAACAATACAAAAAACCAGTTTTTTAATATGATCCAGGAAATATCGCATGTTGAATGATAACATTCAAATATACTCAAATATACAACAACAACTTGATGATGAAATATTTAAAGAGTAAAATAGCTGATATTAAAGCAATTGGTTCGCAGAAATAATTAAGCAGACAATCTTTTATGAAAGAAATGAATTTCTTCTAACTTTTCAATTTCAACCGGTTTTGAGATAAATTCTTTTACAAAGGAAAAATTTCTGGCTCTTAACATATCATTCTGGTCAACCGAAGAAGATATGATATAGATTGTGATTTGCTTTGCCAAACAAGGTAAAAGCTTTGCGAAGCTTTCTAAAAAATCCCATCCGCTAAAGCCTGGCATATCAAGGTCTAAAAAGATCAGGTCTGGCAGCACTAAAGCGTCATTGCATTTTTCGGTCAAAAAATCGATGATCAATTTACTATCTATCGAATGAACAGCCTCATTAAAAAGATGATGCCGGGCAAAAATCTTTTTCATTATTAAATGTTCAAGGGGATTATCGTCAATCATCACAAGTTTACACATACACCGCACATTAAATTTTGTATATTGAACGCAATAATTAAGCCGATGTGCCTTTTTGTTTAACGAATATCATGTTCGCTATTTCAGATTGTAAAGAAAAAATGCAACATAATCGCCTATGCGGCGTATAAGCAACAGAAATGCCCCTAAGGCTTTTAAGAACTATTGATTATGAATTTTACAAAGCTAATGTTGATCAACACGTTCAACATAATAGTGTTATCATTAACATTTTCAACCCCTGTAGTAGCACAACGGAAAAATCTCATTTTTCAATCGACTTTTGAAAGCAAAGCCGATATAGCCAGCTGGTACGAACAAAGTCTCTTTCAGCCGTGGTCGGCAACAATTGTCACAGACAAAGTGCGAAGTGGAAAAAGTGCTATAAAGTTTGATTTGGTACGAGGAAAAGACCTTTTAAACGGGCCAAGGGCAGAACTTGGAATGAAAGCTCAAGGTAACGGAGAGTTTTGGTACGGTTTCTCGAATTATTTTCCCGGAACGTATGCAAGTGACCCTGCAACTGAAATCATTGCTCAGTGGCAAGCTATGCCCGATCTATCGCGAGGAGAGAACTGGAGGAGCCCGCCATTAGGATTAGAGATCAAAAGTGACCGGTATAAACTGGCGATCAGATGGGCGTCAGCTGTAGTTAACGACGCTTCAAATACCGCTATAGATTACCTTGATCTTGGCCCGGTAACACACAATCAATGGAATGATTGGGTCTTTCACATTAAATGGGGCTATAATTCGGGAGTCATTCAGGTTTGGCTAAATGGCAAAATAATTATTGAGAGAATCGGTAAACCAATAGGTTACAATGATTTGCTATATCCTTATCTTAAGCTTGGGATTTACAAATGGGAATGGAATAATACGAAGACAATATCAACTTCAAAAGAACGAAGTTATTACCTTGACGATGTGCGGGTTGGGAATAATTTAGCGAAATATGAAGATGTAGCCCCCGGAGACGTTAAAGTTTTGCCTATTGAGCCTAACACTTTAAAGGTAATAAAAAATAAGGATGACTCCTACACAGCAACTTTTACAGCATCCCAAACGGTGCCTTCGTCGGCATTTATCTTATATATCGGTTCAGACTCAGCAGGAAATTTTAGGCCATTAGTTTCTGAAACTAAAGTGCAACTCGAAAAAAATAAAAAATACTCCCTATTATTTAAATTAAAATGATCAAGAAGCTGTTAATCATATCTTTATTAGCAATTGGTTTAAGTGCTTGTAATAAAAATTCTGATTTTGTGGGCAAACCCGCTTTAAAACCAGTTAATACACCTACGGTTGTATCAGAAGTTCGGGCTACCGTTGCATATATTGCCGTTATAAATTTATCAGGCGATACTATTCAATCAAATCCGGTACCTATCGTAGTGTCTAACTAAAGAACAAATCATCTTAATAAATAGCGTTATTTCCATCATGATAGTGGATCACCATCGGTTAGAAATTAAATATAAATCTGGCTCAATGTTTCGAGGTTAGAACTGCTAAGTTTTGAGACTAATTGATCACCGGTTATATGGGCATGCATATCCTGGTATAAGTTAAGTTTTAAAAAATCCAATATCTTAGCTGCAATCGCGTCACTGGATATCGCCTTAGCAACCATACCTGTATAGTTATCTAAAACAGATTCAGCCAGTCCACCTGTGTTCGTCACTAACACAGGACACCCAAGCGCATAAGCTGTCATGACTACACCGCTCTGCGTAGCTTCAAGATAAGGGCAAACAATTAATTTCGACTTGGAGATCACATCTACTATTTCCTGATTACTGAGGTGCCTCTCCATCACTGAAACAGAACTTGCCATGTTAGCAAGCTTACTACTATCAACAGCGTAACCAAACGCAGGGCGGCCGGCTATCATAAACTTTTGATCCGGAAATTCTTTTAAGATTGTAGGTAAGGCCTCGATAAACAAATCGATTCCCTTATATTGAGAAAGCCTGCCTACAAATGAAATATAACCTCTCTCTTGCTCAACAGTATGATGTGTTAAGAACTTACGAAATACAGTATAAGGAAGCAGGTTAAGATTGACAACCTGCTTATCTAAACCCAGTGTCTTTCTAAGCAGGTCTTTGCTAAAACTTGAATACGTTATAAAAGCTTTCGCCTTGCCGTAAAACATTTTTTTTATGACCGACCTTTTCCATTCAAATTCACCACCATGTGGAATAGGGTCATGGATACTCAGAATCAGTCTTTTATTTAGTTTTAAAAAAGGAAGCAAAAAAGCCTGCCGCGCAGAAAAATCATCAAATTGGAGGTAATCAAATTTGTGTTTATTTATAAATTTCAGAACCTTATAGGTGGTTTTAATGAGATCCAATTTGCTGCCAGGCTTGTAAATCACGAAGTGAACTGATTCACATCCACTGAAGTATTCTTCTAAATACTCCAGTTGCCATTTGCCAGCTACCGGCCAGAAAGATGTTAATGAATCATATTCGTTCAAATTTGCATTTAAATCAAATATGTTAGCATGTAACATGGTTTGCGGCAATTCTATGAGCACATGGATATCAAACTCTCCTTTAATCAAATTGATCATCTCGAGATTGATATCCATAAATGGTACCTGTATGTAAAGCAGTATTTTTTTTTTCATTTTGAATTATATTATCCCGGCAAATTTCGTGTGGTGTTTAAGTAGAGCTGGATCTTTTTCCATAACACATATAACAGTGGAGCGACACCTACAACCAGAAATAAGGTAAATACCAACACCGGATGAAACAGGGTCCCTAAATACTTATATGAAAAAACAAATGCCAGGATCAAAACATAAAATAAGGCCGAATTTTTCACAGTACCCACTTTCAACCTGATGAGTACAACACTTTGCATGATGTGAAATATTGCGAAAGCCCCAAAGATTGAATAGTTGATGACTGATAAAGACTTATAAAAATGTAATCCGATAAGACTGGAGAAGAGGTTGATTAGCAGTACGATGAAATTAAGGATCATGTCTATCCTTTCCATGTTTTTAGCTACAATTACATTTGCCTGCAACAGTACGGTTGGGAATACAAGCAATGTTAGAAACATCTGCTGCATGCACCCCGAAGCTAAGGCAAATTTTTGCCCGAAGATAAACGGGATGATAGTATCTGAAAAGGATTGAATGAACGCGAAAGATGTAACTGCAAAAATGGTATACCCTAAAAAAACAAGTTGATAAAATCCCTGCACCGCATGGGTGTTTTTAGCATGTATCAATTTTACAAATTTTGGATAGACCGTTGTAGATGCAACTACAGCAACGATAGTGAACATGGAGAATATCTTGTAAGAGACCTCGTAGTTAGCTACATCTACCGCTGTAAGATACTTGGATATAATAATAGTGGCACTCCTCCAAAAAATTATAGAGGAGCCTACGATAAGTATAAATCGCCAGTTTGCGAAAACGTTTTTTTTCAGGTCTGGAAGTGTGATTTTGAATTTCAAGAGGGTGCCAATTTTGATAGCCCCTCCGGTACCAATGTATATAAACAAATTCACTGTGAACAACCGCACCGCAACTAATAAAACTGATAGATAAATTAATGATACGGGCCAGAGGAAAAGCACACAACCTGCAAGAAGCCGTAAAAAACCATCGACCGCCATTATTACAGCAGATTTTCGCTGTTGAAACTGGGCGATATTTAAGTTCTTAAGCGCGTAGATGAGATTATCAAAAATTATATTCGTCCCTAATATGAAGGATAACAACCGTATTTGCTCATTTGAATATATAACGAAGGTTAAGCCAATGTTAATCACATAAAATACGATACCTAACAAGGTTTGAATTTTAATGAACCTGTATACCAGTTCTGAAGACTCTTGTTTTTCCTGCCCATATTCGCGAATAAACCAATGCCCCAGCCCCATAGATGAAAAACCAACAATCAATTGATAAACAGTATTTGCGATCAGGAAATTTGAAAAGTCCTTGATTGGATAATGACGCGAAACGATCACAAAAAATAGGCTTAGGAACAATGTCTGCAAGATGGTTGATACCAACCCCCATAAACTATTGTTAATCAAACCAGATTTCTTAAAAAAGCCCATATTAATTGTATATTTTTTTTGATTTTTCGCGTTCAGCGATCAACAACGTCAGCAAAGTGATAAGCACAATAAGAATCCTTTTGTCGCTAATAGAGTAAACAGAGGCGAATGTGACCATCCAGCCGGAAAGACCCGCAATTATAAAAAAGATGATTTGATTTTTGCTTCCACCAAGGTATGCCTTAATGCTACTATATATAGGCGTTAAGATCAGTAAACAAAAAGTTATGAAACCTGTTAGGCCAAGTTCTGTCAAGATCATTAGATACCCGCTTTCGGGTTGGTCAAAGAATATTACATTCTTATCGATGTCTATGTAATAGTTATTTGAAAAGGCCATTGCATAACTACCGTAATTACCAATTCCCAATCCCAAAATTGGATGTATGCTATACCAGCCCAGTGCTTCATCCCATAGCGCGGCGCGAAAAATGTAATCGGCACTAAGTTCTTTTGCCCTGTCGAATACCACGAAGGTTTCTGAAAAGAAAACAAGCAAGATAGACGCTGCCACGGTTAATGAAAGAAACGCAATGCGGTACCGGATTCCTAACTTGAATAAAAGTATCACCATACCGGTGAACACGCCGAAAAGGGCGGTTCTTCCGCCGGTTTTAATAAGCGCTATTATTACCAGCAAAAAAAGAACATAATTTTTCCATCCGGGACTATCAATGCTTTTAAAATCTATTAGGAATAGAAAGCCCAACATTACCAAGAATTGCCCATACTTTTGGGGGTCGTGAAAGAAACTCGGATAACGGGGATCGCCATACATGAGCGTGTTCCTGTTAAGTGACTGATAAAATGTAAAACCAAGCCCAAAGATGACCTGAACTGTCAAGAACGCTATAGATATTAAAACGCTCAATTTTAATATTCTGATTACTTCCAACTGAAATTCACTATCTGATGAACACTCCATCAATAATGCCTTACCAAATATAAATACCGGAAATAGCGAGAAAAAACTCAATATAGAGTTTCTCAAAAATTGGGAATTAAGGCTACCTAAAAAGGCACTTGTTATCAATAAAAAAAACAAAATATAGTAGATACTATATCTGTTCTTTTCCTTTTTTAACATAAAATCTTTAAAGAAAAGGATGCAAATGATATAACTTATTACGTCGAAGACTTTAAATCTCCCCCACTCTACCGGGGTAATAGCCAGATCCATTACCGGTAGAAGAAACAAAACCGATAATAAATAAGCCCTCTTAGAAAATTGATAAAATACAAGTGCGCTTAAAAACAATAATATGCCGGCTGCGGCAAGTAAGTGTTCCAGCTTCATAATACTGCCTTTAAACGATTATAAATAACCGAAAATGCGATTTTGCCCTGCCCGCTTATGCGTATCATTAAGTATGTAGTTAAAAACGATTAGAAAAGTTGCTAAATACATTTGCAATCCATGACCGCTTTTTTGATGTATAATAAGTATCGGTATACTCATAACCACTACCAAACTTTGCACTTTGCACACCATTAAAAATCACCTGGACATTAGATAAATTATTCTCGCTTACTGTTTCTCTTAAAAATTCCAACTCCGCTTTACCGGTTACACCCTGTCTCATCAGATACAAAGTTAAATCAGCGAAATGCGATACAATCAGGGCGTCGGGAACAAGATGAACTGGCGGTGTATCAAGTAATATAAAGTCATATAGTTGCTCTAATTTGGAAATGAGTTCGGTCAACTTTGTCCCTTCCAGCATCTCTGACGGATTTTCTGGTACTACCCCGCTGAAAATCACATCAAGCCCCTGCCGTATGGCAGACGGCTTTATAATATCTTCAAATTCAGCCTTACCACCCAGGTACTCACTGATGCCGGGCGTAACGTTAGGCTGGTTTATCACCGTTCCCAATTTTGGCCGGCGCATATCAAGTTCTATCAAAATAGTCTTTTTCCCCGAAATTGCCAGTGACGAAGCCAGGTTTACGGTAGTAAAACTTTTACCCTCTCCCGGGATGCTTGATGTAACCATTAAGGTTCGCGCATTATTTTTTTCCGGTAGCAAAGAATGTAGTTTTGTGCGTAGAGCCCTAAATTGTTCGGTAATTGCGCTTACTTCTTTGGATTCAAAAATCAAAAAGTTTTCTTCAGACTGATATGGAAATTGGCTTATTACCTGCAAGCCCGTTTTTTCTTTGATATCCTCAACATCTGTTATTTTATTTGTAAGACTATTGCGGCCACGTATGATGCCTATGGGAATACAAAAGCCGAAGATAAATGCAGCTGCCAGTGCAACCATTTTTAAGGGATTACGTGCTTTTGCAGCATACGCCTTATCAACAACACGATCATCTGTAAGCGTAGCTGCGTATCTAACAGATACTTCTTCTTTCTTTTGCAACAAATAAGTATAAAGGCTTTCTTTTATAGCTTGCTGACGCTTGATGCTAATATACTGCCTTTCCTGTTTGGGAATATCCTTTATAGAAGTTTCAAAACGATTGTTGAATGATTGAAGTTGAGAAAGCGTGCTGGATAAAGAAGATTTAATGTTGCGCACACTTTCTTTTATAGCTGCTTTAGTAATACTGAGTTGTCTGTTTATAGGCTCAAAATCCGGGTTAGTTTCCGGCGTGGTCGCCAGTAATCTTTCGCGCTGTAACTGTAGATCATTCAATTTTTCCACCAGACTGATCAAGGTTGGATCTGTGATACCCAGCGTAGTAGGTGCCTTACCTGAGTTTAGAGAAGAGTTAACATAGCGTTCAATGCCATTAATCGTGTTCAATTGAACATTTATTTCGTTCAACTTTGCATCATTAGATTGCATGTTTTCCAGGCTGATCTTAGAATCTGCACTGATGTCTGTTAGTCCTCTGGAGCTTTTGAAGGTCTCAATCCCTTTCTCGGCATCATTCAACTCACCCGTAAGGGAAGAAAGCCGCTCGTCAATAAAATCCAATGTGCTTTTTGTTTCGCGGTTTTTTTCGACGGTTCCGGCGAGGTTATAATTGATGATCAGTCGGTTGAGAATATCTTTACCTCTTCCCGGATTACTATCTTTTAGAGATAACGAAACAGCCGTTGATAGTTTATTTGGCGTACTTACCTGTATTTCTTTCTGGTAATAAAGCGCCAAATCTTCCGGATCACTAACAATTATTCCAATCTCCCTGCCTATATAATCTTTTAATAAAGGCGTAGACTGGATGGTGGTCTCACCAAATAAGGATTTAAAAGGCTGGCCGAATGTAATGTTCTTTTCAGAACCATCAGAATCTTTAAAAGTACCGGATTTACTATCCTTGATAGTGAGGTTTACCTTATTATAATTATCCGGATAATTAATATCTCCTGTGAAAGCAAGTCTTACAGGAGTTTCTTTATACAAATCATGTTTTGAAATGCCTTTTGTAATAAAGTAATTTACCGAAAGGTCAAGATCGTGAATAACTTTGCCTATGAGCTGCTTCGATTTTAATACCTCTACCTCATTTTCGATTTTTTTAGAAACATCCGACAAATCGATCTCATGTAAAGCAGAACGTTGCTGATCGGGTTCCTTAGAGTCATCCTTAATAATCAAGGTAGCTTTTACTTCATACAATGGCTTAGCGTACGATATATATATTATAGCCGGAACTAAAGTTATTAATAAGCAAACTACAAATAACGGCCAATGAAATAAATACATATTGATGATGCCCTTTAACCTCTGAGAAGTATTTTTTTCGGGCACCAAAGAAGTTGGTTTTGGTGTAAACTGTGTATTCATATAAGTGATAAGATCGGTTAGTGAATAAAGGGAGCTTAATTTACTTTTTAATATAATTTCCCAATGAAGCCAATAATTCGGTTGAGGCTTGTTCCCCAACCTGATGCAAGGACTCAATTTTATCAGGCCAGATCTCCAGGATTTTTGCTATAAGTTCATCCTCGTCATATGCTACATGCACAAACTTTAAATCATCAAGTTTTTTTGCTGTAGCTAACTGATGCTCATTCCGGTGTTCATTATATTTTAAAAGCCTTGGCATAATAACAATGGGCTTTGCCTTTACCAACGCAGAAATAATCGTACCCATCCCTGCATGGCTTATGATCAATGTAGCATTCTTGATATTCTGGTCAAAATCATCCGGCGTCATAAACTCAGATATTTTAACATGCGTTGCTTTATAGTTTTTGGAAAATGCCTGCACATGAAAGGGAACGTTATTTAATTTGGAAGCAATAACATCTACAGCTTTTAAAAGCCTGTCAAAGGGTTCCTGAGTTCCGGTAGTTACAAAAATCATTAGAATAAATATTGAGTAGTCAATCGACTTTAATTAGATTATCACAGGTTTGCGTTTCTGTTAATTGCAGCGGGAGATCCCTATGTAGATGCACGATCATAAAATTTTAATTTCAGTAACTTCATCAAAAATATGGGTCCGTAGTATAAATAGCGCTTATACATTCTCCTTGGCTCATTTATCAATCGGCCTAACCATTCCATACCCATTGACCGCCAATATTTTGACGGACGTAAGACAGTTCCGGCGTAAAAATCAAACACTGCACCTATAGCACAAATAATATTGCTGTGTATAGCATTTTTATGTTCATAGATCCATTTTTCCTGTTTTGGAGCGGTCATTCCCACAAACAAAACATCAGGTTTAAATCTATTGATAGCTTTGATCATGTGATTATTATCCTGATCTGAGAAATTCTTTTTAAAAGGTGGTGAAAAACTTCCTACAGTTATATTCGGGAATTCTCTGGCAATTCTTATTTGGATAAGTTTCAAAGTTGTTTCGCTGGAGCCCAGGTAGAAACATCGCCCACCTGTCTCATTGAGCTTCTGCAATAAGTGTTGGTGTATATCATTACCCGCGATCTTATGAATAACTTTCCTGTTAAGCAACCGTACCGCAAGAGTGATACCCACTCCATCGGGAAGTAGAATATCCGATTCCTGTAAAGCTTTTTTAAACGCAGCATCCTTTTCTGCTATAGTGTAGGAAAACTGATTGATCGTGTTGAGAACAAATTTGTTCTTTAAACTTATTTGCCGAACATCTCCGTCAAAAATTGAATACCCTGAAAAAGCAACTGGTATATTGATCATTTACAAAACGCTAACACAGCATTGTTTACAATAACTATACCAAATACCATTATGCACACTTAGCGTAAGGCAAGATGGACTTATTACTTTTTACTTTCTGAGCATCTACAGCATATCGATGCACTTCTCAATTGTTACATCCGGTTAATTGTCGCGTTTTGTAACCTTTCCTGATGTACAGGCGTATACCTCGACATTCATGCGAACATCAAATGATTAAAGTGAATAACAGCATACTCAAAACTGCAGGAATGAATAAAGCCTATTATTTCAAAATGCTAAAAGCTAACGGGTTATTTGCATTTATGTGTTTTATGCTTGCAGTATCATCTAACATCAGTTTTGCTGCAACTTATTATGTGTCTTCCAGCTCGGGTAATGACAGTTACCAGAGCAGCCAGGCACGGGAACAGCGTACGCCCTGGAAAAGCATTGATAAGGTTAATTCATTTTTTAAGTATCTTAAAGGTGGCGATACCGTATTATTTAAACGCGGAGACGTTTTTCCGGGAGTAATCATACCTTCTAAATCTGGTTCTTATTTCGCACCAATTTATTTCGGGGCTTACGGAACCGGCACAAGCCCTGAAATAAGCGGTTTGGTGAATATCAGTTCCTGGAAAGAAGTAAAAAATGGAATTTATGTAAGTGAAAGTGAGTCCACCGGAACAAATCTCATTATAAACAGCCAACAACAACAAATTGGCAGATATCCGAATACCGGGTACCTTACTATTCAATCCACCTCCGGAAATAATCAAATCTACGGCCCACAGTTGCCCGTAAGCACTTACCATTCAGGCGCGGAAGTGGTGATCAGGAAAACCAGATGGATAATAGACCGCAGCCCCATTATTTCGCAAACAAGTAATTCTTTGACTTTTGAAGGGAATAAAAATATTGCAAAAAAAGGTTATGGCTATTTTATTCAAAATGACATCAAAACCCTGGATAGACCAGGAGAGTGGTTTTATGACAAAACTAAAAAAGCCATGTATGTTTACTTTGGTAAAATTAAGCCTTCATCGGTATCTGTAACAACAAGTGCCTTCAAACATGTTGTGGATATACAAAAATTCAACTATCTGTCATTTGAAAACATCAGCTTCACCGGTGCCGGTCAATGTGCTTTTAACATTGTTCAGTCTAAAGGCATTTCTATTAAAAACTGTAACATTAATAACTCAGGTTCTGAGGCGGTACTCGCCTCTTACAGCCCGTATTTAATGATTGAATCCTGCACCATCAGTAATTCATTGAGCGGTGGACTGAATTTAGATGCAGGATGTACAAATGCCGTTATACATAAAAACAAAATTTTGAATACCGGCTTATTTGCAGGTATGGGTAAAAGTGGTACCGGTACTTATGAGGCTATCACTTCATTTGGTGACAATACAGTAATTGAAAAAAACAGGATTGATAGTGTGGGTTACAATGGCATTTATTTCGGTGGTAACTCGGCTATAGCAAAGAATAATTATATTTCTTTCTTTTGTTTAACAAAAGATGACGGCGCAGGAATTTATCTTGGGGACTGGTCTAAAACTTTCAATAAAAAAGTTGAAGGGAACATTATACTTCATGGTATTGGTAACGGAAAGGGTACTGACCATGAAAAGTCGTTACAAGCGGAGGGAATTTATATCGACGATAATACAGAAAGTGTATCGATACTCGACAATACCGTATCCTTATGCTCCAATAATGGGATAAAGCTTCATAATGCCAAGGATATTGATGTTTATAATAACACCGTTTTCAACAATGGAATTCAGTTAAGGTTAGAGCAGGATCACTACCTTGCCTCCAGCAAATATATCAGGAACAATAATATAAAAAGGAATACATTCTTTTCTGCGAGTATACAGCAAGCCGCCGCAAAGTTTACAACTAACCAAAACGATATAAAATCATTCGGCAAGATTGATAGCAATATATACTGTGCGGCAAGAATACCCTCTAAGGCTAAAGTTTTAAAAGGCGTAATGCAGAAGGAACCGCAGGTAGCTTCTGCTATTACTAAAATCCAGTCTGAAAATGGCCATATCAGATTTGAATTTAACGCCAGTGCCGAAGTTAAAACGCTTACGCTTGATTCCAGTTATGTTGATGTACAAAATAAACAATATGCAAAAACGGTTACACTTGGCCCCTATTCATCACTAATATTGATCGCCTCCAACCCAAACAATGTTAACAATATATCGTCCGTTCAAGACGCTTTGGTCATTAACAAAACTTTTGAAAAATAATCCCTATCCGGGCAATGATAGCTACTTATGCCTGGTAAGTTGTTCGAAAATGCCGGACAGCTCTATAGCTATTTGCTCTTTACTGAACATAAGCGAGAGTGCCTTATTTTCTTCCCGCATGCGGCTAATCAATGCTTCGGACGCTAATAAACGCTCAATTGCTTGTGTTACACTTTTGGTATCTTGAGGATTTACCCATAAACAATTATCAGGCTCTTTTAAATAATCCTTCGCTGCTCTAATTTTGGTTGTTATAACCGCCAGGCCAGCTCCTATCGAATTAAACAAGGCCATAGGGAAACCCTCAGGAAAATACGTTGGAAAAACCAATATATCGCTATTAGCGTAGTATGGAATCACGGCGTGTTCAGGTATAAACCCTGTGAGAATGACATGGTTAATCAAATCATTTTGTGCAATGATCTCTTTTAAACGGCTAACCGCTTCTCCATCTCCTACCACTATTAATGTTAGCGGATATTTGTTATTCATTATTGTAAAGGCTTCAACAACTTCAATTATTCCCTTCTCTGCTATTAACCTTCCTGTAAACAACAGAATTTTATGATTTGGCGGGATGCCTAAGCCAACTCTAAAATTTTCGTCCCTCTTAAACTGGAAATGCCTTACGATATTTTTAACAACAAACATTTTTTGTCGGTCAAAAAAGTCCAGCTCAATTAATTTGCTTCTCTCCTCAGATGATAAAAAAAGCCAGGCAGATACGTTCCTTTTTAAAAACGCGAGTATGGTGTTCTTAAACACACTGCTGTTATTTTGTACAACACTGAGATCCGACCCATGGGATTTGATGACAAATAAAACCTTCTTTCTGTATAAGGCTTTAACGATGCAGATTGTTAAAAAATCCCTGATCCCAGCAAGCTTTTCAAGTCTCGAATTAAAGTAAATAATATCGGGATTAAATGATTTGGCAAGCTTTGCTAATTGATAAGCATTTTGATAAATCACCAATAACCGTTTAATAACGGAGTTATATCCATCTTTTGCCGTGTAAGCAAATGGTTTGCAAATGTACCCTAACTCCTCAAGGCCGGTTAACTCATCAAGAGCTATCTCTACATGGCTTTTACTCGGAATACTTATTAAAACCCTTTTACTTTGCATATTATAGTATTTTAGGACTAAAGGTATCCGTCATTTGCATAATTCTGTAAGCATAAATCATTAACTTCTTGTCCTTGTAATAACTTCAGATCGAGTTATCAAACAGTATAAATACATGATTAATGAATATAATGATGGTGATAAGTTATGAAGTAAAAAAGCATACTTATGTTTTTTGGCAACGTGAGGATCATCTTTAATAAAGGTCTTAAGCTTATTCAGATGGCTACACACCTTTATATATGTTGATGAAAACTTATTTTTACGTGCAATAAGCAACAAATTAAGCAGGGATATATTTGCCATGACATCAAAAGCCTTTGCGGCAGCAATAACTTCGCTATCTTCCCGGTTAACCAGTTCAACAATTTGAGAAGATACCTTTATCGTTTCAAAATATGGCTCCCCAAAACGACTCATACTCGTAGAGTTATTCCTTACCCTGTAATAGTAACCAACTATTGGGTCGAATGTAACAACATCTGCCGCTAAAAACACTTTGCACATGAAAAGAATATCTTCGTAAATAGCACCTTCGAAACGAATTTGTTTTATGATATCAGATCTGACGATTTTATTATTGGCACTGTAATTAAATGTGCCCTTCAAGAACATATATAGGGCATCACGGTGTGTATAGCTAATTTTTTCTGAATATTTCAATGTTGTTATAGGCTTATTCGGCATGATAACGTCCATTCCGCATACTGAAATGTCAGCATTTTGTTCAAGAGCATTTTTAATCAGTATCTCGTACATATCTGGCGCAATGGTGTCATCACTGTCAATAAAACCAATATAACTTCCGGTAGCAGCCTCCAGGCCTTTGTTTCTTGCTGCCGAAACACCTTGATTTTGCTGGTCAATCAACCTGATACGGCTATCTTTTTGGGCGTACTCTATACATTTCAGGAGGCTTTCATCTGTAGAGCCATCATTAACAATTATCAGCTCAAATTCGGTATAAGTTTGCGCCAGCAAAGATTGGATACATTCATCGATGTATTTTTCTTTATTGTATACCGGGACGATAATTGACAACATTTTCATCACTCTTGCATTAAGGTCTGATTTGAGTTCTCATTATCAATTGAAGACAACGGATAAGATATGATCATTACGATCATACTGACAACCACTAAAAGTATCCGGATATCCCAAATAGAATAGACGGTATTAAATTCAACAAGAAAGCAAACCAATGAAGCCACAAAAAAGGATATCCTAAAGTCTGCCCAACCTTTTAGTTTATAATAAACGCCACGGAGAGCTGGTGTGATCAAAAACATCATGAATATAAAAAAACCGGTAAAGCCTAACTCAACCATTATTTTTAAATAGCCGTTTTCCGGCTGATTGAAATACAGCAATTCACCCTCGTTTATTTCAAGGTACTGGTCTTGCGCATGGCGCATAACGTACTTCTGGTAATTCTCGGGGCCTATGCCCAGGTAAGGATGCTCCTTAGATATATCAATAGCTTTCTGCCATATAGATCTTCTAAACAAATAATCTTCTGACAGGCTGCCGGTACGTGCAAAAACACCTTTGTTGGGAGACACGAAGGTATAAGTTAAAAATAAAGCCAAGAACAGGACTATACCGTATATCCGAAACCTGTTGGCGGTTATAAAAAAAATGATCAAAAGCCCCGCAACAAAACCACCGAAGGCTGCCCGGCTGCCGGCCAAAAATATCCCGGCTAAAGAAAGTGCAAAAAGTGAATAGTTGATAATAAGCGTTCGCCGTGATGCTTTTTTTGAGTTATACAAATAAACGAAACTACCCATAGCTAAATATTGGCCGCTGGCTTGTGAATCGTAAAAAACACCTGGGTACCTAATTAAATTGAGACTGGCGTCAAACGTGTTCGGGCCAAGTTCAGGGTAGAACGTAAACCTTAATCCTACTACCCACTGTATGAAAATAAATACCAGAGCTATTGAGTAGCTAATTTTAAGTGCCTTTACTGCCCGGGTTATAAAAGATGGATTGATATGACACTCTTTTACAAAATATCTTGCAAATATAAATACAGGTAAAATTTTAAAAAGGTTTAAAAACGCCTGATCCGGGAACTCCGACGCCAAACCACTAATGATAACGATAACGGCGAAGAGAATAAATAATACAAAGTAAAAATTAGTTTTATTCAGCCTGTCAATAACCAGAAAGTCCTTCAATAAGGTAAAAAGGCAAAAATAAGTAATAACATCAAATGTTTTCCAACCTCCCCATGCCTCTGTTGTAACCTTCAAATTCATTAAAGGCAAAAACAGCAACACAAATATTATTACCGACTGTACACTATTACTTTTAAAAAATATATAAACAAAAAATAAGAAAAGCGTTATTACAGGTAAAATGTAAATAAGGTTGTTAAACATTTCTAAGTATTCCTATCAGCAGTAAACAGATCTAAAAACGACTTAGAAACAGCTTCCACTTTTTTGCAAAAGGTACTTTTTTGCCGTCAGTTGTATAATAACTTGTATCGTAACTGTATCCATAACCATATTTGCCTGTAGTAACTCCGTTAAATATCAAATTAATTTTCGGTAACTTCTGATCGTCACATATATCCAGGATAAATGACAGTTCAGACTTATTTGTAACACCTTGTCTGATCACGTATAACGTTACATCCGCTACCCTGGCAATAATAATGGCGTCTGTTACGAGGTGCAAAGGAGGGCTATCAATAATAATATCGTCGAAATCTTCCCTTAACCTGGTTATCAAATGCTCCAAACGGTCCTTCTCCAGTAATTCGGAAGGGTTCGGCGGTGTCTGACCGCTATTTAACACCCATAAATTTTCTACGCCTGATGAATGAATTATCTGTACGGGGTCGATATCAGATGCCAGATATTCACTTATTCCGTGGCTATCATTCTTTATATTAAACAATGCCGATATTTTCGGCTTCCTAAGATCCATTTCCAGTACAGCAGTTTTACGGCCCGAATTGGCAAGCGATATGGCAAGATTGGCGCTGATGAAGCTTTTCCCTTCGTTTGATACGCTTGATGTAAGTAAGGTAACCCGTCCCCGGCCCTTTCTGTTTTCATGTAAAAAATGCAGGTTAGATCTAAGATATTTGAACTGCTCGCCAACTACATGATTCTTATGATCGAAAATATTAGATTCTTCTGTATGGTTAGAAAACTCGCCGAGAATCTTTAATCCAATATATGATTCAATCTGCCTGCGGTCGGTTACTTTGTTTTTAATGGCCGACCTTAAAAATACGATCAGGAAAGGCACGCCGGCTCCTATCAACAAAGCAATTATAGCAATAAGCGGTGTTTTAGGCCAAACAGTATCCTCAACGTTTGCATGGTCAACTATCCTTGCATCAGCCAGCGTAGATGCGTACCTAAGGGATACCTCCTCTTTCTTTTGAAGCAGGTATACATATAAATTCTCTTTAATAGATTGCTGACGCTTTTTGCCAAGAAACTGACGTTCCTGACCAGGGATATTTTTAATGGATGATTCAAACTTGTTATTGAAGGATAGCAACTCTTTCTTTGCCGCCAAAAGGGATGATTTAATACTAGCAATGTTTTGCTTGATGGCTACTTTTGTGGTACTGATCTGCCTGTCTAATGGCTCAAAAAGCGGGTTGGCGCTGGGGGTGGTTGCCAGGAGAGCAGATTTTTTTAATTGCAATTGGGCGACCTTATCAATCAAACTATTTAAAGCAGGATCATTTATTCCTACTGTAGCAGGTGGATTTTCGTTGTTGGAGGTAGAATTTACATATCGCTCTATCCCATCGATAATGTTAAGCTGCACATTTACCTCATTTAGCTTACTATCGTTTGATTGAACATTCTCTAAATAAACCTTCGACTGCGAATCGATGTCAGTTAAACCCTGGCTGCTTCTGTATCCTTCTACATCATCTTCTGCCAAATTCAATTCACCTGTTAACGAAGCAAGACGATCATTAATGAATTTCAGGGTCGATTCCGTTACTCTCTTTTCCTCCGAAAAGGTGGCTTCGTTATAAGTTTTTATCAAATAATTTACGATAAGCTTGCCCCGTTCAGGAAGCTCATCGTTTAGATATATGCCAATAGTTGGAGTGGCTTTATCTAATAAATGAGCGTCTAAAGCCTTAACATAATCATTAGTTACCTTATCGGGCGAGTTTAAGGTGATCTTAATTTTACGGCCTTTGTATTTATTGACAAATTCCGTGGATCTTAAGGTCCATTTTCCAAATTCGTTATCAATTACCTGGTCAAACTTATGAGTAGTAACATTTCCGCGACCGTCCTTTATCTGAAATCTCGTTTGGTCTTCAATAATTACAGTCAAAGTTACAGGGCTTTTAAGCGCAGGCTCTTTAAGGGTTAGCATCTTAACCGGCGAGGTTAAATAAAGATCATCGGCATTCCAAAACTCATCAGTTTTATAACTCACCCATAAATTGAGATCTTTTACAACCTTATTGATCAATGCAGACGATTTCAGGATCTGTATTTCCGTCTCTGCATTTTTAGGAGTGTTGGACTGATCAAGCTCTTGCAAAGCATTTTTCTCACCAGGAACTTTTTTCTCATCCTTAACCAATATAGATGCACCGACCTGATAAACCGGGTTTACCGTTTTAATGTATATAAATGCTAACAAAAAGGCCAGCGTTAGCCCCGTCAGAAACAGCGGCCAATGGAATAGATATTTTGTTAAAAGAACCCTGATGTCAGTAAACCTGTGGTCGTCTTCCCGCCTGTTCAAATTATTTTTAGTCACTAATGCTTAACGCTTAAATAAAGAAATGGTTATGGCCAATACAGATAATGCAGAAATTATAAGGCTCGCGTTTTGGTATCCCTTATCACTTACCGTAGATAATTTTGCTTTGCTTGGTGTTACATAAATAAGATCGTTAGCCTTTAGATAAAAATATGGGGATTGAAAAAGGGTTTTTGAGGTAAGGTCAATTGGAATATATTGCCTTTTACCGCTTATTTCCCGTACAAGAATCACCCTGTTCCTTATACCTGTAATATTCATATCTCCTGCTAAGCCCAATGCTTCTGGAATAGTTAACCGTTCACTTGGGCTTGTATATACATTAGGGCGTAGTACATCCCCAATTACCGCAACCTTAAAGTTCATAACCGTTACTGTAACAGAAGGTTTGGCCAAGTAAGGTGAAAGCTGACGCTCTAATTGCTCCGCAAGTTGTTGAGAAGTTAAACCTGAAACTTTTACAAAACCAAGTAAAGGTAACTTTACCTCGCCCTTTTGATTTACAGTGTAGCCATAATTTGCGTTTGTAGCATTTGCAGCAGCATTTTGAAGGTTATTACTAAATACAGCATCTGCTTCCGGATTTTTGCTGGTAACGCTTATAGAAAGCTGTGTGTGGGGCTGAATAGTAAAATCTGTATAATTGTTAATATCTTCAGTAGATACCTGCGCCATGTTTACATCCTCAAAATAAGGGATTTTTTTGTAGGAATTACATGATGACTGACTAAACAGCACAGTAAAGCAGGCAATGGTCAGAATAAAAAATTTAGGTTTGATAGATGTAATGTTCATAAATTACGTTAATAGATTTTGATAAATAAGTTATGCAATTGATATCTCGAATGTGAAGACATGTGAAATTGTAATAAGTTTGCGCGTGATCCGATTTGTACAATAATCTTAACCTTTATCAACATTAATGCCACGAAGGGCTGATCTGCATTATGCAGTTAAAGAACCAGTAAGCAATCGATTCTCTTAGAACCCACAAACAAAATATTTATTAGCTTGGTACCCTTACATATATTATGAAGCTTTTTATTTCTTTAGTACTTGTATTTATAAGTTGCGTTAGTGCACAATCTAAAAATTATTACGTAAGCTCCACTAAAGGTGACCGGCGAAATAAAGGTACCAACCCGGCAAAACCAAAGAAAACAATACAGGAAGCGGCATCACTTACCCACCCGGGTGATACTGTTTTTGTAATGAACGGCACTTACACAAATGATTGTGAAACCTGTAATGTATTGGAGGTGAATAAAAGTGGAAAGAAAAATAAATTCATAACTTTTAAAAATTATCCGGGGCATAAACCTGTAATTTCTTTTAACGGTTGGGCGGGAATTTCCATACTTTCCGGCGTGAGTTATGTAGCCATTACGGGCTTCGAAATTATAGGAAACAATAGTAAGATTACACTTAAGCAGGCACTCCAGCAGCCTGGCAATTGTAAAAGTAAGAAAAGTAATTTTGACCCCAGGTTTAATGGGAATGGCATTACTATAGAGGGAAAAACTAACAAATACTCTCATCATATCCTAATCAGTAATAACAAAGTACATGATTGTGGCGGCGGTGGAATCGGCGCGGTACATGCTGATTACATCACTGTTGAAGATAACTTAGTTTATAATAATTCATGGTACAGCCTGTTCGGTACAAGCGGAATTTCTTTTTACCAATTCAAAAATTACGACCATGCAAAAGGATATCATAATTTTATAAGGAGAAATAAATGTTTTAATAATAACTCCTTTGTACCCTGGTTTAAAACCTGTGAAATAAATGATGGTAACGGGATTATTATTGATGACTTTAGAAACAGGCAAAATGGTTCGAGGCTTGGCAGGTACGAATCAAGAACACTCATTGAAAACAATATATGCTGGTATAATGGTGGCACTGGTATACACACTTTTCAGAGCGATCATGTGGATATTATTAACAATACGGCATATTGCAATTCGCAAGGCGGCGGACTTAAGGCCGGGCAGATACTTTCAGGGATGGGTGACGATAATAAGATCGTCAATAACATTTTAGTCTCCGATGCCAATGTGCCTCTTAATTCCAATTACTCCAACACCAACTTAACCTATGAAAATAACCTACACTATAATGTTACCGTGCCTTCTAAAGCAATTATCAATGTTACCTCGGCTACCTGTATATATGCCACCCCATTTTTTGTAAAACCAGATAAAAGTCTGTTGGCAGATTTTAGACTTTTGCGCGGAAGTACCGCGATCGATCGTGGTAATACTCAGTGGAAATCTTCATCAGATTTTAACCTTTTTTTAAGACAGGATACACGCCCCGATATTGGTGCTTACGAGTTTAAATAATATTTCGTTTTGGTTACAAAAAAAACGAAAATTATAGATAAACCTAATTCTTTTAAAATTCATATTTAAGAGAGTGTGTAAAATATTTCACATTATGTAGATATTATTACCCATTTTTCCACACTATGTTTTATATTTCAATGGTTTAAATTATTATTATTTTCTTTGTTAAGATGTTAATCATAGAATCTCAGTAAAATATATGATACAATATTTTTAGGCAGTATAAAACTTTTTTACTTATTAAATAAATTTATTACGCCCTTAAATAGTATTGATAGTTTGTTGAAACGAGTTTTCTACAAACAATTGATATTATCTATGAGCAAGTTACAATACCGTTAATGTATACTTATGTTAATTAAACAGTTAATGTAGTACGATAATTGCAATCAAAGAGTGTCATAAGTACAAGAAGTACTAACGTTTGAAGCAATTAAGCTTACTCAAACATATTAGGTGACTTAACTAACTGTTATATGGAGTCGAGGTATCTATATCTATTACGTTTCACACTTGCGCTAACGGATATCATTTTAATAAATTTTTGTTTTTTCTTAGGTTTCTACTTAACTAACAAGTATTACCGCCCGATAGACCCTTCTACATACAAAAGCAATGTAATAGTTTGTAACTTAATATGGGTAATTTGCACAGGCTTAATGCGCATGTACACATTAAGTACTATTAATAGCATAGAGGCCATCTTTAAAGGAACATGGAGAAGCGTAGCGCTGCATATATGTCTCTTTCTGGGATATATGTTTTTTACAAACACGTTTGATTTTCCGAAAGCGTTTTTTGTTTCATTTTATATATTGACAATAGCAAGCTTCATTCTTAGCCGTTTCACCGGTACAGCCTTTCAAAATTTACTTAATAAGAATTTCGAGTTAAGAAAGTCAGTAGCGGTTATGGGTATGAACAGCGGCGGCGTTAGGCTTGCAGAGTATCTTTCCAATCAGTCGACGCTAAACTTTAAAGGTTTTTTAGAGGAAGAACCGGCTATGATCAGCGAAGATGGAACACTGGTAATGTCGTCTTCCACCCAACAAATAAAAAAGGCGGTAAATTCCGGCATCAACGAGTTATATGTATGTGTTGATACTGACAAGATGGGCGACTTAAAGGATTTGATTTCCGAAGGTGAAAAGCATTGTGTACGATTGAACTTTGTACCAAATTTCACAGACTATCAGCACGATTTTAGATTTGACACACGAGGAAATTTCATGGTACTATCGGCCCGGAATGAACCTTTGGAATCTATGCACAACCGTTTTAAAAAGCGCGCTTTCGATGTGATAGTAAGTTCATTTGTTATATTATTTATTTTAAGCTGGTTGTACCCTATACTTGCTATCATTATAAAAATACAAAGCCCCGGACCGGTAATTTTTAAACAGCAACGATCAGGCCGTAACAATTTACCGTTTTGGTGTTATAAGTTCCGAAGTATGCGGATGAACGATGAAAGCGGGCGTAGGCAGGCGGGTAAAAATGATGAGCGGGTTACTCCAATAGGGCGTTTTCTACGAAAATCCAGCCTGGATGAGTTTCCACAATTTTTCAATGTACTGTTTGGATACATGAGCCTTATTGGCCCAAGGCCACACATGCTTGCGCATACTGAACAATATAGAGCTATAATAGATAAGTATATGATTCGTCAATTCTTAAAACCGGGCATAAGCGGCTGGGCACAGGTGAATGGTTTTAGGGGCGAGACCAAAGAAACAAGACTAATGGAAAAACGTGTGGAACATGACATATGGTACATGGAAAATTGGTCGTTAATGCTGGATATCCGGATTATGTTCATGACGGTGATCAATATTTTCAAAGGTGAAGAGCAAGCTTATTAACTTCACTTTATTAAAATACAACAAATGAAAATATTGTACGTTACCAACATGTATCCTTCTGCCAGTTATACTTATAACGGCATCCATGTTAAAGAACAAATTGACTACCTTACTAAAAATTACCCGCTTGAAAAAGATATTTATTTTATTGACGGCGGTCATTCTAAAATAAACTATTTTAAAAGTATATTCCGGGCGAATCATTTAATAAAAAAAACCGATTATGACGTAGTACACGTGCATTTCGGTTTGTCCGGCTTATTCCTTCTTGTCAATCCATTCCTTAAAACGCCTGTAGTACTTACTATACATGGAAGCGATATTAATTCCCCAAAACATTTCGGTTTAATGAGACTTGTAACTAAAATGATCATCCCGCTTGTAGACCGGGTTATCATTTTGAATGACAAAATGCTTTCAAAGCTTTCATCTCAACGTGAAAAATTGGTAAAGATCCCCTGCGGAATAAATATCGATCAGTTTGATTCGGAAAGAATAAATGATGGGAAAAAATTTGTAATTGGTTTCCCCGGAAATAAAGACCGTGAGGTTAAAAATTACCCGCTTTTTCGTGAAATAGTTACAAGTGTAGCGGCCCGTGGAGTGCAGGTGGAAACAGTGGAATTTCATAATATGACCAGAGCTGAGGTCGCTTTAAACCTTAGCAGGCTGGATTGTTTATTAATGACCTCTCACAGCGAAGGTTCACCTCAAATTATAAAGGAGGCGATGGCGGGAGGTGTCCCTATCATATCTGCAAATGTAGGTGATGTTGAACTTGTAATAAGTGATGTGGAAAATTGTTGTGTGATCAACACCTACGATCCGGGAGATTACATTGATGAGATTATGAAATTGACCGCATTAGAACCACAACAAAGAATTACCAACGGAAAACACAAGTTATCATTGCTCGGGTTTGACCAGCAGTCAGTGTGTTCAAAGGTTTATGAACTTTACCGGTCATTAGCAAAGTAATTAACGTGAAAAAAAAAATTAGTTTATTATTATATTATTTCCTGGCAAACAGGCTTCCATCCAGCTTTTTCCCAATGGGTGCGGTGTTTAACAAGTGCAGGACATCATTGGCGGGTAACTTTTTAAAAGTTGGCCACAATTGCAAGATACAACCCCGGGTTAATTTTGGCGATGGTAACGATATTGAGATTGGTAACCATTGTATGATCAATGAAAACGTATACATCCAAAAGGCTGTAATTGGCGATTACGTTATGATTGCCCCAAACGTTGCCATATATGCTTCTACACATGTATTTGAAGATATAAATATACCCATGGTACTTCAGGGTAAAACTACCGAAGAAGCATGTATTATTGAGGACAATGTTTGGATAGGCCGCAATGTGGTTATCATGCCGGGAATAAGGATTGGTTCCGGAAGCATTGTAGGTGCAGGTGCAGTTGTAACAAAAAACGTAGAGCAAAATAGCATTGTCGGTGGAGTTCCGGCTAAACTTTTAAGAAAAAGAACTTAAACCATTATTATGAAAATATTGGCAGTAGCCTCTAAGGGCGGGCATTGGGTTCAGTTATTGAGATTGATCCCGGCCTTTTCAGGGCATGAAGTCATATACATTTCTACAAATCAAGACCTTGCGGAAACTGTTAAAGGTGCCGAATTTTACTGCGTTGATGACGGTAACCGGGACAGCAAGCTAAGTTTGCTGGGTACTTTTTTTCAATTGATTAAACTTATCCGTAAAATCAAACCATCTGTTATTATTACCACCGGGGCCGCTCCGGGATTAATGGCTATTATTGCGGGTAAATTTTTAGGGGCAAAAACGATTTGGGTCGATAGCATAGCGAATGTGGACAAGGTGTCTATGAGTGGCAGCATTGCTTCCCGGTTCGCCAATCGCGTTTACACACAGTGGCCGCATCTGGCAAATTCTAAATTCATGTTTGACGGTAATATTTTATCATAATGATCTTCCTCACAATTGGCTTTCAGTTCTCTTTTGACAGGCTCATCAGGGAAATGGACCGCATTGCACCTAAGTTAAATGGTATGCAAGTTATAGCTCAGGTGTCAAAAACCGGTCACGAGGTTGAAAATATGGAATCTCATGCCTATGTGAAGCCGGCCGAGTTTGAAAATTACTTTCAAAATGCCTCTCTGATCATCAGCCACGCGGGCATGGGGACTATTTTGTCTGCCCTGGAAAGTGAACGCCCGATTATAGTTATGCCGCGACTGAAGAAATACGGGGAATTAACTACAGATCATCAAATTTCAACAGCACGTAAACTGGAAAAATTAAACTATGTACATGTAGCATATGATGAAACTGAACTGGAAAGCAAAGTACTTAAAGTACTAAGCGGTGATCTTAAACCGCTTCATAAAATAAATAAACATGCCTCAAAACAACTTTTAGATTCAATAAGCGATTTTCTTAATAATAGCTAACCAGTTAGTACCACAGGGTAAGTTAATCATCTCATCAATTCTATCCAAGTGCCGGGAGTACCTGCCTTTGTACATTTCCATCCCAATATCGGCGAAGTAAGATTTGTATTATACACAATTGTGTTTAATGCCCAGTAGCCGGTTGAAGGTTTTGCACTGCTTTTCCAACCAATGATATTAATAGCTGCTGCAATAACTCCTTGTGACGGATAGGCTGCATTTCCATCGCTATAGAAATCTGTAAGGATCAAATCTTTTATATTTTGGGCACCTTTTATACTTATTGCCCAATCCCCATTATTGCCGTTACCCAAAACTTTCGTACCTGATAGGTCAAGCTTATCTATAATCATGTTTGCCGGATCTATTTTAAACATCCAGCCAAGGCCGCCCTTCATACCCATTTTGGTAATGATGTTATTAGTAATCAGTAAATTACTAATTATAGTACCGGGTTTCGCTGAGTAAATAGAAACGCCGTAACTCCCAAAGTTATTCATCTGGTTATTCGCTATAGTGTCGGCTCTGGCACTCACCAATCTTGCGCTCAATCCCGTAAATGCATTCAGCAATTTATTATTTATAAGAGAAAAGTTGGAGCAATCATAAAACGAAGCCGCAAAGCCATCAATAGACCCTGTGCTGCTTCTTTGAAAGGTGTTATTTTTTACAGCGGTTTGATCTGAATTTTCGGCTGTGAAACCATTATAAGGTGTTAATGGTGTAATTGCATTTGTACAAATATTATTTGAAACGTTTACATAGCTTGTAGAACTTAAGTATATAAATCGGTTTGTGTTGAGTATACTGTTATTTTGAATTAAAACTTTCTTAGCATTAATATTTGTATTAGTAACCACGCTTATGCCATCTTCCTGTCCTTTTTTACCACCACCGGTAATCTTATTATTTAAAACAGCAACATCTTCTGCCCCCATAACCTGGATAAGTGCGCTACCATCGTTTCTTCCATTAAAAATCTTGTTTATGGTATTGTTATAAATTTTTGCATGATAAACAGTTTTAATCTGCGGATGATTACCATGTACCTGGTCAGCGCCAACAAGATTTTGAAACTTTAAACCGTCTTTACCAGAATTGTTTACGGTGTTCCCTACCCAGGTTACATAGTTACATCCCTCTGTTTTAGTGCCAGTGTCTGACATATTCTCAATAAAATTATTATTGATTGTTATATTATCTCCCCCTGTGGCCAAGATACCTATACCTCCTTTATTAATATTTACGCCCTGATTGCCAATCCCTGTAATTTTACAATTAGATACTTTGGCATTGGAACAATACTGCAAACTGATTCCATGATACATCGCGTTAACTGAACTACAACTATTAATGTCAATAGCTTTACAATTCTCCAGGTTATAAGATATTGAAGATGCATTAAGGCTATGGCAATTAATAAGATTAATATTAGCGCTATTGGTTATATTAAAGGCCATTATATAATTTGTCCAGTCACTACCGGCATTACTCAATTTACCGCGGTTGCCATCAACGGCTATGCCCTGTACACTCAAGGCAGATAAATTGGATAACACGAATGCGGCTGTATATTTTCCTATAGCCGGAAACGATGGATCAAGCAAAATAACTGCGTCTTCTCCTGTCAAACTTAAATTACCGGAATTTCTAACTATAGGCTTTTTAATCAAATAAATCCCTTTTTTCAGGATAACGGGCTTTCCGGTATTGAAAGCTGACTGTATCAGTGCTGTTTTGTCGCCACCGTCAGTTCCTGCTGTCAGCACAACAGCGTCCTTTACCTGTGCTATATCACTGCCATTTAACGTAACGCCATTTACCTGGTCAGTTACTTTATTGGCGTTATTATTGATACTAACAATATCCTTTTTACAACTAAAGACCATAAACTGCACGAAAGAAAGAAACACCAACTTAAACATCAATGGCTTATTTGTTATCGATTGTAATACAGGTATAATATTACGCATAAATTCGATTTAATTTTGTACGCCGTGTACCGGATACTAAATGTTGCAAAGAATAGTATTGCAAGCCCCCCTGTAGTCAAAGGCGGGGATTTTAATAATAGCGTTTAAATACGATGAGGTGGGAAAATAAGTTCGTTACAGCACGATGCACATCAGCACTAAAAGCCCGATGACCATCAAGTTTCCCAATATAAAAATAGCCAGCACCGCTGATTTTGATCTGAATATTGATCCTCCAAAAGCTCTTTGTTTTACCATAGCCTCTTTTACGGTTCCTGTAGATAAAGGTTACGTAAAAAACTCCTTTAAGCTATATTATTTTTCGCTATAGGTTTAAATTGTGTTCGCGTTAACAAATACATGATTGAGTAAAGCTTACCATTGCCTGTTAAAAAAAACGCTGCCATACACCACACATCCTGCAAATGGCTTCCGCGTGTGATATATTTTCAATAATAGCATGTCTGGGAAGTGTGAATGGGCTTTTTAAAGCCTCTTTATTTAACAAAAAGGGCTTTGTGGTATAGGCTAATTGAAAACCACTTTGCTCCAGAAACGTAATTTCTCTTTGTGTGTAATCACCATTGGGGTAAGCGAAGGTTATTATTTCTTTCTCAAGCCAGGCCTCGATGATATTTTTGGATAGTTTAATTTCTTGATAAGCTGTGCCCGAATCACATTTTGGAAGGATAGGGTGGGTAATTGTATGCCCGCCAATGGTAACCAAGCCAGTTTTAGCAATTTCTTTAACCTGATCTACTGTCATTGCTTGTCTTTCCAGTGTTACTTGCTGCTTTATTTGCGTTATTATTTTTTCACGCTCATTATTCGGAAGTAACTTTAAAGATTCTATTGTTTCATTAGTAAGGTTTTTACTGATAGCCGCATTTACGTATGGCCACCAATAATTACCATTTTCAATAGGTTCTGTTGAAACAAATATTGTTACCGGCACATTGTACTTATGAGCAATACCTGCTACGTTCTCATAATTACTGGACCAACCATCGTCGACTGTAATTATCGCCGCGCCGTTAGGGATAGGCGCTTCTGTTTTCACTATTGCCAATATATCCTCCTGTCCAATAACCTTGAAATTATTCTTCTTTAACCACAATACGCAAAATTCAAATAGCTCTTTGCCCGGCGCATGATAATAAAGTGATAAAATATATTCACCCTTTAAAGCTCTTTTTTTTGCCCTTCTTACAAATCCTAAAGTTATCAGTACACATGAAATAAACCAGGACAGCAGGTATCGTATTCTCTTTTTCACTTATTGTAGTTAATTAATTGGTAATGTTTCAAATAGTTCTCAGCGGTAGCAACAACACTAAATTTGTGTTTAGCTTCGGCTATATCATTAAGGCACATTGATGCTATTTTATCGTCCTGATAGTGCGTTATTACTTCCTTAATAGCTTTTGTTAGCTGAGATACATTTTCGTTTTCAAATAACCAGGCGCCAGGCATATTTTTTACTATTTCCGCAGGGCCATCTATATCAGAAGCTACCACAGGTATCCCTGCAGCAACTGCTTCGAGCACCGTAAGGCCGAACCCTTCAAATCGGGAGGGTTGCACCAGCAGATGATAGTTTTTAAGATCAGAATATATCCATGACCGATCCTTCGGTCCTGTTAAGGTTATGGTGTTGCCAAGGTTATGTTTCGCAATTAGATCTGACAAATAACCCTCAGAAGGGCCATCACCAATAATATGCAGTTCAACTTCAGGAAGGTGATTTTGCAACCGGAGTTCTTCAAGCGCTTTGATCAAGATGTCCTGACCTTTTTGTTCATGTAAAAGTCTGCTGACTTGAACTATCTTAAATACTTCACCATGCTGTAAATTATAATCACTACGTTTTTCAAATCTGTCGAAATGGATCCCATTGTAAACCAGTTCCGATTTCAAATTACCCCTCTTGCTCAAATCTTCCTTTACTGCGTGTGAAATGGCGAACAATTTTTTATACCGGTTTAGGTTCTTTAACGATATGCCAATGTTATGCACTGTATAAATACACTTATTTTTAAAAGGCAGCAAAAACATAATAAGTTTTGGGCTATGGCAATGTATCACCTGTACCCTCAGCTTAAACAATAAATACCACAGCTTAAAAATATAAAACGGGTTGGGATTGCCTTGCGGCCGGTTAATAAAATGAACGTGGACCTTAGCGGATATCCGGTCAATGATCTCCTGGTTGTAGGTATCATTTACTATAACTAGATGCGTATCGATGGTTTTTGATTGTTCATTTAAAATATCAACAACCATATTTTCTATCCCACCTATTAAAAACGAAAAACTAATATGGCAAACTCTCATAGTTGATGGGTTTAATGGTGAATTCATCTTCTCTTACTACTTTAAAACTAAGCAGAATATAGTAGGCTAAGATCATGTTCGAGATAACCAGTGTGCTTGTAGATAGCGAATTATTTGTTGATGAAACAAATATAAAAGCCAGCAAAATCGGAAACTTGATGTCCGCAGGCGATGTTTTGGTTACATCAAGCAAAAAACGCGCTAAGCCCCATATAAGCAGCGCAGTAACAATCAGTCCAAACCGTAACAACCAGATCAGATAAAAATTTTCTATGATCTCTACGCCCGATGCATTTTGTATCCTTTCCATTTCCTGCGTACTTGTCCCTTTCCAGATTAAATCGCTGAAGTTGATCTGGCTAATAATATTAAAGGAATCTACACGTGCCTCGGCGCTTCCATCAACATGCGACAGTGCGGTTATGCGGTCGCCAAAACTTGTGAAATTTATCACTATTAAGATTATACCGGCAAAGGCCATTAAGTAAACCAATCCGTTTACAGCCTCCTTTTTATCAGTTTTTGATCCGCCTGTAGCACCTAAAAACATATGGAGCATAATGCCAATGAAAACGCCTATAAGGGCACCTCTGGCGCCAAAACAAAATATTGATACCATGCCTGCAAATAGCACCGAAAGTTTAAGCCAGGTATTTTGCGCGGCCAAGAATAATGTTATGGTAAGCACCGACATAATAAGCGCGTTATTTAAAGGGTGACCGAAAATTGCCGAGGACCGAAAGTAGTCGAAAAGCCAGGCAGACTCACGAGCAATCAAGAATGCTCCTCTTAGTTTCTCTATTACTGCTATACCTGCATTAGCGAAGAAAAGAAGGTAGACCCAGTTACGGAATTTATATAGAACTGAGACCGATGTTATTTTCAACAACATGGATAGTAATACGGGGAGTATAAGCGCATCTATAAAAAATGCTATAGCATTTAAGTTACCTGTTATTTGCAAATAGCACAAAATAAGAATGGCTCCGAGCAAAAATATGGCCTCAGTTTTCATTTTACCTACAAGTTCAGCCATCCCAATCTTACCATTTATTAAATAAACCACCACTATTGCAAAGGCTAAATAAGAAAGCGGATGTAGCCTGAAGACAGGGGACGAAGAAAAATCCCGGTGATGATATCCTAACAATTCCAGCACATTATCGCCACAAATAAATGCGAGTATTAATACCAGGAATAGTAAAACAGGCTTCATGCTGATGTCCTTTTATTTTGATGCATTAAGCAGCGCTTTTTTTTATGCGCTCCTTAAACTTAGAAACGATTGGTTCTAACGTGGCTTTAACAATGGAAAAACTAAAATATTTTAAATTTAGCAACTCTATCTTACGACGTTTTATCAGCGCATACATAGCAACTGCACAGTACGTCTCGGTTATAAACCAGGATATCGCCGCACCCTCTGATCCCCAAAAATGAATCAAAACTAAATTTAACAGGATATTTAAAAAAGCGGCAGAGAGTGTTATACTAAAAAAATACTTATCCATCTTAAGATTAACCATAGTTTGAATCCCAAATAACATATTGAGGGCCAGCATCATAGGCATGAAAGCCAAAATCTTAAAAATAACTACACTTTCAAGAAATTTCGCGCCGTAAAAAATATTGATAAACACGCCGCCTACTGTTAAAATGCCTACCGCGATGATCAACGTTGAAAAGAAAACTACAGGAAGCATTTTTTGAACAATAGCTATACCTTCCTCTTTACTTTTGCCAAAAGCTTGCCCAATGATTGGAAATAGAACCATACCAAGCGGCGAAATTAAAAGGGCCTGTATCAAAATGATCAGTTTCCAACCGGCAGAATAAAATCCGACCTCAGTTATCCCCTTAAAATAGCCCAGCATAATGATATTGAGCGTAGTATAAACGGTATGCGCAAATGAGTGAAAAAACAAGATCTTGTCTCGCCATATAATATCCCAAACCGCTTTTAACCCGGGAAAAGTGATAGATAGAGTATAACGCCGTATTGCCCAAAAAAAGGCCCCTACTCCTACTACAATTTGCGCCAGGCTTATAATTAGTGGCTGGTATATGTAATCGCCCTTTTCTCTTATAAAAATTAACAGGCATAAATTTAGCGCAACCTTTGTGATAAGATTGAACATGGCTGTTTGCTTCAAATCCTGCTTTGCCAGATACAAATAATTGCAATCGAATATATAAGCTATACAGATCAGGAAGCTAAATATTGCTACGGGCTTGTCTTGCTGTAAAGTTTCCGAACTGAAAAAAATGGCTGTGTAAATAACTACTGACGCAGCAAAAAGGAAAGCTTTTGCGAAGAATACTTTGTTAAAAATACTATTCAATTTCTCGTGGTCGTCCTGGTTCATCGCGATTACCCTTGACGCGGATAATTCAAAACTAAAGCCGATCAGCAGGATGAGGTAACTTGTAATAGAACTAACATAGTTTATAATACCGAATTTTTCCGGGCCAATGATCCTGACGATAACCGGAATAGCAATTAGCGGTAGGATGTAATTCAGTATTTGAACGCCAACTAAAGCGCCCATGCTTGTTATAGCTTTTTTTTTATGGCTCAAACTTTTATTATTGTGAATTTCGGAAGCCTGTTACTTATGGTAATTTGTATTGAAAAGATTTAGAATCTATTCTTAAAGTCGCTGAAGATTGACGTAGCTTTCCCTTTTTTTGCCTTATTATAATAGTTATTATCAAAACGGTAACCGTAACCGTACTTCAATCTGTCTATACCATTAAAAACGATGTTAACGTGTTGTAATTGGCGTAGCGCTACCATTTCATTGATATAACTCAATTCAGCCTTTTCAGTTACACCCTGTCGTATCACGTAAAGGGTTACGTCTGCAATACGTGATAGCACAGTTGCATCCGGCACTAAATGCACAGGCGGACTGTCTATAATAATGTCATCATACTCCTCCCTTAACAGACTTATCAGATCTTTGAGTTCCTTTTTTTCCAACAACTCAGAAGGGTTATTTACCAAAGATCCGCAGCTAATAACTCTCAAATTTTCCACAGTTCCGGACGGACGGATAATTTCCGCTACACTTGCCTTACCGTTTAAAAAATCGGTAATGCCCTTATGTTCTTTGCTTAAATTAAATGATTGTGAAATTTGAGGCTTGCGCAAATCAAGTTCCAATATTATCGTCTTCCTGAATGAAAAAGCCAGCGCAGAACTTAAGTTTACACTTACAAAACTTTTTCCTTCATTTGGCACACTGGAGGTAATTAGTGTTACCCGGCCAGTCTCGCGTTCATTATGTAAGTAAAACAGCCTCATTCGCAGGCCTCTTATTTGCTCACTAACCGCAGATACATCTTCATCGTTTATAGATAGGCTATTTAAAGTCCGTTCGAATGGAATCTCAGCGATTACAGGTATTTTAACGATATCGGTAATTTCTTTTACATCTGTAATTTTATTATTAACCCGTTGCCTCCCGTATATGATTCCGGCGGGCAAGCACAGTCCGCACAATAATGCCATAAAGTATGCGGGGATAACCGGGCTCTTGGGTTCATTGGCATATGATTGATCCACCACCCGGTTGTTTTGTAATGTAGATGCGTATTTAACAGCCACCTCTTCCCGCTTTTGCAGTAAAAAAGTGTACAAACTTTCTTTGCTCATTTGCTGCCTTTTTATACTGATGTATTGGCGCTCTTCTGAGGGCATACTTTTAACAGAACTCTCAAACTTATTGTTATAAGATTGCAGGTTACGCTTAGTAGTTAACAACGCTTCTTTAATATTCTTTACATTTTCCCTGATAGCAATTTTCGCAGTCCTTATCTGATTATTAATGGGGTCAAAATCAGGATTTGTCAATGGAAGTGTTGCCGCCATTTTATCATGTTGTAACTGTAACTGTGCAAGTTTCTCAATGGAGTTACTCAGAGCCGGGTCTACAATACCAAGCGTTGCAGGTGCTTTCTCCGTATTCTGATTGGCATTAATGTACCTCTCTATACCATCAATAACATTTAATTTGATATTAACATCATTTAAATTGGCATCGTTTGCCTGCAAGTTTTCAAGCCTCACCTTGGAATCTGAAGACAGATCGGTCAATCCCCGGCTACTTTTAAACCCTTCGATGCCTTTCTCTGACTCAGACAATTCGCCTGTTAAAGAAGCTATGCGCTCATCCAAAAACTGCAAAGTGCTTTTAGCCTCTTTGTTTTTTTCGTTGCTTGACCATAAGTTATAATTACGGATCAAATCATTGAGAATATCTTTTCCCCTTTGGGGCACCTTATCAGTAATTGTTAAATTAACCGAGGTAGCCAACTTATTTGCTAAACTGGCATCTATCAACTTTTGGTAATCCAGCGTAGCTTTATCGGGGTCGTTTAAAATAATTTTAATTTCTGAACCTTTGAATTGGTTAACCGTTGCGGTTGGTTCAATTTTCCAGGTGCCGAAATCTGAAGTATACTGCTTTCCGAATTGGTATTCCTGCTGTTGCCCATCAGGCGATTTGAAAAAAAAAGTTTTAGCATCTTTAACAACAATCTCAATTTGCTTATTACTCAATCTACCATTGGGGTTAAGCAATTCTAAATTCACAGGCTTCTCGTTATAAACATCTATCGAAAATAACCCCTCCACCTTTTTATAAGTAGCCCACAGCTGCAGATCAGTAACAACTTGCCCGATAAGATTTTTAGATTTAATGATCTCCATTTCGTTTTCCACACCGTTATTAGGCGTTGTTATGCCGATCTGGTCAGTAAGATCTTGTTTAGCATCCTGTTCTTTACCGTTATCCTTTATCAGTATAGTGGCCTTGATCTCATAAGTTGGCTTTGCAAATTTGATGTATACCGTTGCTAATAATACCGCTATAATTAAGATGAATAAAAATAAAGGCCAATGGTATAAATATTTATTCAGGACGCTTTTGAGATCATTAGACGGTTTGCTCCTGGCATTTATAACCAAAGTGGTTAACTGTGCTTCCTGTGTACTCATACTTACCTTCTGTAAATGTTCGAAAGCACGATAGCTATAATAGACAAACCTGATAAAATAAGAGACCAGGTAGGGTAATTTCTGTTTACAGCGGCATATTTCGTTTTATCTGCCTGAACAAAAATCTCATCGTTATTTTTAAGGTAATAATACGGAGATTCAAAAAGCTTTTTAGAGGTAAGGTCTATTGGGATAAATTGGCGTTTACCATCCTGCTCGCGAATCAAGAAGATGTTACGCAGCGCGGTTATATTTAAATCTCCGGCCAAACTCAATGCCTGTGTTATGGTCGTCCTTTCATTTTGAAGCGTGTAGATATTCGGACGCTGAACATCACCGTATATAGCAACTTTAAAATTCACCATCCGTACGTTAACAACCGGATCTTTATAAAAATCAACAAGTTTATCACGCAATTTAATAGCAAGTTGTGAAGTGGTTAGCCCCGCTGCCTTAAAATTACCAAGCAAAGGCAGTTGTATGTTACCATCATTATCAACCTGGTAACCGGTAACGGGGTTTCCGGGAGAGTTGTCAAAATTGCTACCGTTAACCCTATTCAGATTATAATTGAAAATATTAGATGACTCAGGCGTCCTGCTGTTTACGTTCACAGCTAATATATCGGCAGGCTGAATTATAAGCGGAGAATAATTATTAACCATCTCCTGTGAGGGAGCGGCAGTATTCAAGTCCTGGAAATAAGGTATTTTCTTATAAGAGCTGCAAGAGCATAAGAAAATAAATGATAAGGCTAAATAAATGACAACGCTTTTTAAGGGTTTGGGACGCATGGAAAGTTTTGTTTTAAACATTAAGGCAATAACTACTTGTAGAATAGTAAACAATATTATATTAAGATAATTAATATGAGCGTATTATGAAGTCATAAACAAAGAGCGTTACTATCCAATTTAATAATCTAAATATTTCAACAAATATACTTCAACGTTTTCATTTAAGTGAAAATGTTATCATATATTTATATGATTTTTTGCAAATTGCGGCATCAATAGCATTGGAATGTTTTCAAATCGCTAAATGATGTTCAATACATTTACCTATAGTTAATTTCACAATGCACAAGTTTATTATTTTACTATTATGCAACCGGTTATGAGTTTGCATATAACAACAATTTACAAGGAAATGCACTTTTCAATACGAAACCAATTTATTTGTGTTTTGTTAGCAAGTAATTTCGTTTGATTTTTATTTGAGGTTTAAAAAATAGAGATGTCATCACCCAATAACGATGTTGAATCACCGATATTTGAGAGTTACCTTTTTGGCAATGGAAATTCAAATCTCGCTGAAATATTAAATATAGCATCAGCTGGAATATGGCAACTTAAGACCGATGATAAAAAATCGATTTGGTCATTGGGGTTTTATAAAATGCTCGGTTACCAGCCTGGAGAAATTCAATGCTCTTACAACAGCTTTCTTGAAGAAGTGCTTTATTATGAAGATCATGATAAATTTCTAAAGTCCCTGAACAATGTATGGACTTCCAGTGGCGATGCAATAGATGTCCGCTTACTCACAAAAAAAGGCTACCGATGGTTTCAGTGCGATTTTCAAAAAGATGACACTGCCGGCAATATCGTAGGGACGTTCGTCAACATACACCATTTTAAAATATCCCAGCTGCAATTGGCTATAGACAATCAACTGATTAAAGAGAACAGTAAACTAATTAAAATGGGTAGGTGGGATTTTGATGTTACTACAAATAAAATAACTTTAAGTAAAGAGGCACTTGAAATTTTAGATATAGCTACAGATATTAATGACGTTGACATAGAACAATTCATATCTTTTTTTGATCTGCAAAGCCGGCAAAAACTTAGGACAGCTTTAGAAACATGTATCAAAAGCTGCCGTCCATTCGATTTAGATTTTAAGTTGATAACTGCAGGTAATAATACCATATGGAGCAAAATAAAAGCCATTGCCACAATTGATCATTATGGTAAATGCATATCTATAAAAGGTGTAATACAAGATATTGATGTAAGTAAAAAAAATGAACACCAATTAAAATCATCACTTACTAATGTCAACGCCGAAAATAAACGGTTGCAAAATTTCGCTTACATCGTCTCTCATAATTTGCGGTCGTATGTAGGTAATTTGGAGATCATGGTCAACTTGCACGAAGAAGCAGAAAACATTGAAGACAAGACCGAGATATTTGGTCATATAAAAACTGTAAGTGGTACCCTAAGCACCATGATACAGCACTTAAATGAAATTGTTAAAATTGACAAAGAAAAAACCAGTGAAAAAACGCTGATCGAATTTGACTTGCTCTTTAAAAATATATTTAATGCTTTACAAGCAAATGTTCAACATGCCGGAGCGATTGTTAAAGCGGATTTCACAAAGTGCAGATCTGTACAATATCTTCCCGCCTATCTTGAAAGTATTTTTCATAATTTACTATCTAATTCTCTAAAATATCGCCATCCGGATCGCAACCCGGTCATCAAAATAGAAAGCAAAATTGAAAATGGGCATGTATATTTAGTTTTCGAAGATAACGGTGTGGGTATCGATATGGAAAAATATGGTGATAAAATTTTTGGCATGTACCAAACATTCCATGAAAATGAGGACGCGCAAGGCATTGGGCTTTATATTACACGCAACCAAATTGAGGCATTAGGAGGAAGCATCCGGGTAGAAAGCGTATTAAATTCAGGAACCAGATTTATTATAAGGTTAACTTAATTTATTTGTAACCATATTAGCAATTATCCGTAAAAGTAGTTATGGAGCCTAATTACATAAATAGGGTTTGGATTGTTGATGACGATGCTGTCTATAGATATGCGTTTCGCAAATTTGTAGAAATGAAGGGCTTATGTCCGGAAGTAGTTGATTTTGGTAGCGGAATTCATGCTATCGATTTTTTAAAGAATCCAATAAATGCTAATAAGCTGCCTGACCTCATATTTTTAGACATTGATATGCCGACTATGGATGGCTGGGGCTTTATTGAAGCTTTTGAAAGTATACAGGCTAACTTTAAAAAAACACCATCTATATACTTAGTAACATCGTCTATTGCTTATACAGACATTGTCAAAGCTCAAAACCATCCGGCTATTATCGATTATATAATGAAACCCGTAGACTCAAAGAAATTTTCTTTGCTTTTTTCTGAATATGTAGTAAAGCAATCAGCTTATTTATAGCATTATAAGGCGTTTTGTACAATAGCTTATCAATTCGCCTAAAAAAGTTTTTAAGCCAGTCAATTTATCCATTACAAATAATGATAATTTGTTTAATTGTGGATACTTTGATTTTTTCGCAAATAAGGTCACTTATACCCTACTTACCATCATACTGCTTTTAATCAATAAATGTGCTATCAATGGCAGGTGGTTATTTATCCATTTGATTCGCTCAGGATCAAATGGTAAAGTGTTTAAAGTTTATAATCGTGCTCAAGGTAAGGATATTGCTCCCTTAGTATAATAAGCATGAATGCCTCTTCTCAAATATCCTCCGTCGTCATCAATGGCCTCCCCCACACTCGTTACTCCGTCAATTTGATTATCCATAAAACCAGTACAATTACTGGCGCCACGACCAAACAAAAATGCAATTACCCCTGCCTGTCCATAATTAGCTATTCTGGTACTCTCCTTCTTATCCAATAACGGTTGCAGAAAAAATTCCGCTTTGTTATCCTTATAATGCCCGGTAGTATTATTACAGGTTTTTGTAACGCCATTACCAACAGGTATTTGCCAAAGTATGATCTTACGCTTCGTTTCTTGATTCAACTTCTTTAAATAACGTTGAAAGCGATCAAAATCACTTATACCTTTATTATCACCGATAGTAGACCACGCGGCGTTCTGCCTACCATTTATGACCTGATCATATCCGGAATCTCTGTCAGAAAACTCCGAAAAAAACAGATCAAAGCCGGCATTCAACGATTTATAATAGTTAGCCGTTTCTAATGCCAATTGTTCGGGGTTGCCTTTGCCTTTTATCAGATCAATGCCCGTGGCCCAGGTTGAAGCATGCCATCCTAACAACACGTTTGGCGCATATTTATCACGCATGGCAACAATTGCTTTCGCAAGGCCTTCCGCATTATTTTCAAAGCCTTTTACATCTTCGTTATTGCTTCCCGCCACCATAATCACATTTTTTGCTTTGTCTGCTTTGAACATCTGCATATAGCCGAATAGATCTGGTTCATAGTGGATAATAACAGTGTGACCATATTCTTTACATATTTGAAGTAAAAGCTTCCAGTCTGCGAAATATTTATTCATCACTTCCGCATCATGCAAATTAGTAAAGCCGGGGTCTTCGTAACGTCCTTTAGCAGGTACAATATTATAATAAGTAAAAACCGGTATTTTACCAATTTGCCCAACTCCGTTCAGAAAAGAGCGGGCAAACTGACCTGTTGGATAGTTCCAGGTTGTCCAACCATTAGAAAAAATATCCCCGGCCAAATATTGATATTGATATTCGGCATCTTTTATAAAATGATCTTTTTGAGAAATATCTCCTTCTGTACCAAAAGCTATATGGTTGGGTATCCCTGATGGTATTAAAGATACCTTGTCCTTATTATCATCCAACTCGTTATTTTCATCTTTAGGAACAATTGAAATATTTTGATTTTCGGGTGCCGAAACCTCATTCTTTTTACAACTTAATAAACATGTGATTATTAAAAACAAAATAACACGCTTCATACCGACAGATAATTTTTATCCGTTTACGATGTTTCACATGAATTTGTTGCTGATTAAATCAATTGTGTACTAATGATGAAATAAAGACTTATTCGTTAAGGTTTAGGAAGCATATCTTAAAATAATATCTGCAGAATTTCACCCTTCAATTCCCGTATTAAGCCAGACAAAAGTTGAAATTTTATCATCGTTTAAAAAGTAAGAAGTACTCATTATCGACGACGACATCCTGCCCATCCAGCTTACCCGCTGCTATTAATAATGTAATGATTTTTCTAATACCGCCCTGTTCTTAATTCAATTCATGGACGTCTTAATTTATAATCTTACAATAAGTTATCAAACGCCTTTTTTACTTAACTCCCAACAGCCAGATATTCTAATTGCCCATATCATTAATAAGGGCTTACATTGATTTTCCAAGTGAGAATGATAAAAAATTGATCATTTATACACTTGAAGCGCTTTTTACTTTAGATTATCGGCACGGTACTATATCTAGTCTTCTTATTGCATTTGCATGATAGTAGCGATAAAATTGTTCGGACTATACTGCGGAATTATGGATAAAAGGCGTAAAGATCAGGTGTTAAAGCCTAAGCCCTCAAACGCTAACGTTTGAGGGCTTTTTGTTGCATTAGGATCAAATTAATTTAAACCCGCATGGAACCGATTTTAACATTATTGCATTACCGCCAATTTCTTGCAAAACCTGCATATGCAATCGTTAGTATGAAATAGATGAGGCTATGCAGATCATTGATAGTTGTGATAATTTGCAACTTTGCACCTTTACTAACGCGAACAATCGTTCCGTCTATTTCAAGTGGTACAATTACGATACAAATGATGCAGATGCACATTACTGCATGTGTAAGCGCGTAAATGAGGTTCATTGTGGTAGGTTTAGGTGATGTAAAGATCAACGCCCTGTAACCCGGGCGCTGATCTTTGATATTGATTTTAATTCAGAAAAAAATCCATCAAATCTTTTTGCACCTGCGCGGTGTTTTCCTGCACAACCCAATGGCCCGAATCTTTTATGATAGATTCTTTCACGTTATCGGCAACCAACCTGGTATGCGCGGCCAGGAATGCTCCCGCGAAATGATCTGACCCCATGGCTAATACTGGCATTTGTAGTTTCTTTTTAGCCAATTCAACGTTGTCCTTCGCATCGTGGTTAAACTCACCAAACCAATGGAAAGCGCCCGTTGTAGCGCCGGGAACCGAGTACGCCCTGATAAATTCTGCTCGCTCTGCCTTGGTGAACGACTGATTTTTAAAGCCTACTACCGGCCAAAAATCTGTCAGGAAAACACCTACTTTACCTGCAACCAGTTCGCCAGAATGTGGCTGTGCAAAAAAACCGAACCACCATGCCTGCGATTTTACCTGGCTCCACACCGGCTCAATACCCGGCAGCAAAGCATCCATCAAAGCCAGCTTTTTTACTTCAGCAGGGAATTGCGCGGCATAGGCATACGCCACCATCAGGCCTATATCGTGGCCGGCAATGTTAATGTGTTTGTAGCCCAGCTTCTTCATCAGTTCGTGCATATCAACGGCCATATTCTTTTTATCGTAACCGGTTGCCGGTTTGCCAGACTCTCCTACTCCACGCATATCGGGTGCTATCACGGTAAAGTGTTTAGAAAGCTCGGGCAGCAGGCGGTTCCACATATACCAGTTTTGGCCAAAGCCGTGTACCAGTAAAAGCGGCTCACCTTTGCCACCTATCACGTAGTGCATTTTTACGCCGTTTACCATCGCGTAACCATGTTTAAAATTGGCCGGAGGGTTAGCCGGTAAAGTAGCCGCCCAAGTGTTGCTCATTAACACCGCCATGGCAAGTGTTAAAAGCAGTTGTTTAATTTTCATCATTGTTTTCATTTTTTGTTTTTGAGATTTAGTTGAATTTATTTATTGATGTTTTTGCTGATATCCTTGTAAGCATTTGGCAGGTTAAAATTGTAGTGCAGCCAGTTGAACAGCACATAACCCTTGTCAAAATCCTTCATCTTAACGGCTTCTTTGGTTTGCTCAAGCGTAAGACCTTTAGTAATGGACGCTTCTACCTGTTTTTGCAGTTCGTCTACATAATCGAGGGTATATTTAATGCCGGCCTTGTTGGTAACGCGGCCATGTCCGGGAATGATAATAGCATCATCAGGCAGCATATCGTAAACTTTTTTGAGGTTAGCCACAGGCTCCAAAAAGAAACCATCAAACAGCCAGGGAATGGTTGGGCTTTCGGCGATGAAGGGGTTGCCTGCCCAAAAAACCTTTTGGTTTGGCATCCACACAAAAAGATCGGCCATGGATTGCGCGGGCGAAATGTTCATCAGCTCTACTATTTTGCCGCCGCCCATATCAATACTCAGCTTACCGTTTTTGGGGATGGTAAGATCCGCAGGGCGGTAAACACTGCTTTCGATACCCCTGCCCGCGCCAAACAGCGTTACCATAAATTGCTTAATGCCTTCATAATTTTTAGCAAGGTTTTCTTTGGCAAACTCATTCTGAATAATGGTAGTAGATGCCGGCAGTAAATAATTGCTGAAGCAATGGTCGCCATGGTCGCTGGTGTTTACCGCGTAAATAATGGGCTTGTCTGTAACCGAGCGAATGAGTTTTATCTCCTGATCGTACAAACGCTTGCTTAGCATCACCTCTATCAGCAATACACCTTTCTCGCCTACTATAAAGCCCCCGGTAGTTGCTTGTGGGATGCCCTTTGTTGTTTCGATATTTGCGGTAGTGGGCAGTATTGCGTAAACATCCTTACTGATCTTTTGCAAGGCGAGCGTTACTTTGTTGGCATCCCAAATAGGCACGATTGGGGGCATGGGCATCTGCGCGTATGCCACTTTCCCCAGGCATAAGAGCATTATAAAAATGCCGGGCAATCTTGATTTTAAGGTTTTCATTTTATGGATGGATTTGAGGTTTAAGAAATTATTTTTGATAGCCGCCATAATACTTTACCGGCGACCAGGATGGAATCGGCTCAGCAATCGGCGGGCACAGGGCTGAATACTTTCCGGCGGCGTAAACCACCTTGCCGTTCACTATGGTCATTAAAGAGGTTATTTGCTTCACTTTTTCTGCATCGGCAGAGAAGTAATCGTCAGACAGTATGGCCATATCGGCGTACATGCCTTGCACCAATTTCCCCTTAACGTTTTGCTCGCCCGAGCACCAGGCACTTCCGGACGTGTATAATTGGAGAGCGGTAAACTTATCCAACACCTGCTCCTTCGGCCAAAACTGCAAACCGCCAATGGTTTTGCCCGTCAACAACCAGTGCAAGGCCATCCATGGGTTGTAAGTGGAGATGCGCGGCGCATCGGTACCCATACCAACAGGGATACCCATTGCCAGCATTTTTTTGATAGGCGGCAACTGCGTTTTTGGCTGCCCATACATTTTGGTATAAAGTTCGCCCTGGTAATACATCCTGAACTGTACGGCTATGCCACCTCCAAGCGCCTTCACCCGGGCAAGCTCAGCATCTGTAATGGTTTCGGCATGGTCAAAAAACCAGCGCAGGCCGTTAAAGGGTGTGTCTTCATTTACCTTTTCAAACACGTTCAGCATACGGTCGATAGATTCACCGTAAGTAGCGTGCAGGCGGAATGGCCAGCGGTTTTTAACCAGCAGACGGATAACAGGCTCCAGGTCTGTTTCCATTTGGGGCGACAGGTTGATGCGCGGCTCTAAGAAATTCTCAAAATCGGCACCGGTAGCTATCAGGTTTTCGCCCGCGCCCTCCATAGCGTAGCCGTTGGCCATCAGCAAGTGATCGTTTTTATTAGGATAAGTTTGGGAGATCCATTTTTCATAATCGGCCAGTTCCTTGCCTTTTTGCTGCGCGAACAAGTAGTAAGCTGTGCGTACGGATAATTTGCCGGCCTTAGCCAAAGCAAGCGAGGCCTGGTAATCGGCATCATAGTTCTGTGAGCCCCCCGCCGCGTCAACCACGCTGGTGATGCCAAAGCTGTTTATCTCGCGGTAAAAATGTTCGGAACTGTTTATCCTTTCTGCGGGCGTGAGCTTGCCGGTTAAGGCCAGCGTGCGGTAAATAGCCATTGGCGTTTCCTTGGCATATAACAGGCCGGTAGGTTTACCATCTTTATCCAATTCTATCAAACTGCCGGGGTAGCTGGTGTTTTTATCATAGCCAAGCACTTCTATACCTTTTTTGTTCAAAAAAGCTTTGCCGTACAGGTAAGTAATAAATACAGGTTTATCGGGCACGGCGGCGTTTATTTCGTCGATAGTAGGCTGGCGTTTCTCTGCAAACTGAAACTCATTCCAGCCACCAACTACTTTTACCCAGGCACCTGGCGGTGTTCGGGCGGCTTGTTCTTTAAGCATTTCCATAGCGCGTTTGAGCGTTTTCACGCCATCCCAACGCAACTCCATGTTAAAGTTTAAGCCCTCGCGTATGGCATGCATATGGCTGTCATTTAACCCGGGAATAACGGTTTTGCCGCTTGCATCAACCATTTTTGTTGCTGCGCCTTTGTACTGTTTTAAAATTTGTTGCGATGCGCCGGTAGCCAGCACCAGTCCGTTTTGTACGGCTATGGCTTGCTTAAACTCGCCGGGTTTGGCCATAGTGGCCACTTTTCCGTTGTAAATAATGAGGTCGGCCTTTTGCTGGGCGGATGCACTAAGGGCAACACCTACAGCGAGCAGCATTAGTAATGATCTGTAAATAAGTGATAAGGTTTTCATGTGATGATAGGTTTAGTGTTTTGAGAGCCATTCTAAAATATAATCAGCTATCTCTTCCCAGCCGGGCTGCCCAAGGACAAAGTGGTTACGGCCCGAAAACTCCCTGAATGTTGTTACAGACCCCTTGTGCGAATACTTTTTGTAGTTGGTATAATTGAGCGATGCGGGAATGAAGTGATCTGTACTACCGGCAATGAACAACAACGGCACATGCGGACTGGCAAAATCTATTTTAGCGGCAGGCGTGGTGGCATCTCTTACCAATAATTTAGACTCCGGCACTAATAAATTATAATAGGCATCCTTTTGCAGATCGTAAGGCATGCCATTGGTGAAAGCGTACTGCCATTCTGGGAACGACATCAGGTAGGTTTTATGCGGATCGGTGAAAAAGCCAAGTGCCTTCCATCCCGCACGGTAAAAAGAAAACTTGAACGTAAATATGCCCTGCGGCTGCAGGGAATGAATAGCTACCGCCGCCGAGGCGAGATGTTTTTGAACCAATATTTGAGAAATAAGCCCGCCCATAGAATGGCCTATCAGGATAGGTTTCTCTGGCTGGGCGGAAACAATGGCCGCGAAGTAGGCAGTAAGTTTTACAAGGCGCTGACTGGCTACATCTGCATCAGGGTGGCGCTGCCGCAGTGTGCAGGCAGGTGCATCCTTATAAGGCCATGCGGGTGCAAGTGTACGGTACCCGCGCGCTTCAAAATAAGTTTTCCATTCGTTCCAGCAATCGCTGCTTACAAAGGCACCGGTTATAAAAACTATGGTTTTGGCTGATGAGGCTTTCATGGTTGTGAGTTTGTTTGAAAAGAAGATAGCAAAGCAACGACCACATACTTAATTATTTAGTTATCAAGTTATTATGAATTATATATTCTTTTTACTTTGCTATATTTCGTTGCTACTGCTAAGCCCGCAACGACATTTAGTTGTTCGTACATTCTTTAAAAGGCCTCAATAGCATTATGCCGTTGGTGATGAGCAAGCCACGGCTACCAACTTCGGTATCAATAGTGTGGATGTATTGGTAGGTATGCTTAAGATGATCGTACACACAGTTAATAAGGCATATATGCACGGTGTGCATTTTGAAACACTCGCCGCTTTGCAGGCATAGAATGCAGTGCCTATCCGCAGGCATAAAATCATGGCAGTAACCCAGTTGATGCAGGTTGATGACATGCCGGGTAAGCGAACTGTTAAGCTTTTTTGTTGGATTTTGGTTCATGGCAATAGTTTTCTGCCGCATTTGCAAGCACCATTCCAGACCTTTTAAATATGAGCAATCGTAGTTTTCGTAGAGTGCCGCAACGCTATTTCGTTAAACAGCGTGGTAAACTTCGATATGTAGTAACTAAAAAGGCTTGGCCGCATTTGTTTAAAGCTAATTAGGGCTAAGGCATAAAGTTGGTGTAGGTTGTGAAACACAACTCTGCAACACTGTGAAAAACCTGATCACCTTTATCACGCTCCTGGCATCCTGCACCTGTATGGCGCAGGACGCCTCATTTAAACCTTTACGTTACGACGAGAATTACAACTTCCTTGCTAAGGATACTACCGTTGATTGGTACCACAGGTTAAAATTTGATCCGCTTAACCGGAGTAAGACCACTTACCTGAGTTTCGGTGGCGAAGCACGCTACCAATATTTCCACTTTAAAAACCAGGATTGGGGTGAGGCCCCTGTAGATAACGACGGATTTGTACTGAGCCGTTTTTTAGCGCATGCCGATCTCCACGCGGGCAGACACTTCCACACGTTCGTGCAGTTACAAGGCAGCCTGGCCGATGGACAGCTGGATACGCCGTCGCCCGTGGACCAAAACCCACTCGACCTTCACCAGGCATTTGCTGATTACAGCACTTTGCTAAATACCGCACGCTTAACTTTTAGAGTTGGCCGGCAGGAATTATCATATGGTTCGCAGCGTTTGGTAGCCGTGCGGGAGTTGCCCAACAACCGCCAGTCGTTTGATGCGGCAAAAGTGATGTATGCCAATAAGGATATAAAGCTGGACATTTTCTATTCAAACTACGTGCTGGCCAAACCGGGTGTATTTGACGATAGCTTTAACAAAAGCACCAGGCTTTGGGGTATATACACGGTGTTTAATCATGTGCCTATTATACAAAATGTGGATATTTATTACCTCGGGCTCTATAAACGATCAAGTACTTTTGATGAAGGAAAAGGCGCCGAAAGGCGACACTCTTTAGGTGCACGGCTATGGAACAGTACTACCCCTTTGCAGTATGATATCGAAGGCGTTTATCAGTTCGGGGATTTTGCAGAAAGCGACATTTCCGCCTGGACGCTATCTGCAAACTTATCCTACACTTTTAAACAAACACGGTTTGAGCCGCAAATAGGCATTAAAACAGAGGCTATCAGCGGCGATAAAAACCACGGCGATGGTGTGCTGAATACTTTTAATCCGCTATTTCCTAAAGGCGCTTATTTTGGCCTTGCAGCACTCATCGGCCCATACAATTTACTGGATGCGCATCCTTACGTGCAACTTAAATTGGCAAAGCGGCTGGACCTGGCTATAGACTATGACCTGTTCTGGCGCATGAACCGTAACGACGGCCTATACGCGGTGAACGGGAGGTTGCTTTATCCATCAACAGCAGGCACATCCAAACAAATAGGCAGGCAATTGGGCGGCGAACTGAGTTACCTGGTGAGCAAATATTTATCGTTTAGGCAAGAGCTAACCTGGTTCCACTCGGGAGATTTTTTAAAACAGGCAGGCCCGGGCAAGGATATTCTGATGACAGGCAGCACAGTTACATTAAGATTTTAAGTGATCACTAAACGCCGTAATCTTTACGGATCCCCAACTTTTTCATTTTTGAATTTAGCGTTGTCGGTGGCAGGTTGAGCAAACTTGCCGCACCGCCCTCTCCCCAAATTTTACCGTTGCATTTTTTTAACGCTGCAAGAATGTGAGCACGCTCCCCATCCTGCATGGTAACCGCGCCTGTTGCGGTGGGTTGTGTTACCTCCGGCTGCTCCAATTGCGTTGGCAAAGCCATATTGGTTATCATGTCATCGCGCGTTAGCAATACGTTGCGTTCTATCAGGTTCTCTAACTCACGGATGTTGCCGGGCCAGTGGTAGCGCATCATACTCTCTAACACTTGCGGCGTAATGCCATGCACAGCTTTACCGGTTTTCCGGGAATAGATCTTTAAAAAATGTTTCGCCAGATCGGGAATGTCCTCTTTCCGGTCACGCAGGGCGGGCATCACAATTGGGAAAACGTTGATGCGGTAAAAAAGATCCAGGCGGAAACGGCCTTCGGCGACCTCTTTTTCCAGATTACGGTTGGTAGCGGCTATTATGCGAACATCTGTTTTGATGGTGTTGCGGCCGCCTATGCGCTCTATCTCCTTTTCCTGCAATACGCGTAGCAGCTTCGATTGCGATTCCAGCGGCAACTCCCCTATCTCATCTAAAAATATGGTGCCGGTATGGGCCTGCTCAAACCGGCCTATTTTTTTATCGATAGCGCCTGTGAACGAGCCCTTCTCATGCCCGAATAGCTCCGAATCTATCAACGAAGTAGGTAACGCGGCACAATTGATGCGCACAAAAGGTTTATCATTTCTTGTGGATAAGGCGTGGATTCGCTCCGCTATCTTTTCCTTACCCGTTCCGCTTTCGCCCAGTATCAATACCGACGAACTGGCGCGGGCAACCTGCATCACCTGGTCAAAAACAGTTAAAAGCAAGTGGCTGCTGCCAACAATGCCACTGAACGGATTGGCTTGGTCAGGAGGTGAAACTTCATGATTAACCACAAAATCATTTATTTTACTTAACAGCGGACTACCAGCTAAACGCATCATGCCTTGTATAAAATCGGCAATGGTTTGCTGCAGTCGGTTACAATGTGTAAGGTGATCGGCATGGTAAGCATCCGGGCGCCGGCTGTAAAAATTAAGGTCACACACCTGTCCGTCACCCAATTTTACAGGCCATGCAAGGTGCGACCTTAGCCCGTAAGTTTCCGCAAAAAGCTTTTTCAATGGTGAGGCATTCTGCATCCTGATAAATTCGTTTTCATCATACCATGTGGCGATTTGATCGACTTGGGTAGCAGTTTTTAGTTTTTTTAGTTCGTGCAGTTTCCGGTTGGTAATCACCATCAAGCCGGCAGCGCCAATAACCTGGTATTCATCAAAACCTATCCTCGAAAAACATATTTCGTAAAAGTCACCGTCTTCATCCTGCCTTAATCCCGCGGTAAAAAGTTCAAACGTTAGGTATGGCTGCAGCGTTTTAGCCATTTGCAGCATCTTTTGTTCCCAACTATCCGCCCCTGTTAATATCTCGGCTGTTTTCTTTTGAATGAGGGCGTTCTGCCGCTCGCCGCTCTCTAACCGGTTTTCGTGACGATAGATGGCTATGTCCAGAGCAATGAGAACATCCTTCTCCCTGAATGGCTTAATAACAAAGCCGTATGGGTTGGTAACTTTGGCGTCTTCCAATACTTTTTGGTTGGAGTTGGCCGAGATATAAATGAATGGAATATTCATCTCCCCAAGCATGTGCGCGAGGTTAATACCGGTAAGTTTACCTTTAAGGTAAATATCAAGCAAAACAAAATCAGGCTTATCATTAGCGATCATTTCCAGGGCTTCATGTACGCTGCCTGCTATGCCGCCCGCCCGGTAACCGGCAGTTTTTAAAATGCCGGCCAGTACATCTGCTATTATAAACTCATCTTCTACAATAAGTATTTTTTTACCGTTCATATCTTTAAGTTTACAGGTATTTACTTTCTGCTGTATCCCGTTTAAACACCTCCGCTTTAAAGCTTATCTCTATCATACAACCCTCGTTACTGCTAATATTAAAGGTGCCGCCAAGCTGTTTTGTTAATCCCCTCATTAGATTTATTCCAAGCGACTGCACTTGCTCAAGGTCGAGGTGCGCAGGTAATCCGGGCCCATCATCAGCAAGGGTGAGATGTACATATTGACTTTCTTGTAGCAGCGTGATGTAGATCTTACCTTCGGCGTCCGACGCATATGCATATTTCACCGCGTTGGTTATGGCCTCATTCATGATAAGCCCCAGCGGTACGGCCTGCGCCACGTCCAGGTAAATATTGTCCAGGTGCCGTTCAAAGAATATCCTGTTATCCAACCCACAGCTGTCTTTTAAATAGCTGATCATTTCTTCGATGTACTCGGGCATAAAAATAAGGTTCAGGTTATCCGCCTGGTAAAGTTTCTGATGAATAAGCGCGATGGCACGCATACGGTTTTCGCTGCTATGTATGGCGGCCAACGCATCATCGTTATCAATATAAGCCGACTGCCGTTGCAATAAGCCCATGGCTATTTGCAAGTTATTTTTTACCCGGTGGTGGATCTCTTTCAGCAGCCACTCCTTGTCTAATATCAAATCATCTTTCTCCTGAACCAGTTTGTTTAACGCAACGTTACTGCGCTGTTTACGCCTGTAACCATTGTAGATAAGCCCTACAGCGAAAATGAGCAATATAGCTACCGTAAGAATAAGGTTACGCGTGTTTGTAGCCGTTACTTCTTTTTCACGTGCAAGCTTGCTATCCTTTCTTAACAGCTGAATATCCTTTTCCTTTTGCGCTGTTTCAAACTGAACCTGCAGTTGTTGCAGTTGATTGCTTTTTTCAATGTTGAAAATGGAATCATTAAGCACTTTATAAAGCTGGTAATGACGAAGCGATGCCAAATAATCCCCTTTTGCAGAATCAATTTCAGACATCATCAAATGATAGTCCATGGATTGTGTTACCGGAGCAGCTGAATGGACCCCCACATTTAAATAGATGGCCGCTTTGTCGAACTTTTTTTGTTTTATAAAAAATCGGGCAGCCTTATATCTGGCTATTGATACCATTTCACTGGCGCCTACACCTTTATAATAAGCAACTCCCGTTACGTACAACTCTTCTGCCCTTGCATATTGCTTAAGCGCGTCGTAGCAATCTGCTTTTACAAGTGTAATTGACGCCCTTTCATAGTTTGCAGAAGCCGGGTGCCTTTTCTCTATACCCAAGGCAATATTAAGTGCTTCAGCATATTTTTTTTGCTTCAATAAGTTTCTTACGATCATACCGGCCACGCCATATTTATATTCCAGTGGGATGGGCATGTTTTCGCGTAGCGCCAGGGTTTTTTTATACCAAATCAAGCAATTGGATGTTTGGCCCAAAGCATCATAAATTTCGCCAAGTTCTCCATATAAACTGGAGTGTACAAAATCTTTGTTAAGGTCAGGTCCGTTATCAAATACCCTTATTGCTTCCAATATATTTTCCAGGGCCTTATTTAAATTACCTCTGTACCGTTGTACATGCGCAAGTAATGAATACACGGGAGTCATTTCAAAATGATTACCCGCCCCATATTTTTTTATAGCACTCGAACAAACCTGTTCTGCAGATTCATTGTCGCTCATCATGTAATACGCATTGGCCAAATTGCTAAAGGCGCTGATTTCGTTTGCCTTATTTCCAAGATGCGTATAGATGTTAAGCGCCTGTTGAAAGCAGTTAAACACATGTGTTCCGTAATCATCCGGCAAATCACCAATACCGGCGTTAACTAATGCGTTGCCCATTCTGGTCCACGTTTGCGCTAATTTTTGTTGTTGATTACTCTTTTTGTAGTATGCCAAAACATTTTTAAAGTAACCTTTACCTTTTTCAAAATCGCGTTTAGCAATTGTAACTTCCCCTAAACGGCAAAGCGTTTCTAATCTGCCAAAATGTTCCTCTATATTTCGGTTAGCGGTTAAACCGTATGCGGTGTTAAAATAAGTTAAGGCGGTGTCGAGATCCGGCCCTAACCTGCGCGATTGGCGTTCAAGAAAAAGCGCGCCTAATTCATGAAGAGTCTTTAATCGGATTTTAGTATCGTTGGTTTTTTGTAGCACAAAACGCAGGCTATCTATTTCGCGCGACGACGTTACCTGGCAGAAGCTTTGGGCAGTTACTGCAAGTAGAAGGAATAAGATAAAGGCTACTTTATATGTTTGTTTAAACATAACAACAGCAAGATACTCATAAATACTGCCAATAAATAAATGAAATTTTTGAGTTCAGAATTGCCAAATTTTAATTCAGCCTTAAAAGTCCCACGAAATATCGTAGGCCATCGTTGCATACCAGCGTTATATCGTTGTACCAAAAATTATTGACTCTATTCCGTTTATCTACTCATTGATAATATCTGCCGAGAATGCCAATGCGATACGATGCTTACTAAAATTGGCTTCCGTTTAAAGCAATAAATACAAACTTGCAGTGCTTTAGTTAATTTTACAGAACGGATCTGAGAAAATGGAATTTTACGACGCGACAAGAATAGCAAGGTTAACAGCCATACTCACACGCTTGCAAAGTGGAAAGCTTGTAACAGCAAACCAATTGGCGGATACCTTTGCAGTGAGCGTACGCACCATTTACAGGGATATGAAGACATTGGAACTGGCCGGGGTCCCGATCTACACCCGGGAGGGGAAGGGTTACAGTTTAATGGAAGGATATAAACTGCCGCCTGTGACGTTTACAGAACATGAGGCAAACGCGCTCATCACAGCCGAACACCTGATCAAAAAAACAAGAGATACATCATTAATAGCAGAATACGGCACAGCGGTAGATAAGATCAAAGCTGTGCTTCGGGCAGGCACAAAAGAAAAGGTAGCCCTTTTATCACAGCGAATTGCTGTAAGCCCCGCATTTACTGACGACCGGCCCAGTAATTCGCTCGCACAAATACAATCTGCATTGACGGGCTTTAAGGTTTTGAAGATAACATATAGAGCAGATAATAGTGAAGATTTGACCGAGCGCGAGATAGAGCCCTTCGCCCTTTACTATAGCCTGGAAGAGAGTTGGCTGGTTATTGCCTTTTGCCGGTTAAGAAACGGTTTCAGGATGTTCAGGCTCGACCGTATCATGTCGCTCAAAGCAACTGAAGTCACCTTTACACCACACGAGATGACACTTGCCTCCTATCTCGAACAAAAACAAAAAATTTATACCCCTGACAAACAGCTGTCATAAAAGCACGGAATTTTGTTCTAAACAAAATCAAATAATATGAATCTCGTTTCAATCAGGATCATTACTGAGCATGTTGATAAGCTCATGAAATTTTATGAACAATTAACCAAAATTCCGGCCGTGCGTTATACCGATGACTTTGCAGAGCTGCAAACTACAAATGCCACACTGGCCATAGGCAGCACAAGAACATTACAATTCTTCGGTAACCCGGAAGTGGTAAAAGCAGCCGGGAACCGTACGGCTATCATCGAATTTATTACCGGCGATGTAGACCAGATGTTCCGGGAGCATTCTGCATACCTGGAACCGTATCTTGTACATGAGCCTACTACTATGCCATGGGGCAACCGTTCATTATTGCTGCGTGACCCGGATGGGAACCTGGTGAACTTTTTCACACCCGTTAGCGCAGAAGCTATCAAAAAATTCGCTGGACGGATGTAAGCCTATGATATAGGGTTATGATAAAGAGGGCTGGCCTATGCAGATAGGCCAGCCCCTAACTTTATATCCAGATCAAGGCACATCATATTAATGGTTGATCCGCTTCCTGATCCGGCTCAGCGAAGGGTTCGTGATGCCGAGATAAGATGATATATGATAGGCCGGTATACGTTCAATAATGTTGGGGTGCTCATTTATTAACCTTACATATCGTTTTTCATGGCTCATAAATAGCAATTCCTCCGTACGGCTTTGTGAATAAGTAAAAAATAACTCAGCCAGCAGCCTGCCAAAAACAGCCCAGTTGGGGTGCGTGGTGTACAGGCTTGTAAGATCCTTATGTGATATATAAATAATTTCAGAGTCTTCTAAGGCCTGAATAAAGTAGTGACAAATGTTACGGGTGATGAAGCTGCGGAACGACACGACGAACTGGTTCTCTGAAAAAAAGTATAAATTTTTCTCCTCGCTTGTGGCGGGGTCTACATAATATATCCTGAAAATGCCTTTTACAACAAGCCCAAGATCATTACAAACAACATATTGCATATTAAAGAAATCCCCCTTATTTATCTTTCGGGGTTTCCAAAGCGCGTTTGCATCGGCAATGTCCTTTTCGGTAAGTGCCGCAAAGTTTCTCAGGTGGCTGGTGAGGGTTTCGTGATGTTGGCTCATGGCGAATATCTGTTGTAGCTCTATTTGTTTCTACAGCTTACTGCATTTACTATACGAAGCAATTATGCGTTAAACGAATGGCTAATATCAGTATTATATGCCGATAACAAAATTGTGGGGCAAATACCTGCGCTTTGCCCAAACACGTCATCTTGATATGTGTTTATCAATGGTGATACACCATAAACGCCCATACCAGCCAATAGAAAATTACGGAGTGATCGGAAACATGCAAACAGTTGCGCTTGTTTCGTTAACAGGCTCTATAGATTTCATGTGTTTCCCGCGTTTTGATTCACCGACTATTTTCGCCTCTTTACTCGACGCAAAAAAGGGTGGTTACTTTTCAATTGAACCACAAATGACGGGCGTAAAGCAAAAGCAGCTATATATGCCGGGCACCGCCATTTTAATAACACGCTTTTTTTCTGACGAAGGTATAGCAGAATTGACTGACTATATGCCTTTAACAGATGGCGGAAAAGCAGCTCCTGCAACCATCATACGCCAGATAAAAGCGGTACGCGGCAACATCAAATTTAAATTATTTTGCGCTCCCAGGTTTGATTATGCCTCAGCAGACCATAAGGCAATATGCGAGGATAATGAAATTTTGTTCAGTTCGGTAAACGACGGGAATGTACAGCTACGCCTGTTGAGCGATATTGATTTACAACTCTCGGGTACAGACGGGTATGGTGAATTTTCGCTTAACGAATCTGAAAACGCGCACGTTATTCTTGAAATAGCACATAAGCGAAGCAGTAAAACAAAAGTGCATATAAAAGATTACGCACAAACAAGCTATCAAAATACAGTAGAGCTTTGGCGACAGTGGCTAAGTAAATCTACTTACAAAGGTTGTTATGCAGAGCATATCCAGCGCTCGGCCATAACGCTGAAACTTTTAACCTCGGCTGAATTTGGCTCAGTGGTTGCAGCCCCAACGTTCGGCATTCCCGAAACATTGGGTGGGAACAGGAATTGGGACTATCGTTTTACCTGGGTACGCGACGCGGCTTTTACCATGTATGGCTTTTTGGCCCTCGGCTTTGGCGAAGAAGCAGGAAAGTTTATGGATTGGATAGCCGAGTTATGCAAAAAAGACGGCCTGCAGTTGTTATATGGCATTGACGGGGGTAAACCGGGCCAGGAAACTGAGCTTAAACATTTAGAGGGATATAAAAGATCGAAACCGGTTAGGATTGGAAATAAAGCCGCGGACCAGTTTCAGCTTGATATTTTCGGCGAGCTTATCGATACCATTTATATTTACAATAAATCGCATAAACCTATCACCTACGAGTTTTGGAAGATACTTTACAAGCAAATTGAATACGTTGCAGATGCTTGGCGAATGCCGGACCACGGCATTTGGGAGATCCGGGCTGAGAAGCGCGAATTTCTGCACTCAAGACTAATGTGCTGGGTTGCAATGGACCGCGCGATTAAAATAGCCCAGCATCGTTCTTTCCCTTACCCGCAAGCTGAGTGGCAGGCGGTAAGAGACGATATCTATAAGGACATATATGAGAATTATTGGAATGCGGATATCAATGCATGGGTGCAGTACAAAGGGGCTAAAACAGTTGATGCCAGTGTATTATTGATGCCGCTTACACATTTCATATCTCCTTTAGAACCAAGATGGCTTTCAACGATGAACGCAATAGAAAAGTATTTAAAGCTTGATGTGCTCATCTACCGGTATCGAAATAATCTTGACAGTATTGATGGCCTTGATGGCGAAGAAGGCACCTTTAACATGTGTTCATTTTGGTATATAGAGGCTTTAGCCAAAAGCGGCCGGCTCGATGAAGCCGTAGAAAGTTTTGCAAAAATGATGGGGTACGCCAACCATCTGGGGCTTTTTAGTGAAGAGATAAGCAAAAATGGTGAACATTTGGGTAATTTTCCTCAAGCGTTTACCCATCTCGCACTAATAAGTGCCGCGCTCGAGTTAAACAAACAACTGGGCAGGCAAAAAAACAATTAATTACACCAAACGCCAATAGTAAGGCGGCCCGTCTCTCCATCTCACTGCTTAATTAAATAAATAATTTTTTTCCTAAAACTATAACTCATACTACCTGTTTAATTAAGGTTGCGTAAATAATACACTATCCATTAATTAAAGTCAAGCAGATCCGACGCAGCATTTATTAATTCAATTGTTGATTATAAATCTTAACCCGGATGTATACATTAGGTATTAACGCGGCCTTTCATGACTCGGCCGCCTGTATTGTAAAAGATGGCATTTTACTTGCCGCAACAGAGGAAGAACGCTTTACACATTTCAAACACGGTAAACGCCCTGTGCCATTTTCAACCTGGGAGCTTCCCTATCATGCTATTGATTATTGCTTAAAAGTTGCCGGTATTCACATCAATGATATTGATCATGTAGCGTATTCATTCGACCCTTATTTACTCATAGGCGAAAAGTATAGAGGTAAGGAAACGATAGAGATCCCATTTGAGGAAGGTTACTCACACTTAAACGAGGAATTTGGCAACCCATGGGAGCCGTTATTTTTATCATCTATTATAAATGCCCCCGGGCAGTTACGTGATGGCTGGCCGCATCATTTACAGCAACGGTTTTATGGTTGTAACATAGGCAGGGAAAAATGGCACTTTGTAGAACACCATATTGCGCATGCTGCAAGCGCGTTCAACTGTTCTCCATTTAAATCAGCAGCCGTAATGACTGTTGACGGCCGCGGCGAACAAGCCACAACTACTTATAGTATTGGCCATGGCCAGCAGCTCGATCGCATAGGGCAGGTAAACATGCCACACTCCTTAGGTTTGCTTTATGAGGATGTTACCACACATCTTGGCTTTTTACATTCATCAGACGAATATAAGGTAATGGCGCTGGCATCCTACGGCAAACCCGAGTTTGTGAACGATTTTAGGGATATTGTGCAAGTGGGCGCCAATGGCCAGTACACCATCAATAACCAGGATTTGACCGGGCGTTTTGGGCCTAAACGCCTTCGCCATGAAGAGTTTACCTCTCATCATTTTAATATCGCGCATTCCCTGCAACTGGTACTTGAAGAAGCCATGTTAGAACTTACCGGCTGGCTGCAGCAAGAAACCGGCGAAGAAAACCTGTGCCTTGCAGGTGGTGTGGCACTTAACTGCGTTGCTAATGCCCGCATCCGCGATAAAGGCTTCTTTAAAAACATTTGGGTGCAGCCAGCATCAGGTGATGATGGTACCGCTTTAGGCGCAGCGCTGTGGATAGATGCGCAGGAACGAAAAAATGATGAAAAAGCATTTGTGATGGACCACTGCTATTGGGGCCCTCAATACACAGATGCTGAAATAGAAAAGCAATTAAAGCTTTGGAAAGTACCTTACCGTAAGGCCCAGAATATTGCAGAGGAAACAGCCGAGATTTTGGCGCAGGATAAGATCATTGGCTGGTACCAGGGCCGCATGGAGTTTGGACCACGCGCTTTAGGCAGCCGGTCTATTTTGGCCTCGCCTATTAATCCCGCTATGCAGGCAAGGCTTAATGAGGTAAAAGACCGTGAGGATTTTAGACCGGTAGCACCTGTAGTGTTACAGGAGAAAGCGCACGAATGGTTCAACGGCGCCGAATATTCGCCTTTTATGCTTTTTATTTATGATGTTAAAGAGGATAAGGCCGATAAGATCCCGGCAGTAAGACATACTGACGGCACCGCGCGTATCCAAACTATTAATGAACAGCAACATAAAGATTATTATGACCTGCTAAAAGCCTTTGAGCGTAAAACAGGCGTGCCGGTGTTGGTAAACACTTCATTCAACACGCTTGGCAAGCCCATAGTTTGCACACCAAGAGATGCGATAGAGTGCTTTTGGTCGTCGCCGTTTGATGCATTGATAATAGGTTCATTCATAATCGAAAAAAACAGAGAAGATGATAATGGTATCTATAGTGGTTCCGACGTATCGGAGGCCCAAGCTCTTAATTAATTGCCTTAAAGCGTTGCTGCTTCAAAAGTTTGACAAACGGCAGTTTGAGATAATAGTTGTAAGTGATGGACCCGACGAGCAAACACAACAAATTGCTGATACATGGGCGGGCTACCAACACCCCGTAATTCGTTATATGCCCCTGCCCGAAAAAAAAGGACCGGCTGCAGCGCGCAATTATGGATGGCTGAATGCCCGGGCGCCCATTATTGCTTTTACTGATGATGATTGCCTGCCCGATACATATTGGTTGCACGAAATGGTGACTAATATTAACCTGCAGGAAGATGTTGCGCTAACCGGAAAAGTTATTGTACCTATTGGTAAACGCCCAACAGATTTTGAACTTAATACTGCCGGCCTTCAAACTGCCGATTTTATAACCGCTAACTGTGCCTGCACAAAAAACGCTTTAATAAAGGCCGGCGGTTTTGATGAACAGTTTAGTATGGCATGGCGCGAGGATAGCGACCTTGAATTTAAACTGATCAACAACAATGTCCCAATAAAAAGAATTAATAGTGCTGTAGTTGTACATCCGGTGCGCAGTTCGCCATGGGGCGTAAGCATTAAAGAACAAAAAAAGACCATGTACAACGCTTTGCTTTATAAAAAACACCCGGCGCTATATCGTAAAAAAATAAGCCAGAAAACACCTGTATTGTACTACTGTATCATAGCCTCCTTTATAATGATGCTGCTCGGCTTAATTAGCAGGCAACCAAGCATGGTCTTAACAGGCACTTCGGGCTGGTTGGGTCTAACCTTTTATTTTATTTTTAAAAGATTATACACCACTAAACTGAGTGTAAGCCATATTGGCGAAATGGTTGTCACTTCGTTTATAATACCCTTCATATCAGTATTTTGGCAGTGGTATGGCGCTTTAAAATACCGTGTGTTATTTATTTAATTATACCCATGAAATTACCCTCATCCCAAATCAAAAAGATAGCCATATTCCGGGCTTTACAGTTAGGTGATATGCTTTGCGCAATACCTGCTGTTAAAATGCTTCGTTACGCTTATCCCGATGCTACAATAACGCTCATTGGCCTGCCGTGGGCCAAATCATTAACAGAAAGGTTTCCCGATTATTTTGATGGTTTTATAAAGTTCCCTGGCTACCCGGGTTTGCCCGAGCAAAATTTAGAGCCTAAGGCTTTTACCGCTTTTTTAGCCGAAGTACAAGAAGAAGCATTTGACCTGGTGATACAATTGCAGGGCAACGGGTCGGTAATAAACCCGATGATGGAACTTTTTGGTGCTAAATATACCGCGGGATATTCTAAGGAAGGCCACTATGCACCTGATAATGGTTTGTTTATGTCTTATCCGGATCATGGCCATGAGATTGACCGGCATATAAGCCTGATGGAGTTTTTAGGCCTCCAAAACCAGGGCAGCGATCTGGAATACCCTTTAACCACTAAAGATTATGATGCTTTAGATGAGCTACACCTTGATATTGAACCCAAAAGGTATGTTTGCATCCATCCCGGTTCGAGGGGGGCATGGCGGCAATGGCCTGTTAAATACTTTGCCGCACTTGCCGATTATTGTGCCGAACAAGGCTATAAGGTTGTGCTTACAGGTACTAAAGAAGAGGCTGATATTATTGATGCTGTTATAAGCCACATGCGTTACGAGCCCATTAATACCGCGGGCAAAACATCTATGGGCGCTGTGGGTGCACTCATACAAAACGCAGCCATGATTATCTCTAACTGTACAGGCGTGTCGCATATTGCATCGGCGTTTAAAACACCAAGTATAGTTATCAGTATGGATGGAGAGCCACAGCGCTGGGGGCCATTAGATAAACGCGTACACCGCACTATCAACTGGTTGCAGTCGCCCGATTTTCACCAGGTATTTCGGGAAACAGTTGAGCTGGTGAGCCTGGCAAGTTAAGCAGATCATTTACTGCTGCCATAACTTTACTGGCTGCAGGTACAGCGACATGCGTATTGTAAATTGTTTTATTTACATACGCAATAACTTGGTTTTTGCTGCGCAAGTGGTTCGGAACCGAAAATTCCAGTACTTTATGAGGCGCCATCCATGGCGTATGCTGTGGGTTGGTTTGCGCATAAAGCACCACAACTGGCGTGCCCACAGCTGCAGCAATATGTACCGTACCGGTATTTACAGATACTATTACCGGCGCGTGCTTAATCAAACACACAAATTCTTCGATATTCAACATGCCTGCTATTGAAAAACTACCTGCTCCCGTGAGTCGCTCTAATTCATCCGTAAGCTGTTTTTCTGATGCCGAACCTGTAAATAGTACCTGATGGCCCTCGTTAATCAATTGCATGGCAGCAGCTACCCATTCCTTTACCGGATACCGGCGTTTCTCTTCGCTAACACCGGCATGCAGTATCAACCAGGGTCTGTTAAGATCAATTCCCAAACCGGTAAGCTTATCTGTTACAGGCTGCCAGCAAACTTCATTTACCGTTAAGCGCAACTTATGATCCTTAGATGTTGCGCCTACAGCAGCAACCAATTCCAGATCGCGGGTTACCTGGTGCTTTAATTGGGTGTAGGGCTCTTTGTCGGGCACCCAGTTCGTAAGTAACTGATAAGGGTTTTCGCGGCTATAAGCCAATATCTTTGGAATACCTGCCAGGTACGCCAACATAGCTGTTGGCAATGGATTTTGGCTGTAAACAGTGAAGATAACAGCAGCGTCAAACTTCCTGGCTTTAATTTGGGCTACCACCTCATAAAACTCATCAGTTTTTGATTGCGCTTCAGTTTTTACCCAGGGTAAATCAAATATGATATGGTCATCAATTTCGGCAATATTTTTAATGATGCCTTTGGCCATTGATGAAGTGAGCACCGTTATTTTCGCACCAAAAGTATCCTTTAATGCACGAAAGGCAGGTACGGTCATGATCAGGTCACCCATGTTATCGGGGCGTATGCAAAGTATATTTTTACAACCCAGCCAATTCATGCTTATGAAAATTTAACAAAAACTCAGCCGCTTGGTTAATGGTTTTGCAAACAATGGTGGGTTTACGGTACGCCCCGTCCAGCCATTCAGTTTCGTTACCGTTGTCAATTAAAACCGTTTTACACCCGGCGCGGTTCCCTGCTTCAACATCATTTAGTATATCGCCTATCATCCATGAATTGGTTAAACTAATTTCATGTTCATCTGCTGCATTTAATAGCATCCCCGGTGAGGGCTTGCGGCAATCGCACATTATATTATAACCTGCAACTGTACCTTCGGGATGGTGGGGACAGTAATAAAACCCATCTAAACTAAGACCGTTTTCGGCGAATAACTGTCGCATCTTTTCTTTTACAACAGGCAACTTATCTTCGGTAAAATAGCCCCTTGCAACGCCCGATTGGTTAGATATGATGATCAATTTATACCCATCATTTTGCAAGCTTAGCAAGCCTGCAACAGCATCATTACTCAGTGTTATCTTATCCGGATCTACATTGTAAGGAATATCCGGAATCAGTGTTCCGTCTTTATCTAAAAAAATCGCTTTATCCATTAAGCGGCTTGTGATTTTTGATGAATTAACCCTATTTCGGTAACCTGAGGCATCAACCGTTTATACATATCACTTACATTTGCAGCAACCTTAGCCCATGTAAAATAACGGTTAACCCGCCAAATAGCGTTTTCACCCATCCTGTTTAACAGTGCCGGGCTGTTTAGCATCCATCGTAGTTTATCTGCAAGCCTAATAGGGTTATTGGCTTCAACTAACGCGCCGGTTTCTCCATCGGCCACGCTATATTTAATTCCGCCAACGTTAGAACCTATAACCGGTGTACCGCAGGCCATAGCCTCTAATGGGGTAATACCAAATGGCTCATACCAGGGCGTAGTTATAAATACATCTGCGGCAGAGTAATAGTATTTAAGCATATCGCGGTTTTTTCGTCCCGCAAATATGATGGAATTAACCACACCGTTTTCTCTTGCTACGCCAAGCAGGCGCGCGTATTCAGGGCAGGTTGCTTCTTCCAGTTCCTCACATTCGCCACCAACAATTAATAATTTAACCGGTGTATCCATGTTTTTCAAGTCACCCAGCGCCCTTATAACGTTATCAACACCTTTACGCGGCACCATGCGGCCCAGTTGCAGAATAATATGTTCATTTTGAGGCAGCCCTAACATTTTGCGTGCAGCCTGTTTATCTATCGGCACAAATTCGCGTGGGCTAAATCCGCATGGTATAACGCTTACTTTATGAGCCGGCGCGTGGTAATGATCCATTAGGTCTTGTTTATCTTGCGGGCATTCGGCAATAATATGATCTGCCTGTTTAACGGCTTCTTCTTCTATTAAAAGGCGCTCCGCCGGGAATTTATCGCTATCGCCCTGGTGTACCCGGCGCACATGACCTAATGCATGAAAGGTAACCACAAACGGAATACCCAATTCCTGTTTAATACCCATAGCCACTAATGCCGACATGAAAAAATTGGCATGTATAAGCGAGTAATTAATGTTATTGTTGATGATAAACGCCGCCATGTTGGTCTTAAACTCATCCATGTATGGCAAAAGCTCTTCTTTAATAACAACCTTTGCCGGGCCTGCGGTTACATGAATTACCCTTACCCCATTTACCCAGTTTACAACTTCATGCTGGTCTTCGCTTTCGCGGCGGGTGTATACATCTACATTATAGCCCTCTTTAGCCAGGTGTTTGGCTAATTGGGCAACATAAACGTTTTGGCCGCCTGTATCCACTCCCCCCAATTCGGCAAGCGGCGACGCGTGTTCACTAATTAATGCAATGCTATTTTGATGTTTCATGATCATACGGTTTCTGCAACAGCTGCTTTACTTTTTGTTACCACTTCCGCAAATAAGCTTTCCCAATCATTGGCAAAACGTTTAATGCCAAAGCGCTTTAAAGCAACCTCCCTGCCCCTGGCGCCAATTTCACGTGCCAGCTGCGGCTCGTTAATTAAAAGTTTCATTTTTTCTATCAGGTATTCAACATCGGTATGTATGAAACCCGATACTCCATTCTCTATAACTGCCGACAGCTCCGTCGTAGCAAGGCCTACAACGGGTATGCCCATCATCATTGCTTCGCAGATAGCCAATCCCAGGCTGGTGTACCTTATTGGATTAAAAAAGAAACGGTACCGGCTTTGAAATTCAGGTAGCTGCGGGTGAAGCACCTCTCCCAATCCAAGATCGCCCGTACCCATCCCTACAAGGTCCATCGGCACATTTTTGCGGGCATGCATAAAAATATCGTGTCCTAACAGGCGACCACGCGCCGGCAGGTTATTGATCACTACGATCCCTTTATCAAGGTCTCCTTTATACCGGATACCCGAATCTGTTACACCATGTTCAATAACACGGGTTGGAGTGCTGGTACTATCCCACATTAAACGGTTAAAGTGGGTTACATGCACCAAAGTAATATTCTCATCACCCACAACATGTTTGGTATCTGTAGGATGTTGGCGCGGCGGGTCATGCTCGATATAGATCCTGGGCAAAGCGCGCTGCTCATCAGAGAGTATCTCATACTGATCGGACAGGTAGTTTTGATTGGTTTGGAATACAATACAATCAAACTGCATGTTTTTAACTTCGCCGGCAGGCACTTCAATTACATTGCTGCCAAAAGGGAATGTTTCTCCCCGGCCATAGTAGCCCTCGGTTTTTTCCGGTTTTGTTGGGATGTAAATATCATAGTTACCTTGCGATAAATAATAGAGGTAACTACCATGGATATGCCAGGTAAATATTTTAAGTCTGTTTTGCATAGTTAGTGTTGAACAGCCTTAACTTAACCAAAACAACGCCAAAATGTATTTAACTTATAAATAATTATATATTGTTATAATATTTATAATTTACTTCGAAATAAAAGTCATTTTATAACAATTTCATAAAAATTTCATTTTTGGCATTAAGCGAACCGTTCGTTTAACCTTACAATGGTGTCCACTTCTCCTAACAATGTTTTTCGTTTAAGATTTGTTTTTTGTGTTTTGCCGAAACATACGTAGGTTTTCTTGCTCCAATTATTCCGCATTTTGGGGAAGCGATTACTTCATTATTCCACGCATCTGAAAGACAGAATACAAAAGAACAATTTTAACTTTAAATTAAAATGTTGAATATCAATAATTTATATATTTTTTAACCTTAAAGATAACGAGGCCGGACATTTGCATATCATTTTGTGCGGGCGATAACCCGCCCCTGTTAATTAAACTATTATTAATCCAAAATGAATAGTGCCTGTGTGCGGGCACCTTTGTATGAATTTACGCCCATTAGAAAAAATAACTACCGGCCAGTTAAACTCAGGTCTTAAGTTAGTGATAGCAGACGGTTTATCTGCCGAAGCTATGGTAGTATTTACCAGCGGTACTTTTTTAACGGCAATGGCAATCCACATGGGGGCTACTAACCTACAGTTAGGGTTATTTGCCGCACTGCCTACTTTTACAACCATATTTCAACTGGCGTCTATTTGGCTGGTGCAAAAGTGGAACAACCGTAAAGCTGTGACAGCTATTTTTAACCTATTAGCGCGCCTTCCGCTTATAGCCATTGGTGTTATGCCATTACTTTTCACCGGCTCAACTACCATACAGATGTTGTTGGTATTGCTGTTTTTTCAGCATATTTTTGGTGATATAGCCGGTGCCAGCTGGAATGCCTGGATGAAGGACCTTATACCGGGCGAACGTCTGGGGAGTTTTTTTAGCAGGCGCGGCCGTATGGCTCAAACACTTAATGTAACGCTTAGCCTGGCAACGGCCATGGGTATAGATCATGTTAAGGCATATTACCCTGCCCACGAGATAACCGCTTACACAACGTTATTTTTAACCGGCGGCGTACTGGGTATGCTTAGTGTGGTGCTGCTGCTGCGCACACCCGAGCCCAAGCCCATACCAATGAACGATAATGTATTTAAGCTTTTTGGTCGCTCATTAAAGGATAAAAACTTTCGTAACTTACTGGCATTTAATTCGGTTTGGGCTTTTGCGTTAAACCTGGCAACACCATTCTTTGCCGTTTTTATGATAAAAAACATCGGGTTGCCGCTATCATACGTAATAGGCCTGGGTATCATTAGCCAACTAAGTAGCATTGCATTTATTAAATTATGGGGCAAATATTCGGATAGGTTTAGCAACAAAACTATCATCAACATTTGCGCACCGGTGTATATCACCTGTATCCTGGCATTTGCCTTTACCGGTTTGCCGGGTTCTAAAGTTACGGCTTTGGCTATTTTGGTTGCCATACACATTTTAAGCGGACTCTCTACCGCGGGCATCAACCTGGCCCTAAGCAATATTGGCTTAAAGCTTGCGCCAAAAAAAGAGGCGATAGTTTATATAACTGCTAAAAATATGTTAGTGGCTTTTTCATCCACTATTGCTCCGGTAGCAGGTGGTTTATTGGCCGACTTTTTTGCAAGCCACCAGTTAATGTATAACCTAAATATAGCTGGGCATAGCCTACGCGTCATTGACCTGCAGGGATGGAACTACTTTTTCATTATTGGCGGTATAATAGCATTGGCATCTTTAAAATTATTAAATAAAGTAAGCGAACAAGGCGAAACACATCGCCGCAAGGTGAGGATGCACATGCGTGCTACCTTGCGCAATAAAATGCGTAAAAACCTTGGGAGAGAGTTAGCCGATAATTTGTACGCGCCGTCTATCGCGATCAGGAAAAATATGGTAAGGATGATGAGCTATGCAGCTAATAGAAGATCTGGCAGGGCGGCTTAAAGATTTATTATTAGCTTCCTTTAACGTTTCTTGTTATTTGTTCAATACCGTCCCACATTTCATCGGTAAGCATTTCTAAACCGCTAAACTGTCCGGCCCCTTGTAACCATTCGCCACCGTCTATGGAGATCACATCCCCATTGATATAACCCGAAAAATCTGAAATGAGAAAAGCGGCAAGGTTTGCCAGTTCCTGGTGTTGCCCTACACGTTTCAACGGAACGCGTTTTTCGAAACTAAACTTTTGAGCCATATCCCCGGGAAGCAGTCGTTCCCACGCGCCTTTGGTTGGGAACGGGCCCGGTGCAATGGCGTTGGTGCGTATTTGGTGGCGCCCCCATTCAACAGCCAGCGACCTTGTTAAAGCAAGCACCCCACCCTTAGCACACGCCGAGGGCACTACATATGCCGAGCCTGTAAAGGCATAAGTAGTAATAATATTAAGGATATTTCCCGGCTGTTTTTCTTTTATCCAATGCTTCCCCAAAGCCAGCGAGCAATTCACCGTACCCTTTAATACAATATCTATAATGGTTGAAAAAGCGTTTGCCGAAAGCCGCTCTGTTGGCGAAATGAAGTTGCCTGCCGCGTTATTAACGAGGGCGTCAACCCTGCCAAAAGCTTCAACAGAACTTTTCAACACGTTTTCTACCTCGTCGTAATTACGAACATCACAGGAAACAGCTAACACTTTACCACCCGTTTCGCCCTCCATTTCAACCGCTGTTTTTTGTAAAATATCCAGCTTGCGGCTTGTGATAACCAGGTTGGCACCCAGCTTTAAAAAATAGGTGCCCATGGCCCTGCCAAGGCCGGTACCCCCGCCTGTAATAACAATGGTTTTACTTTTAAAAGCATCATCCCTCAGCATGCCGCCAAGGGTGCCTTTATTATCTGCTGGTTGTTGATCCATAGCCTGGCCTTATTTATTAGATGCCGATTTTAAATTTTCTATCATCAGTTGTAAACCTTTACGCGTTTCGGGTGCCCACCATTGTTTCAGCATAGTATCTAAAGATGCAGAAAGGTCGGCATTGAATTGCTCCATTAGTTTTGCGCGCATATTCTGTTTACTTTGGCTCCAGGTAACCGCATTTTGTTTCATATACAACCTTACTTTGTTTTCGGCAACGGCAAGCAGCTCAGCAGGTTCGCAAACTTCATCTACCAAGCAATTTGCCAAGGCCTCGTCAACCGTAAGCAGTTTACCCTCTAACAAGTATTGATAAGCCTTGCGATGCCCAATCCAAAAAGCGTAGAGGTTAAATATAACTTCGGGTACTATTATACCTACGGGGATCTCATTTAAGCCAATGATGAATTTGCCTGATGCCATAACACGATAATCGGTACATAAGGCCATTACACAACCACCCGCGGGGCTATGTCCGCCTATCGCGGCAACAAATGGTTTGGGGAAGGCTACAAGATTGGCTTGTAAGGTTAAAAACTCCGTCCATAGCTCTCGGCCTTGTATCTCATTGTAATTGTATGCCTCAATAAGATCGATGCCTGCGGAAAAAAAGCCCTCTTTACCAGTTATGATCAGCCCATCCACAGACGCGTCAGCACCGAGATTTTTTATAGCCAAATTCAATTCAGCTATCATCTCCAGGTTGATAGAATTGGCACGTCCGCGGTTAAGCGTTATAGTGGCCAGCTTTTCTTTTATAGCTATTTGTATAGTATCCATGAAGATGCCCGAATTAAACAGTAAAATTAATGAGCCGAAGGCGAAGCACTATCAACCTGCTCGCCCGAGTATATATTCTCTATTTCGTTTTTGTATCTCTCCATAATGATGCGCCGTTTCATTTTACCTGTAGGAGTGAGTTCGCCGCCGTCGATGGTCCACTCTTCAGCAAGAAGCTTGATTTTTTTCACCTGTTCTACGTGGTTAAACTCAGCGTTAAACGTATCTACTATAGATTGAAACTGGGCTATCACTGCCGGATTGTTGACCACTTCGCGATTGGTCGAATAAACGATCTTGTTTTGATCGCACCAAAGCTTAAGGTTATGGAAAGATGGCACAATAAGTGCCGAAGTAAACTTCCGTTCGGCGCCTATAACCATCATCTGCTCAATCAAAGCGTTCTCTTTCATGCGATTCTCAATAGGCACAGGCGCCACATATTTACCACCGGAGGTTTTAAAGATCTCTTTTTTGCGGTCGGTAATTTTCAGGAAGCCGACTTTATCTATCTCGCCAATGTCACCGGTATGAAACCAACCGTCAATTAACACTTCTGCTGTAAGTTCGGGGTTTTTATAGTATCCCAACATTACCCCCGGGCTTTTTGCCAACAGCTCGCCATCATCGGCAACCTTAACCTGCACCTGTTCTATCAAAGGGCCAACGGTGCCAAACTTGCGCTTGTGAGGGTCATATTGGTTAACAGATATAACAGGGGATGTTTCGGTAAGGCCATAACCCTCCAGTACAACTAATTTAGCTGCTGTAAAGATCTTTTCGAGCCGTATGGGGCAGGCCGAACTACCAACTACAATTGCCTTTACATTGCCACCAATGGCATTGCGCCATTTGCTGTAAACCAGTTTATCTGCAATGGCCAGCTTTAACTTATACCACCAGCTTGTACCGGTATGCTCAAACTGCTCGGCAAGCGAAATGGACCAAAGGAAAATACTCCTTTTTATGCCGGTAAGCTTTTGCCCTTCAATAACTATCTTTTCAAAAACCTTCTCAAGCAGCCTTGGCACCGCTGTAAATATATCCGGTTTAACTTCTCTCATATTTACACCTATGGTGTCCATGTTTTCGGCGTAGTAGATGGAGAAACCGTTAAAGAGATAGATGTATGTGCACATCTTTTCAAAGATGTGGTTGAGTGGTAAAAAGCTGAGGGCGCGCTTATGATCAAGCGGGATACCGTTTAATACCAGGCTGCAGTTGTAAACATTGCTTACAATATTTTTATGCGTTAACACCACCCCTTTAGGCCGCCCTGTTGTACCCGATGTAAAAATAATGGTAGTTACAACATCCTCAGTTATTTTATCACTAATGGCTTTGATATGTGCAAGCGATGTGTCGTTTAGGGGTTTAAGGATCTCTGCCCAATTATTACAACCCGAAATTTGATCGAACGAGTAGATAGATTGTAGCAGAGGCAAATTATGCTTTACGGCAGTAACTTTGCCGCAAAGCTCGGCATCGCTAACAAATATGCACTTCACTTCGGCCTCAATCAATATCTGCTCAATTTCTTTAAGGCTGGTATTGGGATACAGCGGCACCAGTACCGCACCCGTTAATTGCACTGCCAGATCTACTATCAGCCATTCGGGCCGGCCACTACTTATAAGGCCAACCTTATCCCTGCCCTCCGTAGTACCATCACCTGCAGAGATACCCATGGCAAGTAATGCAGCAGCAAGCTGATAAATTTTCTTATGCACATCTGCCGTACTAAACGCTTTCCACTCACCGTTCACTTTCGCATTCAGCAGATCGGGCTGCGGGTTTTGCGCCTGTATGTTTAAGCAATCAAATAATCGTGCTGCAAGCTTCATGCTGGTACCTGTTATAGATGTTTAAATGAAGTTTGTTACTTAAAAGCAGTATTTATTTTCTGCAATTAATTTTGCTGCAATGCGCCTGCGTGCTGCCGTGGTGTTAATATCCTCGGTTTTAGTAAAACGTTTTAAGCCGGTCATCATCATACGGCGCTCATCGCCTTCGGCAAATGAGTTAAGCGCTTCTTTACCGGCTTTAAAAATCTTATCAGCCGCGTCCCTGATATACACCTGCATAATATCTATCTGGTCTTTAACGGCATCTTCACCACGTTGGGACGCCAGTTTCTCAACCCTTAATAAAGTTGATTCGCTTACATAGGTTTCTATAAGCATATCGGCAAGGTACATCAGCACTTCCTGCTCCTTGGCAATGTTCATCATTAGCTTTTGAACGGCAGCGCCGGCAGCCAGTAAAACCGCCTTCTTAAAGTTTTTAATGTATTTATGCTCTTTAGTGAAAAGATCCTCTTCTTCGGTGTTGAAATCGGGGATAGCCATTAGTTCATTAACAACATCCTGCGCAGGTCCCATCAGGTCAAGTTCACCTTTCATGGCACGCTTAAGCATCATGTCAACCGTTAGCATACGGTTAATTTCGTTGGTACCTTCAAAAATGCGGTTGATACGGCTATCGCGGTAAGCGCGGTCCATCGGCGCTTCGGCGCTGTACCCCATACCACCATATATCTGCACCCCCTCGTCAACTACATAATCTAACGACTCGGAAGCATGTACCTTTATTATAGCTGCCTCAATAGCAAACAACTCGGTACCTTTTAATTTTGCTTTAGAGGCTTCCATCCCACCCTCGATCAGGTTATGGGTAGCATCTTCTATATTCTGGCTGGCGCGATACATGGCCGCTTCTGTTGCGTAAGTACGTATTACCTGTTCACCTAATTTGTAGCGAATAGCGCCATATTTTGAAATAGGGCGACCGAACTGCTCGCGCTCGTTGGCGTAACGCACTGCAGTAGTAATAACCGATTTTGAAGCGCCCAAAGCAGCGCCGCCTAACTTAATACGGCCCAGGTTAAGAATGTTCACGGCTATTTTAAAGCCATTACCTCTTTCTGACAGTAAGTTCTCTACCGGCACCTTGCAATCGTTAAAAAACACCTGGCGGGTAGAGCTACCTTTGATACCCATCTTATGTTCTTCGGGGTTGAGGGATAAACCTTCGTAGCCTTTTTCAACGATAAAGGCGCTGAGGTTTTCATCATTATCTATCTTGGCGAACACCGTGAACACATCTGCGAAACCTGCATTGGTGATCCACATTTTCTGGCCGTTGATGATATAATGTTTACCATCAGCAGATAGCGTTGCGCGGGTTTTCCCCGAGTTCGCATCCGATCCTGCACCCGGCTCTGTTAGGCAATAAGCGCCCTTCCATTCACCGCTACCCAGTTTAGGTATATATTTATTCTTTTGCTCGTTGTTACCATAGTAAAGAATAGGCAATGTACCTATACCTGTATGCGCCATTACCGCTACAGAAAACGAAGCGCCGGGGCCGGTTTTTTCACTAATGAGCATCGCAGTTGGGAAATCTTTACCAAAGCCGCCATACTCCTCGGGTAATGATACGCTCAGGATGCCGAGTTCGCCGGCTTTTTCTACCAGGCTTACCATTAGGCATTCCTCCTGGTTGTCAATACGGTCTAAAACGGGAACTACATTCTGCTCAACAAAATCCTGGCAGGTTTGCGCGATCATCAGTTGCTCTTCGTCCCAATTCTCGGGAATAAAAACATCCTCTGCCGATGTTTCCTTAATCAAAAACTCGCCGCCCTTTAGGTGTTTATTATCTGTTGCTGTGCTCATGGCTGTATATTGTTGAAATTTGATATTTAATTTAATAATTCGAATATGCCGGCTGCGCCCTGGCCCGTGCCAACGCACATGGTAACCATTCCGTATTTTTTATCGCGCTTTCTTAGTTCATCAAAAAGCTGAACGGATAATTTACCGCCAGTACACCCCAGCGGGTGGCCCAATGCTATGGCCCCGCCGTTCACATTTACGATGTTGGGATCCATATTCAAGCCTTTAATAATTGCCAACGACTGTGATGCAAATGCTTCATTCAGTTCAAACAGGTCCATATCGGCTTGTTTCATGCCTGCTTTCTTTAACACCTCGGGTATGGCGTAAAGCGGACCTATTCCCATAATGCGCGGTGGCACGCCTACCACAGCATAATTAACCATACGCGCAATAGGGGTTAAATTATTTTCTTTCATAAAACGTTCGCTAACCACCATTACAAAGGCGGCACCATCGCTTGTTTGTGATGAGTTACCTGCCGTAACCATCCCCCTCGCGTCAAATACAGGTTTAAGTTTAGCCAATGCTTCTATAGAGGTATCGGCACGCGGGCCTTCGTCGGTATCTACGATAAAGTCCCTGGTTTTTCTTTTACCGCCTTCATCAACATAGGTTTCAGATACACTAACCGGCACTATCTGATCTTTAAAACGGCCCTCTTTAATTGCAGTAATGGCTTTTTGGTGCGAGTTATATGCAAATTCGTCCTGTTCATCGCGGTTGATGTTATACTCACGTGCTACGGCTTCGGCGGTTAGGCCCATACCCCAGTAATAATCGGGGTGTGCCATGGCCACTTCCAGGTTAGGTACAACTTTCCAACCGCCCATAGGTAGCAGGCTCATGCTTTCTACCCCGCCCGCTATAATACAGTCGGCAATACCGCTGTTTATTTTTGCGGATGCAATGGCAATGGTTTCCAGCCCCGATGCGCAATAACGGTTCACCGTCATGCCCGGTACCTTATCGGTATCTAAAGCCATTAAAGATATAAGGCGGGCAACGTTTAACCCTTGCTCGGCTTCGGGCGTGGCATTGCCTACTATCACATCATCTATCTGGTCTTTATCCACATTAGGTACCGATGCTACAAGGTGTTTGATCACATCGGCAGCCAGCGTATCGGGCCTTGTAAACCTAAATCCACCACGATTTGCTTTGCCCACTGCACTGCGGCAAGCCGCTACTATATATGCGTTCATTTTAGTTTGCTCCTTTAATTAGTTCCTTAATACTTTTCCGCCTTTTAAAATAGACTGGATACGTTCGAGCGTTTTACGCTCCGCACACAGCTGTAAAAAAGCTTCACGCTCCAAATTCAGCAGATAATCTTCGCTTACCAGTGTTGGCTGCGAGAGGTCGGCACCGGAGAGTACATAAGCCAGCTTTTGAGAGATCTTTACATCGTGCTCGCTAATGTAATTGCCGCTAAGCATAGAATTGGCACCCACATAGCCCAGGCCAAGCGCCTGTTTACCAAGCACACGTATATCCGTACGTTTAACGGGCTGCACATATCCTTCTTCGGCCATTAACAGGCATTGCTTTTTAGCTTCTGCTAATACCCTGTTGCGGGATACTACTACCATATCGCGACCTTTTTTAAGGTAGCCAAGTTCAAACGCTTCGTATGCCGAAGTAGAAACTTTGGCCTGACCAATGGTGAGGAACCTGTCCCTAAAGTTATTTAATTCTATATCGCCTTCCTGTAACTCGTCCGACAGGCGCAGGGCAAATTCTTTGGTGCCGCCACCGCCGGGGATAAGCCCAACGCCAAACTCCACAAGGCCCATATATAGCTCGGCATGTGCCACCACTTTATCGGCATGCAGGCATAGCTCGCAACCGCCACCCAAAGCCATTTGATGCGGCGCTGCAATAACGGGAATGGATGAATACCTGATGCGCATTATAGTATTTTGAAATGCTTTGATCACCATATTCAGCTCGTCAAACTCTTGCTCAACGGCCATCATAAATATCATACCCACATTGGCACCCGCGCTAAAGTTGGCGCCTTCGTTAGATATTACAAGGCCTTTGTAGCTTTGTTCGGCAAGGGTGATGGCCTTGTTGATACCCTCTATTACCTCGCCGCCAATGGTGTTCATTTTAGTATGGAACTCGAGGTTAATAATGCCATCGCCAATATCAGTAATGGTAGTACCGCTATTTTTCCATATGGTATTGGTAGTACGGACGTTATCTAACTGGATAAAATCTTCAGTACCGGGGATGATCTTATACGATTTTGACGCAATGTCGTAATACAGGCGCTTACCATTCTCCACCTTATAAAAGCTTGCCGCACCACTCTGCAGCATATCGTAAACCCACTGCGCGGGTTTATAGCCTTCGGCTTCTATAGCTTTAACAGTATCTTCTACCCCCAGGGCATCCCATTTTTCAAACGGGCCCGTTTCCCAGCCAAAACCGGCATTCATGGCAGCATCTATCTTATAAAGCTGATCAGAAATTTCGGGGATGCGATTGCTTGCATATGCGAATAGCTGGTAAAATATAGCCCGGTAAAAATCGCCGGCTTTATCTTGAGCGGCAAACAGCACTTTCATGCGGTCGCTTAGTTTGTCAATTGTTTTGGTAGTTTCAAGCGATGGGAACTTTACCTTTTGCGATGACTTGTACTCCAGTGTTTTAAGGTCGAGGGCATAAAATTGGTTAACACCATCAACCTTTTCCTTTTTATAAAAACCCTGGCCGCTTTTACTTCCCAGCCAGTTATTTGCAACCATTTTACTTACAAATCCCGGAACCACGAACAAGTCTTTCGCTTCATCATCGGGTACATTCGCGCTTAGCCCATTGGCTACGTGTACCATGGTATCTATACCAACCACATCGCTTGTGCGGAACGTGGCCGATTTAGGGTGCCCTATTACCGGCCCGGTAAGCTTATCTATCTCTTCTACACTGATGCCTGTTTTATCCGCGTAATGCAGGATGCTCATGATGCTGAAAACCCCTATTCGGTTGCCTATAAAGGCGGGCGTATCTTTTGCAAGCACAGTGGTTTTACCCAGAAACTTTTCTCCATAGCTCAGCAAAAAGTCGGTTACTTCGGGCAAAGTATCTGCCGTTGGGATAACTTCAAATAGTTTTAAATAGCGTGGTGGGTTAAAAAAATGGCTTCCGCAAAAGTGCTTCTTAAAGTCGTCGCTGCGGCCTTCGGCCATTAAATGAATGGGAATGCCCGAGGTGTTGGACGTAATAAGCGTACCCTGCTTGCGAAATTTTTCTACATTTTCAAATACCGTTTGTTTAATATCCAAACGCTCTACAACCACCTCTATTACCCAGTCGCAATCGGCAATTTTGGGCATGTCATCCTCAAAATTCCCGGTATTTATCCTCTGCGCAAACGATTTTAAATATATAGGAGAAGGTGACGATTTTAAAGCCGCTGCAAGCGCGTCGTCTACCAGCTTATTTCTTGATCTTTTATCGGCAGCCGCGTCTTTAGGTACAATATCAAGCAACAACACCTGTACACCAATGTTTGCAAAGTGGCAGGCTATCCTGCTACCCATTACACCGGAGCCAAGTACAGCAACTTTTTTAATTATTCGTTTTGCACTCATTATGCTATACTTAATTTTAAAGTTATTTAATTATTCGGCCCTTGTAAACGTGGTGGTACGGCCAAACATAGATATACCAATATACCCTCTTATATCAAGCGTTTTGCCTTTATAGGTCATTTTACAGCTATAGGTTTTACCGTTATTGGGGTCGTAAATGGTACCGCCTGTGTATTTGTTATCGCCATCTTTTTCGAAGCCGTTTAACACCGGCAGACCAAGCCTTGGCCTGCTGCGCAGCTTTTCATCGCTGTTTAATTCATCTACCTTGGGTTTACCGTTTTTTAAAGGCTCCTTTAACCACACCACCTTTCCGTAAAACTTGCCATCGGCAGCTTTGGTTATTTCTACTTTTCCGGTTTTTTCGTGATTATACCACAGGCCTTCTATCTGGTCTTTATGGTTTTGCGCCTTTGCCGCAAAGCTAATCGAAGCCACTGTAAGCAGCATTATTGTTAAACGGGTTAAATACTTACTAAATACAAGCATGGTTAAGATGTTAAACCGGCAGATAAGTGATCTTTAAATTACTTGTAAAGCATAGCAACATGAGTTACTGCGCTGTAACTGTTAAAAAATTAAAAGAAAGCTCAACCGCAGGCGGTGAATAATTGGTTGGTTTGTATATCAAATATCAACAATCCGCAGCTATAATAAAGGGCTATATCTCGGAATGATTTGTCAAAAGTTCGGTTATTGCAAAAAGCCCGTACTTAAACGCTTTTTAATTCGGTTACGGTATCTATATATTGCTCCATCGCGGTATCAGCACCCATACCACTCAGGCCCTTCCATGCATCGTGTTTGGCTTTATTAACAAAATCGAACATTCCGGGTGCCGGTGTATCGGCAGGCATATCCCCGGCTGTCGCCTGTTTATACAGGCTGTATAACTTTAATAACGTGTCGTTATCGGGCCTTTTTGTAAGTTGTTTACTATCGGCCACAGCTGCTTCAAATTTTTCTGTTAAACTCATAAGTGTATAATGGTATTAAATGTACTATTCTTTTTCTTTGGCTATGTCTTCTACGTAATCATCGGTTAGTGGGGCATTTAAAAACATACCTTCAAGCTTTGGCGGCAAGAGGGTAAGCTTGCGTTTATCCATATCTATCCAGGCCCCATCCGCGTTAATTATAGCCGCCTTTACACCGTCTGCCCGGTAAATTTCATGACGGATAGACCACCTCGAACCATCGGCCCTTGAACGGCTAACCGCGCAGGTGACCTTAATAACATCGCCTAAGCCCACCTCGCGCAGGTAAAACAACTCTTCTTTAAAAAGTACGGGGCCAACCTTAAATTCAAAAAGCCTGGCAGGGCTAAGCCCTACCAAACCCAACATATTTAAACGCGACTGTGCGGCAACATCGGCGTAGGCCGAGTGCCGCATGTGCTGGTTCGCATCAATCTGCGACCACAACACCTGGCCTTCGTAAAATACATTTACCATATTAGTGTTGTTGAGATTTAAATTTCCGTACCGCTTCAGTAAGGCGCGGCAACACTTCCATTACATCGCCAACAACGCCATAATTAGCGGCCTTAAAAAATGGCGCTTCGGGGTCTTTATTAATCACAACAATTGTTTTAGACCCGCTTACACCGGCCAAGTGCTGAATTGCACCGGAAATACCCGCCGCGATATAAAGGTGAGGGCGAATGGTACCGCCGGTTTGGCCAACATGCTCGTGATGCGGCCTCCAGTGTGCATCTGCCACCGGGCGCGAACAAGCCGTTGCGGCGCCAAGCTCTTTGGCCAGGTCTTCTATCAGCCCCCAATTTTCGGGGCCTTTTAACCCACGCCCGCCGGATACTACCAGCTCCGCGTCAGACAGTGGGATCTCGCCGGTTATCTTATCAACAGATACCACTTTTACACCAAAATCCTTATCTTCAAAACTTACGTCTAACTTTTCTATGGCGGCGGTGCCCTCGGTTTTTACTAACGGGAAAGTATTGGGTATTAACATAACTACTTTTATGTCGCTTGTTACATTTACAAAAGCGAAAGCTTTACCCGAAAAGGCTGATTTTTTAACTACAAAGCCCTTATCGGTATCTGGCAAGGATAATGCGCCCGAAACTAAGCCTGCTTTTAACACTACTGCTACACGTGGCGCAATGGCACGGCCATTTACGTCATGCAGGGTTACAATTACAGCGCTGTTTTCCTGCTTGGCAGCGGTTACTAATATGCGGGCAAATGCACGGTGCTGCGATGAGTTTATCTTATAGTTGGTTACATGCAATACTTTATCTGCACCATAATTTCCCAGGGCCTGCATTTCGCTTTCAGCAACGTTACCTGCAACTACCGCAGCTGTGGTTGTACCTGTTTTTTTTGCGATAACCGAAGCGTATTGTACAGCTTCGAAACTCTTTTTTTTAATGATACCTTCTGTATGTTCTACTAAAACAATTACTGACATTTCTTTTAACGGTTAGGGTTAATTAAATAACTTTAGCTTCTGCATGTAACAGGTTTACCAATTCGTCCATCTGGTCGGGTGCAATCATCTTCACTCCCGATTTAGCAGCCGGCAATTCATAATATGCCACATTAGTTACTGATGAGATAGCTTCTGGCGTAATGGTTTTCAACGGCTTGGTACGTGCCGCCATAATGCCCCGCATATTGGGGATGCGGGCCTCGGCAACACCTTTCTGGCAGGATATCACCACAGGCAGGTTTACGCTGTCGGTTTCTTCACCTCCGTCTATTTCCCGTTTTATAGTTACTGCTTGGCCATCCGGTTTAATATCCGCCGCAAAACCCACAAAATCAACATCAAGCAATTCGGCCAGCATAGGGCCGACCGCGCCATTGGCGTAATCAATAGATTCTTTACCGCAAAGTAACAGGTCATAGTTTTCGTTTTTCGCGTATCCGGCAATGTAATTGGCAGTAACAAAAGCGTCGTTACTATCGGCATCTATCCTAATAGCTTCATCGCCGCCAAGGGCAAGCGCTTTTCTAATAACAGGTTCGGTATTGGCACGCCCTACGGTAATAAGATGCACGACATCGGCAATGCCCGCTTCCTTTAATTCTAAAGCGCGTATAAGCGCGTACCATTCATCATAAGGGTTAATAATATAGGTAACACCACTCTCTTCAATAGCGGTATTATTGTTTTTTAATACAACTTTGGTAACCGTATCAGGCACCTGGCTAATACAAACTAATACTTTCATTTAAATAGGTTTATTGGTAGCGTATGCCCCGGGAAGAAGGACCTTCCGGACAGGGCAACCATTTCGAAAGTCAAATTTATAGCGTATTACATGCCAAAAAAGGGCCGTATTGCGGATATATTAGTCAAAAAATCGGGATGAGATGTTAACCAAGCGGTAAGTTTGCCGAGTACACAGGTTAGCTATTGGTTTTAAGCCGGTATTCTGAGGGGGATAAACCTGTTTGCTTTTTAAAGTATTTGCCAAACGATGATTGATCGGGGAAATGTATTTGCTCGGCTATTTGGGCTACACTTATTTCATAATTTCTTAAAAGCACCTTTGCTTCTAAAATAACAGCGTCATCTATCCATTCGCCCGCGGTTTTACCTGTTACTTCTTTAATGCTTTCTGTTAAATGTTTGGGAGAGATGCATAACTCATCGGCATAAAACTGTACGTTACGGTGCTTCTTATAATGATGGAATACCAAGTCCTGGAAAAGTATATTTAGCTCTTGTTTGCGTGTTTGCTTGTTTTTAATAATTACATTTAAATACTCGTAGACGGCCGCTACCTCATATAAAAGTATGGATAGCATGCTCCGGCAAATTTCTGTACGGTATGGGGTATCTTCGCGCAGTAGTTTGTTTTGAATAAGCACAAACACTTCTAAAATGTATTTCGCCTTTTCATGATCGGGATAAATAACCGGGATTGAGGAACTTTTAAAATAGCTAAAGGATTCTATAAAATGGCTGTTAATATTATTTTCTGTTAAAAACGATTTAGAGAACACCACAAAACGGCATAAAAAGTCTTCGCTGCTGTCATATATCCTTAAAACATGAAAAGGCGTGGCCAGCAGCATAGCATCGGGGCGTGCATCATATACCTGCAGGTTAACTTCTACTTTGGCTGTTCCTCGTGTACATATCCCAATAATATAGCCTGCAGACCGATACGGATATTCGCTTAGTGCCAGGAGATGCTTTTCTTCTGTAACAAAAAAATCAGCCCCTATAGAATTATCTGCATACAGGTCTACAAACTTAGGGAAACTCAACTGGGCTATTTTTTTTGACATAAATGTTAAAGTGGTGCAAAATTTGTTCTGGTTAAACTGTAACAAAATTGCATTAATTGGCAATTTGCTTAAAACGCGGTTAAAATCCAATAAATACGTATAGTAATCGAAACTCCGACTTTTTGACTAATATATCCGCAATTCAACCCTTTTTTTAGTTTATAAGCCGGTTACTTTTATGAAAGCGTTATTTTCGCGACCAATTATAAGCAACCAAGGCTTAACCTTTAATTTTTATTTATGAGAAAAGTAATACTATTACTTCTGGCATGCCTGCCCGTAATGGCATTCGCGCAAGGTTTTCAGGTAAACCTGCATGGGCAAAAACAAATTGGCATGGGCCACACAGGTACAGGGCTATTACAGGATGGCGCATCCGTTCTATTTAACCCGGGCGCGCTTGCCATGCTGCCTGAAAATTACATTCAGGCCGGGATAAGCCCTCTAATTTTCAAATCCGGCTTTAACCCAACCGGTACCACAGCCAGCTACTACACCAAAAGCAAACTGGCTACCCCTTTTACCTTTTATGGTGTTTGGGGCCCCAAACAAAGCAAATTCAAATTTGGCCTTGGCGTGTACACCCCATTTGGCGGCTTAACAGACTGGGGTAACGATTGGCAGGGAAAATACGCTTTAGAAAGTTTAGACCTTAAAGCCATTTACATACAGCCTACTATAAGTTATAAGCTTACCAACTATTTAAGCATAGGCGGTGGTTTTGTTTATAACCACGGCATTGTAGATCTTAAGAGGGCCATTCCGCTTGCAGATGCCAGCGGTGCTGATGGGCAGGCCCAATTAAACGGAAGCGGCCATGGTTTAGGTTGGAATGCCGGCGCGTTTATTAAAGCCAGTGATAAATTTACTATCGGTTTAAATTACCGCTCGCAGGTAAATACTACTATCAAAAATGGCGACGCGATATTTAAAGTGGCAAAATCGATGGAGGCCAACTTCCCGCAACCTAATACATTCACCGCGAGTTTGCCGCTGCCTTCAACAAGTTCTGTCGGTTTTGGATATACGCCTAACAACAAATGGACACTGGCCTTAGATGTAAATTACGTACACTGGAGTGTATATAAAGTACTTTCGTTTGATTATGGTACCAACACATCTTTACTACAGGATACTCACTCGCCCCGAAACTATAAAAACGGCGCTGCCTTTAGGGCCGGCGCGCAATACAAAGCTAAAGATAACCTTTTCTTAAGGTTTGGTGGAGGTTACGGCATTACGCCCGTGCGCGACGGATATGTTACACCCGAAGCACCTGATGCAAACCGTTATTACCTTACAGGCGGTTTAGGCTATAGTATCACCAAGCACCTCGATCTGGATCTTTCTTTCGAATACGAAAGAGTACTTGCACGTACGCAAACAAATATCGAATCTAACCTGTCGGGCACATTCAAAACAAACGTTTACATCCCCGGTATCTCATTAGCTTATCACTGGTAGTACCTAACCATTAAATCAGATGAAAAATTTAAAACTATATTTTACCATACTGCTGGTGGCAAGCCTTGCTGCCTGCAAGCCTTCGTTCGAGAAACCGCAGTCGAACACAAGCATTGCAGATTTCTCTAAATATATTTCTCTAGGAAACTCCCTTACCGCGGGTTATGCCGATGGCGGTTTATACCTCGAAGGGCAGCAAAACTCTTATCCGTCAATAATCGCCAAGCAAATGCAGATAGTTGGCGGCGGGAGCTTTACACAACCGCTATTTAGCGAAGCACAGGCAAATGGGTCGGGTTATTTAAAGCTGACAGGCTTTTCACAAACAGGATCGCCGATAACAGCTACCGAAACTAATAACACAGCCGTAACAGGCGTTACTAATATACCCGGCTTTGGCAATGTTACTACCTACAGCAAATACGCGGGTACCGAGCTTAACAATTATGGCGTACCAGGTATTAAACTTTTACATGTAACCTTAGCAAGTTATGGCAACCTAAACGGTTTTTATGAAAGGTTATTACCGGGTGCCGAGGGTACACACACCACATCCTATCTGGATTTTGCTACAAGCAAGCCGTTCACATTTTTTACCAACTGGCTTGGCAATAACGATGCATTGGGTTACGCCACATCCGGCGGTGCAGGCGACGTACTTACAGATAAGGCTACCTTTGCGGCTTTATACAATGGTGTAATGAATAAACTTACCGCCGCCGGGCAAAAAGGCGCGGTAGCAACCATACCTGATGTAACCGCGATACCTTACTTTAATACCGTTACTGTAGGCGCTATACTTGCTGGTGTGCAAAAAGCAAACCCAACGGTACAGGCACTGTATATCAACGCAAAATCAAACGCCGATGTTACTAATACCACATATGCCCCAAGAGTGGCTACGGCGCAAGATCTGGTAGTATTGACTTTCCCTACTGCTAAGATCGGCACACCTGTTTCTTCGCCTGCCGGGATGGTACCGTACGGGCTTACCCCTTACGCCCCTATAGAGAACCAGTATGTGCTTGATAATAACGAGGTAACCCTTACTAAAGATTATGTTAAGGCATATAACAGCACAATTGTATCTGTAGCAAATGCAAAAGGGATAGCTGTAAACGATATGTACACGTTTTTAAATGATATAAAGGCCCACGGATTACTTGTAGATGGTGTTAACCTAAACTCTAATTTTATCAGCGGCGGCCTTTTCTCTTTAGATGGCGTGCATTTAACCCCACGCGGATATGCTATTGTGGCTAACGAGTTTATAAAAGCTATTAATAAGCAATACAACTCAAAAATTCCATTGGCAAGCGTATCTGCCTATCGCAGCGTTAAGTTCCCATGATTAGAAGCGGCAAATTGCTTCAATACACAAAGGCCCTGTAAATATTTTATTTATAGGGCTTTTTTACAACCATATTTATCAACTTTTTATGACTCCTTCCTATGATTTTTATTGAACTTTATTGACTGATTGATGTTTAAATACCATGAATTTAAGTAATAAGAGCGTACTGTTAAAAGCAAATGCCTGCGTTATCGAAGGAGACAACGAGGGCTTTTTATTGTGGTGTACGGATGATGTAAAATGGGAATTTGTTGGGGATAAAACTTTAACGGGCAAAGAGGCTGTTAGGGAATATATGAACTTAACTTATGTGGAACCGCCTAAGTTTGACGTTGAAAATTTGATTGAGGCTGATGAATACGTCACCGCGATTGGTAAGATCAGCATGAAGGACGAAGAAGGTCAAATGAATGATTATGCCTATTGTGATGTATGGCGTTTCAGAGAAGGTAAGATGTGCGAACTGAGGGCATTCGTAATAAAATTATAACTACGCTGATGCATTGCATCACCTATACACTTAAGCGATAAAACCCTCCTGACGTGCAAATAAGGCACTTATTGTCTAATTAAAAATACATCAGTAGTTTATAAATTGTAAGTTTATACTTAACTATTCTGTGGCATACATTTTGGAATAGTATTACCGATGACAAACTTCAAAGCAAACGCCTCGGTAGTCTACACGGATAGGGATGGCAGGCAGATAGACACTTTCGTAATTTTTGATACCGATAAGGTAACAGGCTTAACTCATATAAATCATGAGAACCTCAGCGTCCCCGCGGATAGCCTGGTTCTACATTCTAAAACTGTTGGGGATTACCATATGCCGCTGGCAGATGCATTCAGTTTTGAAATGCTTAATAAGCTTAAGGCAAAGTACACTAAAATTGATTCGGAGCCAAAAACCCGCCCAATTGTAGTGGAAAAACAAAATGCCCCAATGTACGTATTAGCAAACGCGTCATAATACAGCGTCATCATAACTTAACACTTTTACAGGCAAACCGCCTGATTAATATACTTAAAGCCCCGGTAAACCGGGGCTTTTTTCATTAATGCGTTAAACAAAACAGGCACCTGGTACGGTGCCTGTTTAATATGATGGTTATAAGCGGTTACGCCAGATCAAACCTGTCCAGATTCATTACTTTTACCCATGCGGCTATAAAGTCTGCAACAAATTTTTCTTGCGCATCGGCACTACCATAAACTTCGGCAACGGCACGCAATTCCGAGTTTGAGCCAAATACAAGATCGGCACGGGTAGCGGTCCATTTAAACTCGCCGGTGCTTCTGTTTACACCTTCGTAAATTTCGCGGTTACCGGCAGCTTTCCAGGCGGTGCCCATATCAAGCAGGTTCACAAAAAAATCGTTGGTAAGCAGGCCCGGGCGCTGCGTAAAAACACCATGTTTTGAGCCATCAAAATTTGCACCCAATACGCGCAAACCGCCAACTAACACGGTTAACTCGGGCGCTGTAAGCGTAAGCAATTGTGCTTTATCTATCAATAAGGCCTCTGTTGCTGCCGGGCTTTTTGTATTGCGGTAGTTACGGAAGCCATCTGCTGCAGGCTCCAGGTAGGTCATTGCTTCCACATCTGTTTGCTCTTGCGAGGCATCCATACGGCCCGGTGCAAACGGTACAGCAACATTATGGCCTGCATCCTTAGCGGCTTTTTCAACCGCGGCGCTTCCTGCTAACACGATCAGATCGGCCAAAGAAATCCTCTTTCCGCTGTTATTAAATTCAACTTGTATACCCTCCAGCACATTCAGTACCTTTTGCAGCTGCGCAGGGTTGTTGGCTTGCCAATATTTTTGAGGGGCTAAACGAATGCGCGCACCATTAGCGCCACCGCGCTTATCAGACCCACGGAAGGTTGAGGCGGAAGCCCATGCTGTAGTAACCAATTCAGAAACGCTTAAGCCCGAGGCCAGCACTTTTGCTTTTAATGTAGCAATGTCCTCCTCACCAATTAATTCGTGGTCAACAGCCGGGATAGGATCTTGCCAAAGCAATACTTCCTGTGGTACATCGGGGCCAAGGTAACGTGCACGTGGGCCCATGTCACGGTGGGTTAGTTTAAACCATGCACGTGCAAAGGCATCACTAAACGCTTCATGGTCTTCTAAAAAGCGCCTTGATATTTTTTCATATACCGGATCTAACCTTAAAGCAAGGTCGGTAGTAAGCATGGTGGGTTTATGCTTCTTAGAACTATCATAAGCATCGGGGATAATATCACCTGCATTTTTTGCCACCCATTGGTGCGCGCCTCCGGGGCTTTTAGTAAGCTCCCACTCAAAACCAAAAAGGTTTTCAAAAAAGTTGTTGCTCCATTTGGTTGGGGTGGTTGTCCAGGTTACTTCCAGGCCGCTGGTTATGGTATCAGGCCCTTTGCCGGTTCCAAATTTATTGGCCCAGCCAAAGCCCTGTTGTTCTACATCGGCGGCTTCGGGTTCTTTGCCTACATTATCTGAAGGCGCGGCACCGTGTGTTTTACCAAAGCTATGCCCCCCTGCTATTAACGCAACGGTCTCTTCATCGTTCATAGCCATACGGCCAAAGGTATCACGAATGTCCCTTGCAGCGGCAATGGGGTCGGGGTTGCCATCAGGGCCTTCGGGGTTTACATAAATTAAACCCATATGCGCCGCAGCAAGCGGTTTCTCGAGGTTGCGGGAGTGTTTATTGCCATCGGCATCTTCGTCAGATACCAGCACACCACGATTAGCTACACCCGGCGATCCGTCTGCATAGCGCTTATCGTTACCAAGCCAGGTAGTTTCGGCACCCCAATAAACAGATTCATCTGCCTCCCAAACATCTGCCCGGCCACCGGCAAAACCAAATGTTTTAAAACCCATTGATTCAAGGGCAATGTTACCTGTAAGTATCATTAGGTCGGCCCATGAAATTTTACGGCCATACTTTTGTTTGATTGGCCAAAGCAACCTGCGCGCTTTATCAAGGCTAACGTTATCGGGCCAGCTGTTAAGCGGTGCAAAGCGCTGCAGGCCCGCGCCACCGCCGCCCCGCCCATCAGTAATACGGTAAGTACCTGCACTATGCCAGGCCATTCTTATAAATAAACCGCCATAATGCCCAAAATCTGCCGGCCACCAATCCTGTGAGTCGGTCATAAGCGCATGCAGGTCTTGCTTAACGGCTTCCAGATCGAGGCTGTTAAACTCTTTAGCATAATCAAAATCGCTGCCCATTGGATTTGATAATGATGAGTTTTGGCGCAATACCCCTAACTTTAACTGGTTGGGCCACCAATCGGTATTACGGGTGCCGCCTCCGGCAACATTCTCTTTCATGCCTCCGTTCAGGAACGGGCACTTACTGATGTCGTTTGATTCGTTTTCCATTTTTTAAGAAGATTTTTTATTAAAATTGGCTTAGATCACTTGATTGTGAAATATACGAATTTCATATGCTGATTTTAATGACCCCGGTTACTTTTAACAAAAAGATGATTAAACTATGTAACAACTAAATATCCGAATTATAACATCTACTTTTGCAGCCGCAAATGGCAAACAACGGGCAATCTTATATTTCTTATTTTACTGACGATGCAATTAAAGGCATACCGTTACCCGAAAAATTCACCTTTCCATTCTATTACAAGCCGCAGCCGCTAACCGAAATAGCCGTTGCCGAATTACAGCAATACCTACAAACCCAAACTGATCTGGATCATAATTTCGGGTTGGATGATAAATATAATGGACCTGTTATAGGCAAAATGTTTGGGGTATTGGTAGTGCAGGATAATGAAGGACAGTTAGGTTACCTGTCGGCCTTCTCCGGAAAGATGGCAGGCACGAATAGCCACTCCAGGTTTGTACCCCCTGTTTTTGATATGCTGTTAGAAGATAGCTTTTTTTTGAAGGGGCAAGATATCATCAACACCATAAACCAACAGGTAAAAAACATTGAGGCTGATGCAAATTATATCCGTATAAAACAGGAATTAGAACAGGCGGTCACCCTCTCACAGATAGAAATAACCGACTTAAAAAAACGCATAAAAAGCAATAAAAACGCCCGCAAACAACTTCGCGAAGCGCAAAAAGATCTTTTAAATGTACAGGACTATGAGGCATTTGAAGCAGATCTGATCAAACAAAGCCTGCGCGACAAGCATGAACTGAATGTACTATCTGCCAGGTGGGAAAAACATGTGGCAGAACTGCAATTGAGCATAGCTAAATTTGAGGATAAAATAGAAAGCTTAAAACAAGAGCGCAGGGAACGTTCTGCCGCGTTGCAGCAGCAGTTATTTGAACAATACGTTTTCTTGAATAAAGATAACAAGGAGAAAAGTTTACAAGACATCTTCAGCGCCACCGTTTTTGGCAAACCACCTGCGGCTGCCGGCGAATGTGCTACACCTAAACTATTACAATACGCTTTTAAGCATGGTTACAAACCGCTTGCCATGGCCGAGTTTTGGTGGGGCGCGGCACCCAAATCTGAAATACGGCAGCACAAGCATTTTTACCCTGCTTGCACAGGCAAATGCAAACCCATTTTGGCCCACATGCTGCAGGGCATGCCTGTAGACGACGATCCGCTTATAGACAACCCCACAGAAAGCGACGACATAGATATTGTTTACGAGGACGATTGCTTTGTATTAGTTAACAAACCCGTTGGGCTGCGATCTGTGCCTGGTGTTAACGTTCAGGATTCGGTGTTTAGTCGCCTAAAAACGAAGTTTGGCAATATTGAGCCATTAATTATTCACCGGCTTGATATGGGCACCTCGGGCTTGTTGGTTGTTGCCAAAACAAAAGATGCTCATAAATTTATACAAGCCCAGTTTTTAAAACGCACCGTTACCAAACGTTATACCGCGTTACTTTCTAAAGTTATTGCTAAAACCGAGGGTGAGATAAGCCTTCCCCTATGCCCCGATCTGCTGAACAGGCCAAGGCAACTGGTTTGTTTTGAAAACGGCAAAAAGGCTGTTACCAAATGGAAAGTAATTGGAAGGGATGAGCACACAACTAAGATCCATTTTTGGCCGTTTACCGGGCGCACCCATCAGCTAAGGATGCATTCAGCACACGAGCAGGGGCTTAACGCGCCTATTGTTGGCGATGATTTATATGGCACGGCCGCCGAAAGGCTCTACCTTCATGCAGCGTACCTTCAATTCATTCACCCTCAAACCAAACAATTGGTAAACTTTGAGATACCCGAAGATTTTTAGTAAAATTTCTTTCATGCTTACATTTTTAGCAAAATAGAATTATATTTTTGCATCCCATGGCAGAGATGAACCCGGTAATGCAACTGGCTTACGATTATTTAGAAAGCACCAATACCATCGTTTTTTTAACAGGCAAGGCAGGCACCGGTAAAACCACTTTTCTGCAGAACCTGCGGCAAACTTCTCAAAAAAAGCTCGCCGTAGTGGCCCCCACAGGCGTGGCTTCCATTAATGCCGGGGGAATGACCATTCACTCATTTTTTCAACTTGGGTTTGGGCCTATTATTCCATCGGGTACCGAAAGGCCTGAAATACATTTCAACACCGAAAAAAAAGACCTGCTTGCAAACCTCGAACTACTTGTTATTGACGAGGTAAGTATGGTGCGCCCCGATGTGCTGGACCAAATAGACCTTATACTGCGTAATATCAAAGGATCGCAGCACCCGTTTGGCGGGGTGCAACTGCTGCTCATTGGCGATCTTTCGCAACTTAGCCCAATTATTAAAGATGATGAATGGGCAATACTTAGGCCCTATTACAACACCCCCTACTTTTTTAGCAGCAGGGTTATGCAAAAAGCGCCATATGTACGCATAGAACTTAACCACGTTTTCAGGCAAAAAGAACAGGCCTTTGTTGATATTTTGAATGAGGTGCGTAACAACACCATCAGTCCCGAAAGCCTTGACATTTTAAACGGAAGGCATGTGCCCGGGTTTAAACCCACTGCCAACGAACCTTATATTACCCTTACAACCCATAACAGCATCGCCCAAAAAATAAACAGTGAATACCTGGAAGCCCTTAACGCCCGCGAGGTAGAATATACCGCTACCATAAGCGGCGATTTCCCGAGGGACGCCTACCCTACCGACGTTAGCCTGAAACTAAAAATTGGAGCGCAGGTGATGTTTGTAAAGAATGATACCTCGGCCGAAAAGCTGTATTACAATGGCAAAATAGGTACCGTCACCAACCTTGATGAGCAAACAGTATATGTACAGTGCGGTACTGATACTAAAGAAATTGCAGTTGAGGCGCTTGAGTGGACAAACATTAAATACCAGATGGAGGGAGATGAGATAAACGAAACTAACTCTGGTAGTTTCGCGCAGATCCCGCTGAAGCTGGCCTGGTCTATCACTATCCATAAAAGCCAGGGGCTAAGTTTCGATAAGGCTATAATAGATGTTTCTGAATCGTTTGCGCACGGGCAGGCGTATGTTGCACTAAGCCGTTGCCGCAGCCTTGCGGGCATGGTTTTACGTAACCCCATTACTGCACGCAACATTATTGGCGACCCGGCAGTCAGCCGCTTTAATGAGCAATCGGCACAGATAGCACCTGACGAAAAACGGCTCGAACACGACAGGTTCCTGTACCGGCAATACCTGTTGAGTGAGTTGTTTAACTTTGTTCCTTTGCAAACCAAGCTGAAGGAATTTACCAGCCTGCTGCCCGATCTTGAAAAAGACATCATTAGCGTTGCCGAAAAGTTTAACCGACAGCTGAACATTGAACGCAGCCGGCAAGCTTCGGCCTATTTTTTAGAGAAACTTACCGCCTCGGTAGAAACCTTACACAATAACCTGCCATTCCTGATAGACCGCTCCAAAGAAAAGGCCGCCAAAGCAGATGAGCTCATGATTTGGCTGATGAACAGGATAAGACTGTTGCAATACTTTTCGGCCAACCCGTTTGCAACGTCTGTTTACCTCGATCAGGTTAAAAATAAAGTGATCACGCACGAGCGAAATTACCTTAAAGCCTTGAACGCCATACCCAACGAAGAACTTTACAACGAGTTGCTTGCCTGGCGCGAAAGAACGGCTGCTCATCAAAAAGTAATGCCGGGCATGGTGTTCACCGAAAAAACATTAGCCGCTATTGCCGAAAAACTACCGGCAACACTAAAAAACCTGAGCGGGATTAAAGGTGTGGGGCCGCTAAAGGCTAACCAGCACGGGGCGGATATTATTACCCTTATCCGCATTTACCAGCAAGGGCCGGAAACCGAACAGGTGAGGTTGTTTTAGTGTTGCAAGCAGGTGCATTACAAATCAAATTGCCTATATTCGGATTAGATGAAGGCAGGGGCTTTAAAAATTGCGGCTATTTATGTTATTGCAGGTGTGCTGTGGATAACGCTTAGCGACAAGCTTTTGCTTGCCATGCAAAATCATTTCGACCTTGAATTTGTATTATTCCTTAGCAGTATAAAGGGCATAGGTTATGTATTGTTGACTGGTGTATTCCTTTATCAGCTTATAAAATTACATACCCGCCGCATCTCCGAAAGCGAACTACGCTACCGCAGTTATTTTGACGATAACCCCAGCCCTATGTGGATAATTGACCTGCGCACGCTGGCATTTACCGCGGTGAATGAAGCTGCTATAGTTTTTTACGGTTACAGCCGCGAGGAATTCCTTAATATGAATCTACTCAACCTGAGCGCTCCGCAAGACCTTGCCTCTGTGCACGCCGCAGTGCGCCATTTACAGCCCGGAATGAATGATAGCGGCACTTGGCAACAAATCAAAAAAGATGGCAACCTTATTAGCGTAACTATAACCGCACACCTCATACGCAAGCAAAAAAACGGCAATATTATGGCGATGGTTAAAGAAGTTTAGCTTTACTTATTGCCGTTAAAAATAATCTTGTGTAGATGCTACCAGCGTTGGGTTTATCATAACCGGATCCACTTCTAAACCGCTTGCCCAGAGTTCGGAATCAAACTTTTTAAAAGATGCCAGAGAAAGCAACACGTCATGCGCCGCATCATCTACAAATTGGTCTAAATGCATAAACGTTTTGCCATCAGGCAGCAGCCAGCAACTGCATTTAATGCCCGGTATGTTAAGCTGTTTTACCTCTAACATAATGGCTGCAATATTAGCGCTGTTTACCGGCGCGAATGCCGCGGTGGTGGTGTACTGTACTCTGTTTACCCTCATAGTTTTATAATTGATAAGTAAAGGTAAGGCCAGGTAACCAACATTAAAACCCTTATTTAAGACAAATCAGCGGGTGAATTGCGGCAAATGTTCGCCACACTTCCTCTCTTTATCCGCCCTGCATCATGCTCACCATAAATTGTAGCGCACCATCAGCGTGCAAGGCGTCAGTATTTTGGAGTGTAAAGCCGGCCATTTCTGATGCACGTTTCCTCATCTGGGTTTCGTATGATGCAATAGCTGATAACGTATCCGGATGGTAGTGGTTTAACAGATGGCGGCTTAATTCCAGCGCATCCAGCATAGCCATATTTACACCTTCGCCTGCGTAGGGCGGCATCAGGTGCGCGGCATCGCCAAGCATGGTAAGGTTGGGTTTAGCTTCCCAGGTTTGGTTAAGCGGCATACAGTATTGCGGGCGCGGGATAAAGTTGCCGGTAGTATTCTCAAAAAGTTCGTCCCAGGCATCATCCCATCCTTTATATTCCTGTTTAAACCAGGCAAGCACCTGCATCTTATCGCTAAAATCTATACCACATTCCTGCACCCAGTTTTCGTTGGTTTTAAAGCCGGGGTAATACACCAGGCTGCCATCTCCTTTAGAGCTTACTATAAGGCTTTTGCTATCATCCAGCGCGAATATTTTACCCCCATTAAGCAGTTTGTGCATATTTGGGGCATTTACTTCAGCGTTATAAACTGAAGCTTCTATAGCGGTTATCCCCACGAAGAACGGTTTAATATCCGTTAGATACGGGCGCAGCTTGGAGTTTGCGCCATCTGCCGCAATTACAATGTCGGCCGGTTCTGTCAGCCCGTTTTTAAACGCTATAGTCCAGCCTTCCCCATCGGGCGTTAGGGCTGCAAATTGCCTATCCCAAACTACGGTACCGGGCAATAAGGAGTCGAGCAATATTTTTTGCAAAGGCCCCCTGTCAATCTCGGGGCGCCAAAATTCATCATTGCGTTCGGCATCATCTTCATGCCATATTTTGGTATGCTTATCTACAATGCGCAACCTGTCTGCACCGGGGCGGTAGTTCTGCATAAAGGCATCCCATAAACCTGCGGCGCGAATGGCAGCCAGGCCCGACTCGTCGTGCAGGTCAAGCGTCGCGCCTTTTGGGCGGGCGTCTTTATCGGCATCGCGCTCATAAACCTTAACATTAAGGCCATTCATTTGTAAAAGCCTTGCCAACGTTAACCCACCCGGGCCGGCACCTATAATGGCTATATTTTTCGATCTGATATTGTTCATCTGATTATAGAAAGCTAATGTGCTTTCTATTAACAAAGACGAACGCCGGCATTTAATCTTTTAAAATACTTCAAAATATCGTCCGGATTGATCTAAGCAAAAAACCCCTAACTTACGTTAAGGGTTTTTGCTGTGTGAAAATATTAAAATTACTTAGTTGGTGCCAATACGCCATTAAGGCCATTCACTACACCGTTTGCGCCTACCAGGTCATATAAAATAACCTGTGCAGTATTACCGGCGGCATTTGCCAGTTGTAATTTTTTATCGGCAGTAACTGATAGCGTTAGGGTTTGCCCGTCAATAGTAGTTAAGGTAGCTTTACCTTTACCTGCGTTTAAAGCTTTTATAATATCCGCTTTTGCATATTTACCGGTTACCACATGCCCTTTAAGAATGGTGGCAAGTTTGGCAGGATCTTTTGCTAAGCTGTCTTGTTTGGCCTGTGGCAAGGCGCTAAACGCAGCATTATTTGGCGCGAATATAGTATATGGGCCGCCTGTTTTAAGAGTGGCATCAAGTCCGGCCGCTTTTACATCGGCAAGGGCGGTAGAATAATCCGCATTGCTGGCTAATGCGCCAACTACATCACTTGCGCCATCTGCAGGTGCCGTTGTTGTGGTAGTAGTGGTTGTTTTCTTGGTGGTATCCTGAACCTGTGCAAATACGTTGGTGGCTGTTAAACTTAAAACTAAAGCGCCAACCATTAAAATGGATCTTTTCATGCTAATCATGTTTGTAATTCAATTAATAATATTGGTTAAAGCGTATCAGTTTTTCTATATCGTAGTGTTTGTTTTAAGTGGATAACTGCCAACTATAACGCACAAAAAACGAAAATTGTTTAACAGGCAAGAAAAAACTGATGGCGTTTCTGTATAATTAGCACCGCAACCAGCTAAAAACCAAATACTTGTTATAACATTTTTTTAACGCTTTTTTTTAGTTTTTGCCAATGAATTTGTAGCCCCATGTTGCAATGGCATCTATAACCGGCACTAAACTCTGGCCGGTTTTGCTCAATTCGTAAGTTACATGCGGTGGCACCACCGGTTCAGATTTGCGTGTGACCAAATCATCGGCCTGTAACTGTTTCAAGTGTTGTATCAGCATCTTTTCGGTAATTGTAGGTATAGCCCTTTTTAGTTCGTTATAACGTTTGGGGCCGCTCATAAGCTGATATAATATAATGGGCTTCCAATGCCCGCCAATTTTGCTCATTACATAACTTACAGGGCAGGCGTTGATCGCCATTTCCTTATTCTCATTTCGGGTGGAGCTTTCTTTAATAGCTATCATAGATACATACTTTAGGGTAAGTACTTGTATAAAAGTAAGTGCAAATATACCTTTGTCATCAACAAAAACAAAAAATATAAACAATCATGAAAATCACATTAACAGGCTCATTGGGAAACATAAGTAAACCACTGGCAATTAAATTAGTACAAGCAGGACATACTGTAACACTTATTAGCAGCAGCGCAGATAAAACCGCCGAAATTGAAAAGCTTGGCGCTATACCTGCAATTGGTTCAGTAGACGACGTTAAATTTTTAACCAGGGCATTTACCGGCGCAGACGCCATTTATACGATGGTACCAAATAACTTCGCCGCCACCAACTATCGCGAGTTTATTGGCGGAATAGGTAAAAACTACGCCGAAGCTATCAGAGCCTCCGGCGTAAAAAAGGTTATTAATTTAAGCAGCATAGGCGCGCATATTAATGGTGGCACCGGCCCAATCTCCGGCATCCACGATTTGGAAGAAACCTACAAGCAATTGGAGGGGGTAGCTATCAAACATCTCCGTCCCGGCTTTTTCTACACCAATCTTTTAGGTAATATCGATATGATCAAACACCTGGGCTTTATCGGCTCCAACTATGGTGAACACGCCCGCCTGGTATTGGTGTACCCCGGTGATATTGCAGAAGTTGCCGCGCAGGAACTGGAAAGCGAATTTACAGGCACCAGCGTGCGCTACATTGCATCAGACGAGCGCACCACCGATGAGATAGCCGCTACGCTTGGCCGGGCCATTGGCAAACCAGATCTGAAATGGGTTAATTTTGACGATGAGCAGGCATTGCAAGGTTTGTTGCAGGCAGGGTTGCCGCCGGAAATTGCACGCAATTACGTAGAAATGGGGTCTGCAGTGCGTAAAGGCATTTTGTTTGAAGATTACGACAAACATATACCAACCCACAGCAAAACCAAACTGGATGAATTTGCCACCAACATATTCGCACGCGCTTACAAAGCTTAATTAATCCGCACAAAAATGCCCCGCTTGTAACTGGCGGGGCATTTTTGTATTCCAAATTATTTATTAAATCCGTCGGGCTGGAAATCCAGCGATACGGAGTTCATACAAAACCTTTTGTAGGTGGGCGCCGGGCCGTCATCAAATATATGCCCCAGGTGCGATTGGCAACGGGCACATAACACCTCGGTACGCTGCATACCAACAGAGTTATCCTGCTTATACAATACAGCGTTTTTGCGCGAAGGTTCATAAAAGCTGGGCCAGCCGCAATCGCTTGCAAACTTGGCATCAGAACGAAAAAGCTTGTTACCGCAAACGGCGCAAAAGTAAGTGCCCTTAGCGCTTTTGTTCCAAAACTGGCCGGTAAAAGGGCGCTCGGTAGCCTGTTCGCGGGCGGTGGCGTAAAGTGCCGGCGGCAATATCTTTTTCCACTGGGCATCAGTTACTTTCAATGGGCGGGTATCGGTATTAGAATAATACGGATTGTTCTCGTGGCCCTTATCGCTTTTAAGGTGCTGCGCAAATGTGCAAACGGCACTCAGCATAATCAGGGCGGTGATATATATGGCTTTCATTAGCTCTTTAATTTGTTTTTAAATACTTTTTTGAATTTGTCCAACTCCGGCTGTATCACATATTTACAATATGGGTTGCTGCCTTTGTTTTGGTTAAAATAATTCTGATGATAGTCTTCGGCTTTGTAAAAAGCCTTGTAAGGGCTAACCTGGGTAACAATTTTGCTTTTGTAGGCTTTTTCGGCATTTAGCTTACCAATGTAGTAATCGGCCTTTTGCTTTTGGGCGGCGTTATGGTAAAATATAGCCGAACGGTATTGCGTACCTACATCATTACCCTGTCGGTTAAGCTGGGTGGGATCATGCGCTACAAAAAATGCCTCAAGCAATTCGTCGTAAGTGATCTCCTTGGGGTCGTAAATAATATTACATGCCTCAGCGTGCCCTGTGGTACCTGTACAAACCTGCTTATACGTTGGGTTAGCTATGTTACCACCGCTAAAACCTGATACAACCTTTTTAACCCCCTTAAGTTGCTGAAACTTGGCTTCGGTACACCAAAAGCAGCCGGTGGCGAATGTGGCAGTATCTAATTTAATTTTATCTGCAACAGCTTTAGTCGGCGAACCTGCCATGGCGCTGAAACCCGCTAACAATAATAATACGATGTGGATGCTTATCTTCTTCATAAATAATTTAAATGTACACGCTTTACCGTGTTGCTTAACTAACGTAAAAAATGGTTGTAAGTATTTTCGATTTGCCTTAAAAAGTGCTACAAACCGTTACGTTGTTACAATTGTGATATGCACATGACAAATCAATTTTAAACATCACCAAAAAAAAATTCTCGTGTTTTACCTATAAAACAACCTATAATCATAAGTAAAAGGTATCAATTAATTATTAATACCATTTAATGAATAATTAAAGGTACATTTGTAACTATTTAAATCAATATAATGCAACAAGGAACAGTAAAATTTTTTAATGAAGAAAAGGGCTTTGGTTTCATCGTCCCTTCAAATGGTGGCAAAGAAGTGTTTGTTCACTCATCTGGTTTAGTTGACCGCATCCGCGAGAACGATACCGTAGAGTATGAAGTAGAAGAAGGCAAAAAAGGCCCCAACGCGGTAAAAGTTAAAGTAGCTTAATACACTATATTAATAATCGTGAAGCATCCGTTAACCATACGGATGCTTTTTATTTTTTTTGAGGGCATTTAAAACGCCCGACCCCCACGCTCTTTTAAAGTTATTTTATTATTTAATTGCCGGCTAACGTGCCGCATATCCCTATTAAATGAGACAACTTAAGATAAGTCAATCCATTACCAACCGCGAAACCCAATCGCTGGATAAATACTTAACAGAGATTGGTAAAGTAGACCTCATTAGCGCCCAGGAAGAAGTTATACTGGCACAAAAAATACGCGAAGGCGACCAGGCCGCTTTAGAGCGACTTACCAAAGCCAATCTTCGTTTTGTAGTGTCTGTAGCAAAACAATATCAAAACCAGGGCATTACCCTTGGCGATCTTATTAATGAAGGTAACCTTGGCCTTATTAAGGCAGCCCGCCGTTTCGACGAAACCAAAGGTTTTAAATTTATATCATACGCCGTTTGGTGGATCCGTCAATCTATTATCTCGGCCATATCAGACCAATCCCGTTCGGTACGTTTACCTTTGAACCAGATAGGTACGTTGAGCAAGATCCGCAAAACACAATCATCGCTTGAGCAACAGCTGGAACGCGAGGCAACGCCCGAAGAACTGGCCGAATGCCTGGAAACAACGGTCGAAAAAATTGCCGATTCGTTACGTAACTCTGGCCGGCAGGTATCTATGGACGCCCCTTTTCAACAGGGAGAAGAAGGTACCCTGCTTGATGTTATGCATAACGACGACCCTACCACCGATAGTGGTTTGATACACGATTCGTTAGCTACCGAACTTAGCCGTTCGCTATCAAAATTAGGTGAACGCGACCGCGAAGTACTGATGTTATTTTACGGACTTGGTGATAACCATACCCATACCTTAGAAGAAATAGGTGAAAAATTTGTGCTTACCCGCGAACGTGTTCGCCAGATAAAGGATAAAGCCCTGCAACGCATTAAACAATCATCGCGTAGCGGCGCGCTGCAATCATACTTGTAGCCGCCCAAACCGGCAGAATATAAACCGCTTTTAACACGTTTAAAGCGGTTTTTTTGTGGCCTGTTATTTGTGTAAATATGCATCATCAACACCGTGTAAATTTCCGATTCCGCATTAGTGTACACTATACACTTTGCGTATATTTACATAGTCATTTATAACGGTGACAAACAAAAAACTTAAGAAATGAGCGATCTTTCTAACCCGGCCCAGGTGGGGTACAACCCTGTAGGGGCAAAAAAAGTTGTGGTTATTGGGGGCGGTTTTGCCGGTGTAAACTTTGCACAAAACGTGGCGAAAAACAAAAACTACCAGGTTACTTTGGTAGATAAAAACAACTACAATTATTTCCCTCCCCTGCTTTACCAGGTATCAACCAGTTTCCTTGAACCATCAAGCATCAGCTACCCTTTCCGTAAATTGTTTCGCAAGGATAACATACGGTTCCGAATGGGTGAACCTGTGAAAGTTGACCCCGCATCTAAAATAGTTTACTTAAAAGATGGCGAGCTAACATATGATTACCTTGTGTTTGCATCCGGGGCTAAAACAAACTTTTTCGGGAACACCAATATCGAGCAGAATGCCATTCCCATGAAAAGTATTGATGATGGCCTGCGCATGCGTAACGCTTTACTGCAAACCCTCGAGCGTGCTACCATTACCAAAGACCCTGCAGAGCGCAAAAAACTGCTAACCATAGTAGTTGCGGGGGGCGGGCCAACCGGCGTGGAAGTATCAGGCATGTTGGCCGAAATGAAGAAGTATATCTTCGCCAAAGATTACCCTGAACTGATTAACCAACCCGGCGGCATATACATAGTTGACGGTGGCTCGGAACTGCTTGGCGCCATGAGCGAGAAAACGCATCAGGAAGCCTATAAAGTACTTACCGGGCTTGGTGTTAAGGTAAAGCTTAACCTGCATGTTAACGATTTTGTTGACGGCAAGATACTGCTATCTAACGGCGAGGTGATAGAATCTAATACCCTTATTTGGGCGGCGGGTATAACCGCAAACACTTTTGAGGGCATCCCTGTAACCAGCCTTGGCATTGGCAGGCGCATGATAACCGATGAGCATAACAAGGTACAAGGTTTAGAGGATGTATATGCTATAGGCGATGCATCCATTCAAACTACTGATGGCGCCTACCCTAAGGGGCACCCGCAAATTGCACAGGTTGCCATACAGCAGGGCAAAACCCTTGCAGCTAATTTTATAGCTATGGCCAAAGCCAGGCCACTAAAACCTTTCAAATATTTTGATAAGGGCGATATGGCTATTATTGGCCGCAACAGCGCAGTGGTAGACTTATTTAAACACAAAGTGCACTTTGGCGGAATTATAGCGCTATTTATGTGGCTGTTCATCCACCTTATTTCACTGGTTAATTATCGTAATAAATTACGTACGCTTTATAACTGGGCGGTAGCCTATCTAAGCCGCGATCAATCTTTCAGGATGATATTTAAATCGGGCGTGTAAACCTATCTTCTTAAATAAAATTGAAATAACATTGCGCTCCCTAAGATAAACCCTCGCGGCTCATCTTAGGGCGCAATGTTTCAAACAATAAACTAAGCACTAACTACACCCATCCTTTTTAATAATTTCCGGTTTTCGCGCCTGTGGATCAACTTATAAACCATAGCATAAATAACCGGTAATATTAAAAGGGTAAGAATAGTTGAGGTAACCAGGCCCCCTATCACCACTATGGCTAAGGGTTTTTGGGTTTCGGAGCCTATACCGGTTGACAGCGCGGCAGGCATAAGGCCTATGGCGGCCATCAGGGCGGTCATCACCACCGGGCGCACGCGCGATATCACACCTTCAAGTATGGCCATATCAAGCGGCATGTGCTCTTCCAGGTTCTTGCGGAACACAGAGATCAATATCACACCATTTTGGATACAAACACCAAACAGGGCAATAAAGCCAATACCAGCACTAATGCTGAAGTTGGTATGCGTAATATGCAGCGCAAGTATTCCGCCTATAAGCGCGAAAGGCACGTTCATGATGGTTAGCATGGCATCTTTGGCGTTACCGAAGGTGATGTATAATATCAGGAAGATAACCAACAAACAAATCGGCACTACACGTGCAAGTGTATTTGATGCACGTATCTGGTTCTCGAACTCGCCGTTCCACGTAAAGGCGTAACCTTTATCTAACTTAACAGCGGCGTTCACTTTTTGCTGCGCCTCGGCAATAGTACTGCCCAGGTCGCGGCCACGCACACTAAATTTGACTGCGATGTAGCGCGTGTTATTATCCCTGAAGATAAACGCCGGACCGGTCAGCTGTTTAATTGTTGATATTTCCTTGATGGATATTTTTGAGCCGTTCATGGTAGGTACCATCAGGTTCTCTATTTTCTCTTCGGTATCGCGGAACTGTTTCTGATAACGCAGGCGGATGTCGAACTTACGCTCGCCCTCATACAGTTGCGTAGCAGCTTTACCACCAATGGCCATTTCTATAACCGAGTTTGCATCGGCAGTAGCAACACCATACAGCGCCATTTTTTGCTGGTTTAATTCTATCCTAAACTCGGGTTGGCCAAGGTTGCGCAGTACGCCTAAATCATCTACACCTTTAACATCTTTCAGCACTTTCATTACCGCGTCGGCCTTGTGATCAAGCGTCTCGAAATCGGAGCCAAAGATCTTCACGGCCATACTGGCGTTAACACCGGCTACAGCCTCGTCCACGTTGTCGCGAATAGGCTGCGAGTAGTTAAACACAATGCCAGGCAGTTTACGCAATTGCTGGTCCATCTGATCAATTAAAGCTTCTTCGGATAAGCCTTTTGGCCATTCTTTTTTATTTTTAAGGTCCACCTGGATCTGTACGTTAAAGAAACCCTTAGGGTCGGTACCGTCATTGGTACGGCCCACCTGGGCAAGCGTTTGCTTTACCTCGGGGAATTTCTCCAATATCTGCATCATCTTCTGGTTGATGTTCTCGGCCTGGTTAAGCGATACGCTCATCGGCAGCTCGGCTTCCACCCAAAGGGCGCCCTCGTTCAAATCGGGCAGGAATTCTGTCCCTAAAAACTTAGCCGAAAAGAAAGTTAAAGCCATAAACACAAGCGCGATGATGAGGCTCAGCTTTTGGTTTTTATAGGTAAAGCCAAACATCCTGCGGATACCATTCTCAAAGAACAGTACCACTACATTATGTTTCTCTTTAACGTTCTTTTTAAGCAAGATGCTGGATAATGCGGGAACAAGCGTAAGCGTGAATATCAATGCGCCCAACAAGGCAAAACCTAAGGTGTATGCCAGCGGAGAAAACATTTTACCTTCTACTTTTTGGAATGCGAAAATGGGGATCAAACAAGTGATGATGATAAGTTTAGAGAAGAATATGGCTTTACCCATTTCGGCACCAACATTCTTAAATAAACCAAGTTTGGCTATTTTGTTGAATTTCTCCATACCCAGATCCTTAGCGCGATGATCCAGCGCTACAAAGATGCCCTCTACCATCACCACTGCCCCATCTATGATGATACCAAAATCTACCGCCCCCATCGATAGCAGGTTGGCCGTCATGCCCTTTATGCGCATACAAATAAACGCGAAGAGCAACGCCAGCGGAATAATAATAGCTACGGTTAAGGTAGTCCTCCAATCCGCCATAAACAGGAACACGATAACGGTTACCAGCACAATACCTTCTAACAGGTTATGGATCACCGTTTCGGTACAAAAATCCATCAGGTTGGTACGGTCGTAAAAGGTGTCTATCTTAACATCTTTCGGCAGTACGTTCTCATTAAGGTCCTTTACCTTATCGCGGATCTTATCAAGCACCAGCGCCGGGTTCTCGCCCTTGCGCATTACAATGATACCTTCTATCACGTCCTTTTGCCTGTCGCGGCTTACCTGGCCAAGGCGCGGCAAACCGCTTTCCTTAATATCGGCCACATTGCGGGCAAGTATGGGAACGTTATTTACATTTTTGATGATAATGTTCTGGATCTCGCTGATGTTATTGATCAATCCGATACCACGCACCACAAAGGCCTGGTCGTTCTTTTCAATCACATCGCCACCCACGTTAATGTTGCTGCGGTTAATGGCGTTGTAAACATCTAATGATGTCAGCCCGTATTTTTGCAATAATTGCGGGTTAACGCTTACCTCGTAAGTTTTTTCTTCGCCGCCAAAGCTGTTCACGTCGGCAACGCCCTGGATGGATTTAAACTGGCGGTCCAATATCCAATCTTGTATTGCGGTAAGATCATGAATTGAGGCGGTTTTGCTTTTAAGCGTATAACGATAGATCTCGCCTGTTGGCCCGTAAGGCGGCTCTACCTCGGGCTTAACACCATCGGGCAGGTCGGCATTTTGCAAGCGGCTTAACACCTGCTGGCGTGCAAAGGCATCATCTACATCATCATCAAAAATGATGCGCAGGTATGATAACCCGAAAGACGAAGTTGTACGCAGGTTAACCTTTTTTTGTACCGAGTTAAGCACCGTCTCCATCGGTATGGTGATCATTTTCTCCACCTCTTCGGCACTGCGGCCGGGCCATTGGGCAATTACAATGATTTGCGTATTGGTAACGTCCGGAAACGTCTCTATAGGGGTATTCAAGTAGCTCCAGACGCCCAATACAGCCAGCACCGCAGTCAAAAAGAATACCATCGCCCGGTGCCTGAGCGAGAAGTATATGATATTTTTAATTAGCTTATTCATTTTGCAGAGAGTCAAGAACCAGGAATTCAAGAGTCAAGAAATGCTGAGATCATTCATCTCATTCTTGCCTTGGTTTCCTGATTTCTATACTATAATTTCATTTGATTTTTTTCTTGAATCTTGATTCTTGTTATCTTGATTCTCTTTCTTAGTCTTCCGTCAATGCGTTGTAAAGCAGCAACTGACTCTTGGAGACTACCTTATCACCCGCCTTTAAGCCCGACGCGATGTAAGTAACATCATCAACCGTTTTAATCACATTAACCGGGCGCACCTGCAAATCGCACTTGCTGTTGTAAACCACCACATAGTTCTTGCTGCTGTCAAATATCACTGCAGCAGCCGGGATGGCTACCGAGCTTGAGCCCTCTTTATTGGTGATAAGTACGTTCGTAAACATCTCGGGTTTCAAGAGCATATCGGCATTGCTTAAGGCCACACGCACTTTCATTACCTTATTATCAGGGTCAAGTACCGAACTTATCTCGTCTATTTTACCGTTAAACACTTTATCGGGATAGGCCAGGGTGGTAATTTTGGCATCATACCCTTTTTTAACTTTGGCGATGTCGGTTTCGAAAACGTTTGCCCAGATCCACACATCCTTCATATCTGATATGGTGAACAAACTGCTGCTATTGTCTGGCCTGATAAAGTTACCGGCAGAAATATTTTTCTCGACGATATAACCACTGCCCGGCGCTTTAATAATAAGCGAGCCGCTGGCGCTGGTATTGCCACCGCCATTAATAGCAATCTGGTCGCGGACTTTGCTATTGGCGGCAACCGCTTTATTATAATTTTCTTTTGCTTCTGTGTAATCACGCTCGCTGGAGATCCCGTTCTTGTACAGATACTCGGCTTGCTCTAACTGGCGCTTGTTAATGGCCAGGTCAGATTTGGTTGCGCTTAGGTCAGTATAACTGCCGGCAACATCCGCGCTGCGGATAATTGCAAGCGTTTGGCCCTTGGTTACCTTATCGCCAAGGGAAACCTTAACCTCCATTACCTGCCCGCTTGAAAAGGGGAATACCTTTACCACCTTATTTTCATCGAACGACACCTCGCCGGATAGGGTAAGCTCATCCTTCATGGGTGTGCTTTTGGCGGTATCAATTTTTATCATTTTTTGCAGCGAATCGCTTATGCAAACCTGTTTGGTTTCCATGGTGCCGGTTTTTTTATCCTGGCAAGCGCTAAGGCCAATTAACCCAAGGCCTAAGTATATAATATGCTTTTTCATTAATCTATTGTGCTATTGCTGTATTGTTAGGTGTTATATTGTTTTTTAGCTCCCTCTCCTTCGGAGAGGGCTGGGTTGAGGCTTTCTTACAAAGGCGTCACCACCGTTGTACCCACCGCGAAGTTTAAGTCTGCTATGGCTTTTTGCAGGTTTAACTGCTGCTGTAAGATCTTTATCTTGGTTTCGCGGTACGAGTCGAAAAAGTCTACATACTCCTGCAGGTTTATCTGTTTCAGCTGGTAAGCTTTACTCATCCCCCTGAACAGCTGATCGTACTTGCTGTAAAAATCGTTCTCATGCGTGCCTAATAATTGCTGGCTTAGCTTATACTGCTGCACGGCCGAATACACATCATTCTTTACTTGCAATTCACTATTCTTAAGCGTGTATTCCTGGCTTTGGGCGGCAAGTTTGGCATTTTTGATATTGCCCTGGTTACGGTTAAAAATGGGCAGGGGTAAACTAATTTCTAATCCAACAAAATTGCGGGCGTAGCTGCTGTTTTGGTCATAAGTGCTACCAATAGTAACATCCGGCACGGCCAATGCCTTTTGCAAGGAAAGGTTGTGGTTGCTCTGCTCCAGGGTGTATCTATTAGCAAGATAATCGCCGCGGTTAGCCTTTGCCAGTTCTGCTAACTCTGTTGCATTAAAAGTAGTGCCGTTGTTGTTAAATGTAATTTGTGGCGATATAAATTGGTTAGCGTCTGCAACCAAAAGCGTCTTTAATTCGCTTTGCAGGTCGTTTATCTGGCGGTCAATTTCCACCAGGTCATTCTGCAAACCAAACAAAAGGGCTTTTAAACGGATCAGATCTTTTAGGGAGTTATTACCCGCCTGGTATGATTTATCAGTAGCGTTAACCATATTGGTAGCGGCTGCTATCTCGGTTTGGTACACCCTGCGCTGATTGATAAGGTTGGCTACCTGGCTAAAATCTAACAGGAGATTGTAGTGCAAATTACGTAGCAGATCGTTAAACTGGGCCTGTTGTATATGCACATCATCGTTGGCAATTTGCACCTGCTTGCCGCGCTTACCTGCTGTTTTAAAAACCTGGCTAAGCTGCACCAATATCTGTCCGTTGCCATTGCTATGGTCAAAAAACTTCTTATTGGCATCGGTAATATTTTGGTCGGTGCTTAGGGTTGGGTTATCCCAAAGTTTGGCTTGTATAACCAATGCCTGGGTGGCATCTACGTTATACTTTTGGGCAATTAAACTCAGGTTATTTTGCAGGAATAATTTTTCTGCATCTTTAAAGTTCACCCTGAGCGTATCGGTTTGGGCCGAAGCTTGATGCCCGCAAATAACTGCCAGGGCAAAAAGCATTAGAATTTTATAATACGTGCGTAACATTAGTGCTTGTTTGATAGTACCAAAACTATCGCACCCATATTAGAGACACATTAAAGGTGAATTAGAATACAATTAGAATTGTCTGACCAGAATTTGAGAATTAACAGAATATGAATTTCAGGCATTCCTTACGCAGTCGCCCGGCTCTTGCCGAGTGACGACTATTATAAGGTTTCTGGCCGCTATCAAAACAGCTTTAAAAACGTTGTGAAGATCAGTTTTTCAAAAACTCTACCACAAAGCTACTCCCCGATTTGCCGTCTGATTCCACCCTTATCGTTCCCTTAAAAAGTTCGATGATCTTGCTGGTGATGTAGAGGCCTATACCGCTGCCGGGGATGTTTTTATCGCGATTGGCGCGGAAAAACGGGGTGAAGACCTTCTCCGCGTTTTCTTTACTAATGCCCGGGCCGTTATCGCTCACGGCAATTTTGATGTGCGATTCATTAGCCTCAAAACTTAACGTAACAGGGGATGGTTCTGAATATTTAAAGGCGTTATCAATAATGTTGTTAAGGGCGATGTAAAGCATTGATTTATTGGCCGGTATGGTTAATACCTCTTCATCATCGGGCAGGGTGGCTAACTGAATTTTAAGCATGCCCACCCCTTTCCTTGCCGACCATTGCTCCTCCAGTTCCCAAACCAGTTCGTCGACCCTTACCGGGCTTAGTTTAGCCTGGGTGTAGTTAAGGTCAACCTGAGCCAGCTCCATCAAACTGGTGATGGTTTCCTGCAGGCGTGCGCCATCAATAGCTATTGAGGCCAGGATGCGTTTATATTCGCTTTGGTCGCGTTCTTTCTCCAACGCCAACTCTACCTCGCCAATAATACTGGTTAACGGTGTGCGCAACTCGTGCGAGGCGTTGGCAACAAAGGTTTGCTGCAATTCAAAAGCGTTTTGTAGATGGGCCAGCAGGCTATTAAAATTGTCTATCAATTCGGCAATCTCATCGCGGCTTTTGACCTGGCTTACCCGCATGTGCAGATTGCTGGACCGGATGTTCCTGATCTGCGCAATGATCTTATCTACCGGCGACAGGGCCTTTTGCGCGAACATCCGCCCGGCAAAAAACAACCCTGTTCCAAAAATGATGAACAGTATAACGGTGATCTTCCCAAGCATCATTAAACGCCGTGCCGAGTTTTCATCAACCGCAGATGCCAGTATCACAAAATCGCCCTGGTTATCTTTATAAAACTTACCTACAACTTTTCGGTCGCCCTCTTCATACTCCATATAACCTTCGCGGCGTACCTGGTCAATTATTGCCCTCGTCCAATAAATATTGTGATTCATTTTAAAGGCCGAAAGGTTATTTTGGTCGTAGATCCTGATCACCTCATCCGGCAGTTTCTCGAGGTATTTTTGCTGAATTTGCAGCATGCTGTCTGCCGCCAACTCATCGGCTTTTAAATATAGTTGCGAAGCCAGGTTGGTACGATCGGTAAGGCGGCTATAAAAATCGGCAGTAAAAAAAGAATACACTGCTATATACAATGCCACCAATACCAGCAGCAGTGCCCCCGAACTAATGAGCGTAAAGTATAACGATAACCGGGTCTTTATTTTCAATTAGTGATTTATTGAATTAGCGATTTATTGAATTTCATTAGTCTTTTAAGATATACCCCATCCCTATTACCGTATGGATCAGCTTTTTATCAAACCCCTTTTGAATTTTGTTGCGTAGATAATTTACATATACATCCACCATGTTGGTACCCGTATCAAAGTTTATCCCCCATACCCGCTCCATAATATACTCGCGCGATAGAAGCTTGCCGGGGTTATTCATCAGCAGTTCCAATAAGCTATACTCTTTGGCGGTAAGATTTATTTGTTTGCCCTCCCGCTCGGCAGTTTTGTCCCAGGTATTTAGCTTTAACCCGCCAAAACTTAAGATATGGTCTTCATCATCGGCCAACTTTTTGCGGCGCAGCAGGGCTTCTATCCTTGCCAGCAATTCGTTAAAATGGAATGGCTTAACCAGGTAATCATCAGCACCGGAGTGCAGGCCGCTTACCTTATCATCTATAGTACCAAGGGCGCTTAACATCAATATTGGCAATTGTGGCTGATGTTTACGTACCTGCCTGCAAATTTCTATACCGCTCATATCGGGCAGCATAACATCCAATATCACTAAGTTATATCGCTGTGCACATACCATTTCTAACGCGGTTTCGCCGGTGTCGGCAATATCCACCTCGTAGCCGTGCTCGTTCAGCCCCTTTTTTATAAATGATGAAACCTTTTCCTCGTCTTCTACAACACAGATCCTGATCATTATTTAGTATTTAATAATGGCGGTTGAGCCCATTTGTCAATTTACTTTCACAAATATACATTGTAACCTATATAAAACATGTTTGCATTTGATAGCAAACCCCATTTGCTTAGGTTTGCCGCATGACAAATAACACTACCAGCAAGTTACACCCGGCAATTATCCCGCTAATGGCCGTTGCGGCAGGTGTTACGGTAGCTAATATATATTATAACCAACCCATTCTTAATGATATAGGCCAATCGGTACATGCCTCGGGGGCCGAAATTGGCAAGGTATCGATGTTCGCACAATTGGGTTACGGCCTGGGGATGTTTTTTCTCATCCCCCTTGGCGATAAGGTAAACCGCAAAAACCTTATCCTGTTATTAAGCACATTACTGATGATAGCCCTTGCAGGTTTTAGTTTTGCCACACAACTTTATCAGGTGTATGCACTGAGCTTGCTGGTTGGGCTGCTGGCTACATCCGCCCAAATATTAATGCCTATGGCCGCCACTTTAGATAGCGTTAACCGGGGCAAAACGGTTGGCAAAGTATTTAGCGGCATTCTGGTGGGGATATTGGGCGCACGCGTAATTAGTGGATTAATTGCCGGCTGGCTGGGCTGGCGTTTTGTTTACGGTATATCGGCGGGAATGGTGTTCATCATGGCCATATTACTTAAACTTTACCTGCCCAACGTTCCGCCGAAGTTTAAGGGTAACTATGTGGGTTTACTGAAGTCGGCGCTATCATTAGTAGGCGAGTTTAAAATATTGAGGCAGGCGGCATTGCTTGGCTTTTTCACCTTCGGCATCTTTTGCTCCTTTTGGACCACCCTCACTTTTCACCTCAGCAATGCGCCGCTTAATTTTTCGGCAAGCACCATTGGGTTGTTTGGGTTTATAGCTATTGGCGGGGCGCTGGTTGCCCCATGGTTTGGTAAACTGGCCGATAAAGGCAATACACACCGCTCGCTGCTCATTTCTGTAGGGATGGTCATAGCAAGTGTTATTCTTTTAAAGATATTCCCTTATTCGATCGTTGCACTTGTAGTAGCCATTTTCTTTTTAGACATTGGCGTACAAGCTACACAAATAACCAACTTTGCCCGCATCTACGCGCTGGATGAGCATGCACACAGCCGCTTAAATACCATTTATATGACCACCTATTTCATTGGTGGCTCGGCAGGCACATACTTTGGCCTGCTTAGCTGGAAACTTGGTGAATGGAACATGAGCACCTGGCAAATGCTGCTATGGGGAGTAATAGCTATTGGCATTGTGATGATGAGTAAAGAGAAAGTAAAAGCAGCCTAAACAATAAGCTTTTAAACAGCCTTTACCTTTCGTTTAATATGGTCTGCCAGCCTAATGGTTAGCGCTACCAACGTAAGCGTTGGGTTCGGCGCGGCGGCAGTAGCGTAACAAGATGCGCCGGCCATATACAGGTTGGCTATACCATGCACCTTGCAATTAGCGTCTACCACACCTTTTGTAGGGTCGGCCGCCATGCGGGTTGTGCCCATGTGATGCCAGCCGCCGCCGGTAAATTCGGGCCAGGTATTATCGTTCTCATCGCGCAGGTAATCCATCAGCCTAACGCGCCCGCCGTTGGTGATGCCAATTTGCTCGCCGATAATTTTATAGATGCCTCGCAGGCTATGTTTCTCTAACGGGGTGAGTTCCCAGTGCAGCATGGCGCGGGGAACACCAAGTGCATCTTTTTCAACATCTAAGGTAACGCGGCTATTGGGGTTTGGCGCCTGCTCTAAACGTGTAAATAGCTGGTATGACCTATGTCCTTCTTTTTTCGCGCCATCCTTGTTGGCCTGGTCAAGTTTGGCAAAGTTCTTTTTAGTTTGGGCGGTATCGGCCGTCCACATATCAATAAAAGCGGGTTGGTTTTTGGCGATATCCAATGGTGTAAGTGATGCCGTGCCATTCAAAATTTTATACTTGCGCTGCATTTTCTCGCTAATTGCCAGTTCGGCACGGGCCTTGGTTATCTCCCACTCCCAATGATACAGCTTCAATACATCGGGTTTAGCAAGCCATAGCTCTGCTGATTTTATCTCGAGGTGTTCCATAAAATATCGGCCCACATTATCATGCTGATTACCCAGGCCTTTTGGCATTTGCTTATTTGAGGCCAGCAGCAGGCGCGCGTTCTGTATAGAGCAGCAGGCAATAATAAACTGTTTGGCCTTAACGGTATGCTGTTTACCTGCCAGGTTCTTTACGGTTACCTGCGTTACCGCTGATGCATTTTCATTAGCTGTAATATCCGTTACATTGGCGTAGGTATACAGGTGTATGTTAGGCGCTTTCACAATGGTATCGCGGTACTTGGTACCAAAGCGTGTGGGCTTACTAAATTGCCACATCTTGTTATAAACCGCATCGCCATCAAAGGGGAGCGATTTTAACTCAGGGTCTTTACCCTGCCAGTATTTTACATCATATTCGTACGGGCCAAGGTCGAGGTTTTTGTGGGCACGCGGATAATATGGATCCAGGTCTTCGCGCGTAATTGGCCACCCACTATGCGGTACCCATTCGCGTTCCTTAAAATCGATAGCGTCAAAGGTGGAACAAAAGCCCGACCAATGCCCCGTAGTACCCCCAAAGTAATGCAGCCTTGCCGACTCGAGCGGGTAATATCGTTGCCCGGTAGTTTTACCTTTGTATAGGTCCTGCATTTGCTTTTCATACTCAAAGCCGCCGCCCTCAAGCAGGATGACTTTATACGGCGTATTCAAAAATTCCAGTGCCGCGCTAATGCCCGCCGCCCCGGAACCAACAATGCAGATATCGCCCTCGATGATGCTGTTATTTTCGATATTTCTCGCGTCGATATGCATGGCTTAAGCTTTAAGTAAAGTATAAAGTGCACACTGCCTTGCTTCGGTTTGCGACATTACCCAACCGCTTACCTGCAGCACCCTTCCGGTCTTAAAATCGGCGGTTACTTGTTTATCAAGCAGTGTTTGGATCTCATCCTTACTAAGTTTAGCCACATCTTTGCCACCCATTAGCAGTTGAGCTAATTTTTCCCGGTCGTTTTCTGTGGCATGTGTTTTCAGGTAATCCGCCCCCGCCTCCTTTATGGTTTTAGCATCCACCAAGTGTGAAAACAATAGCGGTTGCGCTATAGCCATTTCCTTTGACCCGCTATTACAGCTTTCAGCAAAAGGCAGCGTAAGCGCAATTGCCGTGAAGGCTGATAATTTTACAAACAACCTACGTTCCATGGTTAGTTTTTTACGGTTTCAAGCTTCATGGCATCCAGGCCACGCTCCTTTATCAGTTCGGTATAGTTGGTCAGTTCAAATTTTAGTCCCACCAGCTTCTTAAACTCCGGAGATAGCAGCATGTTCAGTTCTGTTTGGCGGTGCAGGGCGGTAAGCGGCTTTCCTGCTTTGGTGTTCATCATACTGCTGTTCATGTCAAACAAGGCGTTCATTTCTGGGTCTTGCAGGGCAACATGTATCACTACAAGGTTGGGCCTGGTCTTGCTTAACTTGTTGGTTATATAAGCTAAAAACGCTTTCTTTTTTGTGGCGACAGGCTCACCCCACATTTCCTTATAGGTTTCGCCAAAGTACACCTGTTCGCTTAGGGTAGATATACCCAGTTTATATTTTTTTGCCAGCTTTTCGGTTAATGCCCTCAATGCCGGGGTCGACAAAGCGATGCCCATGTGCGGGTCTATATAAGATATTTTTAAGCCGGATGCCAGGGCACGTTCTATTTGTGCCGATAATTCCTTTTCAACCTCTTCTATCTTATACCCGCTTTTAGCAAATGCCTCAGTACTTTGATAAAAGTAGCCATTCTTATCAACCAGGCTTGGCACCGCTTCGCGGCCTGTAACTGCCCCCCAACGATAATTCTTCCACTCGGAGGTTAGGGTGAGGTGTACGCCAACGCTTATCTGCGGGTTTTTCTTCAATATCTCTACTGCTTCCTGGTACCAGGGGCAGGCAAACTGCACCGAGGCTGAGAACGGCATTTTGGTATCCGCCATTTTTTTCATGGCCATGTTTACAGAATGGTTCATGCCGATGTCGTCCAAACGCAGCAACAGTTTCGGCAAGATCTGGATAGACATTTGTGCCAATGCGGTTTGTAAAAGCCCAATAGATAATAGTAAACAGAACAAGTATTTTATATTTTTCATAACAGGTAGATTATACTTTTAAGAAGGTTTTTTTGCGGTAGAGGAAGTATAAGAACATCCATTTCACCATCACAAAACAGATGGCCATCACTACAATATTGTACGGCTCGCCAACCAGTTCGCCCAGCCAGCCAAAGAAACCGTTTGTGGCATAATTCCAATTGATGAATTTGCTGGAAATGTAAATAAGTATGGAATTCATGCCAATTACCTTGAAGTAAAATGCCCAGGCTTTGTAGCCCAACACATCTATCACATAGTAAAACAGCGCAAGCAATAACAGGCTTAAACCGCCCACGTGCAGCACAAACGAGCTTGTCCACAGGTTCTTATTGATCGGGAAATCCAGATTCCAGATTTGCGCCAGCACCAAAAATACTATCCCCACAACAGCCAAAATAAACGCTTTGCGGCCTTTATGCTGGTGCCCGGTTTTTAATAAGCTCCCGGCCAACACTCCCAATAATCCCGTACTAATGGCGGGAATGGTAGAGAACAACCCTTCAGGATCATGAATGCCGAGGTAAAGTTTGCCCGGCAGTATCAGCCTGTCCATATAAGAGGCAAAGTTACCCTGCATGGTCAGATCGCCGGGGGCAAAACCGGGAGCGGATGTAAATTTTAAAAGCAGGTAGTAGCCGATTATAAAGAACCAGAAAAACGCCATTTGCCATTTGCGGTTGGCGTACAGGTAAATAATATTGGCGAACATATAAGCGATACCTATGCGGCCAAGAACCGATGCGAAGCGGATCTCTTCGAAAGGTTTCAATGTTTTCAGCCCGTTGTTTACCAGCAGGCCAAGCAGCACCAAAATGGCCGCGCGTTTCATTACCCGCATAACCAGCTGACCTTTGGTTGCGCCCTTTTCTAACTCTCGACCGGTTGAATAAGGCGTTGCCACTCCCGCCAGGAACAAAAACAGCGGGAAGATGAGGTCGTACAGATGGAAGCCGTTCCAGTCGGGATGGGTAAACTGGTTGGCGATGGTTTTCCAGAAAGGCGAGCCAGTTGCTTTGGCAAGCGTATGAAAAATTTCTTCGCCACCCAATATCCAAAACATATCGAAGCCGCGTAGGGCATCAAGCGAGTAAAGGCGCTCGTAGGTAAACGGCGATGTATTAACACCATCAGATGCAGAAATTTCTTCGGCTTTTTTTTCGGTCATTTAATAATGAATGATAGGGTGTGAACAAACCGGCAAAGGCCACCGGCACGGGTTAATAATTGCTTTTTAAATATAAGATACTTTTTAAAGAATTTGCAAAAGTTTTTTAACGCGTCCTTCTATTCACTCCTTGGGGAGGGGCGCGGAGCCAGAGTGATAGCAGGGAGGGGTAAGTTCGAATTAAACGCCGGCGAAACCCCTCCCTGCACCCTTCCGTGGGAGGGAATCGCAAAGCCCCAATATTATGCCCGCTAACTTTCCGTACATAAAAATGCGTGATTTGCGGTATATGGGTTGCACTTGGCTTTGTACAACTTTAATACATCATTTGCATTACGCCAAACTGCCCCCGCTTTTGTGAATGCAGATGCGATCCTACACCTATTGATATGTATAAAAGCCAAATCCAGTTTAAACCAACCGCGTTTTTTAAATTTTTAGCGCTTTTGTTGTTGATGTCCCCTATCAGGATAATCGCGCAGCCCGGTCATACCGACACCCTCGCTGCCGAGTTGAAAAAATTTCCGGACAACATAACCCTACGCCTCAAACTTGCTAACGCGCAGCTTAAAAGTGGCAATATAGACACCGCGCAGATCCTGTTTGCAGAGGTGGCTATTCTGGCAAACAAATCCGATAACGCCAAAGATTACATTGAAGCCCGCATAAACCTCGGCCGCATAAACGCCGATAAGGGCGAAAATATTAAAGCCCTGGGCAATTATCAGCAAGCCTTCACAAAAGCCGAACAAATAAATGATAAGGATCTGGTAGCTCATATCTACAAACACATTGGCGCGCTATACATTAGCTGGAAAAAGTTTGATGACGCCCTTAGTTACTATGAAAAGGCCGAAACTATTGCCCGCGAAATTAACAATGAAGAACTGGTTGCCGATTGCCAGAACAACAAAGGCACCGTTTACGAGCAGCAGTTAAAGTACGATAAAGCCATTGTTGCTTACAAGAACGCACTTGACGTTTATACCCGAAAAAACATCACTGCAAAGATCTCTATGGCGCTAAGTAATGTAGCCATAGTTTATAAATTTCAAAAGAATTACGGTTCTTCGCTTGAGTATAATTTAAGGGCCTTAAAGCTATCAGAAAAAACGGGCGACAAATGGATGATGGCGGCCACTTATAACAACATTGGCAACCTGTATGGCGAAATGGGAGAATATAAAAACGCGCTTACTTACTGCAACAAAAGCATCGCTATAGCAAAAAAAATAAATGCCATTGAAATTGTTGAGGCAGCCTACGAAAGTATGGCCGATGCTGCTGCCAAAGCCGGCGATTATAAAAATGCTTTTAACTACCATAAGCTTTATGCCACCACTAAAGACAAATTTATCAATGTTGAAAGTACCCGGCAGCTATCGGAACTGAACGTAAAATTTGAGACCGAACGCAAACAGAAGCTGATACAGCTGCAACAGTTTGAGATAACCCGCCGAAATACTACCATAGCCATTATAGCGGCATTATTTGTGGTGGCTATTATTATAGGCACACAAGCTTACCGTAGCTACAAATTGAAACAAGCCGGCGTTTTACAGGCGGCGGTTTTGTATCAGCAGGACATGGCCACCAAGGGTATAATACAAGCCGAAGAAAAGGAACGCAAACGGATAGCAGCCGATCTGCATGATGGTGTGGGGCAGTTGTTTTCGGCGGTGCGTATGAACCTGAGCAGTCTGATGGACCGCGTAGTTTTAGTGAATGCCGATGAGCAGGCCCTTGCCGAAAAAACCCTTGCCATGGTTGATGAAAGCTGTAAGGAAGTACGCACCATAGCCCACCAGATGATGCCGAATATCCTGTTGAAGATAGGTCTGGCATCGGCCATTAAAGACTTTGTGAACAAGATAGATTCGCAGCACTTAAAAGTAAACCTGGAGGCCTACGGGCTGGAAGAACGCCTTGACAATAACGTTGAGATAGTACTTTACCGGGTTGTGCAGGAGTGTGTTAATAATGTTATAAAACATGCTAAAGCAAACCGCCTGGATATTAACCTAACCCGCGAGGCTGATAATATTTCGGTAACCATTGAAGATAACGGTATTGGCTTTAACACACAGGATAAGATGAAATTTGAGGGCATAGGCCTTAAAAATATCATCACCCGTGTAAGCTATCTAAAAGGTACGGTTGATATATCATCCGACCAGAACAAGGGCACGCTTGTGGCGATATATATCCCGCTTAAAGCTTAAATTTAAAATAGTTTTTTGCATTGTAGTAGCAGATATCCTGTATCACTTTACCTGTCCATTCAATGTCGTTTGGCAGTTCGCCATTCACAATATCATCAGCAAACAGGTTACAAAGTATGCGCCTGAAATATTCGTGGCGGGGAAACGACAGGAAGCTGCGCGAATCGGTAAGCATACCTATAAAACGGCTCAGCAGCCCCATGTTAGAGAGGGCGTTGATCTGCCGGATCATGCCATCCTTCTGATCCTGAAACCACCACGCCGACCCATATTGAATTTTACCTGCAACAGAGCCATCGTTAAAGTTACCTATCATGGCGGCCATCATTTCATTATCAGCCGGGTTAAGGTTGTAAATAATGGTTTTGGCAAGGCGTTCGTCCTTATCCAGTTTATTCAAAAACTTTGCAAGCGGCCGGGCCTGGCTAAAATCGCCCATAGAGTCAAAACCTGTGTCAGGCCCAAGCTGGCTAAGCAGGCGGCTGTTGTTGTTACGCAAAGCCCCTAAATGGAACTGCTGTACCCAATCCTTCTCCTGGTTCCATACCGCGAAGTTGTACAACATGGCCGATTTAAACTTTACCTTTTCAGTATTAGTGACCTTCTTTTCGGTACGCACCTTCTCAAAAATGTCGCGCATTTCCTCATCTGTATATTCCTCGGCATACATGTGCTCAACACCGTGGTCGGCCACCGTACAGCCATTAGCGGCAAAATAATGGTGCCGGTTTTTTAGCGCGTACAAATAATCTTCAAAGGTATTGATGCTGGTATTAGATACTTCCTCGAGCCTGTTGATGTAAGCGTTTAGCACTACCACATCCTCAATGTACATCGCCCTATCCGGCCGGAACGCCGGGAAAACTTTTGAAGTTGCTCCATCCCTTTTAATTTGATCGTGGTGGCTAAGGTCATCAAGTGGGTCATCGGTAGTGCATATGACCTCTACATTCATTTTTTTGATGAGCTGCTGTACCGAAAACTCCGGGCTTTGCAGCTTATCAGAACAATCGTCGTATATAAAATCGGCAGTGCCCGGCATCAGGCGTGATGTTATGCCAAAATACCGCTGTAACTCAAGATGTGTCCAGTGATATAGCGGGTTGCGCAGGGTATAAGGGACGGTATCCGCCCATTGCTGAAATTTCTCTCTATCGGGCTTGCTGCCGGTAATGTAAGCTTCATCTATACCGTTGGCACGCATAGCGCGCCATTTATAATGGTCGCCCTGCAACCATGCCTGGGTTATGCTGGCAAAATTAATATTCCCGGCAATTTGATCGGGCGGCAGGTGGCAGTGGTAATCTATAATGGGGAGGTCTTTCGCGTGGTTGTGATACAGATCGCGTGCGGTATCAGAATGCAGCAAAAAGTCCTCATCTAAAAAGCTCTTCATAATTGGCTAATAAAAAGGCAATGTATTAAAAATGTTTAATACATTTTTTTGCAAAGCACGCAAACGTTTTAGTTATACGCCCATAGCGGCCAGCATTTGTGCTATAGAAAATGTTGCACCGCAAACAAATTCATCGGCAGCACCATAATATATAGTAACAGTATCACCATCAACCACATGGCCGTTGGTAAATACTACGTGGCCAAAAAAACCTGTGGTTTCGTAAGCTTCGGTTGGCTCCATAATTGGGTCAGTAGTGCGGGCAACAACTTTTGAGGGGTCGTTAAGGTCCAGCAATATGGCACCCAGACAATACCTGTGCTCTTTGGTGGCACCATGGTAAATTTCCAGCCAGCCTTTATCTGTTTTAATGGGTGCCGCGCCTGCGCCAACGCGGGCGCTATCCCACATACCTTCGCGCGTTTTAACAATACATTTATGGTTTCCCCAGTGCTCGCCATCCGGAGATTCGGCTATCCAGATGTAGTTGCCGCCTATATCCACGCTGCTTGGGCGATGCAAGGCATAAAACTTACCGTTTATTTTTTCTTCAAAAATGGCTACATCCTTATTGTGTGGTGGCAGTATCATACCATGAGCTTCAAAAGTTTTCCAGTCGGTAGTGGTACGCATGCCTACACCTACCCCGCTATCGCTCACGGCGGTAAAGGTGAGGTAAAATTTATCTTCTAAACGCGTTACCCGGCAATCCTCTATCCCGAAGGTTTGCAGGGGGCCAATTCCAAACATTTTTTTATAGCCTTCGGGTTCATAAAAGCTCACGCCATCATCGCTGCAAAGCAAACGCAGGTGCGAAAGCGTCGTCAGATAATCGACACCCTTATACCGCACCACACGGGCATCAGTAGCTATCAGGTCGCTGTCATCAAGTGCTATCTCCATGATAGTCGTTTCGCCGGTGGCTGTAAGTATCGGGAAAGAAACATGTACCTCGCTTTGCTGGGGCCGCTCGGCAACACGCACCAACAGCCATACTTTTCCATCAAACCTAAATACGCCGGGGTTTAACAGGCATGCTATGTGCAGGCCTTCGGCGCTTGGTTGTAAATTTTTAGGGGATATTAACGGGTTTTGTGGAAAGCGTTTAGCTATATCTGCCATGGTAGAATTAATTGGTGTTATGTTATTTTAACATTACGGGTAAACAATGGTTTCCAAAAAAATCTTAATTAAAATTTGCGTAACCGAGTGGTGACATATATATTTGCGTAACCATTAGGTTACGTAATATGAGAAGAGATGTATTCCAGGCCATTGCCGACCCTACCCGCCGCGATATTATTAACTTGCTTGCACACCGTGAACTTAATTTAAACGCTGTTGCAGACAAGTTTGAAATTAGCAGACCGGCCATAAGTAAGCACATAAAGATCCTGACGGAGTGCGGCCTTATTACCATTAAACAACAGGGCCGCGAACGTTACTGCCATGCCAACCTTAAAAAACTGGAGCAGGTTGCTAAATGGGCCGAACAATACCGCGCCTTTTGGACCGGCAAACTGGATGCGCTTGAAGATTTTTTAAACAACGAACCAAAAACTACATAATTATGCAAAACCAACCTTTAGTAGTTGAGCGCACGCTTAACGCACCCGTTAGCCAAGTATGGCAGGCCCTTACCGATAACGAGAAAATGAAACAATGGTATTTTAAACTGGAAAGCTTTGAACCACGCATTGGTTTTGAATTTAGCTTTGCCGGACAAGGCAGCACAGGCGAAAAGTTTACGCACAACTGCCGCATTACCGCTGTAGAGCCGGAGAAGAAACTAAGTTATACCTGGGCTTATGATGGTTTTCCCGGAAGCTCTGAAGTAAGTTTTGAATTGTTCCCTGAAGGGGATAAAACGCTGGTGCGCATAACACATACCGGCTTAGACAGCTTTACCCAAAACGGGCCGGATTTTGGTGTGGATAGCTTTACAAAAGGCTGGAACCATATACTTGGTATCAGCCTTAAAAATTTTGTAGAGAAGGAAGCTTAACATTTATCCATAACTATAAAAAAGGCCGGTAGAACTTTCGCTTTACCGGCCTTCCTCGCATTTATATATAATATGTATTACCTGCCTGTTGTACGTGGCGTACCTGTAGACGATGGGCTTGTGCTACCAGGTGATGTATTGCCCGGTGTTGTTGATGGCGAAGTAGTACGTGGCGCTGTTGGCGATGTACTGCTTGGCACTGTTGGGCTTTGCGTTGGTACAGTTGGGCTTTGTGTTGGCACCGTAGGACTTGTTGGACTTGTAGATGGTACTGTTGGCGATGGCATGGTTGGTACCGGCGCTGTTGGTACAGTAGGATTAGTTGGGCTGGTTGGAACCGTAGGGTTTGTTGGTGTTGTAGGGTAACTTGGGTTAGTAGGGTTTGTTGGCGTCATTGGGCTGGTTGGGCTCATTGGCGTGGTAGGCGTTGTGCTACGTGTTGGTGTAGTAGTTTTTGTTTTTTGTTTTTTAGGCACAGTATCCTGCTGGGCAGTTAAATTGCCTGTTAACAATAATGCCTTATGGGCCGGTGTGGTATGAGTTTTGGCAGTGGCATTAATAGCAAGTGCTGCGAAGGCCGTCGCCATTATTAAACTTATCTTTTTCATGGTATATATTATTTAATGGTTTATAACTATTAACTATAAAACAATTACCATGCCGATAAACGATAATCAGGACATTTAAATTTTATAATAATATTTATCTCGAAGCCACATTGCAACTTTTACCAGTACAATTAAAGCCGGCACTTCTACTAGCGGGCCGATAACACCGGCAAAGGCCTCGCCCGAATTAATACCGAAAACCCCTATTGCTACGGCAATGGCCAGTTCAAAATTATTACCCGCAGCAGTAAAAGCTATAGACGCGTTCTTTGAATAATCGGCGCCCATATATTTGCCGGCAAAAAAACTTACCATGAACATAATTGCAAAATAGATAATAAGTGGAATAGCAATACGTACTACATCCAGCGGGATCTGAATGATGAGCTGTCCTTTCAGGCTGAACATTACAATTATGGTGAATAGTAGGGCTACAAGTGTTATGGGTGATATTACAGGCAGGAATTGTTGACCAAACCATGCCTCTCCCTTTAATTTAATTAACGCGTACCTGCTCAAAATGCCTGCTGCAAACGGTACCCCAAGATAAATGCCTACCGATCTTGCTATCTGGCCGATGGTGATGTTCACAACTGCGCCCTTTACGCCAAAAAGGGGCAGCAGCACCGTAATAAAAACGTAGGCGTAAACACTATAAAGCAACACCTGGAAAATACTGTTCAAAGCCACCAATCCCGCGGCATACTCGCGATTACCTTCGGCAAGTTCGTTCCATACAATAACCATCGCTATGCATCGGGCAAGGCCTATTAAAATAAGGCCTATCATGTAGTCGGGCTTATCGTACAGAAAAATGAGAGCTAACGCAAACATCAATATAGGCCCCGCAATCCAATTCAGAAATAGTGATAGGCTTAGCACTTTAGTGTTTCGAAAAACCTCGCCAAGATCCTCGTACTTTACTTTCGCCAAAGGCGGATACATCATCAATATCAACCCAACGGCTAAAGGGATGTTCGTGGTGCCGCTGGAGTATGAACTAATAAAAGCAGGTGCAGAAGGTATAAAGTAGCCTATAGCTACACCTAATGCCATAGCCGTAAAGATCCATAAGGTAAGGTATCTGTCTAAAAAGCCAAGCTTTTTGCGATTGGCTGCCGGGGCGCAATTGTTGGCCGTCATATTATAGAATATGTTGTTTTACAAAATCATGAGCGTATATTTTGATCATATCACGTACGCGCGTAAATTCAGCCATCACTTCTTCCGGCGTTCCTGTAGCCTTTGCAGGGTCGGGAAAGTTATGATGAAACCGTCTTACATCTCCCGGAAAGTACGGACAAGCCTCATTTGCATTATCGCATACCGTAATTACATAATCAAACGGGATATTCAAATACTCACTTACATTATTAGAGGTGTGTGCCGAAATATCTACTCCATCATCTGCCATTACATGGATGGCTTTGGGGTTAACACCATGGGTTTCTATCCCAGCGCTGTAAACTGTTGCTTTATGGCCCACATAATGGCGTATATAACCTTCTGCTATTTGGCTGCGGCAGCTATTGCCGGTACATAGTACTAAAATATTCTTCATTGTATTAACAGCAGCCTGATGCCGGGGTGCAGCAAGGTGCTTCGGCAGCCAGATTTTTAATTTGTAATTTTGGTTTAACTTCTGCTACCGGCGTGCAGCATTCTTCGCCCTTATTATCAGTACCACAACTACCACCACGGTTTATAGCTTTACATTGCACAGCATCCGGGCGTAGATCAACTACCAGGTTATCGTCGTCTATGACAACGTCTTTGATAAGCATTTGGCGGGTGTCAAATTGCGGGTTGCCAAATTCAATTTTAACCATAGCGTCGGCATCTAAGGGTAAGGTTTTTTCAACAAGGTTAACAATAGACAAAGCTTTGCTTACCTGCATAGCACTTTCCTTTTCCTCATCTTGCGGTTCCCAAAGCTGTACAATTACCTCTGTCCATTTATTCATTACGCCGCCACAATCAACCGATGTTATAGGCGCCTGCTTAATCTCGGTGATGTGGTAAGATGCATCCACCCATTTATCTTCAGCGTATTGAAATTGTAAAGTCAACTGCGGGTTTGCCTGCAGTATTTGCTTAAAGTTGTTCCATTTTAAAGTTTCCATATCCATGATTTATTATCGCAATATTACGATTGATTTAAGCAAAAAATTTTTAACAGCAAGTATTCACAGCTTTGTAGGATGCGAACATGGCATTTACCTCATTCTGTAAGTTTTTCCAGGCAATTGGTTCGATGCAATAGCATATGCTTACTCCCTCTATAGTACCCTGTATAAGACCGGCATTTTTTAATTCTTTTAAATGCTGAGATATAGTTGCTTGTGCCAGGCCCAACTCATCTACCAGATCGCCGCAAATACAGGCATTGGCTTTAATGATGTGTTGCAGAATAGCGATACGCGCAGGGTGTGCAATTGCTTTTAATTGCATAGCCAGCTTGTTTTGTCCATCGGTAAAAATATCTGTTTTTGTAACACCCATATCAATCGCAATATTACGATTAATTATTATAAACCAATAAATTATTTCATTTCCAAAAATTTAAAGCTTACTTCAAAACTACCTTTGTAGCTCCATAACCAAATTTTTCTTTACGGGCATCCATAAAAGTTTGCACTTTAGGGTGCTTGCTAAGCAATTTGTGCAGTTCGTGCTTTAGGATGCCGTTACCTGTACCATGTATAAAAGTTATATCTGGCATTTGGTGTACAATGGCAGCGTCCAATGCTTTTTTAAAATGGTCGGTTTGGATGTTCAGGATCTCGCTGCTGCTTAAAAACTGGTAGTCGTCACGCAGCTTTTCAATATGCAGGTCAAGCTCGCTTACAGGTTTGGCAACGGTTTGCGCCTTTTCTTCGGCGGGTTTAAAAAAACTTTCTTTTAGTTTTTCGGCATCTATGATCAGCTCAGGCTCGTCCAATTGTATCATCCAGCCTTGCTGTTTAATATAGGGCACTATCTTCTTAGCTCCCGAAAAGTCCTTGGCTTTAAATTGCTCTGTAACATTTAAAGGGGCAACCGATGGCTGATTTTGCTTAGTAAAGAATAATACCTGGAAGATGAGCTTCGGCCACAATTGCAGGTCAGACAGTTTAGCCGAATATACCTTTGCCACACCGTTGGGATCAATAACACCGGCAAATTCGCCTTTAAAATCCTTTTGCTGCTGCGCGGTTACACTTGCAAGCAATTGGTATGAGGTTTCGTTTATAACGTATAAATGTACCAGTGCCTGCGCTTTGGCATCTGCAACAACGGCAATGTGCACGCCCTTGCTTTTAAACTCGCCTATAGGTTTTACATCGGCAATGTATTCCTCATCGTGGCTTTCGGCGCCGTGGCCATGTACATAGGTTACTTTGCTGGCCAAAACCGGGATCTCAAAATCGTCTTCAACGGTAACACCAATCATCTGTTCATCAATAATACGTGTTACGTATCCTTCCAGTTTCTCGTCAACAAAGCGTACAAAATCCCCTAACTTATATCTCATGGTACAATAATAAGCAGCAAAGGCCTAAAAATGATAGTTGTACTGTCAATTAAACTCTAAATGTATATTAACAGTTCTTTTATTTAAATTTGTTTTTTCCCTTTCACAGTTTAATATTAGCCATGGCCCCAAATACTCCCCCCGCCCCCGATGATGCATTTTTAAAGCAGATCTTTCTACACCATTTAACCCGCATATACAACGGCAAGCGTTTTTTACAACAGCGTACCGATGACCTTATTAAACTGGCATCGTTTAAAGCGCTTGAGCTTGCTGTAAGCGAATTTGGCGGCGATGTTAAAAACCAGATAGAACGGATGGAAGAAATTTATGAACTGATTGGCGAGAAACCCTCGCCGGAGGTTTGTAACCCCATCAGATCTATTGTTAAAGATGAGTTTTGCCTGGATCATGAACAAACTATCCCGCTATTAAATGACCTTGACCTAATGCTTTACCTGCAAGTATTGGAGCATATCAATATAACATCTTACCGCATGCTTATTATGATAGCCAAATTATTGAAGTACGATAAAGTGAAGCAGTTACTTACCGAGAACTTTGATGAGTCGGCAGATAACGATAAGTTGTTTACGCTGATAGCAAAGGAATACATTACGGATTAAAACAAACCATAACGTTATAAAATAACAAAACCGGACCCAAAAGTCCGGCTTTGTATAGTTATTTAATACCCCTACTAAAATAACTTGTTACAAAGGAATATAATTTAATCTCGGCAAACAAGTGAGTATTGTAACAATTCGTTTACCTGAATACTCAAAGATTTGCCTATATAAATTCTACATTTGTTACGTGTTTTTACAAAAACCAATCATTTATTATGTTTAAAAAGATCCTGTTAACTGCAACCTGCAGCATAGCGCTGTTACAATTGCAGGCCCAAAGCCTTTACATGCCGCGCGATATTAAAAAAGCGTATGATAACGGCACCCGTAGCCCCGACGGTAAACCCGGTGCAAAATACTGGCAAAACCGCGCACGCTACAACATTCACATTACTGCCGCGCCGCCGTTAACCACCGTAAAGGGTACCGAAACAATAACCTATATCAACAACAGCCCCGATACCCTAAAAAGGCTGAACATGAAGCTGATCCTGAACATACACCGCCCCGGTTCGGCACGGATGGGTGACGCGAGCCCTGATTACCTGACCTCGGGCGTGCAGATAGACACTTTTATGATTGCCGGCCAAAAAAGGGCGTGGAACAACGACCAGGCATCATCTACTAACCAACTGGTAGCGTTGCCAAAACCGTTAATGCCGCATGATTCTGTCAAGCTAAACATCGCCTGGCATTTTGATGCATCTAAACAAAGTGGCCGCGAAGGGCAGATAGACAGCACCAGCTATTACCTTGCTTATTTTTACCCGCGTGTTTCTGTATATGATGATTACAACGGTTGGGACCGTGTGGCATTTACAGACGCCCAAGAATTTTATAACGACTTTAACGACTATACCCTAAATGTAACTGTGCCTAAAAACTTTATTGTTTGGGCTACAGGTACCCTGCAAAACCCAACCGAAGTTTTACAAAAGGAATATTCTGATCGTTTGCAAAAATCATTCACAAGCGATAGCACCATTCATGTTGCTACCCTTGAAGAGGTTACCGGCAATAAGGTAACTAACCAAAAAGGCGGCAACACCTGGACCTGGACCGCTACCGACATTAGCGACGTAGCCGTTGGCATAAGCGACCACTACATTTGGGACGCGGGCAGCGTGATTGTCGATAGCAAAACCGGCAGGCGCTCCAGCATGCAGGCTGCTTATTCTGTAAGCGGTACTGATTTTAAGAACTCTGTACAATACGGTCGCAACGCCTTGGGTTGGTTTAGCCATAACTGGCCGGGAGTACCTTATCCGTTCCCCAAGATGACAGCCTTCCAAGGCTTTGCCGATATGGAGTACCCCATGATGGTGAACGACAGCCAAATGGGCGACCCGGGCTTTGCACAACTTGTGCAGGATCACGAAATAGCGCACACCTGGTTTCCGTTTTATATGGGTATCAACGAAACCCGCTACGCGTTTATGGATGAGGGCTGGGCTACAACCTTAGAATACTTAATTGGCACTGCCGAAAAAGGCAAAGCCAAGGCCGATGAGTTTTACAAGCAGTTCCGCATCAATGGCTGGATCAATAACCGCTCGAGCAACCAGGACATCCCGGTAATTACACAAACCAGCGAGCTGACCACCGGCTACGGTAACAATGCCTACGGCAAACCATCGTTAAGTTATTTAGCATTAAAAGATATGCTGGGCGATGAATTATTTAAGAAAGCCCTGCACGGTTACATGGACAGGTGGCACGGAAAACACCCTATACCATGGGATTACTTTAACTCCATGAGCAATGTATCGGGCCGTAACTTAAACTGGTTCTTTAACAACTGGTTCTTTACCAATTACTATACCGACCTGGCTATAAAAACCGCCGTAACCGGTAAAGATGGTTACACCATTACAGTAGCAAACATAGGTGGCTTTGCGATACCGTTTGATGTTGTGGTTACCTATACCGACGGCACAACAAAAACCATCCATAAAACGCCTGCGGTTTGGGAAGCAAACCAAAAACAAACGTTGGTTACTTTTACGAATGACCGTGGCAAAAGCCTAAAATCTATCACGTTGGATAACGGCATTTACATGGATGCTAATACCAAGGATAATACCTGGTCGCCTAAGGGGAAGTAAATATTACAATCAAATAATACTGAAATGTCATTTCGAACGAGGAACGAGGAGAAATCTTGTTAGACATGCAAGTCGCCTACCTGCATGGAAGAACAGGATTTCTCCTCGCTATAGCTCGTTCTAAATGACAAATCAATATTAAATCCCTCCGTTGGCTATCGCTTACCGCCATTACAAATAAGAAAGCCCTGCCGACTATAGTCTGCAGGGCTTTGCTATTGTATATTAATACCGAATTATGCGTTCTGGATAGAGTTGTTCCAGTCGTTAGCGGTACTTTTCACTTTTGATTTCGCGCTATCAACACCGTTTTCAGCATAGTCTGTAGCTTTTGATTTTGCGTTATCATAAGCGCCTTCTGCATCGCTAACAGCACCGCTGAAACGAGATTTTACAGAATCTACCGTGTTGCTGGCGTATTCTTTAACATTATCGGCAGTACTTTGCGCTTTGTTTTTTGCTTTGTCAACAAGGTCGTTCACATAATCAGCAATATCGCCTCTTAAGTCTTCACCTTTTTCAGGTGCCAACAATAAACCTAATGCGGCGCCTGCTGCAGCACCCACTAAAAGTGCTGCTATAATTTTTGCTTGGTCTTTCATATAATTTACTTTTAAGTAGATGTTTTTGTACTTAAGTAACAAATGCCATGCCGCAGTGTTTAAACTTTTCGTATTAAGTTTAATGTAATAGCAATCCGCGTGTAATCATCACACAAAGCAAGGGCTATAGCGTTAAGGTTAGTATAACCTGGGAAATATCAACAGATTTATTAAAGTCGGGCCACTTTAGAAAAGTATTTTATTTAATAACCGTTGTACTGGTAGCTATACTTATTGTACTTAAATATAAACTCTTCCCCACTTTCGACAGAAAAGAACATGCCGGGCACCGGCTATTGCGCCACTTATTTGATACACTTATACCTGTTTTAATGGGTTTGATAGCCCTGGCATCCCGTGGCATTCTGGATGAGCGGAAATGATTAGGTTAAACCTGTTATAGGTTTACTGTCCCACTAATTATTACAGTAGTGAGAAATTTATATCAAAATACTGTCAATCACTACTTTACATTGTTGACCATTTTAAATAAATAGTCAAACAAAAATATTAAATATCAGATTTAAGGTAATTAAGTTAAATACAAGGTGTCCCACTTTTAAAAAAACGGGACGGAATGGGACACCCAGGTTGCTGATCAAAAAATCTGGCCGCAAAAAAAACATCCGCCCCTTTGGGAGCGGATGTTTTCTGTAACATTTAGCAGATTAATATATAATTAAACAACTTTTACGTTTACTGCGTTTAAGCCTTTTCTACCGTTTTCTACTTCGAACTCAACTTTATCGTTTTCACGAATCTCGTCGATCAGACCTGTTGAATGAACAAATACGTCGGCACCACCACCATCAGGTGTGATAAATCCAAAACCTTTTGTCTCATTGAAAAATTTTACTGTTCCTTCTTTTTGCATTATTTTATTTATTAAAGTGCGCAAGGTAGGCATAATTATCCACATAAGTGCAAATGCTACATAAAAGCAAGTCATAACAATGCTATAAAGCTTACTATGCTACTACAGCGAGGTGGCGGCCATGCAGCGTATTCTCCGAATCTTTAACTATTCCGCGTATCTTCTCGTCAAGTTCATTAACGGTAAGCTCCATCATATCAAAATAATTAAAGTCTACATTTTCCATCTTTATCAGGTCCATAATACCAAGTAACGATGCAACCGGCCTGCGCAACTCATGCGATTGTATAATGGCAATGCGGTTAAGCGCTTCGTTTTGCACGTTTATGTAAGCTTCCTGCTTTTTATGGTGGGTAATATCGGTAGAGTTTAACGCCACACCTATAACCTCTCCCGTTTTGTTCCTTACGGGCACAAAAGTGGTGTTCATCCAGCAGGAATAAGGGGTTCCTGCCATTATATGCCATTCGCGCTTTACCGATCTGCCATTCATAGCGGCCTTGCAGTACTTTTTTAACTGCCCTACAATTTTGGGATCAGAATAGTCTAAAAGGTTGTCGCCATTCATTAATACATGGCCATAGGTTGTATGTATGAAAGATGAGGCTGATTTATTAAATGCCATCACCTCAAAGTTTTTATCGATAAGTAAGTGGGTATCCTTACTACTGTCAAATATAGCCTTTAACTTTAATTCCGACTCTGCAATGGCTTCTGCCTGTTCCAACTCTTTGTTTCGCTGGTCTTCCATTACCTTTAGGCCCCAGTTAAGCTCCATCAGGTTCACCACTTGTTTAGACATCACCTGCAGGGCTTTTTGCTGATGTTGGCTTAAGTCTCGCGGTTGCATATCAACTACACACAAGCTGCCAACGGCGTAACCATCTTTTGTAATCAGGGGTGCCCCCGCGTAAAACCGAACATTTGGATTGCCGGTAACAAGGGGGTTTTGGCTGTGGCGCTCATCCTTCTCCATATCTTTTATAATGTTTATCCCATCCTGTTGAATGGTTGTGGTACAAAAAGATATGCCTACGGGTGTATTGGTAATATCGGTACCTACGGCTGCCTTAAACCATTGTATTTCGTTATCAAGCAGGGTAACAAGTGCTACCGGTGTTCCGCATATTTGAGATACGAGGGCAACAATGTCGTTAAGATCTGTAGCAATGCCTTCATCGAGGTTTTTAAACCTTTCTACAGCGGTAAGGCGTTGTTGCTCGTTGTAATTCATTATGATACGAATAGATATAGCAGGTAATTAATAACTTACGATTACATAATACATTAAATGAACCATTTTGTTCGGAGTAAAGCGTTTGTTGTACATTTATTTTAGCAAGGGTAAATAAAATACGGAATTGCTGCCTGCAAGGTTTGCAGTTATAACGAATATCAATATAAAAAAGCCCCGAAAGTTTTTCACCAACGGAGCTTACTAAATACCTTAATACAGCTTATAACCACAAAAGCCACATTAATTATTTAGCCACTTTATATATAAGACTACATCTTATTATCAAGCAACGCTATTATTTATTGAATATACGCTTAAAAGATACAGATGGTTTGCCGGGATGCTAACTTATTCTGAATAAACAGATTGCACAGCATCGCGCAGGTTATAGTTAGATGCCATAACTTCGCCATAAGCGCCCGCCGTACGTATAGCTATCAGGTCGCCGCGGTAAGATTGCGGCAGGTCAACATCTTTTCTAAAGCAATCCGTACTTTCGCAAATAGGGCCGACAACATCATATTTAATTTCGGATTTCGGATTTACGATTTCGGATTGGTTCTCTTCTAACTTTTGAATTTTGAATTTTGAATTTTGACTTAAATTCTCAATAGCATGATATGCCTGGTAAAGCATAGGGCGCATCAACTCCGTCATGCCGGCATCGAGGATGAGAAAATTTTTCTTCTGACCGTTCTTGACATATAATACCCTTGATATAAGCGAGGCAGATTGCGCAACCATAGCACGGCCCAATTCAAAATGAACCTCCTGCCCCGGTTTTACATTCAGGAACTTGCTGAAAACTTTAAAATAGCTTTCAAAGTCGGCTATGCCATTAGTGTCGGGATTATAGTAATCTACCCCCAGTCCGCCGCCGGTGTTTAATATTTTCACGGTGAAGCCGTGGTCTTCAAACCAATCCTGCATTTCGTTGATACGGTTACACAGGTTGCGGTAAACCTCCATATCTGTAATTTGCGACCCAACGTGGAAATGGATTCCTAAAAATTTCAGACTGGCGCATTTACGCAGCGTTTCAGCTACATCATTTAATTGCCAGGTGTTGATACCGAACTTATTTTCATCGAGCCCGGTTGTTATAAAATGATGCGTATGGGCATCTACATTTGGGTTGATGCGGATAGCGATACCGGCCACCTTGCCTTTGGCGGCGGCCAACTCGTTAATGATCTCCAGCTCCTGAATGGATTCTACATTAAAGCAGAAGATATCGGCATCCAGCGCGGCGTTTATTTCCTTATCAGATTTGCCAACGCCGGCAAAAACCACTTTACCTTTATCGAAACCATGTTCAATGGCCGATCTGACTTCGTTACCGCTCACGCAGTCGGCACCAAAGCCGTATGATTGTATGGCATCAACCACTTTGGTATTAAAGTTAGCCTTCATGGCGTAATGCACATGAAAACCGTATTTTGATGATGCATCCCTGCAGGCATCTAAAGTATTGCGCAAAACATCCATATCATAATAATAAAATGGTGTTTCTGTATTGTTAAAGCGCTGTATTGTATTGTTGTTGAACATGATGTTAAGTCAAAATTAAAAAGTCAAAAGTCAAAAGCCTCACCCTGCCCTCTCCAAATGAGAGGATTCTCGCTCAACTTTTTAAAGCCCTCTCCTTCGGAGAGGGTTGGGTGAGGCCTCCTAAAACAACCTGCTATGCAAGCTCCTCAATACCTCTACCTTATCTTCTGTTTTTACCAGTACCGACATATTGTGGTCGCTACCGCCGTATGATATCATCCTTACAGGCACGTGTTTAATAGCTTCGAGCACGCGGGCTGCGTAGCCATGTTTCTCGGCACCAAAGTCGCCAACCACACATACAATGGTATGGTTAACATCAATCTCAACCGAGCCATAAGCGCCCAGTTCGGCGGTTATTTCGCCCAGGTAAGTAGTATCGTCTATAGTTAATGAAACAGCCACTTCAGATGTAGTGATCATATCTATAGATGTGCGGTAGCGCTCAAACACCTCAAATACGCGGCGTAAAAAGCCATGCGCCAGCAGCATACGGCTGCTCTGGATCTTAATAGCCGTAATACCATCCTTAGCGGCTATCGATTTAATTTTATCCTTCTCGCTGGTGTTTGTTATCAATGTACCTGCTGCCTGCGGGTCCATCGTGTTTAACAGGCGTACCGGGATCTTATACTTTTGTGCCGGGAAGACACTTTGAGGGTGCAATATCTTCGCGCCAAAATAAGCCAGTTCGGCAGCCTCATCAAATGAAAGCTGTGCAATTGGTTTAGTATTGCTAACAATACGGGGATCGTTGTTGTGCATGCCGTCAATATCTGTCCATATCTGCACTTCTTCGCTACGAATACCTGCGCCTATTAACGACGCGGTGTAATCGCTGCCGCCGCGGCGCAGGTTGTCGATCTCGCCAAACGCGTTACGGCAAATAAAACCCTGGGTGATGAACAGGTTCACATCCGGGTGTTCATCCAGCAAGGGCGTAAGCTCGGCGGTGATATGGTCTACAATGGGCTCATTATCTTCATCGGTTTTCATAAATTCCAATGCTGGTAATAATACCGATGGCACGCCAATTTCTTTTAAATATATATGATATAGCGTGGTAGACAGCAATTCGCCCTGCGCCAAAATAACCTTATCTTCTATAGGGGTAAACAGGTCGTTGGCAAAGCTGCTTAACAATCTAAAGTGGTAATCAATAACCTCTTTACCCTGTTCAAATGTTTCGGGCTTCTTTAAAAGTTCCTTTATTACAGCGTTGTACTTATCCTTTAATATCGCTATTAAATTTGCCGCCCTGGCCTTGTCGTTAGCAAGGTAGGCCTGGCCTATTTCCACTAAATTGTTTGTAGTGCCCGACATGGCCGATAACACAACAATTTGCCTTTCCTGCGGGTTTACAATGTCCAGCAGCTTCTGCATACGGGCGGCACTACCAACCGATGTTCCGCCAAATTTTAAAACTTTCATTAATTGTTTCCGTTTACCATAAAACATTAATATTCTTGTATGAATATTGAGGCGCTAAAAATAGGATTTTAAACTACTTATATCTAAAATGAGCAAAATAAAATTTGGAACAGATGGCTGGAGAGCGATCATTGCCGATGACTTTACCGTTGAGAACGTAAAACGAGTGGCCTATGCAACCGCATTGTGGCTAAAACAAAACTTTGAGAACCCATCGGCTTTGGTAGGCTGCGACCCGCGTTTTGCCGGACCACTGTTTGCAGATACCACCGCCGCCGTATTGGCATCGCAGGGTATTAAAGTATTCCGTGCCGAAAATACTTTCGTGTCAACGCCCATGATCTCGTTGGGTACCGTACGTTTAAAAACATCGGCAGGTATCATCATCACCGCCAGTCACAACCCTCCTGCTTACAACGGATACAAAATAAAAGCGCATTACGGTGGCCCTGCTACCCCGGACGATATTGAAAAAGTAGAATCGCAGATCCCGGATACCATCAGCCTCGAACTAAAATCTGTTACCGATTACGTTACCGATGGTTTGGTAGAGTACGTAAACCTTGAGGATATGTACGTAGAGCATGCCGAAAACAGCTTCGACATCCCTGCCATTCGCGACAGCGGCCTACAGTGGGCTTACGATGCCATGTACGGTGCCGGCCAAAACGTTATGCGCCGCCTGTTCCCGGATATTACTTTCCTGCATGCAGATTATAACCCGAGCTTTGACGGCCAGGCACCTGAGCCTATCCAGCGTAACCTGCAGGAATTTGAGCAACTAATCAAACTATCGGAAGGTGAAATTGCATCTGGTTTGGTTACCGACGGTGATGCCGACCGTATAGGCCTTTACGACGGCGATGGCAACTTTGTAGATTCGCACCATATATTGTTATTGCTTATCCATTACATGCACAAAGTTAAAGGCGAAACAGGCGAGGTTTATTCAACCTTCTCTTGTACCAGTAAAATTCAAAAACTTTGTGATGCATACGGCTTGAACAACACCGTTACAAAAATCGGTTTTAAATACATTTGCGACCTTATTGTGAACAGCGGCAAACCATTTATGGTGGGCGGCGAGGAATCTGGCGGTATCGCGGTTAACGGCCACATCCCCGAGCGCGATGGCGTTTGGATAGGACTGATGATTTGGGAGTTTATGGCAAAGAGCGGCCGTAGCCTGAAAGAACTGGTACAGGAAATTTACGACGTTGTAGGCAAATTTGCCGTTGAGCGTTACGACCTGCACGTTACCGAAGAGAAAAAACAAGCTATCATCAGCCGTTGTAAAGGTGGCGTTGAGGCGTTTGGTAACCTAAAAGTAGCTAAAACCGAAGACATGGATGGCTTCAAATTCTTCTTTGAAGACGAGACCTGGGTAATGATCCGTCCATCGGGTACCGAGCCTGTATTGCGCGTTTACGCCGAGGCTCCAACCACTGCCGAATCTTTCAAGATACTTGATACCGTAAAAGCGGACCTGTTGAAATAGACCGGGATTTTCAGAATAAATAAAAGGTTTGCTTCGGCAGGCCTTTTTTGTTTGATGAAATACGTCATTGCGAGGAGCGATAGCGACGTGGCAATCCCCTATTTACATATCGGCTCTGCAAGTTGGGGATTGCCACGCTACGCTCGCAATGACGATTATCCATTAAAGAAACTTTTTTCTATTTTTCCGGTGATATTTCCCACATTCCTTACACTTATAGTAAAACGCGGTTATCATGGCAAAAACAATAGATAGGCAACAAATGCTAATGGAGCTTTATAAAAGCGCCTTCCCGGCGGTGGCTAAATACGTCGCCCGCTTAGGTGGCTCTTTTGATGATGCCAAGGACGTTTTCCAGGACGCGCTGGTTATATATTATGAAAAAACTGTAACCGGGCAATTATCCGCAGAAAATAACAAAGCTTATTTACTGGGCATCGCCAAAAACCTTTGGTTCAGAAAGTATAGAGATGAGCATACCACTGAGCCATTACAAGATGATGTGCTGAACATGGCAGACGTAGCTGAAGACCAGATCTCGTCGAACAAAGTACTCCGCTACCTCGAAACCGCGGGCAAACGCTGTATGGAACTGTTGAGCGCATTTTATTACCACAAACAACGCATGAAAGATGTTGCAGAGCAATTTGGTTACTCCGGCGAACGCTCGGTTACCGTACAAAAATACAAATGCCTGGAGAAAGTACGCGATGCCGTTAAACAACAATCCTTAAGCTATGCAGACTTCATTGAATAACTTGAAACTGGTGGACGACCATTTGCTCGGCCTTGCCACCCCGCAGGATAAGTTGTTGCTGGATGCGCATCTTATCTTAAACCCCGCGCTGCATGAGGACATTTACTGGCACAAACAAGCTCATGGTATGGTGCAGCAGTACAGCCGCAAGCAACTGCGTGCCGAAATAGAAGCTGTACATCAAAAGCTTTTTAACATGCCCGAAGATCTGAGTTTCCGGCAAAAAATATTGCGCTTCTTCGAACGCTAAACTTTAAATTTTAATTTATGAACACAAATGAGTTCCGCAAATATGCGGTAAGGCACCGCCATGTCCAAAGTTTGCATGTAGACAGGTACATAGCGCAGGTAAACCACCGCGTTACCGCCAGCATGACGCCCGCCATTATGGAAGAGCGCCAGATGAACATAACGCAAATGGACGTATTCTCGCGCCTGATGATGGACCGCATTATTTTTCTGGGCACCGCGGTAGACGATCATGTGGCCAACATTATCCAGGCGCAGCTGCTTTTCCTGCAATCTACCGATGCTAAAAAAGATATCCAGATCTATATCAACTCACCAGGTGGTTCGGTTTATGCCGGCCTGGGCATATACGATACCATGCAATTCATCTCGCCCGATGTGGCAACCATTTGCACCGGTATGGCGGCATCAATGGCGCAGGTATTATTATGCGCAGGCACAAAAGGCAAACGCGCCGCCCTGCCCCACTCCCGCGTTATGATGCACCAGCCATCGGGAGGTGCGCAGGGTATGGCTTCAGATATTGAGATAGCCGCCCTGCAGATCGCTAAAATGAAACAGGAACTTGCCGATATAACCGCTAAACACACCGGGCAGGATTACGAAACCGTTTACCGTCTCTCCGACCGCGACCATTGGATGATAGCCGCCGAAGCCCGGGAATTTGGAATGATAGATGAGGTATTGGAAGCAAGGGAGAAGTAGCTACAGATTCACTCACCCCGACTTCGCTTCGCTGGTCGACCCTCTCTCCGCAAGCGGAAAGAGGGTTAACTCTTTGTTGTTCTCAACCTCTTCGCAAAGCAGAGAGGGTGAACCAGCGAAGCGAAGTCGGGGTGAGTAAAATAACTAATGGCTATTTTTGTCGTCGTGCATTCCCCGCTCGTTCAGAGAAGGCTGGGGAGAGTGCCAATTTCCCTGAATACCTTAACAATTAGCCTTAATTTTTCTTACTGATATAATTGCTTACTTTGGGTTTAACAACAGCGTTTACTCCAATGAAGAAATTACTTACGGTCGCATTCCTGCTTACTTGTATCCTGTTTAAAGTATCAGCACAAAACAACGAGGTGGATGCAAACACAGCTAACTACACCGCCCTACAGCAAAAATTTGTGGACCTTAAGTTCGGGATGTTCATTCACTTTAATATCCCTACCTACATGGATGCCGACTGGCCTGATCCGGAAACGCCTGCATCTGCATTCAGCCCTAAAAAACTAAACGCCGACCAGTGGGCCAAAGCAGCTAAAACCGCCAACATGACCTACGGATGCCTCACCACCAAACACCATAGCGGCTTTTGCATCTGGGATACCAAAACCACCGATTATAATGTGATGAACAGTCCGCTGAAACGCGATGTGGTGAAGGAGTATGTGGATGCCTTTCGTAAGAACGACCTGAAGGTGATGCTTTATTACAGTATCCTGGATACGCATCATAAACTCCGCCCGCATCAAATCACCCAAAAACATTTCGAAATGGTGAAGGCGCAGCTAACCGAGCTGCTGACCAAATACGGCAAGATTGAGGCCATTATCATCGATGGCTGGGATGCGCCTTGGTCGAGGATAAGTTATGATGATATTAATTTTGAGGATGTTTATCACCTTATCAAATCTATCCAGCCGGATTGTGTGCTGATGGACCTGAATGGCGCCAAATACCCAGCCGAGGGCCTTTTCTACAGCGATATTAAAACTTACGAGATGGGCGCTGGCCAGCGCCTCTCAACAAAAGATAATGTGATGCCATCATTGGCTTGTTTGCCTTTACAAAGCAGCTGGTTCTGGAAATCCAACTTCCCAACCACACCTGTAAAAGAGCCTGCTAAAATGGTTGCCCAGTTAAATACATTAAACCAGGCCGGCTGTAACTTTATCCTAAACGTTGCGCCAAACCGCGACGGCTTATTTGACGACAACGCTTTAGCCGCATTAAAAGAGATTGGCAAACTATGGAAAAACGACGGCCCTGCACTAAAACCGGCAGCAACAGGTGCGCCTATTATATCAAGCAACCTGGCTAAAAACAAGCCGGCCAACGCCAGTTGGAGCGATGACATGAACATTATGGATTTTGCCAATGATGATGATTTTACCACTTCGTGGACATCAAACACCGCGGTTAAAACGCCATGGTACGAAATTGATTTTGGCCACGATACCGAATTTAATACCATTGCCCTAACCGAGCCAAAAGCTAACATCAGTGCTTACCATTTAGAGTACCTGCAAAACGGCGTTTGGAAACCTTTACTGGAAGGCAGCACCGCATCCCGTGTCAAGATCCACCGCTTTAACCGTGTCTGGGGCACTAAGCTACGGTTAACCATTGATAAGGCGGCCGGGCAGGTTTCTATTGCGGAATTTGGGGTTTATAATGAGAGAAGGTAGGGAACACCTTGCTATATACTTAAACCTTCTCCAAAGGAGAAAGTTTGGGTTCTCCCTTTCGTAACAATTACACCTATAAAACCATATTATAAAACCATTGAAGGTATATTTCCGTTGTTTGAGCAGAATTATCCTGATTTTGTTTTATAATGTTAGCCAGTTCCCGTTCCGTTTTAAAATATTTACTGATCTCTGCGCTCTTTACCTTCGCTGGCTTTACGTCTAAAGCTTACTCTATATTGGCTCATGAGGCCATCATTGATGCCTCATGGAAGCCCAGTTTGTTGCCTTTGCTAAAACAAAAATATCCCGGCATTACCGGGGAACAGATAAAGCTGGCGCATTCCTACGCTTATGGTGGCAGTATAGTGGCCGATATGGGTTATATGCCCTTTGGTAACGGCCTTTTCACCGACCTGGTGCATTACGTACGCAGCGGCGACTTTATTGAAGCATTAATTGCCCGTGCAGAAAATCTGAACGAATATGCCTTTGCACTGGGTGCGCTATCGCATTACATGGCCGATAAATACGGGCATTCCATGTCTACTAATTTAAATGTGCCCATTGTTTACCCAAAGCTTAAAGAGAAATTTGGCAACGTGGTTACTTATCACGACGACCATACCTCGCATAGCCGCATGGAATTTGCCTACGATGTAATGCAGATAGGCCTAAAGGGATACACATCCGAAGGCTATCATGATTTTATAGGCTTTAACATTGCTGTACCGGTTTTAGAAAAGGCCTTTTATGAAACTTATGGGCAGGAATTAGGGTCGATATTTTCAAACATCAACTCATCTATCAACACCATGCGTTGGGGCGTGCGCAACTTATTCCCGGTGCTTACCAAATCGGCATACAAACAAAATAAGGCAGAGATAGAAAAGATGAACCCCGGTATTACCGCCCGTAAGTTTCAGTATAAAATGAGCAAACGGGCTTTTAACCTGGAGTTTGGCAAGCAGCGACATGAGTCTAAGTTCTTCGCCAAAGTCGCCGTATTTATGATAAAAATACTGCCTAAAATAGGTCCGTTAAAAACCCTGAAGTTTAAATCGCCGGGCGAGCAGGGCCAAAAACTTTTCGCTTTAAGCTTTGAGGCCATTTTGAAAAACTTTCAGATAGCTGTAGAGCAGGTTGGTAAAAACAAACTGGTATTGCCCGATATTGATTTTGACACCGGTAACCCCACCCGCTGGGGCGAATATAAACTCGCTGATAAAGCATTTGACAAGTTGCTTGAGCAACTGCAGCAACAGCAATATAAGAATGTTACCCCGCAGCTTAAAAAAAATATCCTCGATTTTTACAGCACAGCCGATAGCACTTTACTGAGCAGAAAAGACTTAAAGAAGTGGCCCGAGAACAGCCTGCGCGTAAAGGAGATTGCCCAATACAAGCCCATGCCGAAAGACACTGCAAAATCGCCAACGTTGTCTGAATAAGTTTGGCTCAGAACCAACAGCTTATATGAGTTGCAAGCATTTATTTACAAATCTGCCTCAAAAAACATAAATCGCTGCCCATCTCCCTCAACTACAATGGTAGCTATATAACCATCGGCTAATTCGAAACTATTTAGTTGCCAGTTTTTTTGCGCGCCAGTGAGCGATGCATCAAGAGAATGTTGGCCATCTATCGCCGGGGTAAGTGATAAATGATCGCCGAGGCCCTGACCGGTAGCTTTAAGAATGGCTTCTTTACGGGTCCATAGCATAAAGAACCTCTCTGGCGAGGTACCAATAAATTTGGCTTCTTCACCGCTAAAATTATCAGCCAAAATATCCTGAAAGGGAAACGCGTGATCTATTTGCTCCACATCCGCACCAACCGGCATTGCTGCCGCTGCAAGTACGATCCAATCCCCGGAATGCGATAGATTGTAACGAATTGCCTCACCAGTTCTGCTCATCAGGTAAGGTTTCTTATTATCCCCCAAAACAAATTCTAACTCCGCAGGCGGATGGTTCAAATACCGCCCTAAAATAATGCGCTGGGCCCCGCGGCTCACAATAAATCTGTGGGTGTCTTTTTGCTGCCTGTACTTACCGGCACGCAGTTTTTCATCAGACGAAAGCAGGGTTTCAAAATATGCTAAGCGATTTATGCTTTGGCTGATGTTAATGCGAAATATATGCACTTCGGCGCCGCTTATGGCTAAAGCATCTGTAGTGCCCTCCCAACTTACACCCTCTAAAAACCGATTAGTGACAGTCCCCAAAGCTTAATAGTTAATCTTGTTAAGGCATTCCTGCAATATGCGGGCAAATTCCTTATCATTAGGCTCCTTAAATATGGTGTTATGCTCGCCCGGTACATTATGAATATTAACGCCCTTTAAAGCGTAAGGCTTCCATCCCATATAAATATAATCGTCCAGGTAAAACGAGCGTGTTTCCGCGCGGAACAACTCTATCGATACATCATAAGGCATTATTTTGTAATGCTTTTGAGCCAGGTTGTTCATCTCATCTATCTTGTTGGCATAACCAAAAAAGCCGGTCTGCTTTTGCTCGGTACCAAATTTTAGTTTCCACAAAAGCCTTACAGCACCACGTTCAACAGCTTTTGCGCGTGTAGTTATAGTTTTAGTAAAGCCATCTTTAAAAAGCATGGCGTGCCATATTTTACGGCCAAAATAAAGGCCTCGTTTTACATTCTTCACTAACCACGGGTCGTAATAAGGTGTACGATAGGCGTAGGTATCAAACATACCCAGCATGCGAACCTCTTTATTAAGCGCCTCTAACTGCCGGGTCATTTCATAGGCTATTATCCCACCAAACGAGTAGCCTGCCAAGGCGTAAGGCCCTGTTGGATTTTGCGCCAAAATAGCCGATACGTAGTGCGCAGCAATGTCTTCCATTTTGCTTAGGGGTTCATCTACCCCGTTCAAACCTTTGGCCTGCAGGCCGTAAACAGGCTGCTCGGCGTCCATATGTTTGGCAAGTGTATTAAAGAGCAGCACGTTTAGGCCGGCACCGTGTACAATATAAATAGGGATCTTGGTCCCGGTAGGTTTAATAGGCACCAGCGAATCCCAGGTGATGGATTTGCCATCCAGCTCCAGCATTAGCGAGAGCTTTTCTATCGTAGAATTTTCAAATAAAATAGCCAGCGGAAGGCGTTTGCCGGTCTCCTTCTCTATTCTTGCCATTACCTGTACGGCTATCAGCGAGTGGCCGCCAAGCTCAAAAAAGTTATCGTGGATGCCAACCTGTTCAATGCCTAAAAATTCTTTCCAGATATTGGCTACCATTTGTTCCACGTCGGTACGCGGGGCAACATAATTAACGGTATCCGCTGTCGCGATGTCGCGGGCGGCAAGGGCCTTTTTATCCACCTTTCCGTTTGGCGTCATCGGCATGGCATCTATCACAACAAAGTTATCGGGCACCATATAATCCGGAACCGAATTACGTAAGTTGCTACGCCACTGCTGAATCATTTCGCTGTGGTCGCCGTCTTTCGGCAGGTCATCTTTGAGAATGATGTAGGCGACCAGTTTGTCCACGCCATTGTTATCAGCACGGGCTACAACTACGGCTTGTTTTATTAAATCCTCTTTAACAAGATTAAATTCTATCTCGCCCGTCTCGATACGGTAGCCACGGATCTTTACCTGCGCGTCTATTCTCGAGAGGTACGTCAGGTTACCGTCCGCGGTGAAAGTGCCCAGGTCACCTGTGCGGTACATTTTCGCCCCCGGTTCGTCCGAAAACGGATCTGGAACGAATTTTTCCGCCGTTAGTCCGGGCTGGTTTAAGTAACCATAGGCAATACCCTCTCCGCTGATGTAAATCTCACCCGCAGCACCCGCTATCAGCGGATTCTGGTACTGGTCTAAAATATAGACCTGCGTATTATCTATCGGTTTACCAATGCTGATAAAACCATCGTCGGCCGTAATTTCTTTAAGTGTCGACCAAATGGTAGTCTCCGTAGGGCCGTAAACATTCCAAAGCGAAGTGGCCTTTTCAAGGATGCGCTGCGCCAGGTCCATCGGCAGGGCTTCGCCCCCGCAAATCACTTTTACTTTTTCGCGTTCGCTCCAACCCGCCTCCAACATAATGCGCCAGGTGTACGGAGTGGCCTGCATTACGGTGATTTTCTCCTTACGGATGAGATCCAATAACGCAACCCCATCCTTCGCGGTAGTGGCATCAGCAAGTACAATTTGGGCGCCTGTTATCAGTGGCAGCCAAAGCTCAAGGCCGGCAATATCAAAACTGACGGTGGTGACGGCAAGCAGTTTATCGGTATCGCTTAAACCCGGCTGCTTTTGCATGCTGTACAAAAAGTTCACCACGTTGTGGTGCTTTATCTGCACTCCCTTCGGCTGTCCGGTTGAGCCCGAGGTATAAAGAATATAGATGAGATCCTCACCTGTGACATCAACAGCAGGGTCTGCATCGGCGTAGTTATTAAGGTTGCCCCAGATCTCATCAAGGATAAGCTCTTTAGCTTTCGAATCGTATTTACCCCGATAATTTTCAGAAGTTAAAAGCACTACCGCAGCCGAATCTTCCAACATGTAATTGATGCGGTTGATGGGGAAAATCGGGTCGAGCGGGATATAGGTTGCACCGGCTTTGATGATTGCCAACAATGCGACGACCAATTGCTCCGACCTATCCAACGATACCGCGACCTTATCTTTTGCCTTTACTCCGTTCTCTATTAAAATAGCCGCCAGTTGGTTGGCCTGCCGGTTAAGCTCGTTATAAGTAAGTTCTTTGTTATGAAACTTTAACGCTATAGCATTCGGGTAAGCAGCAGCCGTTTCGCTGATGATCTGGTGGAGCGGTTTCTCTTTCGGATAATCAACTTTGGTATCGTTCCATTTGTTGAGTTGCTCGCGGATCCCGGCTGCGTTCATCACCTCGAGATTACCAATCGGGGTATCCGGCGTTTTCACTACGCTGCGCAACAGGTGCTCCAGTTCGTCCATGAAACGTTTGATGGTTTCCGGTTCAAAGATCTGTGTATTGTACGACCACTCGAAGGTCAATGTACCCTTATGGTCGGTAATGTTTAGGAAGATCTCGAAGGTTTCGTATTCCCTCGGGTTATTGATATAGCGGTGCTTCAGGTTATGGAAACTGATACCATCATCCATCCCGATATCAATATTGAAAACCACCGGGATAAGCGGCAAACGCGTGCTGTCCCTTGGGATGTTCAGCTTTTTAAGCAAACTGCCAAAAGTATATTGCTGATGGTCGTAGGCATCAAGCACAGGGCTTTTACGTTCCTTTAGATATTCTACAAATGATTGCTCACCTTTCGGGAAACTCGTAAGCGGCAGCAGGTTAACACAATGCCCAACTAAACCAAAGTTACCTGTGGCCGATTGCCCCGCGGCCGGCAAACCGATGATGATCTCGTTTTGTCCCGTTACCTGGTGCAAAAACACCTCGAACGAAGCCATAACGGTGGAGACAAAACTTGTTCCGGCTTTGCGGGCCAGCAATTTCAAATCGCTTACCAAATCCGCATCAAGGCTGTAATCGGCGCGGGTGCTTTTGTAGGTTCGCGGTGATGGTCTTGGGTTATCCGTAGGCAGGTCGAGCAGGTGGTTACTGCCCTTAAACTGGTCTAACCAGTACTGTTCCGTTTCTTTATATTCCGCACTGTAAGATGCCTCAATTTCTTGAATAGCATACTGACTAAATTGAGGTGCAGGCGGCAGTTTGGGCTGTTCGCCTTTTGCAAAAGCCGAGTAAAGTTTACTCAGATCCTGCATAATGATACCCACCGACCATCCGTCGCACACGATATGGTGCATCAGCATAATCACCTGGTGCTCATCATAATTGAGCTTCAATATTGCAACCTTGAACAACGGGCCACGCACCAGGTCAAGGGGTGTGATGGCCAGCTGGCGGTTATAATTTTTGATGAAAAGCTTATTCTGCTCATCATCCTGCCCCGACAGGTCGTGGTAATCTATATTGATCTCGGGGTTATTGTAAACAATAATGTTGGCGCCATCGGCACTGAAAACCGTGCGCAAAGCTTCATGCCTGTCAGACAGTGCCTGCAAAGCATTTTCCATAGCGGCTTTATCGAAAGCGCCGGTCAAAACAATAGCTGCTGAGTCGTTATAAGCACAATTGGCGTCATTCCCCCCTATTAAGCACGATGTCCAGATCTCTATCTGCGGCTCGGTGGCGGGCGCAACCAATAGTATCTCCGGCCCTGCAAACGGGTCGAACTCATCAGCGTTGACTTCAGGGATATATGTTACTGTTTGCTCCAACTATTTAATATTGAGATCTATCTGAATGTACCTACCGGGGTTATTTTCGTCCTTTACAAACCATGCCGGGTTGCCATCTTTATCGCGGCCAAGTTTAGCACCTTCAACAGGCGCGTTGCTGGCGTTGGTGATGTATGGCGTTGATGCCGGCGTAGCTAAAGATACAACCGGCGTGCCATTTTGCGCTTTGAAAAATCCGGCGGCTATCATATCATCAATGCTGGCGTTAAAGGCAGCTATCATGGTATCGATATCCTGCTCGGTATGGGCATCCGTCATAAAACAAGGGAAACCATCAAGGATGTGGATGCCTCTCCAGCGCATCAGCGTGAACAGCAACTCGCTGTAAGGAATGTCTTCAAGGAACTTCAAACGCCATAACGAGCTGTAACCAACCACGGTAAGCGGCAAGTTCTCTTTGGCGCAGGTAGCCTCAATGCCGGCTTTTAAACGGGTAGCCAGGCCATCCAGTTTTTGCTGAAGCGCCGGGCCACGGTCTTTCATGTATTGTAGCGATGCTTTGGTAGCTGCCAATGCAAGCGGATGGCGCACAAAGGTACCGGCAAAGTAAGTTACCCCAACTTCGGGCACCGATTCATCACCATACTCCCAGAAACCACCATCAAGCGCGTCCATATACTCGGCTTTGCCGCAGATGGCGCCTACAGGCATGCCACCGCCAATAACCTTACCGTATGTACCCAAGTCGGCCTTAATGCCGAAGATGGCCTGCGTTCCACCGGGGTGGAACCGGAACCCGCTGATCACCTCATCAAACACCAAACAGATTTTGGCATCCTCGGTAACGCCCCTTAATTTCTTCAAAAACTCTATCGGCTGGAACTCCGGCCTGCGGCTTTGCACGGGTTCTACCAATATGGCCGCGATCTCGTCCGCGCGTTCCTGGATAATGCGCAGGGCTTCATCCGTACCGTAGTCCAGTATCAGCATGCTCTGCACATTTTCGGGCAAAATCCCTGAGGCAGCAGGCACGGTTTTTAATTTTTTAGTCCCGCGGACGATCACCTCATCCATAATCCCATGGTACGAGCCGCTGAACGCTACTATAAGCGAGCGACCGGTAACCGTACGGGCAACGCGCATAGCGCCCAACACCGCTTCAGAACCTGTATTACAAAGCGCGGCGCGATCATGATTGGTGAACTCGCACATCATTTTACAAACCTCGCCGGCAAGCTCATGCTGCGGGCCTATCTCATAACCCAGATCTATCTGTTTGATAACGGCTTCCTTTAAAATATCCGGCTGATAGCCTAACATGTTAGAGCCAAAACCATTCAGCGCGTCGATGTATTCATTGCCATCCACATCCCATAGGCGGCTGCCCTTAGAACGGTTGATCACAATAGGGTAAACAACTTCTTTAGTCAACGGCCTAAAGCCGCTCACCACCCTTGGGTCGGCCATGTATGATCGGTGCTGCTGGGTTTGCTCCTTGCTTTTTTTAGTTTTTTCGTTATAATCTTTTGTAAGTTGAACCAAAAACGCCATCTGTTTATCATCAAGCTCCTGCACCTTACGTTCTATACGGGCTGTGGCACCAAACGGCTTTTTGATCTCCACCAACTCCTCAGGGCTGATGTCAGGCTCCTGGGCTAATGCAGGCGGGGCAACGGTTTCGCCTTTTAACTGGTTAGGCGAGAAACCGTTTGGTATAGGCGGCGGTTGTAGAACAACCTGTTTTGTTCTTACTTCTCCACCCTGCAAGTGCGCTATCTGGGTGGCTAACAATTGTAATTGCTGACTGATCATATTCAGTGCCATTTCGCTGCCACCTGTTGGAGCGAAGGACATACCCTGCATAGGCACAGGCTGCGGAATTGTCGCGTTGTAAACGGATTGCTGAGTGGGTTTTGGTTGCGGCGCTGCGGCAACTGGTTCAAACACACCGGCAGGCAGGTTTTTATCCAGGAAATCAGACAACAGGTTGATAGAATTGTACTCCTCAAAAAGTTTCCTGAAGGTAACCGGTACGTTAAACGTTTTTTTGATGTTGGTAGCTATCTGCGTTAACAATAGCGAGTCGAAACCAATTTCGGGGAAGCTCAGGTCGGCGGCATCTTTACCAATTTCAATGCCCGAGGCATCTTCAAAGATCCCGTAGAGTTTTTCGGCCAGCAAATCTTTTCTCATTAGGTTATTCTGTATAATATTTTCGGCTGTGTTTGGTTCTGGTTCATCCGGCATAATTTCTTCCGGTTGGTAATTTACGGTTCCTGTCTGATTATATACCACAGGTTCTACCCAATATTTTTTATGATCAAAGGCGTAGGCAGGCAGGTTTAAACTGTTACGTTCGCCATTATAAATAGCCTTCCAATTTGGCTCTATCCCGTTAAGCCAAAGCTGCCCAAGGGCTTTTATTACCGATTGATATTCGGGCTGATCATTAGCCACATCAATACCTACAACGGTAGCCACAGGGTTATCTGCAGTTTGTTGCGCGGCGAGGGTTGCCAGCGTACGGCCCGGACCAACCTCTAAATAAAGCCTGCCATCTTCCTGTGCCAGGGTGTCAATAGCATCCGCAAAGCGAACCGTTTTACGCAGGTGCGCGGCCCAGTAAGCAGGGTCGGTAGCTTCAGCGGCGCTTAGCCAGTTGCCTGTGGCGGTTGATACGATAGGTTTAACCGGCGCGTTAAGTTTGACTGTTTTCACGATCTCCTCAAACGGCGCTACAATATCATCCATCATGGCGGAGTGGAAGGCGTGGCTGGTTTGCAACAACCTGCCGGGGATGCCTTTCTCTTCCAACACTTTCGCAAAATCGGCAACGGCGCTTTTCTCGCCCGCTACAACAGAAAGCTTGTTGCTGTTGACCACGGCGAGGGATAAATTATCCGGCAGCATCTTCTCCAGTTCGGCAGCATTGGTGCGTACCGAAAGCATATCGCCCTCGGCAACCCCGCTTACTAATCTCGCGCGCTCGGTTATCAGTTTGATGGCATCGGCAAGGCTAATTATGCCTGCGAAGTGCGCGGCCACAAACTCGCCAATGCTATGCCCCACAAACACCGACGGCTCTACACCCCAACTCATCCATAGCTTAGCCATGGCATAAGAGGTGATGAAAATTGCGGGTTGAGTATAAAATGTATTCTTTAATTTTTCTGTCGCTTCCGCGGATGCATCGGCGTAAATTGCTTCAAGCAGATCCTGATGCCCGGTGCCTGTTAGCAGGGCGATACACTCATTCACCGCACCCGCAAACACAGGCTCCTGCGCATAAAGCTCACGGCCCATGTTCAGATACTGCGCGCCCTGGCCGGGGAACATAAAGACGATCTCGCTTGCCCCTTCTTTAAGCGTTTTTGAGTTGGATGGATCGCGTTTAAATTTGGTTAGCTTTTCGAGCAGGTCGGCAGTGTCGGTCGCCAGTATAAAGTTGCGCTCTTTGAAATCTGTACGGGTGGTTTGCAGGGTGAAGGCTATGTCGGCTATGTTAGTATCCAGGTTTGCCTGTAAATAGTAATACAACCTATCCGCCCATTTAGATGCACTGGTAGCCGTTTTTGCCGACCAATTAATTAAACTTACCGGCTTGCTCTCAGCGGTTTCTTTTTTTGCGGATGCATATTCTTCCAGCACCACGTGGACGTTGGTACCGCCTACGCCAAACGAACTTACCCCCGCCCTGCGCTTGCCTTCGCTCTGCCAATCGGCAAGTTGGGTATTCACAAAAAACGGACTATCCTCAAAATCGATATTCGGGTTAGCCTTTTTAAAATGCAGCGTAGCCGGGATCTGCTTATGGTAAAGCGCTAACGTAGTTTTTATGAAACCCGCCACACCTGCCGCGGCCACCAAATGGCCCATGTTACTTTTTATAGAACCCAGGGCGCAGTATTGCTTTTTATCTTGGTTGCCAAAGGCGATGTTCAATCCCTCAATTTCTATCGGGTCGCCTAAGGAAGTCGCCGTGCCGTGGGCTTCCACATAACTTATACTTGCCGGGTCAATGTCCGCATCGGCGATAGCCATGGCGATTGCACCTGCCTGGCCTGCGGCACTTGGGGCAGTAAAACTGCCTTTGCCGCCACCATCATTATTTAAGCCAACGCCTTTTAAAACGGCGTAAATAGTATCGCCGTCGCGCTCGGCTTCTTCCAGACTTTTAAGCACCACAACACCTGCCCCATCGCTAAACACGGTGCCATCGGCATCGGCATCAAACGAGCGGCAATGGCCATCGGCGCTGAGCATGGTGCCTTGCTGGTACAGATGCCCGCTTTTGATAGGCGAACTAATTGATGCACCGCCCGCCAAAGCCACGGTACATTGCCCGTTGCGGATGCTATCCGCCGCCTGCGCAATCGCCAGCAGTGATGTTGAACAGGCAGAGTGAACACTTACAGCAGGGCCTGTGAGGTTAAGCTCATAAGAAGTGCGCGTAGCTACGTAATCCTTTTCATTTATGGTAGCCGTCATAAAACGGCCGATATTTTCAATTTTATCTGTGTTGGATATGACGTTGTTGGTGTAATAGGTATTGTTGCCCACACCCGCGAAAACGCCGACAGTACCATCATATTTACCGGGCAGGTGGCCGCTTGTTTCCAGTGCTTCCCAGGCCAGTTCTAAAAACACGCGGTGCTGCGGGTCCATCAGTTCGGCAACCTTTGGGTTAACACCAAAGAACGCTGCGTCGAAACCTTCGGTATTTTCTACAATACCCCGGGCCTTTACATAATTAGGGGCCGTCTTTACTACATATGGCACGCTTGGATCTATCTCTTCATCCGTAAAAAAGGATGTCGTTTCGCGGCCTTCGGTCAGTACTTCCCAAAGTTCGGTAATAGTGTTCGCTCCCGGGAAACGGGCGGCCATGCCTATTACGGCTATATCGTTATTCTGATTACTGGTTTTCTTTTTCGTAGCGATCTTGGCTGCCACTTTGTTGCCCTCTAAAAACGCGGCGATACCGTTCACCGTTGGATATTGGTAAAGCTTGGTTATGGGCAAGCGGTAGTTGTGCAGCTTTTTTAGCGCCGCTACCGTTTTTAATGCGAGGATGGAGTTACCGCCCAACTCAAAAAAGTTGTCGTATATGCCCACCTTGTCTAGTTGCAATAGCTCGGCCCAAAGCGGGGCGATGTGTTTTTCTGCAGTGGTAACGGGGGCTTTGTAGAGCACCGATAGTTCGGGTCTTTGGGTATCCGGTGCTGGCAGTGCATTACGATCAATCTTGCCGCTGGTAGTTTTGGCAAAACCATCCACCCAAACAAATGCCGATGGCATCATATAGTCGGGCAGTTTTTGTTCTATGGCATCACGCAAAGAGGCGATATCCTTCTTCACACCCGATGACACCAAGTAAGCCACCAAACGCTTTTGCCCCGGCACGTCCTCGCGGGCAACCACTACAGATTGCTGGATGCCTTCCAATTGACTCAGCAGCACTTCTATCTCGCCAACCTCCACCCTGTTCCCACGAATTTTCACCTGTGTGTCTCTACGACCAAGGTATTCTATATTGCCATCGGGCAGGTAGCGGCCAAGATCGCCGCTGCGGTATATGCGGATTGGGGTGCCTTTGGCATCCGTCCAGTTCAGGAATTTCTCGTCGGTAAGATCGGGGCGGTTCAGGTAGCCGTAAGCGAGGTTAATGCCGCTGATGCAAAGTTCGCCCTGCTCGCCGTAGGCAACTTCTTTTAGTTGCTCATCCAGCATATGGATGGTTACGTTATCCATGGCTTTGCCAATGGTTGGCAGCAGCGGCCAGTTTACGGCGGGGCCTTCCATTTTTAGGGCGGTGCTGCACACGCTTGCCTCAGTTGGGCCGTACATATTGTAGAATACGCAACCCTGCAGCGCCTGGAAAAACCGCAAAACCTGCGGTGTAATTTTCAACTGCTCGCCGGCGCTTATCACTTCCTGTAACGATTGCGGGAAGTACTGCTCAGCATCGGCAGCCTCGGTAAAATATTGCAGGGCAACAAAGGGCACGTTGATACGATTCACCCTATGCTCATCCACATATTTCAATAATTTCAAAGGGTCGATGCGGGTCTCATCCTCAACCAAAACCAGCGTACCGCCTATGCACAGCGTACAAAAAATCTCCATCACGGATGCATCAAAGATGAGCGGAGAAAACTGCAGGGTTTTATGGCCCACACCCAAATACGGTGAAATTCGGTTATGCCACTTAATAAGGTTTATCACCCCCAAATGGCCCACACAAACACCCTTTGGCTTACCGGTGGAGCCGGAGGTATAAATAATATAAGCAACCATTGTTTTGAGCCAGTCGCCGGTGCGGGCGGGGGCATCAACAGGTTTATCTGATATAATAACGTTGGGAACTATCGCGCCAAAAACAACCTCGTCCTTAGCGGGCGAAAGGATGGTATCCATCCCACAATCGGCAACAATATCCTGTAAGCGTTCTGTTGGGAAGGTTGGATCAAAAGGCAAATAAGCCTTACCTGTTTTAAAAACAGCAAGCAAACTCGCTATAGTATCAATAGAACGGGTGGCGCTTACACCGATAACCAAAGAGTTTGGTGAGGAGGCGACAATGGCATTTGCCAGTGCATCGGCTTTGGCATTAAGCCCGGCATAAGTGATTTGATCAGAACCAAATTCCACCGCGATGGAATCAGGATGATGTAATGCCTGCAACTCAAACAAATGATGAATAAACACATCATCTGCTTTAATATCATTGTACTTATTATCAGTAAGAATATCCATTAAACTTTATTCGTAGGTCTATCTTTACCGATAACCTCTTTCTAATTTATACCGTTTTTCCCGGCTTTAAGATATAAATTTCTATCCTTTAGGTTAACAACTCTAAGCAAAAAATTCACCTAAAACTCATTTAAACATAGGTTTAATTATTGCCTGGCAACTAATTCCGCATAACACATGGTTAACAAGATGCATTTAAGGCAAACAACAGCTATTTATATGAAACCGCACTTTGCAGGCATGTTAAAACCTATCCGCAACAATTTGCCACAGCCAAAATTTACATAAAAACCGCAGGGATGTTTATGGCTTAAACTCAATTTGCCCGGGCTGGGCCGCAACTATTTCGGGGCGGTTTTTGTGCATCTCGAAAACGCCGGTAACACACATGGTCTTTCCCTTCAAATTAGCCCAGTCTAACGTTATTTTATTGCCTTTTACGGCAATGGTGTACTTTTGGTTTGGATAATTGCCACCCATATTAATAAGCGTTAGTGTATCGCTAAATATTTTTACAGATGATACAACATCACACAAGGTTTTAGTTTTACCGAGGTTAGCTTTAAACTCTTCGGCACTAAAGGTTTGCGCTGATGTTTTAAGCGAGAAAGCAGCTAAAACAACAAAAAGAATGAATATTTTTTTCATGCTACAATATATATCAATAATTACAATGCCGCATATATAAAGTTTGAAAACTCTACGGTTATGTGTATGCAATTATGAGAATGTATTGTTAGTTGATGCGCATTTAACTATATTTACCTTATGATAATATAGCAATTAGTGGTAACTGCTCTGTTATTTACCTGAAATTATTAAACTACATCTTGATGCCTGACCTTTTAAGTACAAACAGGCTTGCAAAACTGGTTTTATTGGCGCTGTTGCTCTCCGCAAAGCTATCTGTTGCTCAAATAACCAAAGTAAATGAGTTGCAAGCACGGCTTAAACAAACCATGCCGGATACAGCGCGCTTAAGCTTACTTGTAAAACTTGCAAGCGCGTACTCCAGCGTCGATCCTCAAAAAAAATTCTACTACGCGAATGTTTATAAAACACTCGCCCAAAAGTTAAACAACCAGGAACTTGTTGCCGATGCCTATGTGCAAATGGGGATCTCATATGGCATCCGCAGTAAAATAGACAGTGCACTTTATTACTTTAACCTGGGGTACGATCATGCCCAAAAATATGAATGTAAGTTAACCGCCGCCCGTGCTATGGCAAATATAGGGTTTGCTTATAACCGGTTAGGTGACCCGCGCGAGGCTATAAATAATTACTTTAAAGCGTTGGCTATTTATAAAGAGAAAAAATATCCGCTTGGCGCTAATCAATGCTACACTAACATCGGCTCTATCTATTATGATATGGACCGTACCGATATTGCCCGCACTTATTTTAACCAGGCACTATCTGGCTATATCATCAGTAAAAATGAAATGGGCATTGCCTCTGCAGTATACTCAGTAGGCAACTGTTACCTGGCCGAACATAAAAACGAAGAGGCTATTGTTCATTTTAATCGCAGCCTGGCCATTCGCCAAAAACTTGGGGACCTGAATGGTATAGGCCTTGCCCGCATGGGACTTGGCAGGGCGTTTACACAACAAATGAAGTATACCGACGCCTTGACCAATCTTGATAGTGCATTGGCAAATATGCGTGTGCTTGGCGATAAATACATCGAAGCAAACGTGTTAAACTCTATCGCCGATGCTTACAACGGCAGCAAACAATATGATAAAGCCATTGATAACGCCTTGCAAGCTCTTGTCTTAGCCCGCACTATAAAAGCTAAGGGCGTTGCCAACGAAGCGATGGAAAAACTGGTGATTTCCTACAAAAATAAAGGCGACCTTAAAAACGCCCTCGAGTATCAAACCCAATATGTGCTTACTAAAGATAGCCTGCAGGAAGAAAAAACCTTAAAGGACATTACCCTGATAGAGATGAGCCGGGTGCGGAGCGAAAACGCGGGACTGGAAAAAAGCAACCAGGACATATCGGCACAAAATTCTGATTACCTGGTAAGATTAAACAAGTACACCGCCGTAATTATTGCCACCTCGGTTATACTGCTATCTGCTATATTATTTTTATGGATCCTGTACCGCCGTAATAAAAGCAAACAGGCCACTAACCGATTGCTTGTTAAACAAAAAGAAGAAATAGCCGCCATAAATCAGGAACTGGCTATGCTTAACAAGGAAATAAACGCGCAAATGGAGTTATCTACCGCGCAGAATATTGAGTTGGAAAGGCTTAACAATGTTAAAAATAAATTCTTCTCCATCATATCGCATGACCTGCGCAGCCCGTTAAGCACACTGCAAAACCTGCTGGGTATTTACCGCGAGGGTGATATTGGCGAAAAAGAACTTGGCGAATTACTGGTAAGGCTGGAGGATACCATTCTCACAACCGGCGAATTTTTAGATAACTTGTTAGAATGGTCTAAAAACCAGTTGGACGGCATGCAGGTAAACCCAGTTAAGTTTGATATAAGCAATAGCATTAACCAAAATATCAACCTGTTTAAAAGCAACATCGCGTTAAAACAACTTATGGTAAGCAACCTGGCCCCTGCCGATGTGATGGCTTACGCGGATAGGGATATGATCAATTTGATCATCCGTAACCTGCTATCTAACAGTATTAAATTTTGCAACGTTGGCGATAAAATCACCTTTAATGCAGCAGTAAAAGGCAACCGCACTATAGTAACCATTACAGATAATGGCCCCGGCATAAGCGCCGAGGAGGGCGAGAAACTGTTTAACCTGGGCCACATTCTAAGCACCGGCACCCAAGGCGAAAAGGGCAACCATCTCGGCTTGATACTCTGCAAGGATATGGTAAACCAAAATAAAGGAGAAATAGGGTTTGAGAGCAAGGTTGGCGAAGGCACTACCTTTTGGTTTGAGCTACCTGCTGATAAGATATAGGTTATTTTAACACAAAGCCCCTTAGCATCAACTAAGGGGCTTTGTGTTATGCTCTCGAGCGATTCCGCCCCTGCTCAATAAAGGCTTTAATTTCTTTCACATCGCTTTTGCTGAAGCCATGTGCTTCTACCTTGTTACCGCTGTGATAAAACCTGATGGTTGAGTAACCTATAAGCGGTGTATCAATCTCCACTGCCGATATGCTGTCGTAAGCGATGGTAGTGGTGTCGCCGCTAAACAGGCCGGGTATTTTAATGGTAATGCCGTTCTCTTCGGTTATGATCTCTGCCGGGAATATCTTGTTACCTTCCGACAGGCGCGATGCTACGTATTTCATTTATTATGGGGTTTTTAATTGTATATAATACGGTGCAATATAGGTATTAGTATATATGTAACCACATTAGCGATTGCCGCCAGTAATAAAGCGTTTAAACGCCAGGCTATCACCTTTAAAAATATCAAAATCTACTGTATGATTTATGCCGTTTACCCGTCCCGTTTCCGAGTGCTGCCAGAACTTCCAGTTGGTGCGCGGGCTAACATCCAGCTTATCGCGGTTATAGTGTGCTATCCACAGCGGGTAATCGTCAAAATATCCGGCCAGGTAATCCCTGTAAAAGCTGATGCCGGTGTAAATAATGGGCGTTTCGCCCGTCTTGTTCTCTACGTAAAGTAAAAACTCCTGCAACTCTTTACGCATGGCTGCCGGTGTTTTGCCATCCAGCCTCTCTACATCTGCAACTGGTGGCAGGCCCCCGCTTTCAATAGACGAATTTTGAACGAAGAACCTCCCCTGCCATAATCCGCTTTTTTTAGGGCGGAAGAAATGATACGCGCCACAGGCGATACCCGCGTTCTTAGCCTCTTTCCAGTTACGTTTAAAGTATGGGTCCACAGTAAGCAGGCCCTCGGTAGCTTTGATGAACGCGAAACGGATGCGCACGCCATCCTCTTCCATGGCAGCTACTTTTGGCCAGTTTATTTTACCCTGGGCGTAGGATACATCAATGCCGTGAACCTCGTAATTTGATGGTATTTTAATGCCGAAATTTTTATAGGTGCGGTAGTTATTATCCTGCCCAATATCTTTTACCCACCGCCATGTGTACGATATGGTTTTAATGATGTAAGGATAGTAAAACGGAGATAAAAGCAACAAAGAAGCCAATGCAATGAGGTAATATTTTGAACGCGAAGGCGCCTTGCTTTTCTTTTTCCTGGCTACAGGTTTCCGCTTAACAGTTGAGGTGGTTTTCTTTTTAACAGGCACGCTCAAAAGTAAGTATTTTGAGTAAGCGGGGCCGGGTAAATCCAAACAAAGCCATGTGTGGGAATGTTAATGCTCTATGAGCAAGAAACACCAAACCATCCCCAACGAGCCGGAGGAAATGCCGGTTAAAAAGGATGCTCCTGAAATACAACAACCAAACGACCCGAAAACGCCGGAAGTGCCCGAAGAAAGCCCTGATGAAATACCGGATGAATTGCCACCTGAAAAGGGGAATAATTAATTATTTGGTTTACTTTTTTGATTATGCCTAACTTCCCGTTTTACTATTGAAAGATATTTGCGCGTTATTGCTCTCTGTTCCCGCGTTCCTTTTTTGAGTGTTTCATTTATTTCATCACGGAATGCCCGTACAAAAAGCTTATCGTTACCCATATCGCTAAAACAAGCTATCTTTTGATCGCTTAAATCTTCAAGTGATGTCCTATAGCTGGACACCTCCCTTTTGTATTTATGGAGTTTATTGTCCCAAATGTAATTTACACCTTTTTCACCCTTTACTATTGAAACCTCTTCATTTGAACACCAACCGCAATCGCCGTTGTTTATGGGGCCGGCAAAAAAATTATAATTATACATAACCCAAATATCATCATTCCTCCCTCCTCTAAAACTAAATTTGGATGATACCGTTTGATTAAGATTTAACCCCCAACCTACTATATGCGCATCGTTTACAATATCGAGGCAGGGATACACTGTGTTGTTAATTAATTTATAAAAGCTATACCCATCCTCGTAAACGCCCGAACCACGGTTATACACCTTTCTAACACAAAATGTTTTATTTTTTGAAGAGCTATTCCCTACATAAAGTTCCGGGCTTGAATAGAACATATAGAAATCTTCGAGGTAAAGTAAATACCAGGTGGGCCCAATTTTTTTAATAACAGCTATTGAAGGATAATTTTCGTCCCAGGCTAACAGACATATCAATTCGCTCGTCCCATCACTATCTAAGTCCGCAAAGAGAGGGCTAAAGAAACCAGACGCTGTCTTATTTATCTTCTCATCAAAATCGGGGATAAATAAAGAATCTGGTTTTAAAAATCCGTCAAACTCTCTTAGCAAAATCGCATTGTTATCCTTAAAATTATATCGTTGAACTTTTTTGATCCAGTTAGATGGGATCTTTATTTTAAGATGATGTCTACGCTCGTGTTTTGTTAACGAGTGCCCAAAAGCGCTGGCATAAACTGCCATTATTAATAAAACAGATATAAAGAGGCGAAACATAAAGGTTCAGATTAGACCTTATAAATATAATCAACTGCAAAAAAAATCACCTTATTAAAGTACAAAATACTCGCCGCTCAATCATCCGATGTAGTTCTTGGATGATATGCTTCAATTTTATCGGCCAGTAAGTGTAGAATCTCCTCTTCCACATGGCCGGGGTTTTGGCAAATGTGCAGAAGGTGGTGTGCATCAGGTTCAAAACTGGCTACATAAACGCCATTTTCAAATACCCGGTACTTGCATCGCCCGTCTTCATGGTGCGGATATTCCCCAATTTCGAATTGATGTGTTTCAGTATCTTTTGTAACCGCTATCTGATAACTTTCCATGTGTTTATAACTATTTAAAAACCCATTTGTTTATTTATAAACAAGGCACGCATTTTGTATTATCCTCACCATGAACGGACTATAAAAGATTGCAGCAATGATGACCTCGGATAAATTTAACGCTTTAGGATACCACGAAAAAACAGAAGCTGTTTTAAACGGTACATTTTTAGCCGACCGCCTTAACGATCATCATTACATCAGGCTTTATAACCTCGACAACTTTTATGTGGAAGTTTTTTTTGACGACCGCAGCCACCTCATTACACATTTCCGCGCTTTTGAACATACCCTTTTTGTATTACCCTACCTGGACGACCTGCAAATTGCGGTTTAGCGTTACCGGTTACCAAGCGCATGCTTACTTCAATGTTATTTTACTTCGTTTAAAAATTACGGCCCATTTTTCTAAGAACAAAGGCGACAATGCTGCCTCTTTAATAGCCACAAAGTTTATAAACAATGCCGACCTACCCTGTATTACATAATAGAGTTGCGACTCGGGCTTAGTACTATCTATAAATGACGGCGACTGGATCTTAAACATGATCCAGTTGTAACCGTTGGTCTGGCTTTGTTCAATAACCATCAGTTTGGCATCTTTAGCACGCTTTTTCATTTGAGCCAGAAGTACCGGAGGTATTTGGGCAAGCGGCTTCTTTGCACCCTTTAGCACCAGCATCGACCCTATGATAGACCAGTTTTGCAAAGTTTGGTTCGCGGGGATTATCTCTACCATTTGCTGGGTAGCCGTTTGCTGGTTAGAGCCAATTTTCCAATGGTATTCCGTTGGCCAAAATATCTTTAAAACTTCCTGCTTAGTCTGCGCATGCAAAGCAAAGGCTATTAAGCATAGTGCAGCGAATACTAATATCTTTTTCATACAATACTTGTTAAAGTCATTTCACCTCACCTAAATGGCTATACATTTACTTGTAACGGTTTATTTTACAACGCATTCCTTGTTATCCTGTTTGTAATATTTAAAGGTTTATGAAGGCTTAATAATTAGCGAAGAAAAAAAACCTTTATAATTTTGTTAATTACTAATATATTTTATTTCGCAACAATAGTGGTTCCTGTTGGTTATACAAATAATGGATTATAACTTATACCACTACCAGGAACGCGACCTGAACAACATATTTGATAAACTTAAAGATGCGGAGCCCAACTACCGCTTGCTATACCAACTGCCCACCGGCGGGGGTAAAACAAGGGTATTTTCGGCCATTGCCGATCGTTTTTTGAAAACTTATCATAAAAAGGTTATTGTACTAACCCACCGGCTGGAGCTTTGTACCCAAACTTCGCTTACGTTAAAAAAGCTTGGCATTAACAACAAGGTAATTAACAGTACGGTAAAAAAGATAGCACGTAACACCGGGCAAAACTGCTATGTGGCCATGGTAGAAACTTTGAAGAACCGAATCCGCGACGGACTCATTCGTACAGAAGATATTGGTTTGGTTATAATTGACGAGGCGCATCACAATTCCTTTCAGAAACTGCTTAGTAAGTTTCAACACGCGCGCGTTATTGGGGTTACGGCTACTCCCCTTAGCTCGGACATTAACCTGCCTATGCGCAAGTTTTATAATGAACTTATTACCGGCGAAAGCATTAGCGACCTCATAAGCCAGGGATATTTGGCCAAACCTACCAACTGGCGTTACGATGTAGAATTGAATACACTAAAAACGGGCATCCACGGCGATTTTACGGTAAGTACTTCAGACGAGTTGTACTCCTCCCCTGCCATGCTCGACCTATTGTTGCATGCTTACGAAGCGCATTCCAAAAACAAAAAAACACTGATATTTAATAACGGCATATTTACCTCGCGCAACGTTTGCAAATTGTTTGAAGATGCAGGCTACCCTGCGCGCCACCTGGATAACCAAACCCCGCTTGCCGAACGCCTTGCTATTTTAAAATGGTTTAAACAGACCAAAGGTGCCATACTTAGCTCGGTATCTATCCTTACCACCGGCTTTGACGAGCCAACCGTGCAAACTGTTATTTTAAACAGGGCTACCACCTCCCTCACCCTATATCATCAAATGATAGGCCGCGGATCGAGGAGGCTGCCGCAAAAGAAAACCTTTTCTATTATTGACCTGGGTAATAATACCGACCGCTTTGGCGAATGGCATGCGCCTGTTGCCTGGGATGAAGTATTTCACCATCCGGAAGCGTTTTATGAGGTATTTAGCGCAAGGGCCACGCAAGAGGCGCACAGTATGCCGTCTGATTCGCGCGCGAAATTCCCTAACAGCCTCGAAATTGCCTTTGATGTGCAGCAAGCCTATGATGATGCTATCGCGAACGGGCAAAAAGCTAAAACTGTTATGCGCGATTCTATTAAACAACACGTACATATGTGTGTAGAAAACGCGACCTCGGTTACCGAAGCCATGGAGCTTACCGAAGAACTGCAAAAAGAGATCGTCTGGCGGGTTAAACAATACACTAAATGCCTTGGCAAAGTAACCAAAAACTACCGCGACTGGCTGATAGAAGACTATAATAACAAACTAAAAGTACTGGTGCAAAAAATTATGCAACGCAGGCAGGTGCAAAAAATGGCCGTGTAAAGCATTTAAAAGAAGGGCCTTTTGTACATATTATTTAAAATCATCTTTAAATGCTTGCCGGTGCTTAATTCCCCATTCGGCAAGGTTGCTGATAATGGTTTGTAAGGTTTTGCCGTACTCGGTTAACTGGTAATGAACAGATACGGGCTGCGTATCCAAAACTGTGCGCTTTATTAGCTTGTTAGTTTCCAGTTCCTTTAACTCTTTGCTCAGCATTTTATTTGAAATGCCGTTTACATCATTCAAAATGTCCGAAAACCTCCTTTTGTTATTATAGCAGATAGAGGAGATAATATTTATTTTCCATTTGCCGCTCAGCACGTCCATTGCGTCATGCACGGCCAGTAATTCCTTTTTGTGTTCTGCAACACACGCGTTGTTAGCCATAAGTTACTTTGTTACCCAAAAGTTACTGTTACTTTTTGTTACAAAGTAACTAAAATAAATATACATCTCTAATTTTGCATTAAATAAAATATATCAAAATGGATTTTAAAAACAAAAACGTAGTTATCACGGGCGGGACCACAGGCATTGGGTTAGCTACAGCAAAAGCATTTATAAACTCGGGTGCAACCGTTTGGATAACAGGCCGCAAAGCCGAAAATTTAGATAAGGCATCGGCAGAGATCAACAACCCCAATTTAAAACCAGTGGTATCTGATACATCAAATTTGGCAGGCATTGCTGTTTTGGAAAAGGCAATTGCCGAAAGCGGCAGCAAGTTAGATGTATTGTTCCTGAATGCGGGCATAGCGGTATTTGCGCCAATTGAACAGGTAACCGAGGCCGATTTCGACGCACAATTTAACACTAATGTAAAAGGCCACTTTTTTACGCTACAAAAACTGCTGCCGTATTTGGTAAATGGTTCATCAGTATTGTTCACTTCTTCAACAGTGGCAACAGCTTCAAACCTGGGTACAAGTGTGTACTCTGCCACTAAAGGCGCGTTAAATAAGGTTGCACAGATAGCGGCTAATGAATTGGCAGAAAGAAAGATACGCGTTAACATTGTTAGCCCGGGCCCTGTACAAACACCCGGTTTAGAATACGCCGTACCTGCCGAAGCAAAAGCCTATTTAGCTTCTGCCACCGCTTTACAACGATTGGGCGATGCCGATGAAATTGCTAAAACAGTATTGTTCCTGGCATCTGACGATGCAAGTTTTATTACCGGTACCGAATTAGTTGCCGACGGTGGCTACCTTAACTATGGGTTGAAATAACCAGCGACCATAAATGAAGTAAACAAAGCCTAAATTCAGACAATAAAAAAGCCTTCAAGGTTATGCACTTGAAGGCTTTTTAGCTTGTGATCTCATCAGGATTCGAACCTGAGACCGACAGATTAGAAATCTGTTGCTCTATCCAGCTGAGCTATGAGACCATCGCGTATTTTTCGCGGTGCAAATATGCTAAAAATGGTTTGAAAAGGCAATAGTTAAATTCAAAACTATGTATCTGCCGCCCTTCATTAACATTACACGCCTAATTAAGTCACCTGTCCGTATCCAATTTATACAGGTCTTAATTTGCAGTACTTCCGGCAGGCATAACCTTAATATGATCATTAATTATATTTTATTGTCACAAAAAACACCACTCATTATTTTTTGTTAAAATATTACATATAATTGCATTCAGTTATAAACCTATGCTGAACTAATAATATAGTGCATTATATGTTAAACTGACACGTAATATTTTATGATTTAACTTATTAATTAGCATTTTTGCCCGAATTATTTTTTTGGTAAAAATGCTAAGTATTGTACACATATACACATATTTAACTTTGCATTTACAACGATTTTACTTTTTAAAGTTAGGAAGTGTTTTTTTTACAATAAGTTAATCATACTTTTAACCAATTTTTTTTCTAAAACTTATTTTATGATCATAATTGCTGACGGTGGCTCCACCAAAACAAACTGGTGTTTAGTTACCGAAGATGGTAAAAAGGTGTATTTTAACACCGAGGGCTACAACCCATATTTTTCAGGCACAGATTACATCATTCAATCGTTGAACGAGAGCCTGCCTACCGATCTTGAGAAAGACAATATTACCGAGGTAAATTATTACGGCGCAGGCTGTTCTACCCCCGAGATGCGCAAGATCGTAGAGGATGCCATGTCGGCAGTATTTACAAAATCTAAAGTTTACATTGGCCACGACCTGCTTGCTGCAGCCCGCGCCCTGCTTGGCAACAACGAGGGTTTTGCAGCTATTTTAGGCACGGGTACCAATACCTGCCTTTACGATGGTAAAGAAGTGGTAAACAATATCGACTCGGGTGCTTACATCCTTGGTGATGAAGGCAGTGGTTGCCATATTGGTAAAAAATTATTGGTTGATTACCTGCGTGGTTACATGCCGGAGGCCGTACGCAAAAACTTTTGGGATACTTTTAAGCTTACGCCCGATGACATTAACGAAATTGTTTACACGCAACCACGTGCAAACCGTTTCTGCGCAAGCTTTAGCAAATTTGTTTATGACAACATTGTAAACATCGAGTATTCACGCAATCTGGTACGTACCTCGTTCGAAGATTTCTTTAAGAACCTGGTTACGCATTACCCCGATTATCAAAAATATACCTTTAACTGTATAGGCTCTGTAGGTTACAACTTCCGCAATGTGCTGGAAGAAGTTTGTACCGAAAATGGCATGACGGTTGGCAACATTATCCGCTCGCCTATAGACAACCTGGTTAAGTACCACTTAGAGTTGGCGCCAAGCCAATTGTAAGAGAGTAAAGAAGTCAAGACATAAGAATCAAGACTTATTGTAATTACAAAGCCCTATCGAAAACGATAGGGCTTTTTTTGTGCATTCACATTTTTTTATCTTGATTCCTGATTCTTAATCTCCTGAATCCTTTATTACTTGTCAAGGTTAAGATCGTTCTGGAAGATCTTCGTGTACTTTCTACGGTCGAATTTATACAGTTTGGCAGCGCGGTACGATACGCCCTTTTGTTTTTCATCCAGCTCTTTCAAAAATCCGTAGCTCAGCATTTTCTTGCGAAAGTTACGTTTGTCCAGCTTTTTATTCAGCACCGCTTCATAAAGCGACTGTAGTTGGGTAAGCGTAAATTTCTCGGGCAAAAGTTCAAAAGCTATGGGCTGGTAGTTTAGCCTGCGGCGAATTTTGTTAAAGCCTGTTTCAAATATTTCGCTGTGGTCAAACGCAAGTTTAGGCAATTCGTTTACGGGGTGCCAAAAAGCGCTTTTGGCATATTGTGTAACGGGTTTTACTTCCTTTTGGCCATTAATACGTATCAACGCGTAGTAGGCAACCGTAATAACGCGGCCCTGGGGGTGGCGGTCAACTTCGCCAAAGGTATGAAACTGCTGCATGTGCAAGTCGCGCAGGCCCGTTAGCTCATATAAGATACGCTCTGCAGCGTCGTCAATACTCTCATCTTGCTCAACAATATATCCGGGCAGTGCAAGCCAATCCTTAAAAGGTTCTTCGTTTCTTTCTATTAATAATATCTTAAGCTCACCGGCTTCAAAACCAAATATGACACAGTCTATAGAAAAAACTGAGTTAAATGTAGGTAACTTTACTTCCAAGGGAAAAATGTATTTAGGTTAATTGTGCTTAAATATATTGCTAAATTTTTAATGTAAAAATAAATAAATAAATTTAATGGTGTAAATTTGACACACTATATTCGCACCTACAAATTTACCTAAGTAAATAATGCAAAAAATTTCTAAGATAGCAGTTCTTACTTCGGGCGGCGATGCGCCAGGCATGAACCCGTGTATAAGGGCTGTTGTACGTACCGCAATATATAATGGCCTGCAGGTTGCAGGGATACGCCAGGGCTACCAGGGGCTTATTGATAACAATATGTATGATATGAACACCCGCTCGGTTAGTAATATTTTAAACCTTGGTGGTACCATACTTAAAACAGCACGTTGTTTACCCTTCCGTACCGATGAGGGCATGGAGATAGCTTACCAAAATGCAAAAGCAGCCGGTATAGACGGGCTTGTGGTTATTGGTGGCGATGGTACATTTACCGGTGCGCTGCGCTTCTCTAAAAAATACCCGGATATAGCCGTTATTGGCGTACCCGGCACTATTGATAACGACCTTTACGGCTCAACCTACACTTTAGGTTTTGATACCGCTACCAATACCGTTATAGAGGCTATTGATAAGATACGCGATACTGCCGATGCGCACGACCGGCTGTTCTTTATAGAAGTTATGGGCCGCGATTCGGGCGCTATTGCACTGCGTGCCGGTATCTCTTGCGGTGCCGAGGCTATTTTACTGCCCGAGCGCGATACCGCTATTGAGCACCTGATTGAAAACCTGAAGGCGGGCCAGTATAATAAAAAATCATCAAGCATTGTGATAGTGGCCGAGGGCGATAAGAGCGGCGGCGCTTATGACCTTGCCGAAGTTGTTAGAAAACAGATAAAGTTTTACGATATAAAAGTTACTATATTAGGCCACTTGCAGCGCGGCGGAAGCCCATCGGCATTTGACCGTATTTTGGGAAGCCGTTTAGGTTTTGCAGCTGTTAACGCCATGATTAATGGCGAAACACAAAAAATGGTGGGGCTTGAAGCTAACCATATAAAATTAACAAGCCTTGAAGAGGCCTTAACCCAGCATCAGTTTAAGTTAGAGGACGACCTGATGCAGATGGCAGATATATTATCAATTTAATGATTGCAGTTGTTTATAGTGGATCTAATAATGCCGGCTGGCGATTAGCCGATAAGGGAAGAACGGTTGCCTCGTTCAATACCAACGCTATTAATCCCTATTTTAACGACGAAAAGCACATATTACAACTACTCAATAAAAACATAAACCTTATACACCACGCCGAAGGGATAAAACGCATCTACTTTTTTGGCGCGGGCGCATCGTCTGACGAGTTGAAGCAGGTTGTTTATAACGCGTTCGCTGCTTTTTTTAAATTCGCTAAAATTACCGTTGGGCACGATATTGAAGCCGCGGCCATAGCCTGCTGCCGCAACACACCAGGCATAGTAAGCATCTGCGGAAGCGGAAGCAACGCCGCCTGGTACGACGGCAAAAAAGTAACACCTAACAATTATGGTTTAGGATACATACTTGCCGACGAAGGATCTGGCAACTGGCTGGGCAGGCAATTGATAAAAGGCTTTATGAACGAAACGCTGCCGGCAAACATCCGCAAAAAATTTGTGCAGAAATACGATGCCGACCGTAAGACACTCCTTGAAAAGGTGTATCGCCAAAAGCAGCCGGCCTTGTTCCTGAGCTCGTTCAGCGAATTTTTTCTGGAGAATAAACAAGACCCTTATATAAAAAACGTTATAACTACAGGCTTTAGCAAACTGATACAAACTTACCTGGTACCTCTGAATAAACAGCACCCGGGAGCTTCTGTACACTTTGCCGGATCGGTAGCTGCCAACTTTCAGGATTATCTTTACGAAACAGCCGAAGGCACCGGCATTACTATAGCGGATATTATAAAAGAACCCATAAACCATTTATTGACGTATTATTCAAACAAAAATTAGAAAATCATGAAAATAGGAATCAACGGCTTTGGCCGTATCGGTCGCTTAGCTTTTAGGGCCGCAATTGAAAGACCAGATGTTGAAGTTGTAGGTATTAACGATTTAGTTGAGCCTGATTACATGGCTTACATGTTAAAATACGACTCTACCCACGGCCAGTTCAAAGGCACCATAGCTGTAGAAGGCGGTCACCTGGTAGTAAACGGTAAAACTATCCGCGTAACTGCCGAGAAAGACCCTGCAAACCTTAAATGGAATGAAGTAGGTGCAGAAGTTATTATTGAGTCTACCGGTTTATTTTTAACCATAGATACTGCACAAAAACATATTGATGCCGGCGCTAAAAAAGTGGTTATGAGCGCACCTGCAAAGGATGATACCCCTACATTTGTAATGGGTGTAAACCACAAACAGTTAAAAGCCGAGCAAACTATCGTATCAAACGCGTCATGTACTACTAACTGTTTAGCACCAATCGCTAAAGTGTTAGATGATAAATTTGGTATCGAAGAAGGTTTAATGAGCACCATCCACGCGGTAACTGCTACCCAAAAAACAGTTGACGGCCCGTCGGCTAAAGATTGGAGAGGCGGCCGTGGCGCTTACCAGAACATCATTCCTTCATCAACAGGTGCTGCTAAAGCTGTAGGTTTAGTATTACCTCAGTTAAAAGGTAAATTAACAGGTATGAGCTTCCGTGTTCCGGTTGCCGACGTTTCAGTAGTTGACTTAACAGCGCGCCTTAAAACTCCTGCTACTTACGAGCAAATTAAAGCTGCTATGAAAGAAGCATCTGAAGGCGAATTGAAAGGCATTTTAGGTTACACTGAAGATGAGGTTGTATCTGAAGACTTTAAAGGCGATGCACGTACATCTATTTTTGATGCAAAAGCAGGTATTGCTTTAAGCGACACTTTTGTTAAGGTTGTATCTTGGTACGATAACGAGTGGGGTTACTCAAACAAACTGATTGACCTTGTTCAGGAAGTTGGCAAACTGTAAGTTAAGCTAATCCTGGTATTAAAACCCTCCCAACAATTGTTGGGAGGGTTTTTTGTTGTAAGCTATTATTTGGGCTCTCAACTACAATTATTACCTTTAAACAAACCTTTTTTATGAGAAAATTATTTACGTTATGTTTATCGGTGGCGCTGTTTAGCGCGGGCCAAAATGCCTTTGCCCAGCACAGGAGTTTTGTAGATGTAAACGGCCTTGATCCTGCCACAAAACCGGGCGACAACTTTTTTCGGTACGTTAACGGCCGCTGGTACGACACCGTAAAGATCGATAACGACCAGGCAGGTGTTGGCTCCTACTCGTTTTTAAATATCCCGCAAAAGCGCCTGCTGCAAAATATTTTAGATAGCGTCTCAAAAGCCAAAAATACTGCGGGGAGTATAGAACAAAAGGTAGGCGATTTTTATGCTTCCGGTATGGATATGGCTACTATTAACCGCAGAGGTTATGAACCCGTTAAACCCATATTGGCACGTATTGATGCTATAAATAGCTTGCCTACACTGCTTAAATTCATAGCTGAAGAAACCGTTACCGGCAACCGCTCGGTGATAAGCTTCGGCATCTCGCCGGACAATAAAAACAGTTCTATCAACATAGCACACGTTTACCAGGGTGGTATAGGCTTACCGGAGAAAGGTTACTATTTTAAAACCGATTCGGCCACACTTCATGTTCAACGGGCCTATAAGGCCTACCTTACTACCCTGTTTCAGTTAACCGGAAGCACCCGTGCAGCAGCCATGAAAAATGCCGACGCCGCCTACAGTATAGAAAAGCAATTGGCTAACGGCAGTAAAACCAATGTAGAACTAAGGGACGTAAACGCCAACTTCAACAAAATGGCAGTTGCCTCTATAACTAAAACACAGCCTAACATAGGATGGCCGGCTTTACTTGCCAGATTGGGTGCCACTACAGATTCCATCGATATGGCCCAGCCCGCTTATTACGATAAGTTTAATACGATGCTCAGATCAGTAAGCATCAATAATTGGAAGGCATATTTAAAAGCCTCCACATTACAGAACTATGCCGACGGGCTTAGCCAGCCGTTTATCAATGCGTCGTTTGCATTCAATAAGGTTTTATCCGGCGAGGACAAACAAAAATCCCGCAGGCAGGTCATGACGGCGATCGTCGATGGTCAGTTAGGCCAGGCTTTAGGCCAACTTTATGTAAAACGCTATTTTAACGAAGATGCCAAAAAGCGCGTATTGGCATTGGTGAATAACCTGCAAAAGGCTTTTGAGAACAGGATAAACCAACTGGACTGGATGAGCGACAGCACAAAGAAAAAGGCGATAGAGAAGTTATATACATTCACCAAAAAAATTGGTTACCCCGATAAATGGCGCGACTACGATAAAGTGCAGATCAGCAGGACCAAATTTTTTGAGAATGTACAGTCGCTCAACAAAAACAGTTACCGGTACGAACTGGCAAAACTGAACAAGCCTGTTGATAAAACAGAATGGGGAACAACGCCGTCGACAGTTACAGCCTACTATAACCCGCCTGTTAACGAAATTGTGTTCCCGGCAGGCATCCTGCAATACCCCTACTTTGATTTCACGGCTGATGATGCTATTAACTATGGCGGCATAGGCATGGTTATAGGCCATGAAATGACGCATGCTTTTGACGACCAAGGCGCGCAATACGATAAAGATGGTAACGTAAAAAACTGGTGGACCAAGGAGGATTTGAAGAAGTTTAAAGAAAAAACCACACAGCTTTCTAACTTATATAGTTCATTTACCGTTTTAGATACGGTGCATGTTAAAGGTCCGCTAACATTAGGCGAAAATACAGCAGACAATGGCGGAGTGGCTATAGCTTACGACGCGTTTAAAATGACCGAACAAGGCAAAAGCAATGAAAAGATTGATGGCTTCACGCCAGATCAGCGCTTCTTCTTGTCAATTGCCAGGATCTGGCGGGTTAAAACACGAGATGCCTTCTTGCGCACCTATGTAAACACTAACCCGCATTCGCCTGCCATGTGGCGGGTAAACGGGCCGTTAATGAATTTTGCTCCTTTTTATAAGGCCTTCGACATTAAACCCGGCGATAAAAATTACAAAGCAGAAAACGAGCGGGTAAGGATCTGGTAATTAAGACTTATACTTTATAACGAAGCCCTCAAACTTGTTGTTTGAGGGCTTCGTCTATATATAAGCACAGCTACTATACCGCTACGGTATTATTACTTTTTGCAATGGCAGCTTTTTACCAGGGCGTTACACCGTAATCGCTAAAGTAACCGGCGGTTGGGCCGTCCTTGTCTATCATAGCATATTTTACAATTGGCTCCGCACCTTCCTCTACGGTTTTGTAACCCGTGTTATTATTAAAATCTGTTTTGGTATAACCCGGGTTTACGGCATTCACTTTAAAGTTTTTCAACTCGTAAGCCAGCGCGATGGTATAGCCGTTAAGCGCGCTTTTTGACGGGCCGTAGGCAGCGGTTTTAACATCATAGTGCCTCCAGCTTCTATCTGTATGCAGCCCAAGCGAACCCAGGTCTGATGTTACATTCACTATTCTGGGGTTTGGTGCTTTTTGCATTAATGGCACAAAAGCTTTTGTTACACGTGCAACTCCAAATACGTTAACCTCATATACCTGCTTGTACGTTTCAATAGGGGTTTCTAAAACCGGCTGTGGGATGCTGCCGGGGATACCCGCGTTATTGATCAGCACATCAAGGTAATCGATCTTTTGTGATAAATTGTTATATGCCTGCTGCACCGACTCATCGCTAACAACATCTATCACGATTAATTCAACATCTTTTAAACCCTCGCTATGTAATAGCGATACTGCTTCATCGCCACGTTGCTTATCGCGGCAGCCCAAAAACACATGGTAGCCTGCGTTTGCCAGTTGGCGGGCGGTTTCCAGGCCAATACCTTTATTGGCGCCGGTAATTAATACTGTCTGTTTTTCCATAAAGCAAAACTACGGTGCCGCAAATACTATACCATTGCACATAGCAAGGCATTAACTGTACATTTCACGGATTTGCTGGCGGAATGCCGCGGGGGTGCTCTCTGTCAGGCGTTTAAAAAAACGATTAAAGTAAGCAGCATCCTCAAAACCCAGCTCGTCGGCTATTTGTTTAACCGAAAGATCGGTATGCAGCAGCTTTCGTTTTGCCTCAACCACTAAACGGTTATGAATGTGGCTGATGGCCGTTTTGCCGCTTTGCTGTTTCACTATATCGTTGAGGTAGCCGGGTGTAAGGTTAAGCAGGTTTGCATAAGCCGCTACATCGTGCAGTTGGGTATGGTTCTCCCCTATCAGCTCCTGAAAGTTTTTGAGCAGGCAGTGGTTTTGTGTGATCCTGCTTTCTCCAAATTGCTCTGTGTATATTCTGCTAAGGTAAATAATAAGCACCCGCAGCCACGATGCCAGCATTTGGTTTTGCCAGGTGCCGCCGGTTTTGTATTCATGCGTCATTTTTCGCATTACATCCTCTATGTAAATGATCTCTTCGGCGCTTAAAACTATTTCGTGCGCGCCTGCCGGGTTTTGGATAATGGGTAACCGGCGCAGCATACGGTTCTCCTCAAGTAGTAAAAACTCTTCGGTAAAGCCTGCTATATAGCCTTTAACAGGCTTGCTTTCTTCCTTTAAATGAATTTGCTGAGGAACTGTGAAATAAAAATGGCCGGGCTTTACCGTGTACGAAGTAAAATCTATCCAGTGGCGGCTGTCGCCCTGCTCAATAAAGGCGAAAAAATAGTAGTCTTTACGGTGCGGTAGCAGAAATGCATCTTCTATGATCACATCGACGCCGTTTGCCTCATGCACCTCTATCATGGTGGGTTCCCCGCCATTGATAGTTACCAGCGGATAACTCCGTATTTTATAATTTTCGGTAGCAGTTAAAACGGACATAGTGTAAAGGTATTAAGGAAATTGTCGTCCTGAGCGATAGCGAAGGATCTAATGTACAACTCGTATATCGGCGATTAGATGCTTCGTTATCGCTCAGCATGACAGTAGGTTACATCAACTCTCCATCATTCTTTACATGCCATGTTTTATAGGCCATATAGTAAAGAAGCAGGGTTGGTATTGCATAAAAAAATGCACCCTTACCGTTAAAATCCGGATAGGCGGCAATAATACTGTAAATCAATAAGGCAAGGGCAACGCTGCCACCTACCAGGTATAAATAAAAAAACTTACCGGCCATGTTATTTAAGCTTTTTAGATTTTTTGGTTGGGGTTGATGCAGGTACTGTAACACGTTTAAATATCGCGGCACCTAATGGTGGCGTCTTCACTATAATAGAATAATCCTTACCGTGCCAGTATTTCTCTTCGGAAGTAATAGGATCGAAGTTGACGATCCCGCTACCCCAAAATCTTTCTTCGTCCGAATTAAATATTTCCTGCCACTGCCCCGCCGCCGGCACGCCTATGCGATAATTGTGGTGTACAACCGGGGTCATGTTCAATACAATCACCAAATCATTATCCCTAACTACCCCTTTACGCATGTAAACAATAACAGAATCGTCCAAATTACTTGCGTCTATCCATTCAAAGCCATTCCAGTCGAAAGCTTTTTCATACAGCGCGGGCTCGCTCTTATAAAGTTTATTGATAGCCTTAACAGCCTCCTTTATACCATTATGGCTGGTATGCTCCAGCAGGTGCCAGTCCAACGATTTTTTGTAGTCCCACTCGCCAACCTGCCCAAACTCGCTGCCCATAAACATTAGTTTAGTGCCTGGATGTGTGTACATAAAGCTGTAAAGCAAACGCAGGTTAGCAAATTTTTGCCAGTCGTCGCCCGGCATTTTGTTCAGCATCGAGCCCTTGCCGTAAACAACTTCATCGTGCGAGAATGGCAGCATAAAGTTCTCGGTAAAGGCATAAACCATGCTAAAGGTAAGCTGGTTTTGATGGTATTTGCGATGGATAGGGTCATGCGCGAAATAATCCAACGTATCGTGCATCCAGCCCATCATCCATTTCATGCCAAAGCCAAGCCCGCCGGTATAAACCGGGCGACTAACCCCTGCAAACGATGTAGATTCTTCTGCAATAGTTTGCACATCGGGGAAGTTGCTGTAAACGGTAGCGTTAAACTCTTTCAGGAAGGAGATTGCGTCGAGGTTATGGTTACCGCCAAATTCGTTAGGTTCCCACTCGCCGTGGTTGCGCGAATAATCAAGGTAAAGCATGGATGCCACCGCATCTACGCGCAAACCATCTATGTGGTAACGGTCCAGCCAAAACAGTGCGTTGCTTATTAGAAACGCGCGTACCTCGTTACGGCCGTAGTTAAATATGTACGATTTCCAATCCGGGTGAAATCCTTTTTTAAGATCGGCATGCTCGTAGAGATGCGTACCGTCAAAATTGTACAGTCCATGTACATCGCCCGGGAAGTGCGAAGGTACCCAATCCAGTATTACGCCAATACCCGCTTTGTGGAGTTCCTCTACCAGAAACATCAGATCCTGCGGGGTACCGTAACGGCACGATGCCGCGAAGAAGCCCGTAATTTGGTAACCCCAGCTTGGGTAATAAGGGTGCTCCATTAAAGGCATAAACTCTACGTGTGTAAAGCCCATTTCCTTAACGTAAGGCACCAAAGTTTCGGCAACCTGGCGGTAGCTTAAAAATTCCTCGGGGCTTTCGGGGCTGCGTGCCCACGAGCCAAGGTGCATTTCGTATACCGAATAGGGCTTATCTAAAGCATTATGCTGGTGGCGGTTGGCCATCCAGTCCCGGTCTTTCCATTCGTAAAAAGTATCGGCTACTATTGATGCGGTGCGCGGAGGCAGTTCCCAGCGCAAGGCAAACGGGTCGCTTTTCTCCAGGTCTTCGCCTGTAGAAGATTTGATAAAATATTTATAGGTTTCGCCAACACCGATGTTTGGGATAAAACCTTCCCAAATGCCGGATGCATCCCAACGATAATTAAGAGAGTGCGAGCCCTTGTTCCATCCGTTAAAATTACCAATTACGGCTACATACTGCGCGTTTGGCGCCCATACGGCAAAGTAAGTACCCACAACACCCTTGTATTCTGCAACATGCGAACCCAGTTTTTCGTACAGTTTAAAATGCTTGCCCGATTTAAACAGATCAATATCAAAATCGGTAAAACGACTATATGGTTCAACGGCTTTAAGTTCGTTATTCTCGATAATCTGGAGCGGCTTTGATCTTTTAGACGACGCAGCTTTAGTAGGAGACGCTTTCTCTGTAGCTTTTTTGGCAGTAGTTTTTTTTGAAACCGAGATCTCATCAGATTCGGGCCAGGTTTCTTTAGCGGCTTTTGGCTTGGTTTCTTTAACCGTTTTTACAGGTTTAGATTCTTTTAGCTGGGTGTCGGGATTCAAAGTTTTTTTCGCCATAGTAGGTAGCCGTTGGTAAGTAACACTGGTTACAGGTAATTTATGCCTGATGTACCAAATATATCATTATTGAACATACAATAGCAGCAGATGTTTATTATTAAACAAATTATTGGGGGTTTAAGATGCGGCATAACCTGCAAAACCCTAAGTATAAGTAACCAAAAGCAGGGGCCAAAAAAAAAGCATCTAACGATGCTTTTTTAATTTTAATTAAGGTACGCCCTGAGCGAAGGTGCGCGTGAGCTAACACGCAACCGGTTAAGCGCCTTGTCTTTTATTTGCCTTACACGTTCGCGGGTAAGGTGGTACTTTTCTCCAATTTCTTCCAGGCTGTGTGCATGCTGGTTTTTCAGGCCAAAAAACAGTTCCAGGATCTCCCTTTCCTTTTCGCCAAGTATCCGCATATTATCAGATACCTCGATGCTTAACGATTGGTGCATTACTTCGGTATCTGTTCCCGGCTCGGCGCTTTGCAGAACATCAAGCAGGGTACTATCCTCTTCGGCCGAGAACGGGGTATCATAAGACACATGGCGTTTAGCGTTAGCCATAGAGTTTGTTACCTTTTCTACGCTTATCTCTAAATCGTCTGCCAATTCTTCGGGCGTTGCGGGCCTTTCATATACCTGCTCCAGCTTAGATGCAGCTTTAGATATTTTTGACAGATCGCCTACCTGGTTTAGGGGTAAACGAACCATGCGCGACTGCTCGCCAATGGCTGCCAGTATAGATTGACGGATCCACCAAACCGCATATGATATAAATTTAAATCCTTTTGTTTCGTCGAAACGTTTCGCAGCCTTTACCAGGCCAAGGTTACCCTCGTTGATCAGGTCGCCGAGCGTAAGGCCCGAGTTTTGATATTGTTTTGCAACAGAAACCACAAAGCGCAGGTTAGCAGTTGTCAACCTCTCTAACGCTGCCTGGTCGCCCTCCCTGATTTTCTGTGTTAAAATCACTTCTTCTTGTGGAGTAACCATCGGAATCTTGGCAATGTCTGACAAATATTGATTCAACGACGCTGTCTCCCGATTGGTGATCGATTCACTAATTTTAAGTTGCCTCATCTTTACTATATTTTTTAAATGAATGCTAAAGATTAATGACCTTAGAAAGCGCGAGTAGCAGATTGATTCTCTAATATTAACAGCGGATTGCTGATGCCTGCGGAAGAAAGGAATTCTAAAAATCTTTAACGTACAAAGATAAGCACAACTGTTACAAACAGTGTAAATTGAATGTCAATAAGTTAAAACAAAATGCGCCTTCCTGTCATGGTTATGTAAAGGGATGGCAGTATTCTAAGACAAATGTTAAATCAGTTACCACCCCAAATTAGCAGGGGGGGGGTAACTGATCATAAGCCTTATTATTTGAAGATTTCTATCTGCTTAAAGTTCTTACTGAATTTAAATTCGTAAGTTTTATCGGGGTTAGAGTTAATGGTCGGGATCTCTTTGCCGTCGGCTATTATCTTTGTTGGTTTAAACGGCAAACCGTTCAATTTAATGTGATAGCCCTCGTAACGCGGGGTGTATAACCCCTCCATTGTTTGTTTGATGGCTAGCTTATCGGCATCACCTTTTACAACAAATTTTTTCTCGAGATAAATATCCTGCTCGTAGGCAAAGGTTTCGCCATAATCTTCAAACAGGAACGAATTCACTTCGTAATCGCTGTAATAGATATTTAGCTTTACTTCTTCAATTTCCTTTTCACCGGTGTATTGCATTACCGGATATTCTGGAATTACCGAACCTGCTTTCACAAATATCGGCAACTGATCCAGTGGTGTGGGTACCGTTATCTCACGACCGCCTTCAATGGTTTCCAGGTTCCAGAAATCGTACCAGGTACCCTTTGGCAGGTACACCTTACGGCTTTTTTGCCCCGGCTCCAGTACCGGGCATATCAATATTTTATCGCCGTAGGTAAATTCATCCTGGCGGAAATGGTTTGATGCTACTTCCTGCTCCTGCATTACCACAGGCCTTAATATTGGAAAACCATAACGGTGATGCTCCCAGAATGCCGAGTACAGATATGGTATAAGCCTGTAACGCAGCTCTATAAATTTACGGTTGATAGATGTAAAAGGCTCGCCGAAGCTCCACGGCTCGCGCTCCTTGGTATCGCCCGCAGAGTGTGCACGCATAAACGGCGAGAAGGTACCCATCTGAATCCAGCGGGTAAACAGTTCGCCATCGGGCTCGCCGCTAAAACCGCCAATATCTGTACCACAGAATGAGATACCCGATACCGAAAGCCTTTGCAACTGTATGTTACCCAGCTTTAAATGCTCCCACGATGCTACGTTGTCTCCCGTCCAAACAGATGAATAGCGCTGCACGCCTGAGTAACCCGCCCGGGTAATGGTGAACGGACGCTTGTTTTTCATTTGCTTGCGCAAACCTTCGTAGGTAGCGCGCACCATTTGCATGCCATAAACGTTGTGCGCCTTACGGTGCGACCCACGGTAGCCATCATATTGGTGGCGTACATCATCCGGAAAGGTACCCGAGCCGAACACAGCAGGCTCGTTCATATCATTCCAAACACCGGCAACGCCTGTTTCAACCAAATCGTCGAAGAGGTCGCCCCACCATTCGCGAACCTCGGGGTTGGTGAAATCGGGAAACTGACAGCGGCCCGGCCAAACGTGGCCCTCCATAAAGTAATCGTCGCAACGGCGACAAAAATATTTCTTCTCTTTCCCCTCTTTAAACACCGAATAGTTATCATCTACGCGGATACCCGGATCTATGATCACCACTGTTTTAAATCCATTGGCAGCCAGATCGGCAATCATTTTTTTAGGGTTAGGGAAATATTTAGGGCTCCATGTAAAACAGCGGTAGCCGTCCATGTAGTCAATATCCAGATAAATTCCATCGCAAGGGATGCGGTTCTGGCGAAAACCATTGGCGATTACCCTTACCTTATTTTCGGGATAATAACTCCAGCGACATTGGTGATAGCCCAGCGCCCAAAGCGGTGGCATGGGGTGTGTACCGGTAAGCAGGTGGTAATTCTTCACCACATCCATCATGTGCGGGCCGTGGATATAATAGTATTGCAACTCGCCGCCATCTGCCCAAAAACTCGTTTTGGTTGAATCCTCGGCGCCAAAATCGAAGTGTGCCTTAAAGGTGTTATCAAAAAATATCCCGTGGGCGATATTATCGCTTACGCTGATGTAAAAAGGAATGGAGCGGTAAAGCGGATCCTGGTTAAAGCCGAACGAATAGGCATCGGTATTCCAGTTTTTTAAGCGTTTACCACGCAGGTTAAACTCGGTAGCTTTATCGCCAAGGCCAAAAAAGCTTTCTTGCGGCTCGCAGGTTTTGGTACAAAATACATAGTAACCGCCAAACTGGGTGTTTTCTTCCCAATGCATGGGTGCGGCGTCAGCACTGGTTACATGGTCGTTCTTGTCTGAAAAAGAGATAAAGAAATCCTGTTTGCGGATGTGGCAGTTAACTTCAGAAGTTGATACGCGAAACTCTTGTTCATTTTCTACCAAAGTAAACTTAACGGCTTTTTGAGGCAGCTTTGGCACAGCGTATGAAAATTCTTCTAAAAAAACACTGTGTGGCGCTAAACGTATCCGAATGATCTCGTTGGTTACTACGGTAACTTCTACTTTGGCATCGCCATCGGTAAAAAATATTTTATTGCCTGCTTGCTCTGCGTGCGTGGGGATGCCCAGGTACTTCTTTACAATAGGTTTTATGCCGTCGGCGGGGTTATTTAAATGGTGAAATTCTTCTTCATCAACAATCATATCCTCCACCTGCAGCAATTTCGCCGTTAACAGTTCGGGGTTGGGGTCAGGTACATTTTCTGCCATGTTCTATTTTTAGTCAATAGCCCTGCAGCTAAAGGCTTGCAAAGCGCGATTAATATATCAGCTAATTAATTTTGGTAACAGCTAATAAACGATTATTCCATTAAAGTTTCAAGCTATAATTACGCCAAAAGGCGCTGTACCTTAATTTTAAAGCAAGAATTACAAATTTAGCAATAAACCACTGCTTGCACCTACAACCACAGGTACACCGGTGGCAACATCGGCTGTGGTAAATGTGCTGCCGCTTAACAAATCCGTAAAAACCACCTCACCGGTAAGGCCAAACTGTGTAAGCAATTCCACAGGTATCCGGATGTTTATGGCGCGTTCGGCACGGTTAAAGTTGGCAATTACCAATACTTTTTGAGTGGCCGTATAGCGCATGTAAATGTACAGCATGGTATCAAACCCGGGCTGGTGCTCATTGGCTATCATCAGTTCGTAAAACGCGCCGTTGCTTAGGGCATCGCTATTTTTCAACACATTCAATAGCTTGCTGTAAAATGCACGTAATTCCTGCTGTTGTGCCGATAACCCTGCCCCGTCAAACGCCCCGTTATTCATCCATTGCTGGTGCGCGGGTATGCCCCAGTAATCGAAAATAGTGGTACGGCTATCATCGCCGCTAAACCCGCAGGCACCTTCGGCAGCTTCACCTACCTCCTGTCCGCTATAGATCATTACCGGACCGGTTGCCAGGGTAGCACTTACAATCATTCCCGGTATGGCAAGCATAGCATCACCCGCGAAATGTTTACCCGCTATGCGCTGTTCATCATGGTTTTCCATAAAGCGCAGCATGTGCTGATCAATGCCCTTACAATGGTTGTTCCAAACGGCGTTTATTTCCCAGGTTGATGCGCCGGGTTCGGCACAGGTTAACTTGCGGATAGCATCATACAGGCCCACCTTATCGTACAGATAATCGAACCCGCCGTTATGGATATAGTTGTTGTATTGGTTTTTATCGTATGCTTCGCCGATGAACACCAGACCCGTGAACTTAGCCTTTAACTGAGGGATAAGCCATGCCCAAAATTCTACCGGCACCATCTCTATCATATCGCAACGGAAACCATCCACAGCCATATCAGCCCAATATGTTAGAATATGCAACATTTTGTGCCATAGCGGCGGAATGTGGTCGAAATAGCTTTTCTTACCATCTAAGTAATAGATACCGTAGTTTAGCTTGATGGTTTCGAACCAATCGTTGATGGAGGGCGCGGGGTTAAACACATCGTTGCCCGTGGCCTTCGCCGGAAACTCATCAAACTTGCCATCTTTCATCGGCGAAGTAAAATCATCGCCACCAGGATTATAACCGCCGGGTACCACAAACGGCTGCCCGGGAATGTAGTAAAAATCGTTATCGGGCGAAAAGTGCAGGCTGGTATCGTCATCCTCACCAAAATCGCGTACGCCGTCGGGCTTTACATCCGAAGCGTAGGTTCGGGCGACATGGTTGGGTACAAAATCAATAATAACTTTTAACCCATTCTTGTGCGAACGGCCAACCAATTCCTTAAACTCCGAGATACGGAACTCCGGATCTACAGCAAGGTCGGTAGTGATATCGTAGTAATCCTTAATGGCATAAGGTGAACCGGCACGGCCTTTCACCACATCGGGATCGTCGGCCTTAATGCCTATGGAGGAATAATCCGTCATGGTGGCGTGTTCAATTATGCCGGTGTACCATACGTGGCTAAAGCCCATCGCTTTTATCTCTACGAGGGCCTTATCGGTAATGTCATTCAGCTTGCCAACGCCGTTCTCTTCTACCGAGCCGTAGAATTTATTACTGGTGATTTTATTTCCGAACAGGCGAGGCAGCAGTTGGTAAATGATCAGTTTATTGTTGGGCATTTAAATACTTATAGAGTTTGTCATCCTGAACGGAGTGAAGGATCTATTAACGACTATGCAAATGTGCTGTGCATATCGGCCAATAGATGCTTCGTCCCTCAGCATGACAAGGTGTTTACTTTATTTTGATTTGCTTTTCAGAATTTGCGTCTATCGCGTACTCTTCATTATACACTTTAACCGTAATACTTTTATCAGAATAATTAGTAATGGCCGCTCCGTCTTTGCTTATCCGAACGTTTAGTGATATTCCCCTAAAACCAACCTTAAACGACAGCGCTTTCCACTCCGCAGGCAATAAAGGGTTAAACGACAATTTACCATCCCTCACCCGCATACCGCCAAAACCTTCTACTACAGCCATCCAGGTACCGGCCATGGAGGTGATGTGGCAGCCATCGTCGGTATCGTCGTTATAGTCGTCTATATCCAACCTTGAGGTTCGGAGGTAAAACTGGTAAGCCCGGTCAATATCGCCTAACTTAGCGGCTAATATGGCGTGTACGCAGGGTGACAGCGAGGACTCATGCACCGTGCGCGGTTCATAAAAATCATAATTACGGCGGATGGTTTCTAAATTATAGTCATCCTCAAAAAAGTATAGTCCTTGTAATACATCAGCCTGCTTAATGTAAACCGATCGCAGTATTCTGTCCCAGCTCCATTTCTTTACAAGCGGTAATTCCGACTTAGGCAGATCTTTAACCAGGATTTGTTCCTTATCCAAAAAGCCGTCCTGCTGCAAAAATATGCCCAGTTGAGCATCATACCCCAGGTACATCTTGCCAATAATATCCGCGAATTTCTCACACTCATATTCCTCGCGGAAACTGATCTTGGTTATCAAATCATTGTACTTATGTTGATTGGCCTGTTTAACTTTGCCAATAGCTTCAATAGTATATTTTAAACACCAAACCGCAATGGTGCTGGTGTACCAGTTGTTGTTTACATTGTTTTCATACTCGTTTGGCCCGGTTACGCCCAGCATCACATACTGCTGCCGCTCTGCCGACCACGTGATACGCTGCGCCCAAAAACGCGAAATAGCAATGAGCACTTCTAAGCCGTAATCGGTCAGATAAGCTTCATCGCCGGTGTAGCGCACGTAATTGAAAATAGCAAACGCTATAGCCCCGTTACGGTGGATCTCCTCAAAGGTTATCTCCCATTCGTTATGGCATTCGGTGCCATCCATAGTAACCATAGGGTAAAGTGCCGCTCCGTCTTTAAAGCCTAATAGTTTGGCATTATCAATTGCCTTACCCAATTGCTTGTAGCGGTACAGCAGCAGGTTTCGTGCTACCTTTTGATCGGCTGTTGCCAAATAAAATGGCACACAATAAGCTTCGGTATCCCAATAGGTGGAGCCTCCGTATTTCTCACCGGTAAAGCCTTTGGGGCCAATATTAAGCCGGTCGTCCTCGCCCGTATAGGTTTGGTTAAGCTGAAATATGTTAAAGCGGATGCCCTGCTGCGCCACGGCATCGCCCTCTATAATAATATCGTTGTGTTTCCATTTTTCGGCCCAGGCAAGGCGCTGTTCATTCAGCAATAGAGCAAAATCTTTTTCACTTATACGCTCAACTTCGGCAAGTGCCTTTGTAGAAAGTTCGTCGGTTTTGTGGTTTTGCGATGAAAGGTTCACCACATATTTTTTAAGCGTTACTGGTTGTCCCGATACAGCGTTCACGGTTATTTCCGCGCCTATGTATTTTTCCTTTTGTATTTGTTCAGATATAAAATCAACCGGTTTGCCGCCTTGGGATAGCCTTATTTTCATGGCGGTAGCCACTTCAAATCCGGTCTTTTTAGTGCGTAGTTGTATAACGCCCGTATCGTTACTTATTTCTTTGCTCACCTCGCCCCAAAACTTTTCACCATAGTTGGAATCGGCGTTAATAATGTCGCCATCTATATAAGGTATCAGCCTTATTCCGCCGGAATAATTTGTACAGGTAACCGTGTAAGCGATAGCCCCCATCTCATCGTCAACAATGCTGCAAAAACGGGTGCTTTCTATCCGCACCATCTTTCCTTGAGGGCTTTTTACCAGCGTATTGCGGTGCAGATAGCCCTCCTTCATATTCAGTTCGCGCTTAAAATCTATCACTTCCCATTTGGCCAGGTCAAGCTGCTCATCTCCTATCCAAACGTCGATGCCTATCCAGTTGGCAGCATTCAACACCTTGGCAAAGTACTCTGGATAGCCGTTCTTCCACCAGCCTACGCGGGTTTTGTCCGGATAGTAAACGCCCGCCACGTAATTGCCCTGCAGGGTTTCGCCGCTATAGGCTTCTTCAAAATTGGCGCGTTGCCCCATACGGCCGTTCCCCAAACTAAAAACGCTTTCGGTAACCTTGTTATAGGAGGGGTCGAACCCTTCTTCAATGATCTTCCACTCGTTAACCTTAAAATATTGTTTCATGTTAATGGGTACAGCATGGCTGCATAGTTTTCGCTAAAATAAGAGAAACATGGATAATTAGGTGTATAAATTACACGGCCCGTATCCGGCACTCTCCAAAGCACAGGGATATGCGGTTGAGCATGCTGGTGAAAGTTCACTCACCCCGCGGCACTTCGTGCGCGACCCTCTCTGCTTCGCAGAGAGGGTGAAAATTCTTTTAAGCTCTCTTTCCGCGTAGCGAAGAGAGGGTCGACAAACGAAGTGATGTCGGGGTGAGTAAAATAACCCGGTAAACCTGTCCCCGCAGATCAGGCCACTTGCATCTTCCGCCCATAACTTTTACCTTGCCTTACCTATCGTATGAAAAATAACATCTTAATTATTGGGGCAGGCGCCGCCGGTTTGATGGCCGCGCGTACCCTTAGCAACGCTGGCAGGCAGGTAACCGTACTTGAGGCACGTAACCGTACGGGTGGGCGCATCCACAGTTTAAGCGACGAATTATTTTTTAAGCATACCGAGCTTGGTGCCGAGTTTGTACATGGCGATCTCCCCGTTACCCTCAATTTGTTAAACGAAGCAGGCATTGAATATCATAGCGCCAACGCCGAAATGTGGCGCTATCGCGATGGTAAATTCGAAGAGAACAGCATGGTTATTGAGGAGTGGGACTTGCTGATAGAACGCTTTGACGAATTGGAACAGGACACTAACATCTGGGATTTTTTATTAAAGGAATTTCCGGGGGATAAATATGCGGAGTTACGCAATTCTGTTTGGGAATATGTTTCCGGTTATGATACAGCCGACCCGCGGGATGCCAGCACATTTGCCCTGCGTAAGGAATGGGAACACGAAGACATGGGGGCACAACACAGGCTTAGGTGCGGTTATTGCAGCATGATAAACTACCTCGCCTCGGAATGCAAACGCAAAAGCGGACAGGTATTTTTAAACGCTGTAGTCAAAAACATCGAGTGGAAAGCGGGGCAAGTAAAAGCCATAACTGAGGATGGTACAATTTACGAAGCTTCGCAATTATTGATAGCCATGCCTTTGGGCGTCCTTAAAGCGAAAATAGGTGAAACAGGTGCAATTACTTTTAACCCACCTATAAAAAGCCATAGCGAAGCCATTCAACAAATGGGGTTTGGTTCGGTAATTAAGCTATTATTTGAGTTTGATACCGCTTTTTGGCTGGATGAGAAAACACGCGCCATGGCTGGTAAAAACGTTGAGGCGATGGGCTACCTCTTTAGCGAGGAAGAGATCCCTACCTGGTGGACACAGGTGCCGGAACATTCTACCGTGCTTACCGGCTGGATAGGCGGCCCCGCGGCGGCCGACAAAGCCGCATTGCCTGATACTGAAATTATGGAGCAAGGCCTTTGCTCACTGGCCGTGATATTTAACCGCGATTTTGAGGAATTGAAAGGTAAACTGATAGTCTACCGGGTCATGAACTGGTCGGCAGATCCTTTTACCCGCGGGTCGTATGCTTATGACACCGTTCAAACACCTAAAGCACGCAAAGTTTTAAATAACCCTGTTGAGGATACCATTTTCTTTGCAGGAGAGTATTTGTATGATGGTAACGCTATGGGCACAGTAGAAGCCGCTTTGAGCAGTGGGTTGGAGGCAGCAAACAGGATAATAAATAAAGTGTAAAAAAGGTTAATAAAAAGCTGAAAATAACTTGTACCTCAAAAAGCAGGCTCTTATATTGCTGTAAATTAACCTGTCGCAATTATGCAGCCTCACATTGAATTATTCCCATTACAGGAAACGCCGCGCTCGAGACCGAGTGACGCAGTAATTGGTTTTTATGCAGGCCCACACACAACTAACCAACAAGACAGGGCGCAAGTTATTGCCTGGGGCGAATATGTTTATTGGGTGTTTGATTTTGTGCATAATGGCCAGGCAGCCATTGTAGCTTACAATTACCATTGGGAGATGGTAAAACGTTGGAACTTGCAGCGGGTGCGTTATATATGGGATATTGAAATAGATGCTGCAAAAAAAACCGTTACTTTTTTTGGGCAAGGTGGTGCAAGCGACACTGTTAAACTCCAGGAATTATGCATTTCAAAAAAGCAGGACGATAGTATCAACCCACCGCCTGTTATAAAGATTTTGTCATCGGCGCAGGTACCACCCACCCCTGCCGGTTTGTGGAGAAACGGACAGACCGGCAACCCCGCTAACCCAGGCCATGATGTACCTGTATTGCTTTGGGAAAATTATAAATACGTTACCTATATCTACCCGGATAACCGCCTTGCTTTCGCCATTATAGCTTTTGATAAAGATGGTACAATTGTTAAGGATTGGGAGGTACGCGGAGCGAGGTACATAGACCAGATGACATTAGATGATGCCAATAAACAAGTTACATTTACGGGTCAGTCGGGCGCCAAAGCAACTGTTAACTGGCGCGACCTTAAACTTGATGACACTGATCCTAACCATAGCAGCCTAAGGAAATACATACAGCCACGACTTATAACGATGCCTGTTAAAGCCATAACTATGCCGGCCGGTTTAAGCAACAAATGGACATATGGCCCAAACAGCCACGACGAAAAAAACAACGTTCTTGTATTAGTTTATAACGACCATACTTATTGGGCATTTGATAATAAAAGCAATGATTTTTTTATTTGCGTAGTAGCGTATGATAGCAAAGGCAACATCGTTAAACAATTCAATGTAAAGGGCACCCGTTACCTATGGTCTATTTCAATAGATAATACGCTGCGTACCATAACTTTTTGGGGGCAAGAGAACATGAATGCCACAATTAGTTGGGATCAATTATAAAGAATTGGAGTTTAACGGATCATTTACAAAGGCGCCTGCCCTGCCAATAAGTACAGCACCGCCATACGGATAGCCACACCGTTCTCCACCTGGTCCAGGATGATGGATTGCTTGCTGTCGGCTACATCGCTGGTTATTTCAACACCCCGGTTAATGGGTCCGGGATGCATTACAGTTATCTCTTTATCCAGGCTATCTAATATTTGTTTATTAAGGCCAAACATCATGGTGTATTCGCGCAAGCTTGGGAAATATTTAATATCCTGGCGTTCTAACTGAATGCGCAGCATATTGGCAACATCGCACCAGTTTAGGGCTTTAACCAGGTTATGCTCAACCTTAACACCAAGCGAACCAATGTATTTAGGGATCAGCGTTGTTGGCCCGCAAACCATCACCTCGGCACCTAATTGTTTCAGGCAAAGGATGTTTGATAATGCAACGCGCGAGTGCAGAATATCCCCTACTATTACCACTTTTTTACCGGCCACGTCACCGTAACGTTCGCGGATAGAAAAGGCATCGAGCAGCGCTTGTGTAGGGTGTTCATGCGCGCCGTCGCCGGCATTTACTATCTGGGCTTTAACGTGTTTTTGCAGAAAGATGCCCGCGCCTGCGTAAGGGTGGCGCATTACTACCATATCAACCTTCATGGCCAGGATGTTGTTCACAGTATCTATCAGCGTTTCGCCTTTACTTACACTTGATGATGACGCTGCAAAATTCACTACATCGGCAGAAAGCCTTTTTTCGGCAAGTTCAAATGATAAACGGGTACGGGTGGAGTTCTCAAAAAAGATGTTCGCGATAGTTACATCCCGCAGCGACGGCACCTTCTTGATAGGCCTGTTCAGCACCGTTTTAAAATTATCGGCGGTTTCAAATATCAGTTCGATATCCGACCTGTTCAAATCTTTTATTCCGAGTAAGTGACGTGTGCTTAGTCCTGCCATTATACTGTTTATGAAATTTATTTAGCTATGTCATTGCGAGCGATAGCGTGGCAATCACGTTGCATGTTAAGCGTTTATACATTGCCACGAGATCACTTCATCGAAGCTCTCCGCAATGATTATATTCTATTTTATTCTTTTACTTCCGATACAAGCACAATCCTGTCCTCGCCATCGGTTTCTTTCCAGCTTACTACAACTTTTTGCGATGCGATGGAATCTACTTCGATACCCACATAATCTGCCGATACCGGGATATGGCGCGAGTACCTTCTGTCTACCAAAGCCAGCAGCTCAACCTTCTCCGGCCTCCCAAATGCCTGCATGGCATCCATAGCAGCACGAATGGTACGGCCTGTCCACAGTACATCGTCCATCATAATTACCTTTTTACCTTCTATAATAAAATCTATCTTGGTTTGATTAGGCACCAATGGCGAACCCTGGCGGCGGAAATCGTCGCGGTAAAAGGTAATATCCAGGTCGCCCTGCTGTATATTACTATCGGGTAAGATCTTTCTTAATTCGTCGGCTACGCGTTTAGCCAGGTAAATACCGCGGGGTTGTATGCCAATTAAAACAGAGCCTGAAAAATCGTTATGATTTTCAATTAACTGACGACATAAACGCTGAATTGTAATTTGGAATTTCTGACCGTCGAGCAGCGTTAAGTTTTGCATCGTAAGGGTGGATTTGGGCAAAGGTAAATTTTTTTGCTGATTTGTGGAATACCCATGATATTTTACTTGAAAAACACATCTCAAAATGCTAAATTTAAAGCACACAGCTAACCTATACCATGCGCCACATAATAAAAATACTTCTCCTTTTATTTACTTTAAACTGCCTGGTATCACCTGTTGCATATGCACAAAGTATAAAGCCCGGAGGGGTAAAAGAAATGGTTACCCGCATACAGGAGCAAAACACCCGTATGCCTCAGGAAAAGCTATACCTGCTTACCGATAAACCTAATTACTTTACAGGCGATACCATTTGGTTTAAAGTTCACCTTGTTAACAGCGGCAACAAAAAACCATCGTATATAAGCGCCAAAATTTATGTAGAACTACTTAACGATAGCAGCCGTGTTGTAGACCGCTTGGTTATGCCAACACAAAACGGCATGGGTACAGGAGATTTTACACTTAGCCCTTCCCGGTATAATGATGGGGCATATACCTTACGCGCGTATACCAACTGGATGCAGAATTTTGGCGAGAATGCGTTTTTTCACAAGCGTTTTTACATTGGCGACGATAGTAAAAACAACTGGTTGATCAGCGAGCAACACACTATAAAATCTACAGCCGAAGGCCGCGAGGTTGACCTTGCTGTACGTTTAAGCAACCCGGATAACACCTTAGTTACCTACCGCGATGTGCAGATGCAGTTGCTAAACGGCAATAAAACCATATTTAAAAAAACATTCGTTACCTCAGACCAGGGCACATTCAACACCAAATGGATATTACCTGCCAAAGCGGATACCCGTAACCTTAAACTGGTTTTGCAGGATGGTGCCAATAAAAAGAACAGGCAAAGCTTCCCATTTTATCCCGGCGGGGAGGCACAAAATATTGATGTGCAGTTTATGCCCGAAGGCGGCTATATGGTGGCCGGGTTACTTAATAAAATAGCCTTTAAAGCCATTGGCGATGACGGGCTTGGCATTGATGTAAGTGGAGTAATTATCAATACTAAAAATCAGGAAGTTGCTACATTTAGATCGGCACATAACGGCATGGGCAACTTTAGGATGGTGCCTTCGGCTAATGAGATGTACAAGGCTCAAATTAAATATGCCGGCAGTTTAAAAACCATACCCCTTCCGCCGGTTAAACCAGCGGGCTTAGTGCTTAGAATAGATAACGTTTCGCAGCCCGATAGCCTTAAAATTTATATCAGCGCAAACATTTATGATAAAAATAAAGGCTATTCGCTTATCAGCCAGGGGGTTGATACGGTTTATTTCGGCTCATCATTTAAAATCGACAATGGCTTTTATAACCTTAGTATCCCAAAAAGCAGGTTTGCCACAGGTATTGTAAATTTCACATTACTTGATGACGCAGGCAATACCCTGAATGAGCGTAAGATATTTATAAACCATCATGACAACCTGAAAATAAGCGCGGTTATCGGCAAACTTAGCTATCAGCCAAAAGACAGCATCGCTCTTGAAATTGCCGTAACTAACACCAACGGGAACCCGGTTACCGGGAGCTTCGCGGCAACGGTAACAGATGACGCTCAGGTAAAAACATCGCCCTATAGCAATAATATTTTAAGTGGCATGCTGCTGGCATCCGAACTTAAAGGAACCATTGAAGAACCCGGCTGGTATTTTGCCTCCGGCAACCCCGATGCCCCCAAAGCGCTCGATGACCTGCTGCTTACCCAGGGTTGGACAGGCTTTGATTGGGATAACTTGTTAAAGCCCCGCAAAGAGCCCAAATTTTTGCCGGAAACTGGCAATAGTTTAAGCGGCAAACTTACCCGAATGTTTAAAAAACCGGCTCCAAATGCAAAAGTAACTTTGCTATTGCAAAACCGCGAAAATGCAATGATAATGGATACATTAAGCGGTAAGGATGGGAGATTTATATTTGATAATATCCCCTATCTTGATTCTGCGATATATACGGTAAAAGTGAATAATAAAAAAGGATCTACCTTTGGTGGTGAGGTGGAGGTTGATGAGATAAAACCCGCTAAAACCATGCCCCCATACCCCAACAGCCTGATGCCCTGGTTTGTAAATACGGATAACGCGCTTTTAACCTATTACACCAAAAACACCAACAGCAAACAGGCGATTGAAAAGATAAACCTCGCCGATGTTAAAGGCAAACTACTGAGCGAAGTAACCATCCGCGATAAGCGCAAAACAACTTTAAAAGATGAAGAGGGTAACGATATTGACTATACCGACCTACTCCTTGATGAAAAGCAATTAATAAAAGCAGGCCGCCAAACATTATATGATCTTTTACTCACAAAAAAAGGATTTAAAGTAATGAGTGGGTATCGCGGAAATCCTAATAGCAATTTTTTGATGGATGGCAACCCGATGTTAGCTATATTAATAGACGGTGTCAATGTCAACCGGTTTAACATGATGAGTCAGGCACCTAATGCCCATTTTAATTTTCTAAAATCATACTTGACCGGGCTTTTAGCCGCTGATGTAAAGCAAATGGTGATCTATCATGTTTGGGACAGACAAATGGGAGACGTGCTATCTTACTTGGTTATCCAAACACGTAGCGGTGCCGGGCCTTCAACGCAATCGCCAGGCGGGATTTATGTGTACCGCCCGGAACCACTGTATAAAGCACGGCAATTTTATAAACCACGCTACCTGGTTAACAGTACTTATGATGCAAGTGTAAACCGCTCAACCATACATTGGGAACCCAATTTGGTAACCGACGAGAATGGTAAAGCGACCCTATCCTTTTACGCTGCAGACAAACCGTCAACCTATACTGTAAACATTGAGGGCACCGATTTACAAGGGCGGTTTGGGGCTCAAACGATTAAAGTAAAGGTGGAGAGTAAGCCGGTAAATTAAGTTTGTCGAAAATACAATCCACAAAAAAAGCCTCCCGATAAATCGGGAGGCTTTTGTATATAAAACTTAAAAGATTAAACTTCTTCGGTTTCTTCAGCAGCTGGAGCATCGGCTTCCGGTTCAGCTTTAGCAGCAGGGGCAGCTGGTTTTTTAGCGGCTTTGCTTTCTGCACCTTCCATCTGCTCTTTTAACTGAGCAAGAACGCTAAGGTCACCTAAAGTTGATTTCTCTACTGATTCTTTCACTTTCTTAACCGCGCTGTTAGCAGATTTTGCTTCTTTCTTACGGTTTTCGAACTCTTGCACACGGGCGTCGGTACGAGCTTCTTCCCAGATACGTGAGTGTGAAATAACGATACGTTTGTTCTCTTTGTTGAACTCGATAATTTTAAATTCGGCTGTTTCTTCAGCTTTTATAGATTTACCGTCTTCTTTAACCAGGTGTTTGGTTGGGCAGAAGCCTTCAACACCGTAAGGTAAAGCTACGATAGCACCTTTATCAGTTACTTTTAACACAGTACCTTCATGGATCGAATCAATAGTGAAGATAGTTTCAAAAGTATCCCAAGGGTTTTCTTCAAGCTGTTTGTGGCCTAAGCTAAGTTTGCGGTTATCAATATCCAGCTCAAGAACTACTACGTCTAATTTTTCGCCAACCTTAGTAAATTCGTTAGGGTGGTTTACTTTTTTAGACCATGATAGGTCGCTGATGTGGATCAAGCCGTCAATACCGTCTTCCAGTTCAACAAATACACCAAAGTTGGTCATATTTTTAACTGTAGCAACGTGCTGAGTGCCAATGGCGTATTTCTCGCCTGCGTTTTGCCATGGGTCAGGAGTCAATTGTTTGATACCTAAGCTCATTTTACGCTCGTCACGGTCTAAGGTTAATACCTGAGCTTCAACTTCGTCGCCAACTTTCAGGAATTCCTGAGGGTTACGTAAGTTTTGAGACCATGACATTTCTGACACGTGGATCAAACCTTCAACACCCGGGATAATTTCTAAGAACGCGCCGTAATCTGCAACGGTTACAATTTTACCTTTAACTTTTGAACCGATCTGTAGATTTTCATCTAATGACTGCCAAGGGTGCGGGGTAAGTTGTTTTAAACCTAAAGCAATACGTTTTTTCTCGTCATCAAAATCAAGCACAACAACGTTGATCTTTTGATCCAATGCAAGAACTTCTCTCGGATGCTCGATACGGCCCCAAGATATGTCTGTAATGTGTAGTAAACCGTCAACACCACCAAGGTCAATAAATACACCAAAGTCGGTAATGTTTTTAACGGTACCTTCCAATACCTGGCCTTTTTCAAGTTTGGCCACAATTTCAGTTTTTTGGTTTTCCAGATCGTCTTCGATAAGCACTTTGTGCGATACCACAACGTTTTTAAACTCGTGGTTTATCTTAACAACTTTAAATTCCATTGTTTTACCAACGTACACGTCGTAATCACGGATAGGCTTGATGTCGATCTGTGAACCTGGTAAGAAGGCTTCAACGCCCATGATATCTACAATTAAACCACCTTTAGTTCTGCTCTTAACAAAACCTGTAATGATCTCATCGTTATCCAGTGCAGAATTAATGCGCTCCCATGATTTTTGAGTTTTTGCACGTTTGCGAGACAATACTAACTGACCGTTAGCATCTTCCTGCGACTCTACAAATACTTCAACTGTGTCACCAACTTTAAGGTCTGGTGTATCACGGAACTCAGAAACAGATACCAAACCGTCAGATTTAAATCCAATGTTTAATACCACATCTTTGTTGTTGATATTTACAACTGTACCGGTGATGATCTCGCCTTTAGTGATTGAACTGAATGTTCCGTCGTAAAGTTTCTCTAATTTCTCACGGTCGCTATCGCTGTAATTACCAAATTTTTTGTCGTCTGCATCCCAGTCAAAATCCTGATCAGGTGTTGCAGCGATCTGAGATTTAATCTCCTCGATTGATATTGAATCAGCTTCTGACTCAATTGTTTCTTTCTCAGCGGTTGCCGTAACTGTACCCAGCTCAGCTTCCTTTGCTTTTAATTCTTTTTCTGCTTCTTGTTTTTTTGCCATTAATAAATTTTACTCCTTTTTCCCAACACTCGTTTGGGACTGCAAAGGTACGGATATATTTATCAGACAAAAAAATATTTTTAGTGTTAATTGTTGACTTTTAAGCACTTTTATTGAAAAATATTAAGAATTTCTTTATGACCGCCTGCGGCGAGAGGTATAGTATTGATTATTTGCAAGATAGACGTTGCGAAAAGACCTAAATTAACGGTTAATTAAGCTTCTCTCCTATCTCATTAAAAATACTCATAAAGTTGGGTATAAGACCCAGTCGATAAGTTAACAGGATAGTGGTCATATCTGCTTCTTGCTGCGGCGTAAAAGGGTTAGGCCAAACCCGCATACATATCCGTTTAAGCGCATAGGTTATCTGCTCTATATTAACATAGGTGTTTAAGTACCGGCTGCGTTTAAACTCGGCGAAGAACCTGAAGAATACGTCGGGATTATCCATCCCTGCAAATAGCAGGAACTCGCGAATAACCGGCTCTTCGCAGCTATCCAGATGGTCATAAAATTGGCTTACGCTTATTTCATTTGTGGTGATGAGCAGGTTATCTAATATCAGTTCAATGGCTATGTGTCCTAAAAAGAATGGCTTTACCGGAGATTGGGTAATTACAGGTGCCAGCAGATTCTTTAAAGTATGCGAATGTGTAAGGAAAAAATCGGCAGAGTGGAAATACCTATCTACCAGCAAGTGTTTATTCCAGCCCTGGATTATAGAATTAACCTGCGGGTTTTGGTGTACCAGTTTTTCTGGATGAAGAATAATGGTTTTATCGGCATTTTTTAAAAGATCGGGGAGTACTGTACCCAAGGTAAAGTAGCAATTGGTGGTGTCCCGGTCGAAATAATAATGCGATAAAAAATTCATACGATACAAGCCACACTTATGTGCATTTTGAACAAAATACAAAAACCGGGCTAAAGAATGCAGCCACGCCGCAGAAATTATAATATCATGACGGTTTGGTAACTCAATTTTAACAACCGTTCTACCAAATAATTATTCTATTATCTTTGCCATCCCGATGAAATCGGTTTTAAAATATATAAGATGAATTTTGTTGAAGAATTACGCTGGAGAGGCATGCTGCATGATATTATGCCCGGCACCGAAGAACTGTTGAATAAAGGCATGGCTTCGGGATATATTGGTTTCGACCCAACTGCCGATTCGCTGCACGTTGGCCACCTTACCCAGATCATGACGCTGATACACTTTCAGCGCGCGGGCCATAAGCCTTATGCTTTGGTTGGCGGCGCTACCGGTATGGTTGGGGATCCGTCGGGCAAATCTGCCGAGCGTAATTTGTTGAGCGAGGATGTGTTGAATCACAATCTCAAATCGGTACAGGCACAACTCGAAAAATTTCTTGATTTCAACAGCGGCGACAATAGCGCCCAAATGGTTAATAATTACGATTGGTTCAAAAACTTCACCTTCCTGGATTTTATCCGCGATGTGGGCAAGCACCTTACCGTTAATTATATGATGGCTAAGGATTCGGTTAAGAAACGCCTTGAGGGCGATACCGGCATGTCGTTCACCGAGTTTACTTACCAATTGGTACAGGGTTACGATTTTTACTACTTGTGGAAACATAACAACTGCGTGCTGCAAATGGGCGGCAGCGACCAATGGGGTAATATTGTTACAGGTACCGAACTGATTCGCCGCAAGGACCAGGGCGAAGCATATGCCTTAACTACTCAATTGATTAAAAAGGCCGATGGTACCAAATTCGGTAAAACCGAAAGCGGCGCAGTTTGGCTTGACCCTGCCCGTACATCGCCATACCAGTTTTACCAGTTTTGGTTAAATACCACCGATGTTGATGCGAAGGCTTACATCCGTATATTTACTTTATTTGGCCGCGAAACCATTGAAGCGATGGAAACCGAGCATGATGCCGCGCCACATACTCGTGTATTACAAAAAGCTTTGGCAAAAGATATTACCCTGCGTGTACATGGCGAGGCCGGTTTTGAGAAAGCCATCAAATCTACCGAGTTTTTATTTGGCAATACCGGCATTGAGTTTTTAAGCGAACTGAATGATGAGGAACTTTTAGCTATATTTAGTGGCGTGCCCAACTTTACCGTAGCTAAAAGTGAGTTGGAGGCAGGTATAAACGTATCAGATCTGTTAGCTGTAAAAACTACCGTATTCCCGTCAAAAGGGGAAGCTAAGAAAATGATACAGGGTGGTGGAGTAGCCATCAATAAAGAAAAAGTGAATACAGCCGATGATGTTTACGCAACTGCTAAACTCATCAACAACAAATACTTAGTAGCACAAAAAGGCAAGAAAAATTATTTTTTAATTGTTGTTGAATAATTTGAATATCCGACAAAAGGTAATTACATTTGTATAAATGTCGTACAAAGTAAAACATACTGCAAAAAACGAGGTTAATGAACCTATGGCAATGTATATTACACAGGCATCATCAACCCCGTTTTATAATTTGTTAGGAGGCGCAAAAACTGCTGCCACCTCTTCAGATTTTGACATCATTAAACTGGCACGCCAGGGTTTCCCTAAAAAGGCTTTGCTTGCTTTGGCTAAAAAAATATCTTTAAGCATTCAGGAGCTGGCCAACATCCTGCATATATCAGAACGTACGCTGCAACGTTACGAGGATGATGCCATCATCAAAACCGAGTATGCCGAAAAGGCCGTTGAGCTTGTGCGCCTGTACACCCGCGGCGAAGAGGTTTTTGGCTCGATAGATAAATTTAAGCTTTGGATGAAAACCCCTGGCTTAATGTTTAACGGCGAGGCCCCGGTTAATTTTTTAGATACCTCTGCAGGTTTTGACATGGTTTTTAAAGAACTTGGCCGCATAGAGCACGGTGTATTCGCGTAAATGATACTCTACCGGATTGCTAACTGTAATTACATTAAAGACCTTACCGGCACCGGCGCACGCTTGTATGGTGGACGCTGGAACAGTGAGGGAAAATCAATGGTTTATTTAGCATCATCGCGGGCGTTAGCTGTGCTGGAAGTATTGGTACACCTACCGCCGCTTTTACTGCCCGATAATTTTTGCGTTGCCGAAATAAAAGTGCCCGAAAACAGCGTATTAACACTTGACGCCACAACCTTACCCGAAAATTGGAAAGACGCGGTACCACCCGCAGAACTGAAAACCCTGGGCAACCAGTTTATCCGCGAAACCAAATACCTGATGATGAAAGTACCATCGTCTGTTGTGCCTGAGGAATATAACTACCTGCTTAACCCCTGGCACCCCGACATAAAAAAAGTGAGCATTATTAATACTCACCCTTTTAGCTTTGATGATAGGCTTTTGTAGAAAGAGATTAGTTAATAAAGATCAGAGATTAGTTCTGTTATTTTACTAATCTCTAATCGCCGCTCTCCAATCTCTAACAATTAAAAATCGCTTAGCAATTCGAGTTTCTTGTGGTTATATTCTTCCTGTGAGATCAGGCCGCTCTCAAAAAGAGTTTTTAATCTTTTCAGTTTTTCGGTTAACTCATCTTTCTTAGGCTCTTCTACCGGTGCTACAGGTGCTGGAGGAGGCATTGGGGCAACAGCCGGTTGCTGCGCTACCGGTGGCTGGTAAGGGGTATGCGCTGCATGATCAATATTTACCGAGCCCGATTCGGCACGTTTTTCTTCCAACTCGCGTAGGCGGCGGGCTTCACGTTCGGCCTCTTTGCGCTCCTGTGCGTATTGGTATAGTTTACGGGCCTGCACTTTAGGCAGGTAATCTACACCCATTTCGGTACCAATGGTGGTTTTGGCACTAAATACAGCGCCAATTATTTCCTCTTTTGTGTAAACATCAACAATATCTTTCCATACAAAATCAACAAACTTTATGGACAAGCCAAGGTTTGCCGGAGTAAAGAACAGGATACGTTTATTGGTGATAGCGATGCAATCAGGAAAAAGGTTTACAATGGGCTTTTTTTGTACTGCAATGTATATAATTTCCTCGCCGGTAGTAAGCAGGTCAACCAAACGGCTGTATACTTTTTCAACGGCTTTAGGGTCTTGTTCGTCGCGTAAGAATTTATCTATCATGATATTGATGTCTTGATTGTGGTAAAAATAAGAATATTTATATAACCCTTGTAAATTTAGATTTAAGCGATCAGCAAATTACAACCACGGATGTCCGAGTTATCAAACCGCCCTAATATTTCAAAAGAGCCATCGGCATATACCCTACCCAAATCCTGCGTAGCTATGAACGAACATGAATTGATGTTAGCAAGGTCGATGATGTTTACCCCGCCTGTTTTATCCCTGCCTAACAACGTAAAAGGGTCGTTAGTATCACGGGTAACGATCTTCATCCATGGCGGACAATTGAATATCCCCTCTCCTTTTGAGTACGCTTGTGATAAAAGTTCTGTCATCCCATATTCGGAGTGAATAGCATCTACCCCGAAACCTGCGGAAAGGGATGCATGCAATTCCTCACGGATCATTTCTTTGCGGCGGCCTTTCATCCCACCGGTTTCCATTACAATCAGTTTCGGGAAATTAATCTGGTAGGTATCAATAAAATCTAATAGCGCAAATGTTACGCCTATCAATAATGTAGGTTTGCCTTGTTGCTTTTGCTGCTGTAGTTTGGTGTATAATTCCTGGTGATTATAAAGGTAAAAGCCACTATCGGTATTGCCGGATCCCTTAATAAGATCCTGCGCCATGTATATCAGCGATGAGCCCTCACGTTCGAGATAGGCCGGCAGCAGGGCGAGCACCGTATAATCCCTTATATCCCCATAAAATAATTGGAATGCCCGGCGAAAACTTTCTTCGTACCAGCTTACATCTGTTACATGGTGGCTGCTGGTGATCATCCCGGTGGTACCCGAACTGGTAAAAATCACGTCAGCCGGCCCTATTGATGTGGTCACCTTATGCGCTTTAAAAAACTCTACCGGCAGGAATGGAATCTGATCAACCTGTTTTACATCGGCAGGATCAATATTTAAACCACTAATAAACGCCTTATAAACGCCACAATTTGCTGCCTGGTATTGAAATACCTGCAGGGCGGTTTCATTAAAACTATCCTTATTGTTTATACCGAATATCTGCGATTTACCGGGCTTTATCATGCTGCGGCAAAGATAAGGCGAATAGGCCGATGAGCGGATATTTAAATATGCAATTGAATGTCATTATTTTGACTGGTTATGCTTAAACATCTACAACAAATATTCTAAATTAGAGTTATAGAAACATAAATTCAACAACAGATACTATCATGAAAACATTAAAATTTTTAAGCTTACCATTATTGCTAAGCGCATTTTTTATAATGGCATCTGCCAAACCTGCCGACGAAAAAGGCACCGCAAAAATTAATGATGCCACTAAGGTTATCAAAGAGTTCAGTAAGATGAAGGAAAGTATACCGCATGAACTGATAGAAGAATATGAGGGCATCGTCATCATCCCGAAACTGATTAACGCGGGTTTTGGTATTGGCGGTAAACGCGGCCAAGGCGTTGCCATGGTTAAAATGGCCGATGGCAAGTGGAGCGACCCGGTATTCATCACCCTTACAGGCGGCAGCATAGGCTTCCAGATAGGTGTACAATCGGTTGATATGGTTTTGGTTTTCCGTAACAAGGGTGTTTTGGCTAAGGTAGAAAGCGGCGACTTTACCATTGGTGGCGACGTATCTGCAGCAGCAGGCCCTGTTGGCCGCAGCAGCACTGCCAGTACCGATTATAAGCTGCAAGCCGAAGTTTACTCGTACTCGCGCAGCAAAGGTTTATTTGCTGGCATCAGCATCAACGGCTCAAACCTGGCTATTAACAAAAGCGCTAACGAAGCCTACTATGGCGAAGCCACCGCATCTGCAGACATTTTTGCAAGGGCGGCAGACAAAACACCTGCCGTTACCGGTTTAAAAGCTGCTTTAGCCGCTTTATAAATAAACGATAATATTGTAATTGAAGCCCTAACCGATCGGTTGGGGCTTTTTGTTAACTGGAAACTCATACATTTTAGAGATGAAGTTGAAACTTCGGCCAATGGGGAAAGTCATTCAGAAAACTTATTAAGAGTATCTTCAGCCATTTCGTCAACTCCATCTTCAACTTCAATTTTTGTAGGATATTCAGAAATCCTCTTTATTGCGGACATTAATTCTGGAACTGGTTTATTAGGTGACATGTTTATTAGTAAAATAATCCAATACTTCCACATACTATCATCACTATTCATGATGCCAATCAGTTCGTTTTGATCTTGTTGATATGCGGGATGAAATAATTTCTGACTTCACTAGCAACAGGCCAATTCATATCCTGCAGCCACTCTAATAGTTGTGGCACATCTGATTTTATAGTCTCAAAGGGAAGTGATTTGAGAATTTCAGCCGCCTCAAAATCAAATTTATCTTTCGGAACATAGTTTTTCATTACTTTTCTAATCACCCCTTCTCAAAAGCCTGCTTCACCAATAACCCTGATAACGCCGACATCCCCCCTGCCAAACCACCGATTAAAGCGGTAACTGTCAGTAACAAACCCCAGTTGGGCAGGTGGAAAACATGCGCCACGCGGGTTGCCAGGATATGTTCATTCGGGAAACTTTTTAATAATGCCAGGGCTATCCATGCCAGTGAAATGCCGCAGAAGCCGCTCCAGAATGCCCAGCTTGATCTTTTGCCGAAGATGATGGCCGCACCAAATGCCATGATACAGCCCACCCACCATGGGAACAGGTAACCGCAAATAAACGAGAGTAATAATATAACCGGGAATAACATACTATTTGCTTAAGGTTAAAGTGCGTTTAATTCTGTTGGAGTTTTCGTTAGCCGATTGCAGGAACAACAGTTCTTTTAATTTACCGGCTTGCCAGGTTTTTAGCATATCGTCATAAAAGAAGCTGCCGGGATTGCCCGATTGTCCGCCGGGAATGATGCCGTAACCCTTTACCTGCGGACCAAGTTGCACCACCATTCGCCATGATGGGCCGTGCCCATCTATCAACGCGTTAACGGTTGAACCGCTACCGCCCGATGCAAAATTGCCCGAACCGAGGCCCGGTACGCGGCCCAGGTGGGCAACCTCAAATTGATTTACGTTGCCCCATTGCCACGTTTTGCCAATATTACCATGCTCTTTTACCAACTCATTAACTGCTGCTGTGAATGACGCCATAATAACATCCGGCGCGGTTTCGGTTACCGGCGTACGTTTATTATCAAACCAAATAGAGTTTGGCTCTTTTGTGAGCAGCGTTTTTGTCCTGTCCATAGTTGGGAAGTACAGCAGCTTTTTCTTATCTTCAAAATTATCGCGCCAGGTAAAGTTGTAAAATTTAACCCACCAACTGTTGAAAATGCTGGCACCAACAGAATTCGCTTTATAATATTTATCCCACTTCTTCAGGGTGTCTAAAGCGGCTAACTGGGTTTCATCCAATTTAGATGCATCCAAATATTTGAGCATGGTTGGCAATATGTCCTGCGCGCGGATGCTATAATCATCCATTTGCAGCATACGCATACTATCGACAGTGGCTTTGCTCATGGCACCAAGGCGGTCGTTAATACGTTTACCACGTTCATAACCCTCAAACTTCCAGTTGATGTAATACGGGTAGGTTTGATCTGTTGAGGATTGATTGGCCGAGCTAACAAATCCCCGCGGCGGGTTCTTCATGGTTGGGTTTTGCTCGTATGGGATCCACCCCTGCCAATCGTTAGCCGGGTTGCTGCCATCCATAATAAATTTACCCTGGTCTTTATACTTCAAAGGCAACTTGCCATTCGGGGTTATCGCTATATCATTATCCGCGGATGCAAAGATGAAATTTTGCGCCGGGGCGGTGTAATAGATTAACGCTTTGCGGTAATCGGCATAGTTGCTTGCGCGGTTAAGCAGGTAAAAGGTTTTAAACTCGTCGCTTTCATCATGGGCTATCCAGCGTAGCGCGTTACCTACGGGTACATTTACGCGGCCTTTTTTAGCCATAGCGGCATTGTCGTAAACTACAGGGCCGTGGTGTGTGTACAAAACCGTATCTATCAATGGCGATTGACCCAGGATCTTGATCGTATCTATCTTGCGTTCAACTTTATTCCACTTGTTATTATACCAATATTCGTTTCGGCCGGCATCTTTAAACTTTACCTGATACCAATCCAAAATATCTGCATCTACATTAGTAACGCCCCAGCTCACTTTTTGGTTGTAACCAATAACCACACAAGGCGCACCAGGCAACGTAACGCCGTAAACGTTTACACCAGGCGCGGTCATTTGCATCTGGTACCAAATGGATGGCAGGGTTAAATTAAGGTGAGGGTCGTTAGCTAATATTGGGTAGCCGCTTGCTGTTTTGCTGCCGCTAACCGCCCAGTTATTACTGCCTATCCCTTCTATTTTTTCCTTATCCTTCATACTGGCCAGCATCTGCGCTTTAAAAGCGGCAGGTGGCTGTGGTACGGGCAAAGGTTTAAAGTCCCATTTAGTGCCCACCGGAATAATAGGGTCTTCGTGCGTGGGATAATCGGGAAACAGGTCATTAGTTATTTTCGCGCCAAATTTATCCAGTACATTGGTCATGGCCAATTCGTTTGAGCCGCCTGCCAGTGTTTCGCTCATCAGCTTTAATAAGTATGCCGAATTTATGGGTTTCCATTCCTCGGGCGCGTAATTCAAAAGCTTAAACTCTATAGGGTAACCGCCCGGTTTTAGTTGTTTAATGTAGGCGTTCACCCCATCGCTGTAAGCGGTTATAACCTGGCTCATTACAAGGTCTTTCATGATGCCTTGCAGGGTATGTTCGGCACCATAGGTCATGCCCATGCGGCGGTGATAACGGTCGAGCTCTAAAGCTTTGGGGCCTACCACTTCTGAAAGTCTGCCTGCCGCGCTGCGGGTTTGGATATCCATTTGCCAAAGGCGGGCTTTGGCGGTTAAGTAGCCTTGCACGTAGTACAGATCATGGTCGTTTTGCGCGAAAATATGCGGCACCATGTTCTCATCAAATTTAACGGTAACCTTACCCCGCAGACCTTTAAGAGAAAGTGTTTCGGCGTGGATGATATTCTTGCTTTCGGCATTTTGCCAAAAACCGGTAGACGGGTTTAAAAATCCGCCAAGTGGAGGTATATCACCAAACTTAGTTTGGAGCGCCCAGATAAGTACGCCTGTAATTACAATAGAAAAAATCGCCTTAAATACTTTCATGTATTTTAATTAGTGATTTAGTGAATTATAGATTTAGTGATTTCTTATCACCGAACCCACTAATATTTACAGGCAAGTTACGGATAAGTAAGCAAATCTAAAATTCAACCGTGTCGCGTTTTTTGCGGGGTTTGCGCTTTTTGTAGGGCCTCTTGGGTTTGGTTTGCTTCTTTTCAATGCGTTGGGTTTTGGCTTCCTTACGGAAATTCCAGGGTGGCGTTGGGTTGGCATCCTGCCACAGGCCGAGGCGGGTTTCGCGGGCGTGCTGTTCCAGCATGGCAAGCTCCATACTTTTTGAATAGGCGCGATACTGCCAGGCATAACCCTGCTTTACAATCTCGTGGTTTACGTTGATACCGTTCTCCAACTCTATCTGCGCTACCGTACGGCCATATCGGTCTTTGTCATTTCCTATCAACTTTACTTTTTTGCCAAAGCAAAGGTTGGACGTGAACTGTTTGGCCGCTTGCCCAAAGGCCTGGCTTTTCTCGGGCGCGTCCACTTCGGCAAGCCTAACCGTAATGCTTTGGTTATCTGGCGATAGCAGCACCACGGTGTCGCCATCCTTTACGCCCACCACCCTGTAAAGCATTTCGTTCCTGTTGCAACTAAACGCCAGGACAAAAATAAAAAGACAAAACAGAATGGACTTTTTGAGCATGGGGCGAAGATAACAAGAAATGCTATTTGCCCACCTCGTAATCTACCGGCAATAAGTCGCCCACACGCAACTTGGCCCAGTAGCCTTCAATAATAGCATTCTTTGGTGTAAACACTATGCCGTTGCTATCAAAGTAAACATCGGGCTTCACAAATGTTATGAATGAGGTGTACTTGTTGGATGCACCAGTTTTGCTTCTGTAACTTATCATCAACGGTTCACCATCAAGGTAATTCAGATCAAAAATGCCGCGTTCGCCAGTAAGTTTAATAAATTCTGTGGTTGGCAATGGCTTAGGTATGGATGTTTGCTCATACTTGGGCATTTTTAATTCATTATTGTAAAACTTCACCGAATCGTTTCGCAAATTTGCCATTTGCCGCAACTTAAGGTTGATTATACTATCCGGCAAACGGCTTGTTGGCACACGTATCAATTTAAAAACATAAAAATCGCTTTGGGGTAAGAGGTCGGCAATGCAGGAGCGAAAGAACTTCATGGAGGAGGTACGATAGGTATTCTCCCTATTCACTTTCCAGGCCGCCTGTTGGTTTGGGTTGCCGGGCAAATCCTCAAAAACTGACGATCCGGTGTAAGAAATGATACCGTTTAGCCCGTCAACCAAAAAAGAATTTACCAGATATTTTATACGATACCCTAGGGCTTTATTCTCGATGATCAAAAAGTCATTCGTTTTAGCAGTAAGTTTTTGCTCGGCTTCATTCTCCTCAAAAATGAGCAATTGAGTATTTAATATTTTACATTCAGAAGCGTTAGACGTATGGCCCAGAAACTCATCGGTAAAAGTGCGTATCTGATTCTCGCGTTTCCAGTCGCGTTTTATCTTTTTCGTTGGGCGTATCTTCACTTCTGCCAGTTGGTTTACGCGTGGCACTAACTTAATATCCGGCAATTTTACATCGCTGTACTTAATTGACACTTCGCCAAAATATGGCTCGTAGCCAATACAGGATATTACCACATCGTACTTCCCTGCTTTTACGGAGTAAAGGGCAAACACTCCGTCCTTGTCAGTTTTGGTGCCCGAACGGGTTTGGCTTAAAAATATGGTAGCATCAGCAACAGGCGTTTTACTCCCCTGGATAAGTACTCTACCGGTAATAGTTATTTGCGCAAATGCTGACGCGGGAATGAAAAGGAAAAAAAGAATAAGGCTTCGGTACATATCCAAATTTATTATAAATGGGCCCTTAGCGTGCCGAATGGTTATGTAACTTTTCATTTACAAACCTCGTCGCTTATTTTTCACCACATTATTTTCCGTGCAGGCTCCAGCTGTTGCCGTCAGGGTCCTTTACGGTAGCAAACCTGCCCCAGGGTGTTTTATCGGCATTGCCTACGGTAATGCCTTTAGCTTGTAATTCAGCTATTGTAGCGTCCAGGTCGTCGCATTTTATAACGAATCCTTGTATGCTGCCGGGTTTAAGATCAGGAAACCAGTTTACCAGCGTAACAGATGTTTGCGCACCGGGGAGGCTAAGCTGGATCCATTTTGATTCGCCTTGAAAAGGATTTTCTATCATCAGCTCAAAGCCAAACTTTATGTAAAAGGCCTTTGCCACTTGCTGGTCGGTAACCGGGATGGAAATTATAGATATAAATTGCATACAACTATCGGTTTTGCTTGTTAATGGTTTATAACGATACGCCTATCAAAAATAAACATGATATTTGTAAGTTATTATAAATAAAGAATTAATGGGAAAATTTACTGTACCTGATAAAGTGTTGTTTGTATGTACAGGAAGCAAATGCGCTAAACGGGGTGGCAAGGATATGTTTAAAACGGCGAAAAGGTACGCTAAATCTGCCAGTGAGGATATTGAAGTGATACGTATAGAATGTACAGACCGGTGCGATTGGGCACCGGTCTGTACTTTCTCCCCGGGTAATATCTGGTTAAAGGAATACTCGGAAAAAGATGTTTTAAAGCTGTTACTGGCTAAAGATTAAGCCTCACTGTCGTATTTAATTTTACCAACGTGCTTGTCAATTTCCCATGAGCCGGTGCCTTCTTCGCCAATGATCTCGAATAATTCAAGCGCGCGGCGGGCTTTGTACTCTTCTTCGCGCTGCTCTCTCAGGAACCAGTTTAAAAATTCGTTGGTTACATAATCCTGCTCGGCTAAACAACGGGCATAAATGTTTTTGATAGACTGGGTTACGCTAACTTCCTGGTCGAGCGCGTCCTCAAAAACTTCGCGGAACGAATTATATTCCTGTTTAATACTGGTCACCTCGGGTGATATAGCGTTACCGCCCATATCAAGGATGTATTTATAAAATTTAAGCTGATGCTCTCTTTCCTCTTCGGCTTGTTTAAAAAAGTATTCAGAAGAGTAATCGAAACCATTGCGGTTACACCATGATGCCATGGCTAAATATATAGATGATGATGTAGCTTCTTTTTTAACTTGCTGATTTAAAAGCGCCTCTACATCAGCAGAGATCAGACTTTTTATGCGGATAAGATCTTTCATGTTATTACTGTTTTTAGAACTATTTAGTAAAACAACAAGCGTGCCGTGTTAAATAGTTAATACAATAATATAGCTATAAGATGGGGTTTAACGAAAATAAAAGCAATATGAATTCAGTCTAAATTACTAAACTGCAATACGATACAAGCGGTCTTGCAAGATTTGGTTCAGTTGCAGCATTACAAATGTACCTTCCAAAAGCTCCTTAAGGGCAATTATTTGTATGAGGGTAAGGATGTAGGTGTGGTCGCAAGCACAAATGAAAATTATTTCCACATCCGGGTCTTTGGCATTTAAAAGCTTGGCCTCGATGTTAACGTTGTAAACCGCTTTCTTAAGTTTAAGTAAGCATCGGTAATCAAATCTGGCAACTTTTCCGGCGAAATCAATATACCAGCAACGCTCTGCATCACTTTGATAAACAGCACCTTTGGTGGTGGCAAATACGCCTGCCCAGGTATTATTTTGCGGAGTTGTTAAAGTTGTAACCATTTCGACACTACAAATGAAATCATTATTTATAATTAATCCAAATAATGTGGAACAATTATTTATAATGATTATTAACAAGGCAACTTATACCTTTACTGATATGAATATTAAAGCCTGTATTTTTGACCTGGATGGTGTGATTGTTGATACTGCTGTGTACCATTACAAAGCATGGAAACGCCTTGCAAATGAAATGGGCTTTGACTTCACCGAACGTCAGAACGAGCAGCTTAAAGGTGTAAGCCGCATGGCATCATTAGACCTGATACTGGGCTGGGGCAATATCACCAACAAAACCAGCGAGGAAAAAGACGCTTTGGCTACGCAGAAAAACATGTGGTATATCGAAATGATAAACCAGCTGACGCCTGCCGAGATCCTGCCGGGCGCCCGTGAGTTTGTACAAATCTGCCGCGACGCAGGATTAAAAACCGCGATAGGCTCGGCCAGTAAAAACACCCCTACCATTCTTAATAAACTGGAACTTACCCAACTGTTTGATGCTATTATAGATGGCAACAGCGTTAGCGCTCCCAAACCCGATCCCGAGGTATTTTTAAAAGGCGCGGAAGCCGTGGGCGTTGCCCCTGCCCATTGTGTAGTTTTTGAAGATGCCGTTGCCGGGATAGAAGCCGCCATAAATGGCGGTATGAAAACCGTTGGCATTGGGTCTATAGATATACTTACTAAAGCACAAATTGTAGTAAGCGGATTAGATAAATTGACGTTGGATATGTTAGCGGAACTATAAATTAATATTGAGCTTTTGCCGGTATTACATTAATTTTTCATTTTACCGCGTGCCTTAACTATTTCTGTTACGGCTTCTGCTACAAATTCTTTTTGATGAATATCTAATTCCGTAACCGGGCTGCCACCGTCAAATTCGTAGCTAATTTTGCCATGGCCGTTATCCTTTGCCTTAAACGTGCGGCCGTTTTGTTCAAACTCCAGGTAGCCATTGTCGGTAATACGCTCTATGCCTTTGTTATTTTCTGCAAATACTACCCTGCCCGAATACTTTATCTTTTGATACAAGTTATCGGTTTTGTTTACAATGGTTGTTGACTTGCCCCAATCGCATGCGCTACTGGCTGCAAGCATAATAAGCGCCATAGCTATGTTACCTACTGTTTTGGTTATCTTTTTCATTATTTTTTCAATTTATCATACAAATATAAACATTACATAATACCATGCAATACATAGTACTAATTTATTTTATGTTTCTTTCTTTTGTCTCCAACAAATTACAAAATCATCCCTGTCCAATAACATTAATAACCTATCTTACGCACTGTTAGCGCGTATAATGCTAACACTCAATACAACCATATCTGCCGGAGATGTCGACCAAGAAACTGCTTATATTACCTATGTTCCTTTTTCCACTGGTAATAATGCTATCGCAGTGCTTAAGTACTAAGAAAGAAGTGGCAGACCCGCGTGGCGAGGCATATGCCGGCGCTAAAGCCTGCATCAGCTGCCATAGTAATATTGCCAATACCTACCCACATATGGCACATAGTATCGCGTCATCATGGGCATCGGTTAACAGCGTACACGGTAGTTTTGCGGCAGGCCGAAATAGCCTTACCTATAACGACCATACTAAACTGTTAATGACCAAAACCGATAGCGGGCTTTTTCAAACCAGTTTGATAAACGGTGAAAAAGTAGCAAGCGAGCGTATGGCCATTGCCATGGGTGGCGTAAAAGGCGAAAGCTACCTGTATTGGAAAGAGAATGAGTTATTTCAGCTACCCGTATCTTTTGACAACACCAATAACCGTTGGATAATGAGCCCGGGCTATGATACTACCATGGCCAGTTTTGACAGGATCATTAACATCCGCTGTATGGAGTGCCACGCTTCGTACGCCAAAACAGAACCTGGTAAAGCACCCAGTTTTGGTGGCGAGACCATCGGTTTTGATAAAAACTCCATTATTTTAAGCATTGATTGCGAACGCTGCCATGGCGGCGCGAAGCAGCATGTTGATTTCCAAACGGCTAACCCTGCGGTTAAAACGGCCAAATACATTACCCGGATAAGCCAGCTAACACGTGAGCAAAAAGTTGATCTTTGCGGCACCTGCCATTCTGGTACGCAAACACAAAACGCGAGATCTATCTTTGATTTTAAACCGGGAGATAAATTAAAAGACTTTAAGATACATGCCCCATCTGCCGGGCCTTTAGATCTTGCCCATATGGATGTACACGGCGACCAGCTGGATATGCTAAAAACCAGCAAGTGCTACATCAGCAGTAAAATGGATTGCAATACCTGCCACAATACACATCAAAACGAACGTGGAAATACGCTTCTTTTCGCCAGTAAGTGCCAAACCTGCCATAAGGCCCAGGATCATAACCTGTGCAAATTAACCGGCAAGCTTAGTGCTGCGGTTTTACAGGCTAAATGCATCTCATGCCATATGCCGGCTTTGCCTTCTAAGGCTATTATCAATAATAATCAATCGGTAATGATACATAGCCACCATATTGGCATCTACCCGGATAGCATAACTAAAATAGCAGCCTACCTAAAACAAAAATGATGCTTATAAACGCTGAACGTTTATAGCATCATTAAGTGTATTTATAGATTTAGTTACTTATTAATGCCGTTCTGCAACACAATAAATGGCTGATGCTCATCCCAGTTTGGTGAAAAATTTGGCTGAAAAAGAAAACCGCTCGCGTAGTTCCCTAATATTATATCGGGTTTACCATCTTTATTTATATCGCTAACATCCATATTCATCCAACGGCCATACTTACTTACAGGCACGGCATGGGCTTTAAACTCCATAGCTTTGGTCTGTTCAAAATAAATAAACTCTTCGGCAGGGTTGTTTTTCATATCAGCAAAAAAGGCTATGGTTGCAATATCCAGGTCGCCGTCCTTATCAAAATCTGCGGCTATAGCTTTAGTTGCACCATTAATAGGATAAAACCAGCTTTGCTTAAAATTAAAGTCGCCTGTGTTTTTATAGATGTACAGGCCATGGTAAGGTTTCAGGATACGCGAATCGCGAAAGTTATAACCGCAGGTATAGATCAGATCGGGGTTACCATCATGGTCAATATCTTCCAACTGGAAACTTGTTGAACCATTCACAGGTGGGAAATGCAATAGTTCCCGGCTTTTAAACCCGCCTTTTTTATCATTTAAAAATAACGACAACCCTTCATCGGCTATACCAAACAATACCATCAGGTCGGGATAGCCATCCTTATTAAAATCCTGTGCTACGGCTTGTACCGCGCCGGGCCTATCGGTAACGGTAAATTGTTTTTCGGCTTTACCGTTAGCGCCCAGCTTCACCATGTAAACACCGCCTTTTGTAAAGCCTTGCCCTAATACAATTAACTCGTTCTTTCCGTCTTTATCAAAATCTGCACTTAAGGTTTGCACAGGCCTCGGCAAATCTATGGCTACCTCATCGGTGCTTAATTTACCGGTAAGATTTGCGCTATATATTTTGCCGCTGGCAAAATCTACCGGGTCTATCCGGCCAATGCACGATAGCATGGCTTTATCGGCACCGTTTGCATCTTTTATAAAATTGGCATGCACAGCCGCAGAAGGAAGACTGGTTACAGTCTTTACTTTTAATTGGCTATCCCACTCAGTAAGGGTATTTGACACCAGTTCGCTGGTATAAATGTTACCGGTAGATGGGTTGGCAGCTACCATGGTTGTAAAAGCAATATCATTAGTGGCGGCAGATCTTTTCAGGGTAAAACCAGCCCAATCATTTAATAACGGGCTTGGCTTTTTAGCAGGTGTTAACGTATCGGGTGCAATTTTTTGATAATAATCCACCATTGCCTGCCATTCTACAATAGTCATCAGTGTAGTATCCGCGGTTTCTTTACCGGTTTGCTTATAAAAAGATTGCCCATAAGTGCCTATACCAAAATAATGCGCCATTGATGGCATAGTATGCATGCGCCAAACATCCTTAGTAAGTGCCTCGGCTGGTACAAGCGAGTGGCATTTGGTACAATGGATCTTTACAAGGTGTTCGCCATCTGCAATAACGTTTCCTGTAAGCTTATACGGCGCGTTTGTTTTGCTTTTGCACCCCTCTAATATCGTGCTTAACGATAATAATGCAACCCCGGATAATATAAGAGAAGTAAATACGAATGTTCGCTTTAGTTTCATGTGTATGGCTAATGCCGCTATTAGTTTTGTAGTTTTAAATTATTCCAGATGTACTCTCCTATCTGGCGGCCCTGTATAGCACCCTGATCCACGCTGTTTTTATAATGGATACCCCCGTAAAACCGGCTTATAGAGGTTTCATCAGCCGCTTTTAAAAACGAATCGAAGTGGCGCTGCATACCAATATACCGCAGGTCGCTGGTATCCATATATTCAAAATTATCGCCAAAAAGGTGTGTTAATATTACTGCCGATGCACCACTAATGTCGCTATGGCCGCTTGGGTATTCGGGAAAAGGCGGGGTTTGCAAAAGTGGTAACCAGGTATGGTCAATTTTATCGTTAATTACGGTAACGGGCCTAATATACTCGGTAGTGTATTTAACCTGCCAGCCACATATAAAGGCATCGTACAAGGCTATAGATGTTAAGGCGTAAGCCTGGGCGGTTTTAATAGCGTCGGCCTTTGTTTTTTTACAGGCAATTGCGGTAATACCTATCCAGTGGCCACCGGGTGTTATTTTTTTATTTACAAACATCATGTGCCCGTTATGCTGGATAACAAAGGGGTTATCGTCCCAAAATTTGGCAATAGTTATCTCCTCGGGTGTAAGCGTCTTACTTTTTTCGTATACGGCAAGGTTTTGCTTAAAGTATTCGCTATTCTTATCCTCGCTATATGGCGGCGGCGGCGGCAATGCAAAATCTGACGATGATTTTACCGCGAAAGTTTGCATTGTACCCCAGCAAAATTCTACCCCGTCTAAATAATCAGGAGCGGTTGGGTGCCATTTACCATTATCGCTGCTACCCAAAAACCTTGGCTTGCCGCGTGTTTTAGCATAATTATCGTTTTTTGCACGGGCCAGTATAGTTTTACCAACGCTATCGCCAAAAGCAACGGACCGGGCATAGGTGGAGTCATCCAGGTTACTTGCGTACATGGCAAATACCTTATCCTCGTATTTTTTTAACGTATCTACCGAGAAGGTTACCTTATGCGCTACCGTAAAAAACGCTTTTGTAGCTGCCAGCGCAAAATTATACTTAAGCCCTTTTACAGGCACAGGCATTTGCTTAAAACCATGCAATTGGTTAGTTATCGAATTATATTTAGGGTCCTGGTAACGCATGGCCTCATATTGCGCAAGGCTGGTGTAACCGTAAATACGGCTGGCCACTGGTGGACTAAATGCATCGTATATAATTACCTGTGTAAGTTGGTCTACATTTTCATGTAATACATCTGCATCACTTTTAAGCGCTATTTTTTGTTTTTGCTTACAGCTTACTGCCAAAAGGCAAAATGCGGCTGCAACTAAAAAATTATAATATCTCATGGTTTCGGCTCTAATTAATTTAGGGTAATGTCTCTGGTTTGGCCGGTATTATTAGTTATGGTAACCGATGCCATTGAAGGGTCTATATTAATAAACCTTCCGGATTGTGACAAGAATGACCCTCCATTATAAAATTCTTGTTTGGTTGTTTTACCATTTTTATATCTAATGGTTGCAAACATATCCAGCGGTTGCAGGCTAACCGTACGAACAGGCTTCCTAAGTTCAAAAACCTTCATGGCGCCTTTATATTGGCTGGCGGCCAGCAGGTAGCCGCCTTTGGCGCTACGCAGCTTTACCAAAGCCTTACCATCGCCAGGGATGTAGATGCCGCTTTGCATAATGGTTAAAGGCTTAAAGCCGCCTTTACCATCGCCCTTTAGCAGCAAGCCATTAAAGGCATCGTAGCGCCCGGTACTAACCTCGGTACCGTAATCGTTACCGCTCAGTGCTACATCAAGGTTTCCATCGCCGTCAAAGTCATCAATTATAATACCCGCCAGTTGCGACATTTGCGCTTCTATAGGCAGTGGTATTATTGTAAACTTACCGTTCCCGTCGTTACGCAAATAGCATGATCTAAGTTCGTTCGCTTTTAAGCGAATAGCACCCTTGCGCATCTCGGGTGTTATTACACTATCCATTGTAGCTACTGCGTACAATTTATAGTTCTGAAACTTCACCCTCATACTAATGATCTGTTTCACAATATCGTCGCGCGTATGCGCCGGAAACTCCTTCATTACCCCATCCCTGTCCTTCAGGAATACCGATGGAATAGCATCATAACTATCGTTATTGTCAAAATCTTTAGCTGTAATGTATGCCGGGTACTGGTCGGTAGCTTTATAAAACGTATTCAAACCGGTGTTGCCAACTATGTAATCAATATCACCGTCATGGTCAAAATCGCCACCGGCAATAGTGTTCCACCAACCCAGTTTATCTGCGAGGCCGGTATTTGCAGTAACATTTTTAAACACGCCATGGTCGTTTTTCATAAAGGTCAATGGCATCCACTCGCCTGTTATCACCAGGTCGGGCCAGCCATCGTTATCATAATCCGTAAAAGACGCATCACATACCAGGCCTAAATTATTTAAACCTTTTGCCGCCGTTGAGGTAGCATCAGTAAATTTGATCTGGCCTTTTTTACTATCGTTACGCAATATAAAGCTCGATACCGGCTTTGGGTAATTCCAGGGGTCAACCCTGCCCGATACAAACAGATCCAGCGAACCATCTTTATTATAATCTACCGCCTTTACGCAAAGCTTGCTTGTAAAATTGGCCGGTAAAGCGCCTGCCTGCAGGGTAAAGTTACCCTTACCATCATTTGCATATACCCTATCCTGATATGATTTTGAGCCGGGCGCATCCTCATAGCCCCCACTGGCGGCGTACAGGTCAAGGTCGCCATCGCCATCAGCATCAAAAAGCAGTAAGCCCTCATCTTTATACTTATCAGTTAGGTTTTGTGCCGATGCCAGCAGGTTACGCTGGGTAAACTTGCCACCGGCCTGCTGCAAAAATAGTTGCGCCGGGTATTTTGACGTACCGCCCACAACCATATCATCAAACCCGTTGCCATCAACATCGCCCACGGCTATAGCCGGCGCATATTCCGATAATTTATGCGGCAACAGTTTCTGCACGTTAAAATCGGCAAAGTCAACATCATTGTGTTTGTAATTAATGCCTACTGCTTTGGTAACTTCGGTAAATAATGCTTGTGTGTTTATTTGGGGCTGATCGAAACTATAGGGAGATTTAGCATTGTTGATATCAACCTTTAAGGTTTGATCGGCTTTAACATTGGTAAGTGTTTGCTGCCTGCCATTTTGCCATTTAATAACCACCGAGTCCACATTGGTTATATTACCCAAGCCAAAGTGCGCGATGTTTTGGATAGTTGAAAGATAGCCCCTAAATGGAGTATTTTCATACACCTGGTGTTTGCCGTGGCCGTAATAAATATCGGCCCAGGCTCCTATACCATCTTTATTTTGCCCGTTACCTATAAACTGCACTTGCAGGTAATGGTTATTGGCTTTATCGTTTTCGCGGGAGTTGTTCTTGTATATAAAAGCTTCGTCGTCGATATTATTGATGATCATATCCAATGTACCATCATTATCCAGGTCGGCGTAGGCCGCGCCATTAGAGAACGATGGAACATCCATTCCCCAGGTTTTGGTAACATCCTCAAATTGCAGGTTGCCGTTATTACGAAACGCGTAGTTGGCGATCTTTACAATGGGGATCTGTTTCAGGATCTGTGTTTTACTTGCTATCGCAAATGATTCGTCCCTAAAGGCAATAAAATCATGATCGGTAACATCGCGCGGGTAACCGTTGGTAACCACAATATCCCTAAATCCATCATTATCAAAATCGGTTATCATAGGCCCCCAGCTCCAGTCTGTTTGTGCAACGCCGCTCATAAAAGCAACTTCAGCAAACGCGGGCGCACCTACCGAATCGTTCTGCCCAAGGCGCGGGCCCTGGTTTAGCTGTAACGTATTATGGTTATATTGATATTGGTATCCGTAAAAGTCAAAGTTTTGGTATAACTGGTAAGATGTACCCGGCATAAACATTTTTTTGCGATAGTTATCTTCCGGATCCATATCAAGCTCAAAAACATCGGCAAGGCCATCGTTATTAATATCCTGCACATCCTGGCCCATGGCACTGGTTGCAGTATGTTTAAAATATTCCTGTGTACGGTCGGTAAATGTACCGTCGTGGTTGTTAATGTACAGGATGTTGTTTGGTAAAAAATCATTGGTTACGTAAATATCCTTCCAGCCATCGCGGTTAATATCTACAATACTGGTTGCATGGCCGTAGCCTTCAACCAATATACCCGCCTGCTTAGATACATTGGTGTATACCGGATGTTTAAGCGCGGGGTTGAAGTCGTTACGATAAAGCCTGCCCGTGTTGCGGCTGCTACCATCCTTAATAAGCGGCCTAAAGGCGCTGGTATTGTCTGTTGATTGTGCCTCGTTAACAGTTAGGTACATATCAAGGTCGCCATCGTTATCATAATCAAAAAACGATGCCATGGTGGAGTGTACATTTATATTAAGGCCATACTCCTTTGCCTGCTCCTTAAATATCGGTACGCCATCTTTATCAGGCCCCTGGTTAATGTATAGCAGGTTTAGCCTTTTAACAGAATCGTTTAGCAGCGTATTACATACATATATATCTTTAAGGCCATCGTTGTTTATATCAACAACAGCCACGCCACGGCCCCAGCCGCCTTTACCGCCAACGCCGGCTTTGGCGGTAACATCATCAAACTTAAAGTCGCCTTTGTTTAGGTATAACCGGTTTGATACGGCATTACCCACAAAGTAAATATCCTGCAAGCCATCGTTGTTAAAATCGCCGATGCCAACACCACCACCATTATAAATATTTAATTTATCTAACGGGTTAAGCGTATCATTTTCTACAATTAAATTATTAAATGTGATACCCGAGTGTGATGAGGATATGCGCTCAAACATGGTAGCCTTTTTACATGAAAAAACGAAAAACGGCACAATAATAAATAGCAGGTATTTAAGGGGCTTCATTCAACGATATTAAGAAATTTTGTTCAAAAAAAAGAGGGAGAGATATAATATCTCCCCCTCTTTTACAGGCCATTAAGTATTAATAACCCTTGTTTTGTTTTAACGAACCGTTAGAGATATCTATCTGGTTTTGAGGGATCGGGTAAAGCTCGTTTTTGTTTGAAGTGAACTTAGCAACTTTTATAACCGCAGAGGTAAATTTATCACCAAAGTCACGAGTATTTTTCAGGAATTTCTCAATTTCTGTTGACATGATATTACCTGCAGGGCCGCCGTTAACAGCATCCCAACGAGATAAGTCGAAGAAACGGTGACCTTCCATACCTAACTCAAGCTTGCGCTCAAAGTAAACAGCTTTACGTGCATAAGCCTGGCCATTCAAGGCAAACTGTCCGGTGTATAAACCTACTTTGTAGTTTGCAGCAAACTGGCTGTTATCAACAATTGGTTTGGTAGCATCGCCACCGGTATAACCTGTTAACTTACCTTTAACCCAACCGCTTTGGTCGGCAGCACGTGCACGCACCTGGTTAACATAACCTTCGGCAGCAGCCAATTGGTTAGCTTCTACAGCACATTCTGCAGCCCAAAGTAACACATCGGCATAACGTATAGCGTTGTAGCTGTTTGATGTTGCCTGGTTAGCAGCCCAACCATCATAAGATTCAGAAGTGGTTGATTGCGCGGCTTTATAATAAACGTTTTTGATTGGCAGGTAAGGACCACCGTTTGGCTGGTCACGTGCCCAGGCAGCACCCGGACAAATACCCCAGTCTAAGTAAGGGATACCACGACGGCCTACAGACCAATCTAACCTTGCATCAAGTAATTCGTCGCCAGGAGTGAAAATTTGTTCGGCAGTTACACCCTGGTCGTTTGTAATGTAATCGTTTTGGTAAGTATCAATTAATGGTAAACCGTTGGCATCAACTTTAAACGAGTTAACAAAATCAAACGTTGGCTGGAAGAAACCGCAGCATCCTGCAGGACCACCAGAAGGGAAGTTTAACACCTGGCCAGCATTACCGTTTAAGCCGTTTGCACCATCTTTAACTGATGTTTGTACAACAAACACGCCTTCAGGGCCATTTTTGGTAGAAGGATTAAAGTTATTGGCAAACTTACCTAAAGCATATTTAGCGCCGGAACTTGTTTTACCGTTAGGAATAACGCCCGTCGTAGGATCAGTCAAAATCTTGTATGCGTCGGCATATTTGTGATCAAACATCAATGTTTTAGCTTCAAATGCTAAAGCTGCCCATTTATTTGCCCGGCCTATTTGTTGTTGAGTTTCAGGAAGGTCAGCAGCAGCAGCTTTAAAATCGTCTATTATTTTACCCCAAATTGGACCATCATTTGGTACGTTATAATTGTTAGCAGTGTATGTGATTGTTTCGTCAATATATGGCACGTTTTTCCAAAGCTTGGCAGCTTCCAAATGGTAAAAACCGCGTAGGAAACGAGCTTCTGCAATATATTGCTTGGTTTGGTCGGCCGTAATGGAACCATCTTTAACCTGTGCCAATAATCTTAACACATCGTTTGCACGTTGCACACCGGCGTAACAAACACGCCATTTATGGTCTAAGTAGTCGTTAGCACCGGTTGCGCTAAACGCCTCAAGGTTAGCTGCTGCCGGTTGATCACCAGGGTTAGAGCCTTTAAAGGCATCGCCCGCTACCACACTACCGTATACCCAGTTATCTGTACCAGTTTCCCAAGGGCTACCTGCCTGGCCTTGAAATACGCCATCAACAAGTGAATACGCACCAATTAAAATACCGTCAACACCTGTACGTGTTGCAATTACTTCCGGGATCAGCGCACTAATAGGTGCCTGATCAAGATACTTCTTACATGAATAAGAGCCTCCAAGCAACACAAGTGTTGCCGGTATAAGGACTTTTAACTTTAAACTTTTTTTCATAACTATTCTATTTATAAATTATGTTAGTTATTATTAGAAACTAAGGTTTACGCCGAATATAAATCTGCGCTCATTGTTAGGGTAGTTACCTCTATCGATACCTTGGCTGTTACGACCGTCATAAGCCTGGATCTCGGGATCAAGACCGGTGTATTTTGTAGCAGTGAACAGGTTTGTACCTTGTACATAAGCACGTAATTTATCTACGCCAACGCTTTTAAGCACACTTGGTGAAAATGTGTAACCAATTTGTACCGAACGCAATTTTAAGAATGACGCATTCTCTACGTAATATGAATTGATCGCGTCAGCTGTACTAAAGTTGGTTGTAGCCTCAATAATTGGTGTCTTAGCATTTAAGTTGGTTGGAGTCCATGAGTTGTTTAGCAGGTCTAAACTTTTGTTACCGGTTTGTGAACCGTAAAAATTAGTCCAATATTTTACGGTGTTGTAAGCATCGTTACCTTGCGAACCGTAGAATACAGCGCTCATGTCAAAACCTTTGTAACCAAGGTTTAAGTTAACACCGTAAGTAAAGTCGGGGATTGCGCTACCAATTTTGGTACGGTCAGCATCAGTAATACGGCCATCGCCATTTACATCAGCATAACGGAAGCGGCCCGGAGCTGCTTTATCTTGGTATACGGGTTTTTGACCGAATAAATCTGGCTTTTGTTGTGCATCAAGTGCATCAATCTCGGCTTGGCTATTCCAATAACCCTGTACTTTGTAACCATAGAACTGGCCAATGCTACCGCCTAATTGGTTGTAAACTACGTTACCGCCACGAACGTCTGCTGTGAAAAACGGAGCACCAATTTGAGTGATCTCATTTTTAATTGTAGTAATATTGGCACCAATTGAGTAGGTAAAACCATTAGTAGCACCATGGTAATTAGCGCTGATATCAAAACCTTTATTAACTACACTACCGTTATTAACAGTTGGTATAGCAGCATCAGATCCACCAACCGTACCAGGAAGTGGTACCGATACAAGAAGATCTGTAATGGTTTTTTTGTAGTATTCAACAGTAACATCAAAATGATTGAATAATGATGCATCAAAACCTACGTTTAATACCTTATCTGTTTCCCATGTTGTATTAGGGTTACCCAATGAACTTGCTAAGTAACCCGGGATAACAGAGTTCGACGAACCATCGATTGGGTAAGATGATGAACCTGCTCCACCGCCAAATGCAGCGAAAGCGCTGTTGACACCAACGTTACCATTGTAACCTGATGTACCGTAGCTACCACGGATCTTTAAGTCATTTAACCAGGCATTGCCTTTAAGGAACTCTTCCTGAGATGCGCGCCATGCCGCAGATACTGCAGGGAATGTACCCCACTTGTTACCCGGAGAAAATAACGAACTACCATCACGACGTACGGTTGCACCAATGATGTACCTGTCGTTGTAAGTGTAATCTAACCTGCCGAAAAACGACATGATTCTGCTTAAACCATTCGCATCGTTACCAAAACCGCTGTTTGCGGTAGTTTGACCGGCCTGGCCGTTAGAAATATTCGCATAGAATGGATCAAGAGAAAAAAGATTTTTAGCTGTCGCGCTTAAAGATCGGTTTGTGCGTCCTCTTTGCTCGAAACCGGCTAATACAGCAATGCTATGTTTGCCAAATACTTGTTTGTAATTTAAGGTATTGCTCCAGTTAAAGTTGCTATCGTAAGATGAACCTTCGTTGTAGCTGTTGTTACCCCCATGTGCCTCACCGCTGTCATACTGGCGGTAACCTATGTTGTAGTAGTAACGGTTGTAAATGCTTGCACTGTAAGCTGTACGTGCAGTAAAGTGTTTTAAGAAGTCTGCCTCTGCAAACACAGTACCTTGCAAACCATATTCATTGGTCTTAGTGGTTTTTTGACGCTCTTGCATACCAACCGGGTTAAGCGCGTTACCTAACGCGGCAGGGCCGGCGTAGGTACCGCCTAAGTTGCCTGCAATATCACGTACAGGTATAATAGGAAGCGCGCGGTAGGTTTCAGAAATAGGGTTACCCTCATTTAAGTTACCACCGCCAACTAAACCACCACCACCATTTGGTGAACTGATATAGTGAAAGCTCATGTTTTCGCCTAACCTGATATGATCTTTAACACTAAAGGTGGTATTAACACGGGCCTGGTATCTTTTAAAATAAGTATTAATAAGCGTACCTTGTTGGTTAGTATAACCTAAAGACATGTAATAGTTGCTCTTGTCGCTTGCACCACTTGCGCTTAAAGAGTGTTGTTGAAGCGGCGCACTTTTGAAGATCTCGTGGAACCAATCGGTACCTGCGCCTTTAACAAATTTTTGGATCAGGTAATCCTGTGCAGGATCATTATCCAGGTGGTAATTTGGCAAGAAATTAGCAGCGGTTGCCTGGTTAAATACACCCCTGGCGCCAGATCCAGCCTGGTAACCGTAATCAGCAATTTTGCCATTAAGTAATAATGCATTTTTCGGATCAGCTTTAAGTAATAACTGCTCATACTGGTCAGCATTTAAGGTATTAAATACGTTACCGCTCAATGGTTGTGTAGTGCCGTAAAATGCATCATAAGAAATTGTTGCTTTACCTTGTTTACCTTTTTTAGTAGTAACAACAACAACACCATTACCACCGCTTACACCGTATATAGCAGCGGCACCGGCATCTTTTAGTACAGAAATAGATTCGATATCATTAGGGTTGATGTTTGAGATGCCACCTGTTTGTAAACCATCTACAACATATAGCGGAGATGAACTACCGAAGTTACTTAAACCACGAATGGTAACCTGCGCACCAGCACCCGGAGCACCCGCTGTAACAACGTTGACACCGGCAGCCTGGCCTTGCAGTAAACTTTCGGTACTTACAGATGGAACAGACTTGGCAGCGGTAACGTTTACTGTAGTAACCGAACCCGAAATGTCTTTTTTACGTTGCGTAGTGTAGCCTGTTACTACTACTTCGTTCAACGCGTTACTGCCGGCTTGCAATACAACGGTAATGTTGTCGCTCGCGCCTACAGTAACTTCATTTGTTTGATAACCCAGGTATGAGATGACCAATACGTCACCCGGGTTAACATTGATGCTAAACTGTCCGTTAACATCAGTTTGTGTACCGATGGTAGAGCCTTTAACGCGCACACTGGCTCCTACTACTGGCAGCTTGTCGTCGCTGCCGGTAACTTTACCTGTGTGTTTTGTTTGAGCATTAACTACCAATGAAGACACCATGCAGCATAGTAGCAGGCATAATGTTCTTCCCTTAAGGAGTAAACTTTTAAACATGAGATTGAGATTTAGTTGATTAATATATTTGATTTAAGATCGTATTAATTGAGTGTGGCACGTACGTTAGGTGAGATAACAAAAGTGACCAACTCAAAAAAGATTTTTGATTATGGGGCGCCCCTGGCCGGAGTATAATTAGCAGTACGTAGATTTTGTAAAAATTTAATCATATAGTTACACTATCCTGTTAAAAATTTTATTCGGTTCAACAGATGCTGTGCGATATATAATGCTCATCATTTCTGTTTGTTCGTTAAATTGCGTTTGCCTTACTTTAAAAAGAAAGGTTTATAATTGGTAATGCTCTAATATAAATAGAGTGTATAGGTTACACAAGCAGCTATATACGAATTACAAATTATTTATTTTACATAGCGCAAATCATTTCAATATTTCAATTTTAAAACCTTTTATTAAACGCATCTTAAAAATTGAATATTTAAATTAACAATATTACAATGTAAAATTTTTGATATGAGTGCCTTTTATCGTTTAAAAATACCCTTTACTCTTTTTTAAAAACCTAAACAGGCATTCGCTTTTAAATAAATCAAAAACTTCTTTTATTTTTTTAATAAGTACCTGTTAACAATTAAACAGATTGTTAAATTCCTGTTAATTTTACAGTTATTCCACTAAATTGCTATACTTTTTTATGGATGTTTTACACCAAGTGATTTAAACATTAAATAGAACAGTAATATAAAAATAAAATGCCCTGGTAATATTACCAGGGCATTTTGCATTGAAATTTATATAAACCTATCAACTTAGATTTATTGGCATATAAGCTATTTAATCCATTGTACTTTCGCTGTTTTAACATCAGCCGAGTTTGTTCCAACCTGTATCACAAATTCGCCGGGCTCCCAATCGTATTTTAACTGGCTATTATAAAATTTCAGCTGGTTTGTGGTGATAGGAAAACTAACTTCTTTCTTTTCTCCATTTTGCAGGCTAATCTTTCTAAAACCCTTTAACTCTTTTACCGGGCGGCTGATGCTGGCAACAGGGTCGCCAATATATAGTTGTACAACTTCTTCGCCTGCGTACGGGCCGTTATTTGTTACGGTAACTGTAGCGGTTAGCGTTTCGTTACCTTTTAGTTTGGCTTTACTAAGTTTAAGATCGCTGTAGGTAAAATTACTGTAGCTTAAACCGTAACCAAACGGATAAAGCGGATCGTTACTGATATCTAAATAATTCGATTTAAATTTAGTTGGCCCGGTTGAATATGGGCGGCCGGTATTTAAATGATTATAATAAACTGGGATCTGCCCAACCGAGCGTGGGAACGTTGCAGTTAATTTACCGGATGGGTTGTAGTTTCCAAATAATACCTCGGCAATGGCATTGCCTGCCTCGGTACCAGGTGCCCATACATCTAATATAGCAGCGGCATGTTCGTTTTCCCAGGTTAGGGTTAACGGGCGCCCGTTAAATAATACAATAACAATAGGCTTGCCCAATTTGGCAAGCGCTTTAAGCATCAACTGCTGGCTCTCTGGGATGCTGATATCTGACCGGCTTGATGATTCGCCGCTCATGCTTTGCGATTCGCCAACAACCGCGACAATAATATCCGATTTCTTTGCGGCTTTAACCGCGTCCTCTATCATATCATCGGGCGATTGCTTATCTAACGACACCATTCCCGGGCCAAAGTTAAGGCGTTTCATAAAGGTGGTATCATCGGTAATGTTGCTACCTTTTGCGTAGTTTATTTTCACATCGTTACCTACAATGTGCTTAATACCCTCCATAACACTTACCGATTTTTCCCACTCGCCGCCAATTACCCAGGTACCCAGCATGTCGCGTTTATTATCGGCCAACGGGCCAACTAATGCTATACTACCACCCGATTTCTTCAAAGGAAGGATCTGGTTTGCGTTTTTAAGTAACACAAAAGAATGCTTGGCAGTAACACGGGCCGCCTTACGGTTGGCATCCGTCATGATCTCCGTTTTTTCGCGCTGAGGGTCTAAAGATTTGTAGGGGTTATCAAATAAACCCAGTTTATATTTAGCTTCCAGCACACGGCGGCATGCCAGGTCAATATCGGCCTGGCTTACTTTGCCTTGCTTTAACGATGTTTTAAGTGTTTTTAAAAAGCCTTCGCCTACCATATCCATGTCCAGCCCGGCTTTTAATGCCAGCGCCGATACTTCCTGCAGATTACCCATGCCATGGTTAACGGTCTCGTTAAGCGAAGTATAATCTGACACTACAAAACCATTAAAACCCCATTGCTTGCGCAGCAGATCGGTTAGTAACCATTTATTGGTGGTAGCCGGTATACCATCCACTACGTTGAACGAACTCATAAAACTGCCCGCGCCCGCATCAAGCGCCGCTTTATATGGCGGCAGGTAGTAATTGTACATGGCAATTTTGCTCATATCAACAGTATTATATTCGCGACCGGCTTCGGCGGCGCCATAAAGGGCAAAGTGTTTTACGCAGGCCATTACGGCGTCAGCATTTTTCATACTGGTGCCCTGATATCCTCTTATCATAGCGGCGGCAATTTTGCCACCAAGGTATGGGTCTTCTCCCCCACCTTCAGAAATGCGGCCCCAACGTGCATCACGCGCAATATCAACCATTGGCGAAAATACCCAGTTCAAACCTTCGGCAGTTGCTTCCTTAGCGGCAATGTGCGCTGCATGTTCAATAATTGCCATATCCCACGTTGCCGACATCCCCAACGGGATAGGGAATATGGTACGATGGCCATGTATAACATCTAATCCAAATATTAAAGGTATGTGCAGGCGCGTACCCTTAACAGCGGCTTCCTGCATTTTGCGAACGTTATCGGTACCATATAAACCAAAGATACCGCCTATGCTACCCTTCTTTACCCCATCGGCAATACCATTATTGGTAACCGAGCCGGTGATGGCCATACCACCTGTTACCAGGTTAAGCTGCCCTATCTTTTCGTCAACGGTCATCTTTTTCATTAAGGCGCTCACAAAAGCATTCATTTTCGCGGCTTCGGTTTGCTTTTGGGCCACAGCTTTATTCAGCGGCATACAAAATAACGCGGCTGCGCTGAGTATGACAAAAGGCCTGTTTGTGAAATATTTTTTCATTAAGGATATGTTTAGAGGTGTAAAACTACCACCATTTAATTTGTGTTAATTTTATCAATATTAAATTACTGTAAAACTTATTAGTTATAATTGGTTTTTAAACAGGCTTAATACATGGTGTAATTGGTACACAATTGTAGATATTAAATTTAAACAATCAAAGTATTTTTTATCAACGTATATAAATGTTAACTAAACAGCAGCTGGAAGAGTTTTGGGCCGAGGCCGGGAAGGTATATCTTAACCATATATCTATAGACTGTGTGGTATTTGGTTTTCATGAGGGACAAATGAAGGTGTTAATGCTAAAAAGCAATAATGAGGACGCCTGGTACCTGCCCGGCGGCTTTGTGCATAAGCAGGAACCCATAGAAAATGCTGCCGACCGTATATTAAAAGAGCGCACCGGTATTGATGAGATCTTTTTAAAGCAGTTTCATGTTTTTGGCGACCCCGACCGCTCAAAGATCCATAACGAAATGTATAAGGATATGCTGCCGCAGCAACAAAACTTTTTTGAGCAGCGCTTTATTTCAATAGGTTACTACGCTTTGGTGGATTTTTTTAACGTAACACCTACACCCGACGATTTTTCGGAAGTATGTACCTGGCGCGACCTTAACGACTTGCCGAAATTTCAGTTAGACCATGAACTGATATTCCGCACCGCTTTGGATACCCTGCGCCTGCAACTAAACTACCAGCCCATTGGTTATAACTTGATGCCCAAAGAATTTACTATGCCCGAGCTGCAAAAGCTTTACGAAACCATTTTGGATAAAAAGCTGGACCGCCGCAACTTTCAACGCCGTATGCTGGGATTTGGCATTCTAAATAAGCTTGATGAAACACGCAAGGGCGGTGCCCACAAAGCCCCCTACCTCTACTCTTTCGACCTGGAAAACTACCAGGCTGCCTTGAAAGAAGGGCTGAAAAGCGGGTGGTAAAACCTGCTTTTCCTTAAATTTTGCTATCTTAACCGCACATCTATGGTTACTGTTAATAGCACTATGAAATTCAAAGGCATCGTTATCGATTCATTACTTATTATTTTGGGCATCCTTTCTGCCGGGATGGGATTAAAAGGTTTTTTGTTACCCAGCCATTTTATTGATGGCGGTGTTACCGGTGTATCTATATTAGTGGCCGATGCTACCGGCTTACCGCTCTCTGTACTCATCTTTATTATAAATGTACCGTTCCTGTTTTTGGGTTACCGCAAGCTTGGTTTACGCTTTGCAGTTAAAAGCGCCTCAGCCATAGCGGGCTTGTCGCTGGCTCTGGCATTTATGCACTTCCCCGATGTTACGCCGGATAAGCTACTCACCGCGGTATTTGGCGGGGTATTTATTGGCGCGGGTATAGGTATGGCCATCCGTGGCGGTGCCGTACTTGATGGTACCGAAATAGCGGCGTTATTAGTAAGTAAAAAAACGCAGGTAGTGCGTGTAAGCGATGTTATACTAATACTTAATGTCATCATTTTTGGCGCGGCGGTATTTCAGCTTGGTGTCGAAAAGGCTTTATACTCTATACTTACCTACCTTGCCGCATCTAAAATGATTGATTTTATTTTAAACGGATTGGAGCAATACACCGGCATGACCATCGTATCTGTTAAGGGCGAACAAATAAGGATAGCCATCACCCAAAAACTTGGCCGAGGCGTTACGGTTTACCAGGGCAAGAGCGGATACGGTAAAGACGGCCACATTAACGACCCGCGAGAGATCATTTTTACGGTGGCAACCCGCCTTGAAGTGCCATTACTTAAGAAAGAGATCCTGAGGATAGACCCTTCGGCCTTTATTGTACAACAAAGTGTAGATGATACTACGGGCGGGTTATTGAAAAGGAAAAAAGGGCATTAGCAGCTGCTTTTAAAAACTTTAGCCCCAATAAAGTCACTTGAATATGATTTCAACTATAATAGTCAAGGGAATATAAGACAAAGGATGAAGAAATTATTTATCATTTTTAGTGTAGTATGTTTTTCAACAAGCATCCTTTATGCTCAGAATAAAACAATTAAAGGAAAAGTTATCGATGATAATTTAGAAACTTTACCATTCGTTTCAATTTTCATAAGTGACACCATCAAAGTTGGTAAAACAGCTTTAGATGGCTTCTTTAAAATCGATATTCCCGTTTCAGTTAAAAAAATTACATTAAGGACGGTTGGATTAGAACCAGCAACTATCAAAATAGAGGATGAATGTAACGACGTAGAAGTTATAATGATGTTAAGCGGTAGTTATGATTTTATGCCTCCAAACAGAGTAGATAAACTTCGAATGAAAAAATTCAGGAAGCTACCAAATTTACATAAGGAGGCCTTCGAGAAAGGTATATTTAAAACAGATAAAGCTTGTTATACACAAGAATTTACCTATTACCACAAGAGCATAAAAAATTGATACCAAATTAGAGTCTTACGCTTCTCTCCACGCCTCGCAACACTTCGTAATTGCTAAATACTCGCTACTCCCTCAAGCCTTGGCTCAATCTTTGCATTCTGCCCTTAAACCGATTACCATGCCTGAAGGGCCGAGCATACTTATACTGAAAGAAAAGGTACAGCAATTTAAGGGCGATAAAGTAATTGCCGCGAGTTGTAACAACAAAACCCTTGATACAGATATTTTAGTTGACCAAACTATTACCGGCTTTAAAAGTTGGGGAAAGCATTTTTTGATCTGCTTCCCCAAGTTTACCGTACGCATCCATATGATGATGTTTGGCACCTACCGCATAAACGAACATACCGAAAAGCCTCCGCGCCTGCACCTGCAATTTGAGGATGGCGAATTAAACTTTTATGCCTGCCAGCTAAAATTAATAACCGAACCGCTCAACCAAGTGTACGATTGGAAAGCCGACATCATGAGCGAGGCATGGGATACTAAACATGCCATCAAAAAGATGAAAGCCGAGCCTGAGTTATTAGCCTGCGATGCCCTGATGGATCAGCAGATATTTTCGGGCGTGGGGAATATTATTAAGAACGAGGTTTTGTTTCGCGCCCGCATCCACCCCGAAAGTGTGGTTGCCGCCATGCCGCCAAAAAAGGTTAAAGAAATGATAAATGAAGCTATAAAATACAGCTTCGAATTTTTTGAACAACGAAAGGCGGGTACGCTAAAAAAGCACTGGCAAATTTATCATAAAAAAGAATGCCCGCGTAACCATGTGCCCGTTAAGGTAAAAGATACCGGCAAATCCAGGCGGGCGAGCTTTTATTGCGAGTTGTGCCAGGAAAAATATGAATAACCGTGCCCCACCACGGCAGGATCTTCATCTACGATCAATATTAGAGATCATATAAATTCTAAAAATCTGTTCAATCCCGGTTCAAAACACATTTAATTTTATATTTGTGCCATGAGCAAATTATGGCAGAAAACCACAAACGTTGATAAGCTGGTAGAAAACTTTACCGTTGGCCGCGACCGCGAGCTGGACAGGCAAATGGCGGCTTTTGATGTGTTGGGTTCGCTTGCTCATACCAAGATGTTAGAATCCATTGGTTTGATGGATGCCGCCGACCTGATGCTGGTCCAACAGGAATTGAAAAACCTGTACATCGAAATAGAGAACAATAATTTTGATATCGAGCCTGATGTAGAGGACGTACACTCTCAGGTAGAAATGCTGCTTACCCGGCGCATTGGCGAAGCTGGCAAAAAAATTCACAGCGGCCGGTCGCGTAACGACCAGGTTTTGGTTGACCTGAAACTTTTCTTCCGCCACCAATTGCAACAGGTAGTTACAGAAACCGATACGCTTTTCCGCCAGCTGATACAATTGAGCGAAGAGCATAAAGATGTGCTTTTACCGGGCTATACGCATTTGCAGGTAGCTATGCCATCGTCGTTCGGGTTGTGGTTTGGCGCTTACGCCGAGGGTTTGGTTGACGACCTGGAAATGGTTTTGGCCGCCTGGAAGATCACCAATAAAAACCCATTGGGCTCGGCCGCGGGGTACGGCTCGTCGTTCCCGCTAAACAGGACGATGACCACCAATTTGCTGGGTTTCGAAAGTTTAGCCCACAATGTAGTTTACGCCCAAATGGGCCGTGGCAAAACCGAACGGGTTATTGCGCAGGCTTTATCATCTATAGCAGCAACTTTAGCTAAAATGGCTATGGACCAGTGCCTGTACCTGAGCCAAAACTTCGCTTTTGTAAGTTATCCCGAAAACCTTACCACAGGTAGCAGCATTATGCCGCATAAAAAGAACCCGGATGTATGGGAAATTATGCGCGGTAAATGTAACCGCCTGCAAGCCCTGCCGAACGATGTGGCCATGATGACCACCAACCTGCCATCGGGCTATCACCGCGAATTGCAATTGCTTAAAGAACTGCTGTTCCCGGCGTTTACCGACCTGATAGACTGCCTGCAAATGGCAACCTTTATGCTGCAAAACATCAGCGTAAATAAAAATATAATCGAAGATCCTAAATATACCTACCTGTTCAGTGTAGAGGAAGTGAACAGATCAGTACTGAACGGCACGCCGTTCCGCGATGCTTACAAGCAAATAGGTTTGGATATTGAGGCAGGCAGCTTTAACCCGGATAAAACCGTTAACCATACACACGAAGGCAGCATTGGCAACCTGCAAAACCAGCAGATAACCGAAGCAATGGATAAAGTGATTAGCAATTTTGACTTTAAAAAAGTTGAGGATGCTATTAGTTGGTTGGTGAAGTAAGGAGCAATGGAGATTAAAAAAGGCATCGTCGTTAGATTGAAATCTTTTTCAGGAACCTTAATTCCAGGAAAGAATGTTGAGCCTTACAATGACTATTGGAAATTGATTGGCCAAAAAGGAGAAATAATAAGCGATGAAACTTACAACGGTAGAGTTTTAATTTTATTTGAAAAAGACTTAGACCAGTTTAAAGTTGCAAATCATAATCCAATTAAAAATTCTCTTTGGATATTACCAACAGATTTAGATATCGATTAAAACAATGAACGGACAAAACAGAGCAGACATATATCCCGGACTTGAAGTAGACATCATCCTGAAGAAAGATCAGCGCAGTGGTAAACTTACCCGCGGCGTAGTGAAAGATTTGCTTACAAGTGCCTCTTATCATTCGCGCGGTATTAAAGTGCGGCTGAAAGACGGGCAGATAGGCCGGGTGGCGGAGATAGTTGAAGAGGATTAGTTTCAGCAGCTAAACATAATTATATCAACATAAATAATGGTCAACGAACCCAGAAAATATTTCCTGTTGCGGATGGATGCGCACTACAAACTGTATGTTGCATTGCTTATTGGCATTGCCGCTTTTTTCGCGACGAGGCAAATGCAATCTGTACCGGCTATGGCTCTGGTGGTCTGGATATCTGTTGCCATGAGCATTATTATACTGGATTGGATTGCCATACTATCGGCTCACCCTAAAGACATCCGCAGGCTTGCAAGTTTAGAGGACAGCAGCCGCGCCATGATATTTCTATTTGTAATGGTGGCGTCGCTGGCAAGTTTAATAGCAATGTACTTGTTGTTAAAATCAGCCAAGAACCAGCCGGATGATACTGTTGCCGGATATGTTTTACTGGCAATGGCCGCTGTGGTTGTATCGTGGTGGCTGGTGCATACGGTATTTACCATGCGCTATGCGCACCTTTACTATTCTACACCTGGTGGCCGCAAAACGCCTGCTGGTGGGCTCGAATTTCCGGGAGATGAAAAGGAGCCCGACTATCTCGATTTTGTGTATTTCTCCTTCGTTATCGGCATGACCTTTCAGGTGTCGGACGTGGAGATCTCGTCCAAGCAGATCCGCCGCCTGGCGTGGATGCACGGGTTGATCGCATTCGCCTTTAATACGGCTATAGTTGCCCTAAGTATTAATGTAATATCGGGGTTAGTGTCGAAATAGAAGCCCTTTCGTTTATAGCTTTGTCATCTTGAGCGATAGCGAAAGATCTATTATTGAACGTTGCAATCGCAGAGTGAATGGTGGCTAACAGATGTTTCGCTATCGCTCAACATCACAAAAAGGGATAACCCATCATCTATTTACTCTTCTATCTTCGAATGCTTCCTTGTATCATTCATAGTTGCGTAAACCACCAGCGATACCACTATACAACCCGTTACATACCAGTAAAACCAATTTTCATGACCGTGCTCTTTAAAGCTCAGGGCAATATACTCTGCCGAGCCGCCGAAAATAGATACCGCTATGGCATAAGGGAAACCTACCCCTAAAGCGCGGATGTGCGCCGGGAACAATTCGGCTTTTACTACCGCGTTTATAGCGGTATAATTACTTACTACAAGCAGCGCGAACATGATGAGGCCGAATGCAACCCAAAAGCTATGCGTTACGCTTAAATAAGTGAATATGGGTATAGTTGTTAGCGTACCCAATACGCCAAAAGCGGTAAGCATGGGCTTACGGCCTATCCTATCGGATACTAAGCCGTAAACCGGCTGTATCAGCATAAAAACAAAAAGTGTAAGGCTGGATATGAGTGTAGCTTCGTTTTTGGTGAACCCATTTGTGTTCACCAAAAACTTTTGCATATACGTAGTAAACGTGTAAAAGGCAACTGTGCCACCCATGGTAAGGCCAATAACGGTAAACACCGCTTTAGGGTGTTCGGCCAGCGCACGTAACGATCCGCGGGCGTGTTTACTAACCCCTTCCTCCTTATTATTTAACGTAGCAGATTCCTGCAAACTATGGCGTAAATACATAACAATAATGGCCAGCATTGCGCCTATGCCAAACGGAATGCGCCACCCCCAGGAATGCAGTTGCTCTTCGGTAAGGAACGCTCTTTGCAGCAATATCAGCACACCCAGGGCTACTAACTGCCCCATTATTAAGGTTACGTATTGGAAGCTGGAGTAAAAGCCGCGGTCTTTTTTGGTGGCCATTTCGCTGAGGTAAGTGGCGCTGGTACCATATTCGCCGCCAACACTTAACCCCTGGATGATGCGTGCAAGTACAAGTAAGATAGGCGCGGCGATGCCGATGTATTTGTAGCTTGGCGTAATGGCTATTATCAGCGACCCGGCACTCATCAGCAATACCGAAACCGTGAGCGCCTTTTTACGGCCATGTTTATCGGCGTAAGTGCCCATCAGCCAGCCACCAATAGGGCGCATTAAAAAGCCGATAGCAAAGATGCCTGCCGTGTTTAAAAGCTGCGCGGTTAAATTACCCTTCGGGAAAAATGAGCCTGCAAAATATAATGAAAACGCGGAGTAAACATACCAATCGTACCATTCCACCAAATTACCCAGCGAACCGCCAATGATAGACCAAACGCGGCTTTGGGTTGTAACAGGTTGGATGATAGTAGTGCTGTTCATGTAGTTGGATTTAGTGCAAGATAATGAAATTAACAAGATAGTTCCCCTCTTGAGAGGGGTTAGGGGTGTGTTATGCTGGTGATGTGCTTTTGATTTTTGTGTGCATCTATCAACGCCAGCCAGCTCAATTGCCGCGGAGGGCTGTTACTTTGTCTTGACACAAAGTAACCAAAAATCAAGTCAGCAAAAAGGCTTCTTTGCCGCACAAACCCTGCCCCGCAAATCGCTCATAACCGCGGGCCGGAAATCTTTTGCCCTTGCGCTAAATCCATCCCACTGCAAAAGTTTCCAATGCCCATACCGCGCACAAGGCCACCATTGTTATTCCCGATTTCGGACGAAGCTGTTCTGCTGACAATGAAAAAGACTACAGACCCAAAATCGAAAAATTTGTTCAATCCAGGTATAAATTTCTTACCTTCCCCTATGCTTATCACCGAAGACTTTTTACATTACATCTGGAAGTTCCGACTGTTCGACAGGATAAACCTGCGTACTACCGAGGGTGAGGAACTGGAGATATATTCGGTGGGTATCCATAACAGCCATGCAGGTGCCGATTTTCAAAACGCGCGCATCCGCATAGGCGAAACTACCTGGGCGGGGAATGCTGAACTGCACATCTCCTCTTCTGACTGGCATAAGCACGGCCATACTACAGATAACGCTTACGATAACGTAATACTACATGTAGTTTACCGCGACGATGAACCGCTTATCCGTACTGATGGTAAACGCGTACCGACGCTGGAATTGAAAGACCGCATTTCGGCAGAGCTTTACAACCGTTACCATAACCTGGTTTTTGGCAACCAGCAAATTATTCCCTGCGAGGGAACTATTGCTACTGTGGACGGCCTAACCATGCAAAACTGGCTTACGAGGATTTTGGTAGAACGTTTGGAAAAGCGTTCTGAAGCGGTTATCGGGGCTTTAGCCCTTAACCGTGGCGACTGGGAAGAAACCTTTTACCAATTCCTGGCGGCAAACTTTGGCTTTAAAACGAATGCCCTCCCGTTTGAGTTGATGGCGAAGTCGCTGCCGCAAAGCATCCTGGCCAAAAATAAGAATAACGCCATGCAAATAGAGGCACTCATATTTGGGCAGGCGGGTTTCCTGACGGATGAATTGCAGGACGATTATCCGCGGTTGCTGAAAAAAGAGTACAATTACCTTGCTAAAAAATATTCGCTGCAACCTATTGAGAACCATCTGTGGAAGTTCATGCGGATGCGACCGCAGAATTTCCCTACCATAAGGCTGGCGCAATTCGCATCACTGGTGGTGCAGTCCAACCACTTATTCTCCAAAATATTAGACATACAGGATGTAAAGCACCTGCGCGAACTTTTCGCGAACATTAGGGTTAACTCATATTGGGAAACGCATTACCGGTTTGATAAAGAATCGGCCCCGGCGGGCAAAAATTTGGGTAGCGGGTCTATCGATACCATATTGCTTAATACTGTAGTATTGTTTCTGTTTAGTTATGGCAGGCATATGAAATTGCAGCACTTTGTAAGCCGGGCATTAAAATTGCTGGAGAATATCCCGGCAGAGCAAAACAATATTACCGCAGATTTTGCTAACTTAGGAGTAGATATAAAAACCGCTTTTGAGTCGCAGGCGCTGCTGGAACTTAAAAATAGTTATTGCGATTATAAGAAATGCCTGCAATGCGGCGTTGGTATTAAAATATTAAAACCCAGCTGATATGTTACAACGGATCATCACCTTTTTCGAGCGCTACTCTTTTGGGGTATGCACCTACCTGGGCGAACGTTTTAATATTTCTATTGCCAAGATCAGGCTGTTTTTTATCTACTCATCATTCCTTGCTGTTGGCTTCCCGCTTATATTCTACTTTTTCGCGGGCATAGTGCTGGATATCCGCAATTTTGTGAAGCGCAAACGCTCACGCGCGCTGGATATGTAGGTTAGCGTTTCGGCAATTTGCATTTTTTTAGTACCAACAAAACAGCGCCACAGCTTGGTATCTATAAATTTATATAGTTAAAAAATTGATTTAAATTTTCAGCGTTATCAAAACGAGCGGTGGCCTAAATGTCAAAGCGGGCGGGCCGGCAGTTGGCGGGAATGACGGTTTAGCTTTCGAAGTCCGCGGATGCGGCGAGAAAGCGTTAAGAACCGGCAGGGCGGGCGGAAGCTTCGCTTTGACTTGGCCTTTTCTTTTGGTTCGTTTTCTTTGCGGCTAAGGCAAAGAAAATGAACATCCACAGGCTAAACTTAACTTAATGCCGAACCTAACGAAGCACTAAGTCGCAGACTTTTATTATAACAAGATTTCTCCTTGCTATCGCGCGTTCGAAATGACATAGCTTTTTAACGAGTTTGCGTAAGTTGAAAGTTTACTCCACTTACTAATCAAACAACCCTTTCTCTTTGCCAATAAATTGCGGGCGGTGAATGTTCATGTCAAGCTTTTTGTTTAGTTTATCTATCACATAATCGCATAACTCGGGCGAGTAGCGTTCATCGTGCTGGTGCATAAAAAACCAAACAGATTGCAGCCCCTGGTCTTTCCAACTGGCAATGCGGTCAACCCATTCATCGCAGCGGGCATAGTCGGTAGGGTGCAATCCATTGCCCACAAAGCGGATGAACGCATGAGGGGTAGGTAGCATCATGTGCACACAATCGCGGCGGCCCGTAGCATCTGTTATTATCGATCCGATATTTAATCGCTTAAACAGGCTAAAAGCGGCCTCTTTGTTTTCAGGCACGGCAAACCAATCCTTATGCCTTAGTTCTACATAAACGGGTACATCGGTTGGTAGCTGTTCCAGGTAGGCAGTAAGTTCGGGCAGGCTTTTGGGTGTAAAATTATCGCTTAGCTGCAAAAATACCGGCCCCAGTTTATCGCCGAAGGCCATGATGCCCTCGTAATAGGTAGTGGTAATATCCTCAGCATTCTTTAACCTGCGGATATGGCTGATGCTTTGCGAAAATTTGGGACAAAATTTAAAATTAGGATTAGCCTCCGCTTTTTGTTTCCACTTGGCAATGGTATCGGGGCCATAAACCTGGTAAAAGGTGGCATTTAGCTCAATACAGTCAAAATGCTTTACATATTCATCCAGAAAATTCGCGTCTTTAGTTTTAGGCGGATAGATCTGGCCTACCCATTCCTTGCGCCCCCATTTTGCGCAGCCTACATGCACCTCCAAAGGCTGTTTGTTGTTGGCAGCGGCAAGTGTTTGGAGGGTAAAAGCGGGGTCGGGTGGCAGTGTAAAATCTACCAAAGGCAATTCATGATCAGCTACGCGGCCAAATTCCATATCAATTATATTAGGCAGCAAGATAGCAAATAGCCCAATAAAAAGCGGGACGGTTCATATCGAACTATCCCGCTTTTATTTTAGGAGAGAGGCAACTACTCCACGCTCTATTCATCAACCTACAAAAACATCCCGCCTGATGCCTCTATACGTTGGGCATTTATCCAACGCGCATCTTCAGTACAAAGGAATGCTATTACACCACCAATATCATCCGGCTGGCCTGGCCTGCCTAACGCTGTAATGCCTGAAATAAATTCGTGCATTTTAGGGTGGCTTTCAAACGCGCGTTTGGTAAAATCGGTCTCCACTATACCCGGCGCAACCAGGTTGGCTGCAATCCCACGGCTGCCTAATTCTTTAGCTAAGTACTTTGTAAATACCTCAATGGCACCCTTCATAGAGGCGTAAGCCGCGTAACCGGGGGTGGCAAAGCGGGTTAAACCGGTAGATAAGTTGATGATGCGGCCACCATCGGCAATGGTATTCACCAATGTTTGGGTTAAAAAGTAAACCCCTTTAAAGTGCACATTAAACAGGTTGTCGAAATCTTCTTCGGTGGTTTGTCCAAATGGAGATGCCGCGTCAATACCGGCATTATTCACCAAAAAGTCGAAGCTGTCGCGGCCCCATTTTTCTTTTAACACAGCGGTGAGCTGTTCTTTAAACTCGGCAAACGTGTTTGATTTTGAAGTATCCAGCTGTAGGGCGGCGGCAGTTTGGCCGGCCAGCTCTATTTGGTTCACTACCTCATCGGCTTCATCTTTTTTAGTACGGTAGGTTACAATTACGTCTATACCCTTGCCGGCAATTTTTAAGGCAGCGTTTTTACCAAGGCCCCTGCTTCCGCCTGTTATCAATGCTATTTTATTTGTGCTCATGTTGTTATGTGTTTAATACAATACAAAGATGAGGGCGAAACGTTGCTAAAAAAAGGTGACAGGTACAGATAAAATGGTGACAGTTACAGTATTTTATTAAACTGTCATAGGTGGTGAGGAGCAATTCTTTGCTGTATAAAGCAGGCGGTCAGTTCTTAATAAGGATCGGCAGTAGGCAAGGGTCAAGCCTGTGGATGTTCATTTTCTTTGTCTTAGCCACAAAGAAAACGAACCAAGAAAAGGCCAAGTCAAAGCGAAGCTTCCGCGCGCCCTGCCGGTTCTTAACGCTTTCTCGCCGCATACGCAGACTTCGACGCTAAACCGTCATTCCCGCCATACACCCGGCCCGCCCACTTTGACGTTTGGGCCAACGCTCATTAATGCTTTATAATAAGTTGATTAAGATAATAGTGATTAATATTCTGTTAATTTTCTAATTCTATTAATTCCGAATCAGATAATATCTTTTCCCTGTACTCTTTAGGTGTTACACCTTCAAAACGTTTAAAAAACTTAGTGAAGTTGGATGGGTCGAAAGTGAGTTTAAAAGCTATTTGTTTAATAGAAACATTTTGTTGCAGCATTTCCTTAGCCAGCAGCATTATTTTTTCCTCGAAATAAAAGCAGGGCGATTTGCCCGTGGTTTGCTTAATGGTATTGGTTAAATGGGTGGGGTGAATGTGCAGGATCCCCGCGATGTCCCTGATCTCGAACATTTCGGTAACGCGCTCGTGCATAATATCATCAAGGTGCTTGTCAACTTCTTTCAGGAAGTCGGCAAAGATCTCGTGCCGGCGGCTAAATATTTTTTTGGGGATGGGAGTTGGCATAACGCTGTAAAGATAAACGTTTTATATGTTTTTATAACAAGGCGAATAGGGCAGATATTTTATACGGTTAACAATGCTGTTAAAGCTTATCTGCAAAGAACATCGGTTTGCCGGCGGAGGGTATATTCAGACCCAGATTATATTTAGGAACAAGCCTTTGCAATAGGCTTAAAGGCATTTTACCAACATCCATAAACGTCCAGTTTTTGCCGTTATTATCGCTGATGGCCAACAGGTAGGTGCGGTTAACATAGCGCCCGTTAAACACTTTCATGGTAATAACTTCGGGTATAATGCAATGGAGCTGCCCGCCGGCATCGTGTATTTTACCCGGCGAATCAACATAACCGTCAAACGCGATAACGCCCTGCTTTTTTAGCCCCTCTATGCGGCTGCTAATAAGTTTCTGCATGGTATCTCTGCCGCCCGAGTATTCTACCAATTTAGGGTAGGTAAGGTCTATAACAGTTTTATAATCGCCGTTAAAACTTGCCTTTGCAAAACGGGTAGCCTGTTTTTTAACTAAAGTTGTATCCTGCGCTACAACGGTAAATGGTATGATAAATAAAAACAGGATGTATCTCTTAAAACAGTGCATCAATTAGAAAGGTGAGCCTATTATGTGTTGGTAGCTTTTAACGTGATTTTGCTGAAAAAATTGTTATCAAAGCTTTACAGGCGCCTGCGGGGTTGGAATAATAAGGTTGCTGTTAAAATTGGGGAATAAGGTTCTAACAGAATTAATAGTACCCTGGTTCAAATCAAGAAAACTCCAGTTTTTGCCGCCATCGGCGCTTACGCAAAGGAGGTTGTTTTTTGAAGCAAAGCGCCCCTGAGGGGTTTTCATTACAATGGCTTCGGGTATTAAACAGTGTATCTCGTTACCGGCTTTATAAAAATTACCGGCCTCGCCTATTGTGGCCTTCTCAAATACAAAACCTTGCGCTTTCATTTGGTTAATGCCCGCAGTTATCATTTGCAGCATTTTTTGTTTACCGCCTGCCATAGCAACGGCTTTAGGGTAAGTATGGTCTACAACGGTTTTGTAGTCGCTTTTTAGCAGGGCGTTGGCAACTACAGTCGCCTGTTGTTTTACAACAGTCGGGTTTTGCGCAAAAGCAGAAACAGGAAGTATAAAAAGGACAAGTACTTTAAGGGCTAATTTCATTGTTTATTTTTTAAGTGTTTTTTTACCAGGATCTTATTGGCCAACTGGTTAGTGCCGTCAATCTTGTCGGTGTGTTTAATGCCCAATATCTCACTAATTAAATTAAAAACCGAAACATTCTGAAAAGGAGTTACAACTAAATGCTTTTTAAAGGCAGGGCCCCATGCCGCAAAGCTTGCGCGCATATCTGCAATAACGGTTGGGTCATATCCGTGCCAGCCGGGATTTATTTTCTTGCTGTTCCAAAGGTTAAACACTTTTGGGTAATGTGGTATCAGTAAAATATCGCCAATGTGGTTGTGCCAGTCGTCGGCAGTGCCATAGTGCATGTGGGCAGGTACGTTGCTTTTTAGATAAACATTGTAGCCATTAGCTTCTTTTTTAAGTTCGGTATAAGTGCTTTGTACATCAGCACCCTCTTTGGCATATAGCTCAACCAGGATGCCGTCGCCGGATATTACATACTTAGATGTATCTATAGCCGCCGGGATACCAATTGGGTTTTTGTTATCAACCCTGGTCATGCCATGGTCTGATACAAAAATGAAGTTGACGTTCTTTAAGCCGGTTGTTTTAACCGCCTTTTGCAGTTCGTTAACTGTCGAGTCTATAAAGTGTACTGCCTTTTCAGCCTCGGGCGATTCGGGGCCGTTAAGATGTGCTTCGTGGTCAACCTGGGGCAGGTAAAAAGTTATGAGGTGGGGACGTTGAGCGGGTGGTAGCTTAAGCCAGTTAACAACGGCGGCAATGCGGTTATGCATGTCAATTTTTTCGTTGTAGATGTAATAATAGGTTGGCCGTACACCCTGTATGGCCGCTTCTGATGCCACCCAATAAAAGCTTGCCGAAAGCATTTTTTGCTGCTCGGCACGTACCCAAAGCGGGGCGCCCCCATACCAGCTGCTATCTGCAACCTTGGCTTTGTTACTCATCGAGTATTTGTCGTTACGTTCACGGTCGTAATAGGTGTTATTCACCAAACCAGAGTGCGACGGATACAAACCGCTCACCATAGCGTAATGATTTGGAAAGGTTACCGAGGGGTAAGAAGGCATCATGTAAGGCGCGCTCACGCCTTCCTTAGCCAGCCTCAGCAGGTTTTGCGCGTTATAGCGTTTAGCAAAATCGTACCGGAAACCATCGGCAGAAATTAAAATTACATAGGGCTTATTTTGCTGCGCCGCGCTGTTTTTACGGTTGGGGACAATATGCTGGGTGGTATCCTGGCTAAAACTTTTAAATGATATGGACAGTATAATAAGCAGCAGTACGCTTAGTTTTTTCATGCTATATTTTGATGGCTAAAAATACAGATTTAAGGTTAACATGCCGTGTAGATAATATTAATGTTGGAGTTGTATCCGTTTCGTAAAATTGTTGTGCCACAATAATTAAGTATGTTAAAACACGTACATTTATTTATGGCGCAAAGCAGGGTACATATTATACTTTTAATTACACTGGCCCTTATGGCGTGTAATACAAAAAAGCGCAAGATATATACCAGCGAGTGCGATGTAGATGTAACGTTTAAAAAGGTAAGTTTTAGCCACCTTATTGATAGCATTAAGTATTATGACAAGCAAAATGTAGAGGTGACCGGTAAGTATATCGAAGGAAAAAATCAGTCGGCTTTAGTTAACGACAGCACTTTTACCGACCATGGCAACAGTCGCTCTTTATGGGTGAATTTTACGCAGGATTGCCCGTTGTATCTTACAGGCAAACACACCGGCCTGTTCGAGACTGAAGACGGGGAGTACAACAAAATAAACAACCGTAAAATGACCATACGCGGCCGTGTAGAACTACAAAAGAAAGGGCATAAAAACACTTACCGCGCAACCATTAACCAGGTAAGCTACCTGGAGTTGGATTAGGATCTTATAACCAGTTTATTGGTTTCGATAAAAGTTTTAAGCGTGATAATAGCCGCGTTGTTGTCGCTTTTTTCATGCACGCTATCCATAGATTTTAAGTACCCTAATAAATCGGCCACTTTTGCAGTATTAACAGTTGTAAAGCCCATAGCCCATTCTGCAAAATTTTTGTGAACAATACTGCCATTGATTAGCGTTATGAGATTTTTATGCCTGGGGTCAGTTTCAATCTTAGCGAAAATGGCATCTACTTGGGTATCTTCACCTTCAAGTACTTGTATGAATGTGCCTTCGCTATACAACAACATTCCCGACACATTGCGCTCAGCATTATTTTTTCTGGCAGACGTTAAAATATCGATCAATTGATCATCATTTAACAACGTTACGGCGGTACTTAGGTAAACAATATTTTTCATGCAGATATTTAACATCTGCAATGTATGCAATTTACTTTTAAGATAAAGTTATTCGTTTAAATAAACAAAATAAGAATATTAAACTTTTAGCTTAAGCCCGTCATATGCCAGTTCTATACCTTCGGGTAGTTCCTTAGAAACATCGGCATGTTTGCCAAGGCGGTGGCTAATGTGTGTAAGGTAAGTTTTATCAGCCCCTATCTCGCGGGCAAATGCTATGGCCTCGGCTAAAGTAAAGTGCGAAATATGTTTTTCTTTCTGCAGGGCGTTTATTACCAATATTTTCGTCCCGCGGATCTTGTCCTTTTCTACCTCAGATAGTGTTTTGGCATCAGTGATATAGGTAAAATCTTTTATACGGTAACCTTTTACGGGTAGCCTGTAATGCATTACCTCTATTGGAGTAAAGTGTACATCGCCAATATTAAACGGCGCTAACGTAACAGTATGAAGGTTAACCTGCGGGATGCCCGGATAGCCCTTATTATCAAAAATGTATGGAAATTCGCGGCGTAGTGCAGTTTGCACACGCTCGTCGGCATAAATATCCACGGGGGCCTGCTGTTTGTAGTTAAATGCGCGTATATCATCCATGCCGGCAACATGGTCTTTATGCTCGTGGGTAAAAACTATAGCATCCAGGTGCATTACTTTTTCGCGCAGCATCTGGTACCTAAAATCGGGCCCCGAATCAATAACGATAACTTTCTCCTCTCCCTCAATTAAAATAGAAGTGCGCAGGCGCTTGTCGTGCTTGTCGGTTGATAAGCAAACAGGGCAGGTGCATGCAATAACAGGCACGCCCTGCGAGGTCCCGGTTCCTAAAAATGTTATGGTCACAGCTGCAGTGTTGTTTGTTTAAGCTGATGCAAAAATGCAGCCTGTTTATCATCAAGCAGGTTATAATCTATATCAACCGTGCGGGCCAGTTCGGCAACGGCGGCTATTTTACTCTCCAGATTGGCAAATTTATTAACAACTATTACCCGGCTGCTTAGCAGCATACAAGCACCTGTTTTAAAATTACCTTTTTCATACCTAACCCGGTAACCGGCCGCTTTAAGCAGCAGCTCCAATTTTTCGAGCGTATGATTGGTCATGGTGAGCATCTTTCAAAAATAGTAACATTTAACATTAAGGCGTTAAAATGTTGTAAATAGATTTCTGTTATCCATACATTAAAACTTCTTAAAATAATTTATAAAGTTAAGCAAGCTATTGCATTTCACATTCTTAAATTACTATATTGGTGCTCTCAATCTCCATAATAATTATAACCAATTGTACCCATTATGAACCAAAAAGCCGAACGGTTCCTGTCGCTTGATGTCTTTCGCGGACTAACCATTTGTTTTATGATCATTGTAAACACACCCGGCAGCGGCGCGCAGCCTTTTGCACCGCTTGAGCATGCCGCCTGGTTTGGGTTTACACCTACCGATCTTGTTTTCCCTTCATTCCTGTTCGCCGTTGGTAATGCCATGAGCTTTACCATGGCAAAGTTCGACGGGCTAAGCAGCGGCGCGGTTGTGTACCGTATTCTTAAACGCGGTTTGCTTATATTTTTGATAGGGTATTTAATGTATTGGTTCCCGTTTGTAGACCATACCGATGCAGGTTGGGTGCTGCGCCCAATAAGTGGTACACGTATTATGGGCGTGCTGCAGCGTATTGGCCTTTGCTATATTTTTGCATCGCTTATCATCTATTTTGTACGCAATAAAACAGCGGTTGTGGTATTAAGTGTACTGATGTTAGTTGGCTACCAGGTTATATTACTGGCTTTTGGCGACCCATCTGCCCCGTATGCCATGCTTACGAATGCCGGCACTTACTTAGATAAATTTTTGTTAGGAGATAGTCACCTTTACCACGGCGAGGGCGTTGCTTTTGATCCCGAGGGTATCCTGAGTACCCTGCCTGCCATTGTGAATGTTATTGTTGGATATTACGCCGGTAAATTCATTCAGGAAAAAGGTAAAGGTTACGAGACCATTGCCCGACTTGCGCTAATGGGTTGCGTATTCATTTTTGTGGCATTAACCTGGAATATTAGCTTCCCGATAGGTAAAAAACTATGGAGCAGCCCGTTTACCCTGCTTACAACCGGAATAGATATGGTGCTGATATCGGCCTTTATTTATGTAGTAGAGGTGCGCGCCTGGAACAAATATAACTGGACGTCGTTCTTCACCACCGTAGGTAAAAACCCCCTGGCTATTTACATCCTGTCGGAGATTTTGGTGATCGCTTTCTGGATGATAAAGGTTGGTGATAAAAACTTTTATGGCTGGATAAATGATGTACTTTATCAAAAAATAGCCCCCGGTGCAATTGGCTCCCTGCTTTTCGCCATAAGTTATATGCTGGTATGCTGGAGCGTGGGTAAAGTGTTGGATAATAAAAGAATATATATAAGGGTGTAGGGCCTCACCCCGGCCCTCTCCAAAGGAGAGGGAGGTAAAAGAAAGAGCGATGCTAACCAGCGTCGCTCTTTCTTTATACGCTGTCATTTCGAGGGAAGCGCAGCGACGAGAAATCTTGTTCGAAATAAATAGCGACTTCGCTTAACGAACAAGATTTCTCCTCGTACGTCGTTCGAAATGACAGTACTTATTTTCCACCCCTACCTCAAATCCACTACCTCAACACCCGGATACGCTTTCTTATCGAAAATAAAGGCGCTTTCTGCTACTTTATAGTTGGGCGTAAAGGCGCGCAGAGTGTAGGTGTATTTGCTGCCGTTCTTATCAAATATCTGGGCGCTGTACAGCTGGTTCTTTAATTTGTCTATCATCAGGCGCACTTTAAAGAATGTTTTCTTACTGTCTTCGGGTGTAAGGTCTATCACCTGGTAAGTTTTGCCTGCAAGTTTTTGTTGGCCAGTGTAAATGTACTTGTATCCTTTTTCGTAAAGCGTAAAGATCTTGGCGGGGTTAAAGCCCTCCTCGCTGTTATCGGCAGCGCTTAACTGCACTTCGTTGGCATCCTTAAGGTATGTCCACTGGTTTTTACCATCACTGATGATGTCCTGCATTACTTTTTTGGTACCTGCAGCATAAGCGATCACTTTGTATTTGTTGGTTTTTGACCTGGTGATAAGCGTGCCTGTGTAAGTTTCCTTGACGTTGGCTTGCTGGTTATCTATGGTTAACGAATAGTCTGTTTTTACAGCATCATAGCTGCGGTATTGCTTGCTAAGCTTATTCAAGATCAACTTAGCGTCGTTATCTTTTTGGGCAAATACAGCACTTATGGTAGTTGCAGATAATATCAGGTATAAAAATAATCTTTTCATGTTTTGGGTCGATTTTAAAGCTCACAGGCAATAACCATTATGGCCTATAATGGTTTAGAGTGTTGTGAACTAAATTAGTTTAATCGCGTGGCTTTTGCAGCTCTTCCAGTGCGCGTTCCAGGCTGTACTCGTCGGGGTAAAGTACATCGCGAGCTTTGCTACCCTCAAAAGGTCCAACAATACCTGCGGCCTCCAACTGGTCAATAATGCGCCCTGCACGATTGTAACCCAACTTCATTTTGCGCTGAATGAGCGATGTAGAACCTTGCTGATGTAATACAATTAAACGTGCAGCATCCTCAAACATTGGGTCGCGGTCGTCCGGGTCAAAATCCTTGGGGCTACTGCCTGCTTCACCTTCGCCAACATACTCCGGCAGGAACATGGCTGATGGATAGCCGCGCTGGTTGCCAATATAATCGGATATGCGCTCAACTTCTGGAGTATCCACAAAGGCACACTGCAGGCGTATCAGATCGCTGCCTGTAGAAAGCAGCATATCACCACGGCCAATTAACTGGTCGGCACCGCCGGCATCCAATATGGTACGCGAATCTATTTTAGATAAAACCCTGAACGCTAAACGAGCCGGGAAGTTGGCTTTAATAGTACCCGTTATAACGTTTACCGATGGCCTTTGCGTAGCAATAACCAGGTGGATGCCCACCGCACGGGCAAGCTGTGCTATACGGGCAATAGGTTGTTCCACCTCTTTACCGGCGGTCATCATCAAATCGGCAAACTCATCAATCACCAATACAATGAATGGCAGGTAGCGGTGTTTCTCGGGGTCGCTTATTTTGCGGTTAACAAATTTGGTGTTGTATTCTTTTAGGTTACGCACCTGCGCGTCTTTCAGCAGGTCGTAGCGCTGGTCCATCTCAATACACAGAGAGTTAAGCGTGTTCACCACCTTTTTGGTATCGGTGATAATGGCGTCGGCCTCATCGGGCAGTTTAGCCAAAAAGTGCCGCTCTATCTTGCGGAACAGTGTAAGCTCCACCTTTTTAGGGTCCACCAATACAAATTTAAGCTCGGCAGGGTGCTTTTTGTAAAGCAACGACACCAGGATGGAGTTGATACCAACAGATTTACCCTGACCGGTAGCACCCGCCACAAGTAAGTGGGGCATCTTGGCAAGGTCGGCAATAAATACCTCGTTAGAAATGGTTTTACCCAAAGCGATAGGCAGGTCCATGGCGTTGTTCTGCCATTTTTCGGTAGCCAGTATTGAGCGCATGGAAACCATCTCGGGGTTTTGGTTCGGTACCTCAATACCAATGGTACCCTTGCCCGGCATAGGGGCAATGATACGGATACCCAAAGCCGCAAGGCTTAGCGCGATGTCATCCTCCAGGTTTTTGATCTTGGAGATGCGCACACCCGGCGCGGGGATAATTTCGTACAGCGTAACCGTTGGGCCAATGGTAGCCTTTATCTTATCTATCTCAATATTATAATGGTTCAGCGTCTCAACAATTTTGTTTTTGTTGGCCTCTAACTCCTCAGAGTTTACCGCTATTTTGGCCGAACCGTAGTTTTCTAACAGGTCGATAGTTGGGTATTTATAGGTAGCCAGGTCCAGCTTGTGGTCGTAGGTGCCAAACTGGTCAACCAGGCTTTTAGCTTTATCATCGTCGGTTTTTTCGATGTTGAGGATTGGCATTGGGCGCTCTACATCAATGGTAAGCGGTATTTCAGTTTCTTCTTCGGGTTCGTGGCTAACCTCTGGCTTAAGCACTACCGGCTCATGAAAAACAGGGGTTTGCTGTAGCGGTGTTTGCTGCAAACGTTCCTGCTGCATTGGCTCGGCCGCCGCGGCTGCACCTTGCGCCGCAAGAATATCTTTAACGCGGTTGCCGTCATTTCGCGGCCATTCTACAGGTAACGAGATCTCTTCTTGTATCAACTCAACCGGCTCCGCCTGGGTTTCATCTCCGGCAATAACAGGCTCGGGCTTTGGTTTGCGTTCGGGAAGTTTAAAGTCGATATTGTAGGCAATTACAAGAACGGTAAGCGCCAAAAATATAAGCCCGAAACCGGTGCCCGACTGGCCTATCTGCGCAACCAAAAGGCGGTTGGTCCAAAAGCCGAACTGGCCCTCCAAATAGTGTGGATAGTCTAATATAAAAGCGTGAAAAAAGCCCAGCGTTACCGATAAAAACACAATGGAAAACAGGGTGTAGGCCAGCATTTTGCTAACCGAAAACAGCTTTATTTTAAACAACAAACGGTAGCCAATTATGAAGAACACAAACACGAACAGGAACGACGCCACGCCGAACCATTCAAAGATGAATTGGTTAGAAAGCAACGCGCCAAATTTGCCCAGCCAGTTATCAACCATGGGGTTGTTAACACCATTCTCTAACAATTCTTTACTGGTTTTGAACAGGTTGCCCCAGCCGCCATTAGCTTTAGATACGTAGCTTTGGTCCTGCTGCCAGGTGAAAAGGTATGAGGTAAACGCTATAAGGAAGAACACGGATAATACCAGGCAAAACAGGCCCGCTATTTTGATGATCCTTCCGTCGCGAAGATCAAATAATGGCATGCGCTCGGCCAGTTGTTTTACAGGCCTTTCACGCTCTTGTTTAGCGCTGCCCTGCGAAGATCTTGAACCAGATTTCCCTGCCTGTGGCTCTTCCCTAAAACTATTTGATTTGAACTGGTTTCCTTTGATCGGCATTCCTGAAAATTACACGTTTAATTGCAAATATAAAGTTATTAGATTAAAGAGATATTTTTTAATTTTTTAGGAATATAGTATACCGCGCAAGTCAGGAAGTTAGAATATTAAGGTGGTTTAAATATAAACCCCGCACGTAATCGTGCGGGGTTTATATTTATTAAACGTTTCGCCTACAACCCAAAACCATAAGCTACACGCAGCCCGATGAGGCCATTCCGGTAACCGTTGCCCGCGAAGTTTTCGTAGCGGACGCCAAAATCCCAGTGTTTGGTTACGTAGCCGGCGCCGCCCGAAGCCATGAATTTTGAATCGCCCCCGCCGTTATCCACCTGGAAACCTATCCCTGCCTCTGCACCAATATAAATATTTGATGTTACAAATGCTTTAAACCCCGCCTTTACCGGGATGAGGTCCAGATCCCACTTGTATTTATACGATAATGTACCATCGTTATACACCTGGTCTTTTGGGAAAAAGTGATAGAAGCCGGTAGTAAACGTGAGTGCAACTTTTTTTGAAAGCCCGTATTGCAAACGTGGGGTTATGCCCAGCCCGAAATTTGCGCTCTTGCTAAAGTTACCGACAGGAATCAAGCCGTCGGCCCCGATACCGAAACGTAGTTTGCCTTTCTGGAACGATTGCGCGTTTGCATTTACACCGATAAATAAAATAAAAGCCGTTAAAGCTACTGCGAGGAGTTTTGTTTTTGTTTTCATCATTTGTTTTATGTTTGATGTAGCTACAAACGCTACCGGCTTAAAAAATTGCTCTGATTATGCCCTTTTTAACGTTATTTAACCCTTTTAACTTTATTTAACAAAAGTTATTTGAATGTTGAATAGCCGGAGTGTTATTCAACAACTTCTATTTATTTTTTGTATTTTCACCTTAAATGAGCCTAAACGATCTGGAAGAATATATCGCGAATGCCGATACCGCGGCTTTAGAGGCTTTGCTTGCCCGCAACCCCGAACTGGCCGGCGAAAAAACAAGTCTTAACGTATCTCCCTTAATGCTCTCGTGCTATTATAATAAGCCGGATGTTACAAGGCTCCTGTTAAAATATACCCATGGCCTCAGCCTTTTTGAAGCCGCCGCTGCCGACCGTTTTGATGATGTGGCCTACCAAATTGCCACACACCCCGAACGGATTGATTTTTATGCCGACGATGGCTTTACCGCTTTGGGCCTTGCCTGCTACTTTGGCCGTTATGATATTGCAAGATATTTGGTGCTAAAAGGTGCTGATGTAAACCGCCCAAGCGACAATGGTTTTAACGTTTATCCCCTGCATTCGGCCATTGCCGGCAATTTTACAAGTACAGCTACTATGCTGATAGAAAATGGTGCCGATGTCAATGTAAAGCAGCAAAAGGGCTCCACGCCGCTGCACTTTGCCGCGCAAAACGGTAACCTCGAGCTGATCATATTATTATTGGAGAAAGGCGCCCGGGTAGACATCCGGATGGAAGGCGGCAAACTCCCCTCCGACCTGGCCCGCGAAAAGGGATTTGATGAGATAGCGGAAATACTGGAGAATTAGCAACCTTGTAAGAGATTAATGATCTGATAATTGTAACATCTTGCGGAATAGTCACTCAAATATCCAAACCCATTACCCATGATCAAAAAAATACTTTTACTGGCCATACTGTCAACTGGTGTTGCAACATCCATTCATGCCCAAAATATTAACAAACCGCGTTTAGATAGCCTGCTGAATGTTCTTGCCGCTCATAACAAAAGCATGGGCAGTTTGGCCATATCGCAAAACGGGAAAATTGTTTATCAAAAAAGCATTGGTTACGCGGCTATTGATAGCCCGGCAACCATTCCGGCATCGGCTAAAACCAAATACCGTATAGGCTCTATCAGCAAAATGTTTACAGGGGTTATGGTAATGCAATTGGTAGAGGAGGGCAAGCTTACCTTAGAAACCACGCTTGATAAATTTTACCCCCAAGTACCAAACGCGGCTAAAATAAATATAGGTATGATGCTGAGCCACCATAGCGGCCTGCATAATTTCACCAACGACCCGGCGTATATGACCTACATGCTTTCCCCTCAAACACACGAGCAAATGCTGGCGAGGATAGCGGCCATGAAACCGGATATTGAACCGGGCACCAAAGGCCAGTACAGCAACACAAACTTTGTTCTGTTAAGCTATATTATTGAAAAGGTTACTAACATACCATATGCCGACCTGGTAAAACAACGCGTTATAAATAAAATTGGATTAAAGGATACTTACTACGGCGTTAAAACCAACACGGCCAATAACGAGGCGTTGTCATACAGATATGATGGCAAGTGGAAAAAGTTTTTAGAAACTGATATGAGCATCCCGACAGGTGCCGGATCTATGGTATCAACCCCGGCCGATCTGGATAGGTTTATTGAAGCATTATTTGCGGGTAAACTGGTTAAACCGGCTACCCTTGAGTTAATGAAAACCATAAAGGACGATTATGGAACGGCTATGTTCATGACGTCATTTAAAGGTAGAAACAGTTATGGTCATGGTGGTGCAATTGACGCCTACCGGTCGGAACTGAAATTCTTCCCCGCCCAGACGCTGGCCATTAGCTATACAGCTAACGGCGGCAGTTACGATCCAGCTAAAATTATGGATGGTGTATTAAGCATTTGTTTTAACGAGCCGTACACCATCCCCAGCTTCGCGGATGTAAAAGGGCTTGATAAATATGTAGGTGTTTACGCCAGTAAACAGATACCTATTAAAATTACTATCACCAAAGATGGCGGAACGTTATTGGCGCAGGCAACAGGGCAATCGGCATTCCCGTTAGATGCCGCAAAAGCTGCTGACACGTTTGAGTTTGATGCCGCCGGAATTGTAATGGAATTTAGGCCGGATAAAGGTGAATTTACCTTAAAACAAGGCGGCGGGCAATATGTGTTTGTAAAAGAAGAGAAGTAATTGTTAATGATGAGCTTGTAGGAGCAGATGGCCTTACAAGCTCATCATGGCAAAATGTTGTTACTCAAACTGCAACTCCCATTGATCTTCGCCGCCATCAACCACGCGGAAAATAGTTTTCTCTACAGATGCACCATCGATAGATGATTCGAGTCGTACGGTTTCGTGGTCGTGATATTCGTCGGTTTGGGGTACCATAACAGCTGTAAGGTCTGCAGGGTTGCCGTCAATTTTAATCGTTTTCATAATTGTATCGGGTTATGATGGTTTAACAAAGAAACCCTCAATAAGTTTAGCCACGCTCCCTGAAGCGGTTGATATTACACTATCTTCGATAGCATTTCAATATACAACTCTATCCCCTCGCCTATTTCATCAACATAGATAAACTCGTCGGCCATGTGGGAGCGGGCGGAATCGCCGGGACCAACCTTGATAGACGAAATATCCAGCAACGATTGGTCTGACGTGGTTGGTGAGCCGTAGGTTTTGCGGCCAAGCGACACACCTGCCTGTACAAATGGGTGGTTCTTATCTATCGATGATGGTTTTAGGCGGATGCTGCGCGGTTTTACTTCGCAGCTTACATGCTGGCGGATGATCTCGAGCACCTCCTCGTTGCGGTAGGCGTCAGTTACACGTACATCAACCGTAAAAGTGCAGGTGGCGGGCACCACATTGTGCTGCGAACCTGCATTAATAATGGTTACCGACATTTTTATCGGCCCAAACACTTCAGATTCCTTAGGGAACTTAAAGTTACGGAACCATTCAATATCGGCCAAAGCTTTGTAAATGGCATTGTCGCCTTCCTCGCGGGCGGCGTGGCCTGCTTTGCCATAGGCTGTGCAGTCTAATACCATCAGTCCGCGTTCGGCAATGGCAAGGTCCATTAAGGTGGGTTCGCCAACAATGCCAAAGTCCAGTTTGCCAAGCTCGGGTATAATAAGTTCGAGGCCGTTTATACCCGAGATCTCTTCTTCGGCAGTGGTGGCCAGGCAAAAGTTATATTTGAGGTTCTCCTGATCGTGATAATACAAAAATACAGCTATGAGCGACACAAGGCAACCGCCTGCGTCGTTACTGCCTAAACCGTAAAGTTTACCATCTTCGATTTTGGCGTCGTATGGGTCGCGGGTGTAGCCGCTGTTGGGCTTTACAGTATCGTGGTGCGAGTTAAGTAAAATAGTTGGCTTGCTCTCGTCAAAATGCCTGTTCCACGCCCAGATGTTGTTGAGTTTGCGGTGGGTTTTAACACCATGCTGCTGTAAAACCTGGTCTATCAGGTCGGCGGTGCGGTCTTCTTCTTTACTGAAAGATTGTATTGAGATCAATTGCTGCAAAAGCTGTAAAGCCAGTTGCGATAATGCTGATATATCGGCCATATGATATTGCGAATATTACGCAGATAGTGAACGGCAAAAGTAATGCTTTTGGTGTAAGGTAGCAAAGGAATGTAGCTACAGGAGGGTTCGTAACAGAGGCCTACAAACCGCAGACTCTATTTAAATAACCACAGGTGTCCCACTATTTATAACACAAACGAGAAACAAATACACAAAATGTTAAATACCAGCTATTTAACATTTTGACCAATGACTAAAAATAGTCAAATAAAAAATATAAATATTTGATTATTATATTGTTATGAATTTTACAGGGTGTCCCACTTGTTTAAAAACGGGACGGAATGGGACACCCTATTTATTGACCCGTCCTGAAAAAAGTTTACACTATTGGTTGTTAATACTGGGGTTGATTTACACTTTAAAGTTAAGTACTAAAATAGGTTTACACAAATTAGCTTTCCATGTGTGTGATCCTGAATTGCATTTACACTTTTAGATATTCACTTAAATCATTCAATAGCTTACAAATGCTTACCATACTAAGCACTTACACACGGATTCAAGATCACTCAATTAAAAACTGCTCATCGTCATCATCAAGGCTTAGTTGTATCACATCGTTACCCGCTATACCTTCTATCGATCCTTTAATGCCGGCTGCGTTCAATAATACTTTATCCAGTTGTTTCTCGCGCGATTTCCATAGGCGTTCCATCGCGTCGCGCTCTTTTACGATGGAGAGGCGCATGCTCATATACCCTTCGCGAATGGCTTTCCATTGTTCGGAAAACTCGCTGCTGGTAAGGTAATCGTACAGCAGATGCATCTTATCGCCTTTATTATCCTGGGCCTTAGCCATGTTGGCCAGCTTTACAACGCCATCGCGCAGGATGTATGATACGGCTTTCAATTCATCAAAACTACAGATCCAAACACCGTCCTTTTCGCCAAAGCAGTCCATCCCTTTAGGGTAGCATTGCGTAACTATCACGGCTACATCAACGCCCTGGGCGCGCATATCTTTTTTAAGCTTGTCTATCCAATCGCCGCCGAACGCGGTTGTGCGTTTACTTTCGTAAATGATACGGCCACATTCCTGCCCAAACTGGTTGCGCACGGTCTGCACACAATCGGCCCCGCGCACGCCCTTGCCCACCTCGCTTATAATATCAAACGGAAAGTAGCTGCGCAGCTGCTCTTCCAATATCAGTTCCTGCACCTCGCCCTGTAACTGCATCGAGCCTTGCTCGGCCTTGCGTTTCATCTCTTCGGCAAGCTTTTTCTGGTCGTCAAGCTGCTTTTCAAGCTCTTTTACCTTTAATTGGTACTCGGTATCTTTTATGCTGTGCTTTTCGTTCTCCTGTTTGCGGATCTGCTCACTTAGTTCGGCACGCTGCTCCTGCAATTTGCGTTGCAGGGCGAGTTCCATCTCTTCTTCTTTTTGTTTAAGGGATTGCTCGCGCTGTAAAAATTCCAGTTCTTTCTGGCGCGATACCTTTAGCTTTTCGGCCGTGCTGTTGATCGAATCCTGAAGCACCTTCATCTCATGCTCGTAATCGCTGGCGATAGATTTGCGCAGGTTACTTTCCAAAGCCAACTGCAGGGCCTTCTTTTCTTCGGCAAGGCGATGGTCAAATGCCTCCTGCTGCTTTTTTTCCCGGTTTGTAAATTCCGCCTCTTTACGCTGAAACTCTTCTTCTTTTTGGCGGGTATAATCCTGCATTTTAAGCCTTAACTGCTTTTTATACTCCTCGGCCATAACCTCCTCAATAGGGAAACCATGTCCGCAGCTTGGGCACTTAACTTCTGTAGCCATAAATAATTAATGAATATCAAAGATAGGGAAAATAGCCTCTCGCTGCCATAGAGGCCTCACCTAAATCCTCTCCAAGGGAGAGGACTTAAGAAAGTTAAGGGCCTTTCTGCCATAGTAGCCTCACCTAAATCCTCTCCAAGGGAGAGGATCTAAGGAAATCAAGAACCTCCATGCCTCTCCTAAGTAAAGGTTTCAAAAATGTTTGTCATGTAGATTTTACCCCTTATCAACGGTTATGCTAAACTTACCGGCAGTGGTCTTCCCCTTTTAAGGGGAAAGCAGAGACAGTACTGTTACAGTAGCTTTCATAATGGGTAAACTTTGCGTACGGAGGGTCTCTTTCAGAAGACCTATGAGGACAAAAAAGAACTCTCTTCTGCCCTCTCCAAGGAGAGAACTTAAAAAACTATAAAAATCATCTGATAGAACCCTCTCCTTTGGAGAGGGGAGGGTGAGGCCTAAAAATCGTGATATAAATTCCTAAAGCTGCTTCTTAACCCGAAGGAAATGATAGCCGCTTTTTTATTGGTAAAATCGTTCTTTTCCTGGCGATACAGGCCGCTCAGTTCAAAACGCATATTGTATTTTGGGTTAATGAGGAACGATACCGTACCTTCGGCGTAATACAGGTTGCTGGTGATGCCTTGCCCTATGTTGGTGGTAATAGGCCCGGGCGGGATGGGTTTCATAATATCTTTACCAAAGTTTTGATTTAGTCCATCTGAGCCATACCTGGCATACATCAACTGTCCCTGAAAATCGAACCTGCCCTTAGTATAGTTAAGCAAACCTGTTACCTCCCTAAAATTCGCCCCGAATGGGTCGCCCAGGGGCTGGCTGTAATAACTGTAATTGCTTATTACGCTATTGGTGAAGCCGGTATAAGGTTTAACGGCATTATATTCTAACAGGTAGTTTAGATCTTTAACCCCCAAAATATCGGCCCCACGGATACCCAGTTGCACACCGTTAGTATTTTCGCCGCCTTTGCTATCAAAAAAGCTGCTTGCCTTAAAACGATCTATCAAAAACTGGCCATACAGGGCTGTCTTGTCAAATATTTTATATTTACCGGTAAAGCCTACCAACGCGTTGCCGGGCTGCGAGGATGGGCCCAGGCTGCTCGAGAAAAGTACGGGGTTAATAAAGTTTACGTCGAAACCACGGCGGTTGCCATTATCATCGGCTTCGGGAACAATGTAAGCATTAAAGAAACCGAGCGATAAGCTGTTGGTCACATTCCAGTCTAAATAGTGGAACAAGCCCCATTTGCGGCGGTTACTGCCAAAGGTATCAAACTGGGGCAGGGTGATATCCTGCATGTAAGTCCACATCATCATGTATTGCACCCTGCCAATGTTGGCGGTTACACGCAGCAACGGCGCGGGTGCAGAGTAATCTGACAGCAATATCGACCGGTAACCATCGCCAATAAAGGTTTTATCCTGCCCCAGCGTAAAGTTCAAATATTTTGACGGCGTGTATGATAGTATGGCGGTGGCATACGAGAAATCGCGATAGCTTTTAGTGGCTGAACGGTCATAAGCCTGTCCCGGCACAAAACCGGTTAGCTTAACATAGTCGGTATAATAATTAGGGAAGGCCGCCTGGTTCTCATACCCACTAGTATAAAAGGAGAACTTTGTACCCACTGTACCGCCAAACTGGAAACCGCGCGTGTTTAAGCCAATTTTTGCGTTTGGCCCAAAGCCAATGGGCTTAAAGTTTACCTTTTGGTTTGTTTTATCGTTAAAATCGTGCCCAAAGGTGTTCTCTAACAGGATATCGCCGTAAAAGGTGTAGTCTTTGGCTTTAACATCAATAAGGTGCTCGTTAATTATTTTGCGCAGGAACCAATTTTTGCGGCTGCTGTCAACCCCAACATTCATTAATTGGTTATAACGGCCCTGCAGGGTGCTATCTATCAGGAATGGGCGCAGCGAGGTGTGCATGCTGTTGCCTTTTGAATATACATCGGCATTAAACTTTTGGTATAGTTGGTAAGATTGCGGTAAATAAACCGATTGGGCCTTAACTGCCGTGGCCGTTAAGCCAAATGCGCACAACAGTAAAGCAACTTTACCCGCCAGCTTAGTATAGTTTTTTTGCATACGTAGCAAAATAAGTGTTATTTATTTAAAATCTAAAACGTTAAATTCCCGCTCACCCGTCCCAACTCCATAGAATAAAGCATTAAATCCGTTGCACCCCCTGCTTTTAAGCAGCCGATGACAGGTTTAAACCGTTAATTTCTGTTAAATTGTTGTTGCCTATGTGTTATAAATTATCAGGCTACAAAAAAATACAGATATTTGCCCCGCTTAATTTTACCTTTTCAGGAATGCAATACAATAAAATTAATAACCTTTTGGGCTGGCTTTGCTTTGTTATAGCTTCAGCAACCTACATCTTAACATTAGAGCCATCAGTAAGTTTTTGGGATTGCGGCGAATTTATTTCGTGCGCTTACAGGCTACAGGTATCGCACCAGCCGGGTTACCCGTTGTTTGCCATGCTGGGCAAGGTTTTTTCGCTGCTATCGCTGGGCGATAATACCAAAGTGCCTTATTTTACCAATATGGGCTCGGCCATTGCAAGCGGGGCATCGGTCATGTTTTTATTTTGGACCATAACCGCCATTGCCAAAAAGCTGCTTGCCGGCCGCGAAAAATCTTTTGGCGATGCGCAAACTACCGTTATTATGGGGGCCGGCCTTGTTGGCGCTCTGGCCTTTACCTATACCGATACTTTTTGGTACTCGGCTGTTGAAACCATTGTATTCGCGCTGTCGCAGCTTTGTATATCGGTAGTATTTTGGGCGATATTAAAGTGGGATGCCCATGCAGATGAACCCGGCGCCGATAAATGGATAGTTTTTATCGCTTACGTAATGGGGCTTTCTATTGGTATCCACTTGCTAAACCTGTTAACTATCCCCGCTATCGCGCTGGTATATTACTTCCGCAGGTATAAAAACGTAACTACTAAAAGCGCGTTCATAGCATTCTTTATCAGCATAGCCATACTTGGTTTTGTGCAGTACGGCATCAGGGGGTACACTATTAAGTTCGCCGCCTTTTTTGATCTGTTTTTTGTAAATACCCTTGGCCTTGGTTTTGGCAGCGGCGCATTCTTCTTTTTTATATTGTTGATAGCCTGCATTGTGGCGGGCATTATATATAGCATCCGCAAAAACAAGCCTACTTTAAACCTGGCGTTCCTGTGTATCGCGTTTATTTATTTTGGTTATGGTTCATTCGCTTACATCCCTATCAGAGCTACGGCAAACACCAATTTAAATAACTCGCACCCCGATAATGCCTTTATCCTATACGGTTACCTTAACCGCATTCAGTACGGCGAAAACCCGCTGTTAAGCGGCCCATATTTCGACGCTCAAATTACCGACCAGCACGAGGGCAGCACCATTTACCGCAAAGGCGCTACCAAATATGAGATTGCAGGTAAGCGTATGACCTATGATTACGACCATACCACCTTTTTGCCCCGCATGTACAGCACCGATCCAAGCGATGTGGGCTTTTACCGCGGCTGGCTGCAACTGCCCGAGGGACAAAAACCAACCTTTGTAGATAATATTAAATGGATGGCAAGCTGGCAAATTTACCAGATGTACTTCCGTTACTTTTTATGGAACTATGTAGGCCGCTATAACGACCAGGACGGCCAGCAAAGTACCGAAAGCATTGACGGTAACTGGACCAGCGGCATTCTTGACGGCGGCAGGCATCTGCCAAAATCTGTTGTAGATAGCCCAACCTATACCCCGCTTTACGCCTTACCCTTCATTTTAGGTGTAATTGGGATGATTTACCATTTTGAGCGTAAAAAGAAAGACGCGCTTATTATTGCCTTGCTTTGGTTTTTTACAGGCCTTGCGGTGGTGCTTTATGTAAACCAGCCAAGCGTGCAGCCGCGCGAGCGCGACTACTCGTATGTAGGCTCGTTTTACGCCTTTGCCATATGGATAGGCCTTGGCGTTATTGCCCTTGCCGACGGTATAAGCCGCAAGGTTAAGGTCCGCACAGCCGCTTACATCGCTACCGGTATTTGTTTACTGGCTGTACCGGTGCTAATGGCGTTTAAAGAATGGCCCGGTCACGACCGCTCTACCAAGATGACGCCGCATGATATGGCTTACAATTACCTTATCTCCTGCCCGCCAAACGCTATTTTGTTTACTTATGGCGATAATGACACCTATTCGTTATGGTACGACCAGGAAGTTGAGGGCATACGCCCTGATGTGCGCATTGTTAACCTGAGCCTGTTTAGCGGCGACTGGTACATCCGCCAGATGCAGAAGAAAATGAACGATTCGGAACCATTGCCTATTACCATGCCTTACGATAAATATAAGGATGGTGTGCGGGATGTAATTTATTACAACGATGGCAATATCAAAGACCCTGTTGAACTGAAAGAGGTTTTTGATTTCCTGACATCTGACGATAAGAATATGCAGGGGCAAAACCAGGCCGGCAACTATGCTAATTACCTGCCCACTAAAAACTTCAAGATCACGGTTAACCCCGATGATGTGATGAAGAACAAGGTAATTACACCTGAACAAAAAAGCCGGCTTGCCGATGCGATAACATGGAAATATACCTCTAACTATGTTACCAAAGACAACCTTGCCTTGCTGGATATTTTAGCGCATAATAACTGGAAAAGGCCTATTTGCTTTACCACCACTATTGGTAACAGTAACCTGATAGGGCTACAGCAATACCTTTACAAAGAGGGTTTTACTTACCGTTTGTTACCCTTAAAGGCCGACACCGCCAATCATGATCAGTTAAGCAAAACCAACAGCCTGGTGATGTACGATAACATGATGAACAAGTTTAAATACGGCAACTTTAAAAAGGCTAAATACCTGGATCATGAGTCGACCAATATGTTTTTCCCGGTAATGATGACCACGTTTTTAGACCTTGCACAAAACCTGGTTAAAGAAGGCCACCCCGATATGGCATTGAAAGTTCTACATAAATGCGACGACGAATTGCCCGAGGACCTGTATCCGTACATTGATGTTACTGCCCGCAAAATGTTTTTAGCGCAGCTGGCCTACCAGTTGGGCGATGTGAAGCTGGGCAACAAATTTGTAAACAACGTAGATAAATTTTTGGTAGACCAGTTAGATTACAACTACCACCTGCTAAAAGACGACGTTAACAGGGTAAACACCCGCGATGTGCAAATTGGCATGCAGGTAATAAACGGTATGAGCGACTATGCCAAAACAGCTAAACAAACAGATGTTAGCAATAAGCTTGATGCACAGCTAAAAGATTACGAAAGCAAATTTGCCCCTATATTGGGCCAAAATTAAGCTTAGAAGCGAAAAGCTGAAAGACTAAAGCCGAAAGCAAAAAAGCCTCCTGCAATTTAATTACAGGAGGCTTTTTTGGTAGTGTAGTTTGCGCTTAAGGGTGTACGTAAACTACGGTATCTTTCATGTCGCCGTTAATTACTTTAAGGCGGGTTGCTGATGACTCCAGTACAGCATCTTTACGTATAGAGCCGTCCTCTTTGGTGAAATCTATCGCTTTACCATCGGCAGCCAAAGTCCACTTGCCGGTTTTGGTACCTTGCGGGCTAACGGTTTCGTAAGTATGGTCGGCTTTGATGTTTAGCCTTACGCCTTTTATCATCGTTACTATCATGTCCTTTTGCGCGTTGATCTGGTCTTCAACGGCCGGGTTAGCTTCAACGGCTTTTTCAATTACCAGCTTCACTACTTTGTTCACGCTCGAATCGTCAATTTTCCATGAACCAACAAGGTCTTTTTCGGAAGTTGAAATGGTAAAGGCAGATAGAAAAACGGTTGCTGCTACCGCGGTTAATACTTTTAGTTTCATTTTATTTAGTTTGTGTTTGTTTGGATGGACGAGTTATCGCTTTGTTACACAAACATATCAAATATTTTTCGTGGTGGTTAATCTTCTAAACGAAAATTCACATCGCCAAAACTTCATTCTCCTTTTTAATGCGCACATAAAGCATGGCCGCATTAAGCAGGCTAAAAATCATGGCGGTGTAATACAATCCAAATGCCAGCGGGATAATGGCTATCTCTAATACAACTATTATATAATTGGGGTGCTTAACATATTTGTAAATACCTGTTGCAACAGGTATTGTGCCGGGCACTTTATAAATTTTGGTGTTCCAGTAATGGCCGAGGGTAGATATTACAATTACTTTTATAACGATCAATACAAAGAATAATATAATAAGCGGGTAGCTTGCAATGGTATCATCCCGCCAGATGTATTCTGCTATTACGGATATAATAAAAAGCGTGTGCATGCTTACCATAAACGGGTAATGTTCTTTACCATACTCTACCGCACCATTCTTCAACAGCCACTTTTCATTTTTAGATGATACGTAAAGCTCGGCCAGGCGCTGTAATATCAGGAACAGGATAAATACAATAAATACCATCGGTTTAGTTTTTCATATCTAATAATACCATTTCGCTGCTAAAGCCCGGGCCCATCGCCAGCATTAGGCCGTAACCGTCTTCAAAGCCAGTTGTAAGGAATTTTTCCAGTACATACAGTACCGTAACGCTGCTCATGTTGCCGTTATCGGTCATTACCTGGCGGGTGTTATTTAGGAAATCGCCGGGTATTTGCAGGGCATCGGTATAAGCATCCAGCACCTTCGTACCGCCCGGGTGAAAGATGAAGTTTTTAATATCGCTCAGCTTTAAACCCTGTCTATCTAAAAATTCATTTACGTCCGCGTTTATATTCTGGTGGATGAATGTAGGGATGTCTTTAGAGAACACCACCTTAAAACCTTCCTCGCTAAAATCCCAGCCCATCACATCAAGCGAATCATAATAAAGTTTACTGCTTGCAGCTTTGATACTCAGCTGCTGCCCGGCCAATTGATGATCATCGCCTTTTACAATACAGGCTACCACTCCGTCGGAGAATAAACTCGACCCTATAAAATTGCTTTTACTGTAGTCGTTTTTAATGAGTGTGAGCGAGCAAAGCTCTACAGCTACCAAAAGCACCACCGCTTTGGGGTTTGCCTTTGCTGCCATATTTGCTTTAGCCACACCCGCTACGCCGCCCGCGCAGCCCAAACCCCAAACCGGCGTACGGTTAATGTGCGGGTTTAAGTGCATTTGGTTAATTATAAGCGCATCAATACTCGGGGTAGCTAACCCTGTGGTAGATATAAAGATCAGGTCTGTAATATCGTCTTTGCTGATATCGGCTTTGGTTATCACATCCTCAACCGCTTGTACAGCATATTGCACCGAGAGCCTGATATATTCATCGTTACGCTGCTTAAATGTAGTAGTTTCGGCGTAGTAGCTTAAGGGTTTTACAAAATTGCGGGTAACAATGCCTGTATTATCAAACGCGGGCATCAGGCGGTGGGCCTGGGGGAAATTAGCGCTGAACATCTGGCTTGCCTGCTCCTTTACATCCTGTTGCTTTGTTTTATCCGGTAAATCTATTTTAGATACTGCTGATATATGTGGCATTTTATTTTGGTAAAGCTTTATAAGAGTTACGTTTTAAAACCGGCTTTGGTTGACAACTTTTAATAAACACTATTGTTTTATTTGCCACTAAGCTTTTACATTAGCATCTCAAACAACAACGCCATGCCCGAACTACCCGATCTGCAAGTTTTTAGCCAAAACCTGCATAAGAACCTAAGCGGTAAAACCCTTAAAGAAGTTATTGTACACAAGGCGCCAAAGCTAAATGTTACCCATAAAGTTTTGCAGGATACCTTGCACGGCCAAAAGCTATCATCGGTTTACCGCGATGGCAAAGAGCTCTTTTTTAAATTTAGCAAGGGCGATGTGCTTGGCCTGCACCTGATGCTGCACGGCAAGCTGTTTTTGTTTGAAGGCAAAAGCGATAACAAATACCCCATAATAGAACTTTTATTTACCGATGATACGGGGTTGGTGCTAACCGATTTCCAGGGGATTGCCGCCCCTACCCTTAACCCCGAAGCTAAAGAAGCGCCAGACGCGCTATCTGAAGATGCAGGGTTAAATTACCTGAAAGGCATCCTGGGCAAAAAGAAAACCAATGTTAAAACTGTACTGTTAGACCAAAAAATAATACGCGGCATTGGCAACGCCTATGCTGATGAAATACTGTGGGATGCGGGCATTTCGCCCTTTTCGGTAAGTAACAAGATCCCGGAGGATAAAGTTAAAGACCTGGTAAAGTCCATTCATGATGTACTGAAGAATGCCGAAAAAGAGATCATAAAAGCTAACCCGGATATTATTGCCGGCGAAGTGCGCGATTTTATGCTGATACACAACTCGAAGAAAAAGCATAGCCCCAAAGGCGCGCCAATTCTTATTGATGAAAAATCGCGGAAGACATATTATACCGGGGAGCAGGAGTTGTTTGAGTAATGGCCTCAGTGTGCATTAAACAACTTGTCATCCTGAGCGATAGCGAAGTATTTTATATTGAACTGTGCAACAGCAATACATGGCGGCGAGTAGATGCTTCACTACGTTCAGCATGACAATTTTCTTTTTACAGCGCCAACATTTATTTTCCACAAACGTAAAACATTTAACTTGAGCAATATGTTCAAACTTGTATAAACATCTACTTACATGGGAACATTACAACATATACAACACCAGATCTCGGCATTGAACGATCTGATAAAAATAAATAACGACCGCATAGCGGGTTATCAAAAAGGCATTGAAGCAACGGAAGACGCTTCATTAAAAACGGTTTTTGAAGGATATGCTGATCAAAGCCGCGGTTACGTTAACGAATTAAATGATTATATTCACCTGCTGGGTGGTTCGCCAACAGATGGTACTACACTCTCAGGCAAATTTTATCATGCCTGGATGGACGTAAAATCGGCGTTTGTAAAAAAAGATAACCACTCGGTGCTTTCTGATTGCGAGTATGGCGAGGACGTTGCAAAAAGCGCCTACCGCAAAGCATTGGATGATAAAGAATTAATTTGGGAAGATGAAAAAGTGGTGGCCCTTCTTAACAACCATTTAAATGGTTTAAAAATAGCACACGATGCTATTAAAGCCTTACGCGACACTTATAAACAAGTAGCCTAATTATGGACAGCCCCGATCAGGACTTTTTGAAAGATTACAAACCCCTGCACGTACCGCATAAGTACGATGCCGGGGCATCTTTGCAGGATAATGTAGTTTTTGCCCTCGCGCAGTTAGAGTACGCTACCGCGCCGCATGTAGCCGCAAAACTGGATGAGCTTGAACCACAAACCGACAAAGCCACCCACTTGCAGCAAACACGCGAAGTATTAGAAGGCTTATTTAACAAAGGCCTGATAAAAGGTGACGATGAACCGGAAAGGGAATATAACTTAAGCAAGATATTAATCCCTAATTCGGGCAAGGCCGATCCTTTGTTTTAGTACAGCTTGCTGTAGTTTAGCGCATGGCGAGGAGTATCTTATCTCTTTAAAAAACCATTAAGCGCGGCTTGTGTAAACTCGGATAGCACCAGTTCTCCGCTTATTGCAGCACGTTCTGTTAACAGCTTATCCCAATCTTCGGTACCCTCCCAAAGTATTTTTTTGAGGCCTAAGAGGGCTTCGGGGTGGTAAGATGCAAGCCTTTGAGTTAGTAGTGATAAAGCTTCATCTAAAGCTTTGGTATCTTCATACACCTCGTTATACAATCCCTTTTCCATTGCCCATTGTGCAGATTGAAAATCGACCGCGCGAATGGTTAACTGCGAGAAAGCAGGCAACCCTATTTTACGAATAACGGCCGGTGATATAACAAACGGACCAATACCTATGGCCAGTTCGCTTAGTTTTATAGAAGCCGCGCTGGTAGCCAGGCAGTAATCAGCAGCGGCAGCAAGGCCTACGCCCCCGCCAACGGCTTTACCCTGTACGCGGGCTATCACAATTTTGGGCGATGTACGGCAGGCATTAATTACATTGGCAAAGCCGGAGAAGAATTTAGCCCCGGCTTCTTTATCTTTTATTTGCAGCAGTTCGTCAAAACTGGCACCCGCGCAAAATGTACGTTCGCCTGCGCTTTGCAATACAATTATTTTGGTTTGAGGGTTGGCGCTTGCTTCGTTTATTTTATTGGTAAGTTCCTGCAGCAAAATGGCAGGTAACGAGTTTTGGGCAGGATGGTAAAAGCCTATGGTAGTTACGCCCTCGGCTGTTGTTATAGATATTACGTTTCCGTTGTTGCTATCTGTGATCATGCAGCTAATATAAATACCCCGCAATATCCGCATTTTATGCGTACCTGCAAATTACAGCCTCTAAACAAATGGCTAAAAAGCTATGCCAGCGGCAATTCAAAGTAAAAGGTTGAACCTTTGCCCGGTTCGCTATCAACCCCTATAATGCCGTTATGGTTTGTAATGATCTGGTGCGAAATGTATAAGCCCATGCCCAGGCCGCTCGTCATGTTCTTTTTATCTTCTACCCGGTAAAAGCGCTCAAATATGCGGCTGCTTTGGTCTTTTGATAAACCTATGCCGTTATCCGTAACAGATACACGTACATTATTGCCGCGCTTTTCGGTATTGATTATGACGGTTTTATTGGTTTGAGAATATTTTACGGCGTTGCTTATAAAGTTCATGAAAACCTGTTCTAAGCGTTCGGAATTACCTTTTACATAATACACCCCATCAGCGTTGTTTATGAAAATATATGAGGGGTATACGTGCAGTGAGTTATCCGTACTTTGGTTTATCAGCTCGGTAATGTTTACATTCTCAAACGCATACTCCAAACGGCCCGCCTTAATTTTGCTTACATCAAGCAGGTCGTTTATTAAGGTTTGTAGTTTATTAATAGAGACGCCGGCCTTACCAATATACTGCTTAACAATTGGCGGCAGTTCCTCACGCTTATAGCTATCTATCAATTGCAAATAACCTTTAAGGCTGGTCAAAGGCGTTTTAAGCTCGTGGCTGGCAATACCAATAAACTCATCCTTGCGGTCCATTTCGCGTTTCTGGTCCTCAATATCAGTAGCCGTACCAACCCAGTAAATTATTTCCCCGGCATCGTTCCTTAATGGCCTTGAGCGGTTCAAGTGCCACCGATATACGCCATCGTGCCGGCGGTAGCGGTTCTCAACCTCAAACATCTCTCCGGTTTTTAACGATGTGTTATACCTGGTCAGCGTTTCGTCCAGGTCATCGGGGTGTACAAGTTCTTTCCATCCAAAACCACCGCCTGTATTTTCAAAATCCAAACCGGTATAATCGTACCAACGCTGGTTATAAGAATTTATGCGGCCATCGGGCAGGTTGGTCCAGGTCATTTGTACAATATTGTTGGTAAGCAGCTTAAAGTGCTCGCGGCTTATCAGCAGGTCGTGCGTGCGTTCCCTTACAATAGCTTCTAACGAGTCGTTCAACTTTTCGGTATTGGCGCGCGACTCCTCTAACTGTTCGTTTCTTACCTGAAGCTGTCTTTCGGTTTCTTTCAGTACGCTCAGGTCGGTTATAATAATGCTTAACGCCGTGCCGCTATCTAACTCGATAGTATTGCAGGAGAAAAGGCAATGCATATCTGCCCCGTGGCCATCTTTAAGCAATATTTCCTGGCGGCAATCTTCCTCCCAGCTACTGCTGATAACATGTTCAAGCACTTCCTGCGATTCTTCGGGTACAAAGGATCTTAAATGCCCCCCTATTGCTTTTTCAAGAGGGGTACTAACCATTTCGGCAAAGCGGGTATTACAGTACAAAACAATGCCTTCCCGGTTTATAGTAACCGCGCCTTCGCTCATGCGTTCAATAAAAACGCGGTAAGTTTGGTCGGCGGTTTTTAAGGTGTAAAGCTGGTGGCCGTCGGTATCTTTTACAACCAGGGCATCAACCTGCCCGGTACGTATAGCGTTAATGGTTTCCTGCGCTTCTTCCAGTTGAAAGCGCAGTTCCCGAATTTCTTCTAAGAGTTGTTTCTGCTGCTCCATAATTTAACTGTTGTTGGCAAGGCCAAGACCTTTTAATACGCGTTGGGTATCGCTCATATCGCCAATCATCCTGCGCTCGGGATAGGGTGATTTCTTGATCATCAATGGCACTGCTATAACATCCTCGCCCTCGGCAAGTTGTGGTTGCTGATGAATATCAATGATCTCGAGTTCGTAACCATCTTTAAGATATTCATCGCAAATAGATTTTACATTTTCTACCGCGCGGATAGAGTTGGGGGATGCCCCTATGATAAATAAACGCAATACATAAGGCTCCGCCCCGGTATTGTCATCGTATGTTTCTAAACTCTCGTCCTGATCGGCCATAACTTACAGTTAATACAATTAGGCAGGCCGAATGTTTAATCCAACAAGCACCTTTTCTTCGTTAGAAAGGTCACCTATGATCTTGCGTATGGGCTCAGGTACCTTGCGCACCAGCGTTGGTATGGCCAATATCTGGTCGCCCTCGGCCAGCTGAGGTTGCTCTAACAGGTCAATAACCTCTATACGGTACTGTCCTTTTAAGTGCTCTTCACAATATTTTTTTAGGTTGCTTAGCGCGGTAACACTTTTTGGCGTTTTACCCGCTACATATAGCCTAAGCTCCCATTTCTTATCAACTTTTACCATTATTTTTTGCGGGATGTTTTTGATTCTTCTTCCGCCTGCTCTCCTCTCCTTAGCCTGGTAACTTCTTCGCGGTTCTTTTCTAATATTTGTTTTTTCAGTTCTTCTTCCATATAAACCTTATTAAGTTCCTCCTCAACCGATTCAAACTCACTGTTAAGGCTGGCAATTTTAGCTTCAAGCACCTGGCGCTTGCGCAATATTTCACGGTCTTTACGGCCAACCGCGTTGGTACGAATAGCTTCGCCGGTTCTTTCAAGTAGCATTTGCTGTTCGCGGGCCGAGCCTGTAAGGATACCATCCGGGCCAAGGTAAACGTCTATCAGGTCGAGCCCGTTATTTGTAATTACAAATTCACGTACCTGGTTAGAGTGTTTCATTCCGCGCGATTTCATAACATAAAGGCCACGGTTACGCTCGCCGTTAAATTCAATATCACGTACCAAAAACCAGGCATCCACTAATGACGATACGCCCTCGTCGGTTTGTTCGTTTACAATGGTATTTAACGATAAGGCTGTAAACATTACCGAGATCTGCTCCTCCTGTAAAAAATCTATCAGTCGCACCAACATATTTTTCACCTCGCTTACCGAACCTATATTGATAAAGTTGGTAATAGGATCAATAATAACAACGCTTGGTTTGTTATTCTTTATTTGCTTATGCATGGCCACCAGGTGCATCTCTAAGCCGTAAAGATTTGGCCTTGAGGCATTAAAAACAAGCAGACCGCTATCTACATGCTTTTTAAGGTCGACCCCTATAGAACGCATGTTGCGGATGATCTGGCTGGGCGACTCTTCCATCGCAAAATAAACGCACTTCTCGCCACGGTTACAGGTTTCGTTAGCGAATGATGCCGCCAAACTTGTTTTACCCGTGCCTGCCGTGCCCGATACCAGCACGCTGCCGCCACGGAACAAGCCTTTGCCACCCAACATAACGTCTAAAGCTTTGATCCCGGTAGAAATTCGTTCTGATGATACCTGGTTGGCCATTTTTAATGACGTTACCGGTAAAACCGATATACCTTCTTCATCTATTAGGAAGGGATATTCGTTAGTACCATGCACCGTGCCGCGGTATTTTATTACACGCAAGCGGCGGGTAGTTATCTGGTTAGTAACGCGGTTATCTAAAAGGATAACACAATCGCTCACATACTCCTCTAACCCCTGCCTGGTTAAAGATCCCTCGCCACGCTCGCCGGTTATAATGGCTGTAACGCCTTTTTCTTTAAGCCAGGTAAAAAGCCTGCGCAACTCGGTACGCAGCACAGCCTGGTTATCAAGGCCCGAAAACAGGTTCTCCAGCGTATCAAGCACTACCCTTTTGGCTTTGATACTATCTATAGCATAACCAAGGCGAATGAATAAGCCTTCCAAATCATATTCGCCGGTTTCTTCTATCTCGCTCCGGTCAATATGTATATGGTCTATCTTTATTTTCTTTTCGGCTTGCAGTGTCTTCAGGTCGAAACCTAAGGAAGCTACATTGGTAGCAAGTTCTTCAGACTTTTCTTCGAATGCTACAAAAACGCCGGGTTCGTTGTAATTTACAGCCCCGCGTACAATAAATTCTATCGACATTAAGGTTTTGCCGGAACCGGCCTCACCACAAATTAATGTTGGGCGGCCCAATGGTAAGCCTCCGCCTGTTATTTCATCGAGCCCGGTAATACCGGTTAACGCCTTTGGCAGCGTTCCGTAAATGTTAGGCTCTTTTTTCCTTTGAGTTTTACTCATCGTATTAATATTGTTCAGTAATTGTCATAAAAGTATAAATTATCCCTTAGTAAGCAAAACACTGCATTAGCATGGGTACCATTTATGCTGTTAAGCTATACTAAATATTAATGATGCCAGCGTAAAAAACATGAAATTTCAACTTAAAGGAATTGTAATTGTTTGATTTATACTATTTTATTTACGATGCACCTAAAAACCATAACCAATAAATAAAAACTTTAACATTCAATTTAAAAGTATAGCTGATGGTTGTAAGGCTTGTACCATGCTATCGTTTATTTTATAAGGCAAAATTTATAATAGTACCGTGGCTGTAATAAAAAAGAAAAAAATTAATATTGTAATAACATTGCCCGGCAGCTTTTTAGCCGATAAACTTGCCCTTAACCAATAGTTTTCTACCCTCGAGAATGAAAAATAAAGATGATGTGAGCACCCAAACCCAAAATATCTTTAAACTCATTATAGACCAATCGCCGTCGCCGGTTGGGCTGTATGTGGGTAAGGATATGACCATTACGCTGGTTAATGATGCCATACTAAAGGTTTGGGACAGGGACAGGAGCGTAATTGGTAAAACTTTTAGGCAGGCCCTGCCCGAACTGGAGGGCCAGCCCTTTTTTGACATACTTGATGAGGTTTACGCCACAGGCATACCCTACGAGGCTAAGGCAGCGCATGTAGACCTGCTTGTAGGCGGTCAGTTACAAACCTTTTACTTCAATTTTATTTACCAGCCCATAAAGAACGAGCAGGGCGAGGTTTTTGGCATCCTTAACACGGCCGAAGATGTGACCGAACTGGTACTAACCCGTAAAAAGCTGGCCGAAGCCGAAGAGCGCTCCCGCTTCGCCCTTAACTCTGCCGAACTTGGGGCCTGGGATATGGACCCGGTTAACGAGCGTATAACCTGGGATGAACGCTGCAATAGCCTGCATGGTTTCAAAAATGGAGAAGTGGCCGTTTATAAGGATGTTTTAAAAAACATTCACCCCGATGATCTGGATAATATCAATAAAAACGTTGCTAAATCGCTCGACTCAAATAGTGACGGTTCTTACGACCAAACTTATCGTACCATAAACAACACCACGGGAGAAGTGAAGTGGTTGCGCAGCAAGGGTAAGGCTTACTTTGATGATAACGGCACCTGCATCCGCTTTGCGGGCACCACCCAGGATATTACCTGCGACATACACGATAAAGAGGAACAGCGCAAGCTAATGACGCTGATAGACAACACGTCAGATATTATCAGTTTGTGTGATACTGATGGCAATGTTACGTATGTAAATGCTGTTGGCCGCAAAATGCTGGGATTAGATGATACCGTCAATTTACCAAACTACCGGGAATTTATAATGCCGGGCGAACAGGATAAACTAAACGCTATCGATATAGCCATTAATACATATAAAACCTGGAGCGGCGAGGTTTGTTATCGTAATTTTAAAACCGGCGAATCTATCCCTGTTCATGCAACCTCTATGCTGATATATGACAGGGCCGGCAAGCCACAGGGGCGCGCTTCAATTGCGCGCGACCTGCGGGGCGAGATAGCAAGTAAACAGGCACTTGTAGATAGCGAACATTTACTGCAAAATATTACAAGCGCGTCGCCAACGGCGCTTTGGATGTCTGACCATAATGGCAGCATCATATACGCCAATAAAACCTGGACCGATTGGACAGGGCAGCCCAACAATGAACTGTTAGGCCGCGGCTGGCTCAAATTTATTTTAGGTGAAGACCGCGACCGCGCCTCCGAAAAATTTGTTGAGGACTTAAAGGCACAGCGGCCCTACGAGGTCGATTTCAGGATAAGGCATAAGGATGGCAGCGTGCGCTGGTGCATAGTTACAGGCAACCCGCAATACAACCATAACGGCGTATTTAAAGGATACATAGGCGCCTGTACCGATGTTACCGAAAAAACCACAACAGAAATTGAGTTACAACACAAAAACACCGAACTTAACGACCAGATAAAGCAGTTTGAATTTGTTACCAATTTTATGCCGGTGCAGTTGTGGATGGCCAAACCCGACGGCGAACTTGATTATGTGAACCAGCAGGCGCTTGATTTCTTTGGCACTCCGATGGAGGATATTACGGGCGACAAATGGCCCAATAAACTGCACCCCGACGACCGCGAAGGCTGCCTTGCCACCTGGCAGGACGCGATAGCTACCGGCAGGATCTACCAATACGAGTTTAGGCTGCGCGATAAAGCAGGGAACTACAGATGGCACCTGGCGCGTGCGCTGCCATTTATTATAGATGGCGAAATTGTGCGTTGGTTTGGTACCAATACCGATATACACGATCAAAAAGAAATGCAGCGCCAAAAAGACGACTTTTTGGGTATTGCCAGCCACGAGTTAAAAACCCCGGTAACCAGCGTAAAGGCCTACGCGCAGGTACTTGGCGCGATGCTAAGTAAAGAGGGTGAAGAGAAAAAGGCCGCCATGGTTATGAAAATGGATGCTCAACTTAACCGCCTTACCAATTTAATTGGCGACCTGCTGGATGTAACCAAAATAAATTCGGGCCGCATAATGTTCAATAAAACCTGGTTTGATTTTAACCAGGCTGTTGAGGATTGCATACAGGACCTGCAGCATACCACCAACAGGCACATATTGGTAATGGATTTTAAAGATACCGGTAACATCTATTCTGATAAAGAGCGCATTGGGCAGGTGATAACCAACCTGGTTTCAAACGCCATTAAATACTCGCCGCAAAGCAACCGCATTATCATAAGTACCGAGCGCGATGACAAAATGGTAACCGTTTGTGTAGAAGATTTTGGGATTGGCATCCCTGATGATAAGTGCGGAAAAGTATTTGAACAGTTTTACAGGGTAAGTGGCAGTAAGCAGCATACTTTCCCCGGTTTGGGGTTGGGATTGTACATCTCAAACGAGATAATCAGGCGCGAAGGCGGTAAAATGTGGGTAAACAGCGTTGAAGGAAAAGGGTCTACTTTTTGCTTCTCACTTCCTGTTGATATAAGTGATACGAAATAAAAATTTAACAAACAGTTAAACCACTATATCATTTATTGCTCAAATTAATATAGCAGATAAGCCGATGTCTAAGAAAATAATGATAGCTGATGATGACCCGGGTATAGTAGACGCGGTTGAGATGATCCTGGAGTTTGAGGGTTATAGCGTAACTACCACCGTTGACGGTGCCACAGTGCTTGATATGAAACAAGAACTGCCCGACCTGCTGCTGCTTGATATTTGGATGAGCGGCGAAGATGGCCGCGATATATGCCGCAAATTAAAATCAGAAACCCTTACTAAAAATATACCGGTTATCATGATATCTGCCAGTCATGATATTGCCTCATCGGCCCTGGCCGCCGGCGCCGACGATTTCCTGGCCAAGCCATTTGAAATGGATGAGCTGCTAAAGAAAATAGAAAGGCTAACCCACTAAGGTTAGCCTTCTTCATTTAACAAGTGCTCGCTTACACCCCCTAAATCACATCACATTCAGATGCTTTTTCTGTCATCCAACACAAAAAACATCGCATACCAAAAGCATGTCGGGTACAAAAAATAGGTTTAGTTCATTTAAAGTTACTTTTGGGGTAATTGGTATAAAAACCTTTAAAATATTGTTATTTAGGCCATTTTGTTAGATTTGTGTAACCAACTAATCTACTTTATGTACCAATTGCAAGTAACTCCGCAGAACGTTCAGGCTACCCTTAGCAAACATATTCTGGCCGATGGTTTCGACCTTACCTTTGATATGGAAAAGAGCCGGGGCGTTCATATTTATGACGCTAAAAACAACCGTACACTGTTAGACTTTTTCACCTGCTTTGCATCCGTTCCGTTGGGCTACAACCACCCTAAAATGCTTAACGACGAAGGCTTTAAAAAAAACCTGATGCTGGCAGCATTAACCAACCCATCAAACTCAGATATTTATACAGAGCAGTACGCCCAGTTTGTAGATACCTTTAGCCGCGTTGGCATACCCGAATATTTGCCGCACGCTTTTTTTATTGCCGGCGGGTCGTTAGCAATTGAGAACGCGCTTAAGGTAGCCATGGACTGGAAGGTTCAAAAAAACTTTGCTAAAGGCCACACTACCGAAAAGGGCTTTAAGGTGATCCATTTCGAAAATGCTTTTCATGGCCGCTCGGGTTACACCCTAAGCTTAACCAATACCCAACCTGTTAAAACCAAGTGGTTTGCCAAGTTCGATTGGCCAAGGATATCGTTGCCTGAGATCCATTTCCCGCTAACGGATGCAAATATTGAAGATTTGAAAGCCCGCGAAGCAAAGTCGATAGCACAAATTAAACAGGCCTTTGCAGATAACCCGGATGATGTATGCGCTATTATCATAGAGCCCGTGTTATCGGAAGGTGGAGACAAACATGTGCGGCAGGAGTTTTTAGAGCAATTGCGCCTGCTTGCCGATGAGAACGATGTGATGCTTATTTATGATGAGGTGCAAACCGGTGTTGGGCTTAGCGGTAAGTATTGGCTGCACCAGCACTTTGGCGAAAACGCCCGCCCCGATATTTTGGCCTTCGGTAAAAAAATGCAGGTTTGCGGCATACTGGCCGGCGAAAAGGTTGATGAGGTGGAGAATAATGTGTTCAACGTATCATCGCGCATCAACTCTACCTGGGGAGGCAGTTTGGTGGATATGGTACGCTCATCTAAAATTATGGAGATCATAGAAGAAGACGGCCTTTGCGAAAAAGCCGCTAAAACGGGCGAATACCTGCAAACCTGCTTAAAAAATATCGCTTCAAAAAATAACATGGTAAGCAACGTGCGTGGTAAAGGCCTTTTAACTGCCTTCGATTTCCCCGATGCCAACACCCGCAACACCTTTATTAATATTGGCTTGCAAAATAATATCATGTACCTGGGCTGTGGCAAGCGCAGCATCCGTTTCAGACCGGCGCTTATTATGGATAACAGCCATATTGACGAAGGCATGCATATGCTTGAAAAGATATTGCCGCAACTATAACTCTACTGTAATAATATTGCTACGAGCGCCTGTTTTGACACAAACAGGCGCTTTTTTTATTTATCAAATACTATAATTGCGAAATAGCGTTATTATAATATTTATATAAATAATTGGGCCGCTGTTGTTATTAATGGAGGCCTGTATACGTAACATATAAAACACGTTATTGAAATACTTTTAGGACACGAAATAGGATGAACAGACAAATTGAAAAATTAAAAAAACAGCTTACAGAGATCGCTGAGGTTGTTAATTCTTTCCAGTCTGAAGCTGTACAAGTGAGAGTGGTTGACAGGCTTTTAGACGAGATTATGGAAACAGAGCGGGGGGATGCGGAAGGATCTGAAATTTTCAATAGAAGAGGACGCAGAACGGCAAGAGAGAACGAGTTAAATGAGGACCACGGCCGTAAAAAACCAGGAGCTACAAAGGTGTTAAACCAGTTGCTAAACAGCGATTATTTTAAAACACCGCATTCAATATCTTCAATTGCAGAGTACTGCAAAGAAAAATTCGATTCGGATTTTAAAACATCTGAATTATCGGGCATTCTGCTAAAGCTTGCCAAAGAGAACCGTCTAAAGCGCGAACGAAGCAACGAGAACAACCGTTTTGAATATGTTGGCGTTTAAAGGTTGAATGGAAAAAGAGAAAGGCCGCTTGAGAGAGCGGCCTTTGTTGTGTAATATCCTTTGTTCTTTGCTGTTGTCATGATCAGCCTGTCAAACCATTGGTCGCACGTAGAGACCTTCGATAAGGTCAGACCGACAGGCAATTTCACCTCAATTCCATTAAATTATCTACCCCTAAGATCTTTCTTGATGTAAAACCTTCGCCGTATTTGGCTTCGATGCTTTTGCCAAACTCGCGGCCGCGGCCATTTATCTGGTCAATAAACTCGGGGGATGAGATGTAGGTTTGAGGCTCATCTTCGTTATATTCCAAACTGTGGAATTGCGAGCTGTAGGCGTAAACGCTTTCTATCTTCTTATCCCAAAAACCGGTAACATCAACAATAATATCCGGTTTAATATACCTGTCTTGTATAAAATGCAGCAATTGCTTTGGCCTCCAGGGTTCTTGCGCGTTGCCATCAGCATCTAAAGTTTCTATCCGGCGCAGGCCCGATAAAAATGCCGAAGCCTCTACCAACTCGTTGGCCCGGCCATGGTCGGGGTGGCGGTCGTGGTAGGCATTGGTGATCACAATTTCGGGTTTAAACTTGCGTATAGCGGCAATAACCTTCAGCTGATACTCCTGGGTATTAGTAAAAAAGCCATCGGGTAGTGCAAGATTTTCACGCACGGTAAGGCCTAAAATTTCGGCGGCTTTGGCGGCTTCCTTATCGCGGATCTCGGCGGTGCCGCGGGTGCCCAGTTCGCCTCGGGTAAGGTCAACAATACCAACTTTATGGCCAAGGCTAATATGCTTTAATATGGTTCCCGCGCAGCCCAGTTCGGCATCGTCGGGATGTACAGGTAAAACTAAAATATCTAATTTCATAAACAGAACGCTATTTAGATACAGCGGCCAGCAGGCGCTGTATCTTTTTCTTTATTTTAGATGAGGTTGGTTTAGTAAAGGGGTAAAAGAAATCAACAACCTTACCGTTCCTGTCAATAAGGTATTTGTGAAAATTCCAGCGGGGTTTTGATGTTTTTGCTAAGTACTTATAAAGCGGTATGGCAAACTCACCGCGCAGCCTGCTCTTTTCAAAAATGGTAAAATCGCTGCCATAGTTGTGGCAAAAAGCCGCGATCTCCTCACCTTGTAAAGGCTCTTGTCCTCCAAAATCGTTTGATGGGAAGGCCAGTATATCAAAGTCTTCACCGGAAAACTCTTTCTTAAGTTCGGCCAGATCATTCAATTGCGGGGTAAAACCGCATTGCGATGCGATATTCACGATCATTAAAACTTTATCGCGATAGTCGGCGAGGCCTATATGCTCGCCATTCAGTTTCTCAACTGTAAACTGGTAAATGCTGTCGTTATTCATTTAGTTATAGCTCGAAACGTATCCGGCGTCGCGCAGTATCTGTTCAATGTCGCGCTGCTCGATCGGGTCGTACGTTTCTTTAAGGTTATGCCCAAATATGCGGGCTACCGATTGGAAGAGGAAGGCGTTAAAACCACCTTTAAGTTCTTTGGCCAGGGCAAAGCTCGAGTTGCCCGTTTCGCGGCTAACCAATTTTATAAGCACCTCACCCTGACTAATTGTCAGATTTTTAATTTCCTTATTAAACAACGCTTTAACGTCACTTTCGCAGGCCTTCATCAATTCCTTCTGCTTCTTTTTATCGCCGGTAAGGGCAAGGTCCCGTTGTAACTGGCGATAGCGTTGGCCGGCAAAGCGCGCGTAAGGCATTACCTTGTTCACGTTATAGCGTAAACGCAGGTAGTTAAGCCTGTCCTGCTCGCTGGCAAAAATACGTGTATCAACAATGCGTACTTCGCGCGCAACTATCCATGGAACCAGTTCACCGTCAAGCTTAGTCATGTATACCTTAATGGTATCATTTTTGCCTAACGTTACAGGTGGCGCGGGTTTCTCGTCCTGGGCTTTTAAGCTCCCAAGCGCGCAACAAAACATCAACAGAGAAACAATAAATTTCATATTTTTACTTGATACAAAATTAACGCATTTTATTTTGTTATTTTATACAAACCTGCAATAAAATTTAATGTTTGCGGGTTAAATATAGTAATACCGCCATACTGATACATGAAAGATTTAGTGATTGACCTGGAAGCCGAGAAAAAAGAGATCCTGAAAAGATACCGGGCATTGCTGCGCGCCAGTAAATCTACCCTGCAAAAGGGCGATAAACGCATGATACGCAAGGCCTTTGAGATGGCTTTGGAAAGCCATAAAGATATGCGCCGTAAAAGCGGCGAGCCTTATATATACCACCCCATAGCGGTAGCCCAGATAGCTGCCGAAGAGATAGGTTTGGGTACCACATCCATTGTATGCGCCCTGCTGCACGATGTTGTAGAAGATACCGATGTTACGCTGGAAGATATTGAGCTGGAATTTGGTAAAAAAGTGGCCAAAATTATTGATGGCCTAACCAAAATATCGGGCGTGTTTGATACCAACAGCTCTTTACAGGCCGAAAACTTCCGTAAGATGCTGCTTACCCTTGCCGATGATGTGAGGGTGATACTGATAAAACTTGCCGACAGGCTGCACAACATGCGCACCATGGAGTTTATGCCGCGCGATAAGCAGCTTAAACTATCTTCAGAAACGGTTTACCTGTATGCGCCGCTGGCCCACCGCCTGGGCTTATACGCCATAAAGTCCGAACTGGAAGACCTGTCCATGAAATACATGGAGCGCGAAACTTACCAGTTCATCAAAAATAAACTGAACGAGAAAAAGACAGAGCGCGAAAAGTTTATCCGCGATTTTATTGAGCCGGTGCAAAAAGTGCTCGAAGGGCAGGATCTGCATGGCGAACTGTTTGGCCGCCCAAAATCCATCCATTCCATCTGGAACAAGATGAAAAAAAAGGCCATCCCTTTTGAGGAAGTTTATGACCTTTTCGCCATCCGGATCATATTAGACAGCACGCCCGAAAATGAGAAGGCCGATTGCTGGAAAGCATACTCGATAGTTACCGACCTGTACAGGCCAAACCCCGACAGGCTGCGCGACTGGATCTCATCGCCCAAGGCAAACGGTTACGAATCGTTGCATACCACGGTTATGGGGCCACGCGGGCAATGGGTAGAGGTGCAGATACGCACCAAGCGCATGAACGAGATTGCCGAAAAAGGCTTCGCGGCGCACTGGAAATATAAAGAATCATCTACCGACAGCGGTTTAGACCAATGGGTGCAAAAGGTTAGGGACATGTTAAAGAACCCCGACTCTAACGCGCTGGACTTCCTGGATGATTTTAAGATGAACCTTTTTAGCGACGAGATCTTCATCTTTACCCCCAAAGGTGCTTTAATACAATTGCCGCTTAACGCTACCGCGCTGGATTTTGCCTTTGAGATACATACCGATGTTGGCGCGAGCTGTATTGGCGCTAAGGTGAACCATAAACTGGTACCGCTTAGTTACAAGCTGCAGAATGGCGACCAGGTAGAGATCATTACGTCGGGCAAGCAGGTACCAAAAGAGGATTGGTTAAACTTTGTGGTTACGGCTAAGGCCAAAGCCAAAATTAAATCGGCACTTAAGGAAGAGAAACGTAAGATTGCCGATGATGGTAAGGAGATCTTGGAGCGTAAGATGAAATCGCTTAAGATCACCTATAATTCCGAAAACATTCATAAACTAAGTTACTACTTCAAGCTGCCCTCAACACAGGACCTGTTTTACAATGTAGCCAAAGGCCTTATTGATATGAAGGACCTGAAGGAGTACCAGGCATCAGAAAAAGTAATTGAAAACAAACCGCAGGATAAAATTGAAAGCGAACAGCTACAGAGCATTGTACGAAATATTAAAACCAAAGATACCGACGTACTGCTTTTTGGCGAGGACCTGCAAAAGATAGACTACAAACTGGCCAATTGCTGTAACCCCATACCCGGCGATGATGTGTTTGGCTTTGTTACCGTTAGCGACGGCATTAAGATACATCGTACCAATTGCCCTAACGCCGCTAAGCTAATGGCCAATTATGGTTACCGCATTGTAAAAGCCAAATGGACCAAACAGCTGGAGCTGGCTTTCCTTACCGGGTTACGCATCCGCGGGATTGACGATGTTGGTTTGATCAACAAACTTACCACCGTTATATCAAACGACTTTAAGGTAAACATCCGTTCTATTACGGTTGATAGCGATAACGGCATTTTTGAAGGCTCGATAATGGTTTATGTGAACGATACAGAGCACCTGGATAACCTGATCAAAAAACTGAACCAGGTAAAAGGCATCACATCCGTTATCAGGTTTGATTCGGTGGTTGAAAAAGCGTCTTAATAAAGAGGCAAGACATTTAGAGTCAAGAGCCAAGATAGAAGGATTGTTCACAAAAAGCACCTATATCCTAGCTCCTGACTTCTTGATTCCTGGCTCTATTCTCCAAAATAATTAATACCTTTGCCATGTTAATTTAACATTATGCCTGTACAGGAAACCATTGCGTTGGTGAAAAAGATTTTTGAGGCCTACCTCGAAAACAAAAGCCTGAGGAAGACCCCGGAGCGCTTCGCCATACTTGAAGAGATCTATTCAAGGACAGACCATTTTGATGTGGAATCGTTATACATCCACATGAAGAACAAAAAATACCGCGTAAGCCGCGCTACGGTTTATAACACCCTCGAATTGCTTGTATCATGCGATCTGGTTACCAAACATCAGTTTGGTAAAAACATGGCCCAGTTCGAAAAATCATACGGCTACAAACAGCACGATCATATCATTTGCATCGATTGCGGTAAGGTAGTGGAGTTTTGCGACCCGCGTATTCAGCAGATCCAGAGCATGATGGGCGATATTTTAAAGTTCGATATTAAACACCACTCCTTAAACCTTTACGGTAACTGCACCAAACTGCGCGAAGGCTTTTGCGACAGGAAAGTATCGTAATAAAATGAATAAACCTATTTTAAGCAAACAAGCATTTTGGGATGTTGATATGAACAGTATCGATTACACAAAAAATGCGCTGTATGTAATTGAAAAGGTAATAGATAGAGGCTCTTTTGAGGACTTTAAATCAATAAGAAACTTTTACGGTGATAATAAGATCCGAAAAGAAATAGTAAATGCAAATTGGATAGGCGATAAGGAAATTTATTTTTGCTGCTCGGTATTTAAACTCGAACCTACAGACTTTAAATGTTATATAAAGAAACAGTTGAACCCGCAACTTTGGGTTTACTGACAGAATTGATGAACTTTGAAGAACTGAAACAATTCAGACTGGTTGGGGGTACAGCATTATCTTTACTATATGGTCATCGCGCCTCGGTAGACCTTGACTTGTTCTCTGATCAACCGTTTGAAAGAGAACAAATAATAGACAAAATTGCCAATAATTTTCCCACATTCAGTTTCGAAGAAATAAAGAGCCCACGTTTGTTTTTTACATATATCAATAACGTAAAGGTTGATTTTGTACAAACCTTTGAAAAGTTTAGCTACGACTATCCTTCTGTGGAAAATATTAGGTTCGCATCTGTTGAAGAAATTATAGCTTTGAAACTTAATGCTATAGCCGGGCGCGGTGCGAAAAAAGACTTTTGGGACTTATATGAATTACTAAACCATTTTTCATTTGAGCAGATGTTGTCTTTTTATCAAACAAGGTATCCTAACAACTCGCTGATGATGGTTATTAAGTCTGTGCCCTATTTTATTGAGGCAGACATGCAACCAGACCCTATCTGTTTTAAGAAATTAAAATGGGATCATATAAAAAAAGAGATCACAAAAAAATTCAATAAATATATTCAAAAGATAAATTAATGGCTGTTGACGTATTATTAGGCCTCCAGTGGGGCGACGAAGGTAAAGGTAAAATTGTTGATGTACTAAGCGCAGGTTACGACCTTATTGCGCGTTTCCAGGGCGGCCCTAATGCCGGCCACACCTTAGAGTTTGAAGGCAAAAAATTTGTATTGAACACCATCCCTTCGGGCATTTTCTTCGACAATACTATGAACCTGATAGGTAACGGCGTTGTGATAGACCCTATCACTCTAAAAAAAGAGCTTGATAAATTAAAGGATGCAGGCCACGACCTGCTGGCTAAAAAGAATTTGATGATAGCCAAAAAGGCGCACCTTATTCTGCCAACCCACCAATTGCTTGATGCCGCTTCTGAAAAGAAAATGGGCGACGGTAAAATTGGTTCGACCTTAAAAGGTATCGGCCCAACTTATATGGATAAAACCGGCCGTAACGGTTTGCGTATTGGCGATATAACCCTGGCTGATTTTAAAGATAAATACCAGAAACTGGTTGATAAACATACCTCTATGCTGCAGGCTATGTACGGCGAGGTGGCCGACTTTAGTGAGCGTGAGGCAGCTTTTTTTGAAGCTATAGAGTACATTAAACAATTCCCGCTGGTTGATAGCGAGCACCTGGTAAACAACTACATTAAAGAGGGCAAGAAAGTATTAGCCGAAGGCGCGCAGGGTGCTATGCTTGACATTGATTTTGGTTCTTATCCTTTTGTTACTTCATCAAACACTACAGCCGCAGGCGCTTGTACCGGTTTAGGTATTGCCCCAAGTAAAATTGGCGATGTTATCGGTATTTTTAAAGCTTACTGTACCCGTGTTGGCGGCGGCCCCTTCCCTACCGAATTGCATGACGAAACAGGCGAAGAACTGCGCCGCATTGGTCACGAATTTGGTGCTACCACTGGTCGCCCACGCCGTTGTGGCTGGATAGACCTGCCGGCTCTTAAATATGCCATTATGCTAAACGGCGTTACCCAAATGGTAATGACCAAGGCTGATGTATTGAGCGGTTTTGATAAAATTTATGCTTGTACGCACTACAACTACTTGGGCGAACAAATTGACTACATGCCGTACGATATTTGCTCGGTTGATGCCGTACCGGTATTAAAAGAGATTAACGGCTGGGCCGAGGACATCACCGGCATTGACGAATTGAACGAGATCCCGGCTAAATTGCAATCATATATAGAGTTTTTGGAAGCGGAGCTGCAAGTACCTATCAAATGGTTGTCTGTAGGACCGGACAGGAAGCAAACTTTGGTATTGCACTAATCAGCATAAAATTAAACATTTAAAAGGCCCCTATAAACGGGGCCTTTTGACTAAAAATCTACTATATTTAAAAGCTAAACCAACCATCATGTTTAAACCGTCTACGCTTAAAATTGCTTCATACATTTCTTTAGTATGTTGTTTGTTAGGTGTCTTATTACTCTTGTTTACTTTAACATATAATAATGGCTATCAAATTTACTTAATGCTTATATCGTGGGCATTACTACTTTACTGCTCTTTTTTAGGGATCAAACTCTCGGGGTATGAATTGTATGATGAAGACCGTAAACGTCTTGGTTATTGTTTATACGGTGTTATGTTATTATTTGTATTATTTATCCTCTTCAACTTTTCTTTAGGTTTACTGCCTGCAATATTTATAACCATCACCCTTCACAATCAAAAAAAGGGTTTTGACACTTGGATGAAAGAGAAAGAAGGTTTATAACTATTACATTTGCCATGTGATAACCGAGGTAACCAACGTAGCATTATTTAAACAAAAAGCGCTTGCCTGGGCGGCGAAATCCGATACGTTATGCTACCTTGATAGCAATAGTTTTAACGACCCGTACGGGAAGTTTGATACCATAATCGCCATTGGTGCCAAAGCTGAACTAACAGCCAATGCTGGCGAAGCGTTCGCCCGGCTGTCTGAATTTAAGAACGCCTACCCCGGCTGGATCACGGGCTTCTTTAGTTACGATTTGAAAAACGAAATAGAGCACCTCCACTCTACAAATCCGCACCACCTCAACTTCCCTGACCTGTACTTTTTTGCGCCCGAAACATTGATCCGCATCAAAGGAAATGCGATTGAGATAATTGGAGATAATGCAGCGAATATATTTGAGCAAATTACGAGATTCGAACTCGTACCGGGTACTCGAACTAATCCTGTACATTTGCAACCAAGGTTCAGCAGAGCTGAGTATGTGGAAACCGTAGAAAAAATTCAGCAGCATATTGTTAGAGGCGACATCTATGTAACCAATTTTTGTCAGGAGTTTTATGCGGAGGATACTGAGATAGATCCGCTATCGATTTTTCAAAATCTGAACGGCGTATCGCCTACACCATTCTCTACATTTTTTAAATGGAAAGGCAACTACATTATGTGTGCCTCGCCCGAACGTTTTTTGGCTAAGCGTGGTAATAAACTCATTTCGCAGCCCATTAAAGGTACCGCAAGGCGGGACGCTGATGAAGCTATAGATAAGACCATTATAGAAGAGTTACGCAATCACCCAAAAGAGCTCCAGGAAAACGTAATGATAGTAGACCTGGTGCGGAACGACCTCACTCATTCGGCCGTGCCCGGCACCGTAAAAACAGAGGAACTTTATGGCATTCAAAGTTTTAAGCAGGTGCACCAAATGGTATCAACCGTGGTTTGTGAACTGCGCGATGATGTATCGGCCGTGGAAGCCATCAAAAACACCTTCCCGATGGGCAGCATGACGGGCGCGCCCAAAATAAGCGCCATGCAATTGATGGAGCGGTACGAACGCAGCAAACGCGGCGTATACTCCGGCGCCGTAGGCTACTTTAGCGCGGATGGCGATTTTGATTTTAACGTGGTGATACGTACTTTGCTATATAATAGCGCTAAAAAATATCTGTCGTTTCATGTTGGCAGCGCTATTACTTACCACGCCGGCGCCGAAGCCGAGTACAATGAATGTTTATTGAAAGCAAAGGCCATATTAGAAGTTTTAGGAACAAATGTTAAGATATGAAAAACAGTTTCCTGCAAAGCAGTATAAAGCAGTTTGAGTATTATAAGTTGTTAGCAGAAAGAGCTATTGCCCAGTTAAACAACGAGAAGTTATATTGGCAGCCTGCACCTGAAAGCAACAGCATAGCCGTTATTATGAACCATATAGCTGGTAACATGCTGAGCCGTTTTACCGACTTTTTGACAAGCGACGGTGAAAAGCCCTGGCGTAACCGAGATAACGAATTTGAAGCACCGGCCGAAGGCCACGAGCAACTTTTGCAAAAATGGAACGATGCATGGCAATGTTTAATAAACGCGCTAAGTAGCTTAACTGAAGATGACCTCGAAAAAATCATTTTTATACGTAACGACGGGCATACCGTAACAGAAGCTATTAACCGCCAACTCGCTCATTACCCGTATCACGTGGGCCAGATCGTATATATAGCAAAGATGTTAAAGGATGCCGAATGGCAATCATTGTCTATCCCCAAAAACAAATCGGCCGATTACAATAGCCGAAAGTTTAGCAACGAAAAAGAGAAAAGGCATTTCACAGATGACCTGTAATGCTTAACCCGGTAAAACCGCGTCCAGCAACAGCTTATCAGCTATCCTGACCGCTATCTCCGAGCCATTAGCCCAAAAAGCGGATACAGGCCTTGCGCTAAGGTAGGGCACAAAGGCATCTCCATACAATTCTTTAATATCGGCTTCAAATACAAAATCTTTCACTTCCGCAATTTGCCATGAAATGTGCTCAACCTCGTATTGCATGGTCTTATGGTCGGTTAAGCGGTTGTAGCCCCAGTAATGTTCAAAAATAAATTCTTCGGGGCTGCCCGCTTCAATTTGCGTAAGACTATTACGTACAGTAGCACCAAGCTTATTCCATTTGCCTTTTAGCTTCCATTCATACAAAAACTGGGTATGGTTAACACCGGATTTGGTAACCGAATGCCGCATTGGCAACGCACGGTAATGCTCTTTATAAAGGTTATTTGCTATCAAAACGATGATACTTTTAGGCACTATTTCGCTCACAAAAACCGCCCCCCGTTTCCATTGCTTACCATCAAAATGGCGCACATAAAACCGCAGGTTTACTTCCTCGAAGTTCACATGAAAGGGCCATTTAATACCCAGCACCCGGGTGTCCTTAAACATAAACCCTACCATACTTACAAGCGCCTTGCCTTCCCAAAGGTCAATTTCGGTAGCGGCGGGGAGGTAAGGTTTCAGTATTTCGGGGTCAACCTCGTAATTGAGCATCACCAGGTTGCGCCACTGGGCAGTAAGGAAGCGGGATTTAGACGTAGCCATGATGGTAGAACGGAAGATATTTGTGATTGTTTGTCAGAAGTCTATCGCGTAGTTTACTCACCCCGACGACGCTTCGCTGGTCGACCTTCTCTGCTTTGCAAAGAGGGTATTTTCAAGTCCTTTCCTTTGGAGAGGGTTTGAGTGAGCCCAACGACCGGGTGAGTAAATCGTAAAACTAAAAAGGTCACAAAGAAAAAACTCTTTGTGACCCCTGTGGAAATCTTTGTGCCCTCTGTGGTAAACAGATGGTTTATTTACCCTTATAATATTTCATAGCCTCGGGTATTAGCTTTTGGATATTGGCTATACGGGTAGCATCGCTTGGGTGGGTGCTTAAAAATTCCGGCGGCGCGCCCTGGTTTTGGGCGGCCATGCGTTGCCAAAAGCTAACAGCCTGGCGTGGGTCGTACCCGGCCATAGCCATAAAAGTCAGGCCCAGCCTATCGGCCTCGTTCTCTTTATCGCGCGAGTATTTTAAGGTAGCCAACTGGCCGCCTACGCCGTAAAGTGTGCCAATAACAGCTTGCGTAGCCTGCGATTTATTGCCTGTAGCCGCACCAACCGCGGCGCCGCCCGCCTGTACAGCCATTTGCTGCGAAAGCGCTTCGGCAGAGTGGTGGGCAATGGCATGACCAATTTCGTGGCCCATAACGGTTGCAAGGCCGGCATCGGTGGCGGTAACCGGTAAAATGCCGCTATACACAGCAACTTTACCGCCCGGCATACACCACGCGTTTATTTCTTTGCTTTGTATGAGGTTAAATTCCCATTGGTAGTTGTACTGGCTGCCGTATCCATTAGCCTTTAAGTAACTATCAATGGCTGTTGCAAGCTGGCTGCCAATACGTTTTACACGCTGGGCATCGGTACCAGTGCTGATAACTTTTGTGCTGGGGTCTGATAAAAGCTGGCGGTAGCTTTGCGCCGCCGCGGGGTTTATCTGGTCGTCGCTTACTAAACTAAGTTGTGAACGGCCTGTAAGCGGTACAGTAGAACAAGCATAGGCGGCAATGGCTATTACAGCCAGAGCCAACAGGGGTTTAATTCTCTTCATGGTAAGTCAGGTGGTTTTCTTTTTAAATAAATTAACTTTCGACTCCTTACCCTTTAGCAATCGTTCTATATTTTTTTGGTGCGTTACCAATACCAGTATAAATATACACATCCCATAAATAATGACCGATTTAACACTCACATGGAAAACAAATGTGATCCCGATGGGATAAATAAAACCGGCTAAAATTGATGAAAGCGATACATAACGCGTTATTAGCAACGTTGTAATAAAAACAACTACGCAAAGTAAAGCAGCCGGCAAGTTTATAGCTAATATCATTCCAAAAAGTGTGGCTATACCTTTACCGCCCCTAAAACCCGCAAAAACCGGGAACAAATGGCCCATTACAGCAGCTATACCTAAGGCAAGCTGTAAATTAACAAACGCTACCGAATTGAATGGCCCCGTAGTACTTGTGCCTACAATATAAGCCAGGTTGGTTGCTGTCCACCCCTTTAAAATATCGAGCAGCATTACGGGGATGCCGGCTTTTTTACCCAGTACCCTGAATGTATTTGTAGCACCGGCGTTACCGCTGCCATATTCTCTAACGTCGATATGGTAGAAGGCCTGCCCTATCCATACTGCAGTAGGAATTGATCCGAAAAGATAAGCCGCAATAAGAGCCGAAATCGAGTAGACTGATAGCATCTGCCTGCAATATTATTAATTTGATGTTATATACCGCAATATATAACTATAATTTTACCGCTTTTAAACTTAGGTCGAGGCTTTTTACCGAATGTGTTAAAGCACCTACCGAAACATAATCAACACCACAGTCGGCATAATCGCGTATGTTATCAATAGTGATACCGCCGGATGCTTCGGTAATGTAGCGGCCCTGTATCATAGCTACGGCTTGCCTTAGTTGGTCAAAATTAAAGTTATCTATTAAAATACGGTTTACATTACCTGTTTGCAAAACCTGCTCCAATTCTTCCAGGTTTCTCACCTCAATTTCAATCGCCAGTTTTTTACCTGTATCTGCAAGGTATTTATTGGCATTTTCTATTGCCTGGCGTATACCGCCCGAGTAATCAACATGGTTGTCTTTAATCAGGATCATATCATACAGCCCAAAGCGGTGGTTTACGCCGCCGCCAATGCGTACCGCCCATTTTTCAAGATAGCGCAAGCCCGGGGTGGTTTTGCGGGTATCTAAAACTTTTGTGTTGGTACCCTTTAACAGGTCTACAATTTGGTGGGTTGTGGTGGCAATACCGCTCATGCGCTGCATGCAGTTAAGCACCAGGCGCTCTGCCTTTAATATAGCCTGCGCGTCGCCTTCTACTTCAAGGGCAATGTCTTTGGGCTTAACTTCGGCGCCATCATTTAAAAATACGGTAACCTTAAGGTTAGGGTCAACCTCGCGGAATATCTCTAAAGCCAGTTCAACACCCGCAAGTATGCCGGTATCTTTAACTAATAACTTTGCTTTGCCTTGCGTACCTGCCTCTATGGTTGATAGTGATGTGTGGTCGCCGTCGCCAACATCTTCACTTAAAGCATTTACGATGAATTTGTGTATAATTTCTTTGTCCAAACCTTTGTTTTTTGAGTTTCAAAAGTAAGAACAATTGCGCATTAATTAGGTTTTTCCGTTTCAATTCGCAACTCCATGATTTGCATCACCTTATTTATCTCCTTAAGCGTGCACGATACCCTGAACCTACCCTTCTCGGTAGTTAAGATATATACACCAAAGTTATAATTAGGGTTAGAGCTTACACGGTGCAGCAGTTTTGCTGAGTGAGGCTTGTTATCCTTAAAAAACTTATCGAGTATCATTTTTGCCTGCGCTTTAGAGTAGGTGTTACTCTCATCGCTGATGCTGATTTCTACATTGCTACCAAAGTATGCGGCAATTTCCGAAGCGTTGGCATTTTTTAACAGGTCGGCAATTTTATCAATAACATCTGCGTTTGCTACGCGGGGCAGCAAAAAAAGTAAGGTTAGTAAAGGCAGATGTTTTAGTCTCATTGTTATATATGACCACTAAACTAAGTAATTGTTGCACTTATTAAAAATAAACCGTGTTTAAACTACAATGTATAAACGTTGCTTTTATATTTGCATTGTGGAAAACGAAAAAAAAGTTGCTCTAATTATACTCGACGGCTGGGGCTATGGCCGTAACGATCAATCAAACGCTATTGTGGCGGCAAATACGCCGTTTTTCGATTCGATGATAGCGCAGTATCCAAATTCTAAGCTGGAGGCATCGGGCCTTGCCGTTGGTTTGCCCGAAGGGCAGATGGGCAACTCGGAAGTTGGCCATATGAACCTCGGCGCAGGCCGTGTGGTTTACCAGGAGCTTGGCCGTATTAACAAAGCCGTTATTGATAACGAATTTGTACAGAATGAAACCATACTTGATGCATTTAAATATGCCAAGGAGAACGATAGGGACCTGCATTTTATTGGCCTGGTGAGCGATGGCGGCGTACACGCGCACATTACCCACTTAAAAGGTTTGGCCGATGCTACAAAGGCATTAGGGCTGGAGAAAGTGTTTGTGCATGCCTTTTTAGATGGTCGCGATACCGACCCAAACTCGGGCTTAAAGTTTATCACCGAGCTTGAAAACCACATTGCCGATTCGCCTGTGCGCCTGGCATCAGCCATTGGCCGCTATTACGCCATGGACCGCGACAACCGCTGGGAACGCGTAAAGCTGGCTTACGACCTGATGGTTAAAGGCGAAGGCGATGCTACCGATAATATTTTAGCCTCGATAGAAAGATCGTACGCCGAAGGTGTTACCGATGAATTTATAAAACCTATTGTTAAGGTTGACGAGAATGGCGAACCAGTAGCCGTTATAAAGGATGGCGATGTGGTGATATGCTTTAACTTCCGTACAGACAGGGGCCGTGAAATTTCGCAGGCGCTTACTCAAAAGGAGTTCCCGGAATATGGCATGAGGCCGCTGGATATCTTCTACGTAACCATGACCTCGTACGACGAGACCTTTAAAAATGTGAAAGTTGTTTTCCGGAAGGATGACCTGAGCAAAACATTGGGCGAGGTTTTAGAAAGTGCCGGTAAAAAACAGATTCGCATTGCCGAAACCGAGAAATACCCTCACGTAACGTTCTTCTTCTCGGGCGGCCGCGAAACGGAGTTTAAAGATGAAAAACGCCTTTTAGTACCATCGCCAAAGGTTGCTACTTACGACCTGCAGCCCGAAATGAGCGCCGAAGGCATCCGCGATGCCATCATCCCCGAACTGGAAGCCGGCTGGCCCGATTTTGTTTGTTTAAACTTTGCCAATACCGATATGGTTGGCCATACAGGCGTGTTCAGCGCGGTAGTTAAGGCCGCCGAAACCGCTGATGCCTGCACAAAAGCTGTTGTAGAGGCTGGTTTAAAAAATGGCTACTCATTCATCATTATTGCCGACCACGGCAACGCCGATTACATGATAAACGAAGATGGCTCGCCAAATACCGCGCATACCACCAACCTGGTACCTTGCATTATTATAGATAATGATGTTAAAGAGGTTAAAGACGGTAAACTTGGCGACATTGCCCCTACCATCCTTAAAATTTTAGGCGTACCCATCCCCGAAGAAATGACCGGTAATGTATTGGTTTAAACCATTCCAAAAATATACGATTTATGCAGGCGTGCTGTTGCTTTTAGGCAGCGGCTACGCTTGTAATAAACCCGAAATAAAAGAGACCGGCGCCGAACTGCAATACTTTGACCTGAAAGGTTACTTTGGCAAACAGGATACCCTGCTTACCCAACAAAACCCCGACGTAAACAAAACGGTTAACCATAACGGCGCTACCGAAAGCAAAAACGTACACATAAGCAGCTGGAAAAAAGAATTAAACCTGTTTATAGAAAGCGACATTAACAAACCTGCCTGGAAACAAAGCTACGATGTACAAAGCAATAACGACAGCACTGTTTACAAGGCCAAATTCCCGGAGTTAAAAACACGCGAGATAGTGATCCGTAAAAAGGCGGGACAGGTTACCCAAATAGCCATTGTAAACAGAACCCACAACATCCTTTACAATACTACCGAGAGATTGATTTACGCCCCCAAAGCGTATTATTTAATTGAAAAGATGCAACGGGTTAAAATAATGGGTGCAAATAACTACCACATAAAGGGCAGCTTTATTAATTAATGATGCCCGGTAGCGGTTGCCAGTTTCTCTTTAGATAGCTCGATAAGCGAAGATATATCAGCCCTACCGGGGTTATCGGCCAGTACTTTTTCCAGATCGGTAATAGAAGCTTTTAACGAATTAATACCACGAACTTTATCATAAGTAGCGCCGGGCTGTAGTTTAAACACCCCATACTCGCGGTAAGCTATACCGCGGGTCTGGAAGCATTTACCATGATCGTTTGGGTCAATGGCAAGAGCTTTAGTTAAGTCGAATATCGCTCCCAAGAGGTATTTCTCACGCTCGGCCGGCGACAGAAAGGTATCTTTACCCATATAGCCTTTTGCACGTGCGCGGTAATAATACGCCGTAGCATCTATAGGGTTTATAAAAATAACTTTGGTGTATGCAGCAATTGATTTGCGATAGTTTTCGCTATGGTAATAAGAATAGCCCAGCATCCAGTAAGCATTGGCATTGGTGCTATCTATTATACAGGCCTTTTCCAACTGCTTTACGGCGGCTTTAAAATTGCCGTCCATAAAAGCCTGCTGCCCCATTTTTACGTAGGCGTTTTGTGCCGACGCTGTTTCGAGCGAGCTTAGAATGAAAAAGGAAATTATAGCCGACAGCCTCATATTTAATTAGCGGGTATTATCCAATAACAATACATAAACTATATATGTGTTAATTTATTATACCATGCCTGCAAATTGTTAATAATTTTAGAATTGCGTGCAAGTTATCTTAATAAAAGGTCATGCAGAGCTACTCTTAAAGCTTAAATCGAGCAATTAATTAAGAACCTCAGAACCACATTTTCGGCTCAAAAACTTGATTTATACCCTTCACAACCTTAACTTGCATAACGTAATATCTTAATCTGTTTTATACCTATGGATTTTTTAAAGGCAATAGCAAATGAATTTACAGGCTTTTGGAACCTGGGTGGTTTCCTTGATATTATAAGATCCGGTAATTACAATAAGTTTTTAACTTATGAGGGCATCGTTTCTTTGCTGGTTCCGCTTACGCCGCTGGTGTTATTGCTCGAGATTATCAGGGCGGCATTCTACAAAAAATTCCACGTCATTAATTATAAGATCTCTTTCTTCACCTATGTTTTAAACTCTTTTGTAGGCAGGGTAATTTCGTTTGCCATGGTGGGGCTTTGCATCAAATGGTTTTTACCTGTCGCCATTTTTAAAACCACCTTTACCTGGTATTGGTTCATTTACGGCTATGTGATATGGGAGTTCGCGCACTTTATATACCATTATCTGGCGCATAAGGTGCGCCTGCTGTGGTGCCTTCATTCTACCCACCATGCGCCCGAAGACATGAACCTATCGGTCACCTACGCACACTTCTTTTTAGAAGCGCCTTATGCCGACCTCATCCGCACCAGTATTTGTATTTTGCTTGGCGTAAACCCGGCAATGCTGTTTGTTATTATGTTTGTTGATGGTACCTGGGGTGCCATGATACACGTTGGCGAAAACATTATTAAGGATGGCCGTCTGGGTTTCTTAAATAATATCATCCTTACCCCATCACACCACAGGGTACATCATGCCCGTAATGTGGTATATATGGATACCAACTTTTGCAACCTGCTTAACATTTGGGACAAAGTATTTGGCACCTACTACCCCGAAGACCGCAGCATCCCCATTGAGTATGGTATAAGCCGCCCCATGATCAAGAACAGTTTCCTGGATGCTTATTTCGGCGAAATTGTGGCATTGGCCAAAGATGTTTACCGTGCCCCGGGCATCAAAAATAAAGTGATGTATATTTTTATGCCACCCGGCTGGAGCCATACAGGCGACCATAAAATGACCAGCGTAGTAAGGAAAAAATATTTTGAGGAGCTGGAAGCCGGCAAAACTAATAAAGGAGTGGTTGAAGAAGCACGGGTGTAGCCATAACTTCCGGAATTAAATTGAAAGTTTTTTTCTCACCCTCTTTGCGCAGTAATTTATGTTGCTACATCTCCTTCTAATTAACCTCATAATGGGCTGACTTTTTTTCCACTTTCTTTAAACGCGGTTGTAATTTCCCTTCACTTATTAAATCCACGCAAATCGCAAAAAATCAATCAATTACAATTGAATGGCATTTAGCCGCTGTAATTAAGATACATTGGCATAGCTCTTGAAACTGTATATTTGAATATATAACAATTGGTAAATAGCCCGTATTTGCAAGGCCGGGGTTTCCGTACCTGCCATTATGACGTTGTTACCATACATAATAAGGTGATTAATGAGTTTTGATCCGTTCGATTTTAAGAATACCATGCCTTCCATTAATGAAGATTCTGAATTTTTCCCGCTGATGTCGTCAGAGGATGAGGCAGAAATGAACAATGAAGAGGTACCCGATATTATTTCTATACTGCCTTTACGCAATACCGTATTATTTCCGGGTGTTGTTATCCCCATCACCGTTGGCCGCGATAAATCTATCAAACTAATACGCGACGCCAACAAAGGCAGCCGCCTCATTGGTGTTGTTGCCCAGCAGGATGTAAGTATTGAAGACCCTACTTTTGACCAACTTAACAAGGTTGGTACCATTGCCCTTATCATTAAAATGCTGCAAATGCCCGATGGTAACACCACTGTGATACTACAGGGTAAAAAGCGTTTTACGCTAAGGGAAGAGGTGCAAAGCGAGCCATACATAAAAGCCACTATTGACCCATTTAAGGAGATAAAGGCAAAAGAGGATAAAGAGTTTAAAGCCATGGTATCGTCTGTTAAAGACATGGCCATGAACATCATACAGCTTTCGCCAAATATCCCGAGCGAAGCAGGTATCGCTATCCGTAATATCGAAAGCACATCCTTCCTTATCAACTTCATATCATCAAATATGAACGCGGATATGGCGGCTAAGCAGGCATTACTGCAAACTGCCAGCCTGCGCGACAGGATAAATATGGTGCTTGAGCATTTAACGCTCGATCTGCAAATGCTGGAGCTGAAAAATCAGATCCAAACCAAAGTACGTGTGGATCTGGATAAGCAGCAACGCGATTACTTCCTGAACCAACAGCTAAAAACCATACAGGAAGAACTTGGCGGCACCTCTCCCGACCTGGAGATTGAGAACCTGCGCCAGCGCGCCCTGAAAAAGAAATGGGACAAAGAGGTTAAAACCCACTTTGCCAAGGAACTTGAAAAACTCACCCGCACCAACCCTGCCGCGGCAGACTACTCGGTGCAGATAAACTACCTCGAGCTATTACTTGACTTGCCGTGGAACGAATTTACAAAAGACAATTTCGACCTTAAAAGGGCGCAAAAGGTATTGGACAAAGACCATTTTGGCCTTGACAAGGTAAAACAGCGTATTATTGAATATTTGGCAGTATTGAAGCTGAAACACAATATGAAGGCGCCAATCCTTTGTCTGGTTGGCCCTCCCGGGGTTGGTAAAACATCGTTGGGTAAATCAATAGCAAAAGCCCTGGGTCGCAAATATGTACGCATGGCTTTAGGTGGCGTAAGGGACGAGGCCGAAATTCGCGGGCATCGTAAAACCTACATCGGCGCTATGCCGGGCAGGATCATCCAGTCGGTTAAAAAGGCCGGTGCAGCAAACCCGGTATTTATACTGGACGAGATTGATAAGGTAAGCATAGATTTCCGTGGCGACCCGTCATCAGCCCTTTTAGAGGTGCTTGACCCCGAGCAGAACAGCACTTTTTATGATAATTACGTGGAGATGGATTTCGACCTGTCGAACGTGATGTTCATCGCTACGGCAAACTCACTGAGTACGATACAGCCTGCCCTGCTCGACAGGATGGAGATCATAGAAGTGAACGGTTACACTATCGAAGAAAAGATTGAAATAGCCAAGAAGCACCTGCTACCAAAACAACGCGAGGCCCACGGCTTAACACTTAAAGATGTTGTGGTAAAGGCTGATGTGTTGGAGAAACTGGTAGAAGATTATACCCGCGAATCGGGCGTGCGTACGCTGGAAAAAAGAATAGGTTCTGTAATACGCGGCGTTGCCAAAAACATTGCTATGGAAGAACCATATAATGTATTGGTAAGCAAAAAAGAGGTTGAAAAGATACTTGGCGCCCCATTTTACGATAAAGATCTTTATGAAAACAACGATACCGCTGGCGTAGTAACAGGCCTGGCCTGGACATCCGTTGGCGGCGATATACTGTTTATTGAGGCCAGCCTTAGCCCCGGTAACGGCAAGTTAACCCTAACAGGCAGCCTTGGCGATGTGATGAAGGAATCGGTTACCATAGCGCTGGCATATCTGCGCGCGCATGCTGGTTACTTTAACATCAACCCAAAACTGTTTGAGCAATGGGACATCCATGTACACGTACCAGCAGGCGCTACCCCTAAAGATGGTCCATCAGCAGGCGTTACGATGCTTACCGCGTTGGTATCAGCATTTACCCAGCGTAAAATAAAACCACACCTGGCCATGACGGGTGAGATAACCCTGCGTGGGCGTGTGTTACCTGTGGGTGGTATCAAAGAAAAGATACTGGCTGCCAAACGCGCCAATATCAAAGAGATCATCCTTTGTAAATCGAACCAGAAAGACATCCTGGAAATAAAAGAAGATTACATTACCGACCTCAAATTCCATTACGTCACGGATATGCGCGAGGTAATTAACCTTGCCCTCCTTACCGAACTGGTACCCGAGCCGCTTGATTTAACGGTGAAAGAGAAAGAAGTGAAGGTTGTGAATTAATACTGATGAAAATAGTTCCCCCTCTTGAGAGGGGTTGGGGGTGTGTTCGCCAGCTTTTAAAGTTTGTGAACACACCTTTTCTATTTTGCGACCTTATGCCTTATCTCAGGAGGGGAAATTGATGCAGCTTACTTAATACAACATTCGTTCACCTGGCCGGACAAAAAATAGTTCCCCTCTTGAGAGGGGTTAGGGGTGTGTTCGCCAGCTTTTAAAGTTTGTGAACACACCCTTTCTATTTTGCAACCTTATGATGCCTCATCTCAAGAAGTGAAATTAATGCAGCTTACTTAACACAACATTCGTCCACCTGCTCTCAAGAGGCCGAACAAAATAGTTCCCCTCTTGAGAGGGGTTAGGGGTGTGTTCGCCAGCTTTTAAAGTTTGTGAACACACCCCTCCCATTTCGCAGCCCTACGCGCCCCCTCTCAAGAGGGGAAATAAATACAAGCTACAGGCTATTTTTCCATTTTTGCGTTTAATATCTTTATAGTAAAAAAGATAACTCATAATTTAGCTTTTATATAAATTGGTTTATCTTCGGGTTGATTTAAACCTTATATGATTAAAACTTTACAACTAAGCCTCGCAGCATGCGCTTTAGTTTTCGCTTGCTCTCTTACCGCTTCCGCTCAAAACCAATACCTCGCCAAACAAGATTCCCTTAATAAAGTATATGCCAATAAACAGGGTAAAACCGTGTTTTTTGAGTTGCTTGGCCCGGGTGCTGTTTATTCTGTTAACTACGATACACGTTTTGCCAAACGCCCTGATGGCTGGGGAGGCCGTATCGGGTTAAGTTACTACTCAGAAAGCGGCGAACATTTATTTACCGCCCCGCTTGTGGTAAATTATCTTGCCGGGAAACACGGCAAATATTTTGAGGTAGGCGCGGGTATTACCTATTATAATGTTAACACTAACGATGTTTTTTTTGATAACAGGTACTACGAGGTTATAGACCCTAACGGAGGATATTACGTTAAGGAGAAAAATCATAATGGCGTACTTGGCACACTAAACTTTGGGTATCGCTACCAGCCGCTTGATGGCGGTTTCGCGTTTCGCACCGGCGTAAGCCCGGTTTTCACACAAGACAGGTTCCTCCCCTGGTGGCCGTATGTAAGTTTTGGCTACTCGTTTTAAATGACATAAAAAGCAGGGATAATATCCTTGCTTTTTTTACATTAGCGCACCCTTAAATCTCATAATGAAGAAGATACTTTTCCTTTTAGCACTTTGCATTTTAGCAGTCGCTAACTCATACGCGCAAAACCGCGCAAACGAAATAGGCTTCCAGTCGGATAACGATTCTTTCCTTGGCCAGGGCTCAGACAGGTACTATACCAACGGTTTTTTTATAAAATATAACAAGGCTATAGATTTCAGTAAGATGAAAGACCACCATGAAATAGCAAATTATGTTGCCGGTTTTGAGATAGGCCAAAAAATATATAATGCCCAGTCGGGCCAATTAGCTTCGGCAAACTTAATTGACAGGCCTGTTGCGGGGTATCTGTACCTGGGGCTATCAGGAAACATCATTTATAAAAATGAAACCTCACTCAAGTTATCTGCAAAAATTGGTGTAGTAGGCCCCGCGGCCGGCGGCTATGCTATACAAAAATTCATTCACAATACTTTCGGTTTTTATGAACTTAACACCTGGCAATACCAGGTGCGTAATGCGCCGCAGTTAAACCTTAGTTTTGAGGTAAATAAACTTTTGGCCCGTGGTTCATGGGCTGATATTAGCTATTCGGGCTATTTAAACGCGGGTACAGGCTTCAATGGCGCCGCCCTTGGGCCAATGGTACGTTTGGGTAATTTTAACCAGTTATTCCAATCGGTAAGTACACAAAGTACAGTTAGCAAAAACAACAACACCTTGCTGCATAAAAACGAATTTTTCTTTTATTATAAACCACAAATTAACGCGGTGATTTATGACGCTACCGTACAAGGCAATATCTTTAAAGACCACCCCGAATCCGGCACGCAAGAAATTGTTGGCGATATTAACCACCTTGTGTTTAGCAACCAATTAGGGGTGGCGCTTACCACCAGCCGCTTCGTGTTTGATGTTGGCGCTGTTATTAATACCCGTGAAGTTAAACAGCAGGTTAAAAGCACCCATCAGTGGGGATCGGTAACGGTGTTGTATAGGTTCAATTAATAATCAAATTTTTTTTTACGGTCGGCCTTTTTGGCCGATTGTATTCTTTTATTGCCCAGGCGGGCCAGTTTTGCCGCGCGGCTCACTTTGCTTTGTTTGCGCACTTTAGGTTTGTGCAGGGCAGTGGTGAGTAACACAACAAGCCGTTCTACCGCTATCTCTTTATTCAAGTACTGGCTGCGCTCCTCGTCGCATATTACCTGTACAAGCCCATCCTTGTTAAAACGGGTTAGTAGCTTTTCGTTCAGTAATTGCTTTTCCTCATCGGTAAACAAGGCACTGTCATCAATAGAAAAAAGCAGCTCTACCTTGGTTGATACTTTATTTACGTTTTGCCCGCCCTTGCCCCCGCTGCGCGATGTTTTGTAAGAAATTTCGCGTTGCAGGTCGGCCTTATTTAAATTCATGGCTAAAGATAGTGAGTGGTTGCTTTTTATTAAAAATTTATTGTCCGTATTACAACTACCCACCAAACCAACTATCCACCATTCACCAAAAAACCTTAACTTCGCCCCCAAATGAGCAACAATATTATAGTAGCTATTGACGGCTACTCATCATGCGGTAAAAGCACACTAGCCAAGGCATTAGCCAAAAAACTACATTATATTTATGTTGATAGCGGCGCCATGTACCGTGCGGTAGCCCTTTATTTTTTAAGGAACAACATTGACATGAGCGATCACGCGCAGATTGAAGAGGCCCTTAAAAATATTCACTTAAACTTTCACTCGCGCGATTATGAAACGCACATTACCCTAAACGATGAGGAGGTTTCTGAAGAGATCCGCCAGATGCCCGTATCCGAAAAGGTGAGCGAAGTAGCTGCCCTGAAAGAGGTTCGGCGCGAAATGGTGAAGCAGCAACAGCGCATGGGCAAATCAAAAAACATTGTAATGGATGGCCGCGATATTGGTACTGCCGTGTTCCCGCATGCTTCGCTCAAGCTCTTTATGACCGCCGACCCATCCGTACGCGCCCAGCGCCGTTACGACGAGATACACCTTAAAAACCCTGAGGTTACATTAGAGGATATTTTTGAGAACATAGCACACCGCGATTACCAGGACACTACCCGCGCCGAAAGCCCGCTTGTGCGTGCCGAAGATGCCGTAATACTCGATAATACCAACCTTACACCCGAGCAGCAGCTACAGTTTGCGTTAGAGCGAATAGAGGCGCTGAAATGATAAGGCTAAAAGCTGTTGTAGAGAAGTAGCGAGTAACCTTCATATTTGTTAGTGTTTCATTAGGAATGGATAGTGTCAGGTTGCCAAGCCTGTGGTTGTCACTTTCTTTTCTCTCAAAAGAAAGATTCTGTGTTAAGAATGAAATAAAGTTTTACTTTAGATTTCTTAAGGCGGCGTTAGCCAGCCTGTTTAGGGCGATTGACTCACGGGTTATATTCGCCCTA
>NZ_JBHTIA010000014.1:0-506 GCF_042676625.1 Mucilaginibacter lutimaris
TATGATAAGATGGGCAACATTAAAAATCTGACCAGGGACGGAACGGCCTATACTTACGATTATTCCTACTCGACGCCGGATGGGAACCAGTTGAAAATGATAACCGGGATGATGGCAGGCAGCTATCATTATGATCTCAACGGCAATATGGACACTGATGCCCGGTCAGGCAATAGCTTAACTTATAACATACTGAACCTGCCTGCCACGATAACCAAGACCAATTTGAACATTAGCTATATTTACAACGCAGCGGGTCAGAAGCTGAAAAAAGTAAGTGTGGTAGGGGGTGTATCGAACACGACGGATTACATCGGCGGGATCGTTTATAATTACCCGACCTCAACAGGCCCGGGCGCGGTCAGCTTTGTGCAGACAGAAGAGGGTAGGGCGGCCAGGAGGTCGGACGGGACATACCGTTATGAATACGACCTGAAGGACCATCTTGGCAACGTGCGCCTGACGTTTCAGAGGAACGCGAGCCAATTCAAAGCGGAGCGGTTACA
>NZ_JBHTIA010000015.1:0-524 GCF_042676625.1 Mucilaginibacter lutimaris
AATCTCGTAAAGCCATTCACAGTTCGGATCGGGGTCTGCAACTCGACCCCGTGAAGTTGGATTCGCTAGTAATCGCGTATCAGCAATGACGCGGTGAATACGTTCCCGGGCCTTGTACACACCGCCCGTCAAGCCATGGAAGCTGGAAGTGCCTGAAGTGCGTAACCGCAAGGAGCGTCCTAGGGTAAAGTCGGTAACTGGGGCTAAGTCGTAACAAGGTAGCCGTACCGGAAGGTGTGGCTGGAATACCTCCTTTCTGGAGCATTATCCAAAAACCTTAGAGTACGCAAATAACAGTATAACTGTTACCTGCATGATTATTTTCTTATTTATTCTCTAAAAAAAACAACCCGGAAGATGAAGCCATCGGTTGTGGTGCAGCCATAATAGTGGCAAGATTGTAAAGATAAACAAACAGTCCTGTAGCTCAGCTTGGTTAGAGCACTACACTGATAATGTAGGGGTCAGCAGTTCAAATCTGCTCGGGACTACGAGAGGTTAAGTCAAAAGTTACAAGTCAAAAG
>NZ_JBHTIA010000016.1:0-670 GCF_042676625.1 Mucilaginibacter lutimaris
TACCTGCTATGAGAAAGCTTCGGATTATTAGTATTACTCGACTTTGATGTCACCACCTTTATATCTGTAACCTATCAACGTAGTAGTCTGCTACGATCCTCAATGGAAGTCTCATCTTGTGGCTAGTTTCGCACTTAGATGCTTTCAGCGCTTATCTATTCCCAACGTAGCTACTCTGCAGTACACCTGGCGGCATAACAGATTCACCAGAGGTTAGTCCAACCCGGTCCTCTCGTACTAAGGTCAGCCCCACTCAAACTTCCAACGCCCACAACAGATAGGGACCGAACTGTCTCGCGACGTTCTGAACCCAGCTCGCGTGCCACTTTAATGAGCGAACAGCTCAACCCTTGGGACCTTCTCCAGCCCCAGGATGTGACGAGCCGACATCGAGGTGCCAAACCTCCCCGTCGATATGAGCTCTTGGGGGAGATCAGCCTGTTATCCCCAGCGTACCTTTTATCCTTTGAGCGATGGCCCTTCCATGCAGAACCACCGGATCACTATATCCGTCTTTCGACCCTGCTCGGCTTGTCTGCCTCACAGTCAAGCAAGCTTATGCTATTGCACTCCGCGTACGGTTACCAAGCGTACTGAGCTTACCTTTGAAAGCCTCCGTTACCTTTTTGGAGGCGACCACCCCAGTCAAACTACCCGCCAAACAATGTCC
>NZ_JBHTIA010000017.1:0-852 GCF_042676625.1 Mucilaginibacter lutimaris
ACCTCATCAAATCTTAGACCTGCAAGAATATATCTTGCTGATACGGCCAAAGCTTCAAAGCAGATCAGAGCGTTTGTTCACCGGCAGACATGATATTGAAAACTTACAAAACAATTTGCTGCACCTGAGCTATGCATTGAAAAAGATCAATCCTAAATACAAACATGCGGTACAGATCAGGCAAAGTGTGATCACTGAATGGCTAAAAGAAAAAGACCTGCGGACAGTTCAGTATATGGCCGGCCATCGATACGTCAGCAGTACCGAACGTTACCGGGAAAGTAACCTGGAAGAATTGAAAGAAGCCTTGCTAAAGCATCACCCTCAAAAATGAAAAGTGCCTTAACAGTATCAAAAACGCAGATTGAAAGCACGAGTTTGAATTGTTGCATATAAGATAAATCCATTAGAAAGGAAGACAGCACCCTGCCGGAGGCTGTCAAAATGGTGTTTATACAATCTGTAATAGCAAGCTTAATCCCCCCGCACATGGAGGCCTTTTGTTTAATTGGGGGCTATCTCCCAAAGCCCCCAAACCCCCGTTGGATCGTTTACGTGCCGGATGCAAGCCCACAGATCCACCCACTACCCACGCTTACATCCAGCCCGAAAACGTCTGCCTTTTTTAGGCTCTATAAATTGCTTTTTCCAAATTAGCAAGATGTACGTTTGTGCCACAAACAGATCCTGCGGCCATGCCGAAAAAATGCGTTTTGGCATTTAGCAAGATAAACGATTGTCCGACAATCGATCTTGCCCCGACCGCTCCGAAGTCGCCGGGGTAGTCTCAAAAACAAGAGCATGAGGGTTCAGGTGATCTTCTGTTAAGCAACCAAAAGCGGAAGAAGACGG
>NZ_JBHTIA010000018.1:0-902 GCF_042676625.1 Mucilaginibacter lutimaris
TAAGCACGGCGGAGATCAGCACGGCCATCAACCAGCTAACGACTGCTTTAGAAAATTACCGGTCGGAACGCCTGGAAGCGATGAAGCCCAAGCAGGTTGAAAAAAGGCAGCTAACCGAACAGGAACGCAAAGCGGCCATAGCTTACCTGAAAAGTCCCGACCTGTTAGCCCGGACAAAACAGGCGATCGCACAAAGCGGCCTGGTGGGCGAAGAAACCAACAGCCTGATCGCCTACCTCACCTATACGAGCAGAAAACGGCATACCTCACTGCACCTGATGTGTCTGGGTGCCAGCGGAACGGGCAAGACCTGGTTGCAGGAAAGAGTAAGCGCACTGATGCCTGAAGAAGATAAAATAGAGATCACCACGCTAAGCATGAACGCTTTTTACTACTTCGGCAAGGAAGAACTGAAACATAAATTGCTCCTCATTGAAGATATGGACGGCGCGGAAGCGGTACTGTATCCATTGCGTGAGCTGCAAAGCAAAAGAAAGATTAGCAAGACGGTAACGCTGAAAGACAGCAAAGGCAACCTGAAAACGGTAACGCTGAATGTAGAAGGCCCGGTTTGCATATCCGGCTGCACCACCAGGGAGCAATTGTATGAAGACAATGCGAACCGCTGCATCTTACTGTATATGGATAACAGCCCGAAGCAGGATAAGAAGATCATGGACTACCAACGTAAGCTAAGTGCCGGGCTGATCGACCAGTACGCAGAAAGAAAGGTCAGGGAGCAGGTAAAAAATGTACAGCGCATCCTAAAACCCATCAGCGTCAGAAACCCTTATGCCACTTTCCTCAACCTGCCGGAAGCTGTTTTCAAACCACGGCGTACGATGCTGCTGCTGTTAATGTTTACTGAAACGATCACGTATTACCACCAGTACCAAAGGGAA
>NZ_JBHTIA010000019.1:0-1186 GCF_042676625.1 Mucilaginibacter lutimaris
ACTTGAGTGTTTTAACTCAATTTTAAAGTGATGACAGCACCTCTTAAACAAACTGTAGGAATCGACGTGGCCAAACAGGAGTTGGTTGTGTCTTTAGCCAAAATGAATCAGGACCTTAGTACAGAGATCTTTGCCTGCAAAACGTTTATCAACAATCATCAGGGCTTTGAACGCCTGGTCGGTTGGGTAACAAAACATACAACCCGGCAGGTAAGTGTGCACTACGTAATGGAAGCGACAGGCGTTTATCACGAGCCATTGGCCTATTATCTTTCTAATCATGGGTTGCTGGTGAGCATTGTATTACCGAACAAGGTCAGTAATTACAGCCGGACGCTTGATATTAAAACAGTCACAGACAAAACGGCTTCACAAGCCATTGCCCGATTTGCCCTTGCAAACGAATTGAAGGTATGGCAACAACCCAAAGCTGCCTTTAGAACGCTAAGGCAATTGACCCGGGAGCGGGATCAGATCATAGCAGAACGTACATTGCTTAAGAATCAACTTCATGCAGAACTTACCGAAGCTTTTCCTAATGAACGGAGCATCGGCAGGATTAATACACGAATTGCTTTGCTCAATAATCAGGAGACAGAGATCAAATCAGAAATAGCTGACCTGATCAACAAGGACAAAGAACTTGTTGAACAAATAGATATGATCACTTCTATTCCGGGCGTGGGAAAGTTGACAGCAATCATCGTCATTGCAGAGACAAGTGGCTTTGAACTTATTAAAAGTAAAAAACAATTGGTGAGTTATGCAGGTCTGGATGTAAAGGAAAAGATATCAGGAATATCCGTTAAGGGTAAAGCTAAGATATCAAAAAAAGGTAACCGGCACTTGCGCAAAGCTATGCATATGCCCGCCTTAGCCGCCCTGAGAAGCGACGAACGCCTTAAAGCAGTATTTGTACGATTGCTTTCCAGGCATGGCATTAGAATGAAAGCTACAGTCGCTATACAAAGAAAGTTGCTGGAACTGATCTATATCTTATGGAGAAAAAACGAGCGGTATAATAAAGATTATCTGCAAAGGGTATCCATTGGAAATAGTTAGGGCGAATATAACCCGTGAGTCAATCGCCCTAAACAGGCTGGCTAACGCCGCCTTAAGAAATCTAAAGTAAAACTTTATTTCATTCTTAACACAGAATCTTTCTTTTGAGAGAAAAGAAAGTGAC
>NZ_JBHTIA010000020.1:0-1859 GCF_042676625.1 Mucilaginibacter lutimaris
AAGAGGGTAGGGCGGCCAGGAGGTCGGACGGGACATACCGTTATGAATACGACCTGAAGGACCATCTTGGCAACGTGCGCCTGACGTTTCAGAGGAACGCGAGCCAATTCAAAGCGGAGCGGTTACAGTCGGACGATTATTACGCTTTCGGTATGCGCAGATCGGTACCTAATAATGTGCTGAACAATAAGTACCTTTACAATGGCAAAGAGTTGCAGGAAGAGACCGGCGACTATGATTACGGTGCACGTTTCTACGATCCTGTAATTGGTAGGTGGACAAGCATAGACCCTATGGCTGATCAAATGCGTAGGTTCTCTCCATACAACCATGCGCTCGATAATCCCATTAGGTTTATTGACCCGGACGGAATGGCGCCTAAAGATGTTACAATTCTTGTAGCAAAGGATGGCGCTGGTGGACAAGGTCATATGGCAGGAGTAATACAAGATGGTAAAGGCAACTATTATTACGTAACAATGGGTGCTGCTGAAGATGCCGGGTTGAGTAAAATGTCTTCGACAGGTGTTCAAGGTGGCTATAATGTCACTGCTCTTACTGGGGCGAAGTCAATGGATGAAGCTGTTAATTTGGCCAAGCAAGATAAAGGCAACAGCGCCTATACTGATCAAGTTACATTCAAAACAGATTCTAAGACAGATCAGAAGATCTTTGATAATGTTACTGAGAAAGCCAACAAGGTAAACTCTGGTGAAGAAAAATATAACGTAGTAACGAATAATTGTACTGATGCTATTGAAAGGCCGATAGAGAAAGCCACTGGCGTATCATTACCGGATGATCCAAGACCGAATGTTAATTTTAAAGAAGTTAAAGATAATAAAGGTACTATTCAAACAGGTTTAGATTTGCGTTCTGGAAAGAGTACGGTTAAAACAATACCTTCAGGCCTGGATGGCTACCCTTCAAGACAAATAGTTGTTCCAGCATCAACATCGGATAACAAAGACAAAAAACAGACACCATGAAAACATTCATTTTAATCAGCATATTGTTTGTTTCTTGTCAGTCACGTAAGGGCCTTCGACAAGAGGTACAACAAAGAATCAATACACATAAAGAGTTTATAAAAAGCTTTTCTTTTGACGGAGTTATAAGTAAAGGCATTTATTGTGAAAACTGTCAGTTTAATAAGTATCAACTGGTTATCAATCTAAACAGCCTCACTCCTAAGACTATCAGAATCGATAATAAATCATTTCAACCTTACTACTTTTTCGACGGAAAAAGTCAGTTGACAATTAGTGTTGTCAAAGATATTTACGATGCAGTTCACCAGGGAGACGTTATAGAAAAACGATCAAATACTAACTATGTGATTATAAAAGGAAATACTTATAAGATTATCAGCGATCAAAAATATAAATGGCTTCCTGATTGATACGAACAAGCGCCAAGTCCTTGTCGGCTTCGCCCTGGAATAGATAGCCAGCAGTAAAGCCAAAGAAGAAAGCAAACTGAGATTAAACGACAAAGTCCCTGAAAAGGGGCTTTTCTTATGAATGGGCGTATGTCTTTTGGGTTTTGGTCTCCCTTAAAATGGTATCGATCAATCGCCAACCAGGTGTTCCTGAATAGCGGCAGTACGTCGCCAGCCACGCAGCCGGTGCAGACGTTTACCTACCAGTATGACCAGCTTAACAGGTTAAAGAGCGGGGTTTCAACCGGCGCTGTATCGCCGGTGCTGAATATGTCAGAAACAGCTATAAGTTATGATAAGATGGGCAACATTAAAAATCTGACCAGGGACGGAACGGCCTATACTTACGATTATTCCTACTCGACGCCGGATGGGAACCAGTTGAAAATGATAACCGGGATGATGGCAGGCAGCTATC
>NZ_JBHTIA010000021.1:0-2101 GCF_042676625.1 Mucilaginibacter lutimaris
CAGCGTCAGAAACCCTTATGCCACTTTCCTCAACCTGCCGGAAGCTGTTTTCAAACCACGGCGTACGATGCTGCTGCTGTTAATGTTTACTGAAACGATCACGTATTACCACCAGTACCAAAGGGAATTGAAAACGGACGAGGACACCGGCGAACAATATATTGAAAGTACGATAGCCGATATAGAGGCTGCTTTTACACTACTGGAAACTACCTTGCTCAAAAAGAGCGATGAGCTGAACGATGCCTGCCGGAACTTTTTTGAACGGCTGAAAGCCTACCTGAAAGAACAGGACACCGAGGCTTTTTACAGTAAAGAAGTAAGGTCGGCCATGCGGTTAAGCCCGAGCAGTTTAGGCCGTTACTTGTACGAACTGGAACGGATGGGCTATATCAAGATCACCAGGGGCAACCGCTATAAAGGCTTTGAGTACAAAATACAGAACTGGAACGACCTGGAAACATTAACCAATGATGCGCAGCACATGGTAAAAACCATCCTCGAAAATATCAAAACGGTAACCCGTAACCCGGTAGTAACCCAGAGTACTGATGGGTTACCTAAAGTACAGAGAGCCAGTAAGAAAAAGGTAGTAACCCAAGAACCATAAAAAATGCAAGGCACCCTTAAAAATCCGTCATATATCCGTCTGCAGGCAGGCTTTTCCGAATGGCTGCGCATCCTGAACTTTGAACCAACGATCCAAAGGGACATGCCTAAAATGTTAACGGAGTTCCTGAAATACCTGGAATTGCAAAACTGTAACCACCCGCACGAGATACAGGAAACGCACCTGAAAAACTACCTAACACGCCTGTACGAACGGCCATGCAAAACAAAGGCCGGAGCGATCAGTCTGAACTATATCCGTAAGCATTTACAGGTCATTAAAAAGTTTAGCCGTTACCTGACAGAGAGCGGACAGGAAAGCTTCACAGTCAAGCTTCGCATTAAGGGCAAGGCCAGTAATGTTAAAAGCATATTGACCACTAACGAGGTTAATAAATTGTATGATGCCACCAAAGACGATGCTTTAGGAATGCGGGATAAAGCGATGCTGGCTTTGTATTATGGCTGCGGACTGCGTAAGAACGAGGGTGTAAAAGTTGATCTGCGGGACATACTGATCGAAAAAGACCTGGTATATGTGCGGAAAGGAAAAGGCTACAGGGAGCGCTATGTGCCATTAACAGGCAGCAATAAAGCCGACCTTGAAAACTATATCCAGTATGCCCGGCCTTACCTGGTTACCGGTAAAAAAGATGATGCTTTATTGCTGAACATCAGCGGTAAAAGATTGAGCGGCGCCAGAGCTTATGAACGGCTGCAACAGCTCAAAACCGAAGCGAGGCTAACCAAGAACATTGGCCTGCATACGCTTCGCCACAGCATTGCCAGCCACTTGCTGCATTCCGGAATGAAGTTAGAACAGATCCAACGCTTTTTAGGGCATAGCAGTCTTGAAAGTACACAGATCTACACCCACTTAAAGCATGAGCAAGTTTGAAGAATACTTACAGGAAACGGGCTTTAAGCCGCAAACAATCTACCAGCACCGAAAATATGCCAGCTATTTTTTAGCCTGGGTAGTGGAAACAAGCCTGGCTTTAGAGCAAATAACCTACACCGAAATACTGGACTTTGCAGATCACTTAGGCAAAGGCAACAAAAATGTTAATCTTATAAATCGGGTAATGTTAGCGGTCAGGTATTACTTTACTTACCTGCAAAACGAAAAGCAGATCAGTTACAACCCGGCAGCCGGTATCAGCCTGAAAGGAACGATCAGAACCGTTCCGCATGACCTCTTAGAAAAAGCAGACCTGGAAGCACTTTATCATAATTACGAGATCAAAGACGAACGTACCCACCGTAATAAAGTAATTATAGGCTTATTGGTCTACCAGGCTTTAACCAGGGAAGAACTGGAAACCATCCGGCCGGAGCATTTGAAGTTGAGAGAGGGTAAAATCCATGTACCAAAACAGGTAAGCAAAACGACAGGATATTACCCTTGCAACCTCATCAAATCTTAGACCTGCAAGAATATATCTTGCTGATACGGCCAAAGCTTCAAAGCAGATCAGAGCGTTTGTTCACC
>NZ_JBHTIA010000022.1:0-2114 GCF_042676625.1 Mucilaginibacter lutimaris
CAGCGTCAGAAACCCTTATGCCACTTTCCTCAACCTGCCGGAAGCTGTTTTCAAACCACGGCGTACGATGCTGCTGCTGTTAATGTTTACTGAAACGATCACGTATTACCACCAGTACCAAAGGGAACTAAAAACGGACGAGGATACCGGGGAGCAATATATTGAAAGTACGATAGCCGATATAGAAGCCGCTTTTACGCTATTAGAAACCACCTTGCTCAAAAAGAGCGACGAGTTGAACGATGCCTGCCGGAACTTTTTCGAGCGGCTGAAAGCCTACCTAAAAGAACAGGACACCGAGGCTTTTTACAGCAAAGAGGTAAGATCCGCCATGCGATTAAGCCCGAGCAGTTTAGCACGTTACCTGTACGAACTGGAACGGATGGGCTATATCAAGATCACCAGGGGTAACCGCTATAAAGGCTTTGAGTACAAAATACAGAACTGGAACGACCTGGAAACATTGACGAATGATGCGCAGAACATGGTAAAAACCATCCTTGAAAATATCAAAACAGTAACCCGTAACCCACCAGTAACCCAAGCCACAAATGGGTCACCTAAAGCGCAGAAGATCAACAGGAAACAGGCAGTAACCCAACAAACCGAAAAAATAGCAGACACCCTAAAATAAAACCATGTAAAACGCCCTTTACATCCGTTTACAGGCCGGCTTTTCGGAATGGTTGCGCATATTGAACTTTGAGCCGACCAGCCAAAGGGACATGCCTAAAATGTTGGCCGAGTTCCTGGAATACCTGGAAAACCAAAATTGTAATCATCCCCATGAGATACAGGAAGCGCACCTGAAAAACTACCTAACACGCCTGCACGAACGGCCATGCAAAACCAAAGCCGGAGCGATCAGCCTGAACTATATCCGTAAGCATCTACAGGTCATTAAAAAGTTCAGCCGTTACCTTAGCGAAAGCGGACAGGAAAGCTTTACGGTCAAGCTGCGCATTAAGGGCAAGGCCAGTAATGTCAAAAGCATACTGACTAACGCCGAAGTAACTCAACTGTACGATGCTGCTAAAGAGGATGCTTTAGGCATGCGGGATAAGGCGATGTTGGCTTTATATTACGGCTGCGGGTTGCGTAAAAACGAGGGTGTAAAAGTTGATGTTCGTGACATATTGATAGAAAAGGACCTGCTATATGTACGGAAAGGAAAAGGCCACAGGGAGCGTTACGTGCCATTGGCCGCAAGCAACAAAGCCGACTTGACCCACTATATACAGTATGCCCGGCCTTACCTGGTTACCGGCAAAAAAGATAATGCCTTGCTGCTCAATATCAACGGAAAAAGGTTGAGCGGTGCTACAGCTTATGAACGTTTGCAAAAGCTACGAGCCGAAGCCAGGCTAAAGAAAGCCATCGGCCTGCATACGCTTCGCCACAGCATTGCCAGCCACCTGCTGCATTCCGGAATGAAGTTAGAACAGATCCAGCGGTTTTTAGGCCATAGGAGCTTAGAAAGCACACAGATCTATACCCACTTAAAGCATGAGCAAGTTTGAGGATTACTTACAGGAAACGGGCTTTAAACCGCAAACTGTTTACCAGCACCGTAAATATGCCAGCTACTTTTTAGCCTGGATAGCTGAACAAAGCCTGGGCTTAACGCAGATAACGTATATAGAAATACTCGACTTTGCAGATCACTTAGGCAAAGGCAACAAAAACGTTAATCTTATAAATCGGGTAATGTTAGCGGTCAGGTATTACTTTACTTACCTGCAAAACGAAAAGCAGATCAGTTATAATCCGGCAGCAGGTATCAGCCTGAAAGGAACGATCAGAACCGTACCCCATGACCTGTTGGAAAAAGCAGACCTGGAAACACTTTATCATAACTACGAGATCAAAGACGAACGAACCCACCGTAATAAAGTGATTATAGGGTTATTGGTTTATCAGGCATTAACGAGGGAAGAACTGGAAACCATCCGGCCGGAACATTTGAAATTGAGAGAGGGTAAAATCAATGTACCAAAACAGGTAAGCAAAACGACAGGATATTACCCTTGCAACCTCATCAAATCTTAGACCTGCAAGAATATATCTTGCTGATACGGCCAAAGCTTCAAAGCAGATCAGAGCGTTTGTTCACC
>NZ_JBHTIA010000023.1:0-2387 GCF_042676625.1 Mucilaginibacter lutimaris
AAGATAAACGATTGTCCGACAATCGATCTTGCCCCGACCGCTCCGAAGTCGCCGGGGTAGTCTCAAAAACAAGAGCATGAGGGTTCAGGTGATCTTCTGTTAAGCAACCAAAAGCGGAAGAAGACGGGACTGTCAAGGGAACGTGGAATAAATGGCCTTGCGGGTGAATGCTTGCGGGTTTATGCCGCGAAAGTCCCTTTACTGGCCTGGCTTCGCAGGCTACCTTCGCTGTAACAGATGATCAGCTTAACCGGTAACCAACCCTGAAAAACGAGCTGGCCAAACACCTTGCAAAACCCCAACCAACGCCTATCTTTACATGGCCGGACGTTCTTTAAGATAGCCAAAACCGGCGGCTACGGATTACAGAAAACAGTGAAAAAGTTGTGGTAGCCAGTACGATTATGGCGCAAGGTTCTACGATCCGGTCATTGCGAGATTTACTACGGTCGACGCATTGGCGGAGCATCCAGAGCAAATTTATCTGTCACCTTATGGTTATGTTGGAAATAATCCTATCAGCAGGATTGATCCTGACGGAAATTGTTTTCCTTGTTTAATTCTTCCAGAAATTGCAGAAGGTATAGCTATAATTGGCGAAGCCTTAGGGGTTTCAACAGCAGTAACGGCTAATGTCACAGCCCTTACTACTGGAGCAATTATACTTAATAATTTAGAAAATGGCCGATCTGTAAATAGTTCAAGTTTAATTGCACGTCGTGATGCTACTGTTGTAAATACGCCGGTTAGAATTAAGCCACCTGTTGTTGTTCAAGCAAGGAAAGACGCTTTACCTGGGAGCAGGCCTGGTCAGGTCTTTACACCGAAGGAAAAGCAAAAAGTTAAAGAAAAGAATAAAGAAGAAAATGGAGGAAATACTGTTTGTCAAGGTTGCGGAGTAAATACTACTAAACCACAAAAATCACAAAAAGGAGTTACCCCCCCCCCACCACTGATACCCAAGTTGATCATATTAATCCAAAATCTAACGGTGGTAGCGGCACTGCTGAAAATGGGCAAGTATTATGTAGGGGATGCAATATCGATAAAAGTAACAAAGTACCCACCCCTAAACCTCAGGGACAATAATAATTATGGAAAAAATAATATTCGAATATAAGGATGCTGATGATGAATATGCTTTAGAAAGTGCTTGGGCTGTAAAAACATCAGATGGTTATAAATTAGACAATATCTTGTTTTATACATTAGGATATGCATTAGGAGATGTTGTAAGTGTTGACGAACGGAATGGAGAACTATATGTTACAGGCCTAATTGAAGAATCCGGTCACAGTACCATAAGGATATTATTCAATAATACGGATGATGTTCAACCTACCAGGAATAAGCTTAAAGAAATGGGCTGCGATTCGGAACTTAGTAATATATCAATCTTAATATCTGTTGATGTTCCTTCGGACATAGATTACAAAATTATAAAAAAATACCTCTACCAAGGAGAAGTGGATGGAGTTTGGAATTACGAAGAGGCTTGCTTGGCTCACGAAGTTTAAATACAAACGCCCGGCAGAAACGCCGGGCGTTTGTATTTAATGAGCGTACGCCTTACCAGTTTTAGCGTCCCTGATAATGGCATTAGCCAGGAAAATGAGTTTATCTTTAACGGAGGGCTCCAGTTCTTCGATCTCGTCGATAAGTTTTAAGGTCTGCTTATCAAAAGCGGCCTTATCGCTACCGCCAGCCAGGTAATCCAAAGACACTTCCAAAGCATCGGCAATCTTTTTAGCCACATCAACCGAGGGAGAAACCTCGTTTCGTTCATAGCGCCCGATGATCTCGCGGGACACGCCCGCTTCCTTAGCCAGGTCGGCTTGTGATATCTTTTTAGCCTTGCGTAATGCAGTGATCTTGTCGCCAATGTTCATGATAATGCACAAAAGCGTGCTTAACGCTATTGATTATATCAAATGTAGAGAACAAAAGTTAATAAATAAAATTATCGTTCTCTTGTTAGAAACAAATCATTGTTTACTTTTGTGCAGAATAGTTCTCATTAAACTTTTTTTCAACATGGCGAAACTGATTACTGAAAATGCAGAATTATTGATCTACCTGGACGGCAAACTGCACATTACCATCTTAGGCGGTATCAAGCTGACAGGCCTTGACCGTATGAAAGTAACGTTAAAGCTCACCAGTACAGTCCATAAGCAAAACGCATTCCGCCATAACTTAGACCTATACAACAGCATTCAAACGGAGCAGCTAATCGATAAATCAGCCGAAGCCCTGGACATAAGCACGGCGGAGATCAGCACGGCCATCAACCAGCTAACGACTGCTTTAGAAAATTACCGGTCGGAACGCCTGGAAGCGATGAAGCCCAAGCAGGTTGAAAAAAGGCAGCTAACCGAACAGGAACG
>NZ_JBHTIA010000024.1:0-40807 GCF_042676625.1 Mucilaginibacter lutimaris
TCTCGTTGTGGGAAATTTTAGCAACCATTATCGCAATCAGTCTAATAATCTATTTATTAAAGAGAAAACGTAAATAACATATAAATTAGTCTTTTTAACTACTGTCCGAACTAAGGGAGGGTTACAGATGCTTTGGAAGTGTCTTTGGATTATTTGGCCGGCGGTAGTGATAAGGCCGCTTTTGATAAGCAGACCTTAAAACTTATTGATGAGATCGAGGAACTGGAACCCTCTGTTAAAGATAAACTTATCTTCCTGGCCAATGCCATTATCAGGGATGCTAAAACTGGCAAAGCTTACGCTCATTAAACAACAAAGCCCAGCGATAGGCCAGGCTTTGATTAGTATCATTTAAGCTTTTTATAACTAAAAATCGATTAATATTTCCTTTGCTAAAGATTTAATCTCTTCCTTTAAACCATCAGTACTTCTTAACTTCGGGTTGTAGGCTATCGCATAAGAACCATTAGGTTCTATATTTAAAACAAACTCTTTAGAGTTATTAGATATTGCAAATACATTGTTATTAATCCACTTTGCTGAATTTACCAACTGAGTGTATATATAATATACCGGAACAGTCTTAAATAAGTCAACCTGAATAACGGTATTTTTATCGTTAGAGAAAGTAACTCGGATTAATGCATAATCTAAAAAGTGTTCTGCTGTTACAGATGCTTTAATTGCCCCTTTCTTATTTTGTTTAACACCGCCGCATAGTTGAACACTAAGTATAAAATGATTGGTGATAATTTGCTTATATGCTAATTCAACATCAGAGGAATTTAATCCAATATGTTCATATAAGTTCAACAAACTTTTATAAACACTATCAGTTAACATGCTTTTTTTTTCTAATGGCGATGCATTACTGAACTCGGCGAATGTAAACTTTTCTTGAATAGTATATATGCTTTGACCTTTTTCTTCAGGAAAAGCAAACCCTGTAATAATACTATCAGAAAACTCTATTAATAACTTTTGAGTGTGTTTAATTGTAACAACAGGCAAATTAAATGTAAACAAATTACTTACAAATGCAGCATACCTAATAAATACCTCATAGCCAGCAATCTGATTTGATGTTGCAACAATTTGAATGTAAAGTCTTTTTTGCATCTTTTTATTTAATAGGTAGTGGTTTTGGTGATACTTGTTTTGGGGGTAATGCGAGATGTAAAGTAGCATATGCACTCACTAAGAATACTTCAATAGTCTTTGCGCTTATTCTTCCATTAGTTCTTGCACGTTCCACCCATGAATAAGCACGCGTAGGATCTTGTTTATTGAATTTATTAACTTGATAAGCTGGCCTACCATTATTGCCATCAACATTATCTGCTCTACTCGTTATACCATATTTTTCAGTTCGATAATCTCCGTCTTTCCCCATACTAAATATTTCATATACAAGATGAGGATCAGGGTTATTGTCACTATTCGAATGCAGATAAGCTACGGCTAATCCACCAACAACCGCCTCGCCAACCCATTTAGGCCAAGCTCCGTCTGTAGGGTCTGGAGTTGCAACATCGGTTTGTATACCAGCTAAAACTAAACCTGCTATCTTATTACCAATATCGTCCGATTGATCTTTTCTCTTTTCTGAAACTACAGGACCCTTTTTCTTGTTTTTTTCTTTGTCTTTATCTCCGCCTTGCATTTGAGCCTGCAGGCTTCTGAACATGGCTTGTGCTTCTTCGGCATTATCAGATGATATATTACCATTAGCGTCAGTTGAAATCATTCCATCCAAATCAACGTTCCGAATAGGATTATTCATACCATACACATAAGGAGACCACCTTCTTCCTAACTCCGCCAACGGATCCACACTGGTCCACCTTCCAATAACTGGGTCATAGAACCTGGCGCCATAATCGTACTGATTTTCCAGATCGACCTGTATTTCCTTTCCGTTATAAAGAAAACGATTCTCCAGCGAAAAGTTGTAGCCGCCGCTTTGTTTTCTTAAGCCGAAGGCATAATATTCATCCTCCTGTACCACTCTGCCCTTACTATTAAAGTTGTCAATTGTTACCCTGCTGTTACCCAGGTGGTCTTTGAGGTTGTACTCGTATGTAAAGATAGTACCACCAGAAGCCGGCGGCACGGCTCGACCTTCTTCCGTTGCGATAAACTCCAGGGTATTGTTATGGTATACGATCCCGTCAATATAATCGCGGGCGCCGTCATTGCCCGTAACACGTAGCTTGTTTCCTTCGCCGTCATAGTAATAGGTCGCAATTGTGGTGCCTGACTGACTGATAAGTTGTGGCAGATTAAACAGGTTGTAAGCGATGTCCTTACCCGTTCCGTTGCTTTTGGCGTTGCCGTTCTGGTCGTATAAATAACTGCGTGGACTGTAACCCGTTACAGTTGCAAGTTGGTTACCATTATACGTATAAGATAGAGTACCTGAGGCGCCGAATCCCGTACGGCTGAGCGATAGAATATTACCTGTTTGATCATAAGTCACCTGTTCGTCAAGGGCATCATTGGCCGGCCCGCCGGTAAAGGCCGCCTTAGTAAGCCTATTCAACTTGTCGTAACTGTATTTAAAGCTTCTCAAACCCGGGTTCGTTTCCTTCGTGGTCATGTACTTCATCTGCGCAATATTGCCATTGTACTGCGCATCTGCGCCCGGCTCAGGATTGTTGTACCTAATATCTTCTGCAAACAGTTTATTGGGAGTTGCCGCTGTACCAGGATTATTAATCTTTGACAGCCATCCCCTTTCGTTATAGACATAATCGATATCCTGTAAATATGTAGATATTTGAGCATTAAACGTCGAACCTGCGGCTACAAAGAAACCCGGCGTAAATCGAATACTACTTGTCGCTAAAACTGTTTTTTGCTGGCCCGGACTCAACGCATCCGAAGGTCCTAATATCACATCAGTGGGTAGATTGGTGCCGGTCATACTTCCCATACCGTGAAGGCTCTTTTTAGAAACTTGCCCTAACTCATTATAGTTGAAATGAACCAAGACCTGATCTCCTAAATTATTGATATTAATCTTAGCATCCAGTTTTCTATTCATATGATCATAACTGAAGCTATTTGCTAAGGCCAGTTTCAATACTCCCGAGGTATTTCCGGTATAGTGTTCCCTTTTAGTATTGGTAAGCAAATTGGTGATGTTTTCATAAGTATTGGTTGATACATCGTAATTCCCCGCCGTTGAAGAACCGCCAAGATAATGTCGTTTAAATGTTTGAACATTTCGACCAAAGCCGTCATAATAATAAACAGACCAAAGCATATCCGGTGTAGGTTGTTCAAGGCTATTCAGGACAGCGACCTTACTAGCAGTAAGCAAACCAACCGGATCAGTAAGCGTACCGGGTAAATTGGTATTATATGGCTTATCCGGAAAAAGGTAATCGTCGTAATAATTGATCGTCAAAACTTTACTTGGAACCGGAAAGCTTTTGATATTATAACCTAATGGAAAACTCACAGAATTATTATTTTTATCAGCGACATCCCACTGATCTTGCATGTTGACGTTTTCCTGCAAAGTTGATATATTAACCGTTGTTCCCGCGTTCCACAGACCGGTTATAATGACACGGCCAAATTTATCATATTTGATCACTGACCATTGATGGTTTTCACGCTGTAAACCATTTTGCGTCATTACCGGCTGATCCAGTTTATTGTAAATCGTAATCTCCCAATCCTTCCCTGGAATTCTTTTCTGCGTGAGCCTGTTATATTTATCATAAATGTAGCTGTATCCCAAGGTGCCTACATTTTGTACAGAGCCATCAGGAGAGGTACCCGGCGGCAGTACGAATGCCAGGTTACCCAAGTCGTCGTAAACATAATAAGTTGAGAGGATTTGCAAAGCATCTTCCGCACCATTAAATGTCCGTTGCAGCACTACATGTCCTTCCTTATCTCTATACTCTTCCGTTGTGCCGCTTCTGCCACTTATCCAATTCTCGTCTTTACTAATGGTTACATACAACTGGCCTGCTTTATAATAATTACCCTCATTATTACCTAACACCAGCGTCTGGCTGCCGTTGGCATTAATAATTGTTGTATACAACATCGCCAGCATTGTACCGGCTGTATTAGAAAGCGGGATCTCATTGTTAGATGTATATTCGATCTTTTTCGTATGGCCTGCTGCTGGCTGCCAGTCTGCGCCCGGAGCTCCTTGCTCTACTACCCGGCTCAATGCCGACGGCTCAAATACCGTTTGAGCGAATGGCTGTGGAACCACTACGATACTATTACTCTGTTGTGTTCCACTAATACCATTACCGGTCGGGTTATAGAATCGGTCAAGCCCTGCTCCTGGATTTAGTGCATCAACCTTATAGCTTCCGTCATCGCTTACCGCGGTGGCATAAGGCAGATATGTCATTACTTGCCGCCCCAACAAATCATAAGCGTAGGGCTGAATAAAATCTTTCTTTGACGGGGAACCTTTCACCTGAACTGTCTGTAAGGGTCTGCTGAGGGCGTCATAATATTGTACCGTCCTCATCACATTGGTGTTGGCTGGGTTTTGAGGATTAGCAATACCACCAGCCCTCGGCACCGAAGTCAGAATATAATTCTGATCGGGGCTGCCAATGCCGGGAAGGTTTACATGGACCACTGCAGGAGATGAACTTGCGGATTCTGTCCCGCAGGTGATTGCGAGACGATAATAAGTGGTCCGCGTCAGCGTGGAAGGTGTGTAAAATGTCCCGGTAGCATCGGCGATCATGGTATAAATAACGCCATCAGGCGAACTGAACCATTGGTAAGTATAATTACCGCCACAATTTCCATCCAGACCGGTAGTCACCACGCTGATTGCGCCTGGACTCGCACCACTATAAATATATTGATCAGCCGGAATCGCTTTCCCTCCCTTTAAAGGTGGAATAACATTCACGGTCGCTATATTGGAATAACCGATTTGAAAAGCATTGGAAGTTACCTTTCTCCGATAATAGGTATTTGAATAAATAGCAGAACTAAAGCTCAGATTTAAACCGTTTGCTCCCGCAATATCCGTCCATTGGGACTGATCGGCACTTTGCTGCCATTGATAACTTTCCTCCACAGGAGGACAGGCCCCGCCTGATGCAGCGCTGCAATTAATGGTCGCAGGAATACTTTTGTAGACAACGGTTTGCAAAGCATCACCGCTAATACTACCCGGCAATAAAGGCGTGAGTTCTCCTACATCGATGGAAGCGCTAAGGTTAGCGTTGTAAATATGCAAACCGACACTCTTTGATCCGCCGTTGCTCCAGGTAACCGAAATGGAGGATATGCCAGGTCTCGTCTCTTTGTTACTGCCGGTCTCCGTAATGACACCACCGCTAAGCTCCCAATAGGTTTGCGAACCTTGGGTAATGGTTGTACCGCTTACGCTATATGTGTACGTTTGACCCGCGGTAACGCACCTGCTACCCGAAATGCTAATTTGAGCAACAGCCTCTTGTTGCTTGGCAACGCAAATCATGAGTACGAGTATCGTACACTTCCATATCCTGCTGTTTTTCCGTTTTGTTCCGGTGTAAACTATATTTCGCATCTTCATAAGCTTTATTGAACATGAATGATTTAGAGCCTCTGGTACTATTTTAATCGGCCCAGTGTCTTGAATGACACATTCTGATGGGTTTGCTCCTACTGAACAGCCTTTGATCTATAAGCCCAGGTAGTGGTAATCGTAACGGCTAATAATGTTCTTATCTTTGTCTTTGACGTGCATCAGGCGTTTAAAATCATCGTAATCATAATAGGTAGTCATGCCCTTAGCATCGGTTGAACTTGCCGTGCCGACTAAAGGTAAATATGTATAGGTAATTGTCTGGGCATTTTTTGTCCTGCTGTCTGTGCGCAACGTATTAAGCAGGTTCCTTAAAGCTTCCTCACCGCTGTCTGCGGCAGCATCTATCTGAGCCTGGGTGAGCACGCTGGTTACAGTAGCGTAATCACTACCGGTCACCTCGGCTACCGGATACTGCCCCTTATAACTCCATAGATAAACTACTTTTGGAGCCCCATCGGTAACCTGTTTCTCAAGGAGATTTCCCTTCAGGTCATATCTATTAAATAATGCTTTAGTTCGTAATGGGCCGTTGCCAACCTGAACCTCCATGGATTTTGGGAGTAAGATGTTATTTGAGTTGAACCGATCAAAATTGATTCGGCTTAGTAATATTTGCCGATTATCGTCTATAGTGGATGTTTGTTCGATGACCGACGTAAGCAAGCTTTTGGAAATCATTTCCTGATAGACATCTGAAGAAAAATTATACGGGTATTTATAAGTAATTTTATTAAGCGTCCCTTTCGAAGTTTCCGATGTCTCTTCTATTAGATTGTTGTAAGAATCATATTTCAATTTCTTTATGCTTACGACAGTTCCGGATTTCTCGTTTGCTACAGTTTTAACTTCTCTCAGAAGATCAGGGTATCTTTTGTATGAGATGGCCGAATAGAAAAAATCAGGAGTTGAGTTTGACATGTAAATAGCTCTGTACTCAGGAAACTCCGAATCGCTAAAATCATGTTGATATTTGAATACTTTTTCCTCAACAGGCAAAGTTTGATCATTGCTCATTTTTTTCACGGACTTCAATTTACCTCGTTTAAAAGAAAAATCGAGGAAAGCATTTTTAATGTCAAAAACAGTCGTTGTGAAATTTTTAGTTGCACTGACCTGATCGCCAAAAGAATTATCGAAATTAGTGAACTCATTAATCGTGGCTATTAAATTCCCAACCTTTTCGATTACCCTTGAATAGGTCACATTACCTGAATTAGAAACATTGGTTGAAAAGCCCCGGAGGTCAAAACTATAAGTGCCCGCATCGGAAAGAGGTGGATTAGGCGATAAATATCGCGGTGGCGGAACGGCTAGTATACCAGACGTTGTTCCGTTCTCGAGGGTATAATAATAGCTTTTCGACAATAATTCCTTTTCGCGATCTGAAGCAGTGATATTTTTGATTCTAAGCCCCGCGCCGTGATTTGGCTGATCTGAAGGCAGAGGTATTACCTGTCTGGTATCATCATCTACCTGAGCATGGTAATCGTTAGGCTCATAAGCAAAAACGCTTTTTGCCCCACTTGCAGAGGATACACTTTCAAGAATTTCTGCCTTAGATAAGACAGCATCCTGTAACTTATAATTGCTAAATGACGTCAATATGGCATCGCTGTAAGGGCCTTTTGTATATTTTGAAAAAAAGTCGACACCATTGTAATAACCCCAGTGGTCAGTTTGCCGGCTATCATACACAGGCAACTTCTCCTGATTATAACTGAATGAAAAAAAGTCGTATACGTTAGTTCCATCCGTGAATTCAATTTTCCCCAACTGAAGCCTTTCGGTCGCTTTTTCGTTGAATTTAAATTTCACTTGTTTTATTAACGTACTTTCATTGTAAATGCTAATACTGTTCAACTTGTATAAATTATATTTTAATGCTGCACCATACAGAACAGGATCCTGGTTAAATTCTTGCTCAGAGTGTATATTTTCATCACTTAATAGTTGACTGGAGAGACTTGAATCAAATATTATTTTATATCCGTTTGAACAAATAATCGATTCCAACTTTTTTGTTTGATGCATCACTTTATAATTCGCATTGTAACTGTTCCAATCGGTTGAATTCCAAGACGTAGCGATTGTGGTATTATTATATATTATATTGTTGCTTGTACCGAAGGCTGAATAAAATTTAGATCCTTGATAATAAGAGGGGCTATAGTTGAAGACTATTTGCTCTTGCGTGTTTAAGTTTTCTACTTTAGCAATATTCCATAGGGTGGGCGTCAAATCGTAAAAATAATTCCCACTCGGTGGTATAAAATAACCATATTGCGCTGCAGTCGATACTTTGGAATTTTCAAAGTCACCTTCAAAAGTATATTTGATCCCTTTGCTGCTGGTTAAAACAATTTTATTAATTACTCCAGGCGTTCTTAAACTTCCGGTCATGTAGTAATCATCCACAAATACCTCCACTTTACACGTGAGATTATTATTTGATACAAAAGACCACATACCGGTAAAATCTTTAAAAAAAACACCACTCAGCTCTCCGATTTGAACGATAAAATCATCGGGAACCAAGTCGATCACTGGATTCATGTTTGTGGTTATAATATCTGTTTTTCTAAAAGTAGGGGCTGGATTAGAGGCAGAGCCTTGATTCTGCCAACCTGTACTATAAAAGCTGGAAATCGGATCACTACTTTTATAAGACATGATCTTAGAAACGGAGTTCCAGTCATTAGTATTCAAAAGCGGATAGTTAATGAGATAGTCTCTGTTTTGCACATGTGGGGTTGTTGCAAGACTTTTAGTCAGAATAGTTTTAATAGAACCTAAGATACTTGGGTCTCCAAATGAGTCGTACAAGATATTTAGCTCTGATTTATAAGTCTGTAATTCATCCGGTTTACCTTTTATTACACGGTAAATATAACCGGGAGTATTAAGTCCCCAACCTAATCCGACCCAAGATGGCAACTCACTCACCTTTACGCCGTTTCCAGATAAGTACTTCAATTTTACAGATAGGTCTTCTCCAGCAAATTTTAAATCAATCAAATTAAAATTCACATCAAGCTTTCCTGTGAAAAGATCTACATCTGGGTTGAATGTGTTAGAGAAATTTGCAGACGGGCTAGGTTGTTTGACAGAATTTTGTCCTTTACTGGTAAACGATACTAAGACGTTTACCGATATCCACAACCAGATAAACGATGATTTCCAACTTTTACTGATTTCTTTTGCCATAACTTTTAACATTCTATTATTTTCTTGTCCAATATTTATGCGTTTAATCAGCTATCGTATGTAACCATAGGCCGTGACCTGACCTAAAGCATTTAGTAAAATTTAGGGTATTCAACAGTTTAAGATTCGATAGCTGGTAAATAAAAAAGTTCACAAATTCATCGAACTGAGCCCACGCCTATGCAGCGTCTAATGTTGTTTTGTACATTTGAACTGCCCGATGTCGGCTAACGAACCGAATTTATTTTTTGAAACTCAACTGATTACCAAGAAGTTGCTATGCCAGTACTGTTATCTCAGGTATTGGCGGTGTAGAAATTATTTTTGAAGATAACTGTTGTACTAAAGCAACAAACGGACATAAAAACGGAAGGGAAGTGATTTTTTTCATGAAAAAGGCTTAGGTAATGAGCAGGTATACGATCTGCTATCCGCTATAAATCTACAAAATATAAATCATTCTTACAAAGCATATGTGAGATGATCATAGAGGTAGTACCGCCGGTTGCATTTTTATCCAGCCGTGGTACCTTGAACGCTCAGATATGAATAAAGGTGCTGTCGGTGCAGATTACATCAGTGAATAGAAAAGTCAAAAAAACCGTTACGATTCCCAATGAATTGCTTGAAGCAACGAATGAACTAAAGCGTTTGGGTGCCTATACTGCACATATGTTCGCAAAAGCCCCCGAAGCAATGGGTTAATATACCTTGTCAAAATCGTAATCGATGGTGCCGGTCCCATTGCTGTTTTTAAGGTAATGTCCTGATGCAGGTTAAGGCTCTTGGCGGTAATGGTTATCTTGCTATCAGCATCAATACGCTTGCCGGTATTGTCCATAAGCGTAAGCATATTGTTTTTAACGCTGTATTTGTAAATGTCCCGTGTTCCATCACTTTTATAAACAACAGTGCCGTCATTATTATATTGCACGTAGCTGTTTACTGTAAAACTTCTCGTACAGCAACATAATTTAAGCAACGATGTGGATGATATCTTCCATACCTGTGCGAGACGACCTTAGTAAACTGATATTTGAAAGACTCGCCCATTTAGTTCTCAGGAACAGAAGCGTAGGCACCGGCAACGCCTCAGTGTGTGGATCCACGTGGCGGCTCTTCGAAACCTTCACTGTAAAATTCTCTTAAGGATACCCTTAACGCCTGCAGCACCTTCAGCAGGTTGGCATAATTCAGGTTCTTTCCTTTCTCGAACTTGCCATACTGTGCCCTGCCAAGACCGCGCTCATTAGCAAAGGTTTCAGCGCTCGTAAATCCCTGTGCGATCCGGATCGCCCGGATGCGCTCACCGAGCTTTTTGTACTCGTGATCCCAGGGATCATTTTCGGTATGGGAACCCTTTTTGGCCATACCGTAAAATAAATTAAAAGACGAGGTAAAAATAACTCCATTAAAGACACCTCTATATTTGGAGTTATTAGTATATTTACCTAAAGAATTTTGAATATGGTACCTGTAAAAGACATTCAGGAACAGCCGCTTAAGGACTTGGGGTTAAGCCTCGATTTTGTGGAGCGCTGTAAGCAAATGAGCTTCGTAACGATCGCAGATATTGTCGCCACCGGCCCGGAAGCGCTGGTTCACCGCCCGGGGTTCACATTTCACTGGCTCAGCGAACTGATCACATTTTTACAGGACAAAAAAGCGTTGTATCTACTGGAGGGCAGGTTACCTAAGGAAAATACAGGCGGTTGATCTCCCCGATCATGCGCTCCAGCATTCCCTGCACTTTGGCTGCCGTCACCTGCGTTGTACCATAATACTCTTTGCTCAGGCTCCTTGCAGATATTCTTCCCTGGCGTTTACTGCTAAAGTGGTCGGCAACAAAGTTAAATAACCGGCTCAGGTTGCGGGTGCCTGTGAGATCAGACATTACAAATACTTTTAAAAAGCAGGCCAGATGCGCGACCGATACATTCAAAGGGTATTTTTCCGGCTGAGCTGAGAACACCTCATTTGCAGTTAATTTGTGCATTTCGTTCAGGAAAGCGATCTCTTCGGCCATCCAGCCGCAGAGCATTGACTTTAAGGAGGGCCAACGGGGGTTGCAGGCCAGACCATCGGTTAAGGGCAGTGCTATTAACCGGGACCTTTCTGCATGGAGGTAACCGATCTTTTCCGCGGCTGGTGCCGTGCAACCCGCCAGGATCTGTTGCCGGTACTGGTAATAAGACAGATCATTGAAATTTAACAGTTCAAGGGTTTCGTGCAAACGCGGCCCTGTAAAATCTACGCAGGACATTTCACTTACCCATATGCTGAAGTAGTCCAGAAATTGGAAGGTGCTATCGGTTGTTAACGCTTCCAGGAAGGTGAGCAGGCAATCTTTGAGTTTGAGATCGAGCGAAGCCGCATACAGGCGTTCGGTTAATTCCCTTTTTTGCCCGCTAATGTGTGCCTCGAACCGGCAGCGGTAAATGGCAGGAGCCGTAAGGGGGACATCAACATACGAACGATAATATAGCCATAGATGGTCGATCAGGGACAACGCACCCGTTGATAAGCAGTGATCTGCGTCGTTAGCCAGTTCAACGCAAATTCCGGTCAGTTCCTGTAACTGATATTGAAAATACCGCTTTAGGCTTTCCTGGGTCGCCGATGAAAAGGCTGCCATTGTCCACGCGTTGCAGATGCGTTCACATTCCGCTATAACGGGACACTGATTCCCGCCTGTCGCTTCCCGGCTGATGGATACCCGGGAAGCGGCCCAGCTTTTCATGAGAACGAGTTCATTGGTAAGCATAGCGGAAAAAAGTATGACCCAGTGGCTATTTCTGCCAGATGTGCGTGGTCGTTAACACGGTTGAAGTCGTATTGGTGGGGTCTCCGCTGGTGTTCGTAGTCGTTTCTAAAAAGCCATCACTCCTGGTAAAAGCATACAAGGTCTCCGTTTTTTGCACCGGTAATTTGTTAATCGGTTTTTTCATGTTTTTAAATTGTTTTTTACTAAATTATATTCATTAAAAGAAAACGCCTATTTTGTTACATAACCAGCATTATTCGCGTGACGAAATCTGTATGAGTACCATCCGCAAGTGGCTTCCTGTCCCGGTCAAAAAACGGACTGTTTTTTTACATTTTTGCTGCTGGAGCATTTTTGTGATCTATGAACTGGCATTTCTTCATTTCACCCAGTTCAAATTCACCTCCAGATCGATATTTACTTTTCTCGTATATTATTCCGTTAACATTTGCCTGTTCTACGCCCAGTTGGGCTTCCTCGATTTCGCCTTTCATAAGCGGAAGAATAATTTCAAATGCCTTTTGCTGTTCCTGTTTATATTTTTGTTGTATTTACTGATCAAAGCATCCCTTGATCTGCTATTCGCTTCCAAGTTGACTTCATTGGCGGCGATGTTATCCGTTATCAAAACCTATCTGTTCGTCAATATATTCCGCGGCGTTTATTTCAGCGTTTTTGCCGCATTTTATTGGGTTGCCGGTAATATCGCCGGTTACCGGAAAAAAGCCGAGCTTTCTGAAAAAAACGAACTGATCGTCCTAAAGGATAAAGCTGAACTGGAAAAGCGGCTATCCGAAACCCGCAACGCCTACCTGCAGCAGCAACTTAACCCCCACCTGTTATTTAATTCCCTGAGTTTCATTCATAGCTCCGTCTACGCGCATTCGGAAGATGCAGCCCGCTGCGTTTTGCTGCTTTCCGATATCATGCGTTTCAGCATGGACAGCACCGGTAGCGACGACAAGGTTTTAGTAACAGACGAACTGAAACAGTTAGCTAATCTCATTGCGCTGAACCGTTATCGGTTCGGCCCTGAACTCCGGCTGAAAACATCTTTTGAAACGGAGCGGGAGGATTTGCGGATCATCCCGCTGGTCATGCTGACCCTGACCGAAAACCTCTTTAAACATGGCTTTGTGACCGACCCGGCGTACCCCGCTTTACTGGAGATACAGGCCAATTGTGACGGCGTTTTGAACTATCGTTCACGTAACCGCAAAAAGATCAAAAGCCGGACAGCACAGCGTCGCGGGCTTGGCCTCCAAAATACGCGTATCCGCCTGGACCATAGTTATCCGGGATCATATCAATTGGACATTAACGAAGATGAAGATAACTTTGAACTTACTTTAACGCTGCAATTATGAAGAACCTGAATTGCCTGGTGATCGATGACGAGCGGCATGCCGCGGAACTGATGTCAGCCTATATTGAAAAAACCCCCGGTCTTTCCTGCACCGGTATCTATACGAACCCGTTAAAAGCCCTGGAAAACTTTGACGGAAACCAACAACTTCCGGACATAACCCTTCTGGATATTGATATGCCGGAATTATCGGGCATGGATCTGGCCGGCCTGATCAACCACAGGACGACCGTTGTCTTTACAACCTCTTACCGGGAATTCGCGCCTGAAGCTTTTGAGCAGAACGCGGCGGATTACCTGCTCAAACCGGTCAGTTATGAACGCTTTTTAACTTGCATTCAAAAGATACGGGGAAAGGCCGCCTCCATTGCGCAGCCCGTTGCCGATTATTTCTTTGTGCAGACGGATATCAAAGGCAAAATACGCAAGATTGACATCCCGGAGATCCGGTACATCGAAAGCAAAGGCAATTATGTGCAACTTTTTTTGGGCAAAGAAAAGGTCCTAGCCTATTTGACCTTAAGCGAGGTGCTCGACTACCTGCCAAAGGGTCAATTCTCGAGGATCCAGAAATCGATCGTTGTCGCGCATACGCATATCCGGTCGGTGGAACATTTCCAGGTCAGGCTGCAGGACCTGCCGGAAGCGCTTCCCATAGGCAGGGCCTTCAGCGGGGTCTTCCTCCGGGAGATGCAGACCGCTTTGCTCATCAGCAAGCGGAAGCTAATGAACTGAGCGCTCAGTTTGTGCTTTCAAAGAACGAAGGTACTTGCTCAGGCAATACCAAACCAGCAGCTCCTGTTTACGCTGATCGTTCCGGAAAGTACGGTTGACCTGCATGTGCACGAGATCTGCTGCCAGTTGTTCTCGTTTGACCGGTGCCTCACCGCCGGCTGCCAAGGCCAGCCGTTGTAATTCTTCCAGCAACATTTTCATCCCGGTGCCGGACGCTTTTTCTTTGGCGACCGCATTTAGGACCGGCCTCAGTTCGCGGAACTTCAGGTCCAGGCTTACCCTCATTTTCTTATCCGCCCGGAATTCGGCCAGGAAACGTTCGGACATTTGACTTGCGAAATCCGCCGCCCGGCTTGCTTCAAAAAGGCAGCCGACCATCCTGAGGGCGGCGCTGAACCCCGCCCGGAATTCCTCCCCGCTGTAACCCAGCACCAGTTCGCTCCCCCGCCAGAAGACCCTTTCCGCCTGGTCGATATAAGCGGCACCATAGCGCTCCATTTCCCGCTGGTAGGTGTCACCCTGAAGATTATAGACGAGCCGGTCATGACCGCTTTGTTCCAGTTGCCGGCAGAAACGGGCCAGTAAGATAGCTCCGTCCCGGCCATCCGCGATCCGGAAACGCAGGCGCAGATGATAGCCGGGATCCGTATAACGGATAAAAAACCAGCTTTCAACCAGGTCCCCGGATCGTTTCAGCAAAGGACGTACGACATCCTGCAGGATGATATCCGAGGTCAGGGCCGTACAGTACACTTTCAGGTAAAGCCAGTCGCTGCCGGGGGCAAATTCACGCCTGACAGCTTTTTGCCGCTTATTTTCCTGCGCCAAAGCCGGAAGATAAACCGGTCTTTCGTGCTGCAGGATCCCGGTGTATTGCCCAGCAAGGGGGCGGTAGCCTGCCCTGACGGAGCGGTCAGGCAGCAGGTATTCCGTCAGGGTTATCCGGGTCAAGCCCCGGGCGCAATCCAGGAAAAATGCCGCTTCCCCTTTGTCAGCCAGGTTAAAGACCAGCTGCTGGTCAGTATCTCCCATGCTGACCCATTGTGGCAGGCGGTGCCGCTCACGGAAGCGGCGCAGATCGCCGGTCATCAGGGCCAGTTCTTTTTCACCGAACGTCCATCTGGCGGGGCTGAGCACTACCCTTCCGGTGCAGAACCTCGGGTAAAAGGACATGCCGGGGAACCATCTTCCGGGGTTAAAGGCCAGCGCCGCGTGGGTGCCCTGGTACTGCAGGTCGCAAAGCATCCGGAAGATGCCCAGCCCGCTGTTCTGATGGTTGTACGCGCTGGCCAGCCGCGGTACGACCCTTTTGCCCAGTTTGCGGGATTCCAGGACCAGTTCTCCTTGCTGCAGGGATAACAGCAGGTCCCCGGGCGGAAGCTGGCGGTCATCCGGCAGGACGGAAAAAACATCCAGCGGGATCTCGTAAGGATATACGGGCCGCCTGCGATTGATGTTATCGGCGTGCGCATGGGAGAAGTGGCCGATATCCGCAAAAGCCACGTCCGGGTTTGCCGCGCATTCCAGCGCGGCCATCTCCCTGGCCAGCCCGGCAACTTCCTCGCTGAACACACCGAAACGCGCGATAAGCGCCGCCCCGTTCGCGCCGCCCGCCGAATCGATCAGGAGCTGATCGCCGCTCTGGCAAAACAGGATACCGGTCGTGTTCGGAAACAAGGCATGACTCTCACCGATCCCGGCTTCATACAGCTCCGCTTCGGTCAGCTCCACAGCCGCGTAAGGGTCAGAAGCATTTTTCCAGACACTGAGCAAATACCGGTGTATGGCTGTCCATTCCAGGGATACCGGGCCGGCTTCCGGGGGCGGGAATAACAGGTCTTTGAGCACTTCGTTTCCGCCGCCGGCTTCCGCTAGCCCTTCATAGGCAATCCCGCTATCAGGGTCCAAAGCCAGCAGCAGGGGCACTTTTTGCCGGTCGAAACGCGCTTTGAAGTCCGCTGTAAATTGTTGAAGGCCCGGGATCATCGCGGGCGTTGAGAGTCTTTGCAGGATGCGCACGGCGCGTTCCAGTTCATCGCGGTCCTCGGCGGCGATACCGCCCTTAAACGAAGGGCGTTCGGCGGCAGCGTAAAAATAGGGTCCGGCCGCATACCCAGTGGAAACAAGCGCCGCCACATCGCTTTCTCCGGCGTTTACCGACCATCCTTTCCTGTCCTGCCAGAACGACGGATCCGCTTTGGGGATGAGATCATCACCAATGATCCCGCCCCGGTCGCGGCTATATACCATTTGCTGCTGCATTAAAAAACTGATGTAGGACGTGGCATCCTCCCGGCTACACGCACCCCTGCCCATGACCCATTTATGTAATTCTCCAAAGCGCACCGGGCCCTTATCCAGCCATTTGAACAGGCTTTTATAGAAGGGGTCCGCGGTAACGCTGTCTAAAACAAACTGGTATTTTCCCTGATCATCCTGTTCAGAACGGATAAAACGGTATTGTTTGCCAAGCGGGTAAAGCAAGGGGTTCCTGATCAGCAGGGTATCATCGGCAGGCTCACCCCCCGGTGCCCTTAAGCCTTCGTCAGGCCTCAGGTGCAGCAGTACCTCCTGGTCTTTGGCCAGCTCCACACCCTCCGCGCCATTGTCCGCTAAAAGCGTAAACGTAGCGAAAGAGCCGAATGGTGTCGGGCGGAAGGCCATCCGGTTATAATATTTGCGCAGGGTATGCCGCTCCCTTTCCAAGCACTCGTCCCAGTTAAAATCCTTGCGCCGCAGCATTTCGTAAAGTGCCGGGCTGGCCAGGTAAAGCGCGTTCCGGAAGTGCAGGTCCCCCATCACCTGTGGCATCCGTTTCAGGTCATAGACGGCAAAGCTGTAAAATGGCGCCCGCAGCAATAAGTGCGGCAATAAACGATAGACCGCCTGCTTTTTCATATCGCAACCTCCCCTTTCCCCTTCAAAAAAGGGTATACCACCCATTTACCACTGTTTACGGCCTTCACCGCAGTGTTACTTTGCCTATAAAAAACGCCACCTGCTATGAGAACATTCCTGAAGACCGGCGCCCCCGCCATGCTGATCCTCTTATTCGCATATGCAGCGATCAGCAAGCTGGCCGTCCTGCGGCAATTTCGCCATGAGATGCATAACCAGAACTTCCCGCCGGAAGCGGCTGATGCCCTTACATTCCTTATCCCCGCAGTCGAAATAACAGCGGTCATACTACTGCTGACCGAAAAATGGCTGCGCGCCGGCCTGGTCCTGTCCGTCATATTGATGACCCTGTTCACCGGGTATATCGGGCTGGTACTGGCCGGGTACTGGGACCGTGTGCCCTGCTCCTGCGGCGGCGTGCTCCGGAACATGTCCTGGCAGGCGCATTTCCTGTTTAACCTGTTCTTCCTGGCGCTCAGCCTCGCAGCGGTCGCCTTACCGTACAAGGGGAAAGCCGAAAACCTTCGAAAAGAGTAGGCAAAATGATTATTCACTAAAAGTTTTCGTTCGTTTTTGACCTTAAAAGCGTTCATCGTCATGAAAAATCTAAAATTGAAAATGTCCGTAGCAGCCCTTTTACTGGGCTTCGGCAGCGCCATGGCCACCGCCCACCACGCGTTCGCCAACCGCAAATGGGGCAAAGACCCGATGACCGGCGTCTACAGCGACCTGACCGGCGTCAGCTACATTTGTAACCAGTCGACCAGGGTCTGTACCGAAGAGTACCCGGCCGATGTCGACCCGAACAACCAGGCCGGCGACCAGCACCCCGGCACCGTACAGCCCACCAACATCGTTTTGGGCGACCTCGATTTCTAATCGGTGCCCCTTCTGTAGCCCGCCCTCAACCCGGGGCGGGCTTTTTTATGCCCTTAACATTGACCCCTACCGTTCATTTTGCGGCAAGGAGTTCAGCTTCAGCTCATCCGGCGGGATCGGATAGGTATAGCGCTTACTATCCGGCGCCAGCGCATAGGTCTCCCCGTTCAGCGTGCGCGTCAGTGTGACCGCGAACCGCGCGTCGCCGTTCAGCCTGCGCAGGTCCGTCCAGCGCGTCCCCCGCATCGTCAGCTCCTTCCGCCTTTCCAGCAGCACCAGGCGCAGCGCGCTTTCCGCGTCCGCCGCCGTGACCGCCGTGAACTGCCCGGTCTTGTAGCGTTTCACCAGCAGCGCGTTCAGGTCCGCCAGCGCCGCCGCCTTATCCCCCGCCCTGGCCGCGCACTCGGCCCGCGTCAGGTAAGCTTCGTCCGCCGCGATACCCGAGAAATAGGCGAACGAGCCCGAGTAGTTGCCTTTGAACTTATAGTTGCCCGGCGTCACCTGGCGGAAGAAGATCAGCTTCCTCAGGTCAGCGGCACCGAACAGGGCGTAAAACTCTGGTGCCAGGTAGGTCGGCGAGGAGGAAGAGCTGTAATTATAGCCCAGCGCACCAGAGTAAAAGATCACCTCCGGGTTCCCGTTTGGCAGCGCCGCCGGAAAAGGCCGCTGGGCCGTCGTGCTCAGGGTATTGTAATCCGTCAGCGTCGGGCGCAACCGGATACAGGAATCCGCATATTTTCCTGCTGCCGGATAATCCCCCATGGACAGACAGACCCGCGACAGCATCCCATACAGTGCCTCGCGTGAGGGATGGCTCTTATAACTGACCTCCAAAGGCAGGAGCCCGCGTGCCGCGGACAGGTCACGGAGCACCTGCGCGTAGGTTTCAGCGACCGTGCCCCTGCCTGCCTGTTCAGTGACTACTGGCGTCAGCTTCAGCGGGATCCCAGCATCGGAGTTCGCCGTCGCCGCCGAATACGGCCGGGCGAACATTTGCGCCAGGCTGTAGAAAGCCCAGGCGCGGTAAAACAGCGCGCGGCCCCGAAGTTCCCTGTTCTCCGGACCGGCGTCCAGCCGGCTCAGACCATCCAGCACAATATTGGCGTAAAAGACCTGCTGGTACATCCTGTTCCAGTCGAAGCCCGACTCCGTCCCAAAGATATCCGCCGACCAGGTATAGCTCGTGCGTTCCTGCAGGTTCGGATAGTTGTTCCAGCCGGCAGCCGTCGCCACCAGGTCCCCGTCGGCGAGCGTTGTCAGGCCCGGACTTTGGTTAAATACATTAATATTGTCCAGCAGCGCCCGCAGATCGGCCGTCGTGGCCGGCACCAGCAGCGCCTTGTCCGGCTTTTGGTCCAGGAAATCTTTCTGACAGCCGGCCATCAGCAGGGCCGTCAAAAGGTAAAGCGTATGTCTTGTTTTCATCATCTTTGGATTAAAAATTTAAACGGATCCCGCCCGCCACCGTGCGCGGCGTGCTGTACGAATTAATAGCATCCGGATCGGTATGGGAATGGTTGGCCCGCCAGAGGATGCCGAGATTGGCGGCATAAACGTATACCTGCAGACCCTTCCGGACGGTCCAGGCCAGGCGCAGGTCCTGCAGGCGGATATGGTCCCCCTTTTCCACCAGCGCCGAAGAATAGCGGTAAAACAGGTCGCGCTGCAGGTCCGTGACCAAAGGCAATGCCGGCACCACCGTATGCGCCTCGTCCCCCGGCTGCTGCCAGCGCAGGGCGTAATCACCGCTTTGCTGCGCCAGACCGTAATTGTTCCCGTAAGCCACCGACGGCCGTCGGTAATAATAGCCCAGCCTGTAAGTGACATTGAAGGAGAATTCCAGCGGGCCGTAAGCCAGCGTATTGCGCAGGGCGCCGAAGGCGGAAGGCCGTGACGGGCCGTTATAGACCAGGCTCTCCGGCGTCGCCGCGTTCAGGATGGCCGCGTAATCGGTACTGACCTTTCCGTCCAGGTAGCCCCTCGGCGCGCCGCTCGCCGGGTCCAGCCCCGCCGAACGGTAGCTGTACACCGCATACAGCGGTTTGCCTTCCAGCGCGTAGAGGCCCTGGTCACCGCTTTCCAGATAGTTCAGCGCGGGCGAAGCCTGCTCATAGCCCGTCACCACATCGGTCACCCGGCTCAGGAAGAAATTACTCGTCCAGCTGAACTTCCCCGTCAGGTTGCGGCTCTCCAGCGACAGGTCCAGCCCGTGCCCTTTGGTATCGGCCGTATTGCCGGTAAAGAAAGCCTGGCCCGAGGACGGCGCCAGCGCCGAACTGCCGATCAGGTCGGTCCCCCTTTTGAAATAAAGCTCCACGCTGCCGGAGAGCCTGCCCGCGAATGCCCCGAAGTCCAGCCCAAGGTTGATATGACGCACCCGCTCCCAGCGCAGCTCCGGGTTCGGCGGGTTGATGATCCGGGCATACGGCAACCTCGTCTGACTGTCGCTCCCGTCATAGTAGCCCGCCGTCGTATAGGCCGACAGGGTCTTGTTGATATTCCCGTTATACCCGAAGCTCGCGCGCAGCCTGAGCTGCGGCAGGAACGCGGCATGATAAAACCCTTCCCGGGCGATATCCCAGGAAGCGCCCAGGGAGTACAGGGGCACGCCCTTCTGATTGGAGCGAACGCCGAACAGGTTGCTCTGGTCTTTACGGGCGCTGGCCGACAGCGTGAGCCTGCCATCATAGGTATAGGCGGCATTGGCATAATAAGACCGGTAATGATCGGTCGCGTCTGACCCGGCTGTATTCGAAAGCAGGGTACCCTCCTGCCCCGGGTCATCATAGAACGGGAACAGCGTCACCATATCCACGTTCCGCGAGGTCGCGTGCTCCGCGTCATAGCCGTACAGGCGGTAACTGTCCCCCAGTACGTGCAGGGTCTGGACCTCGTAACCCGCGATCGCGGTTAGCGCATGTTTGCCGAAAGTCCGGTCATAGTTTAGCTGCCCGCGGATATCATGGTTCACAGAGGTACCTTCCGAAAGGTCCAGGATCCCGCCAAAGGGCACCGCGTGCAGCAGTTTGCCGGAACCATCATCATAGCTATACCGGTTATACAGTGTGCGCGTCAGGTAAGACCCTGGCCCGTTCAGGTCGCGTCCCGAATTCTGCGCATGGTCATACTGGTAAAGCACCTGCGCCGAAAACCCCAGCGGCAGCCGGTACCGCAGCCCCGTATTCAACCGGACATCCGAGACCTTCACCCGGTTGTCCGACGCCCCCAGTTCATCGAGCGGGCTGTAGGTCCAGTCCGCCAACACCGCCCCCGGCGCGGCATCCACGAAGGACGCCCGGTAATCCCGGGTATACGCCAGCGGCACGCCCGCATCATCCGCCAGCCGCGCGTAGGGATAGATCCGCTGCCCCCTGTTCCAGGTCAGGCTGCCCAAACTGTTCCGGTCCGTACGGCTACCCGTATAGTTCAGCCCCAGGGACAGTTCCAGCCTGTCCCCGACCAGCGACCAGGTATTATTCGCGTTCAAGGTCAGGCGCCCGTAAGCGTCCCCCGCCGTGCTTTCAATATTGCGGTCGGCTCCTGCCGAAACAAAATAACGCTGCACACCGCTGCCGCCGGCAAGGCTCAGCGCGTATTGCTGCTTAACGGACGGCCGGTACAGGTATTTCGAGATATCGTCCCGCACATCATACCGCGCCAGTTCCGCGATGCGGCGGTCCGCCTCCGCCTGGGTAACCACGCCGTCACGCGCCGCCACCAGCAGCTCCACCACCGGGGAAAGCGGCAGATAGTTATTGGACTGTTCCGCCCCGTCGAAGTAACCCTCGCTGAACAGGCGCTTTTCCAGGCCGATATAATCCGCGCTGCTCATGCGGGGCACGGCAAAAAGGTCCGGCTTTTCTCCCACGGTGACATTGGAAGAGAAACTGACCTGCGGCGCCGCATCCCGCCTGCCCCGTTTCGTTGTGATGACGATCACACCGTTCCCCGCGCGCGAGCCCCAGATCGAGGCCGCCGCCGCGTCTTTGAGCACCGTGACGCTTTCCACATCGTTCGGGTTCAGGTTCTCGATCGGCTGGTTGTACGGGAAATTATCGACCACGACCAGCGGCTCGGCATTGGAGAACAGCGTGCTCTGCCCGCGCACCGACAGCCGGCTGCTGCCGACCGTATTAAAGGTCAGGCCCGGTACCACATCCCGCAGGCGTTCCAGCACATCCGTGCCCACGCTGCGCTCGATCAACTTCCGGTCCACCTGCGCAAAAGAACCCGTCGCCCGCTCCTTCGGCAGTTCCTGGTAACCCGTAGAGACCGTCACTTCCGACAATACATTTTCTGCCGCAGCAAGTTCTACCAAAAGCGTATCCCGCAACGGCAAAGTGACCATCCGCTCCGCGTTTTGCATGCCCACAAAGCTGACGCGCATGCGGTACACGCCCGCCGGGGCATCGATCTTAAAATGACCGTCCGGACGGGTTACCGCGCCATAAGCCGTATTGGTGAGCACGACCGAGGCGCCGGCAACCGGCGAACCCTCACCCGCCTGCCGGACGGTGCCTGACAAGGTCTGCCCCAGGGCACTGCCGAACCAAAATAAGCTTAATAAAAAAGTGTAAATATTTTTCATATCATGATTTAGGTTTAGGTTTATCCGCGATCACCAGCACCTCCACGGCCTGGTCCTGCTCTTTAAAAGCAAGCCCGTAAGGCGACAGCGCGCGGTTCATATCGGCCACGTCATATAGTTTCGCATCCAGCTCCAGGTCCACCCGGCCCGTATAGCCCGTCGCATCCACCAGGGGCAGCTTATTGTTTTGCATATACTGACGCTCCAGGCGCATCATGAGTTGAGACAAATGCGCATTTTGCAGCGTAGCCTTGTAAGGGTTGATATCCACCACAAGCTCACCGCCGCGGCTTTTCAGCTTATCCTCATCACCCGACCGGACCAGCGCCAGGCAGCGCATATGGCGCTTTTCCACCGCGACCGCGTACTGCGGGAACAAGCGGGCCAGGTCCGCCTGCATAAAGCTGTAAGCAAAACCCGCGAGCTGCGGCGGCAGGGCCAGCTCGTACGTCCAGCCGTTACCCGCATCCAGCCAGCCCTCGAAATCCGCCCCCGACAGCCGCGTATCCATCGATAACGAATCCCGGGACAACAGCAACGTGCGCGACGGCGGAAACACCCGGCCATTCTCACCAAAAGCCAGCCTGCAAAGCCAGGGCAAAGGCACATTACGCGCCGTAAACCGCTGCCCCTTCACCGCATCAAAAGCCGACACCGAAACACCCGCCGTCAGCCCCCGCTTAAAGCCCGCGAGCAGCGAATGGTAAACAAAAGCCCTCCCGTCGCCACCATTACCGCCCACCAAAAGCGGCAGCCCCGCGTCATACGCCACCACACTGTCGCGCTTCACCGTCAAGGCAGCCCCGGCCCCGGCAAGCATCTTTTCGATATTCGCCGCCGTCACTTCCTTCTCCTCCGTCGTCGCCAGCAGCACCCCCGACCCGCTGATCCACACATAATGCGGTAAATACTTATGCGGGAACAACCGGCCCAGCGCCACATCCGAAAAAACCTCCGGCAGCTCAAACGGCCTGATCTTCTGCATTGCGGCCAGCACCGGCCCCGCCACCCTTTCCGGCTCATAGGTCACCGACAGGAACTGCACCCGGCCATTAAACGCCCGCTGCAGCGTATCCATCACCGGCATCATCCGCCGGCAAGGCGCGCACCACGTCGCCCAAAAATCAAGGATCAGCAGCTTCCCGCTAAAATCAGACAGCCTCGCCCGGTCAACGGGTTTCCCCTCCAGCCTCAGGCCTTTTATATTTGTTATCAACAGATCGGGAACCCTGTCCCCTATTTTAATTCCCTGAGCATTTGCCATACCGAACCAAAAAATCAGGCAAAGCAAAGCCGGGAAGCATATTTTAAGCTTCATATCAGTTTTGTTAAATAAATAATTGTATTAACGTTTCTGAGAACTCAAAAACGGACGCGCGGCTATTTACTCCGGCGGACAAATGACCAGGAACCAGACGGACACGGCGTAACTAAACATCGCCTCCCCCTTCCTGCAATAAGGGTGCCCCGCCCCCCGCTTTCTGCAGGGCTTCTACCGCCCCCGCCAAAGCGATTAACTGATCGAAGAGCGTGGCAACTTCTTCCGCGGAAACCGGTTCCCCCTTTTCCACCAGGCCCCCGTTAACGGCAAAACGATAAGTTTCCAATAAAACGTTGCGAATCCTTCCGAGACCGGACACTTCTACCCCAGTAAGCACCCGGGATGGTGCTTGACGTCTTTTAGTAATATGGTCTTTTATCCCGGCTTCCATAAATCAAACATTTAATCAATGGTAGAGCCAAAAAGGCTATTCCCCGTACGCAATGACACCTCGTTGGAAAGGCGGGAGCAAGCTCCCTTAAGCACGCGTACGGGGAACAGCCCGATATCCTACAAATATAGGATATGGGCAATTCATTCTCCGCAACCTCGCGTGCTTTTTATAGATTTCCAACGTCTGTCAAAGCAAGGTTTCTTTGTCTGAACTACCTAAATATTTTTATTTCAGTTTTATAGAGTCTTTCTTTAGATTTTTATAAAGGTAGAAATAAAAAATTAACTTGTCAATACTGACAAGTTAATTTTCGTTAATCGAGCGAAATTTCCTGCATGAAGGAAAAATTTTTACAGCATTATCAAACAATTGGGAGAAATGTTCGAATTCTAAGAGAACTTAAAGGATGGACTCAACAAGAATTAGCTAACCGTTGTAGTGTTAATGCGGAACAAATCAGCCGCATTGAAAATGCACGTAGAGATTATATGTTTTCCACACTACTTGAGGTTTGTGATGCACTTGGCGTTACCATTGAGGAAATTATAAAATTGGAAAAAACTCAAAAATGATCACCCTTTACGACTTTCATGCCATGAATATTAATGACAAAATGGAAGCTGTCTACCTTGGTAACTATATCGGCGACAGGCTGGAAGCCTCTACAGTAATCCAACTTTATAATATGGGTAATTTCTATGCGGAAGTATTTTACCACCGGGAAAAGAATGAGATCATTAAAATCCGTGGATTTAAAACAACTAAGTTAATTGAGCCTTATGTAAAGGATATTAAGATTACGTTTTGATTCAATAACATTTAAGATTAATGTATCATTGTATCAATCTGGCCTATTATCTGAAATTTTTTTAACGGGCCTTCTTTCTCGACTTTACACTTGTTAATGTTTTAATTAAGCCTTCACTCGATAATAAATAGTTATCCATTGTGACAGTTCCTAAGTCAAATTGATAAAAATAATTTAATGGCGTACCGTAATATAAATTTTATCCGCCATAGATTTTTACATCTTGGAACTCAAAGTAGCCATCGATTCCGTTCTCTTTATTAAATACAGTACGGTATTCAAAATCGAATTTTGGCTCTTTTTCGCCCCAGATACCCCAGACCAGGCATGATTTAGAGGTGTTCAGATATTCGTCTAACAGGTCTTTTCTCAGGAAGGCCAGGCGGTATTTGCGGCTCTCAGCTGTAAAAGATTCTTTATACAAAGTAGCCTGCTCTTCTTGTGACGTGATCAATTCAAAAGACGATGGCTGCGGGTAAAGCTGCATGTCCCTTGCCAGTTCTTTTGATAGAATGGTGTAATGACCGATATTATTGACAAAATCATTATTGGACCAAGCATATTCCATAACCGGGATGAGTGCCTTAAATTTTGCCGACGTAATAGCATCCACAACCATGCTTTTAGGCTTTGTGGTGGTAAATATCAGATGATTACCTTCAATCTTTGAGTTCATTTTTGGAAAATACCCTTCCTCACCCTCTTTAACCCGCTTTTTCTTCCGGGAGAGTTCAAAACTCATTTCCGCAATATTGGAATAGGATGCCGCGTGATCCAGGTACAGTTCTCCCGAAAAAGAATAGTGGTTTTGCAGGATTTCCGGAATCCATCTGCCACCAAGCCGCTGTTTTAAAAACAGAGGCATAAACTTTTCCATGTCTTCCTGTTTAACAATCAGGCCACGAATGAAGGTAAACCTTGCCCGGTCATAGAGGTTATCAACCTGATTAATATAACCGTCCATACAGATCCATTCATGCCCGCCTTCTGTCGTGCGTAAACAATTTTCAATAGGCGGCAGATCTTTTATTTTAAGCCATTCCGCGAGCGGAATTGAGCGGTCGCCAAGTAGGTCGTTGATATTAAAATTGGATTCCTTTGGCATTTCAGGGAAGCAAGGATCAATATCTGCCGCTGAGCTCCGAAAATCTTTAAATATATCATCCTCTAATAAACCCATGTCCTCACGGTAACCGGCAAGCTCGAAATAGGCTATCCAACAATACTTTTTACCATAACGTTCCACAGCAGGACGTTGGCGGTCATAACCTCCAAGATCTTCTATGTGCTTGTCAATCGTTTCAAAATCCTCCATACTCCAGCCCAACTCATAGACCCGGTGAAAAACCTGTCCCCTGACCTTGGTTTTTTCCGCTGGATTCTTGTATGAAAATCCATCCTTGACTAAGCCGCCCAGTGTATAATTACTAAAATCCATACGCATAGGTCCCCGATAGATCTTATCCGCACCTTTGACCACCTTAAATTTAAGCGTCTTACTTTGTTTAAAGGGTGTATTAATATCTACCGCAGGTATTTGCGATGCTAACCCTGTTGGATTATAATGTATGGCCGCTTTTATTATGCGACTGGCATAATCCCGTGCCAACACATGGGATGTGTAATGAGGGGCCTTTTTCCTGAACATCAGATTATACAGGTTAAGCGCGATTTCCGATAATTCTCCGGTTTGAAAATCTGCGTCCGAAGGCTTTTGCCGGGACAGGGTGACACCGTAAAGAGCAGCCAGCATACGCTCCCAAACATAGGGGTCATTGCAGGCCAGTGATGCAAACACCATTGCAGCAAAAGCCTTCGGAAAACGGCACCCATAATAATAAAGTGCCTTAGTAGCCATATCCCGAAGCTTCCGGTCCGTTGTAGTCAGGAACCATTCCACATAGGCCATAAGCAAGTGTAATCTTTCTCCTGCTTCAGTACCGATATCAGCTTTTTTGCATTCCCTGATAATTTCTTCCAGCAAAGGCAGATATTCATAGCTTTCACTACGCAGGTGTTCTGACCAGGAAAGATCTCTGTCTTTTACGCTGATATTGAACAGTAGCGAGGACAACATTTTGCTGTTTAACGGATGATCCTTTTCGGTTAGGGTGATCCGGAATAAGGAAACAATAGTTTTTCTGTTTTCTTCAGCCGCCGAAAAGTACGATTTTATGATGCCGATATCTGCAGGCCGGATATATCGCCCGTGCAGGCGCCACAGGTTGCGTACTGATTCATCATGGATATAAGCATCGTCTGTTGGCCCGTAGAAATCATGCAACATACTTGTTTTGTACTGTGGCAGCAGCAAGGCGACTTCCTGGACAATATTTTCATAAAGAGGGTGAGGATTTCCCTCCCTGACTTTCTGATGAAATTCTCCTCCCGGTTTAAAATAATCTTCAGTTTGCGAACTGACCAGGTATTTCGCGATAATAAATCCTGCAATTAACTCAAATGTCAGTGAAACAAACTCTCCGGCCTCCCGGATATCTCTTGTCAGCATTAATCCTTCATCAATGAGGAGGTCTGCTTTCGAATTACCCTGTTCGTAGGGTTGATCACCATCTAACAGTCGGTAATAATCGTCGATTGGGATTTCACGGAGACTATTGTTCCAAAGGTAGGCTGCGAGCTTGTTCATGCACTGTAGCACGAAAGGCTCATTTTTACGCAACAAATGCGAAGTCCTAAGCAATTTCTCATTGACCCGCTGAAAATAAAGACCAAACAGTTCATCGTTACTATCGCTGTCAATATTTACCCGTACTTCTTTCCCCGTACGCCATTCCGGATTTTTGATCTCACAAAATACCCGAAGAAAAATTGGCCTTTCAAACCGGTAAAGGTTGGCAAAGGTCAGGTCTGCTGATATCCGGTACTTATTAAAGTATTTATCAACGGCCTCCCTGATGATGTCATAATCGAAGCGTTCCAGGTAATGAAAATAATGCCGGTAACTATTATCCCAGATCGTGTCTTTGTAGGAACTTCTGCAGGTGGTTACCAATACAAGATTTTCTGTTTTGGCAACCATATTATAAAAAGTTGCCAGATGGTCACGCCAGATGGTTGAAAAGTACCTTCCATAAATAGTTTCATTAAGCCCGTCAATGACGATCGGTATTTTTGCACCATGAACTTTCCCATAATTATCCATAACGGCAAGCAGGTCGCTCAATGAATAGGTTTTAGGAACATCTAATAATTTCAGGAATGCCTCCGCTAAATTGCTTTCATTATTGAAGGAATCACCCGTCAGAAAGATCGCCGGTAGTCCCTTTTCCAGCCTTTTATAAACGATATCACAGGATACGTGGGTTTTCCCGGCTGCAGCATTTCCCACAAAAATCATATAATTCGTGGTTTGATGTAGGTAGTTCCGGACTACGCGATCATAGTTTTCAAAATAGCGCCGCAGGGAATTGTAAATATCATTAGCAATTGATTTCAGCGTAGAACCATCTTTAAAATCTGCTATAGGAAATTCTTTTAAATAATTATAAGCCTCCTGGTCACTTCCATCAGGTTTGATCAACTGGTTATATTGGTTAAGATCAAATTCTTTGATACAATCCATGACCCGGTTAAACCAGGCATGTTGTTTTTGATACACCACGGTGAACCTGGAAAAATACTGGATTACCCGGTTTCTAAGTTCCTTTTCTTCCGGGTTATGGGAATATCCCTGGGTAAATTCCTCAATCTCCTTTTGAATTTCATTGATGGATTTTGGGATATCCGCGAATAGTCGTTCTACCAGGTCTTTATAATCCGGGTTCAACAAGGCGCTATCAATCAGAGAATGTTGATAATCACCAATGGTGTGCAGGTAGGGATCATATTTCTCTCTCGTTTTGTTCAGGGCATGCTCGCACTTTGCTTTGAACCAATCCTGATTTATTTCCAGTTCGCCAAAAAAGAATTGCCGCAGGCCATAGCTTTTGGGATCAGCCAGTGCAGAAACGATTTCACTTTCCCCCTGAAACTTTAATGTCAGGCCACGGCCGGCCGGGATCTTTAGCGGAAGGGTGTCATGGAACCAATCCAATTCCCCCAACTGCTTTTCCCCCTTTTTGTTCGTTAGGCCGATCGTTAGATCGGTCCTTAAACAAAGTGTCCACTGGGTCATCCCGGGATAATTTTTGCACGCAGTTTCCAGGGAATTCTCGATGCTTTTGATGCGGCCAGCATGACTTAACCGTCCATTGTCTTCATAGAATTTACATTGCCAGCCCCAAGTTTCGCCATTTGCCAACTGAAGATAAAACTCAATTCCACCATCACCGCCATCGCCTGCTATCGGCGTGAAATTCCCTAAGTGCCCAAATTCCTTTTTTGCCAATTGATAGACCAGGAGCTCGAAGGAACGGGTCGCTTTGTGGTTGAATGGCTGAAGTCCGGAAAAATTAACTTGATTTATGGTTGTCATTCTGTGCTGGTTTAAGTCGCATTAAAATAATTGGTCAGGAACGGTTGAACAGTTGGTAGTTTGACCATTCCACATAAAACTGGTGAATTCTGTCCAAGAACAATGGGTCCGTCATATAGGATTTATTGGCTTGCTTAATTCTTTTCAGCGCATGGGTACCAGGAAAACCTGCTTCCATCGCGTTGATCTTTTCCCAGTTTTCTATTGCCGAAGCTTCAAAAATTTTTCGGTCTGCTTCATTGTTAAAGATAAGGAAAGGCGCACCAAAACCCCTGGACCTGAAATCCAGTTTATGGTCACATAGAAATTCAAGGAAGTGTCCGTTCTTTTGAGAAAGGTCATAATAGTAATACCATTCTTTTTGTGCTCCAACCCTGAAATAACCGTTTTCAGGCACACTCAGTACTATACGCATTTCATCTCGATCGAACCCAGGCCAAAGCTGCCTGATTCACCCGGCTTACGCGGGCGGAAGCCCTCCCAGCGCAATATATCCTGACGAAGCTTACCGATGATCTCTTCTTTTGCTCTGTTCATGGCATTGGTCATTAAAAATCCAGTAAGAACTGCGCAAACCCAACTTTTGACTCCCGGTTATATTGAAGAATGGCAGCAGTTATCTCCTTTAATTCATCCGCAGTAAATACTCCGTGCTCATCATAAGCCGGCAGTTTTTCGGGGTATTCGACGGCTTCAAGATGAGCCTCGGCACTCTGCGGTGTAACAATTTGAGGCTCCTTAATAACATTGATCCGGACCACGGACCGGCGTTCCCCGGTCCGGATATCATAACGGCTGAAGCCGTCCGCATCAGCAAAACGTTCCAGTTGTTCGATCGTAAACACTGTATGCTCACCCGCTATTTCTACTTCCAAATTGAATGGTACCATCTTTAAAAAAAATTAAGGACTACAAAACTAATACTAAAAATATTAGCATTTTGTTTATGTTTGTAAAAAAGTTTTGCACCATGCAACACACAACACAATCACACTATATCGCCACGGAAGCTAAAGCCTGGCTGAACCGAGATAACGGTTCAAGTGAGGTATTGCGGGTGATATCATCGGCGGCGCCCGCAGGCCAGCAGTGTTATGAGCTTTACCCAGCTTATGAGCAAAACGACTATGACCTTGGCCGAATTTTGTTTGATGACAACGGCTACTGGATCTATGACGGCAGTGACCTGAACATCGCCGAACAGGAACAGGTTGCGGCATTTATCATCAATTATGTAGAAAGGTTATGATGGAACAGCTTGCTTTATTCAGCCCGGCAGGTCAAAGTAAGGGCCTCCCCAAACATTTGTTAGATTACCAGCCGGGAATGATCGGTACAGAAGAAAGTGACCGCCTCTTAACGCATTTTATCGACAATACCCCCTGGAAGCAGACGAAACAAAAGCTTTGGGATAAAGAATACGTCACGCCGCGCCTTACGTGCTGGTACGGTGATACAGAGAAGATCGCCGGTACGCTGCCATGGACGGCTGAATTGCGGGCTATCCGTGAAACGGTTGAACCACTCGCAGGGATCAGCTTTAACAGCGTATTGCTGAACTATTACCGGGACGGTAACGACTCCGTCGCGTGGCACAGTGATAAAGAAAGCATCATGGGGACTCAGCCGATTATCGCTTCTGTAAGTTTCGGGGAGGTCCGAAATTTTGACATCCGCAATAAAGCTGATCACAGCGAAAAGTATGCAGTGCGATTGGAACATGGCTCTTTTCTGCTGATGAAGTCCGGTCTTCAGGAAGGATGGGAACATCGCATAGCCAAATCTGCTCGCCCGATGAAAGCGCGTATCAATTTGACTTTCAGGCTTGTCATTTGAAACAAAAAAGAATCAGTATTTTATACCAAGACATTTCAATATTTTTGACATTCCATGACGCTGCTAGAATTTAATGCCCTGAACATGACCGAAAAAGCCGAAGCGGTTTGGCGCGGAACTTTTCTGGCTGACCGTCAGGCTGATGGCCTGCTTGTTCAGCTTTATTCCCTGCCGGGTTGTTATGTTGAACTATTTTATGATCAGGCGGCCAATCAGATCACCGGATTTGAAGCCTTTACCAATAAGCAATTACTGGCGCCTTACCTGGCGCAAATGAAATTCACTGTATGATAAGAAAGATTTTTTTTGCCGCGCTGGCGCTGGCCGGCGCATCTTGTTTGATTTCCTGGGGCTATAAAGGCCATCGTGCCATCGCGACCATCGCGCAGAACCACCTGACCAGCAACACTGCTTATGTAGTTTCAGCCTATTTAAAGGGAGAAGCCATGGCTGATGTTGCGACCTGGGCAGACGAAAATAAAGATCAAAAAACAGCCGCCTGGCATTATCTGAACCTGCCGTTGGGTCTGAGCTACGATGTTTTCAAAAAACAGGTTACGCAGAGCGATAATAACGTGTATACTGCGATACTGAAGACAGAGGCGAGTCTCAAAGACAAAAACCTTTCAGCTGATGAGAAAAATGCGGCGTTAAAATACCTCATACACCTGATCGGCGACGCACATCAACCTATGCATGTCAGCCGTAAGGAAGATAAAGGCGGTAACACAATTCAGTTACGTTTTGATAATAAGGGTACAAACCTGCATAGTCTATGGGACAGCAAGCTGATCGACCGTGAAGGATTGAGCGAAGCGGACATTGTCAAAAATTACGATGTGGCGACCGCCGCGCAAATTAAGCAATGGCAGTCGGATAGCCCAATGGAATGGCTTTGGGAAAGTTACCAGATAAGTACCGAACTGTATAAGATGGCCAAACCCGGTCAAACCATAGACGATGCCTATTATCAGAAGTATATACAGGTAATTCATAAGCGCGTGGATCAGGCTGGTATCCGTCTGGCCGGCGAATTAAACAAATTGTTCAATTCAACAACCGCCCCAGCCCCTGTCCAAAGCACAGATTTGGCAAAAACACTCGAAAACAACGCGACGAAGGGAATTGTTATCGGTAACGTCCCTCTCAAGGACGTCGCAAATTTTGTTGGTAAAACCGTGAGCGTTTCCGGGAAAGTTTTCAGCTCAAAAGATATCGGCAGTATGGTATTGGTCAATCTTGGCGCAGCATACCCTAATCAGTTACTGACCGTTGCACTTAAAGGCAAAGCCAAAGAAGTTAGCTCTACCCTGGCCGACAAGACGATCTCGGTAACGGGAGAAGTGATCGATTATAAAGGCAAGCCGGAGATCATTATCACCGATCCCGCACAAATTAAGTATTAATGAACGAGCCGTTTTTTATCCCGGTAAGCTACCAGGGGCAGGAACAGGAATTTAAAGCCCGTTTTGAGCGCTGGGGATATACACATCGGATCTCCGTTTTGATCAATGAGTCAACAGTTGTCTTTGAACCGGATGAAGAAGGTGGCTACCGGGCGTTGAAAATCGACGATGCTGCGTCCGTACCGCTGGAACTGCTACAGGTCTTGGCTAAAAAGCTCATTCAGTTACTCGATAGGTAAGACAGCAAACTTAGCGCTTATGTCCTACTTTATAATGATGCTTTAACATAAGTCGAAGTACGCTGTCGCAATGCCGGAGCAAGTCATTATAAGTGTTAAGAGCTATTGGCATCACTCGTAGCACTTGCTTGATTGAAATTTGTAGTTATTAGAAATAATTGCCTGATCAGAAGTGGCGCGAGCTTATGATTCAAAGCGTCGCGCCACGGATTTTCGGAATTTTTTATCAATATTGGACTTCAATATCACGGGTAAATCATGACTGTATTTATCACATGTTCACCAAGTAGAATATCAAAAACCTATGTTATTTGGCAGGACGCGCCAACGGCTGCCCTTGCGCGACGATATAGGTGACGACCACTTTAAGCGGTACGCTTCCTGTGGTTTTGGCGCGGTGAACCCTGCCGGCCGGGATCGCGAAGCTATCCCCTGCCCTGATAGTACGCGCTGGTTCTCCGTCGACCTCGAGAAGGGATTCACCCTCAAGCACGTAACCGACCTCGTTTTCTACATGGCTATGGCGTTCGGCAGGCGCACTTGGCTGGATTACCGCCACACCGATGCTTTCTTCCTTAGACGGATCGGACGCGAGTGGCAGCTTCTCAAGTTCTTTCCAGACAATGCCTTTGATGTCGGTGCTTGCGGTAGCTTGCGTAGCGGATCCCACGCCGGTTTCTTTCGCTTTGTCAATTGAAGCAGTGTCGCTAGTATCTACAGATGTTATCGATTTACTGGCTGAATCGACTGGATTTGCGGTACTGTCTGATTCGCCTGTTGAACTTCCGGAATGGTTACCGCATGATTGCACTGCTATGGTTACAGCGATCGCTAAGAGATAAAATAACTTTTTCATGTTTGAGTGGCTTTTACGGTTTAGTCGAATATATCTTTGAAACCTTACAATCAATTCGTCGGTCATCTTGTCAATGCAAGTACGGCGAAGCAGGTATTGGTCAGATTACTTTTATCGATAAACCCTGACACCTATACTGTGTTGATTACGATGTGTGTGGCAAACGCAGGTTTTATCTATCTTTACAGGAATGCAAAAGGTCGGGTTCGGTGGTTCATGTCATTGGTGTACGGAGGCGATATTTCGTTCCCTAAAAGGCGTAACAGCCGTGGAGCAAGGTTGGATTTCATCACATGGCGAACATTCTGTGCCGTCCGAAGCTGTCATCGTTCATTTTGACCGGGCCGTCATCGATTTAAAAACTTTGGTTGCTGTTCACCTGCATACACATAGTTGTACCGCTCAACATAGTATGCGCAGCAAGTACCGCTCGGCAGTTTATACGTATAACGATCACCAGTCAGGTGAAGCCCGACAGGCAGTCGGTGAATTGCAAAGCGAATTTTTAGAGCCCATCATTACCAAAGTGCTTTCGTTTGGTTCGTTTAAACTAAATGAAGAGACTTACCTTGACTATTATTACAAAAACCCCGAAAAGCCGTTTTGTCAGAACATTGTGAATCCGAAACTGCAGGAACTGATCAGGCGCTTTCCCCACAATATTTCACCAGAGCGGGAAGCGCAGCTTGCCGGCCTGCATTAAGCTTTACCGAGCTGGAAACCGACTTTTTTTGGCGCTTCGTCTTAGACAGCAATCCCTTGAATATAAAGCTGGTCGTCGATCCGTTTATAACTCAGCGACGTCCCGTAAATCTTATAATGTTCCGTTTCAAACCGTCAATCTTTTAACAATTCAACTTCAATCGGGCAAACTAAGTGAATGTTTCCGCTGGGCGGTATTTTCTTCCAAAGGAATGAGAGCATTTTTTAAGAGAACAAATTTTCAAGCTTTAGTGTACTTTCCGTGATCGTGGTTAAAACGTTATCCATTTCAGCGATTTCGTTGACAACAGCGTAATAGTGATTTTGGTCTTTACTCATGAATCCCGATAATGCGCTTGCTATTTCTTGTTGATATCTGGAGGTGTCAACCCTGATCTCAAATCCTTTTTTATTTCCTTCCAAAGAATAGCTGTAGTTGATAAAAATGAAAAGGTCTTTCGTTCGGTTGGTAATCTCAAGCCGGGCGTAATTATCAGGCCGCCTGTTGAAGTTAACATCGACATGCTTGATGTCAAATTTGGACTGCTGTTTCAGATGCTGTTCTAAAACGAGCAGGTACATATCCGTATGCTTTCCGCTATATGATGTTCCTTTTAGGAGCCTTATATCCAGGCCGTCTTTATTTGCACGATCAAACAGTCGTTCCTTGCAGTATGAAATGATAACAGGACAGGAAATAGCATACTTTTCCCAGCCTGTTCGATCATGATCTTGCATGATTTCTGATAGGTGCCTCTGGTCATCCAATAGTGTTTTCAGTATGCTTAACCTGTCTTTATTATCAAAAACTTTTCGCCAGTTATCATTGCGCACCCTGAGCCCACCATTGTCAGATTTGCAAAACGAATAACGGTTATTCGATTCATATACGGTATAATCGCCCTTAGCCAACAGTGCCCTTTGAAGCAGGTGATGGTTTCTTTCGATATCTCCGTTAAAAAGAACGGCCAGCTTGTCGCCATAATGAATAAACAGCCCCAGATCATCGCGATCATCGCGATCATCACCTAACAAGTCAAATATAAATTTGATCTGCCCGTAGAAGTAGGGATGGTTTTCGTACTCCAATATCTTTGCTTTCCATTCAGCATTTCTGAAGTACCTCAGCTTTAACTTTTCTTCTCTTGCCTGAGATTCAAAAAAACTGACCTTGATATCTTTGTTCAACAGCGCGTCTTCGATCGTTGATTTATGTTCCGATAACTCCCGGATCGATCTTATGGCATTAATGAAATTGTCCGGATTTTGAATGTAAGTGTTATAGATGAGATTTCGCGTCATGCGCATCCAGGCCTGATAGCGTAATACGTTATCAGGATCTGAAAGGTCGGGGAAGTCTATTATAAATAAAATGAATGCATAATAATAGACCCTGTCGGTTAGTTGCGGAAATTGATTATCTTTTAGATAGAATGAACTGATGGTCGATCTGTCTGCGCCCGGCTTACCCGAAGTAAAAGGTTCGGTAAAAATGTCCGACAAGTGCGCGTCTGCAACAGGAGATAGTTTTATCAGAGTATCCAGGACTTTAAAGAGAAAATCGAGGCTTGTTGCCGTAAAGAAACCGGTTTGTTCGAATTTCCGCAGAGGAATGAAATTTTTGTCCCTGTTTTGTTCCCTGATCGTTTCAATCAGCTTCTTATCTACTGCCGCCTCATTACCGCTGTTTACATATTGGTAGAGATTGACACTTTTGATAAAGTTATAGATCAACTTGTCAACCGAATTTGAACCGGACGCACGCTTCCTCCAAAACATATCCAGCCAGGTCGTATCGATCTTTTCTTCCCAATCCTGGTCGGCAGGAGCAGGATCCATTTTTTTAATGTGTTCGATCAGCCACGCTTTGAAATGTTCAAAATCGGTCAATTGCTTTCCGCGAGCGTTCATTTTCACATAAAGTTCATCGGTCTGATCCAACTTGTCCAGGTCGAGAAAGTCAAAGGTTACACGCTTACCGAAGGTAAGGCCATCCCAGATTTGTGCCATAACATTTACGTCAGCATCTCTGAATTGATTATGCAATGCGTCCAGCATGACCAGCATTCCTTTTACTGAGGGATCGTTGTCCCATATCTTAAAGTAATAAGTTGAACGGCGTACCTGTTTGGACAACGGTCCGTCCGCTGCGGTGGTACCGATTCTAAGCGTATCCGGCCTCGCTAAAAAGGCGCAGAACTGCATGGTGCTTTTACGGGTTTTATAACGGAATCCCTGAAGTGTTTCTAATAAGGCTTTTTTATCCGGCAGGTCAAGTCGCATCAGTGTGTACCAATGCAGCAAATACAGCGTGGTCAGCCGCTGCTGCCCGTCAAGCGGTATAAGCTTAGTAGACTTCAGCGCTGTTGACTCTTCCTGCCGCTCCCTAATCTCGAATGCCGTTTCGAGATTGAGCGTTTCTGCGTATTGTTTTACGGCCGAAAGAACTCCCTTTACCGCGTTCTTATTCCTCGCCAGGATTGCAGCGTGATCTTTACCTTCTATGCGCCCATAAACGAAATCAAGGTGTAGTCCTTGATCCTTATCGCCTAGTAACGCAGCGGATATATCGATAATCAGCTTTTCACGGATCTCCGTGATCCGCTCCGTGTTGCGGCCCTGTGCATAATCCCGCTGAATGACGGGAATTTCGATCTGGTGTTCACTGATGATCTGCCAGAATGTATTTATATTTTCGATATTGCTCATTTGGTTGCTGGGTTCAGGTATTTTTTTACAATGGTTTCGACCTTTTCCTCATAGTCCATCCGGTCATTTGCCCCCCAATAGGTAAATTGTATGTTATCCGAATCGGTGGAATAGTATTTTAGAAAGACATTTTTTGTACATACAGGGATAAATGTCCGAACGAGCTCGCCTTTTTCGTTCTCCACTTCACCCCTCGCATCAATTTTTAAAAGTTTTTCGCGCTTCTTCCTGAAATTCAAATTACTTAAAGCGCTGTTGGTCGGCCCGTCCAGCAGGCATATATTCCTGATGCTGTCCACATCCATCAGTGAGTCAAGTGAAAAGTTAACTGATTTGGCCTTTTCCATGATAGTTCGGGCAATAACAGAACTGTCATCTTTACCGGCGATCATAGCTGACAGGTCACTGAGCTGGGGCATTATAATATCCTTCACCTGCTTTTCGTTAGCTATCAGAAGACCAATATCGTCGATCCAGTCTCTAAGTTCTCCGCAGACTTTGAACTTTTCTGCTTTCTGCGCATGAATATGCTCCAGGCTCCAGGATTGTGTTTTAAGCTTGTCGAACGGAAACCTGTAGTTCACATCACTTTTCTGGTACGTGGCAATGTTAAAAATGACCATCGCCTTTAAGGCTTCATTATCCCCATAAGCCATTTTGAAAGTTGCATACTTGCTTTCAGCTTCGTCGAATTTCAAGCCGCCCCTGATCCAGCCTTTGATCACGGACTCAAATATGTCCTTATCACTTAGCTGTTCATATTCTATATAAACTTCTGCTACCGTTTTGAGTTCGAGATAGATCAGTAATCCTAAAAGATGGTAAACATTTCGTTCTGAATACCATTCATTTAACAGGTTGAATAGCACACTGACTTTGGACCATGCCACACTGCCTGAATCGGCTGCATTCAATATTTTAAGGTATTTATGGTATGCGTAGAGCGGATCCTGATCGCCACGAGGTTTGCCGCTAAGGATATCGAACAATAGGTCGATCCGGTTGGCCTGCTTTCGATCGGAACTGTCATTGCTTACGAAAAACCAAAAATTATCATCCTGAAGTTGATTTTCTATTACGTTCCACTCATCGGCAAATTGGTTTGTCCGATAGGCGCGAAGCTCAGCATTGGGTTTCTTTCTGAGCTTTAGAACGAATAATGCCTTGATCAGTTCAGCTTGTTCCAGTTGGATCTTTCCCCGGTTGAAATTGATGAATATTTGTTCGGGGCTTTCATCACTGATAATGCGATACCAGATTACCTTGGTATGAACTAGCAATTTTTCTTTAAAGATCAGCCGATTCTCTTCCGTTTGCTTTTTTAGCCAATTGCTGATGATCTGGTATGCAATAAAGAAATGGTAATTGTCTACGTTATCATTTTCTTTATTTAGTCCGGCATAAGCATACCATGCTGCATTCAGCGCGGTCTTGAGCTTCTTTTCATCCTGATCGATATCAAGATCAAGTTTCTCCAAATGGGTAATGTTCAGCAGGAAATGCTCACTTTGTTCACGGGTTCTGTAGGTCATACCAAAAAGCGCGCTTTGCATGCATTGGAGGGTAATATAAATGGTAGTAAGACGCTGTTGTCCGTCTATTAGCTCGAAGAAATCTTTATCCAATCGCATAACGACGACCGGCTGAAGACAATAGAACGACTGTCCGCCGATATCGAATTCATTAATATCGTTCAATAAGGCGCAAACCTCCCCTATTCCCCATTTGTAGCCGCGCTGGTATTTTTCTACTTTGAAGGTTTTATCCCGGAGCTCTTCAATAGCCCTGACTTTATAGTTTTTCATTCTGACTGCTTTGTATTCCTGACTTTATTTAATATCAGAACGGATCGCATAGCGGAAACCCTGGAATTCATTTACCAGGAACGGACTAAGCTCGAAATACCGCAATTCCATGGTAAAAATTTCTTTTGAAGGATGTCCATGCCTGTTCCCTGTTCCGTAATTAATGAAGAACTCGCTGAAATCCGAAAATGAGGTGAAAAAATCCTGTGTTACATTCTTGACCGAACCATGGTGCGGTACTTGTACCAGCCAGCATTCCTGCAGATAACTTCGATATTTTTTTTTGAATGCTTTTAGGTCTTTTGCTTTCTTCAGAAATCCGTCTGAAGTGAGCATAACGACTGGCTTCATTTGATATTTTGGGTATATTCTGGAAGGATTGTAATAGATCGGCGAGAGTTGTATCGGTTGTGTATGCTTAGAAAAATGATGGATGTGGTAACAAACCGGATCGTAGTCGACAAACGCTTCGTACTTTGTTTTTGTGTTGCGGTGCAGCAGGCAGAGTGCTGTTTTGTTCAGGTCGGAAACGGATACACGTCCAAGACCGGACTTTTTCTTTGCATCCTCGAAGATCTTCTTAACCTCGGTCGCGCTCCGGTAGTTGTTGGAGATATAGCCTACGATCCGCTCTGTTAGATCCCGTGCATGACGGTCGATTTTAGATTCGTTGAAGAACCCCTTAGCAACAGCTTCGAAAAAGGCCTTATCTTTCGGACCGAGACTTTTTTTGTAGAAAAGAAACTCCATCAGGTTGATACTGCCGGCATTGACCACCGATTTTTGGTTATCTTTCACTAAATAGGTATTAGCAGATTTTGGAATGCCTCCCTGAGATGATTCCGCAGCATCTATTGGCACGCTGCCGGGGAAATCGATATCGAGGCGCTCTACATTTCCTCTTCCCTGAAAATTGTCGGTGACAATATTGTCTTCCCCGGGTGCAGGTATCGGGTCTGGATCGCTTTCGATCAGGTAAATTTCCGAGTCACCATCAAGGTTATCACCTAAAGCCGATACAGGATCAAGGGTCAGCCTGTAAACTGCGCCCGCATCATAACCTTCGGCACCGGCGATCTGCTCCAGGATAAGGTACAGGCGCTCTTCAAAAGTTATAAATGGCATCACAAGTCTGTCGACAATAATACCGCCTGCCAATAATTCATGGATCAGGTTGACATGGTCAGCGTCGAAATGTGAAATGACCAGCATATTCAGACGATCATTTTTAGATAAGACATCGTGGCGGTATCTGGCTATTTCCCGCCTTGCATCGTCTTTATCCTCGCTACCGCAATCGAACACGAAGTCAAACCTCGCATAATTACGGTAAACAGCCGAACCACTGTAAAATAAGCCCTGCCCCGCGGCATGGACATCGATTTGCTGTATAAAATTCATGAGTGATAGTAAAGAGTAAATATCAAGGAAGATTGAGCTTTATGGCCTCCCGGTACATCTCGATCAGTTCCTGAACGGGCCTCGTTACTCGCTTTGAGGGAGAACAGACGCAGATGATTTTGATCGGCCTAACATCCCAAGGAATGATCCTGCTCCAAGGCAAAACATCCTCTTTCTTGGGTTTCTGAATGTTAATGTGGTTGAGTGCACAGTAGGCTCTCAGCCAGCTGAAAACGCTATTGCCATCAGAAGAACTGGTCACGATAAGCGTGTTAATTTTCGGATTTTCTGTCAGTATCTTAAAAATATCCGTAAACTCTACCGGAAATAGCGCACTGTCTGCGGAACTTTCCTTGTGCCGCAAAACGGTCGCTCCCATATCGGTGATACCTAATCTAAGCTTATTCAGGATCCTCTTCCGCTCTTCTACCGTATCTGGTGAGTCATTCATATGCTTTATCTTATGCCCGGCCACTTCAGAAAGTACTTCCCAAAAGCGGTTGCTTGGATTAGGATAGAAAAAATCAAAAGCACGGTTCTTTTTCCTCGTCGGAAAAGTACCCAGTATCAGTTTGTCCGCTTTCTTGGGAATATGTTCGGGCCATGGCAGATCTTCAGGCTCTGAAGACGCGTTGGTGTGGTAAGTTCTCGGCATTATTGTGATATGATCAGATTTAGGGTAGTAAAATATCTTATTTCTCCTGAATTGTAAAATTTAATAAATATTCTTCCGCCGATTCTATTAACACGACTATAGATACACTGTAACCCTCCCTTAGTTCGGACAGTAGTTAAAAAGACTAATTTATATGTTATTTACGTTTTCTCTTTAATAAATAGATTATTAGACTGATTGCGATAATGGTTGCTAAAATTTCCCACAACGAGA
>NZ_JBHTIA010000025.1:0-55817 GCF_042676625.1 Mucilaginibacter lutimaris
CAGTATCTTTCTTTGAACATGTTGATACCAACTGTTTATAACCAAACCTGCTCTCAACTCTTTTCACTTAAGTACCATACAAACATAGGAGTAACCAAAGAAAAGTCGCGACTGCGCCACCTTCTGTGAAAGTTAGTGCTGCTGCAATGGCTGTACCACCCAAATGTGACAAGGTCGCATTTTGAGGTGTCATTCCGTCCGTTTTTTGGTCTAAACCTGAATTTCAAGAATTTTCAGAATTGTTTTTAACGAGCGGTGGCTCAAACGTCAAAGGGGGCGGGCCGGGAGTTGGCGGGAATGCCGGTTTAGCCAGTGCTCATAAAAAGTAGCGATGGGTTTAAAACCCATCGCTAAGAGTAAATTCTGAAAATTTGGTTTCAACAAGAGGGCCTGATGAACCGAACGTCAGCTCTCTTATTGCGGCCTTAGCGCGTTGCGGATAGTACTGACATTGCCTTAGCACATCCTTTAACAGCGACGCGGTTAAGCCGCGTGTTTTTTCTTTTGGTACTTTTCTTTTTTGCGACAAAAAAGAAAAGTACATCCACTAACGATTCATATACCCACCATTATTCCTAATGAAAAACTAATCGGCAACATTTCCTCCTAAAGATTGCTTAGTACCTTTCATCAAGAACACCCCTTTTCTTATTGCCCGCTAAACTGCTCAGCCTTTACACCAAACCTGTTTAAAAAATCAACCCCTTCATCGCTGGTAAGGCCTTTGTATTGGGCATACGATTTATCGAAGTAAACGTGTTTGATGCCGGCAGAAAAGATAAGCCTTGCACATGGCAGGCATGGCGATAGCGTGGTGTATAACGTAGCCCCTTCCAGATTGGCACCATTCTTCACAGCGTATAATATGGCGTTCTCCTCGGCATGCAAGGCAAGCGAGCAGCTCCCTTTAGAATCGCGGGCGCAACCTGTTTGGGGCCATTCCTCGTCGCAGTTATGGGTACCCGCTGGTGGACCGTTATAGCCTATAGAAATTATACGTGTGTCCTTAGCTAAAACGGCACCGACCTGGGCCTTTACGCAGTGCGAGCGTTGGGCCAGGTCGGTTGCCAAATTCATGAAAATATGTTCGAAACTGGGTTTCATGTTAGTAAATTAGAGATTGGAGATCAGAGATTAGTTGCTCGACTATATAAACCTAATCTCAAATCAACTAACCTCCGGTCACTAATATTAATGTCCTCCGCCTGCTTCCAGGTTGTCTACATCTATACCCTGTTTTTTAAGGATAGCGCCTGCTTTGAACGCGAAGAATGCAAGGTAAGCGAAACCTACAACCGGAATAATATATGATTTATGGATACCGATGCCATCGGCAAGAATACCTTGTACCGGAGGAATGATAGAACCACCCAGGATCATCATAATTAAAAACGCCGACCCCTGGCTGGTGTATTTACCCAAGCCGGTTACCGACAACGAGAAAATTGATGGCCACATAATAGAACAGCATAAACCACCCGCTGTAAACGCGAAAATGGCTACCATACCGGTAGATACTAAGCCGATGACCATGAAGATAGCACCAAGTATACCAAACAATGCCAGTGTGCGTACCGGTTTTTGGTTACCAATTAAGAAACCGATCACCAAAATAGCCACACAACCCGCGTAAGGGTAAAGCATGCTAACGTCGGTACCGCTGATGCGGTTCACTAATAACACCACACCAAAGGCTACAAACGGAACAACAACAGTAAGGATAAATTTAGTGGTTTTTGAAAGGTTGAAAGCTGCGATGGCACCTGTCCAGCGGCCTATCATTAAACTGCCCCAGTAAAGCGAAATAAACGGCGCTACCTGGTCTGTAGTGAAGTTACCAAAGGTTGGCGTTTCTAATAACGACCCCATGTTACTTTGGATAGTTACCTCAACACCTACATAAGTGAAGATAGCCAACATACCGTAAACCAACTGCGGAAACTGCATGGCGCCCCAACCCTGGCTGCCCTTACCTGCTGCCGATGATGTACCTATAAGGGTAAACAGGATAATAGCTAAAGATGCGTAAACAAGGTATTGTTTATCTACACCTGTGGCTTGTGCAAGTGGTGTAGCTGCTAAAATAAGCAGGAATGCTACAAATATAATGGCAAGCGGTGTATTTGCTTTGTTGCTGGGCTCTATTTTCTCATCGCTGGTTACGCTTGGTAACTTAGATACCCAAAAGAACAACGCCACTGCCAGGAACAAACCCGCCAGTATCATATATAAAGTATTTACCGAGGCTATCTTTACTTCAGATGCAGGGATCTTGGCAGACGCCGAACCGAACAGTACAAAACCAACAATAACCGGCCCCCAGATACTACCGAAGTTGTTTACACCACCCGCGAAGTTTAAGCGGTGGGTACCGGTTTCGGGGCTACCTAAAGCAACCACAAACGGGTTTGCCGCGGTTTGCTGTAACGAGAAACCTAATGCTATTACAAAGAAGGTGAATAATATAAACGCGAACGACCCCGAGTTAATAGCCGGGATCATGATCAACGCACCAACAGCCGAAATTAAAAGGCCGTAAATGATACCGTTCTTGTATCCAATTTTGTTAAGAATATCAACCTTAGATGCAGCCGAAGCAAAATACAATATTAACGACCCGATGAAATAGCCACCGTAAAATGTAAAATCGATCAGTTGAGATTCAAATTGTGTTAAGCTAAAGTGCGCTTTACAAAAAGGGATGAAGATACCATTAGAGGCTGCTAAAAAGCCCCAAAAGAAAAACACGGTAATGATGGTGTATAATGCCGAACCATTACTCTTAGAGTTGTCTTGTGCCATTGTTTATTTAAAGGTTAATACTTATTGGTGTGTTTAAAACACTAAACATAAATCAAATTTTATAATTATGGCTATAAATTCTTCAAAATTTAAATTACAATTTTATAATACCGTTGTTTAAAAGATAAATTTGCATCTTAGTGACCTGATTTTTTTACCTGTAAAAGAAACAGGATATATAAGCCTATATAATGATAGAAGCCATTATTTCGGGAATTGGATTTGGATTAGTGCTCACGTTTATAACAGGCCCGGTCTTTTTTGCTTTAATAAAAACCAGTATTGAAAAAGGCTTTCACGCGGGTTTATCACTTGCCCTGGGCGTAGTAACCAGCGATATGGTTTTTGTGGGCGCCATCCTTTTTGGTTCGCAATATTTTGATATTACCGCGCACGATAAAACCATAGCAGGCATTGTTGGTAGCATCATCCTCTTTACTATCGGTATTTACTACATTTTTAAAAAAGCAGATGTTAACTACAACAGCACCATACCTAAAAAAATAAACCACGCGGGCTATTTCTTAAAAGGCTTTGTGATGTGCATTTTTAACCCAACCGTGCTGCTGCATTGGACGGTAGTGATAGGCGTTGCCAGCACCCAGTTCCACGCGGGTATTCATAACCGGATGCTAAAGATTGCGGTAATGTTCCTCACCATTCTTATTATTCAATTTGGATTGGATGCTGTAAAAGCTTTTTACGCCAATAAGCTCCGCGAAAAGATCTCCCCCAAATTTGTACACCGACTAAACGAGGTGGCCGGCATTGCTCTCATTATCGCGTCATTGGTTTTGATAGACAGGCTGGTAACACACTTTATATTTTCGGCACCGGCGGTTAGTTAAGCCAAAGTCTCCCTGAAGGAGAAGTTCTTGAAGCGCAATTAATTATACTCGCGGAAATTGCATCTCGCCCATTTTACTCAACCGGTCATTGCTTCGCTTGACCAGCCTCTCTCCGCTACGCGGAAAGAAGGAATCTATCTTTACCCCCTCTCCTTCGGAGAGGGCCGGGGTGAGGCCTCTTAACCCTCTTTGCGAAGCAGAGAGGGTCGCGCACGTAGTGCCGCAGGGTGAGTAAATTGTACGCCTGACTCTTCATTGTAGAAAATCACATATAATTACAGGAAACTAAAAAAGGCGAAAAGTATAAATACCTTCCGCCTTTTACCTTTAAGCTTTCGCCTAAAAATTACATATACGCCCTTTGGTTATTACCTTCCATCCAGTTAACAAAGGCGCGGTTTACAACTTTATTACCGCCCGGGGTTGGGTAATCGCCGCTGAAGTACCAGTCGCCAAGATGACCGGGGCAGGCTATGTGCAGATTATCGAGTGTTTGATATAGCACCTGTACTTCGGCAGTAATATTCTTAGGAGTAATGATCTTCGCGATGCGGTCAGAAATTTCCTGATCGGTAAACGGCGCGTAGATGGCCTTTACGTAGTTCTCTACTTCCTCTTTAGGCAGCTTAGAGCTATCCTTACACTTCTGGTAAACCTCTACAATGATGTTTTCTTTACCCTGCTCTTTTAACAGGCTTATCGCAGCTTCAAAAGCCACAAACTCGCCCATGCGCGACATATCAATACCGTAACAATCAGGGTAACGGATCTGCGGGGCAGACGATACTACAACAACCTTTTTAGGGCCAAGGCGGTCTAATATCTTCAGGATGCTTTGCTTTAAGGTAGTGCCACGTACAATAGAGTCATCCAACACCACCAAAGTATCGGCATCTTTTTTAATCAGGCCGTAGGTGGTATCGTAAACGTGGGCAACCATTTCGCTGCGGTCGGCATCCTGCGTTATGAACGTGCGGAGCTTAACATCTTTAATAGCTATCTTTTCTACACGTGGGGCAAGCGCCAAAACCTCTGTTAACTCTTCTTCGCTAATTTTATCTTCGCGGTTCAGGAGCCTGTCGCGCTGGTATTTTTTAATGTATTTGTGTACACCCTCTACCATGCCATAAAAAGCCACTTCGGCGGTATTTGGTATGTAAGAGAATACGGTGTTCTTCACGTCATTGTTAACGGCATCCAATATCTGCGGACAAAGCAACCGGCCCAGCTGTTTACGCTCGCGGTAAATAGCCGCGTCGCTGCCACGAGAGAAATAGATACGCTCGAACGAACATGATTTATTCTCCAGCGGTTCGCTAAACATGCTCTCCGTTATCTTGCCGTCTTTTTTAACAATAAGGGCATGTCCGGGTTTTATCTCGTTAATAGCCTCAAACGGGATGTTAAAGGCCGTCATAATTGCGGGGCGCTCAGATGCGGCAACCACTATCTCGTCGTTATAGTAATAGTATGCCGGGCGGATGCCTACCGGGTCGCGCATTACAAACGCGTCGCCGTGGCCAAGTATACCTGCTATGGTGTAACCACCATCCCAGTTCTTAGCGCTCTTGCGTAGTATCTTGGCAACATCCATATCGTTGGCGATCAGCTTACTAATTTCAGCGTTATCGTCAAGCCCTTCGCGTTTGTATTGGTCAAACAGGCCTTGTACCTCAGTATCAATAAAATGGCCTATTTTCTCCAATACGGTAACGGTATCGGCTTTCTCTTTAGGGTGCTGGCCAAGTTCGTAAAGCTGCTGCAGCAATTCATCAACATTGGTCATGTTAAAGTTACCGGCAATAACCAGGTTACGCGTCATCCAGTTGTTTTGGCGCAAAAACGGGTGACAGTTCTCTATACTGTTTTTACCGTGTGTACCATAACGCAAATGGCCCAACAACACTTCGCCGGTAAAGCTTACGTGCTCTTTGAGCCATTCGGTATCAGCCATCTTCTCGGGCGATTCCTTCTGTATCTCAGCAAACTTTTTCTGGATATATTCGAATATATCAGCAACGGCGTTACTCGCCATCGACCGGTGCCTGCTTATATACCGCTTGCCAGGCTCAATATCCAGTTTAATAGTAGCAACGCCCGCGCCATCTTGCCCGCGGTTATGCTGTTTTTCCATTAAAAGGTAAAGCTTGTTCAATCCATACAGGGCAGTCCCGTACTTTTTCTGATAAAAAGAGAGTGGCTTTAAAAGGCGGATAAATGCCACACCGCATTCATGTTTAATCTGATCGCTCATGATTGGGAATGAGCCTGCAAAGGTAAAATTTTATCTTATATACTGTTTAAACAATATGTCATTAGTTGGTATTTTTTGTGCAACACCCAAACCCTCTCCAAAGGAGATGTTTGCGAAGAAATTTCCTCACCCTGTATACTGCGTAGAGAGGGTCGCACAGGTAGTGCCGCGGGTTGAGTAAACCATCATGTTCGGAAGTTGACTCACCCCCCCTGCCCCCTCTCTGCTGCGCAAAGAGGGGGTGTTTGTTTCCCTAACCCTTACCCACCCTCTATACGCAGTAGAGAGGGTCGCGCAAGCAGTGCCGCGGGGTGAGTAATCCATCAGGAAACGTTCGGAAGTTTACTCACCCCTCTCTGGAGTGCAAAGAGGGGGGTGAGCAATTTTTACATTTCTTCCTTACCCTCTTTCCACTTGTGGAGAGAGGGTCGACCAGCGAAGCGATGTCGGGGTGAGTAAATTACCAAGCGACGAATATTCTCCTTAAATTTACGTACATGAAAATCGCCCTTGCCTCCCCTACTTTCCCCAAATCCATTGCCGATGGCTTAGCCAAAACATTAAAGATGGCAAAAGAAGCCGCAAATAAAGGAGCCATCATCATTTGCTTCCCCGAAACTTTTATTCCCGGCTACCCGCTGGCTGACGTAAAAGTGCCCAAAGCCTCGCCTCAAGAATTGCAGGTTGCATTGGATAAACTTCGCCAGATAGCCGCCGAAAACAACATCGCCATTATTATGCCCATGGATTGGTACGATGATGGCAAATTCCTGAACGTTGCCCACGTTATATCTGCCGAAGGGAAGGTGTTGGGCTACCAAAGCAAAAACCAGCTGGACCCAAGTGAAGATACTACCTGGCAACCGGGAACAGACCGCAGCGTATTTGAGGTTGGCGGATTGAAATTTGGCATAACCATTTGCCATGAAGGTTTCCGCTACCCCGAGTCGGTACGCTGGGCAGCACGCGGGGGCGCGAACATTGTGTTCCACCCACACCTAAGTGGCAGCGATGTAAGCGGAGTAAAACTCACCGAATGGGGCAACATCAATAGCCCATATTACGAAAAAGCCATGATGATGCGGGCGCTGGAAAACACCATTTACTTTGCCAGCGTGGGTTACACCATGCAATACCAGAAAGCAGCTACCTCCCTCATAGCGCCAGACGGCAAGTGCATTGCCTATCAGCAATATGGTGAAGAGTGCATTATTGTAGCAGATATTGACCCTGCTAAAGCAACCGGGTTATTGGCAAGAAGGTTTAAACCGGAGTTATATAAATAATCAGTTGTTATGGTGAGCCTGTCGAACCATCAGCCATCGTTTAAATCTTCGATAAGCTCAGACTAACATGAGGGGTAGATTATTTACTAAACCCGACCATTTTATGCAACACACTGGGGTCGTAAACTTTACCCGCTTTTATCACCATTTTAACATTACGTACATTGCTAATGTTGGTTAACGGGTTGCCATCTAAGATGATCAGATCGGCATTTTTGCCCGTGCTAATGGAGCCGGTTTGCTTGCCAAGACCCATCACTTGCGCGGGGGTAATAGTAGCCGTTTTAAGTGCCTGTGCCGGGGTTAGGCCTGCTTCTACATAAAGTTCCAACTCCCTATCCACGCTAAAGCCGGGGAAACCCATATCCGTACCTGCTACAATGGGCACACCGTCGTCATACAGTTTTTTAACGATCACCTTCATACTTTTCAGCATTGGTGCAACACGCGCTACCGTGGCCGAGTCCTCGCCGTAAGTCCTGAACTGAGTTTGCAGCATTGGGGGTAGCGTATTAAAGGCCGGCTCTAATTTGGTAATGTCATCTTTAACATTGCGCAGAGCCAGTTCGTATACGCCTATAGTTGGGTCTATAACGGTACGATGGTCTTTAATAAACTTAAGGGCGGCTATGCTGGTACTATCCTCAAAGTTAACAGAGCGGTCTTTGTTTCTCTTCAAGATGCTGTACACATATTGCATGTGGTTAACCATGTTCATACCCGAGTCCACTCCTGCCTGCAGCGTCATTCCGTTGGGGATGTGGCCGGTTACCGTAAAGCCTATCTTATGCGCTTCATCGCAAATAACTTTTAAAATGGCCGGCTTAACTGAGCTGTAGACTTTTATTTGGTCGAACCCGCGTGCTTTATAAGTATCAACAGCTTTTATCGCCTCCTCCTTAGTATGAACCTGTATAATACCTAACGACATCGGGCCCTTGCCATCAATGATACCGGCCATCAGTATTTTAGGGCCAATACCTTTGCCGCTATCGATAGCTTTTTGGATGCCATCAATAAAACCAAGCTCATTACCGCAATCGCGCACGGTAGTTACGCCCGCCGCCAAATAAGCCGGGCCCCATTCGGTTTGTTCAAAGTGGGCGTGCATATCCCATAAGCCGGGCATAATTGTTTTACCGCTGGCATCAATAACTTTCGCGCCTGCAGGGATAACGGTACCAGCTTTAGCAATACTGCTGATCTTACCATTCTTTAATATGATCACCCCATTCGGTACGGTTGTGCCGTTAATAACATCTACAATAGAACCTCCTTTGATAGCAATAATGCCCGAACCTCCTTTTTGCACCGGGGAAACCTTTGCAAAGGTTTCCATCCCGTAACCGGCTGCACGTTTGATCAACTCGGGTAACAAGGTTTCGTATTGCTCGCGCATCATTTCTGTTTTGTCGCCTTCAGCATCAATGGTGAGAATGCAGATCAGTTTTCCTTTTGTATCCGTCCAAACCAGTTCATTCCCCCAGATTAGTCCGCTAATAGTATGGCGTATAAAACTAATGGGCTTGCCGTTAAAAGTTAGGTTATCAACGCCCGTCTTTTTTATTTGTAGCGAGCCAAAAGGCAGGGTTTGGATAGTGGCAGGCTGCTTTTTATTATTCCAGTATTGCAGCAATAATTGTTGAACCGTTGCAGGCGAATAACCCGTTACCGGGAAAGCAATAGGACCAATATTTTTGGTGAACGTGGAATCGCTTACGCGAATGTTAGCGGTTCCTCCTTTTATATGAATAGAATCGCTGATGGTAGAAAATCTGGAGGTATTACCCTTTACAACCAAATCTATCGGGTCGCCCACGGGGTTTAGCTTAATAGTAGCTTTCAAAGGTACGGGGCTGCCCCTATCCACAAATTTGAAATCAATCAGATATTTCTTCTGATCCTTATAATTATAAACCTTGTAAGTTTCCTTACCGATGTGTTGTTGAAATTTATGCAACAAAAACACGCCGCTATCAGCAGGTGCTTCCTGCGCTTTTGTTTGAGTGATGGCAATAGAAAGCAAGGCGCAGAAAAAAAAATTCTTCATAATGATGTGATTGGGTTGATCAAATATAAAAGAAAAAGCCCTTCGAAAAGAAGGGCTTAACATCATTCAGAACGCTGTATTCATGTTTTTTAGTTTTTATCTAATTGTTTTCCTGCCTACAACTTCTCCCCGTGCTGGCTAATATCCAAACCTACTATTTCATCTTCGGCAGATACGCGCAGCGGCGAGATCATGTCGGTTACTTTAAGCAATATCACCGAGCCGAAGAACGAGAAGATGGAAGTAGCTACTAATGCCAGTAACTGAATCAGGAACAAATGGGTATGGCCAAAGAAAAGCCCGTCGGTAGATACTCCGGCGTTTACATTATGGTTGGCAAATACACCTGTTAGCAGCATACCTACCATACCGCCTACACCATGGCAGGGGAACACGTCCAACGTATCATCAATACTGGTGCGGGTGCGCCATTCTACCACCAGGTTACTCACTACGGCAGATATAATACCGATGGCCAGCGAGTGCGGCACGCTAACAAAGCCGGCTGCCGGGGTAATGGCTACCAAACCTACTACAGCACCAATACAGGTACCCATAGCCGATGGCTTGCGGCCACGCAGCATATCAAAAAATATCCAGGTTACGCCACCCGCTGCAGATGCGGTTGTACTTGTAGCCAATGCAATTACCGCCAAATGGTTAGCGCCAAATGCCGAGCCGGCGTTAAAACCAAACCAGCCAAACCATAATAAACCGGTACCTATCATTACATAAGTGATACGCGCGGGCGAATGGTTGGCTTCGTTACGGCGTTTAAGGAACAGTGCCGATGCAAGGGCCGCCCATCCTGCCGACATGTGTACTACCGTACCTCCGGCAAAATCCAGCACGCCTAATTTAGCTAACACACCATCCGGGTGCCAGGTGGCATGTGCCAGCGGCGAAAAGATAAATATGGAGAACAGCACCAGAAATATGATGTAAGAGTTAAAACGGATGCGCTCGGCAAAAGCACCTGTTATCAGCGCCGGGGTAATTATGGCGAACTTTAACTGGTACATAGCAAATAATAGTAATGGGATTGTTGGCGCTGCTTTCCAACTGGCGTTTCCCAGCATACCCTTCATCATAAAAAAGGTTGATGGATTTCCAATGATGCCGCCAATGCTATCGCCAAAGGCCAAACTGAAACCAAATATGCCCCAAAGCACCGTAATGATCACCATACACACAATGCTTTGCAGCATGGTAGATATTACATTCTTTTTATTTACCATTCCGCCGTAAAAAAAGGCAAGTCCGGGGGTCATGATCAAAACAAGGGCGGTAGACATTAACATCCAGGCAATATCACCCGTGTCAAAGTTAGATTTCACTGTTTTATCGTATTCTACGGATGGGAAAATAAACGTAAGCGATAAAATAACAAGAATGATAAGGAAAGGAAAGTAGCGTTTCATATTAAATTAAAAACCATTTTTTAAAACGGCCTCAATTTATACAATTTTGGTAGACTTTTTATAAAAAATGAAACAATTATAAGATATTTATCAATTTATCGGGGATTAGGCCGAATATTATTAGCAATAACGCAATCAGAGAAGAAAAAACTATGAGTTTTCTGGAATGCAAAATTTCATTTGGGATAATTTCGGTGCGTTTTAAAAATAAATTCAATGGGATTTTGATATAATAGAATAAACCTACCACCGTAGTAACCGCGCCGGTAATTAACATGGCTAAAAGCCAAACGTCATGCGTTTGCTGGTAAACACCATATACTGCCGAAAACACCACAACCTTACCCGTAAAACCCGCGCTAATGGGAATGCCTGTTAGGGATATTAATACCACAACAAACGCTACAGATGCCAGCGGATACTTAAATCCAAGTCCCTTATAATCGCTTATGTTGGTAATGCCTTCGTTATTTTCAAAGTAGTTGGCCAACATCAGCGCGGCAATATTTGCCAGGCCATAAACCAGCAAGTAGTAAGTTAGCGCGCTAAGGCCCTGCCCGCTAAAGGTAACAACGGCCATTAAAGCAAAGCCCGTGTGCCCTATGCCCGAATAAGCCAGCATCCGTTTTACACTATTTTGCCATACGGCTGCAAAGTTACCCACCACCATGGTTAAGATACCTACCACCGATAGTACCAGCCTGAAATTTAGTCCTGACCAGTTAATATACATCCCGCTTGAGGTGATGAACGGCGTAATAAAATTCACCAGCAAGGCAAAACCCGCTATTTTTGGCAGGCTAGACAGGTAGGCCGTTACCGGTGTAGCCGCTCCCTCGTAAACATCGGGCACGTAAAAATGCGCCGGCACCAGCGACAGCTTAAACCCGATACCTAATAATATCAGCGTAAGCGCGAATGATACGCTTAGATGGTTAACCTGTATGAGCCCCTCCTGCATCTCGCGCGAAAAAATATCCAGCGTGCCGCAAAAAGCGTAGATCATGGAGATGCCGTATAGCATCACCGCTGAGGCTGCCGCGCCAAACAGCACGTATTTCAAACCAGCCTCGGTGCTTTTAGCATTATCGGTACGGTAAGCTACTAACAAGTACGATGCAAGCGAAACCATTTCAATAGCCAGGTAAACCGACAGCAGGTTTACCGCCATGGCCATTAAATGCAGGCCCAAAACCGAGCCGATGACGATAGTATACAGATCTGATAACCCTTTTTTATGCGATGCCAGTTTCTTGTCCCACGCGAAATAGAACAATAACATCAGCGCCAGCACATCTATGATCAGTTTAAAAACGATGCCGGTGTGATGCAGCAACAGCATCCCGCCAAAAAAACGGGCTGTGTCGGTTGCATTGAGGCTCAATTTTTGGCTGATGACCTGCACAATGACGATCATCATCCCTCCTGTTGCTACCGCCCGGCACAACATTGCCGACCGCTTACCAAATAGAAGATCTGTTACCAGCACCAAAATAAACAAGGCGGTTAAATACAGCTCTGGCACAAAAAAGCGCAGGCCGCGTAATACATCGTTTAACTGGGTTGTAATTTCCGGTAACAGATCCTTCATTTATTTTATTGTACTATAACTAACTGGTTTTTTGGGTATTTAACCTGGTATTTTAAATGCAATTGTTTCTCGTCCATTGGTTTCAGGTTTTGGCTCCACGATAGTTTACCGCTAAGCTTATCCATCTGCGCGCCGCTAACGTCCTGGGTTTCTACCTCAATAGCGGAGTTTTGCGACACCGGTACCTGGTCTTCCACCAATAAATTTACGGGCTGGCTTTTGCGGTTCTTCACTGTTATAAGCCAGTCGCGGGTCTCTTTTTTGTTAGAACCAAAGCCTTGTTTCCCGGTCAAATCTTTTTGCAAGGTACGGGTTACCACAATATTTTTATCCGTCCCTAACGATAAATTTAAGGTATCGGTAGTAGCATGCGTATCTATCAGCGATTTACCAATGAAAGTTCCCTCAAAAAACAGGTTGGCCTCGCCCGATAAAAAGTTGTATTTGTTCCAGTCGGTAATGCGTGCGGTCAGGAAAACGTCGGTGCTAAGCTTAGGCGCAACAAAGTATTGGTAAGTGGCATCGGTACTCACCTCGTTTATCTCAACCGTGTAGGGTTTGCCATCGCTCGGTATAGTATATTGGTTAGCAATGTTAAACTCTACGTTGGTTTGGTTCTCTACCTGCTGCACCTCAACCGGGGTGGATTGTAAACCAGAAGTTTTACTTTTTAGGGCTCGCGGAACACTATTGTATTCGTAATTTGAATCCTTATCAGAAGAACCATACCCCATCACCACAACCTCATTTAATGCATTAACTGATGGCTTTAAGCTAATATTAAGCACGGGCTGAGCGGCTGTGCGCTCAGCTTTTTCAAAACCAACAAAACTATATTCCAGAACAGCGCTACTATTGGGTACCTGGATAGAATAATTCCCGTTAACATCAGTTTGTGCCCCAATGGATGTTCCTTTAACCCTTATTGATACGCCGGGCAAAGGTGAACGATCGTCCTGACCAGTCACTTGTCCGGTTACCTTGGTGATAGCTGATTGCTGACCGGCGTAGTACATGCCGTACGTTAAAAAGTAAGGCGTTAATTCGGGTTTGCCACCACTAATGGTTGGGTTGCCGGTTGAGAGGGTAAGCTTTACATTTTTCCAGTCTTCGCCGCTTTGCTGGGTAACGTTGGCTTTGTAAGCGATACTGATAGGGCTATTTACATTTTTGGCCCTGATATCATATGTAGGGAACCAATTGGCATTATTCACCAGATAAGTAAGCGTAAATTGTGATTGCGCCGCAATCTTTGATGATACCGTCACCAGTATATTACTTGTAGCATCCGTTACACCTTTGCTTTTACGAATGTCGGCAATTTGTTTGTCGTAGCGTTGTAGTTCTGTATTAACAGCGGCAATATCGTTATTGATAACCTGCTCTTTCTTTTTATTATCGGTAAGGCGGGCGGTCTGGAAATCGAGCGCCTGCTTCAGTTTAAGCACATCAAGGCTGGCATTTTGCCCGGTAATGGTTTGGTTTTTCACCAACATATTATATTCTTCCTGGTTAATAACCAGCGATGCGTTGAGCAGCGACAATTTATCGCGCAGGACTTTTTGTTGTGACTGTAGTTGCTCTACTTGTTTTTGTTTTTGCTGCAGGTTAAGATAGTTCATCTCGTGCTTTACCGACAGGATGGTAAAATCGCCCGCGGCACGCACCTGGATGCTTTGCACATCGATATTTGGCGAAATATCTTCAAAAACAAGTGTACTTGTGCCGGGGACAATACTTACCGGTGATGTGCGGGTTACTTGCGCCCCATTCAAAAACAAAGTAACCTTTTGAACTTTTGAGGCGATCTTTTGTGAATCATCGGCATTAGCTGCACGCGTAAGGCTGATGAAAAGGCAGGTAATAAATAATAACTTTTTAGCCATGATATTTAATTTTACCTGTATGATGCGCAAGCCTCAAGTTTTCCATAAACCGGCATAGAAATATTTAAAATTTATTTATGGATTCTTTTATTACTTGTAATTCATCCTTAAAACCCTTATCCCGGTGATGTTTTACCTGGTTAAATATGTAATTACGGACTTTCTTTAAGCTATCAGGACTTACCGAAAACACTGCAAACCCATCTTGCCACGTGATATACTTTCCGGGTTGGTCTTTAAAATACTCCCACGAATTACCTTTGATAGTTTTTACAACCTCCGCTATTGATTGGTCGGTTTTTAACCTTACTAATAAATGTATATGGTCATCAACGCCATTAATGCAGTCAATGTATATTTCATAGTCTGTGGCTATTGTTCTAATGACCCGAAAAAGCTCTTTCCTTAGCTCGGGGTTCAGGATCGGTTCACGATTTTTTGTGGACCAAACCAAGTGTACCCAAACGGCAGAATAACTATGTGGCATGTGTATGTTTTAGCGATGGTGTAAACCTTATTACCTCGTATAGCGATGGGTATAAAACCCATCGCTATTGAATATTTTTGCTTTCTTAAACTATGTATTAAAAATATATCGATGGGTTTTATACCCATCGATAATTATTCGATTATTTCACCTGAATAAATTGCACCAGCGCCAATACCGAATCATTCACCTTGCCTAATACCAGCGATGGCATGATACCAAGCAGTAAGGCGATCAAAGCCAGCGGTAACAGCGTTGCCGTTTCGCGGAAGTTGAGGTCGGTGAGGGCGGTTTTCCAAACTTCGCCGCCTTTTAGGGATACGGTGCCGAAGAACATGCGTTGAAGCGTCCAAAGGAAATAGGCCGCGCTCAATAATATACCCACCGAGCCACAAATGGCCATCCAATATGGCAGCAAGCCGTTTACCGAGTGCGATTTAAACGCGCCTGCGAGGGTAAATGCCTCGGCCACAAATGCGGAGAAGCCCGGCAAGCCAAGCGAAGCGAAAAACGCCACCATTACGTAAACTGTATAGCGCGGCATCAGTGTGCCTAAGCCGCGGAAATTGTAGATATCCCTGTCGTGCACCCGGTTGTAGATAACGCCTACCAGGAAGAACAGCATGGTTGAAAGGAATCCGTGGCTCACCATTTGCAGCACGGCGCCGCTGATGCCCTCGGCAGTGCTGGAGGCGATGCCTAACAGTACAAAACCCATGTGCGATACAGATGAGTAGGCGATCATGCGTTTCAGGTCGCGCTGGGCAAGGGCGTTGAATGCCCCATATAAAATGGATATAACTCCCAATAATCCCAACCAGAATGCGCCCGATAAAGCCACCTCTGGGAAGATACCCATACAAATACGGATGATACCATAGCCGCCAATTTTTAGCAGGATACCGGCCAGGATGATAGATACCGGGGTTGGCGCCTCTACGTGCGCGTCCGGCAGCCAGGTGTGCAAAGGCACTACCGGTACTTTAATAGCAAAGGCAACGAACAATATTACAAAACCAACCGTGCGTGCGGGCATGCCCAATATGGTTGCGTTGCTGAGTACCGAGAACACTGACCCCTCGATATAATTGGCCGGGTTCATCATGTGGATCATGTTAAACGTGTGGCTGCCCGTAACCGGGTCTTTAACCGACAGGTATAAACCCACCATCACCAGCAACATAAACACCGACCCAAACAGCGTGTATAAGAAAAATTTAATGGCTGCGTACTCTCTCCGTGCGCCGCCCCACATCCCTATCAGGAAGTATAATGGCAGCAGCATCAGCTCGTAAAAGGTATAAAACAGGAAGAAATCCAGCGCGCAAAAAACGCCTATCACGGCCATATCAAGCAGCAGGAACAGGGCGAAGAACCCCTTCAGGTTGCTTTTTATCTCCCAGGATGCTATGGCGGCTATCACCATTACCAGCGAGGTCATCACCAATAACGTAACTGAGATGCCATCTATACCAACAAAATATTCTATCTGCATTTTGCCGAGGCTGCCAAGGTCGAGGCTTATCCAGGGGAGTTTTTGCACAAACTGAAACTGGCCCTCGTTACTGATGCCCGCATGGGCCACCCCGGTTTGGAAGTGCATATAAATGTAAATGCTGAAACAAAGCTGCAAAAAGGTTGCCGCCAGCGTAAGATATTTAAAACTCGCGCGCAGCGATGACGGCAACAGCAGAATAACTAAGCCAAACAAAATTGGGGTAAAAATGAGCAGGGTTAATATATTCATCAGGTCCAGATCAGTTTTAAAATAAATACGGTAATAAGCACTAACAGCATGCTGTATAAATAATATTGAATTTTACCGCTTTGAAAATGGCGGGCAAAACCACCAATGCCATGTACAATACCGGCAACTAAATGTAAAAATCCGTCGACGATATTTTTGTCGAACCAGGCTGCAAGGCCGGCCATGTTTCTGCCTACTTGCTCCAATTCGTTCACAAAACGGTCGATAATATTTTTATCGAACCAGTACAGGGCATGGCTCAACCATACTATAAAGCGCACAATAACGCGGTTATAAAACCTGTCGATATACCACTCGTTGTACGACATACGGAACAGCAGCCCCTTTTGCGGGAACGACCAAGTGTTCCGTTTCACATAAATAACATATGCGCTATACATTACCACTACGCTTAAAATTACTACAATAAGCGGAATGATCACATGGTATAAATTCTCTCGGGCGAAAATATTGGTCAGCAAAAAGCCCTTGTATAACCAGGCATCTTCATAAAACACCGGGCTATAACTAAACACCGGGAACAAACAGCATATGGCCAAAAACACCAGCGGCAGTTTATATTGCCAGCCGCCATCGCCCATATGGATATGGATGTGCGGGTTCATCTTTTGCAGGCGGAACTCACCAAAAAACACCTTGGTAATAAGCCTTGCCACATAAAAAGCAGTAAGCCAACTGGTAAGCAGTGCAAAGTATGGCACTAATTTCAGCAGCCCGCCCTTGTCGTCGCTCCAGTCGAACGCCTGGATCAGGATGCCATCTTTAGACAGGTAGCCCGACGTTAGCGGCAACCCGGCAAGGGCCAAACCGCCAACAACAGCTGCTATAAGGGTAAGCGGCAACTTTTTGCGCAGGCCGCCCATGTGCAAAATATTTTGCGGATCGATGTCCAGGTTATTATCGTCCTTAATGTGTTTCATTTGGTGGATGACAATACCGGCCACCAAAAACAGTAAACATTTAAAAAACGCGTGTGTTGCCAAGTGGAACAACGAAGAAGCGTATGCCCCCACCCCCATTGCCATCACCATAAAACCTAATTGAGATATGGTGGAGTATGCTAAAATTCTTTTCAGGTCGTTTTGTGTAAGCGCGATTGTTGCCGCCATAAAAGCGGTAAAGCAACCGGTAACCGCCAGTATGGTTAGCTCCGTTTCGGTAAACATTGGGTAGAACCTGCCCAGTAAAAACACCCCTGCCGCCACCATAGTAGCCGCGTGAATGAGTGCCGATACCGAAGTTGGCCCCTCCATGGCATCGGGTAGCCAGGTATGTAAAGGGAACTGTGCTGATTTAGCAGCAACGGCTAAAAATATCCCGCCAAATGCTACATATTGGTAAAAAGCGGGTAATTGGTAAGACACACCGGGAATCACCCAATTGCTGCTATTTGGCGACATCCAAACTCCGTTAGCAAGATCAGGCAACCTTGTCAGTCCGGGCTTAATAAAAAGCGTTTCAATGTCAAATGTATGATAAACGGCAAAAAGGATTAGTATTGCAACCAATAATCCCACATCCCCTATCCGATTCATGATAAAGGCTTTTTTGTTGGCGATGATGGCGCTCTCGCGCGTGAACCAGAAACCGATAAGCAGGTAGGATGAAAAGCCCACCATTTCCCAAAAAGCATAAAGCAGGATGAGGTTATCAACCACTACCAGGGCCAGCATGCTAAAACAAAACAAACTTAAATAGCGGAAGTAGCGGCTATAACCGTCGTCGTCCTTCATGTAAGCTGTGGAGTAAATATGCACCGGCAGTGCTATAACCGGCACCAGTAGCAACAGCAATACAGAAAGATTATTCAATAGGATGCCCACCTGCACGGTGGTAGCGCCAACGGTAAACCAAACCTGCTGTACGTGGATGGTATGGCTGTCCCAAACTTCAAAGAATACGTTAGCGGCTAATACCGTACTTGCCCCTATAGCTAAAGTAGATACCCAACCCGATGCCTTGCTTTTACCAAGCAGTAAAAAGTTTACCACAAAGGCAGCGAAAGGCAATACCACTGCAAGTATTGCAAGGGTTACGGTTTGCGCGTCGGTTTGTGGTAGGGTTGGGTTCAAATTATATCGGGTTTATTATTTTAACTTTTTGTTCCCCTCTCGAGAGGGGGCGCCTTGGCCTGTGTTTTGCAGGGGTGTGTTCGTCGCGTGGTGAACACACCCCTTACCCCTCTCAAGAGGGGTACTTAGTTCTTATTTTGTTCATTCGCCGGTTCGTTTAATTCAATTACTAAAGTTGCCGGTTTACGGTTCTTGCGGGTACCGCTTGGGCCGGTAAATGTGGCGGCTTTTATGTCGGCTTTACTGGCCAGTTCCCATAGTTGCAGCTTGTCTTCGCCGGTTAGTTCGGTACCATCAGGCATAACGTATGTTACGGCCAGGTCCTTACCCCTGCGCGAGCGGATGTACGATTTATAAGCCTTAGATAAGGTACCAAACTTCCATTGATACAGCTTGGTGCCGTACTTTTTGGTGGTAACGTTCACTGTGGTATCGTTATCCTTAGATCCGGCAAACTTAGGCTGTATCAGCGTATCAATTTTCAGAATGGTTTCCGGGTCGATGTCTGATACCTTACCAACCGTAGCTTCCTCGTTCAGCACAAATCCTTTTTGGATGCCTTGCTGCTTTGGCAAGGGCAACAGCGTACCCGGAAGATCAGCGGGCAGGGCTTGTTTGGTTTTTACGATTAGCGCCCCGGCGGCGGCCTTTTGGCCGTACATCATCTTAGCGCCCTTTGGTTTTATGACAGAAATATCCAGGATACTTTCAGGCTTAAGGTCCTGCAAACGTCCGTTGTATGGGTTATCGTTCACCATTACAAACGGGCGGTCGCGTTCTTCGGGCGGGTCTTTAAGCACCAGTTTTTTGGTGACGCTGTCTACCGAAAAGAACGGATAGGCAACCCGCTCTTCTTCTTCTACAGGCTCTTCTACACGGGCTTCTCCGCCTCTTGAACGATGGCGGGATGAACGTTTTTTGGTATGCTTGGTAGTCCGCGCCTTCTTCTTTGTCGCATGCTTCTTCCGCTGCGCAAAAGCGCCTACGCATAAAAACATCAACAATATTAAAAGGAGTTTCTTCATCACTTATCTTTGTTTTCCTTTTCTTTCAGTTTCGGCTTTTTTAGCGGCATGTTCTTTTTTGTATGCCTTGGTAACTACTATTATTACGCCGTTTTTACCGGCAGGGCCATATTGTTTGATCGATTCCTTATTTTTTAATACCGAGATATTATCAATATCGTCGGGATTTAAACTTTTAAAGCCGGCCGCAGCCGTGATCTTACCATCAATAATATATAACGGATTGTTAGATGTAGTATCGGCTTTAGACGCCTCCGTTGGTTTAGATAACAGGTTAATGACACCCTTATCCTTTTTGGTGGCGATAAGTATTACACCATTTACCCCCTCTGCACCATATAATGATGTTGCCGACGGTGATTTTAACACCTCCATCTTTTCGATGCTTTTCGGGTCGATACTTTTAATATCCCCTTTGTATTTTATACCATCAACAATTACCAATGGCGGCAAAGCGTCAGCGGTATAGCCGGTTACTTTCAAAATATCATTTTTTGTAGTGTCGGCCTTTTGCGCCATGGCGCTTACCGATAAGAACAACGCGAAAACAAAAATCAGCTTCTTCATATCATTTAGTCCTTTAAATGGTTTATTTTATCCGGATCTATAGTTCTATATCTACGGTAAACATTCAATATTATTGCAAGGGCCACGGCGGTTGTGGCAGCAGCTAAAACTATGGCAAACAGCGCGAACACCTGCCCGCCGTTGTTTACCTTATCGTATTTACCAAAAGCTACCAGGTTTAAAATGGCGGCGTTCAGCATCAGCTCGATGCCTATCAATATTTGTATGGCATTCTTTTTTGATACGATGATGAACAGGCCGATGCAAAACAGCGCTACGCTCACCAGCATAAAATCGTTAAGCCCTATCATGCTTCTGCCGGCTCCTTTCTGGACAGGTGTGCCGAACCAACCAACGCTATCATCAGCAATACCGATATCACCTCGAAAGGCAGCAGGTAGCGGGTCATTAAATTTATGCCTATATTATTTATGCCTGTACCATTTACCGGCACCACATTTTTTGTAGCGATAGCTGTTTTTACCCAGGGCAGGTTGTTAACATCGGCTTTAAAAACAACGTTTAGCATCACTAATAAAAACAGTGCTGCCAATATAAACGCCGGTAAATTATGCAGACTGATAAATTTTGTTTTTTGCTGTTCTGCGGTGGCCAAAGCCTCCTTGCCCGATAGCATAAAGGCGAACAGTATCAGCACCAAAATGCCGCCAACGTAGATCACTATCTGGGTAACGGCCACAAAATCGGCAAGTGCTAAAACATACAGCCCTGCCAAACCAAACAGCGTTACAAAAAACATAAAGATGCTTCGTATTAAATTCTTGCCCATGGCCACAACCAATGCCGAACCAAGCGTAACAAATGCCATAACATAAAACATCACCTGCACTAAACTCATGCCCCTCCCTCCTTTGCTTTCATGGCGGCCAACTTAGCGGCTTGTTTTTCGGCGTTCTGCTTTTCGAGCAGGGCGCGTTTTTCGGCTGCCATTTCGGGCGACATGTCCGAAAATTCGTAGGTTAGGTTAGTGAGGTCAAATACCGTTTTATCGTACTCGTCGGTCATTACAATACACTCGGTTGGGCATACAATGGTACACAACCCGCAGTACATACATTTGGCCATATCAATATCAAACTTGGCAGCGTAAAGCAGTTTTTTCGACCCGTCGGATGTTTCGCCATAGCTGCCTTCAGTAGATTTTATAGATTCGATAGTAATACAGTCTACCGGGCAGATCTTAGCGCAAAGGTCGCACACGATGCAGTCGTCTATCTCCACATCCAGCTGGTAGCGGCCTACCTCGGGCACGGGCAATTCCTGTTTAGGATATTGTATGGTATTGGTATTATTTTGCTGATGGAAGTAATTGTCGTTGGTGATAGGCGTAATATTACGCCTGGCATTTGAGGCAAACAAAGTCCTGATGGTAAGGGATAGACCCTTCCATGCCGTTGTAAAACCATTAATTGCCTTGTTTATCATATATTAAATATCGAACATTGAATTTTGAATGTCGAACTTCATCATTCGTTATTTAGCATTCGGTGTTCATTATTATTTTCTTCTTCCTAATCTTTAATAACCAATCTCTAACCTCTAAACTTACATTACCCACAGCCGCCACACGCCAGATATAAGCATACAGGCAAAAGCCAGCGGGGTAAGTACCTTCCAGCACAGGTTCATCAGTTGGTCTACCCGTAAACGTGGCAGCGTCCAGCGGATCCACATTTGCACGCCTACTAAAAGTAACGTCTTTATCAAGATCCAGATTATGCCCCAGGCCCAGCCGGTTGTCCAGGTTGCCAAATGTACCGAACCTATATTGGGTAATGGCGTATTCCAGGCGCCTAAAAATAAAATTACACCCACCATCGATACCAAGAACATCATGGAGTACTCAGCCAAAAATACCAGCGCGAACTGCAAACCGGTAAACTCTGTATGAAAACCTGCCACCAGTTCCGATTCGGCCTCCGGGATATCGAACGGCGCGCGGTTACTCTCTGCCAGCGACGCGATAAAATATATCACAAAGGCCACCATCAAATGCGGCGCCTGGAAAATGTTCCACGACAGGATGCCTCCAATTTGCGATACATCCCAAAAACCAAAGAATTTTGCTTTTTCTGCAGATAATACACCCTGCTGCATGGATATGTCCTGGAGGTTTAATGTCTGCGCTATCATCACTACCGATATCAGCGCGAAACCGGCCGGGATCTCGTAAGAAATGATCTGTGCGGCAGAACGCATAGCGCCCAGTATAGAGTATTTATTGTTAGAACCCCATCCGGCCATTAATATGCCGAGCGTTTCGATGGATATGATAGCGAAAATATAGTAAAGCCCAATGTTGATGTTTGCAGGGATAAGCCCCGGCCCCCAGGGCAGGGCGGCAAATGCAAGATATACGCCTATAAAAATGATAATGGGTGCAGCCAAAAACAGTATTTTATCGGCAGCGGCGGGTATAATAAGTTCCTTTTGCGCCATTTTTACCATATCGGCCAATACCTGCAAGCTACCATATTTACCCGTTTCTGTAGGGCCAAGCCGGTTTTGGATAAAGGCGCTTACCTTACGCTCGGCATATACGCCAAACATGGTAAATAAGCCCACAAAAGCAAATAAACCTGCTGCTACAATAAAATATGTAATGTAATGATTCAAGGGTTATTGCTTTGGGTTGCAAACTTACTAAAAGCACAGGATAGTTGACTGTTTTGGTAGTGGTTTTTTGCAGGGATAGAGATTGTGGGTTAATTCGTCGTTAGGGATGGCAGTGAGTACCTTGTAAGCCTGTGGATGTACTGTTTTTCGTAATGTATTTATTTTTTGTTGGCACTCAAGATGGCTACGCCGTTCTTTTTTGTTGCAAAAAAGATAAAGTACCAAAAGAAAAGACACGAAAGCTTAGGCTCCGTCCGTTAATCTCAAAAAATCTTGTCATGCTGAGCGATAGCGAAGCATCTAATTACCAATCTATCATTGAGAGCACAGTCAATAATAGATACTTCACTATATTTAGGATGAGGAAGACTTCTAACGCAAAGCTATTGGTTGAGTTATCCCCGTGCGATTGCCACGCTATCGCTCGCAATGACATCGTTGTATAAATTTAACATCTTCCCCTTATATCCACAAATTCACTCTTAACCTCTTTACCGAAAAATTGAGAGGCATGGTGGTCAAAATCCGGGGTATCATCAATGGTGGTATAGAAATGGAGGTTGCCTTGTTTGCTCAGGCGTTGCTCCATTTCGGGGTGGCGCTGCAGGTAATCAACCAGGCTTGCGGCTACAATATCCCCCTGTGCAACCACATTGACATTGGCCGGCAGGTGTGCTTTAATTTTTTCCTGTAAGAGCGGGTAATGGGTACAGGCCAATAAAATCGTGTCGATATCCGGCGATTGTTGCATCAACTGATCCAGGTATAGCTGCACGTAATAATCCGCGCCGGGTTTATTGTATTCGCCGTTCTCTATCAGCGGTACCCAGAGCGGACAAGCCTGCTGATAAACTTTAAGTTCGGGAAAAAAGTGTTCTATCTCTAACAGGTATGAGCCTGACTGTACCGTACCCTTTGTGCCCAGTACGCCTATATTTTTACTTTTGGTATAATTACCTATCACCTCGGCTGTTGGGCGTATAACGCCAAGCACACGGTTATTGGTTTGCAGGGCAGGCATATCCTGCTGCTGTATGGTGCGCAGGGCTTTGGCCGATGCGGTATTACAGGCCAGTATCACCAGCGGGCAGCCTTGTTTAAACATCCACTGCACACACTCCCACGTATATTGGTGTATGGTTTTAAAAGAACGGTTGCCATACGGCGCGCGCCCGTTATCGCCCAGGTATAAATAATCGTAACCGGGAATCTGCTTCGCAATAGAACGAAAAACCGTTAAACCACCTATACCCGAATCAAATACCCCTATAGGACCGCCTGATAACATAGCATCAAAAATAAAAAAGCGCCCCGTAATGGAGGCGCTTTCTAAATAATTTAATTTTCAGATTACTTTAATCCTAATTTAAGCTTTACAGCCGGCATTAAGTCATCAGCATCAGGAGATACTACTAAGTACTCGCTCGTTGTATCTAATACGTAACCGTAACCTTTTTCTTTTGCTACAGCGCTAACCGCACCACGAGCTTTATCAATAAGTGGTTTACCTAACTCGCGTTGTTTTGCTTCCACCTGTTGTTGTGAAGTTTGTTGGTAATCCTGTAAACGCTTGCCAATGTCTTGCAATTCTGTTTCGGCTGCAGTACGTGCAGCATCAGTCATAGAAGCGCGTTTTGATTGATATGCCTGGCCTTTGGTTTGGTATTCGTTATTCATTGTAGTTAATTGGTCAATGAATTGTTTCTGGTAAATTTCAAGCTGAGATTTTACAGTTTTAGTTTCGGGCATTAGGTCGATCAGCTGCTGAAAATTGATGTGGCCAATTTTTGATTGTGCCTGGGCAAAGTTGCCTGCAAATAACATTCCTGCTGCAACTAAAGCAACTTTAAATAGTTTTTTCATTTGTGTTCTTCTGTTCTGTGTTTAAATAATAGTTCTATAAATATACAATCTTTATTTAGCAAACACGCCGGGTTTTAAGCCTAAGCGGGTTACTACAGCATCGCTTTTATTATAACGCGGGCTTGCGTATAACATTATCACTTCGCTGTTTTTGTCAAATATCATATCAAGGTTTTCGCTTTCGGCTACGGCCTGTACAGCTTTAGACACTCTATCCTGTATTGGTTTAATCAGCGAGTTGCTTTTTTTAGAAAGCTCGCCATCCGGGCCAAATATCTGGCGTTGGTAATCTTTCGCTTGTTTCTCTTTCTCTACAATTTCCGTCTCGCGGCGTTTACGCATATCCGGTGTCATTAACACCTGGTCGGCCTGGTAGGCTTTGTACAGGCGGTCTATCTCCTGGAAACGGCTGTCAACATCCTTCTGCCATGATTCTGAAAGTGATGCCAGTTGTTTTTGTGACGAAGCATACTCGGGCATATGTTTCAAAATATAATCAGAATCTACATAAGCAAAACGCTGCGCCATTGCGGCGGTACATGCTGTAAACGTAACAAAAAGTATTAAAATTATCTTCTTCATCATATTAATCGTTATACAAAATTAATTAAACCCGCCACTTAAGCTTTGCGAAATTGTAAAGTGGAAGTGGCCTTTGTTGGCGTCAGGCTGGTTCGGGATCTTGTCGAAACCGTAACCGTAATCTAAACCAAGCAAACCAAATATCGGTAAAAATATCCTTGCACCCACACCTACAGATTTACGCACATTGAAAGGGCTGAATTTGCTAAAATCATTCCAAACATTGCCACCCTCTGCAAACGCTAATAAGAAAATTGTTGCAGATTGCCCTGTAATAACGGGATGCCTTAGCTCCATAGTATATTTATTGTAAATAGCGCTACCCTGGTTGGTATTTGCATTTAAGCTCGATCCCTCCGGTACGATAGAGAAGTTTTCGTAACCACGTAAGCCCACAATATCTGTACCTTGTAAGAACTGGTAGCTTTGCATACCATCGCCACCCAGTTTAAACCGCTCGAACGGAGACGGACCAACCAACGCATTATACTGGCCAAGGTAACCAAAACGTACCTGCGACATTAATACCAGTTTACCGGTTATACGCTCGAACCATTGGGCGTCAAACTTCCATTTGTAATATTCAACAAAGTGGTAACGCTCCTCGGGCGTAGCAACCTTGTAATTTACATTGTTAAACAATGAATAAGGCGGCGTTGCCTGTATGGTTAATTTTATGTTTGAACCCGAAGTTGGGTAAAGTGGCATATCTACCGAGTTACGGCTAAGCTCCTGAGTTAATTTAATGTTATATGATGTACCATTCTGGAACAGGTAACCACCATAGTTATCCAGATTGTAGTGATCTACGTTTAATGAGTAGTTTAACTGGAAATAGTTATCTGGCCAATTTAAACGTTTACCCAACGTAATACCTACACCGTTAATACGCAACTTGTTGTAATAAGGGCTGCTTTTAGGGTAATACTGCCCAGTTGAGCTACCTTGGGTATAAGCCGATAACGCAAAGTAAATTGGCTTTTTACCACCTAACCATGGCTCGGAGAACGTGAACGAAAAGTTTTGATAGGTACGGCCGCTCGATTGCCCCCTTAAGCTTAGTTTTTGGCCATCGCCTTTTGGTAAAGGTTTGTAAGCTTTTAGGTTGAACAGGTTACGCAGCGCGAAGTTGTTAAAAGTTAAACCTAATGTACCAACCAACTGGCCGCCACCAAAACCACCCGATAGCTCTATCTGATCTGATGGTTTTTCAACCACGTTGTAAACCAGGTCTACGGTACCATCGGCAGGGTTAATGTTGGTAGGCCTTGGCTCGGTTTTTTGTTCATCAAAGTTACCTAACTGACCAATTTCGCGCGCGCTGCGGATCAATAATTCTTTATTAAACTTTTGCCCCGGCTTTGTACGGATCTCACGCATTACTACCTTATCGTTAGTAACGTCGTTACCTTTTAGTATTACACGGTTAATGGTGTACTGAGGGCCCTCGTAAATACGGATATCAAGGTCAACGGTATCGTTATAAACCCTGGTTTGTACCGGGTCGGCGTTAAAGGTAAGGTAACCATCATTTAAGTATAATGATGATACGTCATCATTATTTGGCGTTGGGCCTGTTAAACGCTTGTTTAGCTCTTCTTCACTAAACACCTGCCCTTTTTCGATACGCAGGATGCGCGATAATACATCTGTGGGGTAACGCGCGTTGCCCGAGAAGGTAACTTTACCAAAGTAATATTTAGGGCCTTCGTAGAGCTTAATTTTTACGTCGACGGTTTTCTCATCGTGCTTTGTAACGGTATCGCTTAACACCTCGGCATCGCGGTAACCTTTATCCTGCATTTTTTCGACAAGCGTTTGCTTATCTTCTTCGTATTTATCCCTCTTGAATTTTTTAGATCCAAAAATATTGTAGAATTTCTTCTCGCGGGTATTCTTTAAAAACTTACGCAGCTTTTTGTCAGAAAATGCCGTATTGCCTTCAAAATCTACACTATTGATCTTAACCTTCGATTTTTTATCTACCGCTACATCCAGTATAACGCTGTTAGCGTCGCCCGGGTCTTTGGTTTGGGTAATGTTAACAGTGGTATTAAGGTAACCTTTTTCGTTAAAGTGCTTTTTAATGATAGCCGTTGTAGTGCTAAGCAGGTTCTCATTTACGATCTTACCTGTTTTATCGGCCAGTTTTTTATTCACGTCCTCAATCTCGCCCTTGCGGATGCCCGTAATGTGCAAACGCGATAAACGGGGGCGCTCTACCACGGCAATTTCCAGGTAAATGGTATCCATATTGATACGGGTAACATTTAACTGTACATCATCAAAAAGGCCCTGTTTGTAAAGGTCTTTTATCACATTGGCATTTTGCTCGCCCGGGAGGTTTATTTTATCGCCCTTGTTTAATTTAGATATGGTGAGCAACACATCCTTGTCCAGGTATTTAGCGCCGGATATGGTGATACCACCTATGATATAATCTTTAGGGTTTAGGTAGCTTAGGCTATCGGCAGGTATAGAGCCGCCAGACAATGCTGACTGCCTTTGGCCACCAATCTGAGCGAATGCTGCAGTGCTTATAACAGAGAAGAGTAGAGCAAAAAAAACTTTATTCATTCGAATATTTTAGTGGGCTAAAAATAATTTATACAGTTGTTAAAAAGTGTTAAAAGTAAAAATTTAGTTTACCTGCTCGCTTGTCATCCCAAAACGGCGTTCGCGTTTTTGGTAATCAAGTATAGCTTCGTACAAATCCTCGCGCCTGAAATCGGGCCATAATTTGGTGGTGAAGTATAGTTCGGCGTAGGCAATTTGCCACAACAAATAATTACTTATACGGTACTCGCCACTCGTTCTTATCAAAAGCTCGGGGTTGGGCATACCGCCGGTATATAAATTATCTTCAAACAATTGTTCATCAATATCGGCAGGGTTTAACTCCCCGCTTTGCACTTTGGCGGCTATATTTTTGGCGGCCTGTAAAATTTCGCCGCGGCTGCTATAGCTTAATGCAAGTGTTAGTACCAGCCCGGTATTACCTGCTGTTTTGCTTATTGCATGCTCTAATTCCTGGTGGCATTTGCCCGGCAGGGCCTTTAGGTCGCCTATGGCATTCAGGCGTACATTATTCTTCACAAGCTTGGCAATCTCCTTATTAAGGGTGCTAATAAGCAGTTCCATTATAGCGGTAACCTCAAATTTGGGGCGGTTCCAGTTTTCGGTACTAAAGGTATAAAGGGTAAGGTATTCTATACCAAGTTCGCCGGCGCTCTCTACAATATCACGTACAGACAGCACACCGTTGTGATGACCAAACACCCTTAATTTGCCCTTGCCTTTTGCCCAGCGGCCGTTACCATCCATAATAACCGCTATATGACGGGGTAATTTCTGTAGATCTATCTGGTCCTTTAAACTCATTTTTCCCGAAGGGTGTTAACAGCTATATAGAAGCTGTAGCGCGTGTAGCCTTGTTAAAATTTAAAACGTTTTTAGCAAAGCCCTCAACAACTTATGCCATTTTTTTCAGGTGACAAAGGTAAAACTTAATTGTATTTATTTTAGTATGCGGTAAAAAAGAAATAATTAGCCCTCCTACTCCCTGAAGGAAGTTTACCTTATTTGATAATGCGGCAAGCGGGATGAATGCGGTTCGGCTGGGTAGTTTACAGTTGAACCGTTAAGCCAAGCGCCGCATGCAGGGCCTTTGTGGTATTGGAAGGCACGTGAATCGCAAAGTAAGAACCCGCCCTGCCAACCCTAAACTTGTTACAGGGTTTACAGGACGGGCTACCACTTTATTATCTTGCATGTGGGATGCCGAAACAAGTCCGGCATGACGGATCGCCTTAAGAAGCAACCCGACAACAGTAACTTTAATACACCTGTTTCTCTTTAAGCAAACCAATATCCTCCTGTGCAATCGGCAACGGCGTATTGCTGGGTATCTGTTATTTTCATTTCGTCGAGCGTATTCACCAGGTTGCCGTAAACCGATGTTTGGGCAGGTTTTATAATTACCAGCATGGTTTTGCCCGTTGCTTTTTTAACCTTCTGGGCTGTTTCCATTATGGCTTTGCGTAACCCGCTACCGCTATAATCAGTTACCGTTGCCGGGATAATGGGATGCGCCGCCATGCCAAGATAATACAGCGCCTTATTGTTTTTACCCAGGCAAATGGTCATGGTGCGCGATTCGGCCTGCCCACCCGGTTCTTCGCCTACCGGCATAGTGAGTTGCATGGCCCTGGGTTTGCTTAAGGTTGTGGTAAGCATAAAAAAGGTGATGAGCAGGAAGGCAAGGTCTACCATTGCAGTAAGGTCTACCCTTAACGCGGCTTTTTTGGAGCGGGTTTTAGTGCCAGATCTTTCGGGGGTTGAATTTAATTCGGCCATGGCGTTTATTTTTAGGTGAAATAATTGGTTATATATTCTTTATACAGATAAATATACCGTTTAGTTTCAATAAACAAAATTAAATTCTGTTTTATTTTTATTTATAGAATTATATTTTCCAAATGTTTAGGGTTAATTGGTTGAGATACTCGCATAATTTACTCACCCCGACTACGCTACGCTGGTCGACCCTCTCTGCTTCGCAAAGAGGGTGAGAAAGCCTCTTCCCAGCCCTCTCCTTCGGAGAGGGAGTTGAAAACATATTTTTAATATTACCTTCTTTTTGCGTAGCAAAGAGAGGGTCGCGCGCGAAGCGTCGCAGGGTGAGTAAATTGACGGGATGCACGTTTAATTACTGCCTAATAATAACATTCTTGTGTTACAAAGGTGTAAGAAATGGTGAAGCCCACAAACATATAAAAATCCCTGGGCTTGTAGTCGCCTCGCTGAGAGCCGGCTTTACCTATATAGATGTTGTTCTTTTCGCCCGAACGGTCGGACAGTGCGCGGGCTATCTCGTTATTGAATGAGCTTTTCGGAGCGTAGTTCCTGCTCACATCGTCCAGGTAATCGGTATTGGTAAAGCGGTAACCCAGATCGGCCGCCACTGTCCACTTGCCCGAGAAGTTATATTTTACCCCTGCCCCAAACGGTATAACAATGGCTTTACTTGAATAGGCTGTGCCTTCGGTTTGTAAGGGGCGCAACTCGTAGATCTCACCATTGTACTTAGCCTTAGGGTTATATGATGTTATGCCCGCGCCCAGGTATATATAAGGTGTGTATTTGTTTTTACCTGCATCGGGTATAAAACTCATAAAATTAAGCTCGGCCATCAGGCTAAGTTCTTTTAAGGGTGTTGTAAAACTCAGGTTACGGTCCCTGAGCTGCTGGCTGCCCGATGTGCTGTCGGCGCCGCTTATCTGCCCGAAACTATAATTTAACTTTACCCCCAGGTAGCGGTTAAAGTTGCGTTTTATAAACAGGCCCGCCTGCGCGCCGCTGGGTTTAACAGGGTTGTTAATGTTGAGGTCGCCTATGTAGCCGGCCGCGCCAACGTTACCGCCAATTTCCCAGGTTTGTTGGGCCTGTGCATTCATGCAAATGAACATGATACAAAAAAAAGCGATGAATTTGGGCATCAAGGCAATAGTTAATAATTATTCGCCTCACCTAAATCCTCTCCAAAGGAGAGGACTTCAACTCTCTTGTAGAAGCCCTGCTCAAAGAGCAGGCCGGGTGAAGCATATGTTGTAAGCAATAGTTAATAATTACGGGCGTCTAAACCCCATAATAGTTTTTTCCTCAACGTAGATAAGTAGCTTTCATTATTAAGGCGTACTAAATTTAGCTTAAAGCCAGCCTTATAAACCTTAAACTGCATAGGCTTATCTACAATAATGGTGCGGCTATCGCACGATACAATGTAGTTGTTGCCACGGTAATCAATATCTAAAATAAGTACGCTGGTATCGGGCAGTACCACCGGCCTTACATTCAGGTTATGCGGGGCAACAGGTGTAAGCGCTATACTGTTTGATTGCGGGAAGATAATAGGCCCGTTACAACTTAACGAGTAAGCAGTTGAACCCGTTGGTGTAGATATAATGATACCATCGCCCCAGTACGAGTTTAAAAATTCGCCATCGAGCGATACATGGGTGGTTATCATGGCGCTGTCATCGCGCTTGTGGATGGTTACATCGTTAAGGGCAAAGTTGTTTTCGCCAAAAATATCCTGTTCAGACTCTATCACCAGCAGTTCGCGGCTATCCAGCGTAAATTCTTTATTTACTACCGCGTGTATGGCGGCGGCTATATCGCTTTTGTTGATACTGGCCAAAAAACCCAGCCTGCCAAAGTTAATACCTATCACCGGCACGCCCGAATCGCGTATAACGGTTACCATATCCAGCAGGGTGCCATCGCCGCCAAGGGTTAAAAAAACATCAATGCCGCTTGGGTCGGTGCAATTTAAGATGGTACAGGCCGATGTATCGACATTCCCCTTTAAAAAATCATTTAAAACGGGGTGGATGCAAACTTCTACCTTGTGCTGGGCAAGGCTATCAAAAACCTGCCGTATGTATGGAAACACCGATGGATCGTTAAACTGCCTGCCGTAAACTGCTATCTTCATATTATTTACTACGAATATCGAACTTTAAAATAAAGTACGGCAGTATAGTTTTAAATATATTGCTGTTTACAATTCATAATTGCCCTTAACGCTCTAAAAAATACCCGAATGTAGGTATTCCATTATCGCTTATTTTTTATTCACTTCGGCAAACTTAAGCTATTGATGAAAACGATCAAACTAACCCCTCCACGCTTACCCCTGTTGGTATTGCTGCTTCTGTTTATGTTTACAGGTACAAGCTATGCGCAAAGTACCACCTCAGATAAAGAAGAACCGGCGACTTCAAAAATTGAACAACTTTACAAGAAGGTAACTTGCTCTAACCATAAAAACCAGCTCGAAGAAGAAGGGTTTAAATATAACCGGATGCTTAAGATGGAGCAAACCAACTGTTATATTTACAGCATAGATGATGAAGATATAAGCCTTTATTTATATTGTTATAACAAACAGGCAGTACATATGGCTATTACAATGGCTCAGGAAGATTACATTGAAGTTAGAGATGTAACCATTAAAAACAAGCAATTTAAAAAGATCAAACAAACCGATACCGACAGCTACTTTGTAAAAGGGGCCTACACCTATATTTTTAATAACAAAAGTTCTACGATAGGTATACGGGAAAAAACAGCAAGCGATAATTAAAAACAACCTAAACTTTATTGCAAAACAAAAACGCTAAACCATTGATAATGATTTAGCGTTTTTTTATGATCAAAGTGATTTAACTTTTACAAGTTAAGGTAGTTCATAAACGAATCGAACCTATCCATAGAGTTGTCGTTATGATCGGTAAAGTTAAATGTAGCCTTTACATCATAATTATAGCGTTGGAATGTGGCCAGGATGTTAGAGATATCCTGCTTATTAACCTTTAAGGTAACTTCCATTTTAGTACTATCCGGGAAGGTGCGGGTGTACGAACTCAGGATCTGCGCATTGTCTGACTCTACCACCTGCGACATATGCGCCAGCGAGTTATTCTTATTATCAACCTCCAAAACAATAATGCCGCCCGGGTCTGATACAGAGGTAAGTTTGGCAAAATACTCGGCCATGGCGTTGATGCTGATCATGCCCTGGTAATCCTTTTTTATGTTTAGCACCGGCACTATACTAAGCTGCTGCTCGTAAAACAGGCGTATAACATCGTAAATATGCTGCTCCTCTAAAACATAAGGGTTTACAAGCGATAAAGCCAGCGAGCCTACAGGGGCATTGTAATCCGGTTCTTCTATCAGGTCATCCTCACTTATCAAACCCAAAAACTGCTCTTCGTTTACAATTGGCAGGTGGCTCACACGAAACTCAGCCATACGGTCAAACACCTTCTGTAAACTATCAGAGGTATGAACGGGCGGTATAGCGTCAGATATCAGTTCAATTGCAAGCATAGTTTTAGCCTTACCCAAACCCTCTCCAAAGGAGAGGATTTAAGATTTTATTTTTTGATATTATGGCCAACCCCAGGAATTTCTTTTACTCCCTCTCCTTCGGAGAGGGCTGGGGAGAGGCTCTTTATCTTTTTAATTTATCTAAAAACTGTTTTAAATATACATTAAATTCCTGCGGGCGCTCCATCATTGGGGCGTGGCCGCATTTATCTACCCAGTGCAACTCCGAGTTTGGCAGCAGTTCGTTAAACTCAACGGCAACCTCGGGCGGGGTTATCTTATCATCTTTACCCCAAACCAGCAGCACCGGCATGGTTATTTTACGTAGGTCGCCCTTCATGTTATGGCGAATGGCCGATTTTGCCATGGCCAGTATCCTGATAACCTTATGCCTGTCGTTAATAGTTTGGTATACTTCCTGCACCATTTCTTCGGTAGCTATTGCCGGGTCGTAAAAAGTGTATTGTACCTTCTCGCGCACAAAATCTATACTCTCGCGGCGTGGGAAAGATCCGCCAAACGCGTTTTCATACAATCCCGAACTGCCGGTTAATACCAATGCCTTAACATAACCCGGGTGTGCAAGTACATAAACCAGGCCAACATGCCCGCCAAGAGAGTTGCCCAAAAGCACAACATTGCTTAACTGTTTAAATTTGATGAACTTATGTACAAATTTTGATAATGCACGCACCCCTGTGGTTAACAAAGGCAGGTCATATATAGGTAACAGCGGTATAATAACCCTGTAATTGGGGCTAAACTCGCGAATAACATCTTCCCAATTGCTTAAAGCGCCCATTAAACCGTGAAGCAGCAACAGCGGTTCGCCCTGCCCCTCCTCAATGTAACTGAAACCTTTTTCCTGTTTAAGCGCAAATTCCATAGTATGGCTGGTGTAAGTATCTTTGTAAATATATCAAGACCAAATTCAATATCAGTCCAAATTGTTGTAAAATTATAATTATTAAAACAGTTTGCCAGTTTTAGCCCCAATAATTATTAACGTGCGGTTAACCTAACAGTTGTTTAACCACTTCAGATACGGTTTTACCATCGGCACGGCCGGCAAGTTCTTTATTGGCAACACCCATTACCCGGCCCATATCTTTTACCGATGTAACACCCAGGCGTTCAATAATTTCCTGCACCATGCCTTCTATCTCAAATCTGGTCATTTGCTGCGGCAGGTAGGGCTCTATCACATACATTTCGGCCATTTCAATATCGTAAAGATCTTCGCGTCCCTGGGTTTTATAAATATCGGCAGACTCTTTACGTTGCTTGATCAGCTTTTGCAACACTTTTATTTCCGCATCCTGGGTTAATTCCTCGGCAGCGCCTTTTTCGGTTTTGGCAAGCAATAAGGCCGATTTTATGGCGCGCAGCCCCCTTAGCCTGTCGGGCTGTTTAGCCAGCATGGCTTGTTTAATATCCTGGTCTATTTGTGTTTGTAATGACATTTGTAATTAGTGATTTAGTGAGTGATTGATTTAGTGATTTAAACCCCTTGTGTCATTTCGATGCGATAGCGAGAAATCTTGTTAGCCAACAAAGCGGACTGTGCAGTTGGCATGCAATCTAACAAGATTTCTCCTCACGGTCGCTCGTTCGAAATGACATTTTTTATTTATTTAATTTTCGACCGTGGGCTTTTAACTTCCCTACCTACTTCCTAAATATATTAGTTGCTGATGCCTGGGCAGTTGGCATAATTACCAGATCGTTGATGTTTATATGCGCGGGGCGCGATGCTACAAACCAAATGGTTTCGGCAACATCATCGGCCACCAGGGGTTCAAAGCCTTCGTACACTTTTTTAGCCCGGTCCTTATCCCCTTTAAAGCGCACTTCCGAAAATTCGGTCTCTACCGCGCCCGGGTGTACGGCCGAAACACGGATGCCCTTATCATTCAAATCAAGCCGCATACCTTTATTAAGGGCGTCAACTGCGTGCTTGGTCGCGCAATATACATTACCGTTAGGGTAAACCTCTTTACCGGCTATCGAACCTAAATTAATGATATGCCCGTACCCGTTGGTAATCATCCAGTTAGATACTACGCGGCTTACATAAAGCAGGCCTTTAATGTTGGTATCTATCATGGTGTCCCAATCGTCGTAACTGCCGTTCTGTATCGGGTCGAGGCCCTGGCTAAGGCCGGCGTTGTTCACCAGCACATCAACCTTTTTCCAGTGCGCTGGCAGTCCCTCCAGGTTTTGGATAACCTGCTCGCGGTTGCGTACATCAAAAGATGATACCGCCACCTCCACGTTATACTTATCATTTAAGTGGTGCGCTATCTTTTCCAGCCTGTCCATACGGCGGCCGGTAAGGATAAGGTTATATCCTTCGCGTGCGAAGGTGTGGGCACAGGCCTCGCCTATGCCTGCTGTAGCGCCTGTTATTAATGCGATCTTTGCCATAGATATTGTAACTATCGGCAACGAAATTATGTTTTTATGTTGACTTTATTTGTCTTTTTACAGTAAGGATAGATGGGGCGTTTAAAGCCCCCGTAAAAGTTAATCTTGTTTTTCTTCGGGCGGGGCAACCTTAAACTTATCCTCTGCTCTCCAGGGCTCGTAATTAAGGCCGGGGGTAAGCCAGTAAAGCAGCGCCACCCTCGAGTAACGGTAATTAAAAGGCGATAATATAAATATTACACCCAGTAACACGCCAACATATACCCATGGCGAGTTTGAACCTGTTAAAATATGAAGCCCCACGGCAAAGGTCACCATTTCGGCTACATTAAAAGCGTAACTCACAAACATGGCTACATACCAGTACCCCGGTTCGCGCTCGTAATGCAGGCCGCAGTGCGAACAACGCTCGTGCATTTTTTGCCCGCCAAAACTATAGGTAGGCGTGCTGTAAATATCGCCGCGGCGGCAACGCGGGCATTTGGCTTTTATAAATGCTTCTAAAACATGCACTTTTTTGGCGGGTTTCAATTCGGTGGGTGTCATTGTGCTATTGGGTTTTTACGGAAATCCTCGGGGGTAAGTCCGGTGTATTTTTTAAAAAATTTGGTAAAGTAAGAGTTGTCGGCAAAGTTTAACTTACCGGCTATCTCGGCAATATTAAGGTCGAGGTTTATAAGCAGGCGTTTGGCTTCGAGTATCACCCGGTTGCGGATCACCTCCCCTGCCGAAATGCCCAGCATATCATTACACAAAGCGTTTAAATGGTTGGGGGTAATATAAAGCAGCGCGGCGTAATCTTTAGGTAAACGCAATGTAGCAAAGTTTTTATCGGTCAACTTTCTGAAACTTTGCAGCAGGGTGTAGTTATAGGTAGGCGCTGTTGTTTGGCTGCTGTGTACACTTTGCCTGGCCACCAAAATAAACAGCTGCAGCATAATGGTACGTATCATATCCATTCCCATCCTGCTGATTTCATCCCCCTCCTTTATCAGTTGCTCAAACAATGCCAAAACCTGCCGGTGTACTTCCGGTTTCAGGTTTATCACCTCATCGTCTACACTACCAGTAAAAAAGGGCAGGCTTTCCAAATAATCGGGCCTCAGTAAAAACGACTGGAAAAACTCTGCCGAAAAATTGATGATATAGCCATCAACCGGCCCTTCGAAATTCCAGCGGTGCACCTGCCCGGGTACCATAAAGTAAATTTGGTAGGGCTTTACCGCAAAGCTGGTAAAATCTATAGAATGGCTGCCGCCGCCTTCGGTAAATAATACCACATGGTAAAAGGTGTGTTTATGGGGCAGACTAAGATTTTGGTGTTTTTGCAGATATGGCGCGAAACGGCTAATGAGCAGATCATTATGCTGATTATCAGCCAATGAACATATATCATAAACCGGAAACGCCTTTTTCATACTACAAAGATACTTAACTATTACCTACACCAATGGTGTTGAACGATGATGTTATGGTACTTTTTACTGATTAACTATTGGTTCCCCTCTTGAGAGGGGTTAGGGGTGTGTTATACAGGCGGTGAAATTAGGTTTATGATGGGCGATATTATCGTTAGTCTGCTCATTCGCCGCGCAAGGCCACCATTGTTCTTCACGCTTTCGGACGAAGCTATTCTGCTGACAAAGACGAAACAATAAAATAATCTGATCTGGATAAATATATCACGCATAACAAATCCACGTAAACGACTAATTTTAAAATTAACTTACTATTTTCACCCCATGCAAAAGCCCGACAGCCTTATTTTTGATATGGATGGCACCCTTTGGGATGCCGTTGACACTTACGCCCACTCGTGGAATGTTGTTTTCGCCGAATTGGGGATAGATAAAACCATTACCCGCGATGTACTTGCCGGCATGGTTGGTATGGAGGGCAAAAAGGTTATTGAGATACTGATGCCCGAATTTGACCACGATAAGCGCGTGGAGATCTATGGACTGGTGAACGGCCGCCGCCATAACTTAATTGCCGAAAAGGGTGGCATTTTATACGATGGCGTTAAAGATGGCCTTAAACTGCTTGCCGAAAAATACCCGCTTTTTATCCTGAGCAACTGTGCCAAGGGCATCATTCGCCAGTTTATTGACTGGGCCGGGATAGACGACCTGATTAAAGATGAACTTGCCCATGGCGTAAACTTTATGCCCAAAAACCATAATATTAAGCTACTGATGGATAAGCACGGGCTTAAAACCCCGGTTTATGTTGGCGATACAGAAGGCGATGGGCAGCAGAGCCGCCTGGCAGGCATCCCCTTTGTTTTTGTAAGCTACGGTTTTGGCACTACAGAAGATTATGACCTTAAATTCGACGATTTTACATCGCTGGTAAACTATTTTGTAAACTTATAGGCTGCCAATACGTTAGCCTTACATAACAAACATATTATGAGAAAGGGACGCGTATTTACAATTATATTTTTGGTTTTGGCCGTAGTTATCATTGGTGTGGTTTACTACCGCTACTACTTTGTTTTTGGCGAAGGTACCAAAGCCGGCACCATGAATTACTTTGTTAAAAAAGGCTACATGTTTAAAACCTACGAGGGCAGGCTGATACAGAGCGGTATTCGCAGCCAAACGCAAGGCAATATATCATCTAACGAATTCATGTTTTCGGTAACGGATGAGAAAGTAGCCGATAAGCTAAACCACAGCGCAGGCGCCATGCTGGAGGTACATTATAAGGAGTACCTGCACACTTTGCCATGGCGCGGTGTAAGTAATTTTGTGGTTGATAGTGTAATGTCGGTAAGGCCGGTTACACCTACAGCACCTTAAAACTGCTTTATAAAAGCTTTTATAACAACAAAGCCCCTCATTACTGAAGGGCTTTGTTGTTATATATATATTTAAGCTTAGTGCCTGCCGTGGCCTCTGCCACCGCCATGCCCGCGGCCCCAACCGTTACCGTGGCCCCGGTCCCAACCTCTACCCCAACCGTGGTCGCGGTAAACTACGTTGCGGTAAACGGGGCGATTGTAATAACGCGGACCGTAATAAGCAGGGCGGCCATAATATCTGCGTACAACTACAGGGCGCTCATATACTACCGGTTCGTAATAATCATCATAAACAACGGGGCGTTCTACATAACGTACCGGTGCGCCTAAATTAATACCTATACCAACCCTTACCTGTGCTTTTGCAAGCTGCGCGCCAAGGGTTAAGGCTAAAGCTATTATTGAAATTTTAAGTGTTTTCATAGTAGTGAATTTATTTACAACTATCGTTTCATTTGCAGGTATGACACCATAACCGTACCAATGGTTTAATAAATAATCACTCTTTTTTTTATTTTTATCTTTCGTAAAGTCGCAGCTTACTGCGTAAAACACTCATTTCCTGCTCCATATCTTCTAATTTTTGAAGTAAATTATTTATGGTGGCAAGGCCCGGTTCATTAATCTCCAGCTCGTTGTGTAGCCGTACCAGGCGTTCTAATTTCTGTATTTCTTCCAGCGGGATGCTTTGGGTTTTGTTTACAGTTACAACCTTCACAAGGCCTGCATCCGCCAAATAATCTACAAAGGTGTATTCCACGTTGTGGTATACACAAAAGTCGTTTACGGTTATTAAATTTTCGGTCCTCATATGGGTTATGATTTAGCCAGTTCTTCAAATAACTCTTTTTGCTTATCGTTAAGGTTGGTTGGCAGCTGCACGTTATAGGTAAGGTACAGGTCGCCAAACTGGCCGTCCTTTTTATAAACAGGTACGCCTTTGCCTTTAAGCTTTACCTTGGTACCCATTTGTGTACCGGGTGTAACTTTAAGCTTCACCTTACCGGTTAGCGTATCGGCAGTAATTTCACCACCTAAAACCGCCGTATACAAGTCCAGGTTTATATTACGGTACAAGTCGCTTCCCACGCGTTTAAAATCGGCATCCTCCGGAATGTTAAATGTAATGTATAGGTCGCCGGCCGGCGCGCCGTTACTGCCCGCGCCGCCATGGCCCGCGATTTTTATAGTTTGGCCGTTCTCTATACCGGCGGGAATGGTTAGCCTGATGTTTTTACCGTTAACAGTTATGGTTTGCTTTTTACTTTCCAGTATATCGCGCAGGTCGAGGCTTAGGGTAGCGTTCAGGTCCTGCCCGCGATAACGCGCCTGTTGCCTGCCGCCCCCGCTACCCGCAGGGCCGCCGCCAAACATGGAGTTAAAAAAGTCGGAAAAATCGCCGCCGCTGCTGCCGCCAAAATCAAAGCCGCCAAAGCCCTGTCCGCTACCACCACCGCCGCCATAACTACGCTGCTGGCTTTGCTGCCGCGCCTGCTGTTCGTAGGCTTCGCCATGCTGCCAGTTCTCGCCATACTTATCATACTTTTTGCGTTTCTCGGGGTCGCTTAAAACTTCGTTGGCTTCGTTTACCTGTTTAAAAAGCTTTTCGGCCTCAGCGTCGTTAGGGTTAAGGTCGGGGTGATGTTTGCGGGCCATTTTGCGGTACGCGCTCTTTATCTCTTTATCAGTAGCCGTTTTGCTGATGCCCAATATTTTATAATAATCAATAAATGCCATAGCTAATACAATATACAACTAAAATACGCCTTTTAAAAAGCTAAGTTTTAACATCCGCACATATTTACACCTGTTTTACATAATTTAGGCAACCAATTAATTACTATGCGCCCAATGCAACTGCCTGCCGCTTTTAAAGGCAGCCCTACCGCCTACCTTAACGTATTAAGGATCTTTGCCTGCCTAATGGTGCTTACCGTACACTCGGGCGAATTTTTTTACATTGGCGATAAGGGACAGATCATACGGCAGGACCATCTTTGGGTAAATAATTACGGCAGTTTAATGCGGGGGTGTGTGCCGCTTTTTGTCATGATATCGGGCTACTTGCTGCTGCCAATAAAAGAAAGCGGCAGCGAGTTTTATAAGCGCAGGTTTAGCCGTTTGCTTATCCCCTTTTTGTTCTGGAGTGTTATGTACGCCATTGTGCCCTACCTGTTGGGCAGCACCAAAACCGGCCAAATGTGGCACGACCTGCTCATCATCCCCATAAACTTTGCGCCAGGCGCGGGGCACTTATGGTTTGTATATATGTTTATAGGCGTATACCTGTTTATCCCCATATTTTCGCCATGGGTACAAACGGCATCCAAACGGTTTAAACAATTCTTTTTGCTGATATGGGTCATCACCCTGTGCTTTCCGTACATCAAAACCATCTACCCCGAAATTTTGGGCGAGGCCTTCTGGAACAAATACCATAGCGGATACTATTTCTCAGGCTATATAGGCTACCTGCTGTTGGGCCATTATATAAAAGAACATATAAGCATTGCTAAATGGAGCGGTTTTATGGCAGGGCTGGCATTGGTATTTATCGGCTACACCATCACCTACTTTGTTTTTGATCATCAATTGCCATTCGCTAAAGACATCCCCGAACTGGAACTTTCCTGGTCGTTCCCAACCATCAATGTGGCTATGATGGCCACAGGTTTTTTCCTGATGTTCCGTGTCATTAGCTTTAAAAGTGCGGCTATCGAAAACTTTATAGCCAAAGTATCGGGCCTTACCTACGGCATGTACCTGGCGCATATACTGGTGTTGGTACAGCTCTTTCCAATTATCAATAACTGGCTGCACAATGTAGCGCTTGTGATTCCCGTACTGGCAATAACTACCTTTGTGGTAACGTACCTGCTGATCAAATTACTATCGTATTTGCCGGGGAGTAAGTATATAGTTGGATGATACTATCCATCATCAGCACCAACTTTTTTATTAATTTTCACTCCTATGAACACTACCTACTTCCATCAATTTGATGCTATTGTTACTAAAGAAATAGCACCGGGCTTTTTTTCGAAGCTTATCCACACTGCTAATAATACCATTAACTTTATTGAAGTAAAGGCAGGTAACAGCGTTCCCGACCATGAGCATATACATGAACAAATGTCGTTTGTGTTGGAGGGGCAGTTTCAACTAACCATAGCCGGCGAGGCGCAGATACTGGATGCCAGCATGTTCGCGATCATCCCGCCTAACGTAAGGCACAGCGGAGTGGCCATTACCGATTGCAGACTGATAGATGTTTTTAGCCCGGTGCGCGAAGATTACAGAAATTTGTAACGGGGCATCGTAAATCTTACTCACCCGGTCCTTGCTTCGCCCGACCACCCTCTCTTCGCTCCGCGGAAAGAGGGTAAAACTTCTACCCCCTCTCCTTTGTAGAGGGCCGGGGTGAGGCTCTCTCCCTCTTTGCAAAGCAGAGAGGGTCGACCAGCGCAGCGTAGTCGGGGTGAGTAAACTATCCAAGCGTCTAACTTTTGTCGCAAATCTTACTCACCCGGTCATTGCTTCGCCCGACCACCCTCTCTTCGCTGCGCGGAAAGAGGGTAAAAACTTCTTCCCCTCTCTCCTTTGGAGAGGGCCGGGGTGAGGCTCTCTCCAATTTCCTAATTCCCCCGCTTTTAATAAATTTGCCGCATGGCTATTACACCTGCTATACTAACTGACGTACCCGAACTTGTTGCGCTTATTAACTCGGCCTACCGTGGCGAAAGCTCTAAAAAAGGCTGGACCACCGAGGCTAATCTGATTGACGGGCAACGCATAGATGCCGAAGGCCTGACCGAACAGATGGACGATTCTGATGCCATCATTCTGAAAAATACAAATGATGAAGGCCACATCACCGGCTGTGTTTACCTGCAAAAACGTAGCGATAAACTTTACCTGGGCATGCTTACCGTATCGCCCACATTGCAGGCGGGTGGGCTTGGTCGCAAGCTTTTACAAGCTGCAGAAGATTACGCCCGGAGCATTAACTACCATACCATTGTGATGACGGTTATTACTACCCGCACCGAGTTACTAGAATGGTACGAACGCCGCGGCTACTCCAAAACCGGCGAGATCATTCCCCTGAACATTACCGAGCGTAACGGTATATTAAGGCAGCCCGTAGAAATGTATAAGTTAGAGAAAAGCGTATAATTGTTTATATAATTTATAATTCCCCTCCCCAGGGAGGGAATTAAAGCCAAATGTTAAATTTTTCTGTTTAAAATCTCTTTTTATTAATTTTAGGTTGCAACGCCGTTGAAAAAACGGTGTCCTTTGGTTAACTATTAAGGGATCGTATGGACCAAATTCAACCACAGTTAAAAGATTTTATTATCAACTACTGTAACCGGTATAAGGTAAGCCGGGTTGATACGTCGCAGTTGCACCCCAATACCAGTATCGACCTCGACCTTGACATTTACGACATTGAGATAGATCTTTTCCTGGCCGAGTTTGCCGAACATTTTAATCTCGACAAATCCAAATTCAGCTGGTATAAATATGGTTATCCCAAAGGGTCTGCCCGGGTGCGGATGCTTAAAATGATGTTTGGGTACCAACGCCCCTGGGTTAAAAAGCTGGCCGGTTACTGCTATAAACCTAAATTTAAGGTAGCCAATTTGCAGGAAGCCTTAGCACATGGCAAATTGATATAATATTAAAAATAACTGTCGTGCCGCCCACCGGCCGGAGGGCGGCATCTCACACTAAATACGGCTCTGACAGGTTTGATATTTACGGTGTGGGGCCTGGTTTGGTAGCTAACAACCGGGATGACAGTATATTTTACTCACCCGGTCATTGCTTCGCCCGACCACCCTCTCTTCGCTGCGCGGAAGAGGGTGAAAACTTCTACCCCCCTCTCCTTTGAAGAGGGCCGGGGTGAGGCTCACACCCTCTTTGCGAAGCAGAGAGGGTCGACCAGCGAAGCGTAGTCGGGGTGAGTAAACTATGCGCACGACTAACTTTTAGCTCACCTTACTCACCCGGTCATTGCTTCGCTCGACCACCCTCTCTTCGCTGCGCGGAAAGAGGGTAAAGCGCTCTTTTCTCCCACCCTCTTTGCGAAGCAGAGAGGGTCGACCCGCGTAGCGTAGTCGGGGTGAGTAAACTATGCGCACGACTAACTTTTAGCTCACCTTACTCACCCAGTCATTGCTTCGCTCGACCACCCTCTCTTCGCTGCGCGGAAAGAGGGTAAAAACTTCTACCCCCTCTCCTTTGGAGAGGGCCGGGGTGAGGCCTTACCTAACCACCTCGCCCCTTTCACAGGCCGCTATGATATTGGCCAAACGGCTTAACTGCGTTTTCTCCTGCTTGGCGCTCATAATGCGGTGGTTGCATAATCTTTTATACCAGGGTGCCTGCGCATCAAAAAATCCCCAAGCCTTTTTATTGGTCTTAAACTGTTTAAGATAGGCAGGGCTCAGCTCCATAGGCTCCACCTCGAAGCTATAGATGGCCGATCTTTCTTCCTTACGTTTAGCAAACGCGGCTATGCCGGCCGGCTGCATCAGGCCTTTCTCGGTAAGCTCGGCTACTTTTTTAATGTTTACCGCGCTCCAGATACTGGCAGGTTTGCGAGGGGTGAAACGGATACTGTAAGCTTCGGCATTGATAGACCGGCGTACACCATCTATCCAGCCGAAACACAGCGCTTCATCTACCGATTGCGGCCAGGTAATGCTTGCTTTGCCACTGCCCACCTTATAAAAACCAACCAACAGTTCGGTTTCTTTATGGGCGTGTTTTTGCAGCCAATCCCGAAATTGGGCCGGTGTTTCAAAGAATTTGGGTTCCATTACCGCTAATATATATCAGGCTTAGGCTTTTTTAGAAGTGGCTACAATAACTATCCCGCCAACTAATAAAATACCGCCAAGATATGGGGGCCAGTTAACGCTCTTCTCCCTGTCGGCCGAGATCTGGATAGGTCCTGCATCTACAATTTTTTCTTTTTTGGTGTAGGTAAACCCTGTCCAAATAAGCATTGCCGCGCCTATTACAATAAGTATTATTCCAATTGTTCTGTTCATGATAGTGTTTTTAAGTTATTAGTCAAATACACAATGAGGTTTAATTGTTTGCGAAGATGGTGGTTTACACATTTTTACTTTTTTTTGGCTGATACCGTTTTATAGGTTAGGTTTGAGATAAGTTACACTAAACGCGCCCCCGGTTTAAAAAAATGAAAGACGATCTGATACTGGAAACCATATCGGTTACCAAAAATTTTTTTGGCGATAAGTCTTCAGGCGTTAATAATATTACCGTTTTTATACCCAAGGGCAAAATTACCGCTATTGTTGGCGAGAGCGGAAGTGGCAAAACTACGCTGCTAAAACTACTGTCGGGCGCAATGAAACCCGATTCCGGCGATGTGTTTTTTCATGGGCAGCCACTGCCTGTGCGTACGGCAAATTTCACAGCGGCGCAGCTTGCCATTACCATGGTAAGTCAGGACAATACCGATATGGATATGCACGCCAATGTTTGGGATAACGTAAGCCGCGGCCTGCCAACAGAAGACGCTAACTATAAGATACAAAAAACCACGCAGGCTTTAAACCTGCTGGGGATATACGAGCTGCGCGACCAGCCCTTTGGCAAGCTTAGCGGCGGCGAAAAGCAACGGGTAACCATTGCCAAAGCCCTTATTAACCGCCCCGAGGTGTTGATGCTTGATGAACCGTTTAACCAGGTTGATGCCGCCTATCGCGAAAGTTTGCAGCACGATATGCGCCAGATAGTAAAAGAATGGGGTGTTACGGTGATATTGGTATCACATGACCCTGCCGAGCTGCTGTCGATGGCCGATGAACTCATCGTTATAAAAGAGGGCGAAATAGTGGAATACGGCTCTCCCGAAATACTGTATCACGACCCTAAACTGCTTTATACCGCCAAAATATTAGTTAGCTGCAGCGAACTTACCGCAGCCCAGGCAAAAGTTTGCGGCATCAGATCTAAACGCGGCACCGTAGTTATATATGCCGAGCATATCAGCATCACTACCTTGGGGATGGGACCAAAATGGACGGTTAAGCAGGTATTATTTAAAGGCTTTTTCGAGGAACTTATCATCGAACGCGAAGAAGTTACGCTCCGCGTGATCAACTACGCGCGCCGTAAACACCCTGTTGGCAGCAAAGTAGGCATCAGCATTAAAAAGTTTTACGAGTTTGGGAAGTGGTTGAGTTAAAGAGGGGCGGGATCAAAACCACTAAAGCATTTTCTGAATATTATCTGTAGTCTTAAACTCTTCAAAAATTTTATTGCAAGGCACTAAGCAACTTCTTTAGGCAAATTTCCTATGGTTCTCCGTTAGGAATGGCAGTGTGATGTTGCCCGGCCTGTGGATGTTCATTTTTTCGTGTTGAATTGTTTTGTTTTGGCACTCAAGAGGGCTACGCCGTTCTTTTCTCTCAAAAGAAACGAACCAAAGAAAAGTCGCGACTGCGCCACCTTCTGTGAAAGTTAGTGCTACTGCAATGCCTGTACTACCCGAATGTGACGAGGTCGCATTTTAAGATGTCGTCCCGTTCGTCAAGCTCAAAACTTTGGCATGCTGAGCGATAGCGAAGCTTCTGATTGCCCGTTCCTAACGGAGCAGTAATTTCAAATACATTAATAATTCACGTTGTTTAAGTCTCATCAACCTCTAATCAACAAATCTTTAAACTCTTTTCTTTAAAGTTATCACCGTAATCTCCGGCCAGATGCCGAGGCGCCCGGAGAATGCCAGGAAGCCAAAGCCCCGGTTTACATACAGGTAGCGGTTTTTATTATTCACCAACCCTGCCCAATCCAGGTAACGGTACTTTACAGGGCTCCATTTAAGGCCGGCGGCTTCTATGCCAAACTGCGCGCCGTGGGTATGGCCCGACAAGGTTAAATGCACATCAACGGGGTGGTAGCGCACTTTCTTTTCCCAGTGGGTAGGGTCGTGCGAGAGCAGGATCTTAAACGCGTTGGGGTCGGCACCCTTAAGGGCACGGTCAAGGTCACCTTTTTGAACGAAGCCTTCGCCCCAGTTCTCTACACCTATCAATGTTATTTTTTGGCCAGCCTTTTCAAGCACAACGTTCTCATCCAGCAATAAACGGTAGCCCAGTTCGGCGTGGTGTTGCTTTAATTTGGCAAGGTTATCGCGCTTGGCCTGCTCGCTATCCCATGTAATATAATCTCCGTAGTCGTGATTACCCAATATCGAAAACTGTCCGAATGGCGCTTTTATAGCCCCAAAACGGTCTATATATTGTTCAATTTCCCAGGCGGCATTGTTTACCAGGTCGCCCGTAAAAACAAACAGGTCCGATTTTTGGGCTTTAGCCAAATCTATCCCTCGCTGCATGGCCTTTACATTATCAAAACTCCCGGAATGAATGTCAGACAACTGCGTGATGGTAAAGCCATCAAAGGCCTCGGGCAATTCATCGTAATAAATGGTTTGGCGGTGCACCCTGTAATCGTACTTGCCGCGCAGCATCGCGTAAAAAAATGATGTGAAAGGTATGGCTGCCAGCAGTATGGCTATCTCGGTAATAAACTTACGGCGCGAGGGGAATATGGACTCGCCCGTTTTACCATCTTTGGTTACAGCATGTATAATGCCTGTAATGAAACGGCCCAGGTCTCCCAGCGATAATACTATCACAAATACCAGTTTGGTTACAAAGAAGGTAAGGAACAGGCTCAAAATCCATTCGTGGAAAGGCGTCATGCCGCGGGCGGTGCTCAGGCTGTTAAGCCCTATCAGGAACACTACCGTTACAGCGACAGATATGAGCAGGAAACCCCAGGTAAGGATAAGCCTTGCAGGGCGGCTTTGCCAATCGGCAGTAAGTGTACGCAGGCCGTTAAAAACGTACCAATCCATTAATAATGTAATGGCTGATACGATGAGGAAAAATCTGAGGAAACCGCCTCTGTGCATATGGTAATTTTTGTTTAAGCCCGCAATATAAGTAAGCGAAGGTAATTAGGAAGTAAAAACATTGATTATCAATATCATTTACAACCTATATTTGTTTCATAAAAAAGCCCTCCTGAAACCAGGAGGGCTTAAATATTAATAGTGCCTAACTATTACACGGCGATGTACCGGGCGGTGGTAGTAAACCGGCCTTTCTACAACTACCGGGCGGCGGTAATGCCTTCGATGGTGCCTGTTTACTACAACTAAGCGGCGTTCTACAGGGCGCTCTACCACTACGGTGCGCGGTGCAGGGGCACCTATTCTTGCAGCTACTACTACTTGGGCCTTAGCGCCTTCAAAGGCAAACATGGCTACTATTGCTGCTGCTATTACTTTAATGTATTTCATGATATTTGGTATTTAGATGTATGTATGTTGATATGTATAAACCTGTCTTAATTAGTAACGGCCGTAATAACCGTTGTTACGGTCATTGTAGCGATTATCGTGATGGTAACGGCCATGATAGCGTTTGTTATCATACCTGCCGCGGCGGCCCTGGTTTTCAATTGAACAACCGGTTAATACTGCTGCGCCAAATACTAATAAGGCCAGCAATCTCAATATTTCCTTTTTCATAATGTTATATTTTAACGTGCTAATTACTGTTTGTTATAAGTTAAACTGAAGCCGCATTGCAAAGTTTAACCAACAGCAGGCAGTATCACTAAGTTGTTACAAAGCGCCCATCACAATGGTTAATAAAGACTTCTTGTGCGAAACGTGCTGTACAATACCCTTATAGCACAGGTTGGCATAGTACTATAAACGTAAAACTCAACTCCAGCTATGGCTGTTAATAATACGATTGCACAATGGCAATAAAAATAACCGTATATTTAACAGGTAATACAAACCTTAAAACAATGTTAAACTATCTACAATTAAAAACCCGCGTTTTTAAAATAGCTGCCTTGCTATTGTTTAGCGCCCCAATGGCCACCAACGCGCAGGCCGTGTTTAACCATGCTGCCCTTTGCTCTGCCGATCTTAAAAAAAGCAATGCCTTTTATACTTCTGTTTTAGGTTTAAAAATAATCCCTAATCCTTTTAAAGATACCGTGCACACCTGGTACAATATTGCACCAAATGTTGCCATGCATGTTATACAGGGCAATTGCTCTACCGTGCCAAAACTAATTGGCGACCATATTTGCTTCAGCGTGCCATCTATAACAAAATTTATTGCGCTGCTTAACGAGCGAAAGATAACCTACACCAACTGGAAAGGTGTTGCCGGCCAGGTAGAGCACCGGGTTGACGGTGTAACCCAAGTTTATATTCGCGACCCGGATGGCTACTGGATAGAGGTAAATGATGCCAAATAATTCCCCCGCCTAATTTTTTTAATACTTTCACAACCAGAACGAATAAAACCTACGTATATCACAGTATGAAGGGCTATGTAACAATACCCAAATCTATTTTTTGCAAGCCTTGCAAAGCATGCGGCGAGCGCCCTATTATTTCGCTTTTAGAAAATGGCGGATATGTAGTGAAGTGCCCCGCCGATGATACGCATTACCAAACCCGCCCCGGCCTTATTGATATTGAGGACTGGAACATTCATAACACGGTTTTGTACGAAGAAGGTAGGGTGGTTTAAACCAAAGTTAATGTGTTATTATAGTTTGTTGGATTTGACTTTCTTAATAATGTGCTTATCATAAGTATTTTGTTTTTGCCACTTTATGTAGGCGTTAGATTGAAAACCTATTTTTAAATTAAACCACATGATAAACATACATAAGTATAGTGTAATTGATATTTCCTTAGATAGGAATATACAAATTAGAGATTGGGAGGCTTGGAAAAACACTGTAGCGAAACTTCTTACAAGCGTTGCTTCAAATAATTTATTATCCTTATTCACTTTGGGAAAAGTAACTAAGCAAAGCATTATGTATGATTTGGGAGAAGTTAAGCTGAGTAAATGGCAGGCGTCAAAATATTCCATCTGTTTTATCAGTCATCTGTCATATGAAAGTGCAATTTCATTAGTAGATGAAGCCGAATTTTATTTAGGACATACTATACTAATAAAGCAATCTGTAACTGAAGAAACCATTTCCAGTTTAATTGTCGGGCTAAATAATGATATGACCTTATCTGGTATCGAGATGTTTAAAATGAGCTGTGATGGTTACTGCCTGCAGTGGTACAATCCATATGATCCTGCTTACGCCGAAAGCCTAATTAATTCATTACAGATAAACGATTAATTATTAATGTTACGTATTTACTCACACACGGCACCAAGTGCGCAACCCTCCCAGTTTCGCATTAAGGGTAAATAACACTCTAAATCTTTTTCTGCACAACTAAGAGTTTGGTCCGGCGAAGCGATGATGTCAAGGAAATACCGCGAGGAATGAGTAGCCAAGCTCAACATTATTTTTATCTTAGCTTTTTATTTTCTCATTAAACCTTCCGCCCGCTCTCATGGTCATAAAAACAGAAATCACAATTACTACTGTTTACCATGAAAAACGCGATCAACACCATATTAACCGACCTTAACCACGTATTTGTAAAAGGCGATTCTGATAAAGTAGAACAAGCAAGGGTATTCTTTTTATTGGCCATCCCGGCCTTATCGCTTTTATTTACCATTGGTCAGTTCCCGGTTTACTAATTACGCTTAGGCGACTATCGGCTAAAAATAATCTGCTACTTTTGCGGCACATAACGCAGCAATGGACAGCTTAAAAAATACATACGACAGCATTATTTTCGACCTCGACGGTACCCTCTGGGATAGTACCGACACCATTGCCGGCGCATGGCAGGCGGCGCTTAATCAGGCGCCCTACATGGCCGGCGAGGTAATGACCCGCGAGCGCGTACGCTCTATAACCGGGATGACCTATGATAAGATCTTTGAAAAGCTGTTCCCCCTTTTAAGCCCCGAGCAGCGTGAGGAAGTAAAGCACCTGTGCTCGGTTAACGAACTGGAGATCTTACACAAACAAGGCGGTACTTTATACCCTAACCTTGCAGATACGCTTACCTATCTTGGCGAAAAGTATAAGCTTTACATCGTAAGCAACTGTCAAAGCGGCTATATCGAACTGTTTCTCGATCTCTATAATATGCACCCGCACTTTCTGGCGCACCAATGCTACGGTACCAAGGGTAACCCCAAGGCCGATAACATTCTCGATATTGTGACAGACCATGACCTTAAAAACCCCGTTTACGTAGGCGATACCACGGGCGATTATGAAGCGGCCACCAAAGCGGGTGTCCCTTTTATTTTCGCGTCGTACGGTTTTGGCATGGTAGAAACCGGCCAGGTTGCCACCATAAACACCTTTAGCGATTTAAAACAGCTGCTGTAACCCAAACCTTTTAAGTACCGGCAAGGTTTAGTGATATTATAGCAAGCTTATGAAAATCACTAAATACCTGCACTCCTGCCTTGTTTTTGAGCTGGAGGGGCATAAACTATTGTTTGACCCGGGCAAGTTCAGCTTTGCCGAAGGCAGGGTAACCCCGCAGATGTTTGCCGATGTTAACAGCATTGTAATTACGCACATTCATCCAGATCATCTCGACCTCGATAATCTTAAAGAGATAGTAGCTTTAAGCAACGCCATCATTTATACAAATATAGAAGTAGGCACAGCCATCAAAAAAGAGGGCCTCAGTTACAGCTTAATAGAAGATGGTGTTTATAACATAGGCTCGTTCACATTAGAGGCCATATCGGTACAGCACGAACCCTTGCTGGATAACCCGATCCCTAAAATGACGGGGTTCATCATCAACAATAAAGTGCTGCATCCGGTAGATTCTATGGAGGATAAAATGCACAAATACAAAGGCATCCCGTTATTAATAATGGTTACCATGGCCCCCTTCGCCAATGAATTGCGAATAGCAAGCTTTGCCGATGCCATTCAGCCACAACAAATTTTGCCTGTACATGATGGCTACGCTAAAGACTTTTTTATTGAACAACGTTATCAAAATTACAGCAAACACTTTGAGCAACAAGGCATTAAATTTAACCGGGTATATAAATTGGGCGATAGCATAACTATCTAAAGTTCAGAAACTAAAACTTTTATGAGTTTCGTAAAATTGAGTTTTAAGTAATTTTTTAAACTTTTGGTATGCTTTTGGAGTAGTTAGTTCAAACTAAACTACTTATGAAAACCATCATCTTTATCCACGGAATGTTCCAAAACCCTAAAAGCTGGGACAAGTGGGTCACTTTTTTTAAGAATAAAGGCTATAATTGTATCGCTCCCGCCTGGCCAAAACACGAAGGCGAACCCGAGGACCTGCGTAATTACCCGCCCGAAGGCTTAGGCGACCTCCACCTCAAATCAATAGTTAAAAATATTGAAGCGCTGGTACGCGTGCAGGATGAGCCACCTATTTTAATAGGGCATTCTGTTGGTGGTTTAATAGTGCAGCTTATGGTAGCCAAAGGCCTTGCCGATATTGGGGTGGCCATTTGTTCGGTAGCACCCAATGCCATGCTTGCTTTTGATTGGGGCTTTATAAAAAACAGTGCTTTAATAGCCAATCCGTTTAAAGATAACAAGCCTTTTTATACAGATCTGGAAAGTTTCCATTCATCGTTTTGCAATACCATGAGTATGGAAGATACCCGGTTGGCCTTTGAAGAAACCGCCACCCACGACAGCCGCAATGTATTGCGTGATTGCATGGGTGATGAAGGAAAAATAGATACCGATATGCCGCATTCTCCCCTTTTATTTATTGGCGCCGAAAAGGATGAGATTATACCCGCCGAACTTTGTAAGCGCAACGCCGAGGCTTATACAGATGAAACCGGCATTGCCGATTACAAGGAATTTGAGAACCGCAGCCATTGGATATGCGGGCAGGAAGGCTGGCAGGATGTTGCCGGTTACATTGCCGACTGGCTGCAGGAGCACAAAACACTCAAGTACCGTGAAGCAAGCGCGAGCGTAAATTAAAAACTTTTAAGTATGGGATGATGGACTCCTATGAGTTTGTGTGTGGCTCATAGGAGTTTTTATTTGGGGATACGCGAAAGTTTTAAAACGACCGGATAGCCGTACACTAAGAAAGATTAAAAATTAAGCTATTATCAAAAACTGTATCTTTAAATAAATTAATCGCTTTTATAATGATACAACTTATTATTTGCGCTATTGTAGTAACCGGCCTTATTGTTTGGATTAGCATTGCCAACAGGAATAGATCTAAATGGGGAATCAATTTAAACCGTGTAAATTGCCCGGTATGCCAAACGCAACAACCTTTGATACGTGTACCTCAAAACCGCCAACAAATGTTATGGGGCGGCACAACTTGCCCAAAATGCCAAACAAGCCTAAATAAATATGGCGACGTAGTTTCCGAATAGATAACCTAAACCCTTACCATACCACGGAAACCCCTTGCCGCGTAATAAGATTCGGCACCGTTGTGGTAGGTAAAAACCTGGTTGTAACGCCTGTCGCAAAAGATAGCGGCGCCAAGTTGCTGCAATTCCCTGTATTGTTGTTCATTTAACAGTTCGACGCCCATATCAGCAGCCATATTCAGCGCGCTGTCTGCAGGTTTATGTTCCTTGCGAGATTCTAAGGCCTGGTGGTCGTAACAGATACTGCGCCTGCCTTTGGGGCTTTCGGGCGAACAATCATAAAATATATACTCACCGGTTCCTTCATCATAACCGACAACATCAGGCTCGCCGCCGGTGATTTCCATTTCGTTAAGTGACCATAGTGCCCGGGGACTCTGCTGCAACTTCGCGTGGACATCCGCCCACTCTATATGCCTATGCCTGTGGGGATGTTTCTCAAACCTTGCTTTCAAAAGGCCAAGCAATTCTTCACTTTGCGCCGGTGATAATGTTTGGGTTGCCATACTATTGATCATCTAAACCTTTTCCCATCATAATTTGTGGAATTGCTTTCGCTACCCTTGCCTCACGGGTTTTGGCTTGTTTAGCCGCCGAAAAATACAATAAATAACCTTTTTGCCTACCTGGGGTGAGTCCCTCAAATGCCGCCTTGAGGGCACTATCGCTATTAAGTTTATCTTGAAATTCTACGGCTACAGTAAAATCGGCCGTCTTTTTCATCTCCACCTGAAGGCCCGCTTTTTCTATCTCTATAGCCTCAAATACGTAAGCTTTTATGATGGCCTCCTGTTTCAAGATCTGCTCTGAACCCGTAAAACGTAACTGCCTCGCTGCCTGCACATTATTGGTTTGCTGCACTAAAATACCTTCTGTATCTTTTAACAAAACACCTTTAAAGAACAGCAAGGCGCAATACTCTTTAAAATCGTGAATGAGCACGATGTTATTATCCTGATACGTATAACACGGGCACCCCCATTTCAACTCTTCAGTAAGAGTACAATCTAATACAATGCGCCTCAGCAGGTTAACCTCAGATCGCCATTTTTTGTCTTTATGAAAGTCAAAATCAACTTTGGGGTTCATGAGCTCTCAGCTTTTTCCTATTACTAACCTCTTACCTGTTCCTCTTTATCAAAGTTCTCCATTACCAATACGGCCGCGCCAATTAGCTCGGCGTCAAAGCCCAAGGATGATATGAGCAGTTCGGTACCCGATGAAAGGCGGGGAATACAATATTTATGCAGGGCCTGCTGTATTGGGGCCATCAGTATCTTGCCAACTTTAGCCCCGCGGCCGCTAAGTACAATATTAGCCGGGTTCATGATATGGATAAGGATGGCCAATGCCTTGCCAATTTTGTAGCCGGCATCGGTTAGTAATTCGATGGCAAACTGGTCGCCCTGGTTGGCGGCGTCCATCAGGTCCTCGCCCATTAATTTAGATTGGCCGTGATGCGCCTTAAGGCTGGTAACGCGGCCTTTTTTAATACCTTCTTCGGCTTTTTCGGCAACAACCAGCATAGATGCCTCGGCCTCTAAACAACCGCGTTTACCGCACACGCAAAGCGCGCCGTTATCTGATAGCGGTATGTGGCTTAACTCGCCCGCGAAGCCGTTATACCCGCGAAAGATCTTACCGTCTATGATCATACCGAGGCCTATTCCCCAGCCCAGGTTTATCACCATTACTTCCTGCTGCGAGCGGGCAATGCCAAACTTTTGCTCGGCCAGCGCTATCAGGCTGCTATCGTTATCAATATAAGTGGTGATGCCTGTTTCTTTAGCGATATGCTTACTCAGACTTTCGCCGCCGGCGTCGAGGTAAGTGTAATTTATACCCTCCACCGCGTTAATAAAGCCCGGCATACCAATGCCAATACCGGCTATTTTTTTCCTGGAAATACTACTTTCTTCAATATAACTATTGAGGTAACTGATCAATTGTGGCAGGGCGTTTTCGTTATTATGGAGCTTTAACTCAACCGTAGCCATTTCTGCAACGGGGTTGTTATTTAAATCGATAAGCTGGATACGTGCTGACAGCTGGTCCATAGCTACTGCCAGTATAAACATGGCATGGGTATTTATAGCATACATTAAAGGCCTGCGGCCGCCACTTGAGGGGGCATAGCCCTGCTCTACCACGAAACCTTCTTTTATAAGTTCGTTTATTGCTTTTGCGATGGAGGGGATACTCTTATCAAAAAGCTGGCTTAACGCGGCACACGACATTGCTTTATCAAAATACAACCGTTTAATGATCATATTTTTTAACCAGCCGCCTTTAACGCCGTTGCTCTTTATTTCCATTCAGTATTTGGTGCCTTTAAATAGTTCAGGTTTATATCCTGCTATAAATTTATAAATAAAGCACAAAACTACAATAAGTTACAAAACTTTTTAAAAATTGATGAATTATGGCAAACAGATGTTTTAAAGCCCCATACGCATCTCTATCATATGGCTATTAAAACCAACTTTTTCGTAAGCCTTAATGGCGGGCACGTTATTAAAATATACCTCTAACCTAAACTCGGTTACCCCTTGCCTTACCGACCATTCCTGCAACGCACCAATCACAACTTTATTAACGCCTTTACCCCTGTGTTGGGGCAACACGTACATAAAGCCCAGGTAGGCGTGCTGCTGATGTTTGAGATAGATCTTTGAAGTTTCGATACGTGCATAGCCGCTGCCGATTACCTCACCGTTGAGTTCGGCTACTACGAGGTGGATATGCGGGGAGGTGATAAATTCGTTAAGGTCGTAGTAATTGATATGCCCGTCCTTAAGCGTCGGGTCAAACGGCCGCTCGGCGTTGATAACGCCCTGCTCAAATTGACGCAATATATCCATATCGGCCATGGTAGCCGGGCGGGTGGTGATGTTCTCCATTTCTTTATAGGCTGATGGTGTCCAGTCGAAACGTTTCGGCATAGGGTAAAGATACGATGATAAGATTTATATCATTATTTCTCTCGGTAGTATTACATAACAACCAGTTCTCCGTTAGGAATAGCAGATCTATATTTAGGGTCTGTGGTCGTCACTTTCTTTTCTCTCAAAAGAAAGATTCTGTGTTAAGAATGAAATAAAGTTTTACTTTAGATTTCTTAAGGCGGCGTTAGCCAGCCTGTTTAGGGCGATTGACTCACGGGTTATATTCGCCCTA
>NZ_JBHTIA010000026.1:0-107475 GCF_042676625.1 Mucilaginibacter lutimaris
CTAAAATAGAAATGGAGGCAGGCATGGAAAGCTAATTTGTGTAAACCTATTTTAGTACTTAACTTTAAAGTGTAAATCAACCCCAGTATTAACAACCAATAGTGTAAACTTTTTTCAGGACGGGTCAATAAAAGGGGTGTCCCATTCCGTCCCGTTTTTTTGCAAGTGGGACACTCCCTATTTTTTTTATAAGAGTTTAATAGTAAGTTAGTTATTGTGGTTTACAAAAAGTTTAACTTTAATTATAATTAACAATCAGTTATTTATAAAGTATTGATTAACAGTAATTTACCAATCCGTCTCGCGTAGTGTCATAAATAGTGGGACACCCGGTAATACACCGGGATTTGAATTAGTTGTTCTGGGGTTCTAATCCTGTAAATCCTGATTAAGCAATTACTCTACCATTGGCAACAAAATTGTAAATGTGCTTCCTTTGCCCTCAACACTTTCAACGGTTATTTGCCCGCTGTGGCTTTCAACAATGTCTTTTACAATACTTAGGCCTATCCCTGTAGATTGTTCGCCTTTTAGCCCGGTACGGCCTGCACCGCTAAAACGCTCAAAGAGGTTAGGCAGCATATCCTTAGGTATACCCAGGCCGTGGTCTTTAACCTTAATAACAATGTTGTTCTTTAAGCGGCTCAAAGCAAGTTCTACGGCATAGTTCTCTTTAGAGAACTTGAGCGCGTTACTGATGAGGTTATCTATCACCCTCGGGAACTTTTCAAGGCTTATCTGCGCGTAAATATCTTTAACATCGCTGGTAAATACTACGTTGCTGCTAATATTCTGTATTTTCCAGGTGTTTACAATGTTTTGCAGGCACTTGTTCATTTCAACCCGGGTAGTTTCAAACGAGTTTAGGTTCTCGTTACGGGCGGCATCCAGCAGGTCGTCAATAATGGTGCGGGCCTTTACGCACGACTGTCGCATCATGGTAAGGCTATCCTGTGTGTCCTCATCAATATCCTCCAGTTCCATCATCATGGCTAATGATTCTACGGCGGCAATGGGGTTGCGCAGATCGTGCGCTACGGTGCCTAAAACCTGGTTTTTAAACTGGTTGGCCTTGCTTATCTCTTCGTTCTTCTGGCGAATCTCAACTATCTGCCCGTAATAGCTGGCTTTGTAGCTAAAAAAATATCTGGAGGTTAAATAAAAACCCGCGAGCAAAATGGCCGAGATCATTTGGTTATAGGTCATTTCGGTAGCACTCACCTGCGCGTGAAAAAGCATCATGGTGAAAAGCATTTCTATTCCTAAAAGCAGCACGATGGTTTCGTAATACTCAAACACAAACAGCACACTTACGATACTCAGCGCTATAAGGTACAAGGTCAACGCGTTACTGGGGTCACTTGTGGAGATAAAGCTGGAGTACATACCACAGCAAATGATATACAGCGCGAAGATAAAAACAAACAGTGCCATGCCTGTGGTTGCATGTTTGGTACGGCGCATGTTAAGTATCAGCAAATGGCTTAAAAGATAAAAGAAAGGCGTTACAACAATAAATACCCAGTTGATCAGGTTAAACTCGGGGAAATTCTGCGCCTTGGTTAAACTCTCGGGGAAAACGTGGTATAGTATCCTAATAATGATAGCCAGCGTTAAGAAAATAAAGCTGGCGGTACGCACGCTCTGCAAATTCTGATAAGTATAATATGTACGGTAGGCACCGCTATACTTAGGAGCTAATTTGGTAAAAAAGTGCGTTTCCAAATGTTAGTGATTTAGGGGTTCACCAAAAATAAAAAAAATGCGACAAATGGTGTGTATTTTTATAAACCGCATTGCCAAAATGTCCGTTCAAAATAACATCAGATGCCATTAATTCATATAAATAGAAGTGGCAATTGTTTTGAGTAAGCTTACGAGTAAACTTAATTACCATGAATTTTAACAACTTTACCATAAAAGCCCAGGAAGCCGTACAAAAGGCTTCCGAAATTGCTACAGGCAACCAGCAACAAGCTATAGAGCCTGCGCATTTATTAAAAGGCCTGTTATTGGTTGACGAGAACGTTATAACCTACCTGTTAAAAAAACTAAACGTTAACCTAAACCGCCTTAACGAAACGCTCGACAGCCAGATAGCGTCGTACCCAAAAGTGAGCGGGAGTGATGTGTATTTGTCGTCGGCCGTAAATTCTGCCCTGCAAAAAGCAAATGGTTACCTTAAAGAATTTAAGGACGAGTTTGTATCTGTAGAACATATATTATTAGGTATTTTAAGCGGCAGCGATAAAACCGCCGGTGCTTTAAAGGATGCAGGCGTAAATGAAAAGGACCTAAAAAAGGCTATCACAAGTTTGCGCGGCGATAATAAAGTTACCGACCAAAACGCCGAGGCAACTTATAATGCTCTGAATAAATATGCCCGTAACTTAAACGATTATGCCGAAAGCGGAAAACTTGACCCGGTTATTGGCCGCGACGAAGAGATTCGCCGTGTGATACAGATATTAAGCCGCCGTACTAAAAACAACCCGATACTGGTTGGTGAGCCCGGTGTAGGTAAAACCGCTATTGCAGAAGGTATCGCTTTCCGTATCATTAAAGGCGATGTGCCCGAAAGCTTAAAAACCAAAACGGTTTATTCGCTGGATATGGGTGCCTTAATAGCCGGCGCCAAATACAAAGGCGAGTTTGAAGAACGCTTAAAAGCCGTCATCAAAGAAGTTATCCAGAGCGATGGCGAGATAGTATTGTTTATTGATGAGATCCACACCCTTGTAGGTGCAGGCGGCGGAGAGGGCGCTATGGATGCCGCTAACATCCTTAAACCGGCCCTTGCCCGTGGCGAACTGCGCTCGATAGGTGCAACCACGCTTAACGAGTACCAGAAGTATGTAGAAAAAGATAAAGCGTTGGAACGCCGTTTCCAAAAGGTAATGGTTGATGAACCTGATACTGCCGATGCTATTTCTATTTTGCGTGGGTTGAAGGAGCGTTACGAAGCCCACCACAAAGTGCGCATTAAAGATGAGGCTATCATTGCCGCTGTAGAAATGTCGCAACGCTATATCTCCGACAGGTTCTTGCCAGATAAAGCTATTGACCTGATGGATGAAGCAGCTTCTAAACTACGTTTGGAAATGGACTCGGTGCCGGAGGCTGTAGACGAGTTGGAGCGCCGCATAATGCAGCTTGAAATTGAGCGCGAAGCTATTAAACGAGAAAAGGATGACCACAAGGTAAAAGAGTTGAGCGAAGAAATTGCCAACCTGTCTGCAGATCGCGATTCGTTACGTGCCAAATGGCAGGGCGAAAAAGATATTGTTGACGGCATTAACCAGAAGGTTGAGCAGATTGAAAACTACAAGCTGGAAGCCGAGCAGGCCGAACGTGCAGGAGATTATGGTAAGGTGGCTGAATTGCGCTACGGAACCATTGTACAGGCACAACAGGAAGTTGACAAACTAAAAGCCGCACTTGCCGAAAATCAGGATGATAACCGTATGCTGAAAGAGGAGGTTACTGCCGATGACATTGCCGGAGTTGTAAGCCGCTGGACCGGCATCCCGGTAAGTAAAATGATACAGAGCGAGCGCGAGAAATTGCTTAACCTCGAAGCTGAGCTACACAAACGTGTGGCAGGGCAGGAGGAAGCTATAGAAGCCATCAGCGACGCTATCCGCCGTAGTCGCGCGGGCTTGCAGGACAAACGTAAGCCGATTGGTTCGTTCATATTTTTGGGTACTACAGGCGTCGGTAAAACCGAGCTTGCCAAAGCCCTTGCCGAATACCTGTTCAATGATGAGAATTCATTGGTACGTATAGATATGAGCGAGTACCAGGAACGGCACTCGGTTTCGAGGTTGATAGGCGCGCCTCCGGGCTATGTAGGTTACGACGAAGGCGGCCAGTTAACCGAAGCCGTACGCCGCAAACCTTATAGTGTGGTATTGCTGGATGAGATTGAAAAAGCGCATCCGGATGTATTTAACATTCTGTTGCAGGTGCTTGATGATGGCCATTTAACTGATAATAAAGGCCGGGTGGTGAACTTTAAGAACACCATTATTATCATGACGTCTAACATCGGGTCAAACATTATTCAGGAAAACTTTCAGGAGTTGGAAGATAATAACCGGGAGGAAGTTATCGCCAAAACCAAAAACGAATTGTTTAACCTGTTAAGGCAAACCATCCGTCCCGAGTTTTTGAACAGGATAGACGAGATCATCATGTTTACCCCACTAAGCAGGGACGAGATCACAGATATTGTAAAACTACAGTTTAAGCAGGTGCAACAAACTTTGGCAGAAATGGGCGTTACCATTGATGCTACAGAAGAAGCTTTAGACTGGCTGGCCCAACTGGGTTACGACCCTCAATTTGGTGCCCGTCCGCTGAAAAGGGTTATTCAAAAGAAAATACTGAACGAGTTATCCAAACAGATCCTGGCCGGGAAGGTGGATCGTGATAGCAAGATAAAGCTGGATATGTTTGATAACAACTTTGTGTTTATGAATGCGGGTGAGTGATTTGTTGATTAAGTGATGCATTCATACAAAAGGGCTACCTTAGGGCAGCCCTTTTGTCGTTTTGTAGATCTATGTCAAATTAAACTAAAATCATTCAATTCCTAATGGAATTAAAACAACGTTTAGCCTTTATGGTTATTCAGGTTGTAAACTAAATCACAGCAAATAAAACGCTACTACCATGAAAAATTTTGAAACTTTAGTGGATGCCACTAACGACCTTACAAAAAGAGGATACACCGCAAACTTAAGCCTTGAAGGCGATACCATAGACGATAAATCGCAGGATATACACATGACTGCCGATGACTTTGAAATAGACGAATTTTACCGTTTCGAGGGGCAAAGTAACCCGTCGGATATGTCGATAGTTTACGGTATCAGCTCACCAAAATATAACCTGAAGGGTATTCTGATAAACGCTTACGGTACCTATGCGGATGATAGTTCATCGGCTATTGCTGCCAAACTACACCACCACCAAGTAAGCGATAACTTACGCGGCGGAGACAGACCGACGGAGTAATTCAAAAGTTTAAAGTCAAAATTCAAAACCGCGATTGGCGACAGGTCTGATTTTTGAATTTTGACTTTTTAATTTTTACTTCTATCGCTGCAAGTAATTTCTTTCCCCTTGATTGTATGGCCGGGCCGCCATCGCGCATCATAAATTGCACCTGGTTAGTCAGTTCGTCTTTTATCCAATCGTACCGGTTGTGCAGATTAAACAGCACATCTGCTGCAAACACCTTTACAGCCACCTTTACTTTTGGATCTATTATCCAGTCGAAACATTTTTCCACTACATATTCCATATCAATTGCTGCAAGGCTGTTGCGGACGGCCAGGGGTGCATTTGGCATGGTCAAATGAAACAAGATGCGGGCATAATGTCTTTTACAACTTTCATTTTTAACTCCGGGAATTCGTTTTATAAAATACTCCAGATTATTGATATATAATTCCGGGTTGCCTGTCATCAGGGTATCCAGTAGCCAGGCCGCACGGAAACCTATTTTCTTATCGTTATGGAATGTAAGGTCTAAAACCTCATTGATGTTGTAATTTTCATCGCGCAGCTTTTTAGCCAACCTTTCAATAAAGCCTTTAGTGCGGTCGGCATTTAGTTCTTTAATAAGGTTATCGGTAACGGGCATGTATTGTAAAATTATAAAACTTTATGTTGCCATGCCTGCTTTTATTACAAATCAGGTTTGTTATGGCAGTAAAACATAAGGTTAAGCGGAACTCTAAAAAGTGGTCGGCAAAGGTTACTGAAACAAGCGACGCGCTTGACCTGAAGCAGGAAGTATTTAAATCTAAAAACTCCGAAAAGATAGCGGAATCGTTAAAGCATTCGGCAGACGAAAGTCACAGGCGTAAAGGCTCACCTTTCCAGAGCGCTATGTCTATGCTTAATTTTTATATTAACCGTGCAGGTAAAAATCTCACTAAAACGCAAAAGAAACCGTTAGAGCGCGCCAAGAATAAACTGCGCAAACTTTATGGGCGTCCATTAAAATAAACAGGCACATAGAGTGTTGTCTGTCGTACTAATAGGCCACTTTGCTATTGTGTGTTTACATAAATTTGAAAACTTTACACCAATTGTACACCATGGCATAGTAAAAATTATACATTTGCTTACCATTAATTAATCGTTATTACATGATTAAATTCAATCGATTTACACTTGACAATGGCCTGCGGGTTATTGTTCACGAAGATAGTACTACCCCAATGGCGGTTTTAAACATCCTATATGATGTTGGCGCACGCGACGAAAACCCCGAACAAACCGGCTTCGCGCATTTATTTGAGCACCTGATGTTCGGTGGCTCTGTAAACATCCCCAATTATGATGGCCCGTTACAAAGGGTAGGGGGCGAAAATAACGCTTTTACCAGCAACGATATTACCAATTACTACATCACCCTGCCATCGGCCAATTTGGAGACCGCTTTTTGGCTGGAGAGCGACCGCATGCTAAGCCTTGCCTTTAGCGAGAAAAGCCTTGAGGTGCAGCGCAATGTGGTGATAGAAGAATTTAAGCAGCGTTACCTTAACCAGCCTTATGGCGATGTTTGGTTAAAGCTGAGGCCAATGGTTTATAAAAGCCACCCGTACCAATGGGCAACCATAGGCAAAACCATTAAACATATTGAGGATGCTAAAATAGAGGATGTAAAAGCTTTTTTTAAAAAGCACTACAACCCGCAGAATGCCATAATGGTAGTAGGTGGCAATGTGAAAACCGATGAGATAAAAGCCATGGCCGAAAAATGGTTTGGCCCAATCCCCGCCGGCGAAAAGTATGTACGTAGCCTGCCGCAGGAGCAGCCACAGCACGAAGAGCGCCGCGAAACGGTAACCGGAAAAGTACCGCTCAACGATGTGTACATTGCCTTCCAGATGGAGGGGCGTACCCACGAAAGTTATTATGCTGTCGAGCTCATGTCTGATATCCTGTCGAGGGGTAATTCGTCCCGCTTGCATCGCAGCCTTATAAAAGATAAACAATTATTTAGCGAGGTACATGCCTACATAACCGGCAGCCTTGACAAGGGTATGTTTGTACTGGAAGGTAAACCGCTTGAACACGTGAGTATTGAACAGGCGGAAGCTGCGCTTTGGGCCGAAGTTGAACGTTTAAAAAACGAAGAAGTGCCGGCCGATGAATTGACCAAAGTGAAGAATAAAACGGAAAGCACGATGGTGTTCTCTGAAATGTCGCTTTTAGATAAAGCCATGAACCTTGCTTTTTATGAACTGATGGGTGATGCCGATAATTTTAACCACGAGCGTGAAAAGTTTTTAGCGGTGACCGCAGAACAGATAAAAGCTTATGCTAATCACATCTTCCGCAAAGAAAACTCATCGACGCTGGTCTACCTGGCAGAAAAATCGGATGTGCCGGAATCAGAACTGACAGCATTAGAGAACTAAAAAGATTTTTTAATGGAATCATTCTGAAAATGAATGACCCTATGCCCCAATCGCTTAATGATGCAACTTGATAGAAAAACACCCCCTCAGTTTAATGGGGTAGAAAATATAACCCTAATACGCCCCAAAGCTACAGAGCTTGATAATGGCGCTAAGATCTTCACCTTCAACTCCGGCGACCTTGACCTGGTTAGGATAGAATGGATCTTCAATAACCTGCGTTTTAATCCTGCCAAACCTTTGTTAAATGTGGCGGTTAACACCATGCTTACCGAAGGAACAAGCACCCTAACCGCCGCGCAGATAGCCGATAAGATAGATTTTTACGGCGCATTTTTGCAGGTTGATTTTAGTTATGACCATTCGCAGGTAACGCTTTATACGCTTACCAAGCATCTAAACTCTACGTTGCCGGTAATTAAGGACATCCTAACGGATTCTATCTTCCCGGAGAAGGAATTACAAACGTTTGTACGTAACCAGCAGCAAAAATTACAGGTAAGCCTGCAAAAGAATGATTTTGTTGCCCGCCGCGAATTTAATAAGGCCCTTTACGGAGAAACTATTTATGGCCTGGCCGCACAACCTGAGGACTTTCAGTCGCTAAAAAGGGAGGATCTGGTAGCGCAGTTTCATGAGATGTATCAGCCTGCCAATTGCAATATTATTATAGCCGGCAAGGCCGACCCGCAGATACTGGAAGCTGTTACCAAAACCTTTGAAGGCGCGTGGGGCGAAGTAACCGTTCCGGCCGATACTGCACAGCCTGAGTTGCAGCCATCGGCACAGCGTTTTATTTACAAAGAAAAGGCAGACGCCCTGCAATCGGCCATTCGTATAGGTACGCCGTTTGTGAACCGCACCCATCCGGATTTCCCTGCATTGCAGGTTTTGAATACCGTGTTAGGCGGATATTTTGGCTCGAGGCTAATGGCAAACATCCGCGAGGATAAGGGCTATACTTATGGTATTGGCTCAGGCATGTCATCGTTCAAACAAACAGGTTCGTTCTTCATAGCATCAGAAGTAGGCGCCGACGTTTGTAAAGCCGCGGTTTCTGAGATAGAGAAGGAAGTGAATCTTTTAAAGACCGACCTGATCCCTGAAGAAGAGCTTTCCCTCGTGCGCAACTTTATGCTCGGCTCGCTTTTAGGCAGCCTGGAAAATGTACTCTCACATGCCGATAAATTTAAAAACCTCTATTTTGCCGGCCTCGATTATGACTATTACGACCGCTACACGCAAACTGTAAAAAATATCACCGCCCAAGAACTAAAAACGCTTGCCAATAAGTATTTCGACTTTGAAAACTTTTATAAGGTGATTGTAGGAAAATATTAACGTGATTTGATAATGGGATAATTTGAAGATTTGAAAATGATACATCCAAAAGTCATTTTCAAATCATTCTCATTTTCAAATATTCAAATTCAATAAATTTTATTAGCTTTGCCCGGCAAATAATAACTCCAAATAATTATTTGCTATGCAGTTAGACCCATCCAAATTTGTCGCCGAAGGATTAACTTACGACGATGTATTATTACTCCCCGCTTATTCAGAAGTACTACCACGCGAAGTTAACACGAGCACTTTTTTAACAAAAAAGATCCGTTTAAACGTTCCTATCATTTCGGCCGCTATGGATACCGTAACCGAAGCAGGCCTGGCTATTGCCATTGCCCAGGCAGGTGGTATTGGTATGCTGCACAAAAACATGACCATTCAGCAACAGGCCGATGAGGTGCGTAAAGTAAAACGCTCTGAAAGCGGTATGATCCAGGAGCCGGTTACTTTATCAGAAGATGCTGTATTATCCGACGCCGTGAACATCATGCGCGAAAACAGCATTGGCGGCATTCCGGTTGTAGATGCCGATGGCAAACTGAAAGGTATCATCACCAACCGCGACCTGCGTTTCCAGAAAGACCTTACAGTAGCGGTTAGCGACATTATGACAAAAACAAACCTGATTGTTGCCCCTGAAGGTACAACCCTGCAGGATGCAGCCGCTATATTACAGGATAACAAGATTGAGAAACTACCCGTTGTAAATAAGGATGGTAAACTGGTAGGATTGATCACTTATAAAGACATACAGAAGGTAAAAAACTTCCCCAACGCTTGTAAAGACGAATTTGGTCGCCTGCGTGTTGGAGCCGCCGTTGGTGTTGCTGCCGATAATATAGACCGTGTTACCGCCCTGGTAAAAGCCGGTGTGGATGTTATTACAGTTGATACAGCCCACGGCCACTCTAAAGGGGTTATAGATATGGTGAAAGCCGTTAAACAACTTTACCCAGATCTGCAGGTTATTGCCGGTAACATAGCCACCGGTGATGCAGCCAAAGCCCTTGCCGAAGCAGGTGCCGATGCGGTTAAAGTGGGAATCGGGCCGGGTTCAATTTGTACCACACGTATCATAGCAGGTGTGGGCGTCCCTCAACTTTACGCTGTTTACGAATGTGCCAAAGCGCTTGAAGGAACAGGCATCCCGGTTATTGCGGATGGTGGAATTAAACAAACCGGTGATATGGTTAAGGCCATTGCGGCAGGTGCAAGCTCTATTATGGCAGGCTCGTTGTTTGCAGGCGTAGAGGAATCGCCGGGCGAAACCATTATTTACGAAGGCCGTAAATTTAAATCGTACCGCGGCATGGGTTCTATCGAGGCTATGGCTAAAGGTTCTAAAGACCGTTACTTCCAGGACGAGACTGACGTGGTAACCAAACTGGTGCCTGAGGGTATTGTTGGCCGCGTGCCATTTAAAGGTAACATGGCCGAGGTGGTTTACCAATACATTGGCGGTTTACGTGCCGGTATGCACTACTGCGGTGCCGCAACAATAGAGGACTTGCAAAAGGCCAAATTTGTACGCATCACCGCAGCCGGTATGCGCGAAAGCCATCCGCACGATATCACGATAACAAAAGAAGCACCTAACTATACACGTTAATTAATTAGTGATTGAGCGAATGATTGAATTAGTGATTTTTCTTATTGTTTAAATCACTAAATCAATAATTCAATAAATATGAAATCCATCTGCGTATTCTGTGGTGCCAACTTTAACGGCGACCCTGTATTAAAACAAGCCATTGAACTACTGGCCGATGTAATGGTAAACAAGAACATTAAACTTATTTACGGCGGAGGCAAGGTAGGCATAATGGGTTTACTGGCCGACGCGGTAATGGCGAGGGGAGGCGAAGTTATAGGCGTTATCCCGCAGTTTTTAATGGATAAAGAGGTTGGCCATACCGGCATTACAAAGCTACATGTGGTAGAGAACATGCACCAGCGTAAGCAACTGATGAATGATCTTTGCGACGGCATCATCATGCTTCCGGGTGGTTTTGGTACGCTCGAAGAGTTTTTTGAAGTGCTTACCTGGCTGCAGTTAGGTTTGCACAACCACCCGGTAGGTATCCTGAACATCGGCGGCTTTTACGATAATCTTTTAGCGCAGATGGATGTAATGGTTGAGCAGCGCTATCTTAAACCTGCTAACCGTAAACTGGTTATTACCTCAACCGATCCCATTGAGCTTATCGACCTGATGGAAAACCTCGACATTAAGCCCGATGAGGTTTGGTTTAGAGACAAAAATTTAACATAGCTAAAAGGCCTTATGGTGTTAGCGCAATTTATTATGCATGCATAATAAATTGCGCTAACGTAGGTTATTTCTAATTTATTTCCCTAAAATTACATAACCTATTATAAACCACATATGGATCTGGAATTCAATAAAAATGAGGATGTTAACAAACAGCTTGTTTACGAATTTAACACAAGGCTCAAAAAGATATACCTGGGCGGAGGCGAAAAGGCCGCTGCAAAACAAAAAGAAAAAGGCAAAATGCTTGCCCGCGAACGCGTTGCCTACCTTATAGATGATGACAAGCCCTGGCTGGAAATAGGCGCTTTTACAGCCGATGGCATGTATGCCGAGCATGGCGGCTGCCCGAGCGGCGGTGTGGTGTGCGGCATTGGTTATGTATGCGGCAGGCAATGTGTAATTGTAGCTAATGATGCTACGGTTAAGGCCGGTGCATGGTTCCCCATAACGGCCAAGAAAAACCTGCGTGCCCAGGAAATAGCCATGGAAAACCGCCTGCCTATTATCTATTTGGTAGATTCGGCAGGAGTGTACCTGCCTTTGCAGGATGAGATCTTTCCTGATAAAGAACACTTTGGACGCATCTTTAGAAACAATGCGCAGATGAGCAGCATGGGTATCATCCAGATAGCTGCTATCATGGGCTCATGTGTAGCAGGCGGGGCGTATTTACCCATCATGAGCGACGAGGCCATGATTGTAGAGGGTACAGGCTCTGTTTTCCTGGCGGGATCATACCTCGTAAAATCGGCCATTGGCGAGGATGTTGATAATGAAACCCTTGGGGGCGCTACCACGCAAAGCGAAATTTCGGGCGTAACAGACTATAAGCACCCAAATGATAAGGCCTGCCTTGATTCTATCCGCAACATCATGAATAAGGTGGGCGATTATAACAAGGCAGGTTTTGACCGAATCAAACCATCAGCACCAAAATTAAACGAAAAAGATATTTACGGCATCCTGCCTGATAACCGCGAGAAGGCATACGATATGTACGAGATCATCAAGCGGCTGGTAGATGATTCGGAATTTGAGGAGTATAAGGCCGGCTACGGGCAGTCGATAATTTGTGGCCTTGCCCGAATAGATGGCTGGGCAGTTGGCATTGTGGCTAACCAGCGCAAGGTTATCAAATCTAAAAAAGGGGAGATGCAGTTTGGCGGGGTAATCTATTCCGATTCGGCCGATAAGGCAACCCGGTTTATCATGAATTGTAATCAGAAAAAGATCCCGCTGGTTTTCCTGCAGGATGTTACCGGTTTTATGGTTGGCAGCAGGAGCGAGCACGGCGGCATTATAAAAGACGGCGCGAAAATGGTGAACGCTGTAGCCAACTCGGTAGTGCCAAAGTTTACCATTGTGATAGGTAACTCTTACGGCGCAGGTAATTACGCCATGTGTGGCAAGGCTTACGATCCGCGGTTGATCTACGCATGGCCATCAGCAAAGATCGCGGTGATGGGTGGCGCGCAGGCAGCAAAAGTATTGGTGCAAATGCAGGCGGCAGGGCTTAAAGCAAAAGGCGAAGAGGTAGATGACATAAAAGAAGCCGAATTCCTGAAACAAACCACCGACCGTTACAACGCCCAAACCACGCCATACTATGCCGCCGCGAGGCTTTGGGTAGATGGTATCATCGACCCGCTGGAAACCCGCAAAGTGATCTCCATCGGCATCGAAGCCGCTAACCACGCGCCCATAGAAAAGGCTTTTAATGTAGGGATAATACAAACGTAGGTATCCAATGTGTCATTGCGAGGAGCGATAGCGACGCGGCAATCTCGTTGCATACTTATTGGAGAGGCACAGCTACGAGATTGCCGCGCTATCGCTCGCAATGACATGGTTTTTTAAAAGTTTTTTCTATCTTCCAAAATGAAAAAACTCTTTCTGCCACTTGTCCTTTTTTCTGCCCTCACAGCATCCGCCCAAACCGTTAAACAAATTCATCAGCGGGCAATACTGGTAGATACACATAACGATGCTTTATCTAATCAGCTTATTACCAAGGTTGATCTGGGTAAGCTGCAAATTACCGGTAATTTCGACCTGCCAAGAGCTAAAAAAGCTGGGCTGGATGTACAGGTGTTTTCCGTTTGGTGCGGAGATCAATACGGTAACGGCACAGCTTATAAGTATGCTAATCGCGAAATAGATTCTCTAGACGCGCTTATTAAACGCTACCCTCAAAAAATTAAATTAGTGCGTACCGCTGCCGATCTGCAAAAAGCAGTAAAGCAAAATAAGCTTGCCGCTATGATAGGGGTGGAAGGGGGCCACATGATAGAAGACAGGCTCGATTATATCGACAGCTTGTACAGGCGGGGAATGGCCTATTTAACGCTCACCTGGAATAACAGCACCTCATGGTCAACATCCGCCCGCGATGAAACATTACACAGCGATTCGCTGCCGCATAAAGGCTTAACCGATTTTGGTAAACAGGTTGTGCAACGCTTAAACAAATTAGGCGTAATGATAGATCTTTCGCACCCAGGTGAGCAAACTTTTAACGATGTTATGGCACTTACTACCAAGCCCGTCATCGCTTCGCACAGCTGCGTTTATGCCCTTAACCCGCACCGCCGTAACTTAAAAGATTATCAGCTAAAAGCTATTGCTAAAAACGGCGGGGTTGTTTTCCTTAATTTTTATAGTGGTTTTATCGACAGCACGTATAACGATAAGCATGAAGCGTACCTGCTTAAGCATAAATCTGAATTAGATTCGCTTATCAAAATTTATAATGATTACGACTTGGCCAGCATTCGCCTGAATGTTATTAACAAAGAAGAATCTGACCAGTTTAGGCCGCCTTTAAGCATGCTTGTTAAGCATATCGATTACATGGTGAAGCTGATAGGTGCCGACCACGTAGGTATAGGCTCTGATTTTGATGGTGCCGAATCGTACCCACAGGGGTTAGACAGTGTTTTAGATTACCCCAAAATAACCGCCGAATTGGTCAAGTTACACTACAGCGAAAAGGATATTGATAAGATCTTAGGCGGTAATTTTATACGCGTGTTAAGGGCTAATGTTGGTAAATAGTCATGAAGGTATGGCAGTATGTTGACTATTACCTATTGGCACACTCATGTATAAATCTTAAATTCGCATCACATTAAAAGAAACAAATGTCACAAGATATTGAACACGTAAAATGCCTTATTATAGGTTCGGGCCCGGCGGGATATACCGCGGCGATTTATGCTTCGCGTGCCGACCTTCACCCTGTAATGTACACAGGCATGCTTGCCGGTGGGCAGCTTACCCAAACTACTGATGTGGAGAACTTCCCGGGCTACCCGAATGGTATTATGGGGCCGGAAATGATGGAAGATTTTCGTAAGCAAGCCGAGCGCCTGGGTACCGATATCCGTTTTGGTTACGTAAGTTCGGTTGACTTTAGCTCTTTACCGCACAAGGTTACGGTTGACGAAAGCAAAACCATATTGGCCGATACCGTTATTATTTCTACCGGCGCGTCTGCAAAATGGTTGGGCTTAGAGAGTGAGCAAAAATACAGCGGTTTTGGCGTATCTGCCTGTGCCGTATGCGATGGCTTCTTTTTTAAAGGGCAGGATGTTGCTATTGTTGGTGCCGGCGATACCGCTGCCGAAGAAGCAACCTACCTGGCTAAGTTAGCCCGTAAAGTTTATATGATCGTTCGCCGCGACGAGTTCCGTGCCTCAAAAGCCATGGTTCACCGTGTGCTGAACACCCCAAACATAGAAGTGCTTTATAATACCGAAACCATTGAGATACTTGGTGACGGCCAAAGCGTTAACGCGGTTAAAGTTTGCAATAACGTTACTAATGAAGATCGTACACTGGATGTTACCGGTTTCTTTGTAGCCATAGGCCACAAACCAAACACCGATATCTTCCGCGGAACCATCAATATGGACGAGACCGGGTACATCATTACCCGCCCCGGCTCAACAGAAACCAATGTAGAAGGTGTATTTTGCTGTGGCGACGCGCAAGACCATATTTACCGCCAGGCAGTTACCGCCGCCGGTACAGGTTGTATGGCTGCTATAGATGCCGAGCGTTACCTTGCTGCAAAAGAACATGTTGTAACGGCGTAAGTTCAAAGGCCTTACTAAAATATTTTAAGAAGCCATATTCCTGATAAGAATATGGCTTCTTTGTTTCTATTTGTGTAATTTTTAAGTGATTGTAGCATATTATTTTTAATTAATGCTAAATTACGGGCTCATTATTTACCTGTTTAGTTTACCTTATGAAGAAAAGTATATCTGCAGCAATGCTTGCTCTTTTATTGGCATCGGCTGTTTCAGTTAATGCCCAAAACGCCGATATAACCAAACCACTGGATATGAACCCTTATGCAGGTATCATCCCCGCCCCGGTATCTGTTAAGAAAACACCCGGCGAATTTATATTGAGCCAGGAAACCGTTATCCAGGCTGATAGCCCAAGCAATAAGGCCGTACAATTTTTCTCTAAATTTTTGGCCGATAATATGGCCTATAATAAACAGGTGGGTTTGCGTAACGCCCGTGTTAGTACAACGTCTATATATTTAACATCAACCAATACCGAAGGCCTGCCTGCCGAAGGTTACCGTTTAACCATCACACCACAACAAGTTACTGTTGCAGGTAAGGGTGCCGGTTTATTTTATGGCATCCAAACGTTAATGCAGCTTATGCCGTTAGAGAGGTCGGCCACCGCGAAACTACCAGCCGTTACTATTGAGGATTATCCCCGTTTTGGTTACAGGGGGCTAATGCTTGATGTTTGTCGCCATTTTTATTCGGTAGAATTTGTGAAGCGGTATATAGACCTGATGGCCGCCTATAAACTTAATACGTTCCACTGGCATTTAACTGATGACCAGGGATGGCGCATTGAGATCAAAAAATACCCAAGGCTTACTACCGTAGGCAGCCGCCGCGCGCAAAGCGTTATAGGTAACTTTAAAGACCGCACTCCGCTGCAATATGATGGCGTGCCGGTTTCAGGCTTTTACACTCAGGACCAGATTCGCGATGTAATTAAATACGCTGCCGACAGGTATATTACCATTGTGCCTGAGATTGAAATGCCCGGCCATGCCTTAGCTGCCTTAACTGCATACCCTGAACTAAGCTGCGACCCAAGCCAAACTTATACAGTTGCCGAAAAATGGGGCGTATTCAACAATATCTTTTGCCCGTCAGAAAAAACATTCGGCTTTTTGCAGGATGTTTTGACAGAGGTAATAGACCTGTTCCCGAGCAAATACATCCACATTGGCGGTGATGAAGCGCCGAAGGAGGTATGGAAAAAAACTAAATTTTGCCAGGACCTTATTAAACGTTTAAAGCTTAAAGATGAGCACGGTTTGCAAAGCTACTTCATTCAACGTATGGAAAAATTTGTGAACAGCAAAGGCCGCAGCATTATAGGTTGGGACGAGATATTGGAAGGCGGTTTGGCGCCAAACGCCACTGTAATGAGCTGGAGGGGTGAAGAGGGTGGTATTGAAGCGGCAAAACAACACCATGATGTGATTATGACCCCAAGCAGCCAGGCACTGTATTTTGACCATGCCCAGGGCAAAATAAACCAGGAACCTGTTGGCATTGGTGGCAGCGCGCCTATCCAAAAAACTTATGCTTATAACCCAACCCCGGCGGCTTTAACACCCGATCAGCAAAAGTATATTAAAGGCGTACAGGCAAACCTTTGGACTGAGTACATCACCACCGAAAATAAGGTTGAATACATGATCATGCCAAGGCTGATGGCGCTATCTGAAGTGGCATGGACACCAATGGCCAACAAAAATTACAAAGATTTTTCAGAAACCCGTTTGCCCGAACATTTGGCCTGGTTAGATAAAAACGGATATAATTACCGTGTACCCCCGGCTATTGGCAATACAGATACGGTGATGATTGCATCTACCATGACGGTTAATCTTAAATCGCCGGTAAAGGGTGCCAAAATATATTACACTATTGATGGTTACACCCCACGCGAAACAGAATTGCTCTACACTGCTCCAATGACCTACCCTGTGCCATTGAACGAGTACCGCGATCTGAAAACTATTGTGGTAACGCCATCCGGCAAACGCAGTGTTATTACCGCAGCAAAGGTAATTAATAAAGCGCCGTTACCGGCCGTTCAGTACACCGGCAATACGCCCGGCTTAAAATACCAGGCATCGGCAGGCACTTATGTAAATACTACTCAAATTAACCCTGCCGCGGTTATTGATACCGGCATAGCAAAAAGTTTTAGCACCGCGTTAAGCGCTTTCAAAAAAGCGTTCAACAAATATGGCGTGGTATTTAATGGTTACTTTAAGGCCGATGTTGATGGTAATTATAGTTTCTCTACAGCATCATCAAATGGCTCGGTTTTATTGATAGATGATGTGCCAATTGTAGACAACGACGGGCGCACCGGCCCGGTTGAGCAGCAAGGCGCTATTCCTTTGCAGAAAGGATATCATAAAATTACCATTAAATATGTAGACGCAAACTCGTCCGGAAGTGGACTAAGGGTTTACATGACCATCCCTGGCAAACCTAAAGGAGAGGTATCGCCGGACATGATGTTTAATTAATTGCTATATTCACGCATGAATTTTAGGAATTGTTTATTCATGGCGGCGGTTTCCCTAATGATCGCGTCATGTGGCAACGAGGAAAAAAAGCCCGCTACAGCAACCAACGCTGTGGCAAAGCCCGCTGTTATGGCGCCCTTTAGGTTCCATAAAGCTATAGAGGTATCGCCGGGGCAAACGTATGATGTGGTTAGCTGGGGCAGGGGATCGAGCCAGGTAGGTTCGTTTGCCATACTGCATTCCGATTCGGCAGGGATGAAATATACCACTACCACCGGGGACCTGGATGGCACTATAACCGATGTTTATAACGCTGATATGGACACCGACGGTAACCCGGAAATACTGATCCAATCGAAGGGCAAAGATACGGTTAACTACGCCAAGATTTACGCCTTTGAGTTTAATAACAATAATGCCGATAAGCTCGATTTTCCAAAATTAACCCGTTCGCAAAAGAAGGGTTACCGTGGTAACGATAATTTTTATATTAAAGATGGCAAGCTGATCCGCGAGTTCCCGATATATGATGGAAACGACTCTACAGCTAAACCAACAGGCGCCAAACGCCAATTAGAATATGGCCTCAGCAGAAATAACTTTACAGTTACGCAGCTAAGCAAAGATTCTACCGATACCAAACCGGAACCTGTTGTTAAACAAGCCGAGCCCGAGAGAAAGCAAACGGTGAGCAAGAGCAAAAAGCGCAGGCAAACCGAAACAAAACATAAACGCCGCAGGCGCAGATAATAACAAAAACGTTTAGTAACAGGTGGTTTAGATTAATTACTAAATCACCTGTTTTATTTTAAGTCAGTATGATATTAGAAGAGTTTTTACACCGCCTGAAAGTTGAATACCATACTTTGGACAAACTTACGCAGGAAACATATTACCAGCGCCTGTCCTCATTATTTGTAGTAATGGAGCTGGACGGTGATAATCTGAACGAGGAGCATGACCTCGGCATAGGCCCAATCCTCGACAGGATGAACGACATTAACGAGGAGGAACTTCAACAGAATATGTCGCAAGAGGATTTACAAGCCCTTATATTGAAGATGAAGGCGGGGTTGGCTATTTTGATCAATAAGATTGAGGAATAGGTAGGCCAGCCATTGCCATCATGTCTTTGGCATTGAAAATGGCATGTGTCCCAATGTCATTGTTGAAGTAAAACCAGGCCTCTTTAATCTTTTTATTTGCTTTTACTTTGTCAATAACCCCCTGCAGATATTCTTTTGAATAAAGTGATTGATAAAGTTGCTCCATGCCATGGAAGCGATAGTAAACCACCGGGGTGTTTTGAATAACCTCATACGGCAGGGAAGGGTGGCTCATACCGCAAAAGGTGATGTTATGATTTTCCAGCGTTTTAATAATATCATCCTGCCACCAGCTTACATGCCGTGGTTCCAGCACATTGTTAAAGGCTGGGTTCAGGGCTTTTAATATCTTCCCCAATTTTTCTTCTGTATAATTGTAACTGGGGGGCATTTGAAAAAGCACCGGGCCAAGCTTATCGCGCAAACCATCGATAATGGTGCTATAAAAGCTGTTTAATAGTTCAGTTGTATCATTAAACTTTTTAAAATGCGTAATAGCCCTCGGTGCCTTTACCGCGAACCTAAAATTAGCCGGGCTTTTATCATACCATGTTTGCAGGAAAGACAGCTGCGGGAAACGATAAAAAGTAACGTTAAGTTCGAGCGTGCTAAAATGCTTGCAGTAAAAATCGAACCATTTGGTCATGGCAAGCTTTTCTGGATAAAAAGTACCCCGCCAATGTTTGTAATGAAAGCCCGAACATCCAATGTGCCAATCCATAAAATAATAATAATCGCAACAGCTAATTGTTTGCATAAAAAAGGCCTTAACTAACGTTAAAGCCTTTAGATGTGTAAGTATGATGTTTTATAAGCCATCAAAAACATAAGGCTTTTTAACAAGCGGTTTACGTGGCATCATATCTTTTTCGATACTTGTTTGGTACACAAATGACGCAATAATGATAGCAGCCTGTTTTAGGTCGTCTATCTGCAGGTGGTCGTAATTATCCTGGTTGCTGTGGTGGGTCTTGGTTTCGTAGTCTATAGGGTCTTGTATGAACTGAAAGCCGGGGATGCCAGCCCAGTCGAACGATAAATGATCTGTGGAGCCGGTGTTTTTATCGCTTACCGTTTTAGCGCCAAGGTCGGCAAATGGCTCAAGCCATTTCTGGAAAATTGGCATCACCGCTTTGTTACTTTGGGTAAATATCCCGCGGATCTTACCCGTGCCATTGTCGAGATTATAGTAGGCCGAAACCTTCGATTGCTCAGGCTTTAACTTATAATCAGTGCCCATAAAATGATTTTTGACGTAATTGTACGAGCCATAAATGCCCTGCTCTTCGCCATCCCACAAAGCAATACGGATAGTGCGTTTCGGTTTAAGGCCTAAAGAATCTATAAGTCTCATCGCCTCCATCATTACAATACAACCTGCCGCGTTATCAGTAGCGCCCGTGGCAGATTGCCACGAATCGAGGTGCCCGCCAAGCATTACAAGCTGTGATTTTAATTTAGGATCGGTTCCCGGGATCTCGCCAACAACGTTATAACCTTTAATATCATCGGTGTATGTTTTAGCCTTTATATTTAGGGCAAGCTCTACCTTTTGGCCACTTTGTACAAGGCGTTTAATTTTCTGCCCGTCCTCATACGCCATGCTTACTCCCGGAATGGCGGCCGGTGCGTTAAGTTTAAACTCCGAGTATCCCTGCACAAACACGGTTCCGTTATTATTTCTGGCCGATCCGCTTATAAGCGCCAATGCCCCTGAGCTTTTCAGCAGTACATCTACACGGTTAATTATCTTATAATAACCTTTTGCCTGGTTCATTTGGTCGGCAGTAACCATATACATGTCCTTCATGTTTGCCAGTTCTTCGTCTGTTAAGCGATTGGCCAAAGGTTTAAAATTATTGTCTTTACTCTGGCCGCTGCTCCCGGCTATCAGGATGAATTTGTTTTTAAAATCACCAAGGTGCTGCGCAATATAGGTGGTATCCATTGCCTGTGCGGGTGTAATTATGGTTACCTCTCCCTGCTGCACGCCATTAGTACTTGCGCTCCATGGGGTAGGATAGGCCATTACGGGCTGCACATATGGGGTTTTCATGATGATGCTAAAATCCTGCAGCTCCCATTGTTTTCCAAAATCGCCCCAGGGTTCAAGTTTGGCGTTTGCCAATCCCCACTTGGTCATGGTTTCTGCCGCCCAGTTGGCGGCGCGTTTATAACCCGGCGAACCGGTGAGCCTCGGGCCGGATACATCAGTTAAGTAATGCGCTATCTTAGGTATTTGCGAGCTGTTCATCTCGGCATGGCGGATGCGGCCAAAAACAGCGGTATCCGGCGATTGCGCGAATGCCGGAACACTGCCGAGCAAGCCCGCAGCTAAGGTTAATTTTAGTGTTAAGTGTTTCATTGTTAATGTTTAAAGTTGTAGCCTAAATTACGGGATAATATTTTAGGGCGCAAATTTGCCTGCCGCATAATTAACTCACCCGATCATCGCTTCGCTCGACCACCCTCTCTCCGTAAGCGGAAAGAGGGAACGGATTTTTTCACCCTTTTTGCGCAGAAGAGAGGGGCGACCAGCGCAGCGGTGTCGGGGTGAGTAAAATTACGACGAGATGAATGTCCACATCCATTTTATAATTATCCCTACCCGCTTCTGCCCAATAATTTGCACATTTGTGTAATGCACTTTTTATATCCTGGTTTTTTATTTGCATTGCTAACGCTGGCCATCCCGGTAGTTATTCATCTGTTTAATTTCAGGCGGTACAAAAAGGTATTATTTAGCAATGTGCAGTTCTTAAAAGAGGTGCAGGAGCAGCAGGCCAGCCGCCGTAATTTAAAAGAGCGTTTAATACTGGCTTCAAGATTATTGGCGCTGTTGTTTTTAGTGCTGGCATTCGCCCGGCCCTATATTCCGGGTAAAGACGAAGCAAACACGGGTAAGCAACAGGTTGTGAGTGTTTTTGTAGATAACTCATACTCCATGCAAACCCTTAGCCGGGAAGGGAGCCTGCTTGACGAGGCCAAACAAAAAGCAAAGCAAATAGCGGCCGCTTATAACATTAACGACCGTTTCCAGTTACTCACCCAGGATTTTGAAGGTAAACACCAGCGCCTGCTTACCCGCAGCGAGTTTAACGACGCTGTAGATGCCTTAAAGATAAGCCCACAAAGCAGGCAGCTTAACCAGGTATTGGCAAGGCAAAAAAGCTTGCTTGATATGCAAGCTGGTGCTTCAAAGGCGGTATATTTCTTGTCGGATTTTCAAAAAAACATTGAGGGCAAGTCCCCTGTTGCGGATACCGGTTTCCCGGTTAACCTGGTGCAGTTAAAAGCCAATCCGCTGCCCAACGTGGCGGTCGATTCGGTTTGGATGCTGAATGCCACACACCGCCCGGGCGAAAGCGAGAAGCTGGTAGTTAGGCTGCGTAACTACGCGGATAAAGCAGCTGAAAAAATCCCGCTGAAACTCATCATAAACGGTGTGCAAAAAGCCATAGGCAGTTTTACGATTAAAGAGCGATCGGCGCAAACAGATACGCTGTCTTTTTCGGGATTACAAGCCGGTTGGCAGCGCGGCGAGATCCAATTGCAGGATAACCCCGTTACCTTCGATAATACATTTTACTTTACTTTTAACATAGACAAGCAGTTGCCTGTATTGCTCATAAACGGAGGTGCGCCAAATAAATACTTAAGCGCAGTTTTTGCAGCTGACGCATTTTTTGCCCCAAAGCAGGTGCCCGATGGCAATGTAGATTACGCCGGTTTAAGTGCTTATCCTATAATTGTGTTAAGCGATGTTGAAACGGTATCGGCCGGGTTAGCACAGCAATTAAAAACCTATGTAAACAAGGGCGGCACGCTGATGGTATTCCCATCCGTAGGTGCAGATCTTAATAGTTATAAAGCTTTTTTGCAGCCAATTGGTGCGGCTTACCCAACCGACCTTGTAGAAATACCTACCAGGGTAACAAGTATAAATCTGCAAAGCCAGATCTTTAAAAGCATTTTTGAATCCTCACCACAAAATCCCGACCTGCCTGTTGTATATAAATATTATGCGCTGGATAATGGCACACGCCCGGGCGAATTCCTGATGAAGTTAAAAGACGGCTCTACCATGTGGCAGGGCTCTGCATTGGGCAGGGGTAAGCTGTATGTTGCAGCCTTAGCGTTAGATGAAAGTTACAGCAACCTGCCCGTGCACGCGCTGTTTGTTCCGGTGATGTTCAGGATAGCTTTATTAAGCGGGCACGACCAGCCGCTCTTTTACACAGCGGGTAATAATGAGTCTATTGAAACCGTGCCGCTGCAATCAACTGAAAAGCAATTGGTAAAGCTTGTTAAAGATAAGCAAACCATTATTCCCGAAGTAAAACAACAGGAGGGGAGTACCATGCTATATCTGCCCGACCAATTGACCGAAACGGGGATTTATGGCCTGAAGAAACAGGACAGCACCGCGGCTGTTTTGGCCTTTAACGATAACCGCAGCGAAAGCGACCTGAGTTATTTAACACCCGAGGAATTGGAAAAACTATTCGCTGAGAACGCCGCTTTGCTAAACGCGAATAAGTTAAATGCAGATTTGCTTACAGGAGCTGCAAATTCGGGCCTTCAATTATGGAAACTTTGTATAATTTTGGCGCTGATATTTCTGGCTGCCGAAACATTATTTATACGGTACTATAAAACCGGTAAAACAACTATAACGCCGGCGCCTGATATCAACTAACCCATCATAAAACAGCGCAAATGAATTTGCTAATCAAATCCGCCACTGTTGTAGACCCCGCTTCGCCCTTTCATAACAAGGTTGCCGATATTTTGATCGAAAAAGGAATCATTACCCAGATTGCTAAATCAATAGATAGTGATGTAAAATCTGTTGATGCAAAGGGCTATTACGTATCTCCCGGTTTCCTTGACCTGAACTGTAACGTAGGCGAGCTTGGTTTAGAGGTAAAAGAAGACCTGCAAACAGGTACAGCAGCAGCAGCAGCAGGCGGTTTTACAGGTATAGCTCTAATGCCAAACACACAGCCGCCTGTACATTCAAAAGCCGAGGTAGAGTACCTGCTTAACCGTGCGAAAGGTAACCTGGTGGATATATATCCGCTGGGAGCGATCTCGCACAAACGCGATGGCAAGGATATGGCCGAGATGTTTGATATGTATAAAAGCGGCGCAAAAGCCTTTACAGATGGTAACCGCCCCGTGCAGGACGCCGGCCTGATGGAACGCGCCCTGCTTTATGTACAAAACTTTGGAGCCAAGGTTATCTCTTATCCCGAAGACACTTCAATAGCCGGGAAGGCAAAGGTGAATGAAGGAGTAGTAAGCACCATGCTGGGCATGAAAGGCATCCCTGCGCTTGCTGAAGAACTGATGATAGCCCGCGACCTTTACCTGGCGGAGGACACTAATTCCGAAATTCATTTTACCACCATATCTACAGAGCATGCTGTAGAACTCATCCGCGAAGCAAAACGCAAGGGTGTTAAGGTCACCTGTGATGTAGCAGCGCATAATCTTGTGCTTACCGATGAAGCCTTAATGGGCTTCGACAGCCTTTATAAAGTAAAGCCACCACTACGCACCCAAAAGGATGTTGACGCGCTTATAGCCGGCTTAAAAGACGGCACAATTGACGCCATTGTAAGCCAGCACACCCCGCACGAAATAGAGTTTAAAGATGTGGAGTTTGAGGTTGCCGAATACGGCATCATTGGACTGCAAACGGCATTCTCGCTGGCTTTACAGGCAGGATTAACTGCAGAACAGATAGTGCAAAAATTATCCGTTAATCCACGTAAAATATTAAACATTGATGTACCAACCCTTACCGAGGGAGCTGTAGCGAACCTGGTTGTATTTGCAACTGATGGTGAATGGGAATACAACCGTGCAGTAAACCGTTCAAAAAGTTACAATTCGCCGTTTTTAAGCACGAACTTAAAAGGTAAAGTATTGTTATCCTGTAATAACAACCAAATCTCTAAAAACTAAAATAACAAACCATGACCGACCCAAAAGTAAGCTCAGCAATTACAGGCGCTTTAGAGGCTTTTACACAATATGGTGGCTTTGATGCCGCCGCCCTTTCCGCGAAATTTGAGGCGGTGTTTTCATCAGACGATGATTTTTTAACCAAAGTTGACCAGCTTGACGCTGTATTTGACGACGAACCGCAATTAGAGGAACTTCGCGAGGTTTTCTTTGATCTTTTAATGATCAACTTTTTTAGCGAGGATGTTAAAAAACTGGAAGACGATTACCTGGAAACCCCTGAGTGGGAAGATATTGAAGAACAAACGCTCGACCGTGGTACCGAACTTTTAAACCTGCTGTTATACCTGAACGAGTGTGAAGATGAAGGCATTGAACCTGAACTGGAAGATTACCTGAAAGAGTTTTTGTTGGTAGACGAGGACGAGTTTCAGGACGAGTACCGTATTTACGAGCCGGTTATAGCCCACCAGATACTTATTGAAAGCCCGGTAAGCGAAGTGGCCAAGGTAGCTAATTCCATCGCCGAAGATTCGGAAGTTAAAGAGCTGTTTTACCCGATGATCTGCTTTTTCCAAAACCCGGAAGCAATCGATGAAGATAAAGCTACTATTGCAGATAATGCTGTAAATAAACCATTTGATATGGCAGTTGTAGAAATTTTGTATAGCTTTAAATAAATTAAACTAATAATATTAAACCTTTATCCAGTTAATTATGGAAACTAAAGCTCCAAACCCTACATCCATTGCCACCAAATGGGCACTATTTTATGTGTTGGTATCAATTGTAATCACTTACGCATTTCAATTTCTTAATATCGATCAAAACTCAGCTGCAAAATACATTGGTTATATCCCTTTTATTGCTTTTTGTGTTTTAGCCCAAAAAGAGTATAAAGATCAATTAGGTGGCTTTATAACATTTGGGCAAGCGTTTAATCCTGGTTTTAGATATTCACTTTTTGGAGGATTGCTGCTCGCTATTTTTATTTATGTGTACCTGGGTATATTGAGCCCCGAAGTGCTTACCAAAGCGATGGAGCAACAGCAAGCAGTTATGGCCGAAAAAGGTATGTCGCAAGATCAAATTGACAAAGGTATAGAAATGGGGAGTAAATATGGTGCTATTTTTGGAGCTATTGCAACCGCCATCAGTACTTTGGTATTTGGTTGTATAGTAGCCTTAATTGGCGCTGCCATTCTAAAAAAGGAGCCAACACTGCGTGACATTGAAGAGAGGAATGCTGCAGCAGGTACAAAAGCTGGAGATGATTATGTTGACCCAGCTGTATAATTAATCCCTTGATATTGAAAGCCCGGTTGCAAAACAGCCGGGCTTTTTTGTTGGCTGATATTCTTACTCTCGTCGCCGAAGCCGTCCCTTTGAAATGTCTTTAAGATGTAACGTTCACTAACGGGCGATTAAGGTAACATGAGACATACAACAAGAAAGCCGCTTCAATTCTGAAGCGGCTTTCTGTTAGCTATCAGTACAAAGAATTACTTCTTCATCACCTGTTTTACAATATCATTACCAAAGGCGAATACCATTAGCGAGATCAATAGCACAAAACCAACTATCTGCGCGCGTTCCAGGAATTTGTCGCTAAGTGGTTTACCTTTTATCATTTCAATTAACAGGAATACGGTATGACCACCATCTAATCCGGGTATAGGTAACAGGTTGGTTAACGCTAAAACCATTGATAGGAAGCCCACAAGGCTCCAAAAGCGGATCCAGTCTACATGGCTGCCAAACATTACGGCGATGCCTATTGGGCTCGATATTGCCTTACGCGCCTTAACCTGACCGGTAAATATCTTACCTATACCTTTGGCATTATCGGTAAACATGCCCCATGCTTTGGTTGCACCAACAGGTAACGAGCCAAACAAACCATATTTAATGGTAGTATCTTGTGGTAATTGGGCTTTGGGTTTAAAACCTAATACCCCTTCATTATTAATTTGCGCCGAAATTTGTTGTAATGAATCGCCACGTTTGATAGTAAGTTCTACTTTATTATTTTTATTTGCCCGCAATTGAGCCTGCATTTCATCAAAATAGGTGACAGCTTTACCATTGACAGTAAGTATACTATCTCCTTTTTTCAAACCTGCCTGTTCAGCACCACTTTTTCGAGCAATCGTATCAATTGCGAATTTTACACGCGGAATACGATTAATAAATTCTTCAATACCGTAGTCAGACAAATCGTTAAGAATGGTAGGAGGAACCTTAATATCTATATTCTCGTTTCCACGCTGTACATTCAAAACAGTTTTGTCCAGCAACACTTTAGAACTAACGAGGTCTTCGAACCTAACAATTGGTTTGCCATTAACAGAGTTGATCTTGTCACCGGCTTTCAGGCCCATTTTAGTACCAATTTTACCCGGTACTATTCCGTATTTGATATTAGCGTTAGGTGTATAAGTTTCGCCGTAGCGGATGGTTAATACCCAAAATATGAAAATACCAACTATAATGTTTACGATTATACCGCCAAGCATTACAATTAAACGCTGCCAGGCCGGTTTAGAACGGAACTCCCATGGCTGCGGCGGACCGGCGAGCTGATCGGTATCCATAGATTCATCTATCATACCGGCAATCTTAACATAGCCGCCCAAAGGCAGCCAGCCAATACCGTACTCAACACCTTTGTAGTTGAATTTAAAAAGGCTTACGCCCCAGGCATCAAAAAACAAGTAAAATTTCTCAACCTTTATCCCGAAAGCCCGGGCTGCTAAAAAGTGCCCAAACTCGTGTAGTATCACTAAAATTGAAAGACCAAGTATTAATTGGCCGGCCATTATCAAAACGCTCATTCGTTGTGTTTATATAGTATAATTATACTGCCTTTAACGGCATTTTTCGTATTAAATTTTGCGCAAATATGCGTGTTTCTTTATCAGTATTCAAATAGTCGTTTAACGATGGCGATTGTATATAATTAATTTGCTGCATGCAGGTTTCAATTACATCGCTCATGGTTAAAAAGCCTGTTTCATTATTTAAAAAAGCAGCAACCGCTACCTCGTTGGCCGCGTTTATAATGCATGGCATATTACCACCGCGTTCCAAAGCGTCAAAAGACAGTTTCAAATTCCGAAAGGTAGCTATATCCGGTTGTTCGAACGTCAAATTTGGGTAATCAATAAAATTAAAGCGCTTAAAGTTTGTTTTAACGCGTTGAGGGTAGGTTAGGGCGTACTGTATAGGCAGCTTCATGTCCGGCAAACCCATTTGCGCCTTTATAGATCCGTCCTCAAATTGCACCAGCGAGTGTACTATCGACTGCGGATGAACTATAACATCTATCTGGTTTGCTTGCAGATCGAACAACCACTTGGCCTCAATTACTTCCAGCCCTTTATTCATTAATGATGCCGAATCGATAGTGATCTTGGCGCCCATAACCCAGTTGGGGTGCTTTAGCGCATGCTCGCGGGTTACGTTGGCCAAAAACTCTGCATTCTTACCACGAAACGGGCCGCCGGAAGCGGTGAGGATTATCTTTTCTATTTTATTATCCTGTTCCCCCGCAAGGCATTGAAAAATGGCTGAGTGTTCGCTATCTACGGGTAAAATGTTTACACCGTGTTGTTTGGCCAGGCTGGTAACAATCTCACCCGCAACAACCAAGGTTTCTTTATTTGCTAACGCGATATCTTTACCTGCTTTAATAGCGTTAATGGTTGGCTCCAAACCCGCAAAGCCTACCATAGCGGTAAGCACCACATCAATATCCGGATGGGTAACAGTTTCTTTAATGGCCTCGTATCCGCCTAAAACTTTAATGGGTAAATGTGCAAGCGCTTCTTTTACCTCGGCGTATTTTGTTTCGTCGCAAATAATGGCGTACTCGGGTACAAACGCTATAGCCTGCTCTATAAGCAAGTAGGCATTTGAGTGCGCGGTAAGCATAAAAGCGCTGAACAGCTGACTGTTATCGCGGATAACCTCAAGCGTTTGTGTGCCTATACTCCCTGTAGAGCCAAGGATGGCTATGTTTTTTATATCGTTGTTCAATTATATTTCTTAAACCGTAATTGCTTCGTATGTTGCAATGCCGATGGTGTTATTATTAACTTGATATATAACTCACTAATTCATCCGCTATTTTCCTATCATTAGATAAACGCGGAACTTTATTTTGGCCGCCAAGTTTACCTTGGCTGCGCATATAATTTATAAAAGTATCCTTTTTTAAACTTCTGACTATTAAAGATTGCAATATGTTACCCTCAATCAGGTCGAAATAGTAAATATTTTTTTGCTGCAGGGCCTTATCAATCTTTAAGGCAAAGGCTTGCAGGTCTTTAGGCTCTTTACCAAACTCAATAAACCACTCATGGTAAGGCAATGTGCCGTCTGCCGGAGCAACCTGCGGAGCAACCGTAAATTCTATTACATCAACACCCTCATCGGCGGCTACACTCATTAGGGCCTGCTCAACTTCTTCGCCAATTACATGCTCGCCAAAGGCGGAGATATAATGTTTAATGCGGCCGCTAACTACAATTTTATACGGGTTTTTAGATACGAACTTCACCGTATCGCCCAAACTGTATCCCCACAAGCCCGCGCTGGTATTCATGATAAGAGCGTAATTTTTATCAAGCTCTACGTCTTTTAAATTGATGCGTGTAGGGTTATCATTAAAGTACTCCTCGGATGGGATAAATTCATAGAAAATACCTGCATCCACCATCAGCAGCAACCCTTTTTCTTTTTGCGAATCCTGAAAAGCAATAAACCCTTCAGACGCCGGGTAGGTTTCGATACTGTCTATTTTAAAGCCAATACTTTCTTCCATGCGGGCACGGTATGGCTCGTAGTTTACGCCGCCGTGTACATACAACTTAAAGTAAGGAAATATATCTTTGATCTTTTTCCCGCCCGAAACAGCCGACAATCTGTCGAAATACATCTGGCACCAGGGTGGAATGCCTGATATAAGGCGCATATCCTCTTTGGCTGTTTCCTGCACTATGGCATCAACTTTTTCCTCCCAGTCGTCTATACAATTGGTTTCGTAAGATGGCAGGCGGTTCTTTTGCAGGTACGCAGGCACATGGTGCGCTACAATGCCCGAGAGCCGGCCGGTTTGTACACCATGTTTTTCATCTAACACAGGGCTGCCCTGTAAAAATATCATTTTACCGTTTACAAAATCGGCATTGCCCGTTTCGTGAATGTAGCTAAGCAACGCGTTGCGCGCGGCTTTAATATGCTGGGGCATGCTCTCTTTAGAAATAGGTATGTATTTAACCCCAGACGTAGTGCCCGAGGTTTTAGCCAAATAGGCGGGTTTGCCCGGCCACATTACATCAATTTCGCCGTTTACTACACGGTCAATGTACGGTCGTAGTTCTTCATAATCTCGTACAGGTACGTATTTTTTAAAATCTTCGTAGCTTTCAATTGCATCAAAATGATGATCGGTACCAAAGATGGTATTTTTAGCCTCATGGATTAGATCGGTAAATGTTTTTTGCTGAAGCGCCAGTGCATTTTGGCGAACGTTATTTAACTGCCTGTTTACATACCAGGCAAATACCTTGCTTAATGCTGCTTTTAAACCCATAATTAATTGGTTTCGGCAATGTCATCATCTACATCCTGATGGCTATAGATAAGTTTACGGTAAGTTACCGCCAGAACAATGTTTACAAAAGGGTAGGTGAATAATATAGTAACCGAAATGATAGGATAGTATTGAGCTAATATAGCAGGTAACGCGATAAATAAAATAATGACACCAAGTATCAATATAACTTTTAACAGGTAACCACGGGTTAGCTCAAAACTTTGCTTAATAGACTCTATAGGGCCGGATGCATCATCAACAACAAAGGTGTTGAAAAACATGGCACGCAGGGCAAGGTATAAACCGCCAAGAGCAGATAACACCTTTACCACGTCCTGTAATATCGGATATGGGTCAAGATAGTCAACCAATATGGTTAAGTTGGTAACAATAAACGCTATTATGAATACTACGGCAAGGTAACTCCATATCATTTTAACCTTTGGTATAACCTGGCTAAACTCAAAATCGTAGTATTCGCTATCTATCAGGGTAAATATTAGTTTATATAAACCAAGTGTAGTGTAGGCCTGCAACCATATCAATATAAATGACACGATCATAGAACCGGTAAAGTCTGTTGGAGAGTAAACGAAGCCTATAAGCAGGCCTAATACCGAAAGCAGGAAAAACGCTATTACCGAGTAAACAATAATGGTTACAAAATTCTTTTTAAAAATATCCCACGAAGTTTTTATAGTCTCCGCGACAGAAAAAGGGTGGTACATACTACGTTTTAAGAGCTTTTTAATATAACGCGCTTCCAAAAATCTTGCATAAATCCTAACCCGTAGGCAGTAAGTTGAGTGAAGGCAGCTATAATGCTCAAAAATGCGATTTTTGCTGATTTATTTTTGATAAGCGAGTGAAAAAATATTAACAAAATGTAAACACCTAACATTATATTTAAAAGCATTGCAAAGGGCCAATGCAGCAAGTTGGCAACAATGATAAATATAAATCCAAGTGTGGCAAACGCCGGGAAAAAATGTACCAGTTTAAGCTGCGACGGAAAGAATTTGTAGATATTAATACGCGCACGCCCAAAAAAGTGGATCTGTTTATAAAACTTCAAAAAATCGGTACGGCGCTTATGATAAACAATGGCATCTGGTATCAGCCCGATCTTATAGCCTAAAGAGTGGATACGGATACTGTATTCGATATCTTCGCCCAGGCGGGTGATGATAAAGCCGCCTGCATTTTCCCAAACCTTGCGCGAAATACCCATATTGAAACTGCGCGGATGAAACTGCCCGATGCCTTTTTTATTTCCGCGAATACCACCGGTAGTGAAAGGGGAGGTCATGGAGTAACTAATGGCCTTTTGCAGCGGTGTAAACGATTCATGGGCGCCGTCCGGCCCGCCATAGGCGTCCAGCCAGTTTTTGTTAAGCGAATCGTTTACAATTTGCAGGTAATCTGCAGGGATCAAGCAATCCGAATCAAATACAACAAAATAATCGCCTTTAGCCCGTTCAAAACCAAAGTTACGAGTAAAACCCTGTCCCTCGTTGGCTTTTTCAAAGTAACGGATATCAAGCTTGCCTTCATACCCTTTTACAATATCTTCGGCACGGTCAACAGATCCATCCTCAATAACCAAAACCTCAAACTGTTTATAGGTTTGCAGCGTTAAGGAAGCCAGTAATTCGGCAATTTCCTGCGGGCGGTTGTATAAAGGTATGATGATGGAGAAAAACATTCGGGTTAATTAGATGATTTGACAATTTGAAGATTTTACAATGCCGGTAATATTCAAATCGGCACATTTTCAAATTATCAAATTGTTTCTTCAATTTGGTAATTGTTCCTGTCGTTCGAGTTGCGCGAAACCAGTTCGGCAACAAAGCCTGTAAGGAAGAGTTGCGAACCAAGTATGATGGCTACCAGCGCTATATAAAATAACGGGTTAGCGGTAACATCGCGGTAGGGCAGATGGTGTGCTATGAGGTATAGCTTTTCTGATAACATCCATATAGCTATAATTATACCTGTAAAAAAACTTAGCGTTCCCATAGCGCCAAAAAAGTGCATGGGGCGCTTGCCAAATTTGCCTACAAAAAATATCGAAAGGAGGTCTAAAAAACCATTAATAAACCTTGTCCACCCAAACTTCGTTTTCCCGTATTTACGGGCACGGTGTTCAACCACCTGCTCTCCAATTTTGGTAAAGCCCGCCCATTTAGCAATAACCGGAATGTAGCGGTGCATTTCGCCATACACCTCAATATTCTTCACTACAGTTTTACGATAAGCCTTGAGGCCGCAATTAAAATCGTGCAGGTTATCTATTCCGCTCATTTTGCGGGTAGCGGCATTAAATAATTTAGTAGGGATAGTTTTAGTTAAGGGGTCATAACGCTTTGCTTTCCAGCCGGATATAAGGTCGTACCTGTCCTCTGTTATGCGGCGGTAAAGCACTGGTATCTCATCGGGGCTGTCCTGCAAGTCGGCATCCATAGTTATTACCACATCCCCTTTAGCAGCCTCAAAACCAATGTTCAGCGCGGCAGATTTACCATAGTTGCGCCTGAATTTAACAGCCTTTATGAAAGGGTCGCTTTCTTTAAGCTTTACGATCATGTCCCATGATCCATCCTTGCTGCCATCATCAACCAGTATTATCTCGTAAGTGTAATTATTATCGTCCATTACCCTGCTTATCCAGGAGGTTAGTTCGGGTAACGATTCTACTTCGTTGTAAAGTGGTACTACTACTGATATATCCATTTAGTGCATGAAACCTTTTTCGCAGGTATCTGCAAAAATATAAAAATTAAGGATTGATTTATGCGCAAATGCAACAGGTGAAATTATGTTATATTAGCAGTGCTTAATCCTTATCATGACAAAAAAACTATTTACCTTGCTTGTATTAATTGTGGCAAGCATATCGTCTTTTTCGCAAAATGTTAAAGAACAGGAACTCCTTGATTCTGAAGTGTATTATATGATTAGTGATACCCGTATCGCGAAAGATTCTGCAGAAGCCAAATTTGTAAGGCTTTACAATCGTATCGACTCTGTATATTATAATGTAGAGGAATTTTACATGAATAAGAAACCTAAGCTTGTAGCAAAAACCTCTGTGTATAGTGTTGATTTCAGAAAAGGCTTGCAGGGTTATTGTATGGAATATTATAATAATGGTAAACGAAAAAGTATTAAAAATTACGAAAAAGGACAATTAGTGGGGGAAGCTATTGAGTATTATCCTAACGGAGTCGTGTACAACATTACCGATAATGACAAAAATGGCATTTACTTAAAATCTTTTTCGGATTCTACCGGAAAAGTATTGACTGAAAATGGTAATGGGTTTGGCAAAAAATTAAATTTGACCGAGGCGATCGAGTTGTATTGGAAGGAAATATTGTTAACGGAAAAGAAGATGGCATTTGGAAAAAGCACATTTCTGATACTACGTTTACAATTGTTTATAAAAAGGGAGAAATCATTTCAGGGAAAGAATATATAAATATGAACGATCCATTTGCTCATATCACAAAAGCACCTGAGTTCCCCGGCGGGGATGAGAAATTTTTCAAATTTCTTGCTTTTACAATAAAATTCCCATCTGCAGACAGGGAACAAAAAAATTCAGGCAGAGTAATTCTAACATTCGCTATCGATAAAGACGGCAGTGTTACAGATGAAAAGATAGTTAGAGGCGTTAGCAAAACTATTGATGCCGAAGTTATAAGGGCTATAAAACGGTCGCCTAAGTGGCAGCCTGGTGCAAGGGATGGGCACCCGTTTAAAAGCACTGTAAGTGTTCCGGTAAGTTTTAATACTTACGCAGGCAGCAGTATTTTGTTAGGAAGCCCCCAATACTAAACCAACCCCAACACCTTACTTGTTCTCTCCCTTGTAGAAGTAGCTAAAGTTTCATCATTAACAAGAGATTGCCCGTAAGATGGGATCATTTTTTGGAATATTGCCTGCCATTCGGGTGTTTTAGCTTTGTCTTTAAAGCAGCGGCTTATCAGGTCTACCATGATAGGTACTGATGTTGATGCCCCCGGTGATGCACCTAACAGGGCAGATATGCTGCCATCGGCACTGGTTACTACCTCGGTACCAAACTCTAATACACCGGTGCGTTTCGCGTCTTTTTTAATGATCTGCACGCGTTGGCCGGCAATATCCAATGTCCAGTCCTGGCCTTTGGCCGCAGGGAAGTACTCCTGCAAAGCTTTAAGCCTGTCGGCAGGGGATTGCAGCACCTGGCTTATCAAGTATTTGGTTAAAGCCATGTTGTCGCGGCCAACGGCCAGCAATGGCAAAATGTTATTGAATTTAATAGACGTGAACAGGTCAAGCAGTGAGCCTTTCTTTAGGAAACGGGTAGAAAAACCGGCGTAGGGGCCAAAAAGGAGCGAACGCTTACCATCTATCATCCGGGTATCTAAATGCGGTACAGACATTGGCGGCGAACCTACTGATGCCTTACCGTAAACCTTAGCGTCGTGTTTTTTAATGATCTCGGGGTTATTGCAAACCAGCCATTGCCCGCTTACCGGGAAGCCGCCAAAGCCTTTGCTCTCGGGTATGCCCGATTTTTGCAGTAAATGTAAAGCCCCGCCACCTGCGCCTACAAAAACAAACTTAGCGTTTAGCTTGCGCCTGTTTCCGTTAATACGGTCGCTTACTTTAATTTGCCAGGTGTTATCTTTGTTGCGTTTAATATCAGTAACATCATGGTTAAGGCTTACGTTAACACCGGGCTTTTGCTGTAGTTTAGCGATAAGGCTGCGGGTAAGTGAGCCAAAGTTAACATCGGTGCCAATATCCATGTAAGTGGCCGATACCTTATGGCCTCTGTCGCGGCCATCCATTATTAATGGTGCCCATTTTTCTATTTGTGCATGGTCTTCAGAATATTCCATACCCTTAAAAAAGTGATGCTGTACTAAAGCGTCGCGGCGCTTTTTTAGGTAATCTACATTGTCTTCACCCCAAACAAAACTCATATGCGGAATTTTGCTAATGAAGCTTTGCGGCGAATCTATATAACCTGCCTCAACCAAAAACGACCAAAACTCTTTGCTGATCTCAAATTGCTCGGCAATTTTAATAGCCTTTACAATCTCAATAGAACCATCTTTACGCTGGGGGGTATAATTTAACTCGCAAAAGGCAGAGTGCCCTGTGCCGGCATTATTCATCGCGTCAGAACTTTCGGCGGCAACGGTATCAAGTCGTTCAAATATCTCTATCGTTATATCGGGCTGTAGCTGTTTAAGCATTACCCCAAGTGTTGCGCTCATAATGCCCGCGCCAACTAAAACTACATCAACCGTTGTGTTAGAAACTTTGCCGTTATTCATGTTATTATTGAATGCTAAAGATACATTCAAATTAATTATTTGACTGGTTATACCTTTTGTAAACTAATTAAATGATATAAAGTTTACACTCATTGCAATGGAGTCGCGAACATTGCGGTGTAGCACTATATGATATTCAGAAGGCAATTTTACTAAAATTTATATAAAAAGCCACATGATAGGGGAGGCTTTTTATAAAACCCTGTAACACTTAAACATAACACAAATTGCAGGCGGCCTTGTTGTAGCTGTATCATAAAACATATTAATATGAATAAGTTAACCCTGTATTTTATGCTGCCTGCAATAATACTGTTATCGGTATCGTGCCAAAACAACAAACCCCAACCAACATCAACCGATGGTAAAACGGCGGTGACCGTAAACGGGAAAAAAGACAGTGTATTAAATAACCCTGCCAAGAATTATGGTAACGCTACTGTTGCCGAGCCCTGCGTAAAATGCGTAATAAAAATTGTGCAGGCTACCGCCCATTATAAAATGATAGTAGCCAACAAAGATGCGGGCAAAATAAGTTACGTGGTAAATTGGGATAGCAGCGATAGATCTACCGGCAGTACCCATGCAAAGGATACAACAATTAACAGCCTAAAGATAGATGTGATAGAAAACAATGCAGAGAAAAATAAATTAGCCACATTTAAGTATGATAACAACTTAACTAAGCTGCAATTTGTGAGCGATGATGCGGTTATTGATGAGAAAATATCTGATAGCGACTTAAAACTGATCCGAAATAAATGTTTTTGGGGTGTAGCTTCAAATAAATAACTAAAATTTATAAAAAGGCGGCGTAATCAATATTTTGGTTACGCCGCTTTTATTTTATAAGGTAATATTATGCAAGCATAATTAATTGACTGAGATAAAAGTGTATGATTTAACGGATTTATGAATTTTTTAAGTAATTTATTGTTAATTTTTATAAAATTTATAAACATTGCTATGAAAATTATAAAAATAATTTAAATTCGCACTCACAAACTATGACTGATCTTATAGGTAACTAATATTAATACTTAAAAAATTACAAATTAATCATTAAAATGGCAACTAAACTTGAGTACATCTGGCTTGATGGCTACAAACCAACCCAAAGCCTGCGTAGTAAAACAAAAATTGTTAAATCTTTTAGCGGTAAAGTAGAAGATTTAGATAACTGGAGCTTTGATGGTTCATCAACTGAGCAGGCACCGGGTGGTTCATCAGATTGTATTTTAAAGCCGGTATTTACTTGCCCCGATCCGCAACGCAAGAATGCATACCTTGTAATGTGCGAAGTTTTAGATTCAAAAGGACAGCCGCATGAGTCAAACGGCCGTGCGCTTATCCAGGATGATGATAACGATTTTTGGTTTGGTTTTGAGCAGGAGTATTTCCTTTGGGATCCTGAAACCGATAAACCGCTTGGTTTCCCTAAAGGTGGTTACCCTGCGCCACAAGGCCCATACTACTGCTCGGTAGGTGCTAAAAACGCTTACGGCCGCGATATTGTTGAAGAGCACTTAGATGCTTGTTTAGAAGCTGGCTTAAACGTTGAAGGTATTAACGCCGAAGTTGCTGCCGGCCAATGGGAGTTCCAGATATTTGCTAAAGGCGCTAAAGAAGCCGGTGACCAAATTTGGGTTGCACGTTATTTATTAGAGCGTATTGGCGAAAGCTACGGTGTTGCTATTAACTGGCACTGTAAACCACTTGGCCAGTTAGACTGGAACGGTTCTGGTATGCACGCTAACTTCTCTAACACTTTATTGCGTACCGCAAACAGCGAAGAGAAATTTAAAGCAGTTTGTGAGGCATTCCGCCCTGCAGTTGCCGAGTGTATCGCTGTATACGGTGCTGATAACGATCAACGCCTGACCGGTAAACACGAAACCGCTTCAATTCACGACTTTAGCTACGGTGTATCTGACCGTGGTGCATCAATACGTATCCCGTTATACGCGGTAGATCATAACTGGAGTGGTTACCTGGAAGACCGTCGCCCTAACTCGGCTGCAGATCCATACAAAGTAGCTGCTGTTATTATTAAAACTGTTAAATCAGCAAAAATTTAATACCCTTACTAAATCGCAAGATCCCCCGTGTTTAACTACCGGGGGATTTTTTTTGCGCTTTATAATCCAAATAATTGCCCGATGCTATAATTGGCAAACCATCAATGGGTAAATTGTAAAGGTATATCCATGCGGTAACCAACCCGCTATCGGTTTCTATAGTCCCCGGTTCACGGGTATATAAATTGGGTTGTTCCTGCCCGGGGCCAACGCCTTCGTAATCGTCAATTATCTTTAGGTTTTCGTGGGGATGGTGAAGTCTTACGATGGTACCATGAACAAAGGCTGTCGCGGCGCTGTTTAAAACAAGGCCGGGATACTCTCCAATATCATAAAGTGTGCCCCTGATCTTGCCCGATGAAATTACCGTACAGTTTCGGTGCAGATAATCGGCAAATGGGTTGCCGGGTTGCAGCAGGGTACCGTAGATAAATAAGAGGTCAGTCATTGAGTTAAAGGTAAATAATATTGGCTATTTACTCACCCCGACTACGCTTCGCTGGTCGACCCCCTCTGCTTCGCAAAGAGGGTGAGAGGATTTTAGCCCTCTTTCCGCCGTAGGCGAAGAGAGGGCAGTCGAGCGAAGCAATGACGGGTGAGTAGAATTGCCGATTTACATATTATCCATTACATGTAATTTATCTTGCTTAAATTGGCATTTTATACTACTTAGCATGAATACTGAACAGGTTATCACCTATATCAAAGAAAATAATATCCCGAAAGTTAAATTCGCATTTGCCGATATTGACGGCATTTTGCGCGGCAAGGTCATAAGCACACAAAAGTTTTTAGAAGGGTTGCAGGGAGGATATGGCTTTTGCGATGTGGTATTTGGATGGGATAGCAGCGATGTTACTTATGATAATGTTGAGCTTACCGGTTGGCACAGTGGCTACCCCGATAAGCAGTGCTATATTGACCTTGCAACAATGCGCAATGTGCCCTGGGAAGAAAATATCCCTTTTTTTTTAGCGGACTTTACCGGGCCTAATGGCCACGCTTTACCGGCTTGCCCGCGTAGTTTGTTAAAACAAATTGTTAAGCAATGCGATGATTTAGGTTACCACGCCGAATTTGCACAGGAATTTGAATGGTTCAATTTTAAGGAAACTCCCCAATCATTACAACAAAAAGGGTTTGCTAACCTGGAACCTTTATCGCCGGGAATGTTTGGCTACTCTACGCTGCGCACATCTCAAAACAGCGCTTTTTACTACGACCTGTTTAATTTACTTACCCAATTTAATATCCCTATAGAAGGCATCCATACTGAAACCGGCCCGGGAGTGTACGAAGCGGCTATAACTCATAGCGAAACTTTAGACGCCGCTGATAAGGCAGTGCTATTTAAAACGGCAGTGAAAGAAATAGCCTACAAGCATGGCATCACCGCTACCTTTATGGCTAAATGGAACCAGGAACTACCCGGCTGCAGCGGCCACATCCATCAAAGCCTCTGGAATAAAGATCAAACCGAAAACCTGTTCTTTGATGTCGACGACACAAACAAAATGAGTGAACTGCATAAGCAGTACCTTGCCGGCCAGCTTTATTGTATGCCTCACTTGCTGCCCATGTATGCGCCAACTATCAATAGCTATAAACGCCTTGTGGAAGGTGCCTGGGCGCCAACCACTATAACCTGGGGGGTAGATAACCGCACAACAGCGCTAAGGGTTATAGGCACTTCTAAAGCCACAGCCCGCTTAGAAACCCGAATTCCGGGGTCTGATACCAATCCCTACCTGGCCATAGCCGCCGCATTGGCCTCCGGTTTATACGGAATCAAAAACAAAATGAAGCTGGATATTGCTGCAACGGTGGGTAATGGCTATCAAAACAAAGCCAACGGCAGCCTGCATGCAAATCTGTTTGACGCTGCAACAGCTATGCAAAACTCATCTGTAGCAAAAGAGCTTTTCGGCGAAGGCTTTGTGCAGCACTTTACCCAAACCCGCCTCTGGGAACACAGGCAATATGCTAAAAGTGTAAGTGATTGGGAGTTGAGGCGCTACTTCGAAATCATATGACCGGGATTATTGAGATTTTGCTGATTTATTAGATTTTATATGCAGGAACAATTATTACACGAAGATCTGACGCGAAAAATAATTGGTTGCGCAATGAAAGTGCATACCGCGTTGGGTGCTGGCTTCTATGAAGCAATCTATCAGCGTTCGTTAGAAATTGAAATGAATTTTCAAGGTTTAGGTTTTGAACGGGAAAAGGATATGCCAATCTTTTACCGTGATGTTAAAGTAGGATCGAGACGTGTAGACTTTTTTGTAGGTGATTTAGTTATGGTGGAACTTAAGGCCATAGCGCAGATAGAGGACTCGCACATCAATCAGGCTTTAAATTATTTAGAAGCGTACAATAAACAAATTGGCTTGCTTATAAATTTTGGCGGAAAGTCTTTGACTTTTAAGCGCCTTTTAAATAAGAAGTACAAGCAATGATATATATTTGATGTTCGATAATCGATATCAAGACAAGACAATCAAAATCCAATAAATCGCAATAATCACGCAAATCCCGGTCATGGACTTTCATCTCATTATAAAATCTGCATGGGCAGACTACGATAAATCTAAAACCATCAGGGATATTGAGGATATCAGCGCGATGGTTTCTACCAATCACGTGTACCGCATTACCTTTGATGATGAAGATATTATTATAGCCAAGCTTTCCTTCTTTGGTAAGTTTGAGCATTTTAAAGAGGATCATCGTATCATTCAGTCGCTGTCAAACAACCTGCTATATCCTTTCGAGAACCTGCTGTCTAAATCGTTATTGAAAAATAACAGGGTATATGTCTATCGCTATAAACAGGGTAAAAATGATGCCTGGGTAGTTTTTTATAACCCAACACGTATGATGGACAGGTTGCCGCGCCGCCTGGACGAAGACATGATCAAAAAGCTTGGCTCGCAGTTGGGTAAGTTCCATAAGGCTTGTTCGCGAATTAAAAATGTGCTGCCAAAATCATCCAAAACCCTGCGTACCGATATTTACGATTTGCAGCGACAGTTGGAAAAGGACGAGCGCAAGTTTGGTACCCGCATGCAGGTAGATTTGCTTAAATACCATTGTGAACAGTTTTTAAAGAACAGGTCGCGCTATAACATGAGCTCGTTCGAGATCATCCCGGTATTTATAGACTGGAACATTGGCAATTTTTCGGTAACACCCGACCTAGACCTATACTCGCGCTGGGATTACGACTGGTTTAGGATGAGTTACCGCCTGCTTGATTTTTACTTTTTTAGCCGTGTGGTATCAGATGCCGGCGACCGCACCGTTTTTAGTTACGTGATTGGGCCAATGATGGAGGATAGGTTTATCATCTTTCTGAAAGAGTACCATAAAGTAAACCCCGTTACGGCCGATGAGATCCGTTTTCTGAAAGAGGCCTATCGTTTCTTTATTCTGAACTATGTTATAAAAGATGGCAAATACTTTTTTAGCGAGCAATACGCCAAGAAGCTACAGGCAGAGGCTATGGAGATTTACCTGCCTTCTGTTGACCGTGATTTTGACGCCGAAGTAATCATAAAGGCGTTGAGCTTATAATTAAGAAAGCTTTGCTACCCAATAAATTTAAGCAGCGCTTCTTTTAAGCGGTTAATATCAATGTACAGGTTTTCTTGTATAGGGTCTACGCCTGTATCGGCGCTTACGCCTGTTAAGTATGAATAATCTAAGCCCTGCGCCGTGGAAAGAATGCGGTAACTGGTATCGTGGTAATACTCGGGGAAAAGTTCCAGTACTTTGGCATTCCGGTTGGCGAAGTAAAGATTGGCAAGCCCCGCCCCATGTACGCCAACAATATGCGCGGCATTTGCAAAAGCTTCAATTTGCTTGGCAACGCTCATTTCCTCCAGGTAGTAAATTTCAAAGCCTAATTGGGTAAAAAGCGCGTTAACCTCATCGCGGTTCTCAAAAGTACGGTAACGTGCCTTATCACGCGAAGCGTAGATCTTGGTGCCTTTAAAATCGCCCTTTTCTAATAAGCTAATCTTTTCGCGGTATAAATTCACTAACCATGTTGGCTGCCACTGTTTCTGAAACGCTTCCACACCTCGGTAATGTACATACGCCCAGTTATTTATAAGATCGGGCACTACCATGGTTTCTACTTGTAATAAAAGGTTAGCATTTGTAGGGATTACCCTATCCTTATCTATTCCTATAAGTTCCAGCATCTCGGCCTGGAATGGCAGGTGATTGGAAATAATATAATACTCCGGTTTAAATTTCGATCGTTCTAATAGATAAACTCTGGATAAGCATTCCGTTAAAAAATGATAATAGTTATTCTCTAAACCCGATAGTGATAAATGAACAGCACTGCCTTGTATCTTCCTTTTTTTTGTGCGGTAAAATACCTTTTTGCTTTCGCCTATTTTGGGGTTAGCTTTTTGTGAGGTATGTTCAACAATCACATTTTTTTCTGAGGAATAAACCTCTTCGCTATTAGTAAAGCAAAAAGCGTTTTTAAAGCTCCTAACGTAAAAGGGTGGTATCGAAGCCTTACGATCCATAAAGCTGCTATGGGGTTGGCCAAAAATATCTTTGATGGCTGGCATCAAAAAAGTTTCGGCCGGGAAAATGAGCTGCTCATCTGTAGCTTCGGTAGCTGCATGGGTGGGCTTAACAACCCCAAAACGCTTGTTCTTTAGTTTTTTTAAATAAGCTGTAAATTTATTCATAGAAGGCAGATGCTCGTAAACAGCAAAACTAACAAGATTATATTGACGTTGTAAAACAATTACAATACTTAATTTAAGTATTTTCTTAAAAATTAAGCATATTGTGCCGTCAAACAACCAATAACAAAGATGCATCGGATAGAAAATTTTAAATCGATAATTGACCGTTACGAGATTATATTTTTTGATGCCTTTGGCGTGCTTAAAACCCACAGCGGCCTTGTGCCGGGTATAGAACGTACATTCGAATACTTAAAAGCACAAAATAAAGAATACTATATTGTTACTAATGATGCCTCGCGCAGCCCGGAGCAATTGGCACAATCATACCACGATAAAGGCCTGTACGCCGTTACATCCGACAGGATCATATCATCGGGCCAGTTAACTAAAGAATACCTTGAACTTAAAGTGAACGATGGCTACGTTGCCTACCTGGGTACCGAAGAATCTGCACATTATATTGAAAGCGCCGGCCTCAAAACCCTGCCGGTGAGGGATGTTACTAATACCAACATAGATAAGGTAAATGCCCTAATATTTATGGATGACGAAGGTTTTAACTGGTTTGAAGATCTGAATAAAACCGTAAACCTGTTGCGTAAACGCACCATACCCGCTATTGTTGCCAATACTGATTATGCTTACCCCGTATCTAAAACCGATGTTGGTATAGCTATTGGCGGGCTCGCGCAGATGATAGAAACTATTGTGGGCAAAAAATTTATCCGCTTTGGTAAGCCCGATTCGCAAATGTTTATGTTTGCTTACGATCTCATCCGCGAGTACCGCAGCATAAGCAAAAAGCAGATTGTAATGGTAGGCGATACCTTACAAACAGATATAATAGGCGGCAATAAATTTGGGTTGGATACCGTACTTGTATTAACAGGGAACACCCAGGCCAGCGATTACGAGAACCGCGTACAGGCCACGGGCATTGTACCTACTTATATTTGCGATAGCGCGGTATTGGGGCCCGATGCATTAGCTTTATAAACTGATAAATGCTTTTTTAAGATCTACACTTATGAAAAAAGTTTTAAATGTACTGATGACGGTTTTGCTGATGCAGGCGATGCCGGTATTAGGTCAGCAAAAAACATTTACTAATCCTTTAAAGCCTTCGGGGCCCGATCCATGGGTGATATATAGAAACGGGTATTACTATTACACTAATTCATCGCAGGATAGCCTAATACTATGGAAAACCAGGAGCATGGCCGATCTGAGATCTGCCGAAAAGAAAACGGTTTGGAAACCACCCGTTGGCACACTTTATTCAAAAGAGCTTTGGGCGCCCGAACTGCATTTTTTAAATGGCAAATGGTATATGTATTTTGCGGCTGATGATGGCGATAATAACCATCACCGCATGTATGTACTAGAAAATGCATCTGCCGACCCGCTTAAGGGAGAGTGGACATTCAAAGGCAAAGTAGGTGACGATACCGATAAATGGGCTATAGATGGCTCTATATTTACGCATAAAGGCCAGCTTTATATGATATGGGCAGGGTGGGAAGGCGACTATAACGGCCAGCAGGATATTTACATTGCCAAACTGAAGAACCCATGGACGATAGAAGGAAAGCGCGCCAGGATCTCGAGCCCGTTATTTGATTGGGAGAAATATGGCGACCTGGGTAAAAATAGCAATCCGCCTCATGTTAATGTAAACGAAGGCCCAGAGGTACTCAAGCATGGCAACAAGTTGTTCCTTATTTATTCGGCAAGTGGTTGCTGGACAGATTTTTACGCGCTTGGAATGCTCACCGCGTCGGCCAATAGCGATTTGATGGACGTGCGGTCATGGAAAAAATCTGCGAAACCTGTTTTCCAAAGTTCTGTTAAAAATGGTGTGTATGCACCGGGCCATAACTCGTTCTTTAAATCGCCGGATGGTACCGAGGACTGGATAATATACCACGCTAACTCAAAACCCGGGCAGGGATGCGGGAATTTCCGCTCGCCAAGGATGCAAAAGTTTACATGGAACAAAGATGGTTCGCCAAATTTTGGTGTGCCTGTTAAAGAAGGCGCCGTATTGGCCATCCCATCACAAAACAAAAAATAAAACCAATAATTATAAACATTATGCGAAATACATTTAATAAACCAACTTTGGCGCTTGCCCTTGCCGGGAGCATGTTATTTGCTGCCTGCGATCAATCTGCTAAAAAAACAACATCAACCATGACCGACAGTACCACATCTACACCTAAATTACCATCCGCATCTGCTTTCGAGAAGACCATAAACGGTAAGCAAACCCACCTGTACATCCTAAAAAATAAAAATGGGGTAGAAGCTGCTGTTACAAACTATGGGGGCCGCATTGTAAGCTTATTAGTACCGGATAAAGATGGTAAAATGACTGACGTGGTATTAGGCTTTGAGAACGTAGATGGCTTTATAAACTCAAAAGAACCATATTACGGCGCAACAATTGGCCGTTATGGCAACCGCATTGCCAAAGGCAAGTTTAAGCTTGATGGTAAGGAATATACATTAGCTACAAATAATGGCCCCAATACATTGCATGGCGGCCACCCGGGTTTCCAGGAAGTGGTTTGGGATGCTAAGCAAACAGACAGTGCTACATTAGAGTTAAGCTACCTTGCAAAAGATATGGAAGGCGGTTTCCCCGGTAACCTTAACGTTAAAGTTACTTACCAGATAACTGATGATAATGCCATGAAGGTGAGCTACTCGGCCACTACAGATAAAAATACGGTAGTGAACTTAACCAATCACGCTTTCTTTAACCTGAATGGCGAAGGCAGCGGTACTATTTTAGACCACACAGTTCAAATAGCTGCTGATAATTATACACCGGTAGACGGCACCCTTATCCCAACGGGTAAAATAGAGGCGGTTGCCGGCACACCTTTCGATTTTACAAAAGCCACCAAAATAGGTGAGCGCATTAATACCGAAAATGAACAGTTAAAAGATGGCAAGGGTTACGATCATAACTTTGTTTTGAGTAAACACGATATTACTACACCAATAGCAACCGTTGTTGGCGATAAAAGCGGCATTAAAATGGAGGTGTTTACAGAAGAGCCTGCACTGCAATTTTACAGCGGCAACTTCATGCAAAGCCAAAACGTGATGAAAGGCGGCAAAAAAGACGACTTCCGCACCTCGTTCGCTTTAGAAACTCAGCATTATCCGGATTCGCCAAACCAGCCTACCTTTCCCTCAACGGAGTTGAAACCGGGGCAGACTTATAAAACCCAGTCAATTTATAAATTCTCGGTTGTAAAATAGACCGTCAAAGAGGCGCTGCAAAGCGCCTCTTTCGCGTTTAAATAACCACGGGCGAAAGGTGAAAGTTAGGCTACTTCTTATACGCCTTTAACAGTTCTTCAACCAAGATCCCGTTGATAGTCATTCCTTTGATGTCGCAATCGCTTATTGCTACATTGGTTAAATTACAGTTGGTAATAGTACTTCCTTCTAAAAAACAATTCTCAAACCTTAAAGGGCGTTGTTTGGCTTTAGGGTCATGATGGGGGTGCCCCGCCGGCGGCAAACCAATATCATGTATATAAGCGCCACCTAACTGCGCTTCGCTTATCTCCAGGTCGCTTAAATTTGCGTCAGATATTTTAGCGTTTGTTACAGATACGTCGTTCATGGTCAGTCCATTCAGGCAAGCCATCCGTATGGTGGAGTTTTCTAACATTGCCTCGTAAACGTTTAGCTGTTTTTGGCAGTTTATAATTTCTACTAATTCCATGGCGTTGATTTATGATTGTCAATACAAAGTTCGCGAAGCAGGTGGCTATAAGTGAGGTGTTATCGCGGCGTATTTGGGGCGTTTTGCGACCTTTTAGGATCCATTAGTATGTTAACGATATTAGTCGTTCTGTAACCGATATATTATAAACAATTAAATTAAAGAGTTGGTGACACAACTGTGTCAGTATATTTAAGTCTAATTATTTGTTTATGAATAATTTACAAATTAACACCCTGGTTGTGTAAACGTGAACGTGAACATTTTACGTCATTTTTAAGTCTGTTATTCGCCCCAGGCTGTAATAACTAACCTGCGTGTGCCGCCATGGTTGCGGTGCTCACATAAATAGATGCCCTGCCAGGTACCCAGGGCCAGCCTGCCGTTTCTTATGGGTATCTGCACCGAGCATCCAAGCATAGCGGCTTTTAAATGCGCCGGCATATCGTCGGGGCCTTCATCATCGTGGCGGTAGTCGGGATCGTTCTCAGGCACCGCTTTGTTAAAATACATTTCAAAATCCTGCCTTACGGTAGGGTCGGCATTTTCGTTAATACTCAACGATGCCGAAGTATGCTGAATGAACACCTGGCACATACCGGCTTTAAGCTGGGAAAGTTCTGGTATGGCGTTTAAAACTTCATAGGTGATGATGTGGAAACCCCGGCGTTTTTGAGGTATATCCAGTGTTTGCTGAAACATTTTCATAAGAAGCAATAATATAACTAATTATACAACCCGAGGAGCAACAAGTTCTTGCAACAAGGCTTTTTAGTACTACATATGTAGTATTTTGATATAAAAATGCAGTATATCGGTTCAATGTGAAGTATCTTTCAATATAAAAACGGATATGAAGCGTTTCCCCCTAATCATTATCTTCCTTGTTTTTTGCACGATGGCTGCATCGGCACAAAGCATCCGCCAGTTGCTCGATTCGGCACGGCATAACAAGCAAAAAGATTTTTCAAAAGTTATAGCATTCTCCACCAAAGCATATGATAAAGCTAAAGCCGAAAAGCAAATTAAACTTGAAGCCGAGAGCGCGTTTTTACGCGGCATGGGTAATTACCTTTCGGGTAAATATGATGATTGCCTGCGCTGGTATTTCGAGTCGGAACGCTTATATACTACCTTAAAAGATACTGCGGGATTGGCGGAATTATATTCGGACATGACCATCTTTTACCTGCGCGTAAAAAAGTTTAAAGAGGCTGATGAGGTAAGTAAAAAAGCCATACAATACACCAAAACCACCGGCGATAAAAAAATGCTGCCCACCGCGGTGAATAACCGTGGACTCATGTTTTTAGATGATAATAAACTGGATAGCGCCATTGCTTATTTTAACGAAAGCTATAGGCTTTATAAGAATATTAACGATAAGGTTGGCATGTCGTACGCGCTTGATTACAAGGCGTCGGCACTGTCAGGTAAAAACGAGTTGGACGCAGCGTTAAAGGCATTGGAAGAAAGTAAGCAACTGAGGGCCGGCGTGGGGGATAAAATAGGCGAGGTGCTGGCCATAACCAACATGGGCGAAATTTATCTTAAACAAAACCGCTTTAAAGAAGCCACACAAAATTTTTTGCAAACCATAAAAGATGCCAAAGCTTTAAAATACGTAGAACTGGAACTTTACGGCTACGAAATTTTAGGGCAAACCTACGCCGCCCAGGGTATGTTTGACAAAGCCTACGCTTACCAGAAGCAATATCTGGAGCTAAAAGATAAAGCGATGGATGCCAAGCACAATAAAGATATTGAGGAGCTGCAAACCAAGTATCAAAGCGAAAAGAAGGAACAGCAAAACAAACTGCTTACCGCGCAGTATAAAGAACAAAAAGCCGAGTTAAGCCGTAACCAGATAGGTATATATGCGCTTATAGCCACAATTTTATTGCTGGCAGTTATATTTTATTTAGTTTATAACCGGTACCGACTTAAAGAACAGGCGCGTTTTCGCGAAGCGATGCTTGAAGAGGAACACCTGCGTACCCAGGCTATTATGGATGCCGAAGAAAACGAACGTCAGCGCCTTGCCCGCGAACTTCATGATGGTATTGGCCAGCTTTTGTGCAGCGCACGCCGCCAGCTGGAGTTTTCGCAGTTAGATACGAGCCCAGAGGATGATGGCGGGGCTGCCCTGCAAATGCTGGATGATTCTATAAAAGAAGTGCGCGACCTCTCGCACAGTATGATGCCGCCATATATTCTGAATAAAAACCTGAGAGAGGCTATAGAAGAATTTATTGGCCGGCTAAATAACAAGCACCTGGTGAATATCAATACAGAATGGGTGAATGCCGACGCTATTGATATTGATAAAACCACTACACTAATGATATACCGTAGTGTGCAGGAAATTATCTCTAATGTGTTTAAGCATGCCAAAGCAAAAAACATCCATATTGAGCTGGTAAACCACGATACCGAACTTACCTTAATGATTGTTGACGACGGGGTAGGCTTTGATAAAGATAAGCTGTTTAAAACCAGTAAAGGCCTGGGCCTGAAAAACATTGAATCGCGCATAGCCTACATTGGCGGATCTTTGGACATCGACACAAAGCCGGGCAAAGGTGTAACCTACATAATTGAGTTGCCTATATTAAGCGCTGCCTCATAATACTTTTGTAACTTATTGAATGATAAGGTATCTAAGTAGTATGACAAAGAAAGAAACATTTAGTATAGATGGCAAGGACCTTGTAAATAAAATAAAGGAGCTTATTGAAGAAGGCAATATTAACCGCATTACAATAAGCGACAAGCATGGCAAGGAGTTAATGAGTTTCCCGCTGAATGTTGGTTTGTTTGCGGTTGTTATTGCACCTGTGCTGGCAGCGGTTGGCGCTATGGCCATATTTGTTGGCGAATGCAGCCTTACGGTTGAAAGGGATGTAGATGAAGAAGAGATTAAATAACACATTGTTAATGATTATTTAAACTGATAATTGCTTTATTCGCATTAAGTATTGGGGCAGAAATTTAAAATATCTGAAACAACTTTTTAAAGCATTTGTCATAACAATATAATCTTAAAGCAATATGGTAATCTTAAAAGTGGGTACAGAAAACGAACCGGAAAAACATGTTGAAATTGTGAGCGAAAGAGGTGTTTGGGGTAGTGGGGCATATAAAATATTTGCCGCGAAATTCCTGAGCAGGTTATCGCACAAGGATGTTCCAAATGAGCCAACTGACAGTAACGACCCTAATTTTTTAGGCGAGATCAGCATAGACCAGGAAGAAGAAAAATGGGAGTACAAAGGCACTAAGTTAAAGATCCCTGAACTTAAAAAAATTGTTGACTTTATTTTTGACTACAAAGCGCCCGACGCGGTGTATTAGCAGTTAATTAGCAGATATATAGCGGGCATCTATTACGATTTTTCGTATGGTAGATGCCCGCTTTTTTTACATCCAGACAAAAGGATCGCCGCAATTAATATGTGTGATCTTAACACCGCTTAGCTTGGGCTGCAGCCATTCTACAAGATAATCCATACCGGGGTCTTCACTAAAATTATGGCCCAGTATGATCAACGCTATTTTTGAGCCCAGCAATCTCGCGTCGCGGATGTATTCGGCGGTTTCCCATTCAGATAGCTCGCCCACAATTAATACATCCGGTTTATCGCGTTCGGCAAAATCAACCTGCATTTTACCCCCGGGTGCCCCGGGCAAATAAGTAATACGGCTGCAAGGCTGTTTCAGATCGCCAATAACGCGCAAATGCGCAATACTCAATGACGTTTTAACATGCTGTACTAAGGCCCCTAAATTTGTTGGAGGGATTGAAAGGGTAGGGCTATCACCTTTAAAGTAGGGCAGCCAGTTTAATTTTTTTATAGAGCCATACTCAACAGCGTCGGGCTTTAAACGGTGGATGTAATCATGAAAGCGCCAAACAGTTATATTGTATTTTTTTAGCAATGCCTGTTTTTGTTGTACTACGCTATTATTATTCACCCAGTTAGGGTCGTCTGAATGATTGTAAAAGGTAGGCTCGTGTGCTATAATGAAGTTGGCGCCAAGTTTTGCCGCCTGTTTTATCACATCAATCGTAGCAAACATAGTAGTGACTATCCCGGTAACTATGGCATCGCCGCTTCCGGATTTTAATGTATCCACTGTGTTTGGAACAGGCGAAAAGCCGCCCTCTTTCAATATCAGATCTATAACCTGCTGCACGGTATACCGGGCCGCCAATACATTGCCTGCAAACGCCGGGCTTACATATGTTAATGCCAGCCCACCGGCGCAAATGGCCGATGTGCTGATGAACCTTCTACGGGTTATAGAGTTGCTCGCGGGCTTTTTCATGATGATGGATTTTTATATTGCAATATATCAAATATGCCTTATTAGTTTATATTTGTTAAACTACAACCTTATACCATGTCGCAATCAAATATCAAAACACCGGGTGTTTATATCAACGAGTTAAATGCCTTTCCAAATTCTGTTGTACCTGTAGCTACCGCTGTTCCTGCATTAATTGGTTACACACCGCAAGCTATGTACGAGGGGAAATCATACACCAATGTTCCGGTAAAAATAACCTCTTTTGCAGAGTTTAAGGCGTTTTACTGCCTGCCGGACCCGCCCGCGCCGTCCAGTCCTGCAAAGCAATATAGCTCTCAATATTACCTTGTTCCGCAAAAAAGCCAGCCGCAAACCGGCGATTATATGCTCATAAACGGTATTTTTTACAGTATCGAACCCGATCCAAATACCGTTTACTACCTATACAATAGCGTAAGGTTATTCTATGAAAATGGGGGTGGTGATGCTTATATTGTTTCGGTTGGTGGTTATGGGGCACCATCGGGGACTTCTAAACCTGTTGGCGGCCAAATTATAAACCCCAATGTACAATTAAGCGACTTACTGGGCGGTCTTCAATTATTGCAAAACGAGCAGGAACCTACTATGTACATATGCCCGGATGCTACCCTGTTATCAATAGATGATAATGGCAAACTAATGCAGGCAATGATGAGTCAAAACGCGGATATGCAAACAGCAATATCTGTTTTTGACATTATCGGTGGCCGCAACCCCGATCCTGTTTTGTACACTAACGACATTCAAACTTTTAGAAACAACACAGGCCAGATTGGTTTAAGCTATGGCACGGCCTACTATCCGTTCTTGGGTACAACTGTTGTTCAGCCTAATGAGATAGATTACACCAACCTTTTTGGAGGCGATGTTAAACAACTTATACCTATATTATGCCCTCCAAATAACCCCGATCAGTCGACATTAACTGTATTAAATCATATCATATCACCCGGTAATAACCCATTATCCGTATCGCAGTATAATAACGCATTACTTATTTCAAGTAAGTTATATAACGTTATCATGAAGCATGTACTTGCCGATGTAAATATTTTACCGCCAAGCGGTGCTATGGCCGGAGTGATAACTGTTACAGACAACAATGTAGGCCCTTGGGAAGCACCCGCCAACACAAGTATTGTTGGGGCGGCATCTTTGCCGATCAGGTTGTCCGACACACAGCAGGCAAACTTGAATGTGGATGCCATTTCAGGTAAATCCATTAATGCCATCAGGTTTTTTAAAGGGATTGGTATTTTGGTTTGGGGCGCGCGTACTTTAGATGGCAACAGCCAGGATTGGAGATACATATCTGTAAGGCGAACAATGATCTTTTTAGAGCAATCGTGCAAACTGGCGGCACAGGCCTATGTTTTTCAGCCGAATGATAAAAATACCTGGGAAGCAGTTAAAGCTATGATAAGCAGCTTTTTAACAAGCATCTGGAAACAAGGTGGTTTACAGGGCGCGTCGGCATCAGATGCATTTTCTGTTGAATGCGGCCTGGGCACTACCATGACGGGTGATGATATCCTAAATGGCTTTATGAATGTTATGATTAAAGTTGCAGTGGTGCGCCCTGCAGAATATATAGTGTTAACATTTCAACAACAAATGGCCATATCAAGTTAGTGGCCTGTATTTTGCGGATAAATATTTATGGAAGATGCAATCAATGTTTTAACAATAACAGGCCCGCAAGATGGTAACAACCTTTCTGTAGCGGGGGGCATATACCGTATATTAATTAGCGGTAAGCAAACCAATGGCGAATATGCCATGATAGAAATGTCGGTACCCGCGGGTGGTGGGCCGGGCCCGCATGCGCATGCCAATTTTCAGGAATCATTTTATGTAATAGAAGGTGAGGTGGAAGTTAAAACCGAAGAAAAAACTTTTACTGCTACCAAAGGCGCGTTTGTGAACATCCCGTTAGGCGGCATGGTGCATTGCTTTAAAAATAAATCGGGTAACCTGGCTAAATTGCTTTGCACCGTTGTGCCTGCCGGGCTCGAAGAAATGTTTCTTGAACTGGGCAAGCCTGTAAAAACGGGTGAATTTATTCCGCCACAACCCATGGACGAGGAAACTTTAAAACAGTTTACCGCCATTGCCGAAAAACATGGACAAAAGCTGTATCCGCCCGATTATTTAGGGTAGAATTATTTGACGTCTTATTAATGTTACTTTATTTCAACAACTTTAAAATCCTCGAAGGTGACATCAAAATGCTGTTTACCCGGCGCTGCAGCCACCATACCTATCATCGCCTTTACATTGGGAGGGAAGTAGGCGAGGCGTAGCATATCAAATTTTACACCATCAAACGAATACTTTATCTCTACATAATCGCCTTTGCGCAGTAATTTTAACCATACAGATTTAGGGCTGTCGTGTCTTGGCACTACTGACCAGTCTGAAACTTCACGGGTAACAACCGCGCTCACGTTTTGCACCCCATTAACATATTCAATACCTGTTTTAATCCAGTTTTTTTCATCTGTTCGTACCATTAAGCCTGCCTGGTGAAAAAGCTCATGGTATTGCCCGCTAATTTTTACACTTGCTTCAAAGTTGCCTGCCTGTTCTGTATAAAAGAAAGGGCCATTATCTCTTTTAAAGCCGTAGTGCGTCACCTGCCAGTAATCTGTACCGGGGTCAACGGTCATTTTTAGGGTGTTACCTTCAACGATCGATTTTACGGGTTTACTATACCACTTCATAGCGGTTAATGATTGTGAAAAAGCAACTGAGCAAAAAAGAGAGAATGCAATTATGAGGGAATATACTTTCATAGTCAAAGGTATAAAATTATAAATAATATGGTGTTCTATCCCAATTGTCATCCCAAAATGATCTTTTAAAATAACAGAACGAACGTTCCGTTATTGATATATATTTGCGGAACGATTATTCCAATTAACAAAATTAATCGCTCACAAAAATGAAAAAGTTAGAAAACAAAGTAGCAGTAGTAACCGGGGCCTCTAAAGGTATTGGCGCAGGTATAGCAAAAAGCCTTGCGGCAGAGGGCGCATCGGTAGTAGTAAATTACTCATCATCAAAAGAAGGTGCCGATAAAGTTGTTGACGAGATTGTAGCAGCTGGTGGTAAAGCCATCGCGCTTAAAGCAAGCGTTTCCATCAAAGACGAGGTAACCCGTTTGTTTGAAGAAACCACAAAAGTGTTTGGCCCAATAGATATACTGGTAAACAATGCCGGTGTTTACGAATTTGGCCAGATAGACCAGATCAACGAAGATCATTTCCACAAACAGTTTGATACCAACGTACTGGGTTTATTGTTAACCACACAAGCCGCGGTTGCAAACTTTAATACAAATGGCGGCAGTATTATAAATATCGGGTCGGTTGTAAGTGCTATCACTCCGGCAGGCAGTGCTGTTTACAGTGCGACTAAAGGTGCTGTAGATGCTATTACCCATGTTTTGGCTAAAGAGCTTGGCGCTAAAAACATCAGGGTAAACTCTATTAACCCGGGTATGGTAGAAACCGAAGGTACACATGCCGCCGGTTTTATTGGCAGCGATTTCCACCACGAAGCGGTAAAAACCACGCCACTGGGCCGTATTGGTCAGCCGGAAGATATCGCTTTAATAGCTGTTTTCCTGGCCTCAGAAGATTCGCGCTGGTTAACAAACGAAACCCTGCTTGCAGGTGGTGGTGTAAGATAATAAGCGTTTTAAATAAGTATTTTAAAATGAATAGCTTTGCTTAATATTAAGCAAGGCTATTTCTGTTATGGCAAGAACGAAAGATTTTGATGAAGATGAGGTGCTTAAAAAGGCTGTTGACCTTTTTTGGCTGAAGGGGTACAATGCTACATCTATGCAGGACCTGGTAGACGGGTTGGGCATTAGCCGGTCCAGCTTGTATGATACCTATGGCGATAAGCACTCTTTGTTTCTAAAGGCGCTGGAGAGCTACCAATGCACCAGTACCGCAAAATTTGTACAGATTATTGAAAGTGATAAACCGGCAAAGGAAACTATAAAAGCCTTGTTAAACTTTATTGCAGGTAACTTATTAAACGATAAAAGTCAGAAAGGCTGCTTTATGGTAAATGCCGAGGTTGAGGTAGCCTTGCACGACAAGGAAGTGAACGACATGATCCAGAAGAACGACGAAAACCTGGAAGACGCCTTTTTCCGGGTAATTAAAAAAGGGCAGGAGAGCGGCGAAATATCTAACCCGCAAAACGCCCGTGCCTTGGCGCGTTTCGTGTATAATACGGTAAAAGGCATCCAGGTAACCGCTAAATCAACCAATGACAGGGCTGTATTTGATGATATTATCAGTTCGGCGTTAATGGTGTTGGTATAGAGGAGGGAAATCAGGAAGCTTTCTTAAATTAATATACTCCTTATACGTGGGGTATAACTTCATTCACTTTACTTAAGTAACCTAAAAAAAAACATCGGTAAAGCTATTATTGGGGCGCCATCACTGCTTATGCCTACTTAGTGTATCGAAATTGATGTTGCTATTTGTAATTTGAAAAATACTTTGTAATTATGCCTTACCAATTTTTCAAACCATTTACCGTCCATTTTATGCTTCCAGATAAGGAATATCAAATGTGGCCCGATGCGGAACTTTTAGAACTGCTAAGGCATGACGACCGTAAGGCGTTTGAAACTCTGTATCATAAATATTCGGGCAAGGCATACCATGTTGCCTACAATCTTTTTAGGGACAGCGACGTTTGTGAAGACCTTGTTCAGGAATTGTTTATTGACCTTTGGGCAAAGCGTAACTCCTTACGTATTACATCGCTGGAGTGGTATTTAAAAGTTGCTATAAAAAACCGTGTGTTAATGTACATCCGCACACAAAAGGCCACGCTTGATCTGTCTGCTATTGCTACGCTTACCCAAAAGTATAGTACCGATAGTAAATTAATACAAAACGATATTAGCCATTTACTTGAGGAGGGGGTAGAGCGCCTGCCCGAGAAATGCCGTCAGATCTTTACCCTTAGCCGTAAAGAATATCTTTCTAATAAGGAGATAGCTTCGCGTTTAAATATTTCTACCAAAACGGTTGAGAACCAAATTACCATTGCCCTACGCTACCTACGCGTTAGTTTAAATGATTATTTGCCTTTAGTGGTTGCAGCCATATTAACCTATTATTTTTAATATATTTCCTGTTTAAATTAACAGCAAGTAAGTAAGGCATAAGCAAAGTGAAAGCCGGGATATATGAGAGGTAATTTGCTATTGCAAGTGGCCCTTTAATTGAGTTGGGAAGCAAATTCAGAAACGCCCCCAGGCAACAAAAAAACACATATACATAAGTACTTGGTTTTGATAAGTGATTTACAATACGTAAAGCAAGTATAAAAGCGGCTGTGCTTAAATAAATCAGTAATACCTCTATCATGCGTATTACTAAAAACACTTCGGAAACCGTTTTGAGCCATCCGGGTTTGGCAGGCGCCCCGGGTACCGAATAGGTAGAAAATACATGTGTAAGGAAATAACCCCAATAAGCCATATTGGCTATAAATAGCGGTAAAGCAACACTAATCATAATAGTGCCATATCCTGCCAAAGTTTTCCCCGGTGTATTTGCCAACAAAGCATTCAGGCGCAAAAAGCCAATTGTTACCATTGTTCCGCTAATGATAAGGATGCTATAGCGAACAATTTGTTCTAAAGCTAAATTCGCCCATGCAGCAGGTGTTTCAGGTGGAGGACCCATGCCACCAAAAATGGCGATCAACATCCATGGAATTATAAAAAACCAGGTAATATTCGTAAACACGTGATCTTTATTCGTTAACTGATCCGTTGCAATAGTCATCATTATTCCGTTCAAAAACCAGATCGGCAAGTATATTTTAAAACTTACATGCCCAACAATAAAAGCAAGTGCTGTGACCATTACCGGAACCAGTAATAGGTAAATAATACAAACTTGTTTTATAAATGATTTCAGCGGGTTATTTTTTTTCTAATTTAAGCAAAGGTCTCAATTTCACAATAGCCTTTTGTCAGCATATTTAACACAAAAAAATATTATAATTATTTTCATTTTGCTTAGGGGGTAGCCTGGGTAATTGCATCTTACACATATAAACCATGAGAAAGTTTACTTTTCTGAGAAAAAAGATCCAGGCTAAAGACCGTGCTTTGCAGGAAAAACTTGTGACCAGATATTTTGACGATGTTCAGCTTGGCAACGAGCCCGCAGCCGGCAAAGGCACAGGTTTTAACAGCGAGGAAGTATATAACCGCATCATTAGTAACATTGATGCTATGCCGGTTAAACGCGCGGGCAGTGGTAAAAAATGGATGGTTGCCGCGTCGTTATTCGCAGTGGCTTCACTCTCGGTATTGTTTTTTGAATATCGCCTGCAAATACTTGATGTGGTTTCGCCCATTGCACAAAAGCAATTTACCGCGGCAAATGGCCAGGTAGCCAGTTTAACACTGCAAGACGGCACCAAAATTTGGCTGAATGGCGGTAGTAAGTTAACCTATCCGGCAGAGTTTCGCGGCAGCACAAGAGAGATCGCTTTAACAGGTGAGGCTTTTCTTGAAGTAGAGCACGATGCCAAAAAAGCCTTCATTGTACATACAGGCAGTATTAAAACACAGGTATTGGGTACCAGTTTTAATGTGAAGGCCTATCCCGAAGATGCTTTTGTAAAAGTTGCTGTTACTACCGGTAAGGTTGGTGTTGTAGCTACCGGCAAGGCGGGTGTTATACAACCATTAGCTAAAACAGTATTTCTTACACCTGCGCAAGAAGTAGTAATGAATAAAAAAGACCTCAGCGCTGTTACCACTAAGAGTGTTGATGTGGAAAACATTACCGGATGGAAAAACGGTGATTTTATTGTAAAGAACATGCCTTTGCCCGAAGTGCTTAATGCTATCTACCACCGTTACAACGTAACAGTTAAAGCCGATGCTAACCTTGTTAAATGCTCAATATCAGCCAATTTTACCAACGTGTCATTACAAAACATCATCAAGATTATATCTAAGCTGGTGAGGGGTAAGGCAACGGCAGACGGACCGGGATACCGGCTAAAAGGTAAAGGCTGCTAATTTTAAAAGAAGAATAAAAACCAATTATAATAAAAAGATAAAACCAATTATCAGTTCACCTAAATTAAACTAAATGATAACATAAATACATAAAAAAACCCTGGTCAATAGGTATTGAAACAGGGTTATTAAAAATGCCGGGTTAATACTAAGTGTACGTTCCAGAGGTCCAATTCAGAGAACAATGCACTTGAATTTCAAACACTTTAATTTATTCAAATCTATGAATATATCTCTATTTTCAAATGGAGTAGTTCGTTATGTATTAATATTAATGAAATTTACCTCGCTCGCCTGCTTCGTTGTTTGTTTAATGTGCTTTACCGCAGTTGCAAACAATTCTTACGGCCAAAAATTTTTAGAGCAACAGGTAACGCTTAAGCTTAAAAACTTAAAGCTTACCGACGCGCTCGATAAAATTGCTGCCGATAAACAAGTAAAATTTGCCTATGCAGATAATTTGCTGAAGCCTTCATTCAAGGTAGATATAAACGTAACTAACAAGAGTATCAAAGCGGTGCTCGACGAGGTTTTAACTCCATATAACCTTGGTTACAAAATAATTGACGATGTTGTTGTTATAAGCGACAGGGTAGAAAATGCAACTACTATCACGGGCAATAATAAGGAAGCTGTAACAGCTGTAAAAATTACCGGTAAGGTATTAGATGATACCAACCAGCCGTTGCCGGGTGTAAGCGTAAAGCTTAAAGGTACCAACCTGGGCACCGTTACCGATGTTGGTGGTAACTTTGTTTTAGATGTACCCAATGCAGAGGGTACACTGGTATTCAGCTTTATTGGTTTTACTACCAAAGAAGTTCCGTTTAGCGGGCAAACTTCTATAGGGAACATACAGCTGGTAGCAGCACAAAGCTCGTTAAGCGAAGTTGTGGTAGTAGGTTACGGCACACAAAAACGTGTAAACGTAATTGGCGCGGTAGATCAGGTAACTTCAAAGGCTATTGAAGGCAAACCGGCGGTTAACCTTACACAAGCCCTACAGGGAACGTCTCCAAACTTAACCATACAGCAAAGAAGCAACGAGCCGGGCGCCATACAAACCATTAACATTCGTGGTGTTGGTACTTTTAACGATACCAATCCGCTGTTGGTTATTGATGGTATTACCAGCGATAACGTAGGCGATTTAAATTTGCTTAACCCAAATGATATAGAAAGCGTTTCGGTTTTAAAAGACGCCGGTAGCGCCGCTATATATGGTTCGCGTTCGGCAAATGGCGTGTTACTTGTTACCACTAAAAAGGGCAGCAAAAACTCTGCTGCTACTTTAAGTTATAACGGCCAGGCGGGCATCCAGGTGCCGCGTGTTGGTTATAAGCCTGTACACTCTTACGAGAATGCGATACTACGTAACGAGGCTGTTGTAAATGCTGGTTTAACACCTATTTATTCTCCGGCCCAGATCCGCCAGTTTCAAAATGAAGGAGACCACAAATGGTTTCTTGACGAGATCCTGCAAAATGCTGTTCAGCAAAACCATAACTTAAGCTTATCTGGTGGTAATGCTACTTCATCATATTTGGTATCGGCCGGTGTGCTCGATCAGCGTAATAACCTGGTTGGCCCTAATTATGGTTTACGCAGGTATAATTACCGTATGAACCTAAGCACCGAGTTTGGTAAAGTGAAATTAACCAGTTTGTTATCATACTCGCGCACCGAGATTAAGGAGCACTCTTTTAATACAGGTACGTTAATAGTTGATGCGGGCCGTACCCCAACTTATTATCCTATTAAAGATGATAAGGGCAACTATCTTACCAATGATGTGTTGGCGGAGTTTAACCCACTTGGTATACTTGAAAAAGGCGGTTACCGCAAACGCGATAACGACAACGTTTTTGGTAATTTAAATGCAGAGTTAAACATTACCAAGGATCTTAAACTGAAAGGTGTGTTTGGTGGTACTTTAACATCTAACCACATGTTTAACAGGGTTATGCAGGTTAATTTTATGCCTAAGGGTTCTTATGGATCTGACCGTAACACGTCTGACGAGAACGAAAAAACGCTGTTTACTAACGCTCAATTCCTGGCGCAATACACCAAAACCTTTGCAAAAAACCACAATGTTGATGTTTTGGTGGGTGTTGCAAATGAGTCTACCACGTTCCAGGGTAACTATTTAAGATTAAAATTTACCGACCCTGAATTGGGTACGCCTGTTACCGGTACCATAATAGAAACATCATCTAACGGTACAAACAGCAACACCAGGGAGAGAAGCTTAAACTCGGTATTTGGCCGCGCTTCTTATAACTTTAAAAACAAATATTATGGTGAGGCTAACTTCAGGATAGATGCTTCATCAAAATTCGCTAAAGTTAACCGCAATGCTTTCTTCCCGTCGTTAACCGCTGGTTATCGTTTAACCGAAGAGAGCTTTATGCAAAATTACCGCGATAGGTTTGGTGATGTAAAGCTGCGTGCATCTTATGGTATATTAGGTAACCAGAGCGTGCCTGATTACCAGTTCCTGGATAACTACCGTGTATCCGGCGATTACTATTCATTTAACGGGTTGCCGGTTAGTATCATTGATATTAAATTCGCTAACCCCGACATCAGGTGGGAGCGTGCTTCTACATTTAACGTAGGTGCCGAGCTTACCTTCCTGAAAAACAGCCTTAACGTAAGCCTGGATTACTTTAACAAAATAACCCGCGATATTTTACTGCCACCGGTAGTGCCTGGAGTTTGGGGAGCTGCCGCGAGTGATTACAACGCCGGCGAAGTACAAAACCGTGGTTGGGAACTTAACATTAACTACCGTTTAAAAACAGGCGCGTTTAACCACAGCTTTGCCTTTAACGTAGGTGATAACAAAAACAAGATCCTGAAGCTTGAGGGTGGTGATCAGCTAAGAAGCTACGATGAAATGCAGCTTTTAAATAAAGTTGGGTTGCCAATTGGTTCTTACGTAGCCTTAAAACGCGATGGCTATTTCCAAAACCTCGATGATGTAAATAACGGCCCGAAACCTGCCGGCCTAAATGTGCAGCCGGGCGATAACCGCTATGTAGATGTAAACAAAGACGGCGTAATTGACGATAACGATAAATTTGTTTATGGTAACGGTTTCCCTCGTTTAACGTTTGGTTTTACCTATAACTTAAATGTTAAGGGCTTTGATTTTAACTTGTTTTTACAAGGCGTAGGCAAACGTAATATGTTTGTAAGGGGCGAACAGGTAGAGCCTTTCCACGTAAACTACTCGCAGGTTATGTACCAGCATCAGTTAGATTACTGGACACCTCAAAACACCGACGCGCGTTACCCTCGCCTTGCGGCAAGTGGCAGCCAGTCTAACGAAAACAACTTCCGCAGAGGTTCTGATATGTACCTTTTTGATGGTAAATATCTTCGTGTTAAAAACGTACAGGTAGGTTATACCTTGCCGGTAGCGGTATCTAAAAAGGTAGGTATGAGGAAAGTAAGGGCATACCTTACCGGCCAAAACATACTCACTTTCTCACCAATGAAGTTTATCGATCCGGAATCTACCGAGTTAAATGGTAACGTAACCGCGGGCGGTGCAAACAGCGCGCGCTCTTATCCATTGCCGGTTTACTATGGTTTTGGTATTGATTTAACCCTTTAATCTGCAACTGAAATGAAAAAAAATATAATCTCCAAAATAGGTTTTGCAGTAATGCTGTTACTTTCGGTTTCGGCATGTAAAAAGTTGGATCTTTCTCCAACTGATGCATTTACCAATGAAACATACTGGACAACTACCGAGAAAGCGAACACGGTACTGAACAGGGCTTACCAGCAGATCTCAAACAGTGGCCTTTTCTTTTCACAAGAAGCACTTTCAGATAATGCTTACAACGGCCGTGGCGACAACAATGGCGCTGCATCAATAGCGGCAGGTACTTACGATCAGTCGTTAGGGCGCTTTAAATCAGAATGGTTTGACCATTACGCAGGTATTAAAACCTGTAACATTTTCTTAGAGAACGTTGATAAGGTTACCGCTATGGATGCCGGCCTTAAAGCGCGCATGAAAGCCGAAGCGAGGTTTTTACGCGCTTGGCACTACTTTTTGCTTGAAACATGGTGGGGCGATGTGCCTTTGGTACAAAAGGACCTGACCATAGATGAAGCCAAGGTGATAGCACGTACGCCAAAAGCCGAAGTGGTTACCTTTATTTTAAAGGAGCTGGATGAAGCGGCTGCCGATCTGCCAGTAAATACAAGCTTAGCCGCGGCCGACCGCGGACGTGTAACCAAAGGTACTGCCATTGCACTAAAGGCAAGGGTGTTGCTATACGATAGCCGTTGGGCCGAGGTGGTTACCGAGTGCGAGAAACTGATAGGTAATACCGCTAATGGTACCTATGCGTTGTTCAACTCATACGAGGGTTTATTTTTACCGCAAAATGAGTACAACAGCGAAGTTATGTTCGATCTGGAGTATTTGCCACCATCAGTGGGTAGCAGGTCATATTCAGATTTTAGGGATATGGCGCCAATATCTGTAGGCGGCAGGCTAAACGCCATTGCACCTACCCAGGAACTGGTAGACAGCTACTTAATGGCAAATGGTAAAAAAATAAGGGACAACGGCTCCGGCTATGACGAGAACAACCCTTACGTTGGCCGCGATCCGCGTTTAACCAACACCATTGTTTACCACTTGTACCAATGGAAAAACCGCGATAACAGCCTTAAAACCATTTATACAAAACCCGGTACCGATCCGGATCCATCTCATTTTGATGAATACTCGCCGGGCGCTACATCATCGCCAACCGGTTACTATACCCGCAAATACTTTGACCCAACATCAAACGTAGCCGATTTTGGCTCGGGCTTAAACCTGATACTGATCCGTTATGCCGATGTATTATTAATGTATGCTGAGGCTAAAAACGAATTGAACCAACTTGATGCCGCTACATGGGATAAAACCATCAGGGCCATTCGTGCGCGTGCAGGCTTTACCGCTGCCGATGCTTTAAACTTCCCGGCAACGGGCCAGGCATCGTTACGTACAACCATCCGCGATGAGCGCCGTGTTGAGTTAGCAATGGAGGGCTTGCGTGTGTTTGATATCCGCCGCTGGAAAATTGCCGAAACCGTATTAAATGGCTGGGCACATGGCGCCAAATTTGGCGCGCCGGGGGTTGATAACGGGTATATCCGTGCCAACCTGCGCACCTTTGATGCAAACAAAAATTACCTGTGGCCAATACCAAGAGACGAGAGGGCTATTAACCCTAACCTTACTCAAAACCCGGGCTGGTAATCAATAAATTTATTTATCGAAAAAATTATAATCAATTAAGATCATGAAAAATATTTTTTATAACCTGCTTGCAGGTATGGTAGCCCTGGTTGTTATAACCGGCTGCAAAAAGGATAAAACAATTGGCAACACAAATGTATCGGCAGTAAGTAACTTGTTTTTACCTGAAGATGGCAAGTATGTTAAAATTGCATCGGGTGCATCAGGTTCGGTAGCATTTGAGTGGGAGCAAGCCCGTGCAGAAGATAATGGTTTGGTTTTATATGAGGTTGCATTTGATAAAGAGGGCGGAGATTTTTCGAAGCCCCTTTATTCGGTGCCTTCTGATGGTAACGGTTTGTACAACAAGCTAACCGTAACCTTTAGCGACCTGAATAAGATTGCTACCCTTGCGGGCGTTAAACCACAGGAGTCTGGCAAAGTTATCTGGACAGTTATGTCGTCAAAAGGTATCAATGTAAAGCAATCTGGCCTTAAACGGGTTATTGAGATAGAGCGCCCTGCAGGTTTTACTGATATCCCAACCGAGTTGTTCCTTACAGGTACTGCTACCGAGGGTGGCGACGATCTGAGCAAAGCGCCAAAATTCAAACAAACCGCGCCGGGTAAATTTGAGATCTTTACTAAATTAAAAGCAGGTAGCTTCCATTTTGCCGACCGTGCAACAGGTACACCTGCAACTTATTCATACGATGGCACCAAATTAACTGAAGCCGGCAATACTGAATTTGCAGGTGCAGATAAAGTGGTAAGAATTGAAGTAGACTTTAACGTTGCTTCTTACAAAACAACCGAAGTTACCAATGTAGGTCTGTGGTTCTCTGCCGATAACAAGATTTGGTTCGACCTGAACTACACCAGCAACGGTACCTGGGAATCTGGCGTAAAACCAATTGTGTTCCACCAGGAATCATGGGGACGTGATGAGCGTTACAAGTTTAGGTTTACCTTTAAAAATGCTGATGGTACATCTACTACACAATGGTACGGCAGCACAAACTCTGATAACAGCGCGGCTAATTCGTCTACCCAGCCTCCGTATTTTTACGTAGTTCCGGTAAACAACTCTCAGTATGATTATACCTTTAAGTTTAATCACGATTTTGATAACAAATCGGCTAATATCAGATTGATGTTTAACGCTACAGTACCTGCTTACACACATACTGTAACAGCTAACTAATACTTATTTAATTGGATAGCGAAGCCAGCCACGGCGGCTTCGCTATCCTTAAATCATCAAACTTTAGTTTATGAACAGCATAACACAAAATATAAAAAGAGTGGCGCTGGCGGGGCTTATCCCTGTTATGCTTACATCTTGCTTAAAGGATAAACCTTTTCCGCTGTATGGCAATAAAGCTTCAGAAGTGATCAACTACACTTTCGCGGCAACTGCCGATACCCTGCAGGATAAAACCTACAGTACCTTCCTGTCATCAAACGGAAACTATTTTATCCAGAATAATGGCGGCAATACCAATTACAACTATTGGCCGCAGGCGCATACTATGGATGTATTTATTGACGCCTTTTTGCGTACTAAAAACGATATATACAAGCAACGTATTAAATCGTTACTAAACGGTACCAAAATAAGCAACGGCAATAAATTGCAGAACGAGTATTACGATGACATGGAGTGGCTGGCACTATCAACCCTGCGGGCTTACGAAGCTACAAACGATGCCGATTACCTTGCAGCGGCAACCACGCTTTGGACCGATATTAAAACCGGCGTTAACAGCAACCAGGGTGGTGGTATAGCCTGGCGGAAATCGCAGCTGGATTATAAGAACACCCCGGCAAATGCCCCGGCAATTATTTTTGCCGCGCGCCTTTACCGTTTACAAAAAAACGCTGCGGATCTTGACCTTGCCAAACAACTGTATACCTGGTTAAAAGGCACCCTGGTTGACCCGGCCACCGGCATTGTTTGGGACGGCATCAACGGCGACCACGACGGCCAGATCAGCAAAAATAAATTCACTTACAACCAGGGCACGTTTATTGGCGCAGCATTAGAGCTTTACAACGTAACCGGGGACGGTAATTATTTAAGTGATGCTGTACGCACTGCTAATGCTACTATCAAAGACCTTGATGTATCGCCTGCAGGCTTGCTTAGAAACGAAGGCCAGGGCGATGGTGGCTTGTTTAAAGGTATCCTGGTTAGGTATTTAACCTTGTTAACGCTTAAAGAAGATGTATCATCAACCGACCGCGATGCTTACGCTAAATTTTTAAAATACAATGCCGAAACCTTATTTGCAAAAGGTATCAGCAGGCCCGATTTTATGGTTAGTCCGGATTGGAAGACCAAACCCTCGGGTACAACAGACTTAACCACGCAAATAAGCGGGGTTACGACGATGGAGGCCGCAGCCACGTTAAAAGCAGCCGGCAAATTTTAAGCACTGAGAATTGGGTCTTCCGGGTTATATTTGGCCCGGAAGATTTTTTTATTTAGCTATTTTAAAACATGAAGAGAAGGCAATTTATTGGCAGCACCGGTGTATTAGGTGCAGGGGTATTAATGAGTAAATTTTCGTTTGCAGACGTTAAACCTGCATTCCCTGTTGTAAGGGTACCGGTATCGGCGCGTAAGTTTAAAAACGCATCGATAGAAAAGGCGATAACCGAATTTAAATCAAAAGTTAAAAATCCTGAACTGGGATGGCTTTTCGAAAACTGTTTCCCAAATACGCTGGATACCACAGTTACTTATAAAGTAGTTAATAACAAACCCGATACCTATGTAATTACAGGTGATATTGATGCCATGTGGCTGCGTGATAGCAGTGCGCAGGTTTGGCCCTATATTGCCTTCATAAATAAAGATGCTGAACTTAAAAAGCTGGTTGCAGGCGTTATAAACAGGCAGGTAACCTGTATTTTGCGCGACCCTTATGCAAATGCTTTTTACGATGATGCCAACAAGGTAGGAGAGTGGAAGGATGATGTTACCGATATGAAGCCTGGTTTACACGAACGCAAATGGGAAATAGATTCGCTTTGTTACCCTGTGCGTTTGGCTTATAAATACTGGAAACTTACCGGCGATACCTCACCCTTTGACGCCCAATGGAAAACAGCCATTCAAAGCATCCTTAAAACGTTTAAAGAACAGCAACGTAAGGATAATGACGGGCCTTACTCGTTTCAGCGTAAAACCGCGTGGGCTACAGATGGTGTGGCCATGAATGGTTACGGCTATCCGGTTAAACCAGTTGGTTTAATTTGCTCTGCCTTCCGCCCAAGCGATGATGCTACAATTTACTCTTACCTCGTACCATCAAACTTTTTCGCGGTTACCAGTTTAAAGCAGGCGTCGGAAATGGTAAAGGCTATTTCTAAAGACGACGCTTTATCTGCCGAATTACTTGCCCTGGCAAATGAAGTTGACGCTGCGCTGCAAAAACACGCCGTAATTGATCACCCGGATTATGGTAAGATCTACGCTTACGAAGTCAACGGTTTTGGTAGCTATAATTTAATGGATGATGCCAATGTGCCAAGCCTGCTGGGCATGCCATACCTGGATGCCGTTAAAAATACCGACCCGGTTTACATAAACACACGTAAAATGCTGTTATCGCTAAACAACCCGTTCTTTTTTAAAGGTACGGCAGGCGAGGGCATTGGCGGCCCGCATATTGGTAAAGATATGATATGGCCTATCAGTATTACAATAAGGGCGCTAACAAGCAACGATGATAACGAGATAAGGGAGTGTATTGAAATGCTGCGCAAAACACATGGAGGTACAGGTTTTATGCACGAATCGTTCCATAAAAACGACCCTACCAAGTTTACACGTAAGTGGTTTGCATGGGCAAATACCTTATTTGGTGAGTTGCTTTGGGAAACATATACACAAAAGCCACAACTATTAAGCTAATTTGTTAAATTGCGGTTCAATTTTAAACTGTCAAATTAACATCTAAACTACCATGAGAAAAACTTTGAGAAGTACTTTTGTGCTGGCGGCTATGTTTGCAAGCGGTTATGCCCATGCGCAGGCTACAAAAGCCCCCGCGTATCCGCTTGTAACGCATAACACCTATTTCAGCATATGGTCTAACACCGACAATCTTAACGAGAGTACCACCCATCACTGGACAGGTAAGAACCAGTCGTTACTGGGTTTAATAAAGGTTGATGGCCAAACCTACAGGTTTATGGGCCAGCAGCCGGTTTCGTACCGTACTGTCTTGGCCGATGGCGACACAAAGCCTTATACCGTTAAATACACCGAAGTGATCCCTGCCGATGGTTGGGAAAAGCCTGGTTTTGACGATAAAGCATGGAAAACCGGTACTGCTCCGTTTAGCGACGATCCATCGCAGGCCAAAACGCTTTGGAAAAGCCGCGATATTTTTGTGCGCCGTACTTTTAACTATACCAAGTCGGCACCTATAAATAAGCTGAAACTGCTGCTTCATCATGATGATGATGCCGAGGTGTTTTTGAATGGCGAACGAATAAATATCAGCCATGGCGCTAACGGCGATCTGTTGCCGGTAGAAATTAACGAAAGTGTTGCAGGCAAACTAAAAGAAGGTGAGAACGTACTGGCCATGCATTGCACAAATACAGGCGGCGGCGCCTGGCTTGATGCCGGCTTTGCAGACGAAGTTAAACCTGTCGACATTAAAAGCGTTAAAACCGCGCGCCAAACAGGTGTACTTATTAATGCCACCCAAACCATCTATTCATTTACCTGCGGCGATGCCGATTTGAAAGTAACTTTCACCTCGCCGCTGTTGATGGATAACCTTAACCTGCTTTCTCGCCCGGTAAGCTATGTAACTTATAGCGTAAAGGCAAATGATGGTAAAAGCCACAATGTAGAGGTGTATCTGGGCGCATCGGCAAATTTAGCCCGTTATAAGTCAAACCAACCGGTTATCGCTCAAAAACTTACATCAGGTAATTTGGCATTGCTAAAAGTTGGCACCAAAGAGCAACCCATCCTGCAAAAGAAGGGTGACGACATGCGGATAGATTGGGGATACTTATATGTAGCCGCGCCTTTAGCATCTAATGCCTCGCAGTACATCACAACTGATGCTGAGGCTATAGCTTCATTCGTTAACAGCAAGAAGATCTCTACCACCACTGGCGGTACATCTGTGTTCTTAAACACAATTATACCTTTTGGTAAGGTTAGCAGCGCTGCGGTAGAGAAATTTGTAGAGCTTGGATATGATGATATTTATTCGGTACAGTACTTTGGTAAAAACTTAAGGCCATGGTGGAACCGTGATGGAAAGAAAACCATCACCGGCGAACTTAAACAGGCTGCTATGGATTATAAAACCATTATGGCAAAGTGTAAAGCGTTTGATAATGCCATAAATGTAAAAACATCCGCTGCGGGTGGGTTAGAGTACGCTAAACTTTGCGCTATTGCCTACCGCCAGGCTATTGCGGCGCATATCCTTGCACGAAGCCCTAAAAACGAAGTGCTTTGGTTATCTAAAGAGAATTTTAGCGGTGGCTTTATTAATACCGTTGATGTTACTTATCCATCGGTGCCATTATTCTTGATCTACAACCCTAAGCTGGCCGAGGGCATGCTGAATGGTATATTTGAGTTTAGCGAAACAGGCAAATTCAAGCATCCGTTTGCCGCACACGACTTGGGTACTTATCCGTTTGCCAACGGCCAAACCTACGGCGAGGGTATGCCGGTAGAGGAGTCGGGCAATATGCTGTTGCTAACCGCCGCCATAGCCAAGGCAGAAGGTAACGCCTTATTTGCTAAAAAGCATTGGGCAACCCTCACCACCTGGACAAACTACCTGATCAAGGAAGGCCTCGACCCGGCAAACCAACTTTGTACAGATGACTTTGCAGGCCACCTGGCGCGCAATGCCAACTTGTCGTTAAAAGCCATTAATGGTATTGCTGCTTACGCCATGCTCGCCGACATGCTTGGCTACAAAGCTACCGCTGTAAAATACCATGCAACAGCAAAAGATTTTGTTGCCAAGTGGATGAAAATGGCGGACGCGGGCGACCACTACTCGTTGGTGTTTGAAAAGCCCGACACCTGGAGCCAGAAGTATAATTTGGTGTGGGATAAATTGCTTGGCTTAAATATTTTCCCGAAAGAGGTTTATACTAAAGAAATTAAATACTACCTCACCAAGCAAAACGAATATGGTTTACCGCTGGATAGCCGTAAAACGTACACAAAATCCGACTGGATCATCTGGACAGCAACCCTGGCCGATAACCCTGCCGATTTTAAAGCTTTAACCGACCCTATTTACAAGTATGCTATAGAAACGCCTTCACGTGTACCTATCAGCGACTGGCACGAAACTACTAATGGCAAGCAGGTGGGTTTCCAGGCGCGTAGCGTTGTAGGTGGTTACTTTATGAAAGCGCTGGAGCAGCAGTGGCTTAAGAAAAAGTAATAAGATCAAAAATCAATAATTAAACCCGGCGCAATAACATGCGGCCGGGCTTTTCAATTCATAAAAACAAAACCAATTTATAAGCCGCGGTGTTAAACCAATAATTAATTATTGGCGCCTATTGATAAGTTCAAAGAACGGAGGGGCATTAACCACGCATGCATGCCGAAATACAACTACCTGCTTAAAATAATTTTCTTCCTGTTTATAGCTTTAACGGCGGGCAAGGCGCAAGCCCAGTTTACCGATAGCACCCATTATCATACGGCGTTCCTTTCGTCAGGCTCCATCAATAAAACAAATGATGGCACTGCCTACCTGCTTAATAACGCGTTAAAGTTTAATGTGAAAAAGAAAGATGTTTCGCTCAACTTTACTAATAACTGGATCTACGGTAAGCAAAATGGGAATGTAAGTAACAACGACTTCTCTACAGCGTTGGATTTTAACCTCTACAAAACATTTCCGCACTTTTTTTACTGGGGCCTGGCAAATTATAATACCAGCTATTCCCTCAAAATAAATAACCAGTTGCTGGCAGGGGCGGGGATAGCCTATAACTTTTTTGATAGCCCCAATACTTATCTGAATATCAGCAATGGCATCTTGTTTGATAAAAGCGACCTGATGCTGGCCAATAACGTGCGCAACCAATATGAAACCTACCGTAACTCCTTAAGGCTGCAGTTCAGGTTCAATATTCGCGACCGGGTGGTTATCGAGGGCTCCAATTTTCTGCAGAACTCTTTGCAAAGCCAAAGCGATTATATTATCAGGTCTACAACCAACCTGTCGTTTAAGCTGCAAAAATGGCTAAGCCTCACCACCTCGCTTAACTACAACAGGGTTAACCGCACCAACAGCGAGAACCTGCTGTTTACTTATGGCCTTACAGTAGAAAAGTGGTTTTAGCATGAATAGATAAAAGAGCATAAAAAAAACCGTTAAGTTATTCAGTTAACAGCTTTAGAACTACACTTAATGGAATTTCCATAGAGTCGAGCTTAACAATGCTGAAAATTGTTGGTGACGTTTCAATTTTAAAGGGTTTGCTTTAGGGTTGACAGTTATACGTTTTATAGTTCGAGATAACAGAAAGTACCTTGTAAAACTATAGATTTGTTTGTGACTTTCAGAAAGACCGTATCAAGCGAAATTTTAAACAATGATATTTACCCTTCGTTGGATGGCTTGCGAGCTTTAGCGATCATTATAGTGGTTATCCGGCACCTTGACATTTTTTTCTATAACGTATTCAATGGTGGTTTAGGTGTTGATATATTTTTTGTACTAAGTGGTTTTCTGATTACGTCGCTTTGCCTCAAGGAAAAATCTAAAACCGGGTCGCTTTCTCTTAAACGTTTTTACTTGAGAAGAATTTTAAGGATATTCCCTATAGCTTACCTCTACTTGATTTTAGTTATAATATTAAACTTTATCTTCCATCTTGATATAGCCTGGTTTCAACTTGCCGGAGCTGCCCTATTTATAACAAATTTCAGTTATTTTAGGGCAAACTCATTTACCCCTTATACCGGACATTTTTGGTCATTGTCTGTTGAAGAACAGTTTTATTTATTATTCCCTTTTTTGTTAAAAAAACGCACAAATTGGTATTTTGCATTTATACTTTTCATCGTTTTTGTACTTCCTGTCATTTGTTTTCTTCAATCAATCATTCCCAATATTAATACAGGCATTTTATATGCCTTTACGCATTATCTTATAAAATTTCAGGGAATTGGGGTAGGTTGCTTTGTTTCTATTTTAGCGTTCAAGGGAATACTTGATACTACAGCTCTATTCAGGTATAAGTGGGCAGGTAATTTAATTGCTATATTTTTAATTTTTTACATCGGCTATGATGATTTCTATTCAGTTAAAGCTATCTATTTTAACCTAATTATATCCCTTTTAATTGGCTACATAATTATAACCAATTTGACTAAATCTAATGATGTTGTATACTGGTCCTTAAATTGCAAGCCAATGAAATTTATTGGTAAATTGTCTTATAGCATCTATATGTGGCAACAACTCTTTGTTTCCGAATATGCTAGAATGCCAAAGTTTATTACAGCCTATCCCTATAACATTATAGGTATTATATTAATACCTATCGCTTCATATTATCTTTATGAGCGATATTTCCTTAAATTAAAGAATCGCTTCAAAGTCCTATCAAAAAATGCATAATTGTACAAAACATACTTTTTAACATCACTGTAAAAAATAATACCCTTAGGGAAAAACAACCATTTAAAGGGGCACAAAAAAAGCCGCTAACTTATTCAGTTAACGGCTTTAAACTTAGTGCGGAAGAAGGGACTCGAACCCCCACGCCTCGCGGCGCCAGATCCTAAGTCTGGTGCGGCTACCAATTACGCCACTTCCGCGTTTGGTTTTTTAGAGAGTGCAAAGATAGTGTAAAATGCCAAACTTTAAAATTCAATTTCACTTTTTTACTTATCTGCCTCATTACATTGCTGTTAATTTTTCAATAAGCTTTGTAAAGTACTTTGGCGAATACAATAGGCGGCTACCGTACCACGAAAACAGCTCGCCATCTGCCAAAATCACCTGGGCATCGGGCAGCATAGTTTTAAATTCATCAATGTGTTTTTGGGCGAATGGGTAAGGTTCTGATGATAATAAAATAGCATCCGGGTTGGCTGCTATCAGTTCATGCGCGCTTACTTCAGGGTAGCGGTTGGCTGTTAGCACATTCTTAAACCCGCACAAGGTAAGCATAGCGTTTATGAATGTATCCTGCCCGGCTGCCATGTAGGGTTTGCGCCAAATAAAGTAGGCAACGCGCGTTGCCTGGGTTATAGGCTTTAAGCTTGCGAATTGTTTAGCAATGCTATCGGCTAAAGCAACCGCTTCAGGTTGTTTGCCGGTTACTTCGCCAAGCATGGTGATCATGTTAAGCGCGCTATGCAGATCGTTTATATCGCTAACCCAAACAGGGTAGTGGTGCATCAGTTTTTCTACCTGGCTTTGTTCGTTCTCTTCCTTGTTGGCTATGATCAGGTCGGGCTGCAGCTGGTGTATGGCCTCCAGGTTTAATTGCTTGGTGCCGCCTATCTTCATTACGTGCTTTACCTTATCTGCCGGGTGGATGCAAAATTTGGTGATGCCCGCTATCTGCTCATCCAGCTCAAGGTTAAACAAAAGTTCGGTTTGCGATGGCACTATAGAAATAATTCGCCGTGGTGTAGCAGGCAAGCTAACGGCATTATTCATCTGGTCGTAAAATACCGGCATCTGGTAATTCGGCTTTGTTATTGTGCTAAGGTAAAGTAAATTTCAGCCATCAAAAATTAGTAGTTTTGTACCGATGAATTATTTTGAATTTTATAACATCCCGGAATCCTTTAAACCGGACGCCGCACAGATAAAAAAGCAGTTTTATGCTTTAAGCAAACAGTTTCATCCCGATTTTCATGCCAACGCCGACGATGAGAAACAACAGGAAATTTTAGAACTATCTACCCTCAATAACAAGGCTTACCAAACCCTAAGCGATCCCAACAAGGTGCTTGAATACGTTTTAAAGCTGCACGACCTGGTCAGCGAAGGCGCGAAACCATCCTTACCGGCAGATTTTTTAATGGAAATGATGGACATTAACGAACGCCTGATGGAAATTGAGAATGCCGAGCAGTTTGGCGAGATAGGCGCGGAAGTTGCTGCAATTGAGGGCGATATGGCCGAAGAGCTGAACCAGCTAACGCGCGATTACGAAACCCTTAACGATACCGCTAAAGAAGACAGGCTAAATAGCATCGCAAATATTTATTATAGACAAAAATATCTGTTGCGAATTAAAGAGAGTTTAGATACATTTGCAGCCCGCTTCTAAGCAAAAGACTTGCTAAGAAACATGCCCAGCTGGCGGAATTGGTAGACGCGCTGGTCTCAAACACCTGTGGGAAACCGTGCCGGTTCGACTCCGGCGCTGGGTACAAAGCCTGATACGAAAGTGTCAGGCTTTGTTGTTTATAACTATTTAAAGGATGATAGAGATACATTGTGCAATACGTTTACAGCCTAATAGTAATAAACTTTAAGTGGGCAGAAGATTACTATTTGCAATTAAACCTAAATGATTTTTTGCTGTCAAATCATTGTATTTGCCGATCCTATATAGCATACTTAAGTAAGCCCCGCACCGCGGGGCTTTTTTGTATATCAGTCCTTCAAACCTCACTTATCATGAAGGATTTTTCAATAACAGATATGATACAGGCGGCAGCTGCCGTAGGCGCCCTAATTGTGGGCATCGTAACATTACGTTTGGTTTTAGTTACTCTCAAAGCACAATTGGATCTTAACCGCGCTCAATACGATCTATTAAAAATAGAATCAAATAGAGCTGCCCGAGAAATCAGGCCGGTTTTTGTTGCTAAACGTATTAATTCTTCAAAGTCAAGCGCATCTTATGCTATACTCTGCGAGAAAAATATCGCAAGGGACATTACAATATATAGTGAAAATGTGAATTTAATTCATGGTGCAGAATTTAATTCAACATTCAAAAGCCATAGTGAAAAACATTTAAATCCTGGAAACCTATTGAGAGAATATTATATCCATAAAAATGGGGCCGAAACCACAGAGGTCTATCTAATAGTATCATACGAAGACGAGGATGGCCGTGCTTATGCTCAAAGAATCACATTAAAATTTGCTGAAGCTTCTTATGATACTTTAGACCTTGTTCCTTCCAAGATAATTCTGACCGGTTACGATGACTAATACAACCCAACAATGTGCTACCAGTTGGAGGTTCAACACTTTAGCCGCAACGAGCATCTACTAATTTCTTATCTTCAAATTTAATCCAAACCTATCATGAAATATATAACAGTTCTTTTTCAAGCAGCGCCAACCGTCACCAGTTCGGATTCATTTAAAATACTTATACCCACTTTGCTTGGCATTGCATCGAACCTCATTTTTTATTTAATGATAAAAAACGGCGTTGACTCTAAATTAGAAAAGCTCAAAATATCATACTCAGGTATCTTTCAGCAACGCATTGAAATTTACAAAGAGATACTTCGGTACATTATAGATATTCAAAAAAACTTGGAGGTCTTTGAGATGACTTGGAAAGAATCATTTATAACCGAAATTATGCAAGATATTAATGGATTTATAAGATATATAGAAATAAATAAACCATTCATTTCGGAAGAACTGCTTAAAAAAATAGAACTGGTTAAAATTGCACATAAAAAGGCTTTTGATAGCCAGTACTTACTGGTAAAAACGCGGCAATACGTTTCATCTGAACAAATGGCAATCAACTTTAGTAATGCTAAACAAGCCTTTAACAAAATATTTGCTGAGGACTTCAATGAACTTAAAGCAGAAATAGTAAATGAAATGCGGGCCTATCTTGTCTCCAACGAAAAATAAAAAACCCACCAACGTGCTACCGAGTGGCGGGTCCAATTATCAGCCGCATAGCGGCACTACGAATGCTGTTTGTCAATAAAGAACGTACCGCTGATTAAGTGTTGGAACCGCTCAAGTTTTTTCACCCCAACTTCTCCCTCAACCACTTCCTTACCGGTTCGTCATACCATTTCAGGGCGGCGTAGGCTAAGGCTATAGCGCCAATCAAAATAAGTAAGGCATAAGGCCATACATCGGCAAGTGTTACGCCTTTATGGTTGCTTATCCAGGCTACGTAAAAGTACACCAGCGGATAGTGCACCATGTAAAGCGGGTAGGAGATCTCGCCTAAGAACTTGCAAATTTTGTTCCCGGTTTGGGTGTGTATGGCGCCGCCGGCACCCAGGTAGACTATCAGCGGGAAAACGATGATGATGCAAATGGTTTCATATACCCCGTTCATCCATAAATGCTCCGCGCCGCCTATGCGCGGCATATAAAGTATTATTGCCAATAAAAGGCTGCACCATAAAAATGCGTTTTTAATTGGAATGGGTTTTATCACGCGTGACAGTAACAACCCCGCGAAGAAGGGAAATATGGTACGGGTAAAGCCGATGCGCATCTGTGGCACGTTCAGTGTCCAGCCGCCGCTAATGTCGCCATTGGTGATGGCCAGGTGGGCGAGTGCGATAGCGGCGATGCCTACCAGGATGCTTAAGGCCATTTTAGAGAACTTACGGATCCATACGGCGTAAAGTATATTGGCAATATATTCAAAAAACAACGACCAGCCCACGCTATTCAGCGGGTGCATTTCTTCCCAGCCGCGTATATCGAGTGATAGCGGTACGGGCAAAATAGTGTAACCCACCAGCATCACCAGCAGCATCTTCCATACAGGAGTGGTGTGGATGAGCGGCCATATGGCAGAATCGGTAAAGTAAAAACCTATGGCGCCGAGGGTCATCCCCAAAACCACCATGGGCTGCAAGCGTATGATACGGCGTTTGAAGAAATTGCCAGCCGTCATTTTAGGCCAGCGGTCGTCATACGCGAAGCCCATCACAAAGCCGGACAGTAAAAAGAAGAAATCGACAGCGAGGTAACCATGATTTACCAGCTTATCCAAGTTACTGGTTGATAATGGCTCGGCCAGGTGAAACGTAACAACTATTATGGCTGCCACACCACGCAGGCCGTCTAATATAGAGTAGTGCGGCTTAGTGGCCAGCTGGTTGTTGTTCATTTAAAGGTTATTGATTAATCCAGCGTAAAATATAAAAAAGAACGTAGCCGTTTAAATTTAAAAGATTTTTGATAAGATAAATTGACTTACTGGCCTCTAAGCATAATAATTAATTTGATCATGTTGGTGGCAGCATTTTGTCAGTAAAAAAATCTGGAGATATTGATTATAAACAGATTGCAAAAAATAGGCTGGTTGTGCAAACGTGAACGTGAACACCGGGCCACTTTTTTTAGTGCGTATTAAGAGTTAATACGCGGGTTCAATAAACACTTTTAACAGTGCTTTCAGAGTCGTAAGTTTGTTCTGCACCTTAACTACCATCTATGCCCTTTTTAACCCGCATATCATTACCTCCACTTAAGGATGGCAGTTACCTGCAGCACATTCCCAGCCTCAACAACGGCTTACAGCTTAAGCTGGAAAGTAACGTTACGTTTTTTGTGGGCGAGAACGGATCGGGGAAATCCACTTTATTGGAGGCTATTGCTGAGCAATGCGGCTTTAGCCTGAGGGGCGGCAACCGTAACCATAATTTTAATGTGGGTTATAGGTTCCAGGGTTATGAATCGGCACTGGCAGCCCATTTGCAACTGACGTGGAACCCGCGCCGGGTAAGCGAAGGCTTTTTTATGCGGGCCGAAAGCTTTTTCAATTTCGCATCTTACATTGATGAATTAGCCGAGGACGACAGCCGGATCCTTAGCGCCTACGGCGGACGCTCGTTACATGAGCAATCTCACGGCGAATCGTTCCTGGCATTGTTCAACAACCAGTTCGAATCAGGTATCTATATTTTGGATGAGCCCGAGGCAGCGCTTTCGCCGGCACGCATCCTGGCATTTATCTCGGTGATCAACCAATTGGATAGGAGTGGCCGCGCGCAATTCATTATTGCTACACATTCGCCTATTTTAATTTGTTATCCGGGCGCTACCATCTACCAGTTTGATGAAGATGGCGTACGCGAAACTACTTACCGGGATACCGAGCATTTCACGCTTACCAAATCATTCCTCGATAATCCTGAAGCGTATTTAAGGCACCTGATGGAAGATTAGCCTATTTGGCAAACTCTCCAAAGTGCCATAATACGCCGCTTGGGTCGTGCACAAAGCATTCTTTGCCCCATGATTCCGTTCTGATAGGGGTTACACGTGCGCCTTCATATTTATCAGGCAGGTTCAGGCCGATAAGCTCTTTATAAAACCTTTCTACATCGTCAACCTCCATAAAAAGCATGGTGTTATCTATCCAGTCTTTCAAATAATATTTTTGCAGGTAGAACGCGAGCGAGCCACTTTTAAAAACCGACATATCTGCCGATAATACAATTTCTTCAAACCCCAGGTCGCGGTAAAAGCTGCGCGATACTTCATAATCTTTTGCGCCAATAAACGGGCGCAGGGAAATACCTTTGTGTTCCATATAATTTAAACTATCGTGATATAATCATCTTCTATTAAAGCTTCGCCGCGGTAACGGCGGATAAGCTGTGCCGTGGCCACCACATCTTTTTGGCAATAAGTGCAAATACGCGGCAGGTCATCTTCTACCCAGTAGACATGGCCAACCTGGCTGCCATCAATATCGTCTTTAGAGGTAGGGATATTAAAGATGGCGGTGAGCAGGCTTAAGGATGTGTAATTTTTATAATCACCAAATTTCCACAGTTCCATGGTGTCTAGGTGCGGTATCTCCCAGGGCTTTTTACTCTGTATCTGCAAGTGCGGCGGGAACTGTACACCGTTAATGAGCATGCGCCGGCAAATATACGGCAGGTCAAACTCCTTGCCGTTATGCGCGCAAAGGATCAGGCTTAGGGGCTGGCCGCTCAGCATCCTGCTAAAATCCTGCAGCAGTTGCTTTTCATCATGATCGGCAAACGACTTTATCCGCAAACCGGGGTGGTTGCCGCCGCTATTGGTGAATATGCCTACCGAGATACAAACTATCTTACCAAACTCGGCCCAGATACCCGCTCGTTCATAAAATTCTTTTGGGGTTTCGTCCTTACGCTGGTATTGGGATTTATGCGCCCACAGCTCCTGTAGGTTATCGGGCACTTCGTCGTAATTACGGTATTGGGGTACGGTTTCAATATCCAGCACCATCATGTTGCTCAGGTCGTATTGTTCAAGCATGGTACTAAGTTAAATTAATTTGAATTAATTTTTATCGGCTCCCTCTCCTTTGGAGAGGGCCGGGGGGAGGCTCTTATCCAGCACCTCAAAATTTATTTGAAGGGTATTGCCGTTGGCATCTACCAAAGTAAGCCTGTGCTTACCCGGAGCAGGGTTTAAAGCCATTTGGTGATAGGCGCCGCTTTCGCCAACGTATTTATCGTCGAGGTGCCAAAATATCTTCACGCCGCTTTGGCGGTGCGCCGCATTGCAGATCAACCTACCGCGTTTGCCATCGGCCTCAAGCGGTACATAAATTTTAGCGCCATCCTTTGGGTAGATCAGTTCCATTGGGTTTGCCCCGCCCTGTTCGCATCCGGGTGCGAAGGGCGGCAGGGTATGGTACTGGTAATTTTTGGTTTTATAATAATACTCCATCGATGGGGGCAGCACAAACCAGCTTCGATTAATAATATTATCCGGTGAGGTACAATTGCCCGTTACCTGAAATTGCTGATCGGCAGAGAGGTGCACTATTTTATGCCAAGGGCAAACCGGGGCTTTTAACCCGCTTTTGGGCACCAATTGTTCTACCGGGTGCTCGCAATATTGCCCTGCGCGGTAGCCGCTTTCTTTACATACGTTTATTTTTACCATTTCGCCGGTGGGTACGTTAAACCACTCGCGAGCGGCCGGTAGCAGTCGAAAGATATCGAACAACACCGGCGCGGCGGTATGGATGCCTGTTAAGCCTGGGCGGCCTTCGCCATCGGTGTTGCCTACCCATACGCCTACCACATATTTGGGGGTGATGCCAATAGCCCAGCCATCCCTAAAGCCAAAGCTGGTACCTGTTTTCCAGGCTATGCGCTGCGTTGAGCTAAATTGCTGCCAAAGCATTTCCTCGCCGGGGCGCATTACTTCTTCCATAGCCTGCAGGGTGTAATATATAGAGCCGGCGTCTAACAAGCCATTCTTTTCTAACTTAGGTTTTTGTTTAGGCAAAGTCGCATAAACAGGCGCATGGTAATCATCAGGGCTGTAAATGGATGTTTTATTATAATGGTTTAGCACCCTGGCCATATCCGCGTAAGCGCCGCTTAGTTCCCAAAGGGTATTTTCGCCGCCACCCAATATTAAGGACAGGCCATAATGGTCGGCAGGTTGTTTTAAAGTGGTGATGCCGATCTTTTTTAGCTTATCGTAAAAACGTTCGTACTTGTACTGCTGCAGCATTTTAACTGCAGGTATGTTTAACGAACGTGATAGGGCGTTTGACGCGGGCACAGCACCATCATATCCGAGGTCGAAGTTTTCGGGATGGTAACCGGCGATTTGTGTGGGTACATCTGCAATAAGGCTGTTGGGCAGTATCAGGCCATCGTGCAGCATACTGGCGTAAAGCAAGGGCTTTAATGTGCTGCCGGGGCTGCGTGGGGCGTTCACTACATCCACATCGCTTTCCATTTCGGGGTCTTCGCGGTGCGCGATGTTACCGGCGTAGGCGAGGGTTGCCCCGGTCTCAACATCCAAAACAACGGCGGCAATATTGTTAATATCATTAGCCTTTAAAACCTGATGGTGTTTTTCTAATATATCGGTAACCTGTTCTTGTAAATTGCTTTTTATGGTGGTTTGGAGGCGGGTTAAGGCCTGTTTATTGCTTTTAAAATCCGTTTTAAAGCGCTGCAATAAGTGAGGGGCCATTTGCGGCAGGGGCATAGGCTTATCGGGCACGGGCTCAAACTTGGCGAGAGACGCGGTAGTACTGTCTATAATACCTTGTTTAAATAATCTATCAAGCAATAAATTTCGTTTTTTTAGCAGTATCTGCCTGTTTTTGCCCGGGTGTACTAATGATGGCGAGTTTGGTAAAACAGCCAGCGCAGCCATTTCTCCCCAAGAAAGTTTATTGGGTTCGCGGCCAAAATAGCGCCAAGCCGCGGCATCAAGTCCAATCACGTTACTGCCAAACGGGGCGTTACTGGCATACAGGGCCATTATTTCTTTCTTGCTGTAAGTTAGCTCCAGCCGCATAGCCATAAATATCTCGCCAAGTTTATTCCATATAGTGCGATTGTGGCGGGTGCTGAGGCGTATAACCTGCATGGTTAATGTACTACCGCCGCTGGTTACCCGTTTAGCTTTTAAATTCTGCTTAATGGCACGGCCAAAGGCAAGTGGATCTAAGCCCCAGTGGCTGTAAAAGCGCTTATCTTCAAATGCGATGATGCATTTGCTGAACTTTTCGGGCACGGTGGCGTTGTAGGGGAAGCGCCATTGTCCGTCGGTTGCAATAGATGCACCTAAAAGCTGTCCGGCGTCATCATCTATCACAAAAGAAGTGGGGCTACTGAACAATGGTTTTGGCAGGCATAGCGCAAACCATAATATTAAAGCAAATAAAATAGCCATTAATATCATTACTTTTGGCTTTTTGAGGCTTTGCTTTGTTCGCGGTAACATTAAACTGGCATTTTATAATCCACAATGAAAATAGGTAAATTATCAATAATTATCCCGGCTTATAATGAGGGTGGTACCATCCACCTCATTCTGAATAAGATAAAAGACGTGGAACTGATTGATGATATCCAAAAAGAGATCATTATTGTAGATGATTGCTCTAGCGATAATACGGAACAGGCCGTTGCCGATTATAAGGCCCAAAACCCGGTCATCAATATCAGGTACTTTAAACACCTGCAAAATAAGGGCAAGGGCGCTGCCCTTCATACGGGTATAGCGAAGGCTACAGGCGAATATACCATTATACAGGATGCCGATTTAGAGTATGACCCTGCCGAATATAACGACCTGTTAAAACCCATTTGCAATGGATTTGCCGATGTGGTTTACGGCTCACGGTTTATGGGCAGCAACCCCCATCGTATCTTATTCTTTTGGCATACTATAGGTAACCGCTGGTTAACGTTCCTTTCAAATATGATGAGTAACCTTAACCTTACAGATATGGAAACCTGCTATAAGTTATTTGATACCAGGTTGCTGCAATCTATAAAGCTTTGTGAGCAACGCTTTGGTTTTGAGCCCGAGGTAACGCAAAAAGTGGCCCGCATCCCTAAGATCCGCATTTATGAGGTCGGGATCTCGTACTATGGCCGTACTTACGATGATGGAAAAAAAATAGGGTGGAAGGATGGTGTACGCGCTATTTACTGCATTCTTAAATACGGGCTTTTCAATACAAAGTAATGGGTGCACACATATTTAAATTCAAGCAATTTGAGGTTGACCAATCCGGCTGCGCCATGAAGATAAATACCGATGGCGTTTTGCTTGGTGCACTAGCCACTGCAAATAACCCGCAAAGTATTGTTGATGTAGGTACAGGCACCGGTGTAATTGCCCTGATGCTGGCCCAGCGGTTTGCCGTTGCCCACATTGGTGGTGTTGATATTGACCAGGATTCGGCAGAGGCTGCCGACAGAAATTTTAAAGCATCGCCCTTTTTATACCGAGTGTACTCATCTTTTAACACTTTTGAGGGGTATTTTAAAAACTATTATTGGAAAAAACACGACCTCATTGTATCTAATCCGCCATTTCATTTAGATTCTCTTGCTTCGCCGGATGAGCAAAAGCGGTTGGCCAAGCATACCGACGGCTCATTTTTTAAGCAATTATTACGCTGCGCGGATGAATACCTTACAGACACCGGCACCTGCCAACTTATATTGCCTTTGCCAACCGCGGCCCTTGTAAAAGACCTGTTGCCAAAGTATCAGCTGCAATTGCAAAGGGAGATATTTATTAAGTCGTTTGCAGATAGCGCCCCGCACCGTGAAATACTAACGTTTGGCAAAGAGCAAAAAGGTATTGTTGAAGAAGAGTTTGTGATATATGACGCGCCTAAAGTTTACTCGCTGGAATACCAGATAGCGCTGGGCGATTTTTTAACGATATTTTAGCAAATCTAAAATCTAAAATCAAATGACCCGGATAGGCCTCATATCAGATACCCACGGTTTTTTGGACGACTCGGTGTTTAAGCATTTTGAAAATTGCGATGAGATCTGGCATGCCGGAGATTTTGGGAATATCGAACTGGCAGATAAGCTCGCGGCCTTTAAACCACTAAAGGGGGTGTACGGTAATATTGATGGCAAAGACATCCGGCAGGTATATCCCGAGCACCTCCGTTTTATGTGTGAGGGTGTTGATGTTTGGATGACGCATATTGGTGGCTATCCAGACAGGTACAGCACTAATGTAAAGCCCGAAATCTACACCAATCCACCTAAGTTATTTATAACCGGGCATTCGCACATCTTAAAGGTGGTATTTGATAAAAAGATAAGTTGCCTCCATTTAAACCCCGGCGCAGCGGGAAAACAGGGGTGGCACAAGGTGCGTACCCTCATGCGCTTTAACATCAATAGCGATAAAATACAGGATCTGGAAGTAATTGAATTACACGGAAGATAGGTAATTGAAGTGAATGATAAAGGTAGCTGCTATGAACCATCATCTATAAGCTACTAAGCACCGGCCTTAGCGGCCTCCATTTCAAAAACAGAATCTATGAGCAAGTCTTTTTGCTTGCCGGCGGCTACCGCAAGCTGATCGCAACGCTCATTTTCGGGGTGGCCGTTGTGCCCGCGTACCCATACAAACTTAACGTTGTGCAGTTTGGCTATGTTGAGGTAGCGCATCCAAAGGTCTTTATTTTTTTTACCGGCAAAGCCTTTGGCAACCCAGCCGTTTACCCATCGCTTTTCAATAGCGTCGATAACGTATTTAGAATCCGAGAAAACAGTTACTGATTGATTGGGCGATTTGATAGCCTCGAGCCCTGTAATAACGGCAAGCAGTTCCATACGGTTGTTGGTGGTTTTGCGGAACCCGGCACTCAGCTCTTTATAATGCTGCCCCGATCTTAGAATTACCCCATAACCACCCGGCCCCGGGTTACCACTTGATGCACCGTCTGTGTAAATTTCTATCATTTGTAGTTCATGGTTGATGGTTCATAGTTGATAGCAAGAACCATTCTCTATGCCCCAAAAGTATAAAACTTTATTTAACGACCATTAACCATGATGTATGAACCATTATCTATTAACCCTTTTCACCTTCAACCTTAAAGAATTACCTATTACAATAACATCTGAGAATGCCATTGCCAAAGCCCCTACCATGGGGTTTAAAAAGCCGAGCGCGGCGACAGGAATCGCTATAATATTGTAGGCAAAAGCCCAAAATAGGTTTTGTTTAATGGTTAGCAGGGTATGCCTGCTTATCTGCAAAAACTTCACAACCGATTGCAGATCGGTATTCAGCAAAATTACCTTTGCGGATTGTATTGCTATCTGGCTGGCATCGTTCATAGATACCCCAACATCTGCCTGGGTTAGGGCAGGAGCATCGTTAATACCATCGCCTATCATAATGGTTTTGCCTTTTTTGCGGTACATATCAACCACCTTTAGCTTATCATCGGGCAGCATTTCGGGGTGTACTTCGTCAATGCCCAACGCTGTGGCTACGGTGGCGCAGCGTGTTTTTTTATCGCCACTCACCAGTACCGGGATAATGCCGTCCTTTTTTAATTGAGCTATCAATCCCGAGGCATCGGGTTTAATGGTATCATCAACCGCTATTTGCGCCATGCGCACCTGGTTACGGTATAAAGTTAAATTAAAATTATCAAGCGATTTATGTTTTGCAGTACCCAAGAAATAGTTGTTGCCATCTACATCTTCGGCACGCATACCCAGGCCTTTTTCTTCTTTAACCGTACGCAGTATAACTTTTTGCTGAGTTAACGATTGCAGTTCGGCTACCATCGATCTGGCTATGGGGTGGTTAGACCGTTCTTCGATAGCCACAATAACCCCGCGGATTTGCTCCATGGTAAAACCCTCCTCAGGTTTAATGTCATGAATGCTGAATTTGCCTGTGGTAAGCGTTCCTGTTTTATCAAATAATACGTATTTGGTATTGGCTACTGCTTCAATAGTATCGCCGCCTTTTATTAAGATGCCATTTTTAGCAGCACGGCCAAGGCCCACCATTACAGCAGTAGGTGTTGCCAGGCCCATTGCGCAAGGGCAGGAGATAACAAGTACCGCAATAGCATGCATCATAGAACGCTGTAAGCCGGCATCGGTAGCCAAATAAGTGATGGCAAACGTTGCCAGGGCTATCAGTATCACCACCGGCACAAATATCGAAGCTACCTTATCGCCAAGTTTTTGAACCGGCGGTTTGGCGGCCTGCGCTTTTTTCATCAGATCAATAATTTGCGATAGCGTACTGTTGGAGCCAACTTTGGTAGCCATAATGCGGATGTTGCCCTGCTGCAGGATAGTGCCGCCGATTACTTTATCATATTTTGTTTTAGCTACGGGTATGCTCTCTCCGGTTATCATGGCTTCGTTTATTAACGCATCGCCTGATAATATTTCGCCATCTACGGGTACCAGGTCGCCCTCGTTAACCAATAGGGTATCGCCGGATACTACTTCCTTAGCGCTTATGACCTCAACGCTACCATTTATTACGCGATTAGCATTTACCTGCTGAAACTTCATCAGATCTTTTACAGCCGAGGTAGTTTGGTTAACCGAGCGTTTCTCAAATACATTACCCAATAAAACTAAGGTGATTATGGTAGCGCAGGTCTCATAAAATAAGTAATTCCCGCCAAGGTGTTCAATGGTGCCAACCAGGCTGTATATAAAGGCCGAGGCCGACCCCACAAAGATCAATACATCCATATTGGGTGTACCATTCTTTAACGAACTGTAAGCGCTTTTACCAAAGTGCAGGCAGCCAACCGCAAAAACTGGCAAGCAAAGTATAAGCTGCACTATTGGATTATGCAAAAAATGCCAAGGAAAAACCATGTGCAGCAGGAGCGGGGCCGTAAACATAGCGCAGAAGATGAATTTATTCTCCACCTTTTCGTAAAAAGGTGTTGGCTGGATGTTTTCTTCATCAACAACTTTAAAGCCGAGGCCCTCTATATCTTTTATAATTTGCGGCAGTATAGATTGATCGTCTGTGCTGAATTTCACCTCCTCAGACGCGAAACTAACCAACACATCATGCAAGCCTTTCTTCTCCAGTAGCTTATGGATGCTCATTGCGCAATTATTGCAATGCATCCCGGTAACGTTCAACTCCACTAATTGCTCTGCCATAGTTACAAAAATAAATTAAGGTGCTGTTAAACAGGTAAGCAGAGTGTAATTTTAAAAAATGCTTTGTAAATTAGGTTTAGATTTCTATTTTTGCAGCCTCCAACACGGTAGATGTAGCTCAGTTGGTTAGAGCATCGGTTTGTGGTACCGAGGGTCGTGGGTTCGAGCCCCATCATTTACCCTTTATGGGGCGAAGTCTTTAAAACAGATTTTTGCCCCATTTTTTTGCCCGTAACTCCTTGTTTTTCATATATATTCGAACGCAGCCACGTTCATGTTTGTGGTTAATATCCCCACTTAGAATAGGCTTCTTCAAGCATTTAAAATGCGACAGTGGGCAGATCATACAGTCGTTAAGCGTATTAAAAGTTCATGACAGACTTATAGTTTTTGTGCTCGCAGCATCTCAGGGTCAATTCCTTGTAGGTACTGTTGAATAGTTGGCTGGATAGCAATATCCGGCAGCACGCCGCGCCCAAAAGGGTTACCGTGTTTTGGCGTATTTACTACAAACTTGAGAATGGGGATGGCTACTTCCAGGCCGGTATTTGGCAGTTGTAACGTTATTCGGTAGCCACTTGTATTTCCATAGTAACCGCCGGCTGTTTCTTCACCGATAAAGGTTGCATTGGTATGATTGCGCATCAGCGACGCGAATTCCGAACCGCCTGAGTACGTCAGCCCACTGGTCAATACGATGATGGCACCCGTATAAGGATCGGCCTGTGGCTTTTCGTGTTCTTCAACCCCAGGCTTGCGTAATATGCGACCGCCCCTGGACTTGTAATGTTCCGCTCTTAATGCGCTGTCAAGTCCCATCCAGTCAGATCTATAATCCGAAAACGGATAAAATGAGTAGTGAAAAGCGGAGGCTTGCACATAGCTATATTTCAGGTAATCATTGCGGATCATAAACGATAACAGGTAATCTTCGTAACCTTCTGTGCCGCCGCCATTTTTGCGGATATCGATAATAAGTTTGCTGACCCGCTGTTTTTTAATGCAGTAGAAAGCGTCTTTAACAAATGTATGAAAATCCATATTGGCTGCCGTATAGCGCCTTTTTTGAAAAGAATTGATAGTAAGAACAGCAGTAGCTGATGTGCTGTCGATGGCTAACTTCGCTGGTAGCGTAAATACGCTATTGGGGATAGAATTCAAAGCGGCCGTGTATTGCTTTCGCAAGGAGTCCAGTGGCAAACCCGGTAGCTTTGATAAGGTCAGTATCTTACCGCCAGCGTCTTTAAAACTAATTGTGAAAGCTTTGGTCGCCGGAAAGCAGCGCGCATAATAAAGATTGAACTTGGCGTTTTCTTCGATCCACCGGTATTTACCGGTTACGTTGTAGCCATCGGATGGTTCGAACGTCATAAATCGTTGAAGCAGCGTTCCCGCTTTTACCCCGTTAACCGACAGCAGTTCGCTACCCCTTGACCGAGCCATCGGCAAATCATTCAGAAGATAAATTTTCCCATTCAGAATCTTAATGAATACTGGCAGGTAACACACCCGCTGTTGCAAATATTGCTGCAAAACTTTACTTAGCCGAATATTGGTATGCCCTTCTTTGGTGTACGCGATGATGGGTGCAAGAAGCTGGTAAAATTCTAACCCGTTCATTCCATCATGTAGTTGGCCGCGCTTTTTTCGGACGTAACGATCGAATGCATCCTGGCTATTATACCAGTACAAGCCAGTATGCGCTTCTTTAAGCGAACGAATGGTCAGATCAAAATCCTGCTTTAGCAGCGGTAAAGAATAATGTTTCAGTTCCAAGCTGTCAGGCGCGTGCGCTTTAAGGATAAAAGGAATCAGTAACCATAGGGGGAAAAAAATGCGTTTTATCATCGGGCTCCGGGTCATCATCAATTACAAGGACGCTTGGTAAACCAAAACGTTACTGGTGAAGTTATAAAGTTATCGAAATATTCTATTATGCAACGCCATGTCACTGCCTTTTAGTCATCTTCACTTCTTTCATAACCAGTTCCACAAGTTCTTTTTCCAGATCGTTACGGTCGGCCAGGCTTGAATAATTCATTTTCCATTAATCAGCAATCATAAGTTCAACCTGATAGGTAGTATTGATATTTTAAAATCAGTACTATCTAAATATACCATTGTGAAATAATGCATGCTTTTATTAGATGTCAAATCAATCAATTCTTGCCTTTTTCCATCACATCATATTCTTTCAAGAAAATCGGCCAACCACTTCAAATCAGCGATAAACTTCGACGTAATTTGTACTGATAAGCACCCGCTACGCCTCTCATGAAAATGAGGGGCGTTTTTGTTTATAAGTATTTCAATCGGATGTTGAATTAGTACTTGGATGGTTCAATAAGTTTTAAATGTGACAATATACCCCTTGCTGGAGAATGCTTTCGAGGAACATAATTTTTAAAAGATGATGTTGTATAGTTGTCAAGATTGATATAAGCGTTGTAAATATCTTTGATATCAAACGACCAATCACTTGATGGATCGGCATCTAAACGAATAAAGTGAATTATATCATTATCAATTCTTGTGACTTTATATTTTTTTTGCTTAGGCACACTTTCAAATTCTTTTGATTGAAGTATAAGTTTTTTAAAATCCTTGAAGGGAATAATTGGTTGAGACTTTTTAAAATTCATAATTCTAATACATTTAAAAGCTACACAATCTCATTTAAAAAGATTTTTACTTGTTACTCCCCTGTCTTAATATCTTCTCCATCTTCCTGCCTTTAGCCAGTTCATCTACCAGCTTATCCAGGTACCTAACCTGCTGCGTTAATGGGTTATCTATTTCCTCGATACGATAACCGCAGATCATTCCGGTGATGAGTGAAGCGTTAGGGTTAACAGATGCTTGCTGAAAGAATTGTTCAAACGTTACTTTTTGTGCGATGAGATCATTCAGTTTCTCCTCATCGTAACCTGTTAGCCAGGTTATAACCTGGTTTAGTTCTTGTATGCTGCGGCCCTTAGCTTCTATCTTTTTAATGTACATAGGGTACACGGATGCAAAGGTCATCTTTGCTATCTTTTCATTATGCTTATCTGTGGTGATCATTTGCAGTGTTTTACTTCACAAAATAACAAGAAAATATCAGCCGCCGAAATGCTGTGGCAATTACCTGATGGGGTTGCTTCCACGCAGGCGCTGGTCGTCCGCTACTATACGTTCTATCATCTGGCTGTGCGAAGGGCTGTCGTCAGACGCGTTCAGGTCTATAGCGCCGTAATTGTTAAGCGTATCTGCCGCTTCCTGCGCTTCGCGGGGCGACTGCGCATGAACGGTTACAATTGACCCGTTGCGAGCCAATGTGGCATAATGCTCGGCTTTATTCTCATCATCTACCAACTGGCTAAAAAAGTTGCCTATGTGGTCGTGTCCGCTCGGCTGTGTGCCATGTGTGTGCACATCTACATTTTCGCTTATTAAACCGTTTGCCAGTAAATAAGAACTTGCTTCTTCGGCAAGCTCAGCATTTTCAAAAATTCCTACTACAGTTATCATAGTTGTTAAATAAATATCGGGTAACAATTGTTTTAGGCCAACTGTATGTATTAATTAACCGTAAGTTTTTTAAAAATAACAAGAATACCTAATATTGCGTTGTATTTACTTATGACAAAGATCTTCATCGGCGGCTTTCCGCTTGATATTTCCGAACTTGAGCTGGTGCAGCTGGTGAGCTGGCACGGTGCTGTTAGCACTATTAAAATTGTGCGTGATAAAAAAACGCGCGTTTGCAAGGGCTATGCCTTTATAGAAATGGAAAACCGCGCCGGCGCCGAAAATGCCGTAATAGCTTTAGATGGTACCATGTTTCAGGGCAGGGAGCTTAAATTAAGCATAACCGAAGACCAGCCTGTAAAAAAAGCGCCAAGCCCGAGGCCGTTTACAAGGCCGGCCGCACCTGCCGGTACTGCAGAGAGGCCTAAGCGCCCCCGCAGGCTATCATCATAATAGTTGTACTAAACTGCATAGTACACGGTTATACTTTAATCTGGCAAAACATAAACTGTATTTCATCGTTCAGTATTAAGCCGTTATCGGCATGGTTTAATATTTAATATATTTCTGTTGAAAAAAGTACTTTTTTTAGGCCTTTGGTTTATTGCTTTTAATGCCGGTGCACAAACCGTACCTGCCGATACCGGTAAAAAGGTGAACATTGTAGATACACTGAAGAAAGATCTTTTCACCGCCCCGGATACTGTTAAACATCTGCGCAGCAAGACCGCAGCCTTAATACCCCCCGCAATTTTAGTAGGGTATGGTTTAAGCTCGCTCGCTTTGAAACCCCTGCAAAGGTTTGACAGGTATGTTTACCAGGAAGCAAACGAACATAACTTCTCTACCACAAAGCATTACGAAGATTATTTCCAATATGCGCCGGTGGTGATGGTATATGCCGTTAACCTTGTTGGCGTGCACGGTAAAAACACTTTTGTAGATCGTACCCTTATTTACGTAATGGCGCAGGGGATGATGAACGCGGCGGTTTTTGGATTAAAGAATATTACCCACAGGCTTAGGCCAAACGGCAGCGACCGGCATTCGTTCCCATCCGGGCATACATCAAACTCATTTTTAGGGGCTGAGTTTATGGCGCAGGAACTGAACGAGAAATCTGTCTATTACGGCATCATAGGTTACACCTTTGCAACTACTACGGGTTTATTTCGCATTTACCACCAAAACCATTGGTTTAGCGATGTAGTGGCCGGTGCCGGTTTTGGTATCCTTTCTACCAAGGCAGCTTATTTAATTTATCCGCATATCCGAAACAAGTTATTTAAAAGCGGGCGCGATAAAGAGCGGAACCGCGATGTACCTACCGAGTTAAAAAAAGAGAACAAGAGTAGTTCTATCTTACTGCCGTCATACCAGGGTGGAGTGGTCGGTTTTCAATTTGCTATGCAATTTTAGGCTTTTATTACACTTAATATTGTGGCCCGGCATTTTGGTTCCGAAAATACATTACCGCGGCAATTATCAAGGCAATTGCAAACAAGATGGCCAGCGCTATTTTAATATAGCTTAAAGGGCGCTGCCCAATTACCTCGCCCGTGCTGGCATTTACAGTAAACTGGTAAACCTTATTGTTGTAATTGTACGCGCTAACCCAAACCGGCAGCATAATGTATTTAATAGCCTTATTGTTGTACTGGGTGTCGGTATGATCTATCCGCTGTTCGTCGCCGCCAATGTCATCCCTGATGGTATCGTTTATTTGAGATACGGTTTGTTCAATAGCCTTTACTAATCCTTTCTCGGGATCTAACTGGTAAGTTTCGGACCGGAAACCGCTGGTATAGCGCTCATCAAACTTTACCAGGTTGCTAAACTTCCAGGGCTCGAGCTTTACAAGTGTTTCTTCGGGTAACGATCTGCTGGCCGGGACAATAAGGTCTTCGAATTTACAATGTACCGTACCCGACGCGTAAGACCAACGGGTATGCCTTACCTGCCTTGTGCGGGTTTCAGACTGGCCGTTGTTGTTTACTGTATAAGTTTCGGTAGTGTAATAATAATCGCCACGTTCGCCCGTATAACGGGTTATGGTGTTCATATCATACGTCCAATGGGGAAGGTAAACGCCATTTAATATTGATGAACTATTGCTTACTTTTTTGGCCAGGTCATTTGGTGCCCACCAAAGCCCTGCGAGCCATTTTTTAAAAAAATCTGCACCTTGTTCCTTGGTAACCTCAAAAGGTAGGATGTAATGTGGTGGTACATATTGCAAACCGCTGCCGAGGTTTAGCACCAACGGCGATGCGCAAAACGGACACTTATCTGACGTGACAAAATTATCGAGCACAGTACGCGACCCGCAGTTATGGCAATCTACAATTTGCTGGTTATTTAACTGTTTGCCGGTGTCAATATTCCCCACGTAATCCTCAAAATCAACGGCTGTAATTTCGGTTGCCGTGGCGCTTTGCTCAATAGGGTTATTTTCGCCGCAATAATCGCATTGTAAACTGTGGGTGCCCGGTACAAAGTGTAGCAGGGCACCGCAGCCTTTGCACTTTAACGCATTGCTGATTTGGGCCGGCTTGGTAAGGTCGTTCATCTGTGTAATTTCGATGGTGCGGTTATAATATTGGCGGCGGCTCGTTATCAAAAGCGTCCGTAAGGTCGGTAACGCTGCCCGCGGCAGCCCACTCGGCCATTCCTTTTTTCCAAACCATGGTATCTTTTGTAATGGCTTTATTAGCTATCATGGATCTTATGTCGGTTAAAGTATGCGGCCCGTCAGATTTTCCATCCTTAACAATATGGTATAGTGCCGATGGGATAGGAGGAGCAGCGTCTGTAGCGGCAGTATTGGGGTCAAACTGATTTTGTTTAAATACATTGCCTACCTGGCCCATCATGGCGGCGCCAACGCCAAGGCCCATACCGGCGGCACCTAAATTGCCGCCAATGGTATTCTCTGCCGATTTTTCTATCGCATTAGCCGCCTGGAACTGGGCATAAGCGCCCAGGTTACCAATAATGCCCATTTCGCTGCGCTTATCAAGCACTTGTTCTACCTCGGGAGGTAACGAAATGTTTTCTACCAGCAACTTGGTTAGGTTAAGCCCCATCTCAATAAAATCGGGCTGTATGCTGTCGGCTATTAGTTGCCCCATCTCATTGTAATTGGCGGCAAGGTTTAGTATCGATATGTTAGATTGCGCAACGGCATCCATCCCGCGCGCAACTATCAGGTTACGCAGTTGCTCGTTTATATCCTGTACAACGAATTGCGGGTTAGTAGCTGCTATTTCGGTTATAAATTGTTTAGCATCCTGAACTTTGAAATTAAAAGTACCAAAAGCACGCAGCCTCACCGGCCCAAACTCGGCATCGCGTATCATAACCGGGTTTTTTGTGCCCCATTTTTGGTTCACGAACTGGCGCGTACTTACAAAAAACACATCTGCTTTAAAAGGGCTGTTAAAGCCATACTTCCAGCTGTTTAAAGTGGTAAGGATGGGCATATTTTGTGTTTGCAGCTCATACATGCCCGGGGTAAATACATCGGCAATGCGGCCTTCGTTCATAAAGATAGCCACCTGCGATTCGCGCACTGTGAGTTTAGCGCCCATTTTTATGGCGTTATCATTCCGTGGGAACTTCCAAACAAGGGTGTCCTGTGTGTTGTCTACCCATTCAATTACGTCAATTAACTCGTTCAGTAGTCTGCTAAAAAGGCCCATATATATCTTAGTTTATTTAAATAATAAATATGATGAAAAAAAAGCTCACCCGCCAAGTTTAAGCACTCATTTAATTAAAAAAGGGCAATACTAACGCAATTACAGTTTAGATTAGCATTAAACCTAATTGTTACTATACATGTGTCGGGCAAAATATTTAAGACAGATGCTATTACGGGTTGTTAACAAGCCTTTATAATTTTAGCTTAGCGCAAGTTATTGTATGAAGAATTTTCTTAAAATATTAAAGATTGACGAGTACTCGCTAACGCCGTATTACAGGCAGTTATGCAATTGTATTTTGCAGGGGATAGACGAAAAATTTATTGAGGAGAACGATATACTGCCCTCTATAAACGACCTGAGCATTGCGCTTGATATCTCAAGAAATATTGTAACGAAAGCATATAATACGCTGAAAAAGAGTGGTGTTATAAGTTCGGTACATGGCAAGGGGTATTATGTTTCTAACGTTAACCTCGACAGGCCTGTTAAGGTGTTGCTGCTGTTTAACAAGCTAAGCAGCCATAAAAAAATAATGTACGATGCCTTTGCCGGGGCGCTTGGCAATCAGGCCTCAATTGATTTTTATATTTATAATAACAGCTTCAATTTTTTTAAAAAGATACTTTTAGAAAAACAGGATAATTACGACAAAGTAGTAGTTGTGCCTCATTTTATTGATAAGATAGATAACGCTCACGAGGTAATAAACCAGATCCCTAAAGATAAACTGATACTTATGGGGAAACTGGTAGAAGGTGTTGAAGGTGATTTTAGCGCGGTTTACGAAGATTTTGAAAACGATATTTACAACGCGCTCGAACATTTAACAGACAATATAAAGCGCTATAATTCCTGCACAATAGTTTTCCCTAAAGATAGTTACTACCCGGTAGACATCCTGATAGGTTTCTTGAACTTTTGTAAGCAGTATAATTGCGATTACGATATCGTATCTGACCTGAACAGCGAAAAGATAGTAAAAGATACCCTATACATCACCCTTACCGAGGATGACCTTGTGGCCTTGATAAACTTACTGTTACAACAAAACCTGAAATTGAAAGAAGATGTAGGTATTATATCCTACAACGAAACACCGCTTAAAAAGTTTATACTAAACGGTATAACCACCATATCTACCGATTTTGAATTTATGGGTAAACACGCCGCCCAATTGGTATTAGACAGTTCATTTAGCCACATTAAAGTACCGTTCAACACCATCATCAGGGAGTCGATATAAGTTTAATTAGTTACAAATGACCGGAACTTCAGCGTTCGGCCTGCTTCAGGCTTAAAGGTTTTGCCACCATTGCCACCATTGGTACTTAATGATGCGCCACCACCTGCATTGGGCGCAAAATCGCTGTAGGCGTACCCATAACAACCTTTAGTGGATGCCGATTTTAGGACAAATACGTATTGCTGCCCTTTTAAAACCCGCATATTTGGCTTGACCATAATATTCTTAGCCGACCAACCAATAGCATCGGCAGGTATGTGCTGAGTGCTTAAGGGCAAACCGGCAGGTTGTTTAAACTTATTAGCTTTGTAAATCTCTACCAACAGATCGGCATCCGGATAATTGTTCTTAAATACAGTTATCTCCAGTTTATTCAGTTTTCCCGAACGTTTAATGGTAAAATATTGCGCCCTTGCAGTATCCTGCTTTATATCACCCTTTAAACTAAAATCCGCTTGTCCGGATGTGGCATCTAACCCTTTGGGTGGTGTGGAAGGTAGCGCCCTGGGCATTTTGTATACTTCAAAACATTTAAGCGGATTGATGGAACCATCGGCAGCAAAAGTTAAAGGGGCCCAGTAAAAATTGGCAAGTGCTTCGTTTTTGGCGGCGTTGTTCCAAAGGTCGCTGCCATACAGATAAACAGTTTCCGAATTTATTTTGATGGTAGATACAAAAGATGGTTGCCCCCCGCAGGAGTTATCGCTAATTTTGGTAGGCTTAGACCACGGCCCAAGCGGCGATGGCGCGGTGCGATAAGATGTACCTGTACCCGAACAATAGCCGCAATTAGGGTCGGAGTACACTACGTAATAAATACCTTTGCGTTTAAACAGGCCTGGTGCCTCTGTTTCTCCTTCGGTAATGCCTTTTACAAATTCGCCTGTACCTGTGAGGTAATCGTCGCTTAATTTTTCTATTACTATAGTACCTTTTGTTCTCCAGTCGGTAAATGCCAGGTAGGCTGTGCCGTCGTCATCTATAAAAGTATCATGGTCGCCATTATTGAGGCCGGCAATGGGCATATCGCTGTTTACAGCCAAATGAGGTTCTGCAACTTCGTTAAATGGCCCAACAGGCGTTTTGCTGGTAAATACACGGTAACCAACACGGTTATCGTATACGTTTATCCAAAGCACATATAATTTGTTTTTTTGATTGTAAATAACATGCGGGCGAAAGCAGCCGTAGGTTTTACCATCGCACCGGGTTTGCCAAACAGCAGTAGTGGCATCAAAAAGGTAGCCGCGGTCCGTCCAGCTATTCATGTCTTTAGACGAATACACCTTAAATCCGCAAAATGGCGCCCCTTTGTTACCCCACTGAAAACCGCAATCGTAACTGGTGCCATACAGGTAATAAGTGCCGTCGAAATAGGCTATCTCCCCATCGTGCGCGTCCACAGCGTTGCCAATGGTGCTAAAGCGAGTTATTTGCCCACCATTCTTATTAAAGTTTTTTATCTGGGCTGATGCTGCTATAGTTGTAATCACTAACATTATCAGGGTTATTTTACGTATAATACTCATAATAACAAACATAATAAAAGCATTAGGAAATGATACGTTTATCTATGTACGCAACAAACCAAGCAGATCGGCTTTAGAAAGCGATTGCAGGAATGATGTATCGGTTTTAATAAGGTCCTTAACCAACTGTTGTTTTGATGCCTGCATCTCTATTATTTTTTCCTCAACCGTGTTGGGGCATATTAGCCTTATGGCCATTACATTATTGTTTTGCCCTATACGGTGCGACCGGTCAATTGCCTGGTTCTCTACCGCGGGGTTCCACCACGGGTCTACCAGGTACACGTAGTCGGCCTCGGTAAGGTTTAAGCCCACACCGCCTGCTTTAAGGCTGATGAGGAATACCCGTATGTCAGGATTGTTTTGAAAATTGTTTACCGTGGCTTCCCGGTTGCGGCTGCTGCCCGTTAACCAGCTAAATTGTATGCCACGTGCGGTCAACTCTTTTTTAATCAGTTCCAGCATGCTCACAAACTGCGAGAATATCAATATCTTATGCTGTGGCGATTTGCTTTCTATTTGTTCCATCAGCACATCTATCTTGGCCGACTCATCGCCAGGTGGCTTATCGCCCGTGAGCAGCAAAGGCGAGTTGCAGATCTGGCGCAGGCGGGTAAGACCTTTTAACACGTTCATGGGGCTGCGCTTCAGCACGTCATCTGTTGTGGCAGATATATACTCCCTAAACTCTTTTTCGTAAGCATCATATATGCCGCGCTGTTGGGGTTGCAACGGGCAATAGAGTACCATTTCGGTTTTTTCGGGCAGTTCTTGGGCCACCTGCTGTTTGGTGCGCCTTAGTATAAATGGTTTTATTTTGGCCTGAAGTTCGTTAGAACGTTTCATCACCTTAAATTTATCTATAGGCACCGCGTAAATATCTTTAAAGTACTGCTTGGTACCCAGCAAGCCCGGGCAGGCGAATGATAGCTGCCCATACAGGTCGAACGTATTATTTTCTATAGGCGTACCGGTAATGGCAATACGATTGCGTGCCTTTAGCAGGCGAACGGCCTTATATCGCTGTGAATCGGGGTTTTTTATAGCCTGCGATTCATCAAGGAATACGTAATTGAACCGGTAGCTTTTCAGGAAATTTACGTCGGTTAACAATGTACCATAGGAGGTAAGGATCACCTCGAAAGTATCAAACTCATCGGTGTTCTTAATACGGTCGGCACCATAAATGGTATGTACGCGAATAGATGGTGCAAACTTCTTTAGCTCCATTTGCCAGTTAAATATCAGCGAGGTTGGCACAACCAACAGATTGGTATTGCGCTTTACCTTTTCGCGTTGCGAGAGGATGAAAGCGATGATCTGAAGTGTTTTACCCAAGCCCATATCATCGGCCAATACGCCCCCAAAGTTCAGGTCATCTAAAAAGTTGAGCCAGTTTAAGCCCTGGTGCTGGTAAGGTCGTAGTGTGCCTTTAAAATCGGGAGATACGGCAACATCCTTTATCGCCTCAAAATCCATTACCTTTAATTGCAGGTTTTGGATGTCAATTTTAGCGTCATCCTCCAGCATAGCATCGTCAAAAAGTTCGCTAACGGTCTGGAAGTTTGTTTTAGGAATCTGTAGGGTGTCATCCACTATCTCGCCCGAGTTAAAATATTCGGCAAACTTCTCTATCCATTCAGCAGGGAGGATGCCCAAAGTGCCGTCATCAAGCTGCACATATTTGCTTTTGTTGCGTACAGCCTTGTTCACTTGTTTTAAAGCGGCGCGCTTTCGGCCAAAACGTACATTAACCTCCGTATTAAACCAATTGATGCCGCTTAAAACCCTAATGGTAATGTTTACCTTGTTGGGGTTAAGCTTATTGCCTTCCAGCTCGTTAAAGCCTAAAACGGTAATGCCATTTGCCTTCCATTCTTCAAATACGTTCAAGAACCATTCTTCCTGTAAAAAGTAGCGTTTATGCAGGTAAAAGTAGGGCAGGTCGTCATTTTCCAACTGTTCGGGGAACCAGGGGTGTTGTTTAATGAGTAATGCTATAAAAGCCAGTTCGGCCTCATCATTGCGTTGCACTAAAAACTCTTTGCCCTTTGCATCCCTGCCATATATCATCCGTTTGGTGCGCACCGGTATCTCGGCCTCACCGTAACGCATAACGGGTAGTAACATTACATGGCGGCCAAAGTCCGAAAGGTAAATGATCTGCTCTGTTTCCTTAGCGAAGCCCTGCTGCTTCAATTGTACAGGTGTAGCCGGCTTAATGTGCTTATAGGCAACTAATATATTGTCTTGCAGTTTAGATAGAAATTCGTTTTTAAAATCTTCAAACTTAGACTGGTGTATAAGTAAATTGTCCGGCCGTTTTTTGAGCAAATCTATTAATGCCAACACCTGCAAGTTATCTACAAGGTAAAGGGTATCATTCAGCAGTACAAAATAATTAAAGCGCAGGTCGAGGTCCTTAAGCGGATGGTTCGTTTTGCCAATTGTTACCGAGCCCGAGATCTCGAAAAATTGCCCTTTGCTTTCTACCGTTAGCTTAACATCATGCGGCATCACAGCCACTTTTACGGGTACTACAGAAGTAGCAGTTATGTTCTCTGATATGGCGCTATCATGGTAGTAAAAGGGATAACCGGGCGTATTTTTTACAATGGCACGCAGGGCTTTAATATCTGCCTCGGTGCGTTTAGCGTTAAGGTGATTTTGAAACTTGTTGATGCCCGTGTAAAACTTAAGCCGGTTGTTATCGTCTGTTTCCCAGATTAGGTCTAATGGGTTAACCGAAGCCATTGGATTTTTGATCTTGCCCTCTTTAGTGGTTTGTGCCGAGTACAATTCAATGAATAAATACTGGTAATATTTATGCTGTTTTATAACTACACAAATCGTTCGTTCATCGTCCTTAATTTCTTGAGGTACATTGTTTAATATTAAACTACTTAAACCGGATAAGCTTTCTTTTGTAACCGGCATAAGCGATGCGCTTACCGGGATTACGGTTACGGCCTTATGCTGATAATCAAGTTTAAAATAACGGTCGAGGTCGTGCTCGTTCTCCAGCCCGTAATCAAGGGCCGCGCGTTTTAGTTTTTGGTGCCGAAGGTTATGATTAAAAAAAATGCCCAGTTCGTCCCTGCGGGTTATGGCACCCAGCACAAGGGCCTCGTGCTCGCAAAGTTTGCCCGGAGGGTTGTTGCAACTACAGGTGAATAACAGGCCATCGGCGTTTTGTACAATACCAACAGGTGGGAAAGCTCCGTTACTTTGATCAATAAATACGCCCTCGTTAACGGCTATGTGTTTTGGGGCAATGTGCTTGTACTTATCGGCATCCGGGTAAGCACCCGAAGCGGAGTTTTTGGCAATAATAACATCGGTGATATTTTGGAAAGGGACGTCCCTCAAAATAAAAACATGATCGGTTATGTGGTTGTCATGTGTGTTGCTCACCTGGTTACTGCTATTGCCTGCGGCGCTAAATATCCTAAGAATAATGTGTAAACTTCAATTAAATTATAAACACTGGCAGAGATTAATCCATGTATTCCCAAGCGCTTTGATAGCCGCCGGTTTGCTCCGCATAGGCCATCATATCCGCGTAAAATAGGAGGCGGGTAATGGTAGCGCTATCGCCAATGATAACCAGCTTTTTGCGTGCCCTTGTCATAGCCACATTCATACGGCGGATATCTGACAGGAAGCCTATGGTGCCATCCGGGTTGCTGCGCGTCATGCTTATATATACCACATCCCGTTCCTGCCCCTGGAAACTATCTATGGTGTTGATTGTGATCTTATCGGCGTAAGGCAGCAGGGCAGAGGCTTCAAACAGTTCCTTTAAAACCCTTATCTGGCTTTTGTAGGGCGAGATAATAGCAACCGACGGGAAGGGCAGGTCTTTAGCTTCAATCGTATCAGCCAATTGCTGTAAGTGTTTTAGCAGGAATACAGCTTCTTCGGGGTTAACGCTGCTGGTGCCGTCAGGTTTTTCATCAAAGCCACAGCCCGCGGTATCAACAAAGCTCATTGGCACATCGCCATCAAAAAGCAACTGTTTGGCTACCGATGCATTCGCCTTTAAGCGGCTCGAATAGAATTCTTTTGAAGAAAAGCCCATAATGGCTTCATTCATGCGGTATTGCTCTTCCAGTAGGGTAACCGCGTTGGGGTGCAATACGGCGCACTTTTCTAATAGTGTGGTACGTAACCCTTCGTTAGCTGCCTTAACAGATTTAATAGTTGGCGGCAACTGGAAATGATCGCCCGCCATAACTAATTTCTGCGCTTTCAGTATCGGGATCCAGCAGGCAGGTTCAAGCGCCTGCCCGGCTTCGTCAATCACAACTGTCTCAAACTTTATATCGCGCACCGTGTAGTGGTTGCTACCCACCAAAGTAGCGGTTATTACCTGCGCCTTAGCTATCAGGTCGTCAATAATAAATTGCTCTATTTTACCCGCGTCTTTTATCATGCGATGGGCTTCGTCAAACAGGGCTTTGCGCTGGTCGCGTTCGGCTTTGCCAAAGCTGCGTTTATATTTGTGGGCCATATCTTTATATCCCGCCGCCTGTTTTTTTAGTTGCTTAATATCTTTGGTATAGGCATGTGCCGCCATCTTGCTATCCAGCGTAAGCGACATCAATTTTTCGGATACTTTAGACGGGTTGCCCACACGAAGAACATTCAGGCCTTCGTTGGCCAGTTTCTCGCTTAACAGGTCTACAGCAGTGTTACTCGGCGCAACAACCAATATCTGTTTGCCATCCTGTTTAATAAGGCGTTTAATAGCCTGTATAAGGGTGGTGGTTTTGCCTGTTCCCGGCGGGCCGTGTACAATGGTAAGGTCTTGCGCGGCCAATACTTTTTGCGCGGCGGTGTATTGTGATGCGTTTAAGCCATCTATAGGGGCTTCGTAAATCTCATCGAAAGAAGGTTCCGCCAGCCCGGTTAAAATACGGATAAGCTTACCTTCGGGCTTATCTGCTAATGCCGATGCCTGTTTAAGGGCGTTCTGCATTTCATCGTAACTGTTGTTATCAAAAAGCAATTCGATACCCAGTTTGCCATTGCGTGTCCAGTCGGGTAGTTCATCTGTAAAGAGAGTAATCGTCAAGCGGTCGCCGCCTGCATAGGCAATTGTGCCTTCAACACGATCGATGCCGGCATCATGGTTTGAAAATAATACCGCAGGCGCCCCAAATTTAAACTGGTGGCTTATATCTTTATTGGTGGTACGTTCGACCTCAACGGTTAAATAATCGCCGCGGCTTGGTTCCTGGCCGCGGATGGCGATAGGGTACCAGGTAATGCCTGCCGAGCGCCTATCTGTAACTGATGTTGTTTGCGTTAGTTTTAAGTACAATGCCCGGTCTTCGTCGCGTTCGGTTTTGAGCAGCGAGAGCAGGTTTTTAAAATAATCCATTGCTGCAAAGGTAAACCAAATGCCTTAAAATTATTGCTAAGGGCATTAGCAATCTATTCTAAGCAAATACTTTTTTCACAATCATTAGGAGTATCAGCTATAAAAACAGCTTAATGGCAATCCAACAACTTTAACATTCCAATAAAAAATATTTCTTAAAACTATAATCATTTAACAGGGTTGTTTTAGAAACTAAAGACAAAGACTAAAAAACAACACTTATGAAAGCAGCCGTTTTTCACAAACCCGGAGACATCAGATACGATACCGTTGAAGACCCGCGTATAGAAGACCCGAGAGATGTTATCCTTAAAGTTACCTCAACCGCAATCTGCGGATCAGACCTGCACATCCTGAGCGGTGGTGTGCCTCAAACAGAGCCGATGGTAATGGGACACGAGTTTATGGGCATTGTAGAAGAGGTTGGCTCGGCCATCACCAATCTAAAAAAAGGAGACCGTGTAGTGGTGCCGTTCCCAATTGCATGTGGCCATTGCTTCTTTTGTAACCATGGCGCATCGCCAAGCTGCGAAAACTCCAACTATAAACACTACGGCCCTAATGGCGATATGATGGACCAGAAAGGTGCCGCCTTATTTGGCTACACCGACCTTTACGGCGGTTACAGCGGCGGGCAGGCGCAATATGTGCGTGTGCCTTATGCCGATATAAGTCCGCGCATAGTGCCCGATAACATGACCGACGAGCAGGTATTGTTCCTTACAGACATTTTCCCTACAGGGTGGAGCGCTATTGACTGGGCTCAACTAAAGGGTGGCGAGGTTGTAGCCATTTTTGGCTCGGGCCCGGTTGGGTTAATGGCGCAAAAGGCTGCATGGTTAAACGGTGCAAGCCGCGTAATAGCTATCGACCCGCTTAACTACCGTTTAGAGAAAGCCCGCCAGGTTAATAAAGTAGATACACTTAACCCCGATGAGATTGACGTAGTAGAGGCTATTCGAGAAATGACTGGCGGCCGTGGTGCCGATGTATGCGTAGATGCCGTTGGCTTTGAGCCCGACCGTACCATACTTGATAAAGCCAAAGCCCTTGTAAATTTTGAGGTTGGCAGCATGAAGGTTTTAGATATGGCATTTAAAGCTGTTCGCCGCAGTGGTACGGTTACCATTATGGGAGTTTATGGTTCTACATATGATAACTTCCCCATGCACCGCATTTTTGATAAAGGCTTAACCATTAGGCAGGGCCAGGCGCCGGTGCTAAACTACATCGACCACCTGATCGATCTTGTTAAAGAAGAGAAGGTTGTACTTGATGATATTATTAGCCACAGGTTGGCGCTTAGCGAGGTTACCAAAGGCTACGAAATATTTGAGAAGAAAGAAGACGACTGTGTAAAAGTTGTTTTAAACCCCTGGGAATAAACAGAGATATACCGGCTATCGCTTTTGCGGTAGCCGTTTTAAATTTTATAATGATATGAGTACCGAACAGGAAACACCCGAAAAACAAGACCATCAACCCGGTGTAGAGGCCGAAATGGACCCAAGGCCGGAGTATATAAAACCCGATTATAAAGCAGCAAATAAACTTGCGGGCAAGGTTGCATTAATAACCGGTGGTGATAGCGGTATTGGCCGTGCTGTTGCAGTGCATTATGCCTACGAGGGTGCCGATGTTGCCATTGTATATTTAGAAGAAGATGGCGATGCCGAAGAAACACAGGGACTGGTAGCAGCCGCCGGGCAGCAATGCTTGCTCATTAAAGGAGATGTTAAAGACCGCGATTTTTGCCGCCGGGCTGTTGAGCAAACGGTTGAAACACTCGGCAAATTGAACATCCTGGTGAACAACGCCGGTATGCAGGTGCCGCAAAAAGAATTTAAAGACATTACCGAGCAACAGTTAGAAGATACCTTTAAGACCAATATCTTCGCTTACTTCCACTTTGCTACCGCCGCTTTAGATCATTTGCATGAAGGGGACGCCATTATCAACACCACTTCGGTAACAGCATACCGCTCATCGCCAAACCTGATAGACTATTCATCGACCAAAGGCGCTATAACCACTTTTACGCGTTCGCTGGCTACCAATTTGGTTGATAAGAAGATAAGAGTGAACGCCGTAGCCCCGGGACCGGTTTGGACGCCGCTCATCGTATCAACATTTGATGAGGAAAAAATAAAGGAGTTTGGCAGCGAAACCGCCATGAAGCGGGCCGGGCAACCATCAGAGTTAGGGCCGGCCTATGTTTTCCTCGCGTCTGATGATGCCTCATTCATTACCGGGCAGGTAATACACATTAATGGCGGCGAAGTTGTGAATGGCTAATAAATTAATACTCGGATGAAAAAGGAAACGGTTAAATTTTATTTCATGCTATTATTAATGGCATTGGTGTTTTTTGCCAGCGCAATACATCCCTGGCTGTAGCCAATTACACAACAATCGCGAATCTCTAACATCTAAATATCTAAAACTATGAGTGCTACTAAATATGCCTTAATAACCGGCGCAACAAGCGGTATTGGCTACGAACTGGCAAAATTATTTGCCAAAGACAATTATAACCTGATTATTGTGTCGCGCGATCAGCAGCAGCTGGACAAAACGGCGGCCGAACTACAGGAAAGCGGCGTAGATGTAATAACCTTTGCCAAAGACCTGTTTAACCGCGACGAGGTTTTTTCATTGTGTGATGATGTTAAACGTACAGGTATACAGGTTGATGTACTGGTTAACGATGCCGGCCAGGGGGCTTATGGCTTGTTTAAAGATAACGACATTGAACGCGAGCTAAAAATAATAGACCTTAACATTGGCGCTTTAACCATACTCACCAAACACTTTTTAAAAGAGATGGTGGCCCGCAACGAAGGTAAGATCCTTAACCTCGCGTCTATAGCCAGCGAAACACCGGGCCCATGGCAGGCAGTATATCACGGTACCAAAGCCTACGTACTATCGTTAACCGAGGCTATCCGCGAAGAGGTAAAGGATACCAACATCACCGTTACCGCGCTGCTGCCGGGTGCTACCGATACCGATTTCTTTAATAAAGCAGGTATGCAGGATGCTAAGATAGTGCAGGATAAAGAGTCGCTTTCTAATCCGGCAGATGTTGCCAAAGATGGTTATAATGCGCTTATGGCTGGTGATGACAAGATCATTTCGGGCTTTAAAAACAAAGTGATGGTAGGCATGAGCCACATTACGCCTGATACAATGGTTGCCCACAACATGGCCGAAATGCAAAAGCCTGTTGAGAAGGATAGCTAATATTTTTTCATGTTGTATTCATTGGCCGTTTCAAACTTATTTGAAACGGCCTTTTTTGCATTGGTTAACAGCATAGCATTTGTAAGATGTTTATTTATATTTGGTTACCAATAAAATCTACTATTATGAAAATTACGATCCCTGTTTCTAAAGCACTTCTTGTCGCTGCTTTAACTTTTATAGCCGGTGTTGCATCCGCGCAGCATACGGTTAGCAAGCTATGGCAAACCCCGGCTACATTGGCCACGCCCGAGTCGGTATTACCGGCAAACGGTATTTTATATGTATCACTGATAGATGGCGACGCCTGGGCAAAAGATGGCAAAGGCGGTATTGCCAAAGTTTCGTTAAGCGGAAAGATAATTGATACCAGTTGGGTAACCGGCTTAAACGCGCCAAAGGGTATGGCCATTAGGGGCAATTGGCTTTACATAGGCGATGTTGATGAAGTTGTGGTGGTAAATATAAAAACCGGTAAGGTTGATCATAAAGTACCGGTTAAAGGCGCAAAAGGCTTAAATGATGTTACGGTAGATAAGGCAGGCGCTGTTTACGTAAGCGATAGCATGACCGGCCTTGTACACAAAATAGTTGGTAACAAAGTAACTACCTTCCTGCAAAACCAAAAAGGCGTAAACGGTTTAAGGGCCGTAAATGATAAACTTTATGTACTAACCGGCGATGGCGCGTATATTGTGGGCACCGATAAAACCCCGATGAAACTTACAACGCTTGAACATGGCGGCGATGGTATTGAACCTGTAGGCAATGGCGATATGTTAGCTACGGCCTGGCAGGGTTACCTTTACTACATACAGGCTAATGGAAACAAAGACGTGCTTTTAGATACACACTCCACAAATGATAAAACAGCCGATATTGGTTACGACGCTAAAAGCCGCATAATTTATGTGCCTACATTCCTGGGTAAAAGCGTGGTAGCTTACAAGCTTAAATAAACCGGCAAAGCTAAACAACTCTCCCGCAAACAATTTCAGCGCGCTTTAATTATTATTTAACATACTGTTTATGTTATTTTAATAATAAGCCGATGGATATCATCATTAAAATATTTGGAGAGGGTAAAGACCTTACCGTATTGCAAATGAGTGCAAGGGCTGTATCAGTTTACTTTATTGCAATGGCATTAATTCGTATATCGGGCAAGCGCACGTTCGCTAAAAAAACGGGTTTTGATACCATCATGCAAATTATTTTTGGTGCGGTATTAAGCAGGGCCATTGTTGGCGCGTCGCCATTTATATCTACTATAGGCGCCTGCCTTGCCATGGTTTTGCTGCATCGTGGCCTGGCCTGGCTTATTATAAAAAGCAAGCGCATCGAACACTTTTTTAAAGGCGACCGCGAAGTGCTTTTTGAGAACGGCGAAATTAAGCATGATAAACTAAACAGCAGCCTCATGACACAAGACGACCTGATGAGCGATGTGCGCCTTAAAGCCAATGTTGACGATTACGATGAAGTGCAAACTATATATCGCGAAAATACCGGGGAGTTGAGTGTTGTGAAGAAAAAAGGTTGATGCTTTAGCATACATTCCTTTTCTTTGAGATGTAAACCACCAACTCAATTTGAAAGATATTTTTGGCCAAGCGTTATTCGGCTATTTTAAGGGCGACGGCAAACATAAACTATGGATAAATAATACCTATGGCGCTAAAGAAGAAATGCCGCTGGATGTATATTTCCGTACCGAAGATGAAATGCCCGACCTGGAGCTTATAGCTATAAACAAGTGCAGGGGTAAGGTATTAGATATTGGAGCGGGGGCAGGCAGCCACGCGTTGATCTTACAGGGCAAAGGCCTTGATGTTACAGCACTTGACATTTCTGACCTTGCCGTAACCATTATGCTGCAACGTGGTGTAAAACTGGCTGTAGCGGCCGATGTTTTTACCTATCAGCGGGATAAATACGATACCCTGTTGCTAATGATGAACGGTATAGGCCTATGCGGAACCATCCAACAATTACGGCTATTTTTACAACATGCTAAAACGCTCCTGAACAAAGGAGGCCAATTGATATTCGATTCTTCTGATATTGCATATTTGTATGACGGCGATGTGCCTGTTAGGGATGACTACTACGGCGAACTTTCATACCAGTATGTTTACAAAGGCCAAAAAAACAATTGGTTTAAGTGGCTTTATATTGATGCTGAAAAGCTAAAAACAATTGCTACCGAAGAGGGCTGGGTAGTTGAAGTTTTATATGAAGATGATATGGACCAGTATCTGGCAAGGCTAATACCGCTTAATTAAATAAGGATGAAAAACGTTTACAAATTCATTAGGATCGTTACCCTGCTTATACTGACAACGGCAGGCACAGTATCGGCACAAGGTCAGAAACTGCCCGGATGGGCTTTTGGTCCATTTATCAGGCCGGTAGGGGTAAACCCTTTGATCAGTCCGGATACTACCAGTAGGTTTTACGACCCGATGCGCAAAAGGCAGATGGATTGGGAGTCTAATGATACGTTTAACCCGGCGGCTACCATTAAGGATGGCAAGATCTATATTCTTTACCGTGCCGAGGATAAATCGGGTATAGGTATCGGCGGCCGTACATCCCGCCTGGGTTTGGCCGAAAGCAGCAACGGTACCACGGTAAAACGCTCGCCTGCGCCTGTGCTTTATCCTGATAACGATAGCCAGAAAGAATTTGAATGGACAGGGGGCTGCGAAGACCCGCGTGTTGCTATGACAGCCAACGGCACCTATGTTGTTTTTTACACCCAATGGAACCACGATATGCCCCGCCTTGGTGTAGCAACTTCAAGAGATCTTAAAAAGTGGACCAAACACGGCCCCATTTTTCGTAAAGCTTATAACGGCAGGTTTTTTAACATTGCCAGCAAATCAGCATCAATTATTACAAAACTGGTTAACGGTAAACAGGTAATTGCCAAAATAAATGGCAAGTACTGGATGTATTGGGGCGAATTGGGGGTGTTTGCAGCAACCTCAACCGATTTGGTGAATTGGACACCGCTTGTTAAAGAGGACGGTAGCCTGAGGCCATTGATATCACCTCGTAAAAACTATTTCGACAGCGACCTTACAGAGTGCGGCCCGCCCGCTGTTATGACGCCCAGGGGCATTTTACTATTATACAACGGCAAGAACAATAAAGACCATGGCGATAAAAATTATACAGCTAATTCGTATTGCGGCGGTCAGGTTATTTTTTCACCTACCGACCCAACAAAACCCCTGAACCGCTTAGATAAGCCCTTTTTTGTACCACAGGAAGCCTTTGAAAAAAGCGGCCAGTATCCGGCCGGTACCGTATTTATGGAAGGGCTGGTATACTTTAAAAAGAAATGGTTTTTATACTATGGCTGTGCCGATTCGAGGGTAGGGGTTGCTATATATACCCCGGGCAAGTAAAAGCCGAATATAACAGCTTTTGACTTGTCCTAAAATAAGTTTACACTTAAATAGTGTAAAAGATGAACAAGCTAAAAGAAGAAAAGATCATCAATGACCATCTTATCCAGGGGATAAGTTTTCGTAGCTTAGCGTTAAAGTATGGC